>NZ_JAJQXA010000009.1:8382-230678 GCF_021245985.1 Flavobacterium soyae | reverse complement strand
ATTTCTTTGCGAGAATATGTTTCTTGAACTATTTAGGCGCCAATGGACTCTCATTCCTTTTCACTTAATTATTGCAAATTTAAACATAACGATCACTCATCGTAAATTAACTTGACAAACATAGGAGTTCGCAAAGATTTAATGTAAGCTGAAAATTTAATGTAAAGTTCACAAAGCCTGAAGAATCATTTTAATCTTTTTAATCTGTGGCTGTTTGAATATTTTAGATTGCTGATTTTAGATTCTATCAATATAAAATCTTCTCCCCTAAATCTAAATTTTAACCGCAAAGTTCACAAGGTTTTTTTATGAGCTGAAAATTCAGTGCAAAGTTCACAAAGCTTGAAGAATCATTTTAATCTTTTTAATCTGTGGCTGTTTGAATATTTTAGATTGCTGATTTTAGATTTTAGATTTTTCACGAATCGATTTTCTTTCTATCAATCTGCAATCTAAAACCTAAAATCTAAAATTTCTCCTCTGCCATCTTGTCATATTGACTGTATTTACGCTATCTTTGCACTTTGAAATTTTACAATGGAAAAGATTATTGAAGAAAGTAAACAGGGCGAAAGTCTTGTTTTAGAAAATAAACCTGAGAATACTAAAAAACTATTTATAGAAAGTTACGGTTGTGCGATGAATTTTTCGGACAGTGAAGTCGTGGCTTCCATTTTGTCTGAAGGTGGATATAATACCACTTCGGTTTTAGAAGAAGCTGATTTGGTTTTGGTTAACACGTGTTCAATTCGTGATAAAGCAGAACAAACGATTCGCAAGCGTCTTGAAAAATACAATGCGGTAAAACGTACGAATCCTAAAATGAAAGTAGGAGTTTTGGGTTGTATGGCAGAGCGCTTGAAAAGTCAGTTTTTGGAAGAAGAAAAAATAGTTGACCTTGTTGTTGGTCCCGATGCTTACAAAGATCTTCCTAATTTACTAGCAGAGGTTGAAGAAGGCCGCGATGCCATTAATGTAATTTTATCCAAAGAAGAAACTTACGGAGATATTTCACCGGTTCGTTTAATGAGTAACGGAATTACTGCTTTGGTTTCCATAACTCGTGGTTGCGATAATATGTGTACGTTTTGCGTTGTGCCTTTTACACGTGGACGTGAGCGTAGTCGTGAACCTCAAAGTATTATGACCGAAATTCAGGATTTATGGAACAAAGGTTTTAAGGAAATTACACTTTTAGGTCAAAATGTTGACAGTTACCTTTGGTATGGCGGCGGTTTGAAAAAGGATTTCGTAAACGCTTCAGACATGCAAAAAGCGACTGCAGTTGATTTTGATCAATTGTTGGAAATGGTTGCTGTTGGATTCCCTAAAATGCGCATCAGATTTTCGACTTCAAATCCGCAGGATATGCACGAAAGCATTCTGCATGTTATTGCAAAATATCCAAATATTTGTAAACACATTCACTTACCGGTTCAGTCTGGAAGTAACCGAATTTTAAAAGAAATGAATCGTCTGCACACTCGTGAAGAATATATGGCTTTGATTGACAAAATCAGAGCGATTGTTCCAGATGCTTCGATTTCGCAGGATATGATAGCCGGTTTCCCAACAGAAACGGAGCAAGATCACCGAGATACGATGAGTTTAATGGAATATGTAAAATATAATTTCGGTTATATGTATTCGTATTCTGAACGCCCAGGAACTTTGGCAGGAAGAAAAATGAAAGATGATGTTGAAGAAGAAACGAAAGCCAGAAGATTACAGGAAATTGTTGATTTACAGCAAAAACATGCCTGGTTTAGAAGCGAAGAATTTGTTGGAAAAACAGTTGAAGTTTTAGTAGAAAAAGTTTCTAAAAAATCAAAAGACGAATTTTCAGGAAGAAATTCTCAAAGTATTACGGTTGTTTTCCCGAAAGAAAATTATAAAATTGGTGATTTTGTAAACGTAAAAATTACAAGCTGTACTAGTGGAACTCTAAAAGGTGAAGCTGTTGGATTAAGCAGCATGAATTAATTTTTTTTTGCCACAGATTAAAAGGATTAAAATGATTTTTTTGAATTAATTTTCTTACTTTATTTATTTTTAGATTTGTGGTAAAATAAATATTCATGCAGCATCATAGAGAAAAAGACACTTACAAGATTATTGGAATTTGTATGGAAGTACACCGAAATCTTGGACCGGGTCTGTTAGAAGTAGTTTACAAAGACGCTTTAGAATTAGAATTTAAAGAAAATAATATTCCTTTTGAAAGAGAAAAGGAATACTCAATCGAATACAAGGGTAAAATTTTACCTCATAAATTTTATGCTGATTTCATTATTAATGAAGATATTGTTTTAGAGGTAAAAGCAATAAAAGAATTTTCAAATGAACATATTGCTCAGATTTTAAATTACATAAAACTATCAGATTCAGAAGTAGGATTGCTTGTAAATTTTCAAACAAAATCTCTTCAATATAAAAGATATATTTTATAATTTAGAATAATCTGTGTTAATCCCTTTAATCTGTGGCAAAATAAAATATAAGCCTAAAGTTTTAAGGTTAAACGCTAAACGTGAAACCTGAAACTAATAAAAACTTGAAACAAAACACAAATGGAAACAGTTCAAGCAATAAAACAACGATTTGAGATTATTGGTAACGACCCCAAATTAAATCGTGCCATAGAAAAAGCCATTCAGGTTGCTCCAACTGATATTTCGGTTATGGTAACCGGAGAAAGTGGTGTTGGTAAAGAAAATATCCCTAGAATTATACATTCGCTTTCACACAGAAAGCATGGTAAATATATTGCCGTAAACTGCGGAGCGATTCCGGAGGGAACTATTGACAGTGAACTTTTTGGACACGAAAAAGGAGCTTTTACCGGAGCTACAAGTACTCGTGAAGGTTATTTTGAAGTAGCCGACGGCGGAACTATCTTTCTTGATGAAGTTGGTGAACTGCCATTAACAACTCAGGTTAGATTGCTGCGTGTTCTTGAAAATGGCGAATTTATAAAAGTAGGTTCGTCTCAGGTTCAAAAAACCAATGTTCGTATTGTAGCGGCAACAAACGTAAACTTGTTTAATGCAATCGAAAAAGGGAAATTCCGTGAAGATTTGTATTATCGTTTAACAACAGTCGAAATTACATTACCGCCTTTGCGTGAGCGAAATGACGATATTCATTTATTGTTTAGAAAATTTGTGGCCGATTTTGCCCATAAATATAAAATGCCTCCATTAAAACTAGACGACGATGCCGTTCAATTACTGCAAAAATTCAGATGGAACGGAAACATTCGTCAGCTTCGAAATGTGGCAGAACAAATTTCGGTTTTAGAAACCAATCGCGATATTTCGGCTTCGACTTTATCCTCTTATCTTCCGTCAGAAGGAAGTAATCTGCCATCTGTAATAAGTGATACGAAAAAAGACAGCGATTTTAGTACCGAAAGAGATATTCTGTACAAAGTGCTTTTTGATATGAGAAGTGACTTAAACGATTTGAAAAAGCTGACTTTGGAATTGATGAAAAACGGCACTTCAAAAATGCAGGATATTAATCCGAATTTGATTCAGAAGATATACGGATCGCAGGAAAATGACAGCGAAATTGATTTTGAAGAAGAACCAAGAACTGCGGTTATGACACCAAACGTTCGGGAAGAAAACTACCAGCAGATTCCGGATGATAATTATTTATTTGCCGAAACTATTGAGGAGGAAGAAATTCTGCGTTTAGAACAAAAAGAAATCGAAATGATCAAAAAGTCATTAGAAAAAAATAAAGGAAAACGAAAAGCAGCAGCAGATGAATTAGGGATTTCTGAAAGGACTTTGTACCGAAAAATTAAACAATTCGATTTGTAATTTTTCCTGTAAAGAAGTTAAAACACAAAAATGTTTTAAACGAATTGAATATCTTTGACCCGAACGTTAGCAAACTGACGGAGTAATCATATAAAATAAAATGAAACACTTAAAATATCTTCTAATTCTTTTAATTGCGGCAACTTTTAGCGGTTGTGGGTTTTACAATTTTACTGGTTCAACGGGGCAAATTGATGCTAAAACTTTTCAGGTTAACTTTTTCCATAATAATGCTGATTTGATAGAACCTGGAATTGACAGAGATTTTACACTTGCATTGCAGGATTTAATCCAAAATCAAACCAATTTAAACTTGGTTAGTAATGGCGGAGATTTGATATATGAAGGAGAAATTGTAGATTACAGAATTACGCCAATGACGGCAACAGCTGATCAGCAAGCGGCGCAAAACCGTTTAACAATACGTATTAATGTAAGGTTTACCAATAAAAAGAAAGAAACTGACGATTTTGAGAAACCTTTTGAATTTTACTATGATTTTGAAGGAAGGGATCTTCCAACTGGATCTGTTTTAAATTCTGCTATCAAAACAATTTACGAAAGAATCACGCAGGATATATTTAATGAATCGCTGGCAAAATGGTAAAATGTTTATTTGTTGAATCGGTTAATCGTTTAATCGATTTTGAAATGCAATTAAACAAATAAACGGTTAAACGAATAAACAAAAAAACGATTAAACAATTAATAATGAACGTTACTGATTATACATACTTAATGAACAAACCTGATGCTATTACAGAAAATCAGGCAGAAGCATTAGGAAGTGTTTTGAATGAATTCCCATATTTTCAAAGTGCCAGAGCGCTTCGATTAAAAGGACTTTACAATCAAAACAGCTTTAAGTATAATTATGCTTTAAAAGTAACGGCGGCACATACAGCAGATCGTTCGGTTTTGTTTGATTTTATAACTTCTGAAACTTTTACTTCTATTCAGAATGATTTTTACGATCAAAAACTAAAAGAACTTTTAGAGATTAAAGTATTTGACAGCGAAATTGTTTCATTTGAACCTGTTATAAAAATTCCAGAAATTCGAATTGATCCAATCGAACAATCTATTTTAAAATCGATCAAAGAAGCTACAACTGTTGTTTTTGAAGAGCCGTCTAAAATTGAACAAAAAGCAGCTGAACTATTTATTGAAGAATCGCTATTAGCCAAAATAGAAGAAATTGAATCCAAAACTTTTGAAGGACCTGTAAAAATTCAGGAACAAACAATTGAATATACCGCAGAGCCATCAATTGTAATTCCTACGGAAGAAGAAATACTAAGCACTTTTAAAGAAGTAACAGGTGAAGAAGCAATTGAAAATTTAGTTAATGAGCAGACAATTGCAATTATTAATGAAGAAGAAATATTAAACTCTTTTAAAGAAGTAACTGAAGCTGAAGAAAAAATAATTGAACCCGCGTTTATAATAGAGAAGCCAATCTCAGCTTTTGAAGAAGAAAAAACAGAAAGTCCTCTTAATGTCACAGCAGAAATTGAAGATATAACAGTTGAAGCAATTGTTAATGAATCTGTTCTTACCCCAAGCGAAGAAGAAATACTAAATACTTTTAGAGAAGTAACAGAAACAGAAGAAAAAATAATTGAAACTGAAACAGTCGAAACTATCCTGACTCCCAGCGAAGAAGAAATACTAAATACTTTTAAGGAAGTGGCAGAAGTTGAAGAAAAAACAACCGATCTTATTATCGAAAAAACTGTTACAAGAATAACTTTCTTTGATGAAATAGTAGAAGATGATGAAATTCCGGAAGTACATGCTGATCCAATTGAAGAATCAATTATAGTTTCTATTAAAGAAGCATCGACAGTTTCTTTTGAAGAACCAGTAATTACTGAAGAACCAAAAGCTGAAGCAGAACCATTAGAAATTGAAGTTCCAAAAATTGAAGTTTCTGAATCTGTAAAAGAAGCGCAGGAAAATTTAGAAATAGGAAAACCGATAGATTTTGTACGTGAAAAACATTCTTTTCAGGAATGGCTGCAATTGTCCAGAGCAGAACCTATTGACAGAACTGCAGAAGCTCCAAAAGATATAGAAAACGATGAAAAAAAAACAATTGAAACGACTGAAATAGTTTCTGTTGAGGAAGAAAAGAAGAAAAAAGCCGAAATAATTGACCGTTTTATTGAAGCAAATCCAAAAATTTCTCCTATAAAACCAACAATGGCTACTCCCCTTATTCAATTTAATATTAATGAAGAAGAGAATTCATACCTAATGACAGAGACTTTAGCCCGAGTATATTTGGAACAAAAAAAATATACAAAGGCCATACAGGCATATGAAATATTAATTTTGAAATATCCAGAAAAAATTAGTTTCTTTGCAGACCGCATTTCGGATATAAAGATTTTACAACAAAATAACAATAACATTTAATACAATGAGCACATTTTCAATTTTCTTAGTTTTAATCACAATAGTTTGCTTTCTATTGATCGTAGTAATTATGGTACAAAACCCTAAAGGAGGAGGATTATCTTCTACTATCAGCGGAACTCAAATGTTAGGCGGTGTACAAAAAACAACTGACTTTTTAGATAAAAGTACTTGGACACTAGCTACTATTTTGATTGCTTTGATCCTGCTTTCAAGCTTAAGCTTTACTGGAGCTTTAGGCGATACTGGATCTAAAATTATTGAAAAATCAGAAGCACCTGCATCTACACCAGCTGCGCCAGCTCAACAAACTCCTGCTCCGGCAGCACCTGCAGCAAAATAATAATTTTGATATAAATTAAAATGCCAGCCTGTCAAAGCTGGCATTTTTTTTAGGAAATAATGTCAGTTTACAGAGCATGGCACAATTTCTGAAAGTTTATAGAACATTAAAAAACGTATAACTTAATATAATATAAAATCATGGCTTTAAACATTAAACCGCTTTCAGACCGCGTACTTATTGAACCTGTTGCAGCTGAGACTAAAACTGCTTCAGGTATTTTTATTCCAGATACTGCCAAAGAAAAACCACAAAAAGGTACTGTAGTAGCAGTTGGAAACGGATCTAAAGATCATACTATGACTGTAAAAGTTGGTGATACAGTTTTGTACGGTAAATATGCCGGAACAGAATTAAAATTAGAAGGAACTGATTATTTGATCATGCGTGAGGATGACATCTTAGCGATAATCTAAATTTGCTGTAAGCTTTAAGCCGTAAGCTATAGGCTCCAACAAAAGCTTAAAGCCTATTGACTAAAGCATAAAGCCAAAAAAGAATGAGAGATTTTAAGAAGTATGATATTTGGCAGCTAAGCCATTCTTTTACCTTAGAGATTTATAAAATAACTTCTATTTTTCCAAAAGAAGAACTTTATGGATTAACAAGTCAGATAAGAAGAGCTTCTTCATCAATTCCAACTAACATTAGTGAAGGTTGTGGAAGAAACAGCGACAAAGAATTCAATCAATTTCTCAACATAGCTTTGGGTTCTGCCAGTGAAACAGAATATCTATTGATTTTAGCTAAAGACCTACAGTATTTCAACAATGAGATTGCTGAAAGCCAAATAGAAAAAATCAACAGTATAAAAAGCAAAATTTACAAATTAAAACAAGTACTAGTTAAGCAATAGGCTGTAAGCCGTAAGCTTTAAGCTCCAACAAAAAGCTTAAAGCGTATTGCCTAAAGCTTAAAGCAATTAAAAAAATATTAACCCCGCAGTAGAAAGGCTTAAAGCCTAAAGCCTACTGCCTAAAGCAAAAATAAAAAATGGCAAAAGATATAAAATTTGATATTGAAGCACGTGACGGATTAAAACGTGGTGTTGATGCATTAGCAAATGCTGTAAAAGTAACGCTTGGACCAAAAGGTCGTAATGTAATTATTGGAAAATCATTTGGTGGACCAACGGTTACTAAAGATGGTGTTTCGGTTGCAAAAGAAATCGAATTAAAAGACCCATTAGAAAATATGGGCGCTCAAATGGTTAAAGAAGTTGCTTCTAAAACCAATGATTTAGCGGGTGACGGAACTACAACTGCTACAGTTTTAGCTCAGGCAATCGTAAAAGAAGGTCTTAAAAACGTTGCTGCCGGTGCAAATCCAATGGATTTGAAACGCGGAATCGATAAAGCAGTTGAAGCTATCGTTGCTGACTTAGCAAAACAAGCTAAAGTTGTTGGAAGTGATTCTGACAAAATCAAACAAATTGCTTCTATCTCTGCAAATAACGACGAAGTTATTGGTGAATTGATTGCTGCGGCTTTCGCTAAAGTTGGAAAAGAAGGAGTTATTACTGTTGAAGAAGCTAAAGGAACTGATACTTTTGTTGACGTTGTTGAAGGAATGCAGTTTGACAGAGGATATCTTTCTCCATACTTTGTAACAAACCCAGAGAAAATGGAAGTTGAATTAGACTCTCCATACATTTTATTATACGACAAAAAAGTATCTTCTTTAAAAGAATTATTACCGGTTTTAGAGCCAGTAGCACAATCCGGAAAACCATTATTGATTATTGCTGAAGATGTTGACGGAGAAGCTCTTTCAACTCTTGTAGTGAACAAATTAAGAGGTGCTCTTAAAATTGCTGCTGTAAAAGCTCCTGGTTTTGGAGACAGAAGAAAAGCAATGTTAGAAGATATCGCAATCTTAACTGGTGGAACTGTAATTTCTGAAGAAAGAGGATATACTCTTGAAAATACAACTATCGAAATGTTAGGAAACGCAAAAAGAGTTTCTATCGATAAAGACAATACAACTATCGTAAGCGGTGCTGGTGAAGCAGATATCATCAAAAACAGAGTAAACCAAATTAAAGGTCAGATGGAAACTACAACATCTGATTATGATAAAGAAAAATTACAAGAACGTTTGGCTAAATTAGCTGGCGGTGTTGCTGTTCTTTATGTTGGTGCAGCTTCTGAAGTTGAAATGAAAGAGAAAAAAGACAGAGTTGATGATGCATTACACGCAACTCGTGCTGCTGTTGAAGAAGGAATTGTTGCTGGTGGCGGCGTTGCTTTATTAAGAGCAAAAGCTGTTTTAGCTAAACTTAACGCTGATAATGCTGACGAAGCAACTGGAATCCAGATTGTTTCTCGTGCAGTTGAATCTCCATTAAGAACAATTGTAGAAAATGCTGGTCTTGAAGGTTCTGTAGTTGTAGCAAAAGTAGGTGAAGGTTCAGGTGATTTTGGATACAACGCTAAAACTGACGAATATGTAGATATGCTTAAAGCTGGAATTATCGATCCTAAAAAAGTAACTCGTGTGGCTCTTGAAAATGCTGCATCTGTTTCTGGAATGATCTTAACTACAGAATGTGCATTAATTGATATTAAAGAAGAAAGTGCCGGAGGCGGAATGCCAATGGGCGGCGGTATGCCAGGAATGATGTAATCGTTCTTTTCTTAAAACTTAAACGCCAGATATTCATCTGGCGTTTTTTTTGCCACAGATTTCACTGATTAAAAGGATTTTCTTTTGCCACGAATTATTTATGTAAAAAAAGTTTGCCACAGATTAAAAAGATTCTCACGGATTATAATCTTTTTTAATCCTTTTAATCTGTGGCTAAAAAAAATAATTCGTGGAAATTCGTGTAATTCGTGGCAAACTTTTTTTATTTTATGATTGTTTAACATTCTGTTTTTGCTGATAAAAGCGGTTATTGATAACTTTACAACTCAATAATTCTGAATAATGAAAAAGTATTTAACTGCTCTCCTGTCTTTAATCTTTCTTTCACTTTCTTTTATTTTACAAGCCCAATCTAATAAAGACACTTATGTAGTTTTAGTTTCTATGGATGGATTTCGCTGGGATTATCAAAAACAATTTAATCTTCAAAATTTAAAGCAGATTGCAAAAGAAGGCGTTCATGCAAAATCAATGAAACCTTCTTATCCAAGTAAAACTTTCCCCAATCATTATTCTATTGTAACGGGACTTTATCCGGATCATCACGGAATTATTAATAATGTTTTTTATGATGCATCACTAAATGAATCGTTTTCATTATCATCCAAAGCAAAAAATGATTCTCGCTTTTATGGCGGAAATCCTATTTGGAATGTGGCTGAGCAGCAAGGTGTAAAAGCGGCATCATTCTTCTGGCCAGGTTCTGATATTGACAAAAGAAATCCTAGTTATTTTAAAAATTACGATAATAAAATTCCGTATGGAGCAAGAATCGATACCGTTTTAAAATGGTTACAGCTTCCAGAGAAACAACGTCCGCATTTAGTGACTTTATATTTTGATGAACCAGATCATACGGGACATAATTTTGGTCCGCTTTCTCCTGAAAACAAAAAAATGGTCATTAAAATGGATTCTATTATGGGTGAATTGTCTAAAAAATTAGATCAATTAACCATCGGAAAACAAATCAATTTAATTATTGTTTCAGATCACGGAATGGCTGATATCAGCAATGATAAAAAAGTTGCTGTTCTGGATTATTTAAAACCGGAATGGCTGGGTTACAAAGACGTAATTAATCCAATTATGAGTCTTCAGGCAAAACCAGGTTTTCAGGATTCAATCGCAAAAACTTTAAAAAAAGTACCGCATATCAAATTTTGGAAATCAACAGAAGTTCCGAAGAGATTACATTATGGAACAAATCCGCGTGTTCATGATTTCGTTATTGAAGCAGATAAAGGATGGAGTTTAGTTGGTAAAGAAAGTACTCACATAAATGGCGGTACACATGGATATGACAATGACGAGAAAGATATGCATGCCATTTTTTATGCAAAAGGACCAGCTTTTAAAGTAGACAAAATAGTTCCAACATTTCAAAACGTTTCAGTTTATCCGCTAATTGCCCATATTTTAGGATTGCAGATTGATCAGGTTGATGGGAAGTTGAGTGATGTAAAATCGATGTTGGTCAATTAGATAATGTGTCAATTTGAAAATTAGATAATTTTTGAATTGATTTATACGTCCCTATTTTCTGTAGAGACGCACAGCAGTGCGTCTAACGCAACGTAACCCCAATATTTGATATACGAGACGTAGACGCACTGCTGTGCGTCTCTACGGAAAATTGGAATCTATTTTCCAATCATTAAAAAATGAATTGCCTCCAGTTTTAACTGGAGGTTTATTTTATGAAATACACAAAAGGCTTTAGCCGAACTTTTAAAGTTTTGGCTAAAGCCTTTTGGTTTTGTTTTATTTATCCCCCAGCTAAAGCTGGAGGCAATTAAAATTAGATATCACTATATAACAACAATCTAACCTCAGAATTAACTAATTCAAAAATTATCTAATTTTCAAATTGGCACATTCTCTCATTGTCAAATTAGAACCCCGTTGAAACAGAAACGGATTTCCATTGTTCCAATTCACCCTGAACACTTGCTATTTTTTGATTTGCCATATTGTATGCATCCTCTCCTAAAAACAAATGTAACGGTGGATTTTGATCTTGACTTGCTTTAATTAAAGCTTCTGCTAATTTTACAGGATCTCCAGGCTGATTTCCGTTGATATCATCTTTGTGAGCACTTTCAGATTCTCTTACGTTTTTGTATTCCGCAATTGGATTTTCTGGCAATAATAAAGAACTATCTTTTAAGAAATCTGTTCTAAAATACCCCGGATAAACGATAGTCGCGTGAACTCCAAAAGGCTTAATTTCTGCAGATAACGATTCTGTTAAACCAGCAACGGCGAATTTTGTAGAACAGTAAATTCCCCAGCCCGGAAATTCTCCATAATAGCCCCCGACAGAAGAAATATTAAAAATGTGTCCTGATCTCGCAGCACGCATATACGGCATTGTATTTCTGATTACATTTAATAATCCGAAAACATTTACTTCGTAATTTTTTCTTGATTCTGCATCCGTCAATTCTTCTAATGTTCCTAGTAAACCATAACCTGCATTGTTTACTAAAACATCAATTGTTTTAAAATGACTTACAGCTAATTCAATTGCATTTTTAACGCTTTTCTCACTAACTAAATCCATTTCCAGAGGAAGAAAATTTTCTGATGGATTTCCTAATACTTTTACTAAAGCTTCCTGACTTCTTGATGTTGCAGCAACTTTGAAACCTTCTGCCAATAATTTTTTAGCTAATTCTAATCCAAGTCCTTTTGAAGCACCTGTGATAAACCAAACTTTGTTATGTCCCATGATTTTAAATTTTTACGTTTTAATTACAGGACAAAGTTACTGGTGAAGTGCTTCTGGAAAATTAAAGTAATCAAGCAAGAAGTTACGAAAATCAAACAATTTCGGTCAAACGATAGTTTTTGGGCGAAACCTGAACATTTTTTTTGAAGAAATTGATAAAATGAGACAATTCTTCGAAGCCTAAACACCATGCAATTTCATTAATATTCCAATTGGTTTGTTTGAGCAAAATCATCGCTTCCTGAACAATTCTTTCAGAAATAATCTGCGAAGTTGTTTTTCCTGTGGTTTCTTTTAATGCTTTATTCAAATGATTCACATGTACATTTAATTGGTTTGCATATTCTGAAGGCGAGCGAAAATTAACTTGCTGCGTAATCGATTCAATCGGAAACTGACGTTCTAGTAATTCCAGAAACAAGGAAGAAATTCTTATTGTGGCGTTTGATTTACTATATAATGAAGTAGTTACCGTTTGGGTTTTGAGTGCAAGATGAATAATTTCGAAAACCAGATTTCGGAGTACATCATATTTAAATGCGTAATCAGAATTAATTTCATCAAACATTCTTAAATAAACCGTTTTTAAAGATTCGGCCAATTCCATAGAAATCGGAACAATCGGATTTCCGCCCGGTTGAAACAATGGATATTCTTTTAAATTACCATATTGACTAAAAAAAGCATCGGTAAAAATGCAGAAAAATCCTGTTTGGTTTTCATCAACCTGCTCCCAATTATACGGAATCTGTGGATTGGCAAAAAACAAAGCCTGATCTTCAATTACCGAGATTTTATCAGCATAATGCACCTTGTTTTTCCCGATGATCAAACTGATTTTATAAAAGTCTTTCCGAGTGTATGGAAATGGTTTACAGATGCTTCCAACAAAATCATCCAATTTAAAAACATTAAAATGTCCGATTTCTTTTTTAAGATTCTCGGGCATTCCGTTTACTTTTATCGTGTAAAAATCTTCTAAGGTTTCTGTTAATTTCATTTTACAAAGTTACAAAAATCAAACAAAATTAGATAATTTGATAATTAGAGAATTGAAGTAATGATTTAACGCAATACATATCTGTAGAGACGCACAGCAGTGCGTCTAGGTCTCGTATGTCAAATATTGTGGTTACGTTGCGTGAGACGCACTGCTGTGCGCCTCTACAGAAAATTGGAATGGATAAATTGCTATAATTACAAAAAAATCAACACAACGCATATCCGTAGAGACGCACAGCAGTGCGTCTACATCACGTATATCAAAAATTGTGGTTACATTGCGTGAGACGCACTGCTGTGTGCCTCTACAGAAAATTGGGACGAATAAATTAATTCAACAATCAATAATTAACAATTCACCATTATTAAGACACTACTTTGTACGTAGGATCTTCAATTACATTGACATTAATAACGGCGTCGGCATTTTTAAGTAATTGTCTGCAGTCCGGGCTTAAATGCTGTAATTCTATGGTTTTATTTTCCTGATTGTATTTTTTGGTCAGATTGTTTAATGCTTCTATTGCCGACATGTCAGAAACACGGCTTTCTTTAAAATCAATAATTACATGATTTGGGTCGTTTCGCACATCAAACTTTTCTAAAAAAGCAGTTATGGAACCAAAGAATAACGGCCCGTAAATTTCATAATGTTTTACTCCATTTTCATCAAAAAAATGTCTGGCACGGATTCTTTTGGCACTTTCCCAGGCAAAAACTAAGGCCGAAATGATCACGCCAATTAAAACCGCCAAAGCCAGATTATGCAATACAATTGTAATTAAGGCAACCAGAATTCCGACGAAAATATCATGTTTTGGCATTTTGTTGATAATCCTGAAACTTGCCCATTCAAAAGTAGTAATCGCTACCATCATCATAACGCCGACTAAAGCCGCCATTGGTAATTTTCCAATTACAGGCGCACCAAAAAGTATAATAATTAAAATTGTCAAAGCGGCAATAATGCCTGAAAGTCTTGCTCTTGAACCTGCGCCCAGATTTACTAAAGTCTGCGCAATCATTGGGCAGCCTCCCATTCCGTAGAAAAAACCATTTAAAATATTTGAGCTTCCCTGTGCAATACATTCTCGATTGCTGTTGCCTCTGGTTCCGGTAATTTCGTCGACTAAATTCAGCGTAAGCAAACCTTCGGTCAAACCAACCGCCGCAACAATTACAGAATAGGGAAAGATTATTTTTAAAGTTTCAAAAGAAATTGGAATATTCGGAATATGAAATGGAGGAAATCCGCCTTGAACCGATGCAATATCTTCGACTGTTTTAGTTTCAATATTAAATACAATTACCAAAGCAAAAACAATCATTATAGCAACCAACGATGCCGGAACTGTTTTTGTTATTTTAGGAAAAACCAAAACAATGGCAACCGTAAGCGCAACCAAACCCAGCATAATATACAAAGGTGTTCCCTGAAGCCAGGAAACCTGACCGTTTACAATGGTTTTAAACTGCTCTAACTGCGACATAAAAATCACGACTGCCAAACCGTTTACGAAACCAAACATTACGGGCTGCGGTACTAACCGAATAAATTTTCCGAGTTTGAAAAGTCCGATACAAATTTGTACGACACCGCCAAGCGCGACGGCTGCAAACACGTATTCTATTCCGTGCGATTTCATTAAGGCAATCAAAACGATTACCGTTGCTCCTGCTCCACCAGAAATCATTCCGGGTCTTCCGCCAAAAACTGCGGTAACTAATCCGGCAATAAAAGCGGCATATAATCCAACCAAAGGTGGAAAACCAGCCAAAATAGCAAAAGACAAAGATTCCGGAATCATCGTCATGGCGACAGTAAATCCGGCTAAAATTTCATTTTTATAATTGACCTTTTGGGTAAAATCAAAGAGTTGGAAAGCTTTTTTCATAAGGCACAAATGTAGAAAATAATGCCCAAAAACAGAATTAACTGTCTCATGTTGAAAAAGTATTAACAGTAAACCAAACAGTTATTCTAACAAAACTGTTTTAAAAGAAAAACGAAAACCGAAAGTATGAAACTTATCATCTTATTTGTTTAATTTTTAGAAATAAATTATTACACAAAACTATTTATAAACTGATATATTCAGCTGCGTATTTCTACCTGTTTTATTTAATAAAATGTTAATCTAAACGGATACAGGTGTAACCAAGACAGTTTACATAATCTATTATATTATCACACTGAAGTTCAACTCCTTCAACGCGTAATATTTTGTCACAGTCTTCGAGATCAAAATTGATTTTATAATCCGGGAACTGAGCCTGGATAACGGCAATGATATAATTTTTATCTGATTCTTTACAGACGTTTGTTTTAAAAATTTCAACAACCATAACTTTTTATTTAACTTTTAAACTGCTGAATTAATTTCGTTGAAAAAGATTATAAGAGATTCCAATTTTAAAATATCCCTGCGGGTCTTCCTTCTGATCGTACACATATCGATTCGTACGTTCTCCTTTTTCGGTAATACGGGTACTTAAAACATTATTGATACCACCTTTTACAAATCCAATTATTTTGGGTGTAAAACAGTATTCGTAGGTAATTCCGGATTTTAACTCTAACTGATTGAGTTCATAAATGCCTTTTAAATTTGAGGTATTTAAATTTAAGTAAAAACTTTCAGTATTCAGTTCAGTTCCCAGCGAAATTCTTCCATTTTCTAATAATTCCCTTCTAAACAAAAGGCGCTGCGGCAAAATAAAATCCATATCACATTTAGAATTTTTAAATTTATGATTCAGTGTAAAAAGCGGTGTTACCGGCACAATTGACGACGGATCCAGCAAAACCAGGGCTCCGGCCGTAATTGTTGTATTCTGCGCTCGCTTAAGCACAATAGCAGCCGAAACAAAACCTTTTATACGCTGAAAATCATCTTTATTTCCATCAACAATTGCTGTTGCGTTATATATAACAGGCTTTTTAAAAAGCGACGACATATAAGTGGCACTCAAAGCCCCAGCCCAATAATGAAATTCCTGACGCTCTTTCGTATAAGTTTCAGTGCTATTATAGTTATAAATATTGCCAAATTCATAACTTTCAAATTTATAACGAAGCGAAGTCGTCAATACAAACCTTTTAGATTTTGAAGCATAAAAAGGCATATTAAAGGCCGCTTTAAATCGATTATGGCTTTCAATTCGGCCTCTTTCAAAATTATTCCCCATTAAATCCGAATCATAATTTGACGGTCCTAACTGCTCATACTGCACATCAAAAGTTCTTGTCGTTGGAAATTTATCTACCAGTGCTTTACCAAGGGTTTTCATCCCCGGTTCTTTTTCCTGCGCCGCAGCCTGCAAAGATGTAAATACAATTAAAACTGAAATGATTCGTGATTTCATAAACTTTGGATTATATAAACTTTTGTTTTGGATAATAATTGAAATTCGGGTTCAAAAGTAATGGAGCGATTCCTATTATAATAGGATATTTATACCAGTGGCGTATCATTTATACGAATGGCGTTTGTATAATTTATCGGCCGCAAATAGCTATAAACTATAATATTAGACTAATTTTGCCGTTATGACGATTCTTAAAATTTATCAGAACTTTTTCCTTAGAAACCTCATCGTACACAGCTTTATATTTGTGGTAATTTTTGCCTGTGTATATGACGAAGTACGATTAGACGGCCACGATTTGTATTATATGCTCAGTAAAATATCTGTTGGATATTTTCCCTGCATTATATGGATTACCATTTTTAACCTGTGTATCATTAAGTGTTTTCTATTTAAAAAAAAGATAAAAACTTTCTTTATGCTTTTTGCCATTTACTGGACAGCTTTTTATTTTTTTATGAATTGGTTTTTTCCTCTGGTAGGTTTAGGAAACTTTAAAACCCTCCAGATATTATCGCTGATTATAAACGGAATGTTTTTTTATTTTATCCATGTAGTTATTACTAAAAAAATTATGGATACTGATAAGGATATTATGAATTTCAAGTCTGAACTTTCATTTTTAAAACAACAGCTGAACCCTCATTTTTTATTGAATGCCATGAATAATCTTTACGGAGAAGCGCTAACAGAACCAGATAAAGTTCCGGACAGAATCCTAAATCTTTCAGATATGCTGCGTTACCAAATCGAAGCCACTAAAAAAGATTATGTTTTAGTTGAAGAAGAAATTGCTTTCGTTAAAAAATACATTGAATATTATTCTTTTAGGAATGATCGTTTAAACATTACGCAGAATTTTGAAGGTGCTTTTGACGAAATCGAGATTCCGCCTTTGTTCTTTTTGCCTTTGGTAGAAAATGCAGTTAAATTTTCTGCCGAAACTTCAATGCCTTTTATTTCATTAGATTTAAAAGTAAAATCACGAAATTTGACTTTTACCATAAAAAACAATTATCTCGAATCCGGATCACGGCTTTCGGGTACAAGAATTGGAATTGAAAATTTAAAAAGACGTTTGGAAGTTCATGGTTTAAAGCATGATTTAAGCTGTGAAAAAGAGAAAAATATGTTTGTTGTAAAATTAAGTATATGGCACTTACCTACCGTTGTCTTATAATCGACGATGAATCGCCGGCGCATAAGGCGCTTGCCTCACATATTTCAAAGTTTGACGAACTGGAACATTCCGGCAGTGCTTTTAGCGGTATGGAAGCATTAAAACTGCTTAATGCCAACCAATATGATATTATTTTTCTGGACATTAATATGCCTGTAATTTCTGGTGTCGAATTAATGGAACTCCAGCCCAACCGACCGCTCACGATTGTTACCACTGCTTATTCTGATTTTGCGCTTTCGGCTTACCAAAACGATGCTATCGATTATTTACTAAAACCTATTTCGCCTGAAAAATTCACCAAAGCGATTGAAAAAGCTAAAACTTATTTTTCCGGTAACAGCCTGAAAAAAGAAAATAACACCAGAACAAAAGTACTCACTTACCGCTTAAACGGACAGACAATCGATATGCCGCTCTGTGATATTATTTATATCGAAAGCCTTGGCAACTACATGAAACTTTACTCCGCAAAACTTAATTTGCCGCATATTGTTTATGGTTCGCTCTCAAGCATCGCTTCAGAAATTGACAGCTCAAATTTTGTGCAGGTGCATCGCTCTTATATTGTAAACGTAAACAAAATCTCCTCAGTTACGTTTAAAAACCTCACTATGTCTAATGGCGAAATTATTCCCGTTGGAAGGAAATACCAGATTTTACTAGATAGTTTTCTGAAGTAGTTTTATTGAACAAAGCTTACAAGAACCTCAAATTAAATTAGTTGAGACTTATTTTTGTAATAAAATACCGTGTAAATACGTACCAGATGTTTTTGAAAATGTGGTAATTTAGCTTAAACAAAAACAGAAAGATTATTCCTCGTAAATCGAAAATTAAGTTCCATTAAAAAGTATTAACTATGAAATCTGAAATTTACCAAGTAGAAAATAATGACAATCCAATCTTTATTACAGTTACAGTATCAACAGCTGGAATTGCTGAAACTGAAGTAACCAAATATTTAACTGATGGAAGTTATATTATCATTGCAAATTCTCCAAATGCTACTGGTATTATCCCCAGAACATTATTAGGTACAGCTAAGGACTTAGTTGGAAAATCTATCGAAATTGATACTGACATTTATTTGGACCATATTCCAAAAGATGACTGGCCTGCCTGTTACAAAAATTTACAAATTAAATATTATCTGGAAGGAGGAAAAAAAGAACAGCAGCAGCCTTTTCTCTGTCTTCCGGCAGACAAACATAAAAGTGCATCTGGAAAAACGATTGGAGCTGAGAAATTTATTGACATAACTCTTTAAGCATGAAAAATTGTATTCAATTAATTGTTTTTATTTTCTTTATCACATCAAATGTAAGTGCTCAGAAAGAAATTAGTATTGAAGACTTAAAGACGCCTAATTCTCCTGGTTTTCAAATTCTTGATATAGCGCCAACTTCTATTGAGCGCCCGGTCAACCCAAAAGCTTTGGCAGTAAGCCTGCTTAGTTTAACCAGCAGCGGAACGGTTATACCAAAGAATTTCGCAATGGAAATTTCACCTTATTGGTACACAAAATCAGACAACGCAAGTGTTTATCAATATCTTAGTATTAATACCGAAAACAAAGAAACTTCTGATTTTAGCGGAATCCTGAGAAAAATGAGCATTTCGATGGCTTCTGTATTTAGTGATTCAACTTCCGGAAGTTTAATTAAGAACACTAATTATATTTCATTTGGTGTCCGCACTAACTTATTCACATATCGAACAGCAGCACAAAACGAAAAATTACAGCAATCCCTAAAAAATATTACCGAAAAAATAAAAGAGATCAAAAGCAACAATGTCGAAAAGAAAAAACTATTAGGGCTGCGTACTAGATACAGAAATGATTTAAATAATGAACCAGACCAGGACAAAAAGGCTGTAATTATATCTAAAATCGATTCAATACAAACCCAAATTGACAACCTGATTGAGGCTTCACCCGAAGAAATGGAAAAAAAACTGGACGCAGACGAGGATGTTCAAAAAAACATGAAATCACTAAAAGAACTTCCTTTATTCCAGCTGGATGGTGCCTTTGCATATTCAGAAGCTATTCCTGGAAATAAATATGAAAACAACCGGTTCAACAGAAGCGGTTTCTGGTTCAATGCTTCATTAAATGCTTTTAGCATAGATAAAGAAAAATTAGAGGACAACCTTTCAATATTAGGAACTTTAAGGTTTATAAGAGATAACGCCCTTGTCGAAAACACCCTCGATGAGTTTAAAAAGAACAAAGCTTTTGATTATGGATTCAAAGCAGAATATACCGTTAAAGATTTTTCGATTTCAATCGAATATTTAAAAAGGGAATATTCAGGAAACAGTGCATTGAATAGTGAAAGAACAGTTGGTGTTCTGGAATACAAACTAAACGATAATCTCTATTTTACAGGTACCTACGGTAAAAATTTCGGGCAGGAAAACAATCTTTTTACCCTATTTGGGATAAACTACGGTTTTGGGAAATCTTCATTAAAAACGGAATAATAAAAAAACACGGGAAAACAAACCAACATAAACGCCTGTTTACGACCTCATATAAAAGTATAGTTTTTGCTGTTAATCAGCTTCGGTTTATCATCCCTGGTTTAGAATTTATAAATGCTGCTAAAAATGTCAGCCAGAAGTATAAATTAATTAATAACTAACGATCATGATAAACAAAAAATTTTTCTTCGACCAGGTAAAGCTCCGTCTTTTTGGCGGCAGCATGAACACAAAACAAGTAAATGGATTAAATACCATTTTAGAGGAATGGGAGGCTAACTATGCCAAAAATGACGATCGCTGGCTGGCTTACATGCTGGCCACTGCACATCATGAAACGGGACGCACCATGCAGCCTATTGAAGAATGGGGAAAAGGGAAAGACCGCCCATATGGAACCAGATTAAAAATGGCAAAAGGTAAAAACGGAAAAAGAATCCCATATACGGATACTACAGAAATATTTTATGGACGTGGTTTTGTACAGCTTACCTGGTATGAAAATTATGATAAAGCCGGAAAAAAACTAGGACAGGATTTTTTACACAATGCTGCTGGTGTTATGAAACCCTCCAATGCTACCAAAATTATGTTTTTGGGAATGACAGAAGGCTGGTTTACCGGAGCAAAACTTTCTACTTTTTTCAACCCAACAACTGAAGACTGGAAAAATGCGCGAAAAATAATTAATGGTACTGACAAATGGGATTTAATAAAAGATCATGCCTTAAAATATTACTCTGCAATTAGCCATACGGTTTAAAAATCTTACGGTGTCTAATGGGAAAATTATTCCTGTTGAAAGGGAATATTAGATTTTATTAGATAGTTTTTTGAAATAATCTTTTTTGTTTAACAGATTTTACAAAACACTCAACTTAAATTAGTTGAGTGTTTTTTTGTTTTTTTTTAGTAATAAAATACCGTATAAATACGCGGTGTTGTTTTTTCAAATTGTGGTAATCTTGTTTAAACAAATGTTAAAAAATCTAATTAACCCATAAACTATCAAAAAACTACTAATTATGAAAACAACTTTACGCTTTTTATTAATTTCGTTCTTTACTTTAACATCTTCTCTAATATGGTCGCAAGCCATTCCTGAAATTACATCGCTAACAGAAACAAAAGTTATTGGACAAGGAACTCCAAATGCAATACTGCATATTAAGCCCGCAAATGCAACTGCAGTAATTGATATTACTATTCCTGACGATGGAATAATAAATTCACCTTTAAAAGGAGTTGCCGCTGGAGTTGATGCTATAATTTGGGAATCTCTCGCAGGAAAAGAATCAACTAAAATTGTAGAACCAATACTATCGGATTCTGAAATGGTAACATTATTAAGTAATCCTAAATATGTTGGAAATACGGCACGAAAGAACTTTAATACCTCTCAAAGATTAATTGCAGAAGATTTATTAATGAAAAGTACCGTTGCCACCTATAAAAGAACAATTGTTAATACTAACTTCACTATACCCGTAGCACGTTTTGATATAACTAAACCAGAATATGACTCAAGTGGAAATTTAATAAGTGATACTAAAGGCAGTATTTCTCTTTTTTCATCTTTTGGTTTTGGAATTGGAATTTGTGGTGGACGTTCCGAAGTTACGAGAGATAGTAACGGAATAATTATCGACGACTCTTTCTCAAATACATTAGGTGTTTATTTAGGTGTTTTGTATCAAGCAACTACAGGAGAAAATCAAAAAAACGTATTTGCTCCAACATTATCTTTATCAGTACTAGATATACAAGTAGGAATTGGTTATGATTATGGAAAAGTGCCACAAAATCAAGAACGAACATTCATAACTGTATCATATGGAATTCCGTTGTTCAAGCTCTTTAAGACAAATCATAGAGTTTGGTTAGACACTCAAAAAGAGCCAATAAGTGTCAAAAAAATCTAATATTTAAGAACGTAGCGAAACAACTA
Source organism: Flavobacterium soyae (assembly GCF_021245985.1). Classification (GTDB taxonomy): domain Bacteria; phylum Bacteroidota; class Bacteroidia; order Flavobacteriales; family Flavobacteriaceae; genus Flavobacterium; species Flavobacterium soyae. The sequence continues at coordinate 208,715 of NZ_JAJQXA010000009.1, read as the reverse complement.
TTATAGGCCTGTGCAAATTTGCAGGTATTTTGTACAGGCTATATTTCTCTAAAAAGTTCCTGACTAAACTTTAATATAATTATTTCAATACTAAGTCTACGGGTATTAAGTAAACTTTTAAATTAAATCCGGTAAAAACATTAGGAGTTTAGTTTGTACTTACCGATATAATTACCTGAAAATAAAATTAATAAGTTACGGATTTTCATAAAATAAAAAATTAAATAAATAAGAAATTTGCTTTGATAAATAAATAAGATAGGACGTATTTGCATTAGATCCTCAAACTTGAAAACCTTGTAAAGTAAATTTCTTTGCGGGCACGGATTGAAAATCCGCGCTATCGCTGCGTATATCTGCCGAATGAGATCAGGTTTTGATCTACAGACAAAGATAGCGCGGATTTGCAATCCGTGCCCGCAACAATAATACACAAAGTAAAAAAGCTATAAAGTAAAAATTTGTAGCTTTTTTACTGTTTTTGAATCAAAAAATGTCTACTAAATATAAAGCCACAACTCCTGAAAATGCTTATTTTATAACCATAACAACCGTAGGATGGGTTGATATTTTTACACGATTAAATCAAAATTATGTAATCATCAATGCATTGCAATATTGCCAGCAAAGCAAAAATCTGGAAATATATGCTTATTGTATAATGTCAAGTCACATTCATATGCTTTGCAGGGCAGTTAATGGTTCTGTTTTATCTGATATTATCCGTGACTTTAAAAAATTCACTTCAAAGAAAATTATCCAAACTATAATTGAAGAACCTGAAAGCCGGAGAGAATGGCTTTTAAAACATTTTGAAAATGCCTGCGAACATCTTAAAAGAGCACAAAAATATAAGGTTTGGCAAGATGGTTATCATGCAGAAGTTGTAGAAAGTAATTGGTTTGTTAAACAAAAAGTAAATTACATTCATAATAATCCTGTCAATTCAAAAATTGTTACACTGCCTGAGGATTATTTTTTTAGTTCAGCCAGAAATTACGCAGGACTAAGTAATGATTTAGACGTAATTGTTTTAGACTTGTTTTGATTCTCTTTGCGGGCACGGATTACAAATCCGCGCTATCTTCGTTTTTTTCGGAAAACGAGCAAATATTTTTTGATAAAAATAACCTGCCTTCTTCCGAAGGAAATGATCTGATTTAGGAAAATGAAAACTTTCAAATTGAAAATTCCATAATTGAAATTATTGCTTTTGATAGTACATACTCTATAATAAAATTTAAAGACAAAAACCTGTCTGATAAATTTAAAAACTATTTTCGGGAAGCAATCGAGTCAGAAAAATTTTCTTCTTTTAAAAAAAAATCACATTGAAAATAGTTTTCTTACATAAATAATTACCTTAGCGACCTAAGAAATGTTAATATAATTTGTTAGAAAATGTCCATTTTTAATTTCCTGTTTAAAAAATCAAATTTAGAATGTCCCAGATGTCTTGGGAAAGGCTTTGTTGATTGGGATGATATTAGACGTTTAAACAAACAATTAAAATGGGTTCCGGCTCCCTGTGCCTATTGCAATGGTTCTGGAAAAACTACCGAAGAAATGCTTTCAAAAGTTCCCGTCGATATAACTTACCTTACTATTGATTTACCTGAATCTGAAATTGAAAAAATAAAAAATGGCGATGAAGAAACCCTGGAAAAAGGAAGACAGAAAGAACTTTTTTTAGAAAATCTTATAAAATATGCCCAGGATCATTACCTGAACAACAATATGGATGCCAAAACTATTGCAGATTTATACCTTCGTACCGAAAATGAAAATGCCTTATTTTCGATAGAAAGAGAAAACTTAATACAATATATTCAGGAAATAATTGAATTAAAAAAATCCGAACTCAATTAAAACCTTTGAACCTCAAGAAAAACTAAAAACAGGTATAAATACGCATTGCCAGAATTTTAATAAGTAGTAAAATTGCTGTGAATAATTTTTTCTTTTAGAATATAGTCTTCCGCAAGGAAACTTGTTAAATTTTGTCAATTTTTTTGGAACAAAAAAGTGAGATTTCATATCGCTGGTAACGATTAGAAATCTCACTTTTTATTTTATCAGTACTTAAATACTATTGCTGTTTTGTTTGTAAATCGCAATTTGCTCATCTAAATGCTGAATAATCTTTTTCAGGCTTTCAATCGTTTCCTTTCGGGCTTCAGCAAGGTCTTTATAATTAACAGCCTGCTCAGTAATTTTTTCTGTCTTTTTATAAATCTCACCGGTATCACGCAGGATATCCAGTTTAATCATATCCCCTTCTCCCGTTAAAAGCCATTCAATATCAATATCGGTATATTTTTTTAAGATATTTTCTAATTTATCTACACCTATTGTTTTATTATGTTTTAACTGGCTTGCAAAAGAACCGTTAGACATACCCACCACTTTTTCAAAGGCACCCACTCTAATACCTTTGTAATCTAAATACTGTTTGATTCTATTTATAGTATTCTCTGCCATAATGCGTCGTTTTTTTATAGAAATAATCTAATTTATACTCATTCTTAAGAAATATCTTACTATATTTGTCTTACTTTTAATACAAATTAAGCAATGAACAAAAATATAAAATCTAAGCCAAGTTACAATCAAGATGTGTTAAAGATTATCAAAGAAAAACACGGTTATTCTTACGATTACATTCGCAAATCAATTCGAGGCGATCGTGCAGGCATTATCTGCGATCTAATAAAGGAAGAATATAAGAAGCTTGACAATGAATATAAGATCGTGAGAGAGAATCAGGCTGCCAGATTAAAAAAAGAAAAAGGCCAGAATAAATAAAAATATATAATACGATTAGAATATTTGGATCAAAATTACCAAAAAGAGCGGTCCTGCTCTTTTCTCCGGGAGCAGGCAAAAGACTGAAATAGAAGAATCTCAACTCTCTATATCTAAGTTTATGCAATGGGCCGCCAAACATCTATTCATACAATAGATACAATATTAGTTGTGCAGCTGATCCGGGCATAATCTAATGTATTTCCCCTAAGAAACTAAGCCGTAAAGAAATATCTTTGCGGTTTTTGTTTTTATCAAAATAAGCAAACCTGCAAAGCATTTTAATTTTATAGATCTTTTAGCAATAATCAACCGCTGAATTATTTACAACCTTTGTACCTTTGCGCTTCCACGCCAAAAAACAAATTAAAGTCCAGGATCGATATGACTCGAGAACATTATATTCCGTTTAATAAAGAATTCTTACTCGAACAGCAAATTGCAGCTTTCGCCGATGACAAACAAAAGGTTGATGATTTTAAAAAATTATTCGATATTATCGAACATTATTATCACTATGAATCTTTTAACCTTAATCGAAACTTAAAACATAACTACGCGCTCTATGATCCGGATTTGAGCGAAAAAGAACGCGAAGGATTTATTGGCAAGAGCAATTTTTCTGTTTTTAAAGAAACACTGCTTACTGTTTTAGAACGCGGTAATTATTACAGAATCGATCAGGAAACCTTAAAAGAAGCCTTTACAGAATCTGATTTAATAGGTTTAAATCTCGCAATTGATTTTCACGCTTTTAAGGATTACGAATTGTATGTTCGCGGCCATCATAAAGCAAAAGAAACCGTTAAAAAATATTATTTCTGGAAGAAAGAAGTTGAAATCGAATATTATGACCGTGTTCTTATTTACCTCAATTACAGCGATGCCGATTATTTGACCAAAAAGAAAGTCAAATTAGGAAAAATGCCAATTGATCCGGGTTCTATAGCTTTAAAAATCTTTAAGCGCGTTCCTAAAAACGATCTTGAAACAATTTTTCCAAACGCAGTTCCAAAAATGTCTTTAAAAGACAAACTGCTGCTTTGGGTTCCGGGAGTTTTTGGAGGTATTTCATTATTAAGTGCCAAAGTAATACCGGCCTTAATAAAAATGTACAATGCTTATCAAACCGGCGAAGCTATCGATTTATTAAACAGTAAAACCTCCTTAAATCAAGGTTTAATTGCTTTAGGAATTTTATCTGCCTACTGCTTTCGTCAATACAATAATTTCATAAACAAGAAAATCAGATATTCTAAAATGCTTTCAGACAGTTTGTATTTTAAAAATGTCGGAAACAACAGCGGTGCCTTTTATTCCCTTTTAAATTCATCTGAAGAAGAAGCATTAAAAGAAACTATTTTAGCTTATACCTTTTTAAATAAAAGCCAAAATCCGTTAACTGCCCAAGAACTGGATTTTCAAATTGAATCCTGGTTTGCCTCTCAGTTAAATACCGAATTAGATTTTGATGTAAATGATGCTTTACTAAAACTAAAAAACACCGGCTTAGGAATAGAAACCAACGGAAAATGGAAAGTCATTCCTTTAAACGAAGCACTCGTTACAATTGATAAATTGTGGGATAACGTTTTTGAGTATAATATAACCGAATAATATAACCGAATAATATAAATGAATAAATTAAAACCTTTTTCAATTTAAACATAAAATATAAATTCATTTGGATTGCTCTTGGCTTATTTCCTCTATTATTTTGGTTACTAATTACAATTTTTATTGTTGGTTTTAAGATGTAATAAAAGCTTCGATTTTTTTTACTAGATTTACGTTAACTAACCTTAAAACCACAAAAAAATGAGAACATTAGATCAATGGTTTGCAGAATATGCCGTAAGTCATCAAAACCCAAAAAACAAAGCAATACATTATATATGTGTTCCGGCAATTTACTTTTCTATTGTTGGTTTATTAATGAGTATTCCGAGCGGTATTATTGCAGATACTTTAAAACTAAATGCACCAATTATTGAAAATTGGGCCTTTGTGGTTTTACTTTTTGTTCTTGTTTTTTACATTAGGCTTTCTATTTCAATGGCTGTAAAAATTGCAATTTTTTCAGGAATCTGTTTAGTTGTCAATTATTATATCGGGCAGATTTTTCCGTTGTGGATATTCTCTATCGGTGTCTTTGTAATCGCCTGGATCGGGCAGTTCTACGGTCATAATATCGAAGGTAAAAAACCTTCATTCTTAAAAGATCTTCAGTTTTTATTAATTGGCCCGGCCTGGGTTGTAGAGAATTTGTTTTCGAGAAAATAAGCATTCTCTGAGTATAAACCCATTACAAAATTGATTTATTTTTATTGTTCAGAACTTTAGCCCCAGGTTTATGAAAATAGATACCAAAGAAATAAAGATTGAAAATTATGATATTTTTACATACCGAAGAATCAGGCGGGCTATTGGTTATTTAGGATTTTTACTGCCTGTATTTTTGGTTGGTTTTTCTTTAATTCCCTTTTTTCAAACCAAAATACAGCCTTCAGTCAGTCATTACTACTACACAAATTTGAGGGAAATTTTTACCGGAACTCTATGTGCCGTAGGCTTATTTTTGATTCGGTACAAAGGCCAGGGAAATAAATCGATTTTAAAAAACGATAATTTACTAACTAATATTGCCGGAATTATGGCAATTGGCGTTGCGCTGGTTCCCACAAATCCCGAAAACATTTCACAAAAAATCTATACCATTATTCCATTTACCGAAAAATGGCTCGGCTGGCTGCATTATGGTTTCGCGGCGTTGCTTTTTTTGATATTAGCTTTACTGGCTATTAATGTTTTTACGATTACAAAGGAAAAAGAAACAGAAACGCCCAAAAGCATTTTAAACGAAAATAATATTTACAGAACCTGTGGTTATATTATTTTGATTTCTATTGTTTTGGTTCCCGTTTCAGAGAGTTTAAAACTATTTATGCATTCTACATTGGTTTTTGAAGCGCTAGCTCTTTTTGCGTTTGGAACCGCTTGGCTTATAAAAGGACGTGCATTAGGAGATCATGGTAAAATTGGGCAAAAATTATATCAGGAAAACAATCCTGTTGATACTGAAAAAGTATTCGAAGAATAATGGTGCATTAAGAGTAAATTCTGCAGGTATATTTTTTAGATATTCAACAACTTAACTGTTATCAGTTCTAAAATTTTTATATCATGTAACTTACTCATTACAGACATTCTTGTTTTTCTGTTTATGCAAATAAGTAACATCTTCTCTTCGACTCTTTTATTACTCCAAACGAATTAGCAAAACATATCAATGTCGACGAAATAAAGGCTGATTATATTTTTATTTCGCACACACATTACGATCATATTATTGATGTTGAAAGAATTACAAAAAACACCAGAGCGAAAGTTCTTGGAAATTTTGAGATTTACAGCTGGTTCTTAAAAAATGGAATCGAAAATGCACATCCGATTAATCCGGGCGGAAAATTCAGCTTTGATTTTGGAACTGTAAAATGTGTGATCGCACAGTATCCCAGTAGTTTTATAGACGGAAGTTGTGGCAAAATTGCAGCTGGTTTTGTACTCACAACTGCTGACGGAAATTTCTATTGTTCTAAGCCTATTCTTTAAAATTAATCATGGCTTTTACATGTTCATACAACTCTGGAAACTCTTTTTTAAAGATTTCCGGAGTTTCAAAAAAATGTTCCAGAATCACTGCAAGAAATTCAAATTTATTGGTGTAGGCATAATCTCTAAAATAATGTTTTTCTTTAAGACGATTAGTTAAAACATCTTCATCAAAATACTTTTCAATTTCAGTAAATTCATCATAGAAAATAACCGCTCCCGGATCTGAACTTTTTCTGGAATAAAAATGCAGCACATGCCCAAATTCATGAAGCCCGAGATTGATATTGTCTTTTGTTTGATGTCCGGTTAAAAAATCTTCCCACGAAAAAACCACTGCTTTCATCCTTGGGTTATATTCTCCTTTATGATATTCCTGACTAATTATCGAATAATATGCTGACGGATAAACAATAATATTTTCAAATAATTCGAGCAGATAATTCCGCATTCCAAAAGTCAGCATTATGTAAGTTCCGGCAATGATCAATTTCATTTCCTGAGTAACTTCAATATCTTTTCCGATGAAATTATAGTGTTTAATAAAACTCTTTACGCGATGTTCAAAATAGCTTTTCTTTTTATCAGACAGGTTTAAATAATATGAAAATTCTCTGCGCAGGATATCTTTATCCTGGGGATCTAATTTTTTTAAAACCGGATACCAGAATAAGAATAATGGTTTATTAAATATTAGTAAATAAGCCGGCTCAATAATCCTGAATATAATTATTAAAATAAATAAACCACCAAATAAGACTGCAATAAGGAGAAGAAAAAGCATAGTTTTAATTTCAATTTTGAAACAGAAAACTTTGTTGGTCTCTGTTTGGCTAAAATAAAAATTAAAAATTGAGATTTCGTGTTTTTTTTATTTTCTAAAAAACAGTCAGTCAAGTTAATTACACTCTCTGACTAAATGCTGACTAAACTTTTTGAGAGTTAAAATAGTACCATAAAAAATTCTTAACCCTGAGAATTAATAAGTGAATATCAGTTTCTGCTTCTTGAAATAATGACTTAATTATTTAAGCAAACATTTCTTATATTGGTCTGGTAAAATACCAGTTTTTAAAATTAAGTAAACCATTAAATAGTCTGAATGAATTCTCTAGTCGTACATTTTTAAATTCAATAATCATTCCCCTTAAATATACCCCAAATTTACATAACCTATAAACGATTTAAAATGAACCAAAAAAAATCTTCAATTGACCCGCTAATAAAAGGTGTTTTTTTACTTAGAAACCTAGGATTCTTATTTGTATTACTTATACTATTTGCAATTTGCTGTAATAATACATACAACAGAATTTATGGAGACAGCCATTATAAAAACAAAATAGAAAATTTATTAAAAAATGGAAAAACTGTACTTGCAGAACTCGACAATGATTATGTCACAACACAAATTAAAAGTGGTAATTCTTATAAATTCACATATGAATTTAAATACAGCTTTAAAATAAATGATAAAGTTTATAATAATGTATTCACAACCGAAGAATTCATACCACAAGACCCCAAAAGACTAGTTAAATACCTAACAGTACACTATTTACCCGAAGATCCAGACGTTAATCAAATTGATGCCGAAGCAGAATATGAGTATGCAAAAGAGAAAGTCGATGAACATGGCATTGGAATGCTGCTTTTAAATATTTTTGGTTTATTTATAACCTTTATTTTAATTTTATATGTTATAATTATTATCAGGGATAAAATTAAAAACATAGATCAGCCTATTGAAAACACGCACCAAAAAGCTCAATTTTATAATGAAGTTAGTCAAAAGACAGACTATTCAAACTTAAGATAATTAATTTTATTAAAGACAAAAATCGAAAAGCTTTTGACGATTGTATTTCTTAGTTCATCAATATTTTTGCATAGATAATTAATTTTGTATACACACAAAACCAATATATTATGAGAAAAATAATTGTTTTGTCGATGATTTCGTTAGATGGAGTAATGCAGGCTCCGGGCGGACCAAAAGAAGATAAATCAGACGGGTTCAAATATGGCGGCTGGACGGCACCCTTTGGCGACGAAGCTTATAGTAAAGCTGTAGCAAATGAACTAAAACCCGCAGATTATCTTTTGGGCAGAAAAACTTTTGAAATCTGGGAAAAATACTGGCCTAAAAACGCTGGATTCTGGTCGGGAATTAATGAAGGCAATAAATATGTTTTCTCTAAAACCAGAAAAAAATCAGACTGGAAAAATTCTAATTTCATCAAAAGTCTGGCCGATATAAAGAAACTCAAAAATTCTGAAGGTTCAGACATTCAGGTTTGGGGCAGTAGTGAACTTATTCATTTACTATTGAAAAATGATTTAGTAGATGAACTCAGATTAAAGATTCACCCGTTACTGCTTGGCAAAGGAAAAAAGCTGTTTGACAATACTGCGCACCCGTCAGGATTTACTTTAACAGAAAGTACTGTTACAACAACCGGAGTTATTTTGGCCAGTTATAAACGAGCCGGAGAAGTAAAAACGGGAAATGCCGGAGAAACTATTAAATAATAATTTATCAATCGAAAAATACCAACAAAACATGGAGAATAAAAATAATGTACCTGTCTTTACTTTTACCATCACAGCAATCATTGTAGGCGCAGCGCTGTATAAGCAATTTGACTTTGTGACACTAAAATTTGAGAAACCGGCGCTGGCAATTGTTTACTTCATAGTTTTTGTTTTTTCAATTTTTGTTCTAATTAAAAACTTCAAAAAACGAGCAGGAAAATAAACGAAATCCGGCTAAAAAAACTCAACAAATAAACCTGTTTCTTTACGAAACAGGTTTTTGCGTTTAATGATATTTATTAAAATAAATTATAAGTAACATTTTACAATAATAAATTCTGCATTATAAATTTTACAATACTAATCTTATTTTTTTGATTAAATTTGATATTAATCATTCAGAATTTTACTATATGAGACTGCGAATATTTTTATTGTTCATTTCTATTATTTCATTTAACATTCATTCTCAATCTTCAACAAAAGAAATGATTGATAGTTTAAATAGTATTAACGATCATGAGAAAAAAGCGGTGTTGTGTAGTAAAATAGCATTAAAACTTCAAAATTCTGACTGGGACAGAGCCATAAAATATATAGAACTTGCTGAAAATGAAGCAAAAAAATCAGAAAAATCAGAACTAACTCTAGCCCAGGTTTATGTTACGACCGCTAAAATGTATTCGTCAAAAGAAGTTTTAGATGTTGCTTTGCAATATTATTTAAAAGCTCATGACATTTACAAAAATAATGACAGCCCGGAAGAAACGGCCAAACTAGAAAATAATCTCGCAATTATTTACAGTCAGGGAAAAAATAAAGAAAAAGCATTACAATATTTCTTAAAAGTATATCGCTATCAAAAGTCAAAAAATGATCCTGTTAAGTTTGTAAAAATTTTAAACAACCTAGGTACTATTTATTTAAGTAAAAATTTAGACTCTTCATTATATTACTACCATAAAGCCCGCGTAGTCAACCAAACCATAAACGACAATAATTTAAAAATATATGTCTCTACCAATCTGGCAAGAGCTTATGCACTAAAAGAGGATCAGGCAAATGCCGGGTATTATTTTAATAAAGCTTTTTCTTTAGTAAAAACCACAGATAATAATTTAGTACAGGCATTTGTCTATGAATCTTTTGCTGATTATAATTTAAAAGAAAAACAATATGATGCTGTAATTCTAAATGCAAAAAAGGCGCTGGAATTATACAGGAAAAATGAATATAGTATTTCGGGTTTAAACCTTAACAAAATACTTTATCAAGCATATATAAATAAACAGGATTATAAAAATGCTGTTTTCTATTTTCAGAAATACAATACGATCAATGACAGTATACATATCGAAGAAAAGGCAATAAATCTGGAGAAGATTAAGCTGGAACAGGAGTACAAAGTACGCAGCCAGATAAAATTTCTTATTGAACAAAAAAAAATGTTCAAATACTTTATAATTGGATTGATATTAATTTTAGGCACATTAGTTTTAATTATTCTCTTAATAAAATACCGAAAAACAAATATTAAAAATCAACTCGAAAAAGAAAAATTAAGAACAAAGATGAAAGTATTAAGTCAAAACCTAGATGCTAAAAACAAAGTTCTTATAGGAAAAGCAATGTCAGAAATACATCGTACAGACAGTATCAATGAAATCCTGAATGATCTAAAAAAAATAAAACTCAAAACCATCAGCAAAGAAGTACAGCAAGCCATTGATTTAGTTTTAAAGCGTTTGGAAAAAAACTTAAATACAAATAGCTGGCAGGAATTCGAAATAAGTTTTGAACAAGTTCATAAATCTTTTTTTTACAAATTAATCGTAGATTATCCTTCTCTTACCCCAAAAGACCGCAGATTATGCGCTCTTTTGTACCTTGATTTAACTACAAAAGAAATCTCTCAAATTACAGGGCAGTCTTTTAAATCGATCGAAAATGCGCGGACCAGACTACGCAAAAAGTTTGATTTAACTAACGAAAAAGTAAATCTGTCTACCTATCTAAACACATTATAATTCTATTTAAGCAAAGATAAAAAACCAAACTAATCGACTGATTTAGTTTGGTTTATTTTTTATTGAGTGTTTTTTAAGTAGTATTTTTTTATCTGCGAGTGTTTTTGTAATAGTGCTTTTTTTCAAAAAAACTGGCATCCGTTCTATATTTACTAAATCATGAAAAGAAAAAGCTTCCAAAAGCTTATACCATTTTTTTAGAAGAAACAGCTGCCAAAAAGATTAGCTCTCCTGAAAATTCTGAAAAATTACAAAAGTCAACCCCCAAGTTGATTTTTAAACCTGCGTTTATGAAGATGGTTTTCCTAATAAACTATTATTCAACGCAATTATTATTTACCAACAAACTATAGTATTAATTTAAATTTAAAAGAAATGAACCACATTTACTTAAAAATCAAGTATTTGTTTATTTTGTTAAGTTTTTTTACCTGTTCTGTAGGGACGGCACAGTCAATTTTTCAAAATACAAATAAAAGCAGTACAAGCACTGCAGCAATGTCTGTTACAAACAATACAGAAAAAAAAAGTGACAAAAAATCGAATTCAGGCCCGGACAATGATGCAGATAATCTCTTTGCTCAAAAAGATGAAAATATAAAAGGTATTGAACTTTCTGCAGCAGAAAGCGAATCAATCAAAAAACAAGTACAACAAAGCCAAAAATTATTTGAAAAAAAACTTGCTGCCCCTTCTGCTGGCAAAACGCAAGATTCAGTCAGTACAAAAGTTAAATCATTTGCCAAATCCTCCAATTTAACTGCAAAAAATATATTTGAAGTTAAAAAGGGAGACTTTGATTTAACTGGAGCCGATAAAATGCAGTTAAAATCAATTTCTGATAATCATGGCAGAACCCTTGCTACTTATCAGCAGCTGCACAACTCAATCCCGGTTGAAGGAGCGATTTATAAGGTTAGGGAAAATAAAACTAAAATTGAAGCCTTTGGTTCTGCTGCTAAAAAATTGCCAGCAAACAGCAATTATAAAATAAGTGCAGCAACAGCTTTACAAAATGCTCTTAAAACCGTAAATGCCACACAATATATTTGGGAGAGTACAAAATTAGGTTCTTTACTTAGTAAAAAAATAAGCACAAAACCAAAGGGGGAACTCGTGTATGTTGGTCCTGAATTTTCTTCTCAATTAACAAAATATCATCTGGCATGGAAATTTGATATTTATGCAACTAATCCACAGTCGAGCCAGACTATCTATGTAGATGCCAATTCAGGAAAAACAATATTGACTTTAGATTTAAACCGTGATGTTAATATTCCGGGACAAAGCCCTGGTAAAGGAAGGGCAAGATATGCCGGAGATGTGACTTTTAATACGAAACAATATTCTGATGGTTACAGACTAGAAGCAATTCAAGGAAAATATAAAGTTCCCATTTTTACTTTAAATATGAATCATGCCAACCGTGCATCAGATGAAGTAATTACTGAGTTTATTGATGAAGATAATATCTGGAACGAACTCTACAATAAAAATCATGACGAAGCGGCTATAGATATTCATTGGGGTATGCAAAAAACCATTGATTATTATGCTGAAAAGTTTAACCGAAATAGTGTTGATAACAACGGAATGGAAGTTATTGGTCTTGCACATTTGGGTACTAATGTCGACAATGCTTCATGGACAGGCGGCTGGGCACAATTTGGAGACGGAAACAATAACTCACCTTTTGTTGGTCTGGGTATTACTGCTCATGAGCTGACACATGCTGTAACACAATTTTCTGCAGGTTTAATTTATCAAGGAGAATCGGGTGCTATAAATGAATCTTTCAGCGATATTTTTGGTGTGTCTGTTGAATTTTATGCTGGAAAAGATACTAAAGAAAACATTTGGATGCTGGGCAATGAAATGTATAAACATGGAAGCATGCGAAATATGTCGAACCCAAAAGCGCAAGGACAGCCTGACACTTATGGAGGGGAAAATTGGGCAGATCCATTTAACATTGTCCTAGATAATGGAGGCGTACACATTAACAGTGGTATTACAAATTACTGGTTTTATCTTTTAAGTGAAGGTGGTCAAGGGGTAAACGACCTTAATAATAGTTATGATATAAAAGCTATTGGTCTTGCTAAGGCAGAAAAAATTGCTTATTTAACACTTACCGAATACTTATCTCCTTCTTCAAACTTTAACGATATGCGTCAGGCAACTTTAATGGTTGTAGAAGATTTATACGGATTAAGTTCTGAAGAATACAAACAAGTTACTAATGCATGGTACGCAGTTGGTGTTGGAGCTCCATTTACAGAAAAACAAATAACACTGGTTTCTGTTCAAAAGCCTGCTGCTAGCTGCGGTCCATTAAAAGGTGATGAGCCATTTTATATTACAATTAAAAATACCGGATCTGTTGTCATTAAAGCAAATGAAAGTCTGAATTATAAATTAAGATTAATGATACAATCTTTTGGGGGCAGATTTAAATCTCTTTATACTAATGACAGTACCATTAGTTTTGATAAAGATCTGGGTATAGGTGAAGAAACGATTATAAAAATACAGGATCAGCTTCCGTACGAAGTAAGCGCAACAACTGTAAATTATATCGAAGTTAAACTTGACTTTAAACCTATTGAGGAGTTTGGTCTAAAAAATGGGGTTTCTTTTGTTACGGATTTAAAAGTTCCTCCCGGTCAAAAGGATTTTGATCTTAAAGTGACAGGACTAAATCTAACAGAATCCTCAGGATCAGCACTTTCAGCAAGCCATCCGTTAGCTATTACTATCTATAATTTGGGCTGTAAGGACATACCTGCAGGTTCTCCACTAAAAATAGGATATCATAACACACTTCAGCCAAATGAAATAATCTGGAAAGAGATCACGCTGGAAACAGCTCTAAAAATGAACTCAGAAATGACAATTCCTTTTGATGGAACCATCGATTTATCTGCAGCAGGCGTGCATACTTATGAAGCTTTTGTAACATACAGCCTAGATCCCGTAACAACAAATAACAGCATAATTAATGCAGTATACAGCGGTATGGTAACTGCATTTCCATATCATGAAGGCTTTGAGGGAACTCCTGGCGGATGGTATTCAAAATCGATACTTACCAATCAAAAATTTATATGGCAGCCAACTCCATATTCATTTAGAGATACCAACTCAAAATATTTATGGGTAACTGTTAATCTTGCTAATTATGGAGAGAGAATGGGCCTTAATGCTGATTTTACATTACAATCGCCAATGTTTGATTTTACCAATGTCACTTTTCCGTATGTTGAGTTTGATATAATTTCACTATTTCACAAAGGATATGACGGGTTAATTGTAGAGTATTCTGAAGACAACAAAAACTGGCAAAAAGTTACTGGTATAGATTATCCAGAAACAATACATCTCAACAATTTACTATCTGGGCCTTGGTTTACAGGAATAAACAATGACTTTAAAAAAGCACCAATAAGAGTACATTTAAATGAACTTGCCGGTAAAAAAGGGGCAATTCGTTTTCGTGTAGTTACAGATGATTATTACGATGGCTTTTTAGGGGCATTTATAGATAACATTTTTGTAGGTAATGCCCCTTATGATTTAGAACTTATTACTGCAAACATAGATGCCGGAACTTGTACTATTACCAATGATAATGCTACTATAAAAGCTCAAATCATTAATAATTTTGCAACAACAAATGAACTGGTAAATGTTACTGTAAAAATATTGGATAGTGAACAAAAAGAAGTCTTTTCTAAAACTGAAAAAGCCAAATTAGTTTTTGCTAAATTCAGAGATACGATAACCTACTCTATGCCAAATATTAATTTGAAAAATATAGGACAAAATACCATTTCAGTTTCTGTTTTTCCTGATCCCGAGAGTAAGGACATTAAACCGGATAATAACACGACTACTTTTGATTATGATAATTGGAGTAATGCCGATATGAAAGTATCTGTTCTTCCGTACATAATGGATTTTGAAGATGCTTCTAAATACAAAGGATGGAGAACTTCTGAGAACAAAAACGGCGGCGGCTGGAAACATGGAACAAATACTGATCTAGATTCTCCGGGATGGCGTATCAAAGAGCATACATATTTTATGGCCAGCAATGACGATAAATGTAATTGTGACTCATCAAACGATATGTTGATTTCTCCTGTGTTTGACTTAAGCAATTATAAAGAAGCACATTTAACATTTGATGGTTTTGGTGATGGTGCAGGACTTTCTGATGGATATGTAAAAGTAAGTACAGATGGAGGTAAAAATTGGAAAACTATATTTCAAATGCCTTATATCAATAATTGGATAGAATATCAGGTAGATTTAAGTGCGTATGCAGGAAATCCTTGTGTTCTTGTAGCATTTCAGCATGATGACAATGGATTGTTTGCCAGCGGTTTTGCTGTAGATAATATTCAAATTAAGGATAAAGCCGAATATTTGCAGTTGTCTAACTTAAGCGTGGCAGAAAACGTATATCAAGATGTACCGTCGCACCAATTTTTTATAAGTGCCAAAAATTTATTTTACAATGTAGTTGATAAAATTACTATCGAATACCAGATTACACAAAATGGTAAAGCGATAGGAGAACCAATTGTATCAGAAAGAAATGCTAATTTATTGCAATATCAAACAATTGCTTATCAAATAAATGGTCTGCCAGAACTGCCGGCAGGAAATTATGAGATTACGGTAAAATTATTTGGAAACGGGCAAACAAAAGAAAAAGCAGAAAGTCTTACACAAGCGTTTCAAGTTATCGCAAAAACACCAAATTTAGATTTTGAACCTTTTTCTAATGTATCTCAAGGCAGCCTGTTTGGATCAAAAGGATTTGTTTCTAATCAAAGTGATGAAAATTATCCGTGGCGAGCAGTTGTTCAGCCTGATAACACCTATTTATCACTCCCTAAAAAAGACCATACCGGCGATGCTGCTGCAACTATGCTATATAATCAGTTAGAAAATTATTCGACTTATGGAGAATTGATAACGCCATTATATACCTTATCTGACAAAGCAACAGCTTTAGAATTTTATTATGCTATGCAAAGTAATTATCACAATGCACTTATTGTTGATATTAAAACAACTGGAGGTGAATGGCAGGAAATATGGAGAATTACTAAACAAGGAATTTATGCTGATATGGAGTGGCAAAAAGGAACTGTGAACTTACATAAATATGCGGGAAAATCTGTAATGTTTAGATTTAGACATGCTAAAGCAGCCGGATATTCTTATATGGTTTTTGATGACTTAAAAGTAATTAACGACCCTCTTTTAGATGTATCTGTTCAAATTCTGTCACCTAGGGATATTTGCGGCGGGTCTGAATTTAAAGTTAAGCTGACTAACGAGGGACAAATTGCAATAAAAGAAAACGCTATTCAATTAGATTTAGAATATGCTAATACAGATGAAGCCATTTCAGAATCTATTAACGTTGCAATTCCGGTTGGTCAAAGTATAGAATATATTTTCAAAAAACAGCCTAAGCTCGATACAAGCGGCAATTCTCACGTTTTTAATGTTATAGCAAAATTAGAGAATGACCTTATTCAGTACAATAATGAAGTAAAGAATTATATCTATCAGGAAGTATCATCAGATTTTAAAATATTTGACAACCCCGTTATATATGGGTACGCAGGTAAAAGCTTATACATTGATTCAGGAATTAATTTTAACAGTAAGAAATTAGATGTCCTTTCTTATCAATGGAGCACAGGAGAAACCACAAACGGTATAGAAATAAGTAAAGCAGGAGATTATACTGTAACCGCCGTAATGGAAAACGGATGTACCTTGACAGGAACCATAACTGCAGTATTCGACACTTTTGAATCTGAATTAGTAAGTGGTAATGTATGCGGTCCAGAAGTTGTTTTATCTCCAGGAAATTACAAATCATACGAATGGTTTGACGGCTCAACAGAACCTACATATACTACAACAGAAAGCGGTAATTATTATGTAACGGTTTACAATGAAAATGGTATTGGTAAAATATTCAATACTACTATTTCTGTTCTCGAAAACAATATTATACCAGAAATTATGGTTGTGGGTGAAAAAAAACTAACCGCTTCAGTCGAAGCAGCTTCATACCAATGGTATTTGAACGACAGACCAATACCAAATGCAACCCAAAAATCAATTATTACAATTTGGGAAGGAAATTACAGCCTGCAAATTACTAATACGAACGGCTGCAGCAGTACAATATCAGCACCATTTGATTCAAAAGGTATGATGCTGGGCAAAATAACAAAAACGTTTAGAGCATTTCCTAATCCTGTTATAGATAACCTAAATATCTTTTTAGCAGATAAGGCTGAAGGAGAAACACAAATCAAAATTTACACCACAGATGGTAAAACTGTGTTTAGTAAAGCATATGCGAATATTCCTTCTAACATAAATGTGAGCGCACTAAGCCACGGAGTTTATGTTTTAGAGTGCAGTGTACAAGGCAAAAAATATACCGCCAAGATTATTAAAAAATAAAAATAATGCAGAGTGGCAGCTCTACTATTTTAGAGCTGCCTATCTAAAAAACAAAATGCAATGAAAAAATCAATGCTAATTTTAAGCGCACTGTTTTTGTGCGCCGCAGCTATAGCTCAAGATCAAAAAATTAAAGTGGGTTTAAAAGCAGGTTTAAATATTTCAAGTCTGACTTGTGATGAAAGCGAATTAAATTCATCAGCCAAAACCGGATTTACAGCAGGCGCAATGGTCGAAATTCCGCTTACGAAAAGAATTTCGCTTCAGCCAGAATTGCTGTACAGCCAGCAGGGAACCAAGCATTCTTTTTCTGATGAAGATGTAATAAATTCAAACTATAAAGGTACTATCGAATTGAATTACTTAAACATTCCGGTTATGCTAAAATATTTTGTACTAAACGGATTAAGTCTGCAAGCCGGACCTCAAATAGGAATTCTTTTTAATGCTAAAAACAAGTACGAGGATAATTTTTTAGGGTATCAAAACAAGGATAGTTTTGATTTGCTTAATTATTCAAGCGGTATAGATACCTCAGTAAATTTTGGATTAGGTTATCAATTCAAAGATAAATTTTATACTGACTTAAGATATAATATTTCGTATTCGAATGTTTTTAAAGAAAGTGATGTTAATCGTTTCATAAACAATGATATGAAAAATAGGGTTTTTCAAATAACGATTGGGTATTTTTTTAAATAAAATATAAGCAAACTCTCAGAGGTGGTATGAAAAGAAAAACACTTGATTTTCAATATATGTCATTAGATTTAAACAAACTAAATCCAAATTTCTTAATTAAAAACTCGCACTACTGGTGCGAGTTTATGTATGTACATGTTTAATCACTTTTTATTGGAAATGAGTGATCAATTATCACCTGAATTTGCAATATAACTATTATTTTTAACAGCAAGTCTTTATATTATTTAATTAAAGTTCAATGTTTTTAGTTAAAATTATTATTTTTGAATAAAAACCATCAATGCACAATACAGCCACTTTTCACCAAAGAATAACCTTCGCAGGTTCACTTATTGCTATAGGAATTGTCTTTGGAGACATTGGAACCTCACCCCTATATACACTCAATGCCGTTTTTCATAACCGTATCATTACTGAAAGCATAGCTCTCGGGAGTTTAAGCTGTATTTTTTGGACCCTTTTTTTTCAGACAACCCTAAAATATGTCATTATAACACTGCAGGCAGATAATAATGGTGAAGGAGGTATTTTATCTCTATATGCTCTAATAAGAAGATACTGGGGAAAATGGCTTATTTTTCCTGCTATGGCCGGAGGTGCATTCTTAATGGCTGATGGTATTATTACTCCTCCAATATCTGTTGCATCGGCTATTGAGGGAGTACAGAATGTTATTCCCGGCTTTAATACCGTACCTGTAATTATTGGAATTTTAATTGGTCTCTTTATATTCCAGCAATTTGGTACAGATAAAATTGGTAAAGTTTTTGGGCCTGCAATGGTAGTTTGGTTTGGTTTTATTGCCGTAATCGGAGCCATTTCCTTAAGTGAAAATTTTGCTGTATTAAAAGCTCTAAACCCATATTATGCATATAAAATGTTAGTTCTTGAACCAAAAGGTTTTTGGCTTTTAGGAAGCATCTTTTTATGTACTACCGGAGCAGAAGCACTTTATAGTGATATGGGGCATTGCGGCAGAAACAACATACGTATCAGCTGGGTTTTTATAAAAATAGCACTTATTTTATGTTATGCCGGACAAACCGCATGGCTTATGGGGCATGTAGGAGAAACTATTGGCAATGTTAGTCCATTTTATCATATCGTTCCTCAGGAAATATTCTGGCTTTCATTGATTATTGCTACAGCCGCTACTATTATTGCCTCACAAGCCCTGATCAGCGGCTGCTTTACTTTGATTAATGAAGCTATTCGTCTTGGTTTATGGCCAAGGCATAAAGTGTTATTTCCAGGAAACATTAAAGGACAGCTTTATATTCCTGCCATAAACTGGCTTTTAATGATCGGTTGTGTTTTTATGGTGCTCCATTTTAAGGAAAGCACCAAAATGGAAGCTGCATTTGGATTAAGTGTAACGCTTACCATGATTATGAGCACCCTACTAATTTATTATTACTTACGCGCTAAAAGAGTACCGATAGTCTGGGTAATACTCATTACTTCACTCTTTGTCTGCATCGAATTTAGTTTTCTTATTGCCAATCTTCAAAAAATTGGTGAAGGCGGATGGATTACGTTAGTTATTGGATTTACGCTTTTCATAATTATGTACATTTGGTGGAAAGGCCAGAATACAAAATCTGCACTCATGGAGTTCACAGATATAGCAAATTATCTCCCTTCACTCCAACAATTAAGCACAGATACCAGTATCCCAAAATATGCAACTAATATTGTATTTCTCACCTATTCAAAAAGCCTGCACAAACTGGAGAAAAACTTAATAAATTCTATATTTAATTATGGTACTCCAAAACGCGCAGACAATTATTGGTTTGTTCATGTCAATGTTCTGGACGAACCTTATGGAGTAAATTATGAGATTGATACAATTGTAAAAGATGATATATACTTTATAAACTTTGATTTAGGATTTCGCGAAGAACCACGGCTTGATTTATTCTTTAGAGAAGTGGTAAAAGAAATGATTAAAAATAAAGAAGTTAATCTTCAGGAAAGTAATGAGTTCAAATACAAACACTCTTCCTCTATAGGAGATTTTAAATTTGTTGTAAGGGACAGCTTTTTGTCTTATGATAACAATATGCCGTTTTGGAAAAATTTTATTATGAAAAGCTACTACAATTTAAAATATTTGGCAGTAAAAGAAGAAATTAATTTTGGTTTGGATCAAAGTAATCTTATAATAGAAAAATATCCATTAGTTGTAACTCTTCATAAAGGTTCTAAATTAAAAAGAAAATCTTCCACAAAGCATCCAGCAAATATCTGAGGATTATATCGAAAATTAATTTAGTCTTTCCTCTTAAACCATTCATTTTGAGAAACATATTATCATTTTGATAGTATTTATTTGGTAACAGAAAATTATCCGAAAAAATAAACCATTGATAATGAGTTATTTAGAATACAAGCAAATTAAAGGTACTATGTTTGTTATTATCCTGAAAAACCTAAATCATTATGAATCAGCTAGAGAAAAAAGACATTCGGGGTAGTAAAAAAGGCAGCACAAATTTAACCTGGAAGGGAAAGAAATTAAAATCTGCCCATTTGTTAATTATTTCTTATACTATTATACTATTTTTTGCATCTATTTTAAAAATTGCGAGCCTATAACATCATAGGTCTAAGCAATTAATTTGAACGTCTCTCCGCATACGCTAAACATTCAGAATGTAAGTAGTATGGAGAAAAACTGTGAAATCAATATTTTACGGGCTTTTTACTTTTTTTGCACCCGTGATGGTTACAGAGTTCGAACCATTTATTTGAAGATTTGAAGATTTGAAGATCCTAAGTAAGATACAATTATTCTTCCTTTTAAAATTTTTATAGAATCTAAAAAAGACATGAAAAAACCTATTTCGTTACGAAATAGGTTTTTGTTTTTATCATCTATAAACATCTAATTGATACTATATCTACCGAAATCACATGGCCTTATACTGAATATTGCTTCAAAAAACATTCTAGAAATAAGTTTTTTAATTCGTGATGATGGACGATTGGTGTTTTCTCAGTGTCGATGACGAGGCTCTTTGAAAATTCTTTTTGATGCCATAATGTAATAAAATCTTTGTTTTTTGAAATGATATGTACAGGGGTTTTGAACGAGTTTTGATCAGTTGTTATCATCGGCGGCTGGTGATCTCCGAAAATGACAAAAATAGTATCCTGCGACTCGTTTAAAATTAAGTTTTCAATGGTCATTAATTGATATTTAATGGCTTCAAAGTAATTCTCTTTATTATTGTTTTTTGGATCAGTTGGTTTATAATGTTCTAAAGAAGTGGTATTACAATCTTCCCATTGATCCAGGAGTACTGTGGGGGTATAAAAATCGTAATGAGAATTGAGAGTTTCTACAAAAAAAGAGAGAGGCTTACCCTGGTTTTTTTCTTTCATAATTTGAATTGACCGATTGAGAAAGTACTGATCTGGTGCTGACTCAAAAATAAACGACGGACCTGTATAATTGAGATCTTTGTGGGTAACGACATCTTGTACATCTGCAAATTCTAAAATTTCTTTCCATGGCACTTTTAAATTTTCAAACCCTCCAATTCCTGAAACCAGGAAAGTGTTGTATTGAAATTTTCTTAATACCGTGAAAACGGATTGCACAGGATATTTATCCCTTAGCTGGGCTAATTTACGGTAAAGGGAATCTGTTTTTATTTGTATGCCTTTGAGAACGGAAAAAAATGCCATCCATGAGCCGCCACCGCTTACAGGTGAATTTGATAAGAAACTTGCCGCGTGCCATTGGTCACTTTGAATTTTTTGGTCCATGGTTTCCAATAGTTGAATGTACGGCTGGGTATAGGCTTCGTTTTCGTATAAAATGGCTCCGTAGGATTCCAGGGCTATAAAATAAATATTAGGGCTTTGCTTTAGTGTTTGATCTTTCGATAATATAAGCTGAGTTTTGTTATAAATCTGAGGTATTAAAGCTATCTCGTTCTTTGCTTTTTTACTAAAAAAGACATTAGAACTAATTAAAAATGAAAGAGCCTGAATTCCCATACCTGAATAGTGTTCAAAACCGCCCTCTGTCTGCAAATAAATATAGTTTATACGGCGAAAAAAAAAGTGTCTAAGTGGTATGAATACAATAATCGATGCGAGTATCTGTAATATTATGACATTCGTATTTTGAATTTGTGCAAGCATTATGGTGTTTAACTTAATAATAAGAACTAATAAAATTAAAAAAACACCAATACCAAGTAGTAATTGTTTTTTATAGCCGGCCCATGCAATTTTTAAACCTTCTATAATGAGCTTAAAATCAGAACTAATCGCAGGAAAAGTGTTGTAAATACCATAAATACTATAGTGATAGTAAAACACAATTAAGGTAAGTATGTAATATATTTGATATGGAACAGCTACATATTGAAAATTAATATAATTTTTCAATATTGACAATAAAAGTATAACTATTGCGAACTCTATGTTTAGTCGAAATATGTCTTTATTCATTCGTCCAAATAATGCTGCCCTTGCTAATCGCAAGCTTTTTTGCCCGAAAATTTGATCTATAGGCAAAAAGGTAGAAGTTTCTTTATTGAAAAAATACAAAGGAACAAATAGCAAAAAATTAAGGAATAAATAAATAGTAACTGCGATCATATTATTGTTTATTATGACTTTTAAGGCCTGTCGTTGTATTAATTCTCTTCAAAGCCAGCCCAGGCATTGGGGTTTTCTTTTATTGAAACGCTGATTTTACCTTCAAAATAAGATTTTACATTTAAACTGACTTCATCATAGACATATCGGGCTATAAACTCTGTGGTGGTAAGTTTACCTTTAAAAATATCCAAATCATCTAAATTTTGATAATCAAGTTTTGACAATATCTCTTTTACTACTTTATGCGCCAAGCCAATATCAATTACAACATTATGTTTGTCAAGGCTTGTGGTTTTAAATGTTACGTCTACTACAAACGTTGCTCCATGAACATTTTGTGCCGGTCCAAAAAAAGGATGTTTTAAGGAATGGGCAATCATCATGCTTTCTCTAATTTTTACAAAATACATATTTTTATGTTTGGGTTAATATTTTACTATAGTTATGAAGTCTTCATTAGGTTTGTTTTTTCTAATTTGATCAAAATAAAGAGGGAGTTCATCGAAGAGAATTGTGTTCGATATAAAAACCTTATAATCAATAGTTTTTAATAAATGTTCTACTAATTGTTTTCGAGTCAAAAAGTTATAAACCTCTTTTTTCTCATGTGGTATTGAAGATACCTGCGAACTAATAATCTGCAGTCTTTTATAATGAAAATTTCCACCTAATTGCAGCAAAACAGGGTTGTTTCCGTACCAGCTTAACTCTATTATTTTACCTTCTTCAACTGTATGATCGATACAATATTGCAACCCTTTTTGATTGGCTGACACATTAAATGTAATATCATATTCGAGGTTATCTGCACATAAATCAAACCCAAAGTCTTTTAATTTTTCTTTTTTTACCGGATTTATTTCCTGAACAAATACTGTCGCTCCAATATATTTTTTTATTGTTTGAGCCAATAAAATACCAACGCTTCCGGTACCACAAACTAAAACAATATCTGTTTGTTTTACTTTAGATGTCCAAATGGCATTAATTACGGTTTCGAGATTAGAAAACTGGGTAGCGGCAACAGGATCTATGTCTTCCTGAGAGAAAAAATAACAATCATCATCATTAACAATAATTTGATCTTGATGCGGGTGCATGACATGCGCCCATCTATGGTCATCAGTTTCTCCCACTAATGAATAGCCATATTTTATAGGAAAATCAAAACTCCCTCCCATGTAATTCACTTTCATTTTAGTATAAAGATCTAGGGGTATTTCGCCGTTAGCAACGAGTTTTTCTGTACCTATACTTATTGAAGAATACCTGGCGTGCATTGTAACAGCTTGATTTATATTACTAAAATTAAGCTGTTCAGTTTTTATTTCTGATGTGTTTTTATCGTTATGCCAAAATGCCTTTACTCTCATAAATTATAAATTTGAAACTATCATGATAGCATTTCCTATATTATAATACTTTGGATTATTTAAACATATTGCCTCGTTTAAATCTTGAATTTCCTGCAATTCAATTCCATTTTTACCTGAACCAAATAACATTGGGGCAATATGAAATTCTATTCTTGACAGCATTTTATCTTCAATAAATCTTCTAATCGTTAAAGCTCCTCCTTCTACAAGAACAGAATGTACACCATTTTGTTTCAAAACTTCTAATAATGATCTTATAGGTATACACTCAGTTCCATCACTAATATTAACTACTTCTACATTGGGAGGCATATGATTATAGGACAAGTTTTTACAGCTAAAAAGGTATGTTTTGCCCGGTGTTAAATCTTCAAGTTCCAAAGGTGAATTTGCAATTATGGCTTTAATAGGGTTCTTGCCTTTTACATGCCTCACATCCAGCTTCGGTCTATCAATCCTAAATGTATTACCACCAATAAGTATTGCGTCAACCAGTGCTCTTATTCGGTGGTTATGAATTAAGTTTTCCTGATTGCCAATCCATTTGGATTTTCTGGACATGGTCGCAATTTTACCATCAATAGTTTGTGCCACGTGAACACAGGTGAAAGGTATTTTAGAATGTTTGTTTACTAATATATAGTCCAAATACAAGTTAAAAACATTTTTTAGCTGTTTTGGAAAAGTCTCACTATATAAAACTTTAAAAAAAGCTTCTTTTTCTTTATCAGGATAAAAACAAATAACTGCCAGATATTCTGACAAAGATGAATCTGTACTTTTTATTACATTATATTCATAAGTAATGCTCAGCGTTTCTGTTGATACATCAATGCTTTGATAGGTTTCTTTTATATTTAATAACAAATCCCAATAGGCAGGCTTAACTTTCATGTTAAATTATTTTTATATGGTTGCCATTGTTTTCTTAATTCTTTTTGATATTTCATCAGAAATATCAAAACAAAAAGACCAAATTGAAAAATAGCTATCGTAGGTGCAAGTGTTGATTTATCCAAAAATAATATCACACTATTTAATAATACAAATAGGCTGACATAAAAATATATCTTTCGACCGGGAAGTATTTTTGCTTGAATAATCTTGTAAAAAACACAAACATTCAACAAATTTGAAATTCCAATCGTCATTAGCGCACCATTAATTTTCAGCAGAGGTATTAAAAAATAAAACAGAATTGCCATCAATACTATTTTACCAGCTGCAAAATAATTAATCTTTTTAATTTTGTTTTCATACATTAAAATCAGTCCTAAAAAACGCAATAAAATTAACGGCAAAAATGCAAGGGCTACTATCGGAAAATATAAACTTATACCATTGTATTTTGGATGATTTAAAAACCAATGAATATTTATGCCAAAAGCTGATAAAAAGCTTAATACCATAAGACCAATTAAAAGATAAAAATCCATTTTTTCCTGAATTAACAATTCAAAACCATCCATTTTTTTAGAAAGTATCGAAAATAATTCCGGTCTTATTGCATTATCCAGACTATTAAACAATATAAAAATAGTACTTGAAATGCTTAACAAAACTGAATAACGCACCAAATCTTCAAGTGTCAAAAACTTCTCTATAAAAAATCTGTCTAATTGATTTTCTAAATTATATAATATCAAAAACGGAATAAATGGTAACGAAAACAGAAGTGCTTCTTTAATAACTGGTTTTGAAAATTCAATTTTAAAAAGCTGCCTGTTATTAAAAATAATCAACAAAAGCATAATCAGGTTAGCACAAAGCGACGAAAACAAAAACCATAAAAACCCTAATTTAAATATTTTTATACATAATAACTGCAAGGTTGGTGTAAGTAAAATATTGACAATAAAATATAAGCTATACTTCTTAGCTTCAAATTTATTCTGCAAATAGAGAAAATAGAAGCCATTTAACATGCTGACAAACAGCGATAACATCATTATAAAAGTATAAGGAAAAAACGAAAAATTGTTTTTAAAAGCTAAATGAAAGAACAGATCGCCGCACAGATACATAACGAGTGTCCAGAAACAAAAAATAATAATCTGAAAATTAAACAAACTCCTAAACAATGCCAGCTGTTTAGACATATTATCCGGTTCGAAAAAATAAATATGTCTAAACGCCTGATCTACTTTTAAGTTTAAAATTATAGAAAATACTGCAAAAAAAGCATTGGATATTGACAATATTGCATACTCATTTGTAGTCAGGTATTTTAAAAACACAGGCAATAAAACAAAACTAATAATTGGCGGCAGAATACCTAAAAACGTATATATTAATGTATGCTTCATTCTTGCTTTGCTATTATGATTAATTGATATTTCATTGCTTTTTTAGCATACAATTTATCAAGTAACAATCCCCCTTTAAAAAGCTTTTTAAGCATTGACTTACGCTTTAATAATTTAAAAAACAGAAGCTGCATGTTGATTTTAAATAAAGATTTTTTAGGCATGAAATGTGTTAAATCTTCTATTTCTAGCGTAAATTTATGCGGCATGCCAGAGAAATGAGACAATGCAAATAAAAAGTTTAAATTCCAATCGTCCATAAAAGCCTCACATGCTGCTGTTGTAATTTTACCTTCAAAAAAATCATCAACAATGACTAACTTACCATTCGGCTTTAATCCATTTAATAATGCATTAAAATCTTTATCAAAGTCTAAGGAATGTTTAAGTGATTCAACACAAAAAATTAAATCGTAATTACAAGATTCAGTATTTTCAAAATTGCTGACTTTAAAATCAACATTGTCAAAATGATATTTATTTTTATTGCGATCAGCACTTTCTATTTCTAAATCACTAACACTGATTCCGGTGATTTTAGCAGCATTGTTTTTTGCAAAAAGCAAGCTGCCAAAGCCCACGCCGCAGCCAGCATCTAAGATATGTTTATTTTTTATATCTATTTTCGAAACCAAAAATTCATAAATATCAGTAAACGCTCCCCCAAAGTCTAACCGCTTATGAATTGGATATTCACCTGCGGATTTTAGTTTAGCTTCAATTTGAAAAAGAGCATTATATAATTGCGTTATGTCGGTTGGTGTATTCAAGTTAATTCTTTTTCAATATGAAAATAAATTCATTAGCATATTGTAATGGTGTAAAACTGTTTTGTTTGTTTTTGTAACCATTAAATTTGCCAAAAGTTAAAATCTGTAATATACGCATTATTGGCCATTGATCTGGAATACAACTTACAATTTCAAGCTGTTGCTGCTCAAATAAAGCTTTCCATTGCTGATAATTTTTTGCGTCCTGATGTCCTTTTTTATTAACTGCAAAAAAAAGTTTCTTAGTAAACAGCCAGCGCCAGGAATTAGAATTCCTTACCATAAAACAAATTCTGGAATCAGCAGTTGTAACTCTTTTAATATCTTGTAACACTTTATCTTTATCAAGCATTCGTTCTAAAGATCCCAGACAGGTAACAAAATCAAACATGTTATCAGCAAAAGGCAGAGCTTCGGCATTAGCTTCTACAATTACGGCATCCGGCAGTTTCAATTTTGCTTTTTCTACTGCCACGCTAGAAATATCAACACCGCTGCATTCTGCTTTATAGTCTAATCCTATTTCTAACATTCTGCCCAATCCACAAGCAACATCGAGAAACTTTGCATCAGGTTTAATCTGAAGCAGTTCAGCAAAAATATAATACGCCTCTTTTGGTCGAAGATACATTTCACCTCTTGTTAAATACGTTTTATCAAACCATGTTTTAATAGTTTGCTGCTGATTATCAATCATTTTTTCCATTTAAAATAATAAAAAACGTTTCGTTCTAGTAATATAATCCAAATATTCTTCCTTAAATAATTTCTTCAGAAATTCCTCTTCAATTTTTACTCTAAATCGCATATAAAAGAAATATAATATCAATCCTCCCCAAATTAAAAAGCTTGGAAACAAAATGCCAAATCCGGTAAAAAACAAAAACATACCATCTAATCCCGGATTTCGGGAATAATTAAAAATGCCGCTTACATGCAGTTTAAAACTATTTTGTATTTGTTTATTTTCTTTTCGCATATATAACATAGAGCCAAATGTTATCAATCTGCCTGCAATTACACAAAGTGTACCGATAATAATCAGCCAATTATTCGTTTCAAAAACCAGCCATTTATTTTCATGGAGATTCGGAAAAAAATATAAAAAAGGCAGTAAAAAGTAAATATTTATAAAAAAGAACGGCACCGCCAAAATCATAATTTTTTTCCACATCGCCCATTTATAGATTTTAGTAATATATTCACTTTCATCAACCTCGTAATTATTATTTTTTTTGAAAAAATTCTGTGTATTTGCTACACTTGGCACATGAAAAAATATCAGCTCAACAAGTAAACTAAGATACCCAAACACAAATGCAAAAATTATCATAGCTCTTCTATTTTACTTAAAAACAATTCAAAATTAGTCTCCCAGCTTTGCATATTTAACCCTTTTACAGATTGTATCAATTGTAAATACATGGCCGGAGAATTTAGAACATCTTTTACAGTATCTGTCATTTCACTCACATCAAATGAATTCAAAACACCTTGAATACCAGTAGACTGATATTTTTTAAAATTACCTGTAGGTGTAATTATACAAGGTAAATGTGCACAAAGTGCTTCCATAATCCCCATGCCATAACTTTCATAATCCGAAAAATGCAGCATCAGATCATATTCTAAAAGCAATTCATTTATATGCTCGTGCGGTACAGCATTATTAAAAGTAATATTCACTAATTCACAACGTTCAACTTCACTTACAAGCTCCAAAAAATAAGGTTTTGAAAGTATTTCGCCGAAACAGTCTACCTTGAAATCTAAATATCTCAACTTTTTAACAAGCTCTAAAAGTTTAGTATGCCCCTTACCTTCAATAAAATTAGCCAGATAAACTATTTTCTGTGGTTTTTCTTTAAAGCTATCTTTCGTCTTCCAACCACTATCAATACCCGGTTCAATTAAGCAGCATGTTTTGGCTGCAGGCTGTATGATATTATTTATATAATCTAATGAGCCCATTCCCGTAACTAAAGTCATAAATGTCTCACAAATCGACTTCTCAACCTTAATTAAACTATTATTAACCTGCAAACCATTTACAGAAGGCCAAAGATGGATCAAAAAACAAATCTTAAAGCCCTTTAATCTAGTCACATTCAGTTTTTTATCAATCAAAATACCATCAATTATATAGGATACATCATCTCTAAAATCATATCCATTAATATCTGATACAACATCAACTGCTGCCGTGCGGCCTTTTGCTGTTAAAAATTCAAAAAGCTTCGTATTGTAAACTGTTCCGCCGCTAATTTTTTTACAAATGTCAGATGTTAAAACAATAATCACGCGCTTCCTTTTTTAAAAAAATGTAAAAACGAAATTAAAAACGAAAACAGAACGAACCCGTTACCAATCGCTGCAATATATTTCCCAAATGAAAAATCCACATAAAAAAACAACACCAGACTAACAAAATAACAACCTGCAAAAAAACGGGCATACTTCTGTTTTTCCTCTGCAAAAACTTTTCTATTCCATACTGTCGTAATAATTTTATAAAAATACCGCATACCTCCTGCAGCCAAAACCCATCGCATTTCTGGATGTTCTAATCCGATCAACAACGAAAACATCAAACAGAAAAAAGCATCAGCTTCCATATCAAGCATCCCTCCAAAATGCGTAATCTGATCAAGCCGTCTCGCCAAAAAGCCATCAAGACCATCCAGCATTACAAAAGCAGTACCCAAAACAGCTATATTTAAACGATCATCCATGATAAATGGCGCCGTAAAAAGCAGTATCAGCCTAAATAATGTCACAACATTAGGCACACCACCCCAGTATTTCTTTTCTGTAAATCCAGACCAGTTTTTAGTCAGAAAGATCGAAAAAACCAAAGCACCAGCGATAGGAGAAAAACATACGATCCCATTGACCACGTCAATAAACAACCCAATCAAAATAAAAACCGAGTGATAAAACAACCAGTCGACCGTAAATCCTTTTCTTTTCATAAAATCAAATACATATACGTTCAAAATACCATTATTAAACAGTATCCAAATTCAGAAAATGCTTGAAAAAATCTTTTTTTGTACGCAGGTAACTTTCACTTTCTTTTGTTGATTTTATCTCAATGGGAATACAATCTACCAATACCACATTGGAATCTTCAAAGGCCTTCATTTTTTCAGGATTATTTGTCAAAAGCACGATAGATTTCACACCCAAATCTTCCAAAATAGCTATAGCCTCATCAAAAGAGCGTCCATCTGCTGACAATCCAAGTGCCAGATTAGCCTCTACAGTATCCTTACCTTCCTCCTGAAGTTTATATGCTTTAAGCTTATTAATAATTCCAATATTGCGTCCTTCCTGACGCAAATAAATCAAAATACCACCATTGCTGCTAAAATAATCCATAGCAACATGCAGCTGTTTACCACATTCACATTTTAAAGAATGGAAAATATCTCCGGTCAAACATTCTGAGTGTAAACGAACTGCAACCGGTTTATTAAAATCAGTCTTTTCATGCACTAAAACAATATGCGGCATCCAATCATCTGCATCCTCAGAATACGCCATAATCTTAAAAATTCCCCAATCAGTAGGCAGCTGCGCCTCAACTTGATTCTTTAAAGTCATAAGCCAACGATTAATTTTTTATTTAAAATAAACCAAAAAGGTTTAGATAACGAAAGTATATAACTCAATAAAACAATCTACTTTGCTTTTACCCTACCTAAATTTAAAAAAAATACTTTTACATAGTCCAAAATTCTAAGATAGATGCGTTTACGGATCAAAACGTTCGGCGGCAATCAGGTCTGCTTTGTTCCTTCGAAGAGTAGTTAAGCAATAAAATGCTATTGAAAACAACAAATAAAAAAATGCTGTTACCCCAAAAATGCGTAATGGCGTGAACATTACACACTATTTGTGTAATGTTCACACCATGTGAATCTTGAGTTTGTGACCGCGGAGGGGTTCGAACCCCCAACCCTCAGAGCCGAAATCTGATATTCTATCCAGTTGAACTACGCGGTCAGTTGATTTATGATTTCAGAGTGTAGATTTTAGATTGCTAATTGAAATCTACACTCTAAAATTATGTTTTAAACTAAAAGTTTCTTTACAATTGCTGAGATTGTTTTCCCTTCAGCAGTTCCGCCTAATTGAGCAGAAGCTAATCCCATAACTTTTCCCATTGAAGCAATTCCTGAAGCTCCAGTTTCAGCAATAATTTTTGCGATTACTGCTTCTACTTCTTCTTCACTTAACTGCGCTGGTAAAAACTTCTCGATTACTGCAACCTGAGCCAATTCTGGTTCAGCTAAGTCAGGACGGTTTTGTTCTGTAAAGATTCTTGCGCTTTCTTTACGTGTTTTAACTAATCTCTGAAGTAATTTAATTTCTTCGTCTTCGTTTAAATCTTCTTTAGATCCAGAAGCTGTTGATGCCAATAATAATTCAGATTTAACCGCTCTTAATGCTTCTAATGCTACTGTATCTTTTGCTTTCATGGCCGTTTTTATCTCGTCCATTATTTTTGTTTGTAAACTCATCTTTTATTTTTTATTTGAATAAGCAAAAGCTTATAAAATTGATATTTGTATGAAAGTTTGTTCTCGACTTCGCTCGAACTGACAACAGAATTAACTTTAAAAGTTAAGTTAAGAAGTCAAATTTCTAAATTCTGTGCGAAGATAAAAAAAATAACCCGAAAATTAAATCCAATTTTCGGGTTATCCTAATATTATGATTGTAAAAATTAATCTACATTGTCGTGCAAAAATGAATTGTTTGAACGCAATTGCAAATCGTTGTTACTATCTGTTCCAACCGAAATTCTTGAATTTGTATTGTTAGATTGAGAATTCGATAAATCGATTCCTAATCTTTTGTAAGCAGGCTCTTTTTCCAACTCATCGATTCTTGAAACGTTATTGTGAAATTTATAATTAAATTCTTTTAGTTTCTTTCTTCTTTCTTCAGCTCTTAAACGTAAAGTTTCCTCAATTGTCAATTCCATCGGAGAAACTTCTGAAGTTGTTGCAAAATCAGGCTGACTTGCAAAATCAACTCTTGGTTTTAAAGTAATGTTCAATTCCTCTGGAACTGTATCTTCGATCACTTTTTCAACTGGTTTAGAAGCAGTCAATTCGTTTTCAACTTCCATATATTCTTCTAAAGAATATTTGATAATTCCGTTATCAGAAAGTTCCGTTACCGGTACAAATGAAACTGGATCATTTACTTTAATGTTACGAGTTTCGTTTGTTAGCTCAAACATGATTTTATTTTCCTGCTCTGCAGCCGGTTCTCTTTTAACTTCTGGCTCAGACTTGAAAAGCGGTAAATCAAATGAAAAAGTTGTTTGTTCTTCTCTTTCAAACGATCTTTGCTGTACAGGTTTTACTTCCTGAACAACTGCTGCCGGAGTAGAAATTTTAAAATCAATATCAGTAATTGGCGAAACAATTTCAAAAGTTACGTCAAGGTTTTTAATAAACTCAGACATTACTACCAATTCTTCCTGATTAATTGTTGGCGTCGTTATCGGCGCAGCCGGAGTTTGAATTACGGGAGCAACCGTATCTTCCATTAAATCAAAAACTACTTTTTCTTCTGATTTAGCACTAGGCGTCTCTGCATTTAAATCAAAAGAAGTAAGAGGTTTGTTTGTTAAATTATGAACACTTCTCTGCTCATCTTCTAACGTGTGAATGATTTTTTTAGGTTCAGTATTAACAATCTCGTTTTGTTGTTCAACATCAAAACCAGTCGCAATAATAGTTACAGCAATAGCCTCACCAAGAGTTTCGTCTTCACCAACTCCCATGATAATATTAGCGTTGTAACCCGCTTCTGCCTGAATGTGATCGTTGATTTCTCCGATTTCGTCAAGCGTTATTTCGTTAGATCCAGAAACGATAAGCAACAATACGTTTTTGGCTCCTGTAATTTTATTGTCATTTAATAATGGAGAATCTAATGCTGATACAATCGCATCTTTTGCTCTGTTTTCTCCTTCTGCCACAGCAGATCCCATAATAGCCGTTCCGCTGTTTGCCAAAACTGTTTTAGCATCGCGTAAATCGATATTTTGAGTATAGTGGTGCGTAATTACTTCGGCAATACCTCTGGAGGCTGTTGCCAAAACTTCATCTGCTTTTGAGAATCCTGCTTTGAAACCAAGATTTCCGTAAACTTCTCTTAATTTATTGTTGTTTATTACAATTAAAGAGTCAACTTGTTTACGTAATTTTTCGATTCCTAAAAGTGCCTGCTCCTGACGTACTTTCCCTTCAAACTGAAACGGAATTGTCACGATACCAACCGTAAGGATTTCTCTTTCTTTTGCTAATTGTGCGATAACTGGTGCAGCACCTGTTCCAGTTCCTCCACCCATACCTGCAGTAATAAATACCATTTTAGTACCGCGGTCTAACATTTTTTCAATGTCGGCGATACTCTCAATAGCAGACTGCTGCCCTACGTCAGGATTTGCTCCTGCTCCAAGACCTTCTGTTAAATTTACTCCTAACTGAATTTTGTTAGGTACTGAACTGTTCTGTAGTGCTTGTGAATCGGTATTACAAACTATAAAATCCACACCTTTAATACCTTGCTTAAACATGTGGTTGATAGCGTTACTACCACCTCCACCTACACCTATTACTTTGATTACATTTGATTGATTTTTCGGTAAATCAAATGAAATACTTCCAAATTCTGAGTTGCTCATCATCTTTTTGGTTTTTTGAAATTCTTATTTAGTACATTTTTTACTTCTTGACTTGGGGCAAAAAGTAATCCTTTTCTCTTATTATTCGGCTTGTATTTACTCAGCGTTGTCTAAAAAATCTTTGATTTTATCGACATATCTATCAAAAAATGATCTTCTAATTTTTGTTTCTGTAGATTCTGCTGCAACCTTGTTTGTTTTCATTTCCCTTGGTTCTTCAATAGTTTCTACTTTCTCAACGTAGTTTTCTTCGACTTCGTATCGCTGCACCGGCGGAGGAACATTTCTATAAACAACTTTTGGCTGTTCATTTACTACTTCCATTCTAATCGCGCTTTGTGTGCTGTTTTCGATGCTGTTCATTACTAATCCAACTGCTGTCGCAAATAACGGACTTGAAATTTCTTCGCTTGAGTTTCCAGCTAAATGCTCATTTGGATATCCAATTCTGGTATCCATTCCGGTAATGTATTCAACTAATTGTTTAATATGTTTTAATTGAGCACCACCACCTGTAAGAACGATTCCAGCAATTAATTTTTTGCGGGGATCTTCGTGTCCGTAAGCTTTGATTTCTGCAAAAACCTGCTCTACAATTTCCACAACGCGGGCATGAATAATTTTAGATAGGTTTTTAAGCGAAATTTCTTTTGGCTCTCTTCCTCTTAAACCAGGAATAGAAACAATTTCGTTATCTTTATTTTCACCCGGCCATGCCGATCCGAATTTTATTTTTAAAAGCTCTGCTTGTTTTTCGATAATCGAACAGCCTTCTTTAATATCATCTGTAATTACATTTCCTCCAAAAGGAATTACAGCTGTGTGACGAATAATTCCGTCTTTAAAAATGGCTAAATCTGTTGTTCCGCCCCCAATATCGATAAGCGCAACCCCAGCTTCTTTTTCTTCCTGACTTAAAACGGCATCTGCCGAAGCTAATGGTTCTAATGTCAATCCTGATAATTCGATTCCTGAACTCTGAATACATCTTCCAACGTTTCTGATTGAAGAAGCCTGGCCTACTACAACATGAAAACTAGATTCTAATCTTCCGCCGTACATTCCGATTGGTTCTTTTATTTCAGACTGTCCGTCGATTTTAAATTCCTGCGGCAGAACATGAATAATTTCTTCTCCCGGTAACATCGCCAGTTTATTTACCTGATCGATTAAAAGCTGAATATCTTTTTCGCCAATTACTTCTTCCGGATTGTTACGGCTGATGTAATCTGTATGCTGAATGCTTCTAATGTGCTGCCCGGCGATACCTACAACAACATCTTTTATTTTATACCCTGAATTATTTTCTGCTTCAAGTATTGCTTGCTGAATCGATTGAATAGTCTGTGTAATGTTGTTTACAACACCACGGGCAACACCTAAACTTTTGGATTTCCCAATACCCAAAATTTCAAGTTTGCCATACTCGTTCTTCTTGCCTATCATGGCAACTATCTTTGTCGTTCCAATATCTAGACCTACTGCAATGTTATCTTTTTCCATTTTCTATTATTTTGTGCAAACTACTTGTTCCGTAAACCTAAGGTCAATCTTACTGTATTTATATAACGAACTATCTAAAACTGCTTTTTGAAAAAACGCTTTATAGTTTCTAAATTTTTTATCAACATTCATTGTACGACCAAAATCTATGAAGTAATCATAGTTTCGGTTAAACATTTTTAGGCTGCCATTAGGCATAATTTGTATCGCAATGATGTTTTTTTTCAAAAACGCATCGTCGTAAATTGTGCGAAATAAAGCAGCTAAATCTTCGTTATTTTTTTCATTTATTGCCCCTGAAACAAGAGGAACTCGCGCCGTAAAATTATCTGACAAGGGCATTTTATTTCCCTCATAGTCAATATAAAAAGAGCGATCACCATCATAAACTCGCGCTATTGGTGTCTTCTGTTTTACTACCGCTTTTAGAACGCCGTCGATACTTACAAAAACATCTGACTTTTCAATCATGTCTTGCGTATCAAGGTTTTTTTCTATCTTATTCAAATCTACTTCATCTTTTCTAATACTGGAAGCGTCCCTTTTATTTTCTATCAACAATTTATTAACCGTTTCCGGTTTTACAAAAAGCGTATTTTCTCCTACAAAAACGACCATAGATTTCTTCAGTTTTCTATCTCCGTTTCGATGCTGCGCGAAAGAATATAAAAAAAGAACAAGCCCTAAAATGAGTACTAATCGAATATTTGTCCAATTAAATATTTTCATTTAGCATTTTTTTGATTGACGGTACCATTTCACCAATATCACCAGCTCCTATTGTTACAATTATCGGCGCATCACTGGCTTTAATCTGCGCTAATAAATCTTCTTTAGCAACAATTTTTTTGTTCGAATTGGTCATTTTCTCCAACAGCCATGGCGATGTAATCCCTTCCATCGGTAATTCGCGTGCCGGATAAATATCCATTAAAAACACTTCATCAAACTGAGATAAACTTTCGGCAAATCCGTCGGCAAAATCCCTTGTTCTGCTAAACAAATGCGGCTGGAAAACCGCCAAAACTTTACGTCCCGGATATAACTCCCTAACTGCTTGATGAACAGCATTTATTTCTGTTGGATGATGTGCATAATCATCTATGTAAACTAATTTCTCAGATTTAATCTGATACGAAAAACGTCTTCTTATTCCGTTAAATGAGGCAATAGCTTTTGCGATGGCATCGGTCGGGGTGCCATACGTTTTCGCCATCGCAATAGCCATTAGCCCATTCATAAGATTGTGTTTTCCAGGCAGTCCAAAACGAAGGTTTTTTATAATTTCTGATGGCGTCTGCACATCAAAAACATAACTTCCATCTTCAATTCGAACATTGTATGCTTTGTATACAGCATCTTCATTTATAGCACATTGAACACCTTCAAGAGGCAATTCTTTGGTTATAAATAATTTGCTTTTATCATCAACTTTAGAAGCAAACTCAACAAACGAAGCTTCAATAGCATCGCTTGTTCCGTAAATATCCAAATGGTCTGCATCCATTGAGGTTACGCAGGCAATATTTGGATGTAAGTGCAGGAACGAACGATCAAATTCGTCAGCCTCTACAACAGTTACGGTTTTTCCTGTTCCAATTAAATTAGAATTATAATTCTCTACTATTCCGCCCACAAATGCTGTAACATCTGCACCGCTTTCATATAGAATATGTCCTAAAATACTTGACGTTGTTGTTTTTCCGTGTGTTCCGGCAACTGCAAAACTAAAAGTGTCTTTGGTGATAATCCCTAAAACCTCGGCACGCTTTTTAATTTCGTAATTTCTTTCGATAAAATAATTCCATTCTGAATGTGTTTTTGGAACTGCCGGCGTAAAAATTACCAGTGTATTCTCAACAAAATAATCAGTCGGAATCAAATTAATATTGTCTTCAAAATGAATATTAATACCACTTTCAATTAATTCACTTGTCAGCATTGACGGTGTTTTATCGTAACCTGAAACTTGTTTCCCGATATATTTAAAATAACGGGCCAATGCACTCATTCCGATTCCTCCGATGCCAATAAAATAAACGTTTTGTATTTGATTTAAATTCATTTCTTATTTGCTTTTTTTTTGCTTTAAGCAATACGCTTTAAGCTTTAGGCCTTTCTAACTTTGCCTTTATTATTTGATTCTTTTTGCTTTAAGCAGCAAGTATAAAGCTTACAGCCTATTGCTTAAAGCTTATCGCTGGATTAACTTAACAATTTCAGCAGCAATATCTTGTGTTGCTTTTGGTTTTGCTAATCTTTTGATGTTTGCGCTCAGTTGTTTTTGTTTCCCATCATCTTTCAGCAGCGCTTCAAAAACAATGCTAAACTCGCTGTCTAATTCAGTTTCTTTCAACAAAATTGCGCCTTTAGCCTCTACAATGGCCTGTGCATTTTTTGTTTGATGATCTTCGGCTACATTTGGAGACGGAATAAAAATTACCGGTTTCCCCACTATACATAATTCTGAAACTGATGATGCTCCTGCTCTTGAAATAATTACATCTGCAGCAGCGTAAACAAAATCCATTCTTTCAATAAAATCAACCACTCTTACATTTTGCTGATTGTATTTTTTATAATCTTCAAAATATAATTTTCCGCACTGCCAGATTATCTGAACATCCTGCGAAAGAAAATTTGACAATTCTTTCTCAATTAACTGATTGATTCTTCTTGCCCCTAAACTTCCGCCCAGAACCAGCAATGTTTTTTTATTTGGGTCTAAGCCATAAAAAGCAATTGCTTCATCGCGTTTATCATCAATATCAATTAAATCCTGGCGAACCGGATTTCCTGTTAAAACAATTTTATCTTTTGGAAAAAATCGTTCTAAATTTTCATAGGCCACACAAATTGCGTTTGCTTTTTTGCTTAGCAGTTTGTTTGTAATTCCCGGAAAAGAATTCTGTTCCTGAATTACAGTTGGAATTCCCGCCGATCCTGCCGCCTGTAATAATGGACCGCTGGCAAAGCCTCCGGTTCCAATCACTACATTTGGTTTAAATTTTCTAATAATTTTTCGTGATTCTAATAAACTTGCAGCCAATTTTAAAGGAAACAACATATTCTGCAAGGTTAATTTTCGCTGTAAACCAGCAATCCAAAGACCTTTTATTTCATATCCTGCCTGAGGCACTTTCTGCATTTCCATTTTATCTTTGGCTCCTACAAAAAGAAATTCAGCATCGGGAAATTGTAATTTTAATTCATTTGCAATCGCAATTGCAGGATAAATATGCCCTCCAGTTCCGCCTCCGCTTAGTATGAATTTATACTTTGTCATATCTCGTAATAGTTATCGTTAAACTATTTATCCTTTATTATTTGTTTAAAACTGCATTCATCGGATTTCTTGAATTATCCTGAATTGAATACATAGCTTCATCTTCATAAATCTCTTCCTTTTCATCAACCAGCAGATCTTCTTCAGCCAATTCTTTATCTATTAATCTTTGAAGCGCTTCTTTTCTTCTTTCTTTTTCTTCTTGTTCTTCAGCGATTTCTTCCTCTTTCTTGGTTACACTGATAATGATTCCAAGAGAGAAACAAGTCATCCAGATGGAACTTCCTCCTGAACTTATCAGCGGAAGTGTCTGCCCTGTTACCGGCAGTAGTTCTACTGCAACCGCCATATTAATCATTGCCTGAAATATCATCGGGAATCCGAGGCCGA
The DNA here is from genome assembly GCF_021245985.1 of Flavobacterium soyae. Lineage (GTDB taxonomy): Bacteria > Bacteroidota > Bacteroidia > Flavobacteriales > Flavobacteriaceae > Flavobacterium > Flavobacterium soyae. The sequence continues at coordinate 169,564 of NZ_JAJQXA010000009.1, read as the reverse complement.
CGACGACTAGTTTTCCGAATAATGTATTGGCTTTATGCGATGCGATCACAAATCGGAATAGCAATAATAAGTACAATAATAATATTGAAACCCCGCCGACTAAACCATATTCTTCAACAACAATGGCATAAATAAAATCGGAAGATGATTGTGGCAAAAAGTTCTTCTGAACACTTTTTCCAGGTCCTAATCCGCCTAACCTTCCGGATGCAATTGCAATTTTTGCTTTTTCAATTTGATAATCATCTTCATCCGGTTTATCTGTGGTGAAGTTCATTATACGACTTTCCCAAGTTGATACCCTGCTGAAGAATCTTGATTCCGGAAATGCTTTTGCTACCAAAAGGAAAAAGGCTAACATCGCAATTCCTGACCCAATGATAAAAGCAATATATTTTAATGGATATTTACCAATAAATGTGAGCATCATTACCATTGCAAAAATCAACGCTGTGGTCGAAAAGTTGGCTGGTAATATCAATGCCAAAGTGATAAACACCGGAACCCAAAGCTGAACAAATGAGGTTTGAAACGGCTCGTTTTCTTCTTTGGTTTTCGACAAATAACGGGCTACGTAAATAAACAATACGCTTGCCGCTAATGTTGATGTTTGAAACGTAATTCCAATGAACGGCACCTGAATCCAACGACTTGCATTTGCTCCTGCAATTACAGTTCCCTTCAACAAGGTGTATAATAATAATAACCAAACTACCGGAAGTGCAATTTTAGAAATTGCTCTAAAATAATGATACGGTACTTTGTGAACCCAATAAATAATCAAGAAACCGATGCAAACGTGTGCCAAATGTTTTACCAGATAACCTAATGTATTTCCGGTTCCATGACCGATATACGCCAGATTACTACTCGCACTAAAAACAGGCATAAAAGAAAACAACGCCAATAGAGCCACGAATGACCATATTACCCTATCTCCTTTTAGTTTGTTTACTAGCTCCTTCATCTTAATTTTAGATTTCTGATTTTAGATTATTTCTAAAACCTTCGGTTTTTATTTATTTATTCTTCTATTTACCGTTTTTAAACTACTGACAAAAATTGCAGTTAGTTCATTTCCTTCTTTCAAAATCATTTCTAATTCTGATTTATCGCTCCAATTTTTTTCTTTTATAATTTCTAACCAAATAGAGTTTCATCAGATTCTTCTAAAACTATATTCATTTTTGAAATAAACTCTTTATCACTTCTCGCTCTGCAAACTGCTCGATAATTTGCTCCAACAGATGTACCACTTCTCACAATTTGATTTGCAATTACTTTTACAATATATGTACCAGGTAATTTTTCTGCTAAATCAATTACACTCAAAGAGAACTTTTTTGTTCTCAACTTCATTTCATCCGTCGTCATCATCAAAAAGAACTTAAATATTTGCAATCTATATTTCAAAAGTTCAAACCAATCTAAAATCTAAACTCTAAAATTATAAATTGTGAACCGCTTGCTTGAATTGTTTTCCACGATCTTCGTAGTTTTCGAATAAATCAAAACTTGCGCAGGCTGGAGACAATAAAACGGCGTCGCCTTTTTCTGTTAATTTTTGGGCTGTTTTTACAGCGTCGTTCATGTTGTTCACTTCAACCATAATATCAACAACATCACCAAAAGCATTAATAATTTTATGGTTATCAACTCCTAGACATATAATAGCTTTTACCTTTTCACGAACCAATGGCATTAATTCGTTGTAATCGTTTCCTTTATCAACCCCGCCCACAATCCAAACGGTTGGAACATTCATACTGTCTAATGCAAAGAAAGTAGCGTTTACGTTTGTTGCTTTTGAATCGTTGATGTATTGTACATTCTGGATTTTTAATACTTTTTCCAAACGGTGTTCAACACCTTGAAAATTAGATAAACTTTCACGAATCGTTGCATTTCTAATTTGCATCAATTTTGCTACAGAGCTTGCTGCCATTGCGTTTTTCATATTATGTTTTCCTTCTAACGCAATGTATTCTGTTTCCATTGTAAACTCTTCTTGGTTGATCTTTATTTCCATTTTGTTGTTATTTATAGAAGCTCCTTCATCAAATGATTTCGTCAATGAAAAAGGAATTAATTTTGCTTTTGTTTTATTATTCTTTAACCATTCTGTGCTTGCCTCATCATCTCCATCATAAATGAGATAATCACTTTCGGTTTGGTTCATCGTTATTCGGAACTTTGAATCGATATAATTTTGATATTTATATTCGTATCGATCTAAATGGTCCGGGCTGATGTTCGTTATTATGGCAATATCCGGTCTGTAATCTATAATCCCGTCTAACTGAAAACTGCTTAATTCAAGAACGTATGCGTCGAATTTATTTTCGGCTACCTGCCAGGCAAAACTCTTTCCTATATTTCCTCCCAAGCCTACATTGAGTCCGGCCGATTTAAGCAAATGATACGTCAGCATTGTGGTAGTTGTTTTACCATTACTTCCGGTAATTCCAATTGTCATTGCTTCCGTATAAGGAGCGGCAAATTCGATTTCCGAAATCACTTTAACTCCTTTTTCAATCAACTTTTTAACTATTGGAGATTTCTCTGGAATTCCCGGACTTTTCATTACCAAATCAGCATTCAGAATTAACTCTTCAGTATGCTGTTCTTCTTCCCAAGCAATTTTATTAATGATAAGAACTTCTTTATAGCTTTCTTTTATCTTTCCAAAATCAGATACAAAAACATCGTATCCCTGTTTTTTACCTAGGATCGCGGTTCCAACACCGCTTTCTCCTCCGCCCAATACCACTAATCTCATCTATCTTAATTTTAATGTAACAATTGATAAAATGGCTAACATTACGGCAACAATCCAAAAACGGGTCACAATTTTACTTTCGTGATATCCTTTTTTCTGGTAATGATGATGCAGCGGTGACATCAGGAAAACTCTTCGGCCTTCGCCAAAACGTTTCTTCGTATATTTAAAATAAGTTACCTGAATAATTACCGAAGCACTTTCGGCAAGGAAAATTCCGCAGAATAAAACAATCAATATTTCTTTACGAACTGCAATGGCTAAAACAGCAATGATTCCTCCAATGGTCAAACTTCCTGTATCTCCCATAAATACGGATGCCGGAAATGAATTATACCAAAGAAATCCAATTAAAGCTCCAACAAAAGCAGATATAAAAACGGTCATTTCTCCCGAATTGGGGATATACATTATATTGAGATAGTTTGAGAAAATAATATTTCCTGAAACGAATGTAAATATTCCAAGTGCGAGTACCGAGACTGCGGAGGTTCCGGCCGCGAGACCATCGATTCCATCTGTTAAATTAGCTCCGTTTGAAACTGCTGTGATAATAAAAATTACGACTGGAATAAATACTAACCAAGCCCATTTTTCATATCCTTCTCCCATAAATGACAACACTTCGGCATAATCAAATTCGTTATTTTTTACGAAAGGAATTGTAGTTGCTGTCGATTTTTCTTCAATTGGAGCAGGCAAAACTACCGTTGTACTTAAATTTGTTTTAAATGCATCTGTTCTTACCGTATCTGTTCTTACTGTAACAGCTGGATTAAAATAAAGAACTGCCCCAACAATTATCCCAAGACCAACCTGACCAATTACTTTAAAAATTCCTTTTAGTCCTTGTTTGTCTTTTTTGAATATTTTGATATAATCATCCACAAAACCAATAGTTCCCATCCATAACGTAGTTACAATAAGCAGCACGATATAAATATTGTGCAGTCTTGCAAATAAGAAAACCGGAATTAATGTGGCAAAAATGATTATTAATCCTCCCATTGTTGGTGTACCAGCTTTTTCGTTTTGACCTGCAAGACCAAGTTCACGAACTGTTTCCCCAACTTGCTGGCGACGCAAAAAGTTAATCACCCTTTTACCATAAATAGTTGACAAAAGCAATGAAAGCATAAATGCCAATGCCGATCTAAATGTGATATACTGGAATACTCCTGTTCCAGGTAAATCTAATGTTTTGTCAAAATATTCAAATAAATAGTATAGCATATTTTTCTATTTTTTAAATTCCAATTTTGAATTAAATTCCAATCCCGAAGCCTCGGGGTAAACCCCAAATTCCAACGTTATATTGGATTTTGAATTTGGAATTTTTATTTTGTTATTTTCTTAGTTGTTCTAAAATTTCTTTTACAGTCTCCATATCATCAAAATGATGGCGGACACCATTTATTTCCTGATAGGTTTCATGCCCTTTTCCGGCAATCAGAATAATATCATTTGGCTGTGCCAATTGACAAGCGGTTTTAATAGCTTGTTTTCTATCAGTAATTCTCAATATTTTTTTATAATTATGAGCTTCTACACCTTGTTCCATCTCATCCAGAATCACTTCAGGATCTTCGTTTCTTGGATTGTCTGATGTTAAAATTGCTTTATCGCTAAGATCTGTTGCAATTTTTGCCATAATTGGTCTTTTTGTTTTATCTCTGTTTCCACCGCAGCCTACAACTGTAATCAACTGCTCGTTTTTTGTACGGATATCATCAACCGTTTTTAGAACATTTTCTAAAGCATCCGGCGTGTGCGCGTAATCTACAATTGCTGTTATTTTTGAATCGGTAACGATGTATTGAAAACGTCCTGAAACACTTTCTAAATCAGACAGTAAACGCAATGCTTCCAAACTATCTAAACCTAACTCAACTGCAGTTCCGTAAATAGCCAAAACATTATATGCATTAAAAGTTCCAATTAGTTTTACCCAAACTTCATTGTCGTTTACTTTTAACAATAAACCAGACAATTGGCTTTCTAAAATTGTTGCTTTAAAATCAGCATATGATTTTAGAGCGTATGTAAACTTTCTTGCAGTCGTATTTTGCAGCATTACAGTTCCATTTTTATCATCGATGTTTGATAATGCGAAAGCTGTTTTTGGCAGCGAATCAAAAAATGATTTTTTTACGTCTCTGTATTCTGCAAAAGTTGGATGATAATCTAAATGATCGTGCGAAAGGTTCGTGAAAATCCCACCTACAAAATGCAAAGCTTCTGTACGTTTTTGATGGATTCCGTGTGAGCTTACTTCCATAAAACAATGCGTAACTCCAGCTTCGATCATTTCATTTAAATAATGATTGATTGTAATTGAATCTGGCGTTGTATGCGTTGCAGGATATTCTGTATTATCAACCATGATTTTTACGGTTGATAATAAACCAACTTTAAATCCTGCTTTTTGAAACAATTGAAACAATAATGATGCAATTGTTGTTTTTCCGTTTGTTCCGGTTACGCCTACTAATTTTAGTTTTGAAGATGGGTCTTCAAAATAATTAGCCGCAATAAAAGCCAATGCTGTATTGGTATCTTTTACCTGAATATAGGTTACTTCTTTCTCAATATTTTGAGGAAGTGTGTCACAAATAATAGCTTTTGCACCTAACTGAATCGCTTTTTCGATATAATCGTGCCCGTTAGATAATGAACCGCGAATGGCAACAAAAATATCATTTGACTCTACTTTTCGGGAATCAAATTCAATTTTATGGATACCAATTTCTGTCGAACCTATTACAGATTCGATAGCCACTTTATATAATATGTCTTTTAGTATTTTCACGATAATTCTAATACTATTGTTGTGTTTTTATTTATAATTTTTTCTCCTGCCTGAATAGATTGCTTTTTCACCTTTCCTACTCCTATTACTTTTACCTTAATTTTTACATTAAGATTTTCAAGCAAAGCAACAGCATCCATTCCCGGCATTCCTTTTAAATTAGGAATTGCATTTGATTTTTTTCTTGATTCTACATCATACTTATCATAACTGCTTTCCTGTTTTGCAATTTTAGAATCCAGTTGTTTAATTTTATTTGTTGACGGCGCGTCTGTAAATATTTTTTGGGCAATTCTTTTAAAAACCGGCCCTGCAACGTCTGCTCCGTAATAATTGTTTTTTGATGTATTTGGTTTATGAACTACTACAATACAAGAATATTTTGGATGCTCTGCCGGAAAATATCCAACGAAAGAAGACGCATAATACAATGCTGATTTTCCTTCTTTTCCTCCATAATTCATCTGAGCCGTTCCTGTTTTTCCTGCCATCGAAAAATCTTTCGAATACAATTTAGAACCTGTTCCTTTTTTAACCACATTCAGCAATACTGCTTTTAGTTTTTTAATGGTCTCCGGCGAACAAACTCTTGGATTTATAACTTCAACATCAAACTTTTTGATGGTTTTGTTCCACTCTTTAATTTCAGAAACAAATTGCGGTTTTACCATTACACCATTATTGGCAACTGAATTATAATATGCCAAAGTCTGCATTGGTGTAACTGAAACATTATATCCAAAAGCCATCCATGGAAGCGTTGTTCCTGACCAATGTTTGTCTCCAGGCTGTGGAATATACGGTCTTCCTTCTCCTTTAAAATGTAATCCCAATGTCTTATTTAATCCGTAACTATTAATATGATTCACAAACTTAGACGGATTACTTTTGTAATTTTCATAAACCGCCTGAACCATAACTGTATTTGACGAAAGTTCAAATCCGCGGGCTAATGAAACTTTCCCATAACCACCTTTATGCGAATCATTAACAGCTCGCCCGTAATATTTAACCTGACCTCCGTGACTATCGAAAACTGTACTTGTATCGGCTACTTTATCTTCTAAAATTGCCATTAAATCAACTAGTTTAAAAGTCGATCCCGGTTCATGAGATTCTGCAATCGCATAGTTTGTGGTTTCATAATACGACCCGTCTTCTGCTCTTCCTAAATTTGAAATTGCTTTTACATGGCCTGTTTCTGTTTCCATAACTACCACACAGCCGTGATCTGCTTCGTAATCTTCCAGTTGTTTTAATAAAGCATGATGCGCAATATCCTGAATAAAAACATCTATTGTCGAAATAACATCGTAACCATCAATTGGGTCCACTTCGTTTAAATCTCGAATTGGTTTCCATTGTCCTTTTGCAATTTTTTGTTTTAGAATTTTCCCGTCTTTTCCGTTTAAATAACTTTTAAAAGCCCATTCAATTCCTTTTCCAACTTCAATTCCGGTTGCCGGATCAATACGGTCGTAACCAATTGTTCTTTCGGCAATTTTCCCTATCGGATGTTTTCTAACCGTTTCCTGTTCTACAATAATTCCGCCTTTAAAAGCCCCTAAATTGAATAATGGAAAACCTTTAATTTTTACATATTCGGTATAACTTAAATTGCGGGCAATTAAATAATATCGGTTTTTGTTTTGTCTGGCTTTTCTTAATTCTTTTTGAAAATAACTTCCCGGTTTATCTAATATAGTAGCCAGAGAATCTGATAATGCTTTTACATGTTTTTCAAAAGTTTCTGTTTTTGGTGCTTTAGCATCAAAACGAATCTCGTAATTCGGGATTGATGTTGCCAGTAAACTTCCATCTGCAGAATAAATATTTCCTTTGTTTGCCGGAATTACAAAATTTCTAACAGTACGCTGTTTTGCCAGTTTTCTGTAATAATCTCCTTCAACCCATTGAATATTGGTTAATTTAACAACAATAGCAATTGCCATCAAAAAGATGAAAACTGCTACAAGGTAAATTCTGTAGGATATATGTTTATCGTCTACTGCCATATTCTTTTAAAGAAACTTTTTTCTTCTTCTTTTTTAACTTCTATTTTTGTTGGAGGAACTGTCGATGGATAAATTTGCTTTTCCTGCATTTTATCTGATATCGTCGATTCCATTTTTAACTTCATTAGTTCTGAACGTCGATCTACAAATTCAGATCGCAGTTCTTTTACTTCATTATTCAATTTTGCGATTTCAAAAACCTTTTGTTCGTATCGCTGGGTATTTGCAATCATCAAAATGGCCAGCAGAATTATAAAAACAATGAACCTCCAGTTTTTTACTGCGTCATCGTTTATTAGAAATCTTGCTTTTAATATGCTGAATACTCCACCTTTCATTTTTTCTACCTATATATATTATATCTTTTCGGCAATTCTCAATTTTGCACTTCTTGCTCTGTTGTTGATTTTGATTTCAGCATCATCAGGAACAATCAGTTTTCCTATTGTTTTAAACGGTACCGAATAATTTCCGAAAAAATCTCTCTCAGGCTCTCCTTCAAACATTCCGTTTTTAATAAATCTTTTTACCAGCCTGTCTTCTAAAGAATGGTATGAGATTACCGAAAGTCTTCCTCCCGGATTAAGAATTTCTAACGACTGTTCAATAAATTCTTTTAAAACATCCATTTCCTGATTTACTTCAATTCGAATAGCTTGATAAATCTGGGCCAATATTTTGTTTCGAACTTTTTCAGGTAAAAATTTCTTCAAAACGTCTTTCAGTTCATCTGTCGTTTTAATTGGGTAATCTCTTCTTGCTTCTACAATTGTTCTTGCTAAAACCGGTGCGTTTTTCAACTCCCCATAATCAAAAAAAACACGACGTAAATCCTGTTCTTCATATTCGTTAACCACACGATAAGCATTTAAATCATTTTTCTGACTCATCCGCATATCCAGCCCTGCATCAAATCGGGTTGAAAAACCTCTTTCCGGAACATCAAACTGATGTGATGAAACTCCTAAATCTGCTAAAATTCCATCTACACCTTTAACACCATAAAAACGAAGAAATCTTTTTATAAATCTGAAATTCTCATTAATCAAAGTAAACCTTTCGTCCGGCAGGGCATTTGCTAAAGCATCTTCATCCTGATCAAAGGCGAATAGCTTTCCGTTTGGCCCTAAACGTCTCAAAATTTCTTTTGAGTGACCGCCGCCTCCAAACGTTACATCTACATAAATGCCGTCTGGCTTAATATTTAAACCATCAACTGTTGGATGAAGTAAAACCGGATTATGATATTCCATTGTCGTCGTCATTAATATTTCCCATTACTTCTTCGGCTAAATCTGCAAAATCCATATCTTCGCCGCTTATTGATTTTTCGTATAAATCTTTATCCCAAATCTCTACAATATTAACCGCAGATGAGAATACTACATCTTTAGCAATACCAGAAAAAGCCACCAAATCTTTTGGCACTAACAATCTTCCTAATGCATCAATTTCTACCACTTTTACGCCGGCAGTAAATCTGCGAATGAAGTCATTGTTCTTTTTCACAAAACGATTCAACTTGTTAATTTTCGCCATCATCAAATTCCACTCCTCCATTGGGTACAACTCCAGACACTGCTGAAAAACAGAGCGCTTCAAGACAAAACCGTCCTGAAGAGAAGAAGCCAATTGCTTTTTAAGGGATGCGGGTATCATTAACCTCCCTTTAGCATCGACTTTACACTCATATGTTCCTACAATTGTGTTCAAGAAAAACCACTTAACATGTTATACAGCAAAAATATAAAAAAAATTACCACATATTACCACTAAATACCACTTTGTTAATAAGTTTAACCACATTTCTACCACCTTATTTAATTATTACCAAATCAACACTTTAGATATTAATCAGTTCACAGATCGATTCTTTTAACAATTACAAAAATTATATAGTATTTCTCTTAAAAAAGTAATTATTATGCAATGATTTTAACATTTCTACATTATCACAAAAAACACTCTAAAAGCTGATTTTTAAACACTTATATATTCGACTAAAATTATGTAGTTAAAAAATGGCAGCAAAAATTCATTTTTATTTATTAAACCCTATATTTGTCGAAATTGAAATTGGCATTAAACTAGATGGACAAAAACTACAAAAAAGAAGGCAAATACAGCTATTTTGAAGCTGGCGAAGGAACCCCTATTGTAATTTTACACGGGTTAATGGGAGGCCTTAGTAACTTTGATGGTGTAGCAGAATATTTCCCAACGAAAGGATATAAAGTCGTTATCCCGGATTTGCCAATATACACACAAAGCATTTTAAAAACGAATGTAAAAAGCTTCGCTAAATACGTTAAGGATTTTATCACTTTTAAAGGTTTTGACAAGGTTATTTTATTAGGAAATTCATTGGGAGGACATATTGCATTGTACCACACAAAATTATATCCTGAAAAAGTAGCCGGACTTGTAATCACCGGAAGTTCTGGTCTTTACGAAAGTGCAATGGGAGACAGTTATCCAAGAAGAGGTGATTATGAGTACATCAAAAAGAAAGCTGAAGATGTATTTTACGACTCAAAAATTGCTACTCCTGAACTTATTGATGAAGTATACGCAACGGCTAACGATCGTATCAAATTGATTAAAACGTTAACAATTGCAAAGAGCGCTATTCGCCATAATATGGCTAAAGATTTACCAAAAATGACAGTTGAAACCTGCATTATATGGGGTAAAAATGACTCTGTAACACCGCCAAATGTTGCCGAAGAATTTGATAAATTATTGCCAAATTCGACTTTGTATTGGATTGACAAATGTGGACACGCCGCTATGATGGAACATCCTCAGGAATTTAATGAAATTCTTGAAAAATGGCTTACCGAGCAGAAATTATAGCATCTAACTTTCGATTTTAAGGAGGTTTTAAAAACCAAGAATATGAAAATTAATACCGCCGAATTTATTGTCAGTAATTCTGATGCATCAAAATGCCCGAAAGATTTTCTGCCGGAATACGCATTTATAGGCAGATCAAACGTTGGTAAATCATCATTGATTAACATGATTACCAATCATAAAAATTTAGCAAAAACATCTGGAAGACCAGGAAAAACACAGCTGATAAATCACTTTAAAATCAACAATAATTGGTTTCTAGTCGATTTACCGGGTTATGGTTATGCTAAAGTTTCAAAAAAAACAAAATCAATTTTCCAGCAGTTTATTACGGATTATTTTGAAAACAGAGAGCAGTTAGTCTGCGCTTTTGTTTTGATTGATATTCGTCATGAAGCTCAAAAAATTGATATTGAATTTATGTCTTATATGGGAGAAAGCGAAATTCCGTTTTGCATTATTTTCACCAAAGCTGATAAAATCAGTAAAGTAAAAGTTGATTCGCATATTGCCGCTTACCGCAAACAGATGTATGCCAATAACTGGGCCGAAATGCCGCAGTATTTTGTAACCTCATCTACAGAATCTATTGGAAAAGAAGAGCTTTTGACTTACATAGATGAAGTAAATCAGGAGGTTTTTAAAAGTAATAGTGGGTTTTTAGATTCGATTTAAGGAGGTAAATTCCAATAAAAAGATTAAATTTTAAAATATAAAAAATCCCAAACTCCAACTTTAAAATTGGAATTTGGGATTTTTTTATTGGAATTTAAAACTACTACTTCGTTAATTCCAGTTTCTCTGCAAAGTAATCACAGAAATCCTTCATTGTATCCGACATTTTTTCGTCGTCTGTTGCACGCTTAAAAGTATCAGCCATTGCAACTAAAGTCTGGTGGAAAAAAATTTTCATTTCGTCTACCGGCATATCTTTTGTCCACAAATCAATACGCATTGTTTCCTGTGCTTTACTGTCCCAAATTGATAACATTATAGCTTTTGCTTCTTCGGCATGAACTCCTCCATCTTGTGCGCTCCATGTTAATTTTTCCGGAACACGGTTTTCGTCTAACTCGACATTAAATTTAATTTCTGATTGTATTGTATTTGACATTATTTCTTAGGTTTATATTTTGACTTTTCGAAAATCTCTTTTGCATTCACTTTTAATAATTCTGACAGCGGTACATTGTTGTTTTTCATATACGAACGAACAATCTGCCAGCCAATCCATGCGCCGACCCTTCCTGGAGAATCATTATCAATTTCTAAATAGAATTTAGAAAATGGAGCCGGTGCTATAAATCGTGTTGTTAATTTAGGGTCTAAACTGTACAACATTTCGTTTTCAAGAAAATAACGCCACATATAACTTTCATTTTCTTCGCACCATTTTATTTGTTCAGGTTTGTAACCTATTTTTTCTGCATCTGTATAATTGGGCAAAAGCAAATCTTTTGCATATAATTGCTTTCCTTCAAAAATCATTTGAGAAACCAGGTTTTTATCAGGATAAGCTGGAACATTTCGGTATGTAAAACTCGAAACTACATCTGGCATAATTTGTTTTTCTTCAAAATTGTATTTTATATATGCCGGAAATTCATAAAATTTATGATCCTTACCTAAATACAGTTCTAAAGCAACAACAACAAGACTATCTGCATAAATTGCTTTTGCATTATAATCCATTTCTCCAATTACGGTAACAACCTTTGGTATTTTAGTTTTTGGGAAATAATATTTTACATGCTTAAAAAGTTCATTGAATTCCTCACGAACAGGTTCAAAGTTGCTGTATTTTTTTTGTACCTCTTCGTAAACTTCTCTCCAGATTGGCTCTTTCATTTTTTGAAGCCAGACGTTATCATCGTTACCAGGAAAAAAGTATGGATATTGTTTTTTTATTTTAGCAAGATCTTCAGGTTTAGTTTCAAAAAATGCTTTATCAAAACGTTCTACTTTAATATCTACCGGGATTTCTTCAACCTCTTTTTCAACCTTTGTTTTTTGGTCACAAGACAAAAAAAACAAGCACAGAACCACTACAAAGCGATAAATTTTCATTTTATTTTATTTAGATTTGTGTTGCTGGAATTTAAGTACTTTTCTACTTAAAAAAATAATTCTGCAAATATACATCCCTGCATTTTAAAACTTAAACTATTATGGCTAAAAAAAGCACAATTCAGACAGAAAAAGTAAATACATATATTGTTGAATGGTTAAAAAATTATGCTGCTAATGCAAAAGTAAGCGGTTTTGTAATCGGAATCTCAGGCGGAGTTGATTCTGCAGTGACTTCTACCCTATGTGCACAGACAGGTTTACAGGTTTTATGCGTCGAAATGCCGATCCATCAGGCTGAAAGTCAGGTATCAAGAGGAAGAGAACACATTGAGCAATTAAAAAAACGTTTTTCAAATGTTTCAAGTGTACAAACTGATCTAACTGACACTTTTGAGGCTTTTAAGGCAGCTGTGCCAACTACAAAAGATTCAACAAAAGTTAATTTATCACTAGCCAATACCAGAGCACGTTTAAGAATGACTTCTTTGTACTATCTAGCTGGTATTCATGGGTTTTTAGTAGCAGGAACGGGGAATAAAGTGGAAGATTTTGGTGTTGGGTTCTATACAAAGTATGGTGACGGCGGTGTTGACCTGAGCCCAATTGCTGACTTAATGAAATCTGATGTTTATGCTTTGGGTGAATTTTTAACTATTCCAAATTCAATTTTAACAGCTGCTCCAACAGATGGACTTTTTGGAGATAACAGAACCGACGAAGATCAGTTAGGCGCAAGTTACGACGAACTGGAATGGGCGATGCTCGCCGCAGAGTCAGGAAAAACGGCAGATGACTTTAATGGGAGAGAAAAATCTGTCTTTGAAATTTATAAAAGATTAAACACCAGCAACAAGCATAAAATGGAAGCAATACCAGTTTGTTTAATCCCAAAAACGTTAAAATAAAATTTTTAACATTTGTCAACAATTAATTACAGAATTTATTTATTAATTTTACAATTCCAAAAACATGATAACAATTCTAAAAAGGTAAAATTATGATTAAAGTATGTCTTGCAGACAATCATCCTGTGACTCACTTTGGCGTTAAGTCTTATTTTAAAGACCACGATCAAATTTCAATTGTTGCCAACGTAGGCAATTTTTCAATGGTTAGAGATATTCTTCAGACGAAGGAGATCGATATTCTGATCTTAGATCTAGAATTAGAAGGTCTTTCAAGTATCTTCGAAGTAAAATCAATCTTGAAAAATTTCCCGAAGACAAAAATTGTAATCTTCAGTGACCTAGCTGAGCAAATGTATGCTCCAAACGCAATTAAAGCCGGAGTATCCGGGTATGTACACAAAACAGAAAAACTTGAAACTTTAGGTCTTTCTATTATTAAAGTACACGAAGGTAAAATTATCATCAACGAAACAGTTCGCAAAAACATGGCCCTTATTGCTAAACAAAGCAAGAGCGAACGTTTGTACAGAAAACTTTCTAACCGTGAAATCGAAGTTTTGCGCTATTTAAGTGATGGTAAGAAAAACAATGAGATTTCTAAAATCTTAAACCTGAACGAGAAAACGATCAGTACTTACAAACTAAGATTATTGACTAAATTGAACGTTACTAATTTAGTTGACTTAGTAAATAAGGCTAAGACTTTAGAAATTATTTAATTTGATGGTAATTTGATTTGCTTCGGCAAGATCATCAACCATAAAAAAAGCTCTATATTGTTTATCACTATAGAGCTTTTTGATTTTTATCCGCCATGGTAAGGAACTACCACCCTTCCTAGCTTTTTAGAAAAATTATTGAGCAGTTTAGAATAATCTACCACCATCGACAATAATTCTGAATTATCTTCTTTCGGATCAGAAATAAGTGAATTTTTTAATTCATGAATAATTTTTGATACCAAAAACCACCGCATAGAAAATATAGTATCTGAAACGTTTTGTTCAATTGTTACGTTTTTATGTTTCGGAAAAATATTCTGCCCTTCCCAGTTGTGAATAGTTACTTTTTCATCTTCCATTAAAATATTTGTTACTTCCTGTGCAAATTCAGGCTGCAGGTGCATCAAATATTTATCAAGGCTAAAAGCTTCATTGTGATTATAAAAATCAATAATATTGGTGTAAATATTTTGAAATAATGTATTTGACAATTCTACTTCATCTTCCTGAAGACTCAAATAGACTTTTTCAAATACTTTGTATTGTCTTTTTTCTGAAACCTCTTTTACATTTCCTTCTTCATCGGCTTTTAGGTAAACATCTTCAAAACTTTCAACAACACTTCCATATAAAAGAAGAATCTCAATGATTTTCCTTTCAAAACCATACAGAATATCTACTTTTTCTGCCTGTCCTTCCATATATCCCGGCTCTCCTGGATAATCATCCGGCGGCCCTGTTCTTGGATCTTCGGGATCTCCTCCTGAATATCCGGTATATTTTGGGTTTTGGTTTCTAACAACTTCAAAAGGTTTTTGTTCCTGTTTTTGCTTTTTATTAGCTTCTGCAATATCTTTTTGAATTAACTGTGCCAGCGTACTTACCAAAACCTGCTCCGAGATATCCATAATTCGGGCACATTCCTGAATATATACTTCACGCTGAATACGGTCTGGTATTTTAGAAATACTAGTTACCATATCACGAATCAAATCTGCTTTTTTGATTGGGTCGTTTTTAGCCTCATTCATCAGGATGGAAGCTTTAAACTGTATAAAGTCTTTACTGTTTTCTTCTAAATAAGCAACCAATGCATCATGCGAATTTTTGCGGGCAAAGCTATCAGGATCTTCTCCATCAGGAAAAGAACAAACCCTAACATTCATGCCTTCTTCCAGAATTAAATCGATTCCTCGAATAGAAGCTCGCAATCCGGCAGCATCTCCGTCAAAAAGTACAGTAATATTTTTGGTCAAACGATTAATCAACCGTATTTGATCCGGCGTTAAAGCGGTTCCTGAAGAAGCTACAACATTCTCAATTCCGGCTTGATTAAACTGAATTACATCTGTATAACCTTCAACCAAATAACAATTATTTTGTTTGGCTATTGACTGCTTTGCCTGAAAGATTCCATACAGGACTTTACTTTTATGGTAAATATCACTTTCGGGCGAATTCAGGTATTTTGCTGCTTTTTTATCGTTGGTTAAAATACGTCCTCCAAAACCTAAAACACGTCCCGACATACTATGAATTGGGAACATTACACGTCCTTTAAAACGGTCAAAAGGACGGTCTTCTCTGGCGATTGTTAGACCTGTACTTTCAAGAAATTCTAATTTATATCCTTTTCCGAGTGCTTCTTTGGTTAATGCATCCCAGGTTTCGGGAGAATATCCTAAATTAAATTTTTTGATACTTTCGGCAGTAAACCCTCTTTCTTTAAAATAAGACAACCCAATAGCTTTTCCTTCTTCGGTATTAACCATAACATCCTGAAAATACTTTGCCGCAAACTCTGAAACCAGATACATACTTTCACGAACATCTGTCATTGCTTTTTCAGCATCTGTCTGCTCGGTTTCTTCAATTTCAATATTGTATTTTTTGGCTAAATACCGAATGGCTTCGGGATAGGTAAAATGGGAATGTTCCATCAAAAAGGCAACAGAATTCCCGCCTTTTCCGGAACTAAAATCTTTCCAGATTCCTTTTGCCGGCGAAACCATAAACGAAGGTGAACGCTCATCTGAAAACGGGCTCAAACCTTTGTAGTTACTTCCTGCACGCTTTAAATTAACAAAATCACCAATAACCTCCTCAACGCGAGCAGTTTCAAAAACAGAATCTATTGTACTTTGTGAAATCAAAACGTAAATTATTTTTTAAAAATTATAGCTTGTAAAAGTACATAAATCCATTTTGAATTTTTGTTATTAAAATAAAAAAAGTGCCTCTATTGAAGCACTTTTTCTACTAACTAAACTCAAACTTTATTCTCAATTCAAATCAAGGCGTAAACCTAAAGAAACATTATTTTCTTTGGTTAAATTATCCTGAAATATGGGATTTAAATCATATTTAAAATACAAACTCAATTCTCTGTAACCAATGTAAGAACTCAAACCGTAAATAAAATTATTTACATTATAATCACCTTTAATTGTGGTTTTATATTTTAAATCGTCTTCTTCAAATTTTAAAATTTGTTTTGATTTTACGTTGATTCCAGCGTAACCCCCAACTCCAAAACGGAAACTTTTGTGTGTTTTGAAGTATTTTTTTCCGTTGCTTTCTCTCGCTTTTGTAAAATCAAATTCTAAGTGAACCGGAGCTGCTAAATACACGTTTCTAAAACGAGATTCTGTTAAATGAACCGGATTTTCTACAAGATCAGTCTGATCGCCGTTTACCACGAAGCTTCTGTTTTCTGTTGGACGAATATTATTGTACATTAAGGAAAGTCCATATTTTGCATGAAGCAGGTTATCATTTTTCATTAATCTTGAGTTATAGGTAATACCCCATTCGTAAAAGTGTGAACCCATAAAACGGTAATTTGAGTCCTGAAGTTTTCCGTCGACCATTGTATTATTTAAACCCATAGCAAATACAAATTGCGAAGTGGTTCTTTTTTCACCATGAATAGAATCTTTGTCTCGTTTTGGAGACTTCAAGCGAATCATATAGACCCTGGAAGAATCTTCTTTGATTTTTCCATCTACTTTTTGCTGGACTAGATCGTTTAGTTCATTTTGAGCCAAAGTCACTTTTTCTTCAATAATTACTGCTCGGGCTTCTGCTAATTCTTTTTTGCGTTTGTCAGCTTGTTCCTGCGTAATTTTTCCTTCAGACAATTGAACATTTACGGCTTCAATTTCTTGTTTTAAAGTTTCTTTTTCTTCTTTAGTAATCTTTTCGATTTTATTGGCAATTTGCTTTGCTCTTGACTCAAAGGTTTCCTGTCCCAATACTTTGCTTACGAATAAGAAAACCAGGATTACGAGATAAATAGTAAAATTTTTCATGATTGATTTTTTAATTGTGATTGTGATTGATGATGTATTTAATTATTAATTGTGAATTGTAAATGGTTAATTCTCCATCGGGTTAATCCCGAAGCCTCGGGACGACGCTACAATATGGATAGTTCATTCGGAACCGAAAATCTATTTTCTATTTTCTTGTCTCTTTATTGCATTTCCATCGGGTTGAAACCCGACGCTACAATATGGATCGTTCATTCGGAACTGAAAATCTATATTCTATTTTCTTGTCTCTTTATTGCATCTCCATCGGGTTGAAACCCGACGCTACAATATGAATCGTTCCTTCGGAACTGAAAATCTGTACTTTTGTTTCTTGTTTCTTGCTTCTTTATTCTATGCTCTTTATTCTTTCTCCTGCTGGTTTCTATTTGCCAAGGCCACTTTTACTGTTTGATAGTTTTTATTGACTTTGGTAATTACTTTTTCTCTAAATGAAAGTTCTAATTCGCCATCGACTTGGTTTAGTAAATCAGAAGCATTGATTTTTACTTTTGATTTTTTCACTGAACTTTGAGCCAAAACGGTTTTTTCGGCCGCTTCGAGTAATTGATCTGTATTCTCTTTTTTAGGGTTTTCGGTAACTGCGACCGGGTTTGTATTCGATTGTTTTTCCTGATTGTTTTTGATGATGACTGAAGACTCCGCTATTTGATTTGATTCATTTTTAATGGTTTTATTTGGTGTTTGATTAAAGTTATTTTCTTGTTTATTTGATTTTTGTGTTAGAGTTTCTGTTGAAGTTTTTTCTGCAATCACAGTTTCTGTTTGAACGGATTCAACTTTATTTATAGTTGGTTTAGCAGTAGAATCTTTTTTAATGTTTTCTTCGATTACAACACTTTTAGGCATTTCGATCGCATCTTTCTTTTGATTGAAAAAGAAAGTTCCAACCAATAAAAAACCAATAATACTTGCCGCGATGTACAGCCATTTTCTATTTTTAGCTGGCTTTTTAGTTTCTTCTGCAACACTCAACATCGCATCTAATCGGTCCCAGGCTTTTTCGCTTGGTTCAATTTTGCGTTGATTTAGTTTTTCACGGAAATCCTTTTCAAAATTATTCGGTTCCATTATCTTGTTTTTTTAGAATAGTAATTTGTGTTTGCAGCATTTTTCTAGCGTGCGATAATTGCGATTTTGATGTTCCTTCATTAATTCCTAACATCTTAGCAATTTCATTATGTTTATATCCTTCGATGGCGTATAAATTGAAAACCATTTTATAACCGTCCGGCAGAGCATCAATTAAAAACTGAATCTGATCAACGGTAAACTGACTGTCGATTTCGTTGAAACTTTCTTCAACAAAAAATTCATCTTCGGCAAATTTTACTTTTTTCTGAACTCTTAAATACGAAATACATTCGTTAACCATAATTCGGCGAATCCAGCCTTCAAAACTTCCTTTATGCTCAAAGTTTTTTAGATTCGTAAATACTTTCATGAAAGCGGTTATCATTACATCTTCTGCCAGCTGAATATCTTTTATATATTGTCGGCAGACACTTAACATTTTCGAAGAAAACTTACTGTAAATCTGCTGCTGTGCTTGTCGATTATTTTCGACAGCAAGCTTTATGATTTTAGTTTCTTCTTGATGTAAATGAATAATTTTCATTAATAAGCTTTCGGTTTTGGTTTTAGAAACAGACTTCTATTAGCATAGACGCATGTCGATTTGAAATGGTTGCATGAGAGGTGAAAAAAAATCAATTTTTAAATTTCAAATTTCAATCAATAGAAATACACAACTGATTTACAACAAAGTAAACCAATTATCTAATTGATAAATTTTCTAATTATCTAATTAAAAAATTATTTCTTTCTCTCAATAACGTAATTCACCATTAAGGTAAGCGCCGCTTTGAATTCAGAATCCGAGTAATTGTCTAAAAGGGAAAGTGCTTCCTGCTGGAACTGCACCATTTTGTTTTCGGCGTAAGCCAAACCATTATTATCTTTTACAAAAGCAATAACTTCTTTTACGCGTTTTTTGTCTTTGTTGTGGTTTTTGATGGAGTTTATCAACCACTTTTTTTCCTGTGGAGTACAGGTATTTAAAACATGAATTAAAGGCAAAGTCATTTTTTGTTCTTTAATATCAATTCCCGTTGGTTTTCCGATGGCTTCTTCGCTGTAATCGAATAAATCATCTTTAATTTGAAATGCCATTCCGATAAGCTCACCAAACTTTCGCATATTCTCCACCTGAATATCATCTTCAATTACCGATTTTGCACCAAGTGCACAGCAAGCCGCAATAAGTGTTGCGGTTTTTTTTCGGATGATTTCGTAATAAACATCTTCGGTGATATCGAGTCTGCGGGCTTTTTCGATTTGAAGTAATTCTCCTTCGCTCATTTCACGAACGGCTACAGAAATGATTCGGAGTAAATCAAAATCACCATTATCGATGGAAAGCAATAATCCTTTTGAAAGTAAATAATCTCCAACTAAAACTGCAATTTTGTTTTTCCAAAGTGCATTTATAGAGAAAAATCCGCGGCGTCGATTACTATCATCCACCACATCATCATGAACCAAAGTTGCGGTATGAATTAATTCAATAACCGAAGCACCACGATAGGTTCTTTCGTTTACAATACCGCCAGAAACCATTTTTGCCGTCAAAAAAACAAACATCGGACGCATTTGTTTTCCTTTTCTATTTACAATATAATAGGTGATTCTATTTAGTAACGCAACCTTTGAAGTCATCGATTCGTGAAACTTTTTTTCAAAAAGTTCCATCTCGGTAATAATAGGCTGTTTTATTTGTGAAGTAATATTCATTTCGATTTCAAATATACTATTTTAAATAAAAAAACGTTGTCTATTTTATGTTAGTATATCTATAAATATGCACTAATTTAAAAAAACAATCCAAAAACACCTCAGCCTAATACTAATTTGAATTCATCTATTAAAAAGTAAAACCAAAAAAAACTATTTATTATGAAAACAAAATTTTTATTAATTGGAACATGTATCGCTTTATCACTATTTACAAGTTGTAATTCTGATGAAAACACAAATGACGGAACTAGTAAAATCATTACTAACGACGAAATAATTGCAAATTCTAAAATAGATGCCTCCATTGAAGATGTTACGAATATTGCTGAAGATCAGTTTAACTCGCAAGTAAACATTAACAGCAAACCTTCTGGAAACGTAAAACACTTTTTACCTGAATGTGCTGTTATTACAACCGTTTTAACTAATAATACTTTTACAAAAACAGTAGATTTTGGCGTTGATGGCTGTACGCTTGATAACGGAAATATAGTAAAAGGAAAAATGGTGATTTCGTTTTCTAATGACTTTTCTGCTTCTACACAGACTATCAGTTATACATTTGAAGGATTTTATCACAATGGCAAACTACTTCAGGGAAGTAAAAGCATTGTTAGAACTGTAAAATCAACCGATTTGCTGGCAGAAGCACATCCGGTTTTGACAGCCGCAATTGATCTGACTATTACTTTTGATGACGGAAGTGTTTATATTAGAAAAGGTTCTTTAGTAAAAGAAATGACTGCTGGTTATGACACTTGGTTTAATTGGGAAGACAATGTTTTTGTAGTTACCGGAAGTGGTACCACAACTTTAACAAACGGAGATACTTTCTCTGCAGAAATTACAACACCTTTAGAATTTATAGCTTCATGCAGAAAATCTTTTCCAGTAAAAGGTGTTGTTGAAATAACTAAAAATAGTGCTTTGGCTACTATTGATTTTGGCGATGGAGATTGTGATACACTTGCATCTGTAACAAAAGACGGCGTAACAGAAGAAGTCGATTTGAAAAAATAAGATCCCTTTTTGCCCGATAAAAAAGCATTAAAAACAAGATTCACCCTCGTTTTTAATGCTTTTTTATGTCTTTATAATATTGAACCCTTTATGTATAGAGGCTGTCTCAAAAGTCGAGACAACCTCTTTTTTATTCGGATACCTATCGGAGAAATTTTCCATTTACGCGATTCTCAACAGCTTGATTTTACTTTTAAGACAGCCTCATTTTCTACATTTTAATCATAATTTCTCTACCGATATTTAACTCCTAACGGAGTTTATATTGAAGAGTCCTGCTGGGTATCTCGGGGAGATTAAATATCGGCAGCAAAAAATAGCATAATCCGCACCTTTGTCCCGTAGGGCAATGTCATTAAGTTAAGAAGAAATCTATAAAATTACTTAACAGTTTAATTAAGAAAGTAATTAGAAAAATCAGTTTTTATCAGCGTTTTCGCTTTAGCGAATCAGTAAAATCAGCGTCTAATTGTGACGCGGATAAAACAGATTTACTTCGTAAAAACGCTGATAAACACGGATTTGATTTGCAATAATTTTTTTTTCTAAAAGCTTAACTTAATGACATTGCCCGCAGGGACTATACCACATCAGCTTCTTTGTTTGCCAATTGTCCGCAGGCAGCATCAATATCTTTTCCTCGGCTGCGACGCACTTTTACTACAACTCCGATATTTTCTAAAGCTTTAATGTAAGCTAAAATAGATTCTTCTGAAGCTTGTTGAAATTCTCCATCGTCAATTGGATTATATTCAATTAGATTGACTTTACACGGTACATATTTACAGAACTTTACCAATGCATCAACGGAAGCTTTATCGTCGTTGATTCCCTTCCAAACTACATATTCGTATGAAATTTTGCTTTTGGTTTTTCTGTACCAATATTCTAATGCTTCTCGTAAATCTTTTAAAGGAAAGTTTTTACTGAAAGGCATAATCTTCGCGCGG
Source organism: Flavobacterium soyae (assembly GCF_021245985.1). GTDB lineage: Bacteria > Bacteroidota > Bacteroidia > Flavobacteriales > Flavobacteriaceae > Flavobacterium > Flavobacterium soyae. The sequence goes on along the minus strand of NZ_JAJQXA010000009.1, from coordinate 147,307 downwards.
GTTTCATCAATTGCTGAATGAAGGGAAACTGCTAATTTGAATTTCACATCATCATCGGCCATTTTCTTAATCATCTTCGGAATCCCTGATGTTGAAAGCATAATGCGTTTTGGAGACATTCCTAAACCTTCTGGCGAGGTAATCATGTCTATGGCTTTAATGACATTATTATAGTTCATTAAAGGTTCTCCCATTCCCATAAAAACTATATTCGAAAGCGGATGATTGTGATATAAACGGCTTTCTTTATCGATTGCCAAAACCTGGTCGTAAATTTCTCCCGGCTCCAGGTTTCGCATTCTTTTTAAACGTGCAGTTGCACAGAAATTACAATCTAAACTGCACCCAACCTGACTTGAAACGCAAGCTGTTGTTCGGGTTTCTGTAGGGATTAAAACAGATTCCACTACTAATCCATCATGCAGGCGGACCGCATTTTTCACTGTTCCGTCGTTGCTTCTCTGCATAGTATCAACCTTAATATGATTGATAACAAAATTTTCTTCAAGCATAGAACGTGTTGTTTTGGCAACATTCGTCATATCCTCAAAACTGTGTGCTCCTTTGCTCCAAAGCCATTCATAAACTTGATTTCCTCGGAAAGCTTTGTCATTATTTGCGACAAAAAAATCTCGTAACTGATCTTTTGATAAGGCTCTTATGTCTTTTTTCTCAATTTGCATGCTGCAAAGTTAATCACTTTTGTCATTTTTTTAATGATTCTTAAATTAAACCTTTATTATAATGATTTAATAAAATCCTATCCATGATTTTTATCAGTTCTTTTCCTATTCGTTTGCAATAAATTTGATCTAAGAAAAAGACAGGAATTTATAATCAATCCCAAACCGAATTGTAAACTGATCTTAGATTTAACTAAATACCACAAACAAATGAAAACGATCAAATCAATTTTATTAGCAGTAATAATCGCATTTTCATTGCAAGTAAAAGCGCAGCGAAAATATACCCTCACAAAATCAGTTTTTGAAGTTGCAGGAACTTCTAATATACACGATTGGGTTATGAAATCAACAGAAGGAACCGGCGGTGCTTACTTAACGATTACAGATTCAAAAATAACTGATATTAAAAACCTGACGATTACATTATTAGCCGAAAGTATTAAAAGCAGTAAAACCAGTATGGATGATGTGGCTTATGAATGTTTAGATACCAAAACACATAAAAATATCAAATATGTTTTAAAATCTGCCGATAAAGTAAACGAAACAATGTGGGTTCTAACTGGAACTTACACCATTGCAGGTGTTAGTAAAGATTACAAAACACAGGTAAAGGTAACAACCTATGATAACGGTAATTTTGTATTACAGGGTTCTAACCGAATGACTTTTACTGATTTTGAAATGACACCTCCGTCAGCTGCACTTGGAGTCGTAAAAGCCGGTAAAGAATTAACAGTGCTTTTCAATATTACTTTTACTGATTTTGCAAAAAGTGAAAATGTTTTAGTCATCAACTAACAATAATTTAAGAACAATAATATAACTCTTCTTTCGTAAAAATAAATTTTCAAAAAAAATAAGTCTTCAGTTCCAAAAAGGAAAAATTTGGCACAAGAATTGTCTTGCTCTCAAAAGAAAAATAATCTTACAAAGCGCGCCATAATTTTAAAATTTGTATTTTTATTATTCCACTTTATAACCTTTTAAATTTTATAACCTAAAAAGACAATTTATCATGAAAAAACAAATTTTAAGTTTCGCTGTTGTTGCATTATTAGCTTTGGGATTACAATCTTGTGAGAAGAAAGAACCTAAACCTGCAGATGAAGAATTAACTCTTGGAAACAAAGTTGACTCCTTGACAACAGATATTGAAGAAGTGAAAGACAGCGCTGTAAGCAAAACAGAAGAGGCTGCTGCAAAAGCTAAAGATGCTACTGAAAATGCTGTACAAGATGTAAAAGATGGAGCTAAGAAAGCAGCATCTGACGTGAAAGATGCTACTAAAAAAGGAGCTGAAAAAGTTGAAAATGCTGCAAAAGCTGCAAAAGACGGAACTGTGAAAACAGCTAAAGAAGTAAACGAAGCTTTGAAAAAATAATTTTCAAATTAAAACTAAAAACAGAAAGCCATTCGCCTAAACGAATGGTTTTTTTATGCAAAATAGTCAGCGGATATTTTTTGTATTTTTGCATTCAATTACAACAACTACAAGATGCATTTTATATCACAAGAATTAGAAGATTATATCGAGCAGCATTCTGAAAATGAACCAGAATTGTTAGCGAAACTTAATAAAGAAACCTACCAGAAAATACTTTTACCAAGAATGTTAAGCGGTCATTTTCAAGGCCGGGTTTTAAGTATGCTCTCTAAATTAATTCGTCCGGTAAATATTCTTGAAATCGGAACTTATACGGGTTATGCTGCGCTTTGTTTATGCGAAGGAATGCAGGAAAACGGACAATTACATACTATTGATATTAAAGAAGAATTAGTCGATTTTCAAAGAAAGTATTTTGATGCCTCACCTTGGGGAAAGCAAATTTTTCAGCATTTAGGAGAAGCCGTAGATATTATCCCAACTATTGACGTAAAATTTGATTTGGTATTTATTGATGCAGATAAGGAAAATTACCTCAATTATTGGGAAATGATTGTTCCAAAGATGAATAAAGGCGGTATTATTTTATCTGATAATGTTTTGTGGAGCGGAAAAATCCTGGAACCGGTTCATCCAAATGATGTCAGTACAAAAGTACTTTTAGAATATAATCAGCTTTTGAAAGACGATCCAAGAGTGGAAACGGTTTTGTTGCCAATTCGCGATGGATTAACAGTTTCAAGAGTATTATAATTTTATAAGTTGCTAAGATACTAAGGCGCTAAGATTCTAAGATTTTTTCTATTTATACTTTTACTCCATTTAGAATGACTTATTTAAATCAGATAGATAATGAAGGTTTTGCAATTATAAACAATGTTTATACTGAAAATGAAATTGAAAAACTGATTTCATTAATCGAAAATGTAACCGAAAATGATTCTGATAATGCTACTTTTAGAAAATCTCAGGATTTATTTGCAATCAGACAATTTCATAAAGAAGTACCTGAAACCTTAGATTTTATTTTCAATCAAAATTTAAAAAATATTATTGAATCTAATTTTGGAAAAGGATACTTCATTACCAAATCCATTTATTTTGACAAACCTGAAAAATCAAATTGGTTTGTGGCTTACCATCAGGATTTAACTATTTCTGTGGATAAAAAAATTGAAACTGAAAATTTTGAAAACTGGACTGTAAAACAAAATCAGTTTGCGGTTCAGCCTCCAAAAGAAATTTTAGAAGATAATTTTACGATTAGAATTCATATTGATACCACTACAAAAGACAACGGTGCTTTAAAAGTTATCAATAATTCCCATTCAAAAGGAATTTTGAGAATCGAAAATTTGGATTTTGAAAACGAAAAAGAAACAATCTGCGAAGTCCAAAAAGGCGGAATCATGATTATGAAACCTTTATTGTTTCACGCTTCAAACAAAACCACAAACAACGAAAGAAGAAGAGTTATTCATATCGAATTCAGCAAACAAGAACTTCCCACAGGGCTAGAATGGAGTGAAAGAAAAATTCTTGAAAATAATTTAGACGACTTCAAGAGTATTATAAAATAAAAAATTCAATAGCATCCAGCTTCAGCTGGAGATAAAAAAGCTAAAAAAAGAAAAAGGCTTTAGCCAAATACCCAGTGTATTTTGGCTAAAGCCTTCTTAATTTTATCTATAGACTCTCCAGCTAAAGCTGGAGGCAATTTATCCAAATTTTATATGAGAAAACTTAGCATCTTAGAAACTCAGAAACTTAAAAAAAAATTATCCCGGAAAATATTGCGGTTTCAACCTTCTGCAAGCTAAAAAGATTAAGAATCCAAAAAGAGCTCCAAAGAAATATCCTGTTAGAATGTCTCCCGGATAATGTAATCCTAAATAAATTCGGCTGTACGCAAAAATTAAAGGCCATAAAAATAACAAGCCAAAATATTTGAAATGGCGTTTTAAAACCAAATATAAGAAGGTTGCAACAGCCATTGTGTTTGCAGCATGTCCTGAAAAAAAGCTAAAAGATTTTCTAACCTGAACAACTCTGATAATAGTATTGATATCAGGATTATTACAAGGACGTAAACGCTGAAATGTATGTTTAAAAAGATTGGTAGTTTGATCTGTAAAAGCAATTAAAACAGCTATAAAAAGCAGTAAATACAAAGTTTGTTTTCCTCCTACTTTTTTATAGATAAGATAAAACAGTAATAAAAAAAATGGAGTCCAATACAGCTGATTGGTAATAAAAAGCCAAAATTTATCGTATGTTTCAGAACCTAAACCATTTAAATATACTAATAAATTAATATCTAATTCTTCTATTTTTTCCAGCATATTATCTTTGGCGTTTTATAGGTCCTGAAAGAGAGTCAATATCTTCTTTTACTTTATCAATTTCTGTTGCAGTATCTCCCAATAAATTAGTTGTATCACCTAATAAATTAGATTTTGCGCTTTCAATTTCTGCATTGATATTACCTGTTAAACTATTCAAAGACTTAGTATCAAGACCATTTGCCTCTGCTCCTTTTTGAATTTCACTTTTAATATCATTGGTCGCATTTTTTAACTGCGCCATCGCCTTACCCATTGTACGGGCAATTTCCGGCACTTTATCAGAACCAAAAAGCATCAGTACTATAAACAGTATGAAAACTAATTCTCCTCCTCCTATACCAAACATATCTTTTATTTTTGTTGTGCCACAAAGATATTAAATTTTGAAGCGCACAGTTTTAAAATTTACTTAAAAAAAAGACTCTGAAAAAAGAGTCTTTTTAGTTTGTTCTTAGTCAAATTTTGATTTTTGCTCAACCTTTGGCCATGAATTATTAGTTACATCAATATCGGCCGTAAGTAATTTTGGATCTATCTGAATACTTTTTACAGCTTTTGTAGTTGCATAAACTTTTTTAGCTGTATCATTATTTTTTCTCCAGATTTGTGCAGGATATTGGTAATTATCTTTTGTTCCATCTTCATAAGTGATTTCAACAAGAATTGGCATAATCATTCCGCCCAGTTTGTCGAATTCAACTTCATAAAAATATTTAGGCGATTTAATACCAGCTTTTTCTTCAGCAGTAAAAGTCTGGTCAACATAATCAGCCAATGGTTTTACATCTTCTAATTTTAATGCTTTTTTGTTTGCAGCATTAACTTCTGGATTGTCTCCTGAAACTAAGTAAACAAAAGGGCCTTTTTCGAATCCAAAACGGCCTTTTCGTACTTTTACATCTTTAATATCAGCAGTTGGAGTTTCAGAAACATAATATTGTTTTACATCTTTAATTCCAATATCTACAAAATCAGTTGAATAAAACCATCCTCTAAAAAACCAGTCTAAATCTACCGCAGAAGCATCTTCCATCGTTCTAAAGAAATCCTCTGGAGTCGGGTGCTTAAATTTCCATCTGTTTGCATACGTTTTAAATGCATAATCAAACAATTCTCTGCCCATAACTACCTCTCTTAAAATATTAAGACCCGTAGCCGGTTTTCCGTAAGCGTTATTTCCAAATTGGTGAATCGTTTCAGAGTTAGACATAATTGGCTCTAAAAACTTTTGATCACCGCTCATATAAGGAACAATATTTTTTGCAGGTCCGCGTCTTGACGGGAAAGTTGGATCTAATTCCTGTTCTGCCAAATATTCTAAAAATGAATTTAAACCTTCATCCATCCAAGTCCACTGGCGCTCGTCAGAGTTTACAATCATTGGAAAGAACGTGTGCCCAACTTCGTGAATAATAACCCCAATCATTCCGTTTTTAACCTCTTTAGTCGTTACGCCATTTTCATCAGGACGACCAAAATTCCAGCAAATCATTGGGTATTCCATTCCCTGGTCTTCTGCAGAAACCGAAACTGCTTTTGGATAAGGGTAATCGAAAGTATGAGAAGAATAACTTTTTAAAGTATGTGCTACAACCATTGTAGAAGTTTCTCCCCAAAGCGGGTTAGCTTCTTTTGGATAAACAGATTCTGCCATAACAGTTCTGTTTCCAATTTTTACAGCCATTGCATCATAAATGAATTTTCTTGATGAAGCGATACCAAAATCACGAACATTTTTTGCGCTGAATTTCCACGTTTTTTTCTTTTCAGAAAAACCTTTTTCAGCTGCTTCAGCTTCTGCCTGAGTTACAATAACAACAGGTTTGTCAAATGATTTTTGAGCTTGTTCGTAACGTTTAACTTGTTCAGCAGTAAAAACTTCACTTCTGTTTGTTAATTCTCCCGTTGCATCAATTACGTGATCAGCAGGAACCGTAATACTTACATCGAAGTTTCCAAAAGGAAGGGCAAACTCCCCGCTTCCCCAGAACTGCATATTCTGCCATCCCTCAACGTCATTGTAAACTGCCATTCTTGGGTAGAATTGTGCAATTACATATAATTTATTACCATCTTTTTCGAATAATTCATATCCAGAACGTCCGCCTTCTTTTCTGTAATTGTTGATATTATACCACCATTTTACCGAAAATGAAATTTTCTCTCCAGGTTTTAAAGGCGAAGCCAGATTAATACGCATCATAGTTTCATTAATGCTATAAGACATTGGATTTCCTTTTGCATCTTTTACCTGTTCAATATTAAAACCACGCTCTAAATCTTTTTTCAAATATTTTGCTGAAAAACCTTCAAGAGGCAAAACCTGATTGATTTTTTCTCCTTCTGCCAAAGAAGTCTGTCCGTTAGCTCTGGCTTGGTTTTGATCTAACTGAACCCATAAATATTCTAAAGTATCTGGCGAATTATTAGAATATGTGATAGTTTCTGCACCCGTTAATTTTGAATTTTTATCATCTAATTCAATATCAATTTTATAATCTGCCTGCTGCTGGTAATAGGCCGGTCCCGGTGCTCCGGAAGCTGTACGAAACATATTTGGTGTTGCCAGCAAATCGTACATCTGGCTGAATTTATTTGTGTCGTACCTGCCTTGCTGCTTTGGTGTCGCAGCTTTTTCCTGAGCAACTAACATTGCAGGAAAAATTAATAATAATGAAAGCTTTTTCATAAAAGTCTAATGGTAATTTTGTCAGGGTGTGAAAATAACAATTAAAATATTATTTTAACTTATTAATTAATACTTTAACAATTCTTTCCTTGAAGATTCTGTAAAGAGAACACTTCTTTTAGTACCAAATGCTGAAATATGTGTAATATTCTGCTGTTCAGAACTCCAGTCTACAAGTATAGTATTTGAAATTTCGATCGTTTTAAATTTATCGATATCTTTTATTCGCGAATAACAGATTAACACATCACCTTCAACTTCTTTTGACAAAAAAGTAATAGGTTTTGCCTGTCCGTTTATTTTAATAGTGAAATTTTCAGCAAGGTATTTTTTAAGTAAATCAAGGTCTGCCTGAGTTTCTTTTTCTGTTCCTACGAATGTTTTTTTATGGTATTTTTTCTCTATCCCATTATTCAAGTCATCTATAAAAATGCGGGATGTAATTTGAATCATTTTTTTCTCGGCAGCATAATCTACCTGAAAAACACCTACATAGAATTTATGAAATGCAAAGGAAGAAAGTGATAAAAACAATATCCCAATAAAAGGATAAATCAATATTTTTTTCATTATTGAGAGGCATTCACTTTTTTAAATTCAGCATTTTTGTTGATTAAAAAATCAATCAGCTCAAATTTTTGATCTTCTTTTAGATGTCTTTTAGATTCGGGATCGTTAGAACAAAACATCAAAAACAAGTCAACTTCGTCTTTTTTCAAGCCTAAGGTTTTAGTATAAAAATCAGGTTTAAAATTAGCTTTAGAATATTCAACAAAAGCAATGTCCGAGATTTCTTCTTCTTTTATTTCATCATTTTTTGAAAGAAGTTTTTTGACATCTTTAAAAATTCGAACAAAGTCCATTCCGTATTTAATAGTTTGATCAGAATACATCACCGTATTTTTTGCCGTTGATTGTTTATCATCTTCAAACTGCATATCAACATATTGCTGCGTATTGCTGTCTAATGATTTTACTTTTAAATCTTTACGAACCACAACTTCTTTTAATTCATTGCTAACCAAATCTAAAGCTACAGAAAAAAGTATCTGCGAGCAGTCTTTCTCTGTTAAAACAATTTTTTTAGACTGAAAAGCCAAACCGGTAAAAAGCAAAGTATCTTTTGGCTGTGCCAAAATATCAAACAATCCGCCGGGACCAATAAAAGTTCTGGATTTTGCATTGATATTCATAACATAGCCACTTTCTATAGAAAGTGATTTGTTTGTAACCTGACCGTGCAGCGACTTTCTTGAGCTATTTTGCCCAAGCATTATTTGACAAAATAAGCAAACAACGAATACTCCTAGTTTATTTTTCATTTTCAAGAATTATTAGATATTTTCGAGCTAACTCTGTTATTAAAAACATACTCATTGTTTTATTCTTTGTATTCAAAGATACGGCAAATTCGGCATCATCCACACAATATAATTGAAATCCTTTGATATCATCTGCCGGAATTTTTAATCTTTCCGTGTAATAATTTTCTTCAAAAAGATACTCAATTTTTCTAAAAAGCATCTCCTTTTTTTCCACATTTACCTCTTTTTTTAACATTGCGGTACGTCCGGAAATTTTATTGAGGATTTTATCTATAGAAGTCGAAGTTGCGGTATAAACTTTTCTTTCTGCAGGCGTATATGTTTTTTGACCATGCGGAACAATTCCTAAATTTTCAGCAGTAATTCCATAATTATCATTTACTTTAACTTCTTTCAATTCGATTTCTTTTGCCGTCATTTTAATCACAAGCAGACTTAAGGTTAAATCTTCAGCAGAAATTCGGAGTTTATACGGTTCTAAATTTACAGCCGAAAAAACCAAGACATCACCTTCTTTAGCCATAATAGAAAATCTCCCATCTGCATCAGAAATAGTTGAAACTTGTGTGGTATTATTAACAATATTTACTCCGTCAACCGAAGTAGTTTTTTCGAAGATTTGCCCTAAAATTTCTTTAGAAGGTGCATTTTGCCCAAGACCAATTTGAACAAAAAATAGAATTAAAATTATATGTAGAGTATTATTTAACTTCACTCGCAATTATTTCTTTATACTTTACTGCTAATTCGCCTAGCAAAAATTCGGTTGAAGTTTTATTTTTAGAGTTTAAAATATTCGTAAACTGTTTATTTTCGACAGCATAATATTCAAAACCTTTTACATATTCGGCCGGAATTTTTAAGCGTTCCACAAAATGTTCAAGCGTAAACATTTTTTCTAAAAGTCTCATGAAAAATTCCTTCTTCTCTACTTCAACTTCTTTTTTCAGCATCGCTGTCCGGCCCGAGAAAAAGTTCAGCAAGGGATCTGCAGAAATTGATCCGCCAGCCATACTTCCGACATTTGCCGTTGCATTTAATGCTGTTGCGGTATGTAATTTTCTTTCGGCTTCTGTATATGATTTTTGTCCCGCCGGAATAATCCCCAGAGAAACAGCATTTATATTGTCATATCTTTTTACGATAACTTCCTGCAATTGATGCACTACCAAATTCATTTTTACAGTAAAATTCAAATCGGTAAAATTTTCACAGGTAAGAGAAACTCTATTTTCTTTAAATTGAATGGAAGAAAAAATAAGCATATCATCTGGTTTTGCCAAAATAGAAAAGGCTCCGGATGCATCTGTAGTTGTCATAACTTCAGTTTGAGAATTGACAACATATACGCCTTCTAAATCATTTGTATTTGCAGTAATTTTTCCGTTTATAAGCGTACGTTCCTGATTTTGAGACCAGGAATTCTGACTTATAACTGCAACTAAAAAAAATACAATATTCTTTGTCAAAACGAAAAATTTAGGAAATTATTAAAAAGGTAAAAATATCCTAATGTCTTCCAAATTTAGTATTAATGAGTTGGTAAAAATATGTTAATTAAACTCCAATTCATCAATTATTTTGGACAGACTTTTTTTAATATCTTTAACGAATTGAATTTGAGTTTAGAATTATGAAAAGCATTATCATCGCCAGCACATCTACCCTGCACGGCGGCAGTTATTTAGACTATATATTACCTGCATTACAATTACATTTTAAAAACTGTACCACTATTTTATTTATTCCGTATGCACGCCCCGGCGGAATATCACACGAAGAATACACACAAAAAGCTGCCGAAGCATTTGCATCTATAAATATTAAGCTTCAGGGAATTCATGAATTTGAAAGTCCTGAAAAAGCCATACAAAATGCCGAAGGAATATTTACGGGCGGCGGAAACACATTTTTACTTGTTACACAGCTATACAAAAACAATATAATGCAATTGCTTGCAGAAAAAGTTAAAAACGGAACTCCCTATTTAGGAACAAGTGCCGGAAGCAACATTTGCGGTTTATCAATGCAGACTACGAATGATATGCCAATTATTTATCCGCCGAGTTTTCAAACTTTAGGATTAATTCCGTTTAATTTAAACCCGCATTATTTAGATCCTGATGTAAATTCACAGCATATGGGCGAAACACGCGAAACCAGAATTAAAGAATTCCATTCTTTTAATGCAATTCCGGTTTTAGGTTTAAGGGAAGGAAGCTGGCTTGAAGTAAAAGGAAACAAAATAACCCTGAAAGGCTCTCTAAAAGCAAGACTTTTTAAGCAAAACCAAAATCCGGAAGAACTAGAACCAGAAAGCGATTTGAGCAACTTAAAATAATTTTTCCACCATATAAGTAATGTAAGTTCATTTAAAAAAGATTGACAAAAAACTTATAATAACTTATATCACTTATATGGTTAAAAAAAAATCATAAAAAAAAGCCTCAAAAAATGTTTGAGGCTTTTGAAGAGCGAAAGACGAGGCTCGAACTCGCGACAACCAGCTTGGAAGGCTGGAGCTCTACCAACTGAGCTACTTTCGCATTAACAGGGTGCAAATATAAATAATTAATTCTTTTTAAAAAACAAAAATCAAAAATTATTTAAGTTTGATAAAAAAACCGAAACAATTAAGTTCCGGTTTTTTAGAGCGAAAGACGAGGCTCGAACTCGCGACAACCAGCTTGGAAGGCTGGAGCTCTACCAACTGAGCTACTTTCGCATTGCTGGTGCAAATATAAAAAATAAGTTAAGTTCAAAACAAGCTTTTTGGCAAAAAAAATCAATTAAAATCAACAATTTCTTATAACCTATTTAAAATTAAAAAGTTATAAAATCAATTATTTTAAAAAAATCATGAATATTATTAAAGAAGTCCCATCAAAAGAAACCTATATTGTTCGCCAGCCTGTTTTAAGAAAAGGCAGACCTATCGAAAGCTGCATCTTTGAGGGAGACGATTTAGACACGACACATCATTTTGGTTTATTTAATAATGAAGATTTAATAGGAATTATTTCGTTATTCAATAAAATCAATCCTATATTTGCCGAAAAAAGTCAAGCACAAATTCGAGGGATGGCAGTTTTAGAAACGCATCAGAAAAAAGGATTTGGAGAAGCTTTAGTTAAGCATTGTGAAACCTGCTGCAATGAAAACAAAGTCGATTTGATTTGGTTTAATGCTAGAACCGCCGCCGTTGGTTTTTACAGAAAAATGGGATACCAGCCCCTAGGTGAACCATTTGATATTAAAGATGTTGGCGAACATTATTTAATGTTTAAAAAATTATAAAATGAGGAAATTTTACTTTTTTTTATTGGTATTAAGTTTAATTAGCTGTAAAAAAGATGCTCCTAAACCGGCTCCTGCTGCAGTAAAAAAAGCGCCGCCAATTATACTTACTGATGAACGAAAAGTAGAAGTTGATACAGCACTTTTAAGTACCTTTAAAAGTGAAACCCTTAAACAATTTTATACTTCATCTGAAAATAAAACTGTTTGGGGAAATCTAAAAAAGAGAACCTATGTATTATCTCAGCTGGAAAAATCTGAAGAATTAGGACTTAATCCCGAAGATTATAAAGCATCGCAGCTGGAAAAATTCGAAAAACGAATCAGCAGTCTAAACGATGCTGATTTAGCAACATACGATATTTTACTGACTTATAATTTCGAAAAATATTTAAATCATTTATATAAAGGAAAACTAGATCCTAAAAAATTGTATACAGATTGGGATTTAGATGAAAAACCATTTGATGTAAACAGTGTTCTTATTAATGCTTTTAATAAAAACAAATTAGACAGTATTGTTGAAAACATTCAGCCTAAATCTATCATATATAAGCAGTTACTAAAATCTCTTGAAATCATCAATTCTTATCCTGACGAAGATATTACAACTATTGAATCTTTAAAGAAAATTACTTTAAACGACACAAACAATGCGGTAATCAATATTAAGAAGAAACTTTTGTTTTGGAAAGATATGTCTGGCAAAGACAGTTTAACTAATAAATACGACCAAAAAACTTTTGAATCGATTAAAAAATTTCAGGAAAGACATGGTTTAGCCGATGATGGCGTTATTGGTCCTGGAACTATCAGCGCTTTAAACTATTCCAAAGAAAAAAGAAAACAGCAGATTATTGCCAATTTAGAACGCTGGAGATGGTATCCTGCCGAATTTGCCGAAAATTATTTTATTATCAATATTCCGGATTACAGCTTAAATGTTGTCGAAAATCAGGACACAACTTTAGTTCGAAATATTGTGGTAGGAACAAGTAAAAGAAAAACACCTATTATTACATCTGTTTTAAAAACGGTTGTTTTTAACCCAACTTGGACTGTTCCGCCAACAATTTTAAAGGAAGATGTTGTTCCTGCAATGAAACGCAACCGAAATTATTTAGCAAAGAAAAATATAACGATTTACGACACATCTGGAAATGTGGTCGAGCCGCATGCCTGGAACGAAAACAAACCTAACAATTACAGATATGTTCAAAGTCCGGGTTATAATAACTCATTAGGATTAATGAAAATTTTGTTTCCTAATCACCACAGTGTTTACCTGCATGATACCAACCACAGAAATTATTTTGAACGCAACAATCGTTCATTGAGCTCTGGTTGTGTTCGTGTTGAAAATCCGCTTGAATTGGCTGAACATATTCTGGATGATCCTGAAAGGTTTTCTAAAGAAAAAATCGATACTATAATTGCCTCTAAAAAAACCATGAGCTTTAAAATTACCAAGAAATATGCTTTATATCAATGGTATTGGACGGCTTGGAGCAAAAAAAATCAGCTCATTTTTAGAGCTGATATTTATAATCTTGATTCAGATTTGTATGCTAAACTAAGAGATTAGTTTCTCTTCCATCGTAAAGCTTCTTGACGGATGGTAGATATACAAACATGATTTGTCTTTAATAGTTTGGATTATTTCATCTGTCAATTCAACAGGAACAGCAGGGCAGCCTTGGCTTCTGCCTAATCTTTTGTGATCTCTGATAAATGATTCAGATACATAATCAGCCCCATGCATCACAACTCCTCTTTCTCGGGCGTTGTCGTTTAAACCTCTTTCAAGACCGTCTAAACGTAATGAAGCCCCATGTTTTCCTTGGTAGATTTCGCCAGTTGCATAAAAACCTAAACTACTTTTAAATGAAGAGTTTAAGTTAGAAAATGCTGATGCAAATTCTTCTCCGGTATTTCTTCCGTGAGCTACCAAAGAATTAAATAATACCGTATTTGTAGTCATATCAATTACCCAAAGACGTTTGGTATTTGATGAAAGACTAAAATCAATCAATGTCAGAATGTTTTTCTGAACAATCCCTCTTTCTTTCAAAAGATAAAATCCTTTCATTGCTTCAGTAAAAGTCCTAAGATCAGGAAGTTTACAATTGTTTGAATTTAATGTATTATAAACATTTTCAATTTTTGCATCAACAGAAAGGTTTGTTTCAACTTTCGCAATACTTTTTGTTGTTGCAGGTTTTAATTCGGGAGTGTTTTTTGAATCTTTTCCAAAAGACAATAGAAAAAACACCAGCAGCGGGTAAATTTTGTAAATCATTGAATTTCTTTAGGTTAATAATAAATTTGGGTAGAGCAAAAGTATAAATTTTTGAAAATCATCAAAATAAAAGCCTGTAAATCAGGCTTTTTTTGCTTAAAATTTAACATTATTAACATAAAAAAGATCTTTCTGTAAGATTTTATCTCACGCTAAAAATCATAACATTTTAGTCACTTTTCTTAAAAAAAGCAGAATAAAATGGAAATTTTGAAACTTAAACTGTAACAAGTAGAACAAAATGCTGTCTATTATTTCTAAATTAAAGTACTTTTACAATCATTTTTGTTCGAATTTTCATGAAAAAACTTGTTTTTCTAACTCTTCTTTTATCTACTTTTTGGTGTTTCAGTCAAAAAAAAGCATTGCAGGCGAAATCTATTTCGCAAAACATTTCTATTGATGGAAAATTAAATGAAAACGAGTGGGAAAATGCTGCAACAGCCTCAGACTTTATCACCTTCGAACCAGATAACGGAAAAGCCGTTCCGGAGAATAAAAAAACTAATATCAAGGTTTTATATGATAATGATGCGATTTACATTGGCGCCATGATGTATGATGATGAACCTGATAAAATTTTAAAAGAGATTTCGCAGCGTGACAATTTTGGAACTGCAGATATCTTTGGGGTCTTTATAAACGGTTTTAATGACGGCCAGCAGGACTTTATGTTTTATGTTTCTGCTGCTGATGTTCAGGGAGATTGTATTATGACCGATGCAAATGGCGAAGATTATTCCTGGGACGCCGTTTGGATAAGTAAAGCTTCGATTATTGAAAACGGATGGGTTGTAGAAATAAAAATTCCATATTCGGCATTGCGTTTTTCACAGGAAAACAAACAGACCTGGGGAATTAATTTTTTCAGAGAAATAAAACGTACACGTTATAAATATACCTGGAACTTTGTTGATAGAAAAATTGGAACTTTTACGCAGCAGGCCGGGGTTTTAGAAGGAATTGAAAATATAAAACCTCCTACCCGATTGTTTTTTATGCCTTATGCTTCCTATTATTTAAATGCAGGAGAAGGACAAAAAACATACGGAACCGTAAAAGGCGGAATGGACATAAAATACGGGATCACCGATGCTTTTACTGTTGATGCTATTTTAGTTCCTGATTTTGGACAGACAAAATACGACGATCAAATTTTAAACTTAGGTCCGTTTGAACAGCAGTTCAATGAAAACAGGGCATTTTTTACCGAAGGAACAGATTTGTTTAATAAAGGAAATATGTTTTATTCGAGAAGAATTGGCGGTAAACCTTCTGTCGAACCAGATTTAAAAGACAATGAAGAAATTATTGAAACAGTACAAAACGTTAATCTTATTAATGCTTTAAAATTTTCAGGAAGAACTAAAAATGGTTTAGGAGTTGGAATTCTAAATGCTGTTACCGAAAAAACTTTTGCAACCATAAAAGATACTATTTCAGGCGAAACCAGACGTGAAGTTGTAGAACCGCTCACAAATTATAATGTTTTGGTACTGGATCAGCGTTTTAGAAAAAATTCATCTGTTACTTTTATAAACACAAATGTTACCAGAAATGGTCATTATAAAGATGCCAATGTAACTGGTTTAGCATGGGATTTAAATACTAAAGCCAATACTTACAGCTTGTTTGGAAATGTAAAATACAGCACAATAAATGATACCGAAGACACAAACGGTGTTTTCTCAACTGTTAGTTTTGCAGAAACAAGCGGTAATTATCGTTATAGTTTAGGAACTGATTTTGTCTCAAAAGATTTTGATCCAAATGATATGGGAATCAATTTCTATACTAATTATTACAATTTTTACGGAAATGCCAACTACAGAATTCTTAACCCAACTAAACTTTTTAATAGCTTCAAGATTGACTATGAAATGTATTCTGAATTCAATAAAGAATCTGGAAAAGTACAGGCAAACCGAATTGAAGCAGAAGTAAATTTAAGCACCGTAAAAAACAATTATTATGGAGGGGGTATTGAAATTTCTCCATTGGAATCGCATGATTATTACGAACCAAGGGCAGAGAACAGGTATGTTATAATTCCTAGAAAATTAGATGCTTGGGCAAGCGTTTCTACAAATTACAATCATAAATTTGCTATAGATTTTAATCCGTCAATATCCATTGCCGATGAGCCCGGAAGAGCAGCTTATGGTGCCGACATCAGTCCGCGATATCGCTTTAATGATAAGCTTCTATTAATTTACAGTTTTAGCTTTCTTAAAAGAAACAATAACAAAGGATACATTGACAGTTATGATGATGACGATAATGAAACCACTCCCGAAACTATTGTTTTTGCTAATCGTGACGTAATTACATACGCCAATACTATATCAGGAAAATATGCTATTAACAGCACTATGACACTTAATTTAGCCGTTCGCCAATATTGGTCTTCGGCAGAAAATAAAGATATTTTACAGCTTGAAACAGACGGGACCCTAGATCCGTATCCGCAATATACCGAAAACAAAAACTCAAGTTTTTATTCCTGGAATGCAGATTTATCCTATTCATGGTGGTTTGCGCCCGGAAGTCAGCTTTCAGCCTTATACAGAAACAATGCCTCTAATTTTGAACGTATTATCGATAAAGATTTCAAAAATAATGTAACAAGCCTATTGACTAATGACGCCTTAAAACACATTTTTTCTGTTAGCGTAAAATATTTTATAGACTATAACGCTGTCAAAAATAAGGTTAGAAAAAGAGCTTAGCGTGAATAAATTTTAAAAAATAAAGACTTCTGTAATTAAATTAATATTTTTTATCAGGCTTCATTTTATTAAATATAAATGTACCATTGCATTCTTGCAAAGTTTATAAATGGCTTATCTTTGTAAAAAACAAAAATGTAATGAACAAAAAAGTTATCCTTATGATTTTAGACGGTTGGGGAAAATCTCCTGACCCTAAAGTATCTGCAATAGACAATGCAAATGTTCCATTTATAAATAGTCTTTACAAAAATTACCCAAGCGCTCAATTGCGTACTGACGGTTTAAATGTTGGTCTGCCAGAAGGTCAAATGGGAAATAGTGAAGTTGGGCACATGAACCTTGGTGCCGGAAGAATTGTATATCAGGATTTGGCAAAAATTAATTTAGCCGTAGCTCACAAAACGCTTGCTAAAGAACAGGTTTTAGTTGACGCTTTTACTTATGCTAAAGACAACAATAAAAAAGTACACTTTTTAGGATTAGTTTCAGATGGAGGTGTTCACTCTCATACTTCTCACTTACGTGGATTAATCGATGCTTCTCAAGAATATGGTTTAGATCAGGTTTATATTCACGCTTTTACAGATGGACGTGATGTTGACCCAAAATCCGGAGCAAAATACATTCACGATTTAGATGAGTATATCAAAGATACTCCGGTAAAAATTGCTTCTGTCGTGGGGCGTTATTATGCAATGGACCGTGATAAACGCTGGGAACGTGTAAAACTAGCTTACGATTTAGTAGTTAACGGAGTTGGAACTCCATCAAAAAATGCAGTGGCAAGCGTTCTTGACAGTTATGCTAAAGATATTACTGACGAGTTTATCGAGCCGGTTGTAATGGTTGATGAAAACGAAAAACCTCTTGCGACAATTATTGAAGATGATGTTGTAATTTTCTTTAACTTTAGGACTGACAGAGGACGTGAACTTACTGAAGCGCTTTCTCAGCAAGATTTCCACGAGCAAAACATGCACAAATTAAACTTGTATTATGTAACGCTTACAAACTACGACGAAACGTACCAAAACGTAAAAGTGGTTTACAATAAAGATAATATTACTGAAACTCTTGGTGAAGTTTTAGAAAAAGCGGGTAAAAAACAAATACGTATTGCTGAAACGGAGAAATATCCGCACGTGACATTTTTCTTTTCAGGCGGTAGAGAAACTCCTTTTGAAGGTGAATCTAGAATCTTGAGAAATTCTCCTAAAGTAGCCACTTACGATTTACAGCCGGAAATGAGCGCTTATGAACTTGCTGATGCTCTTGTTCCTGAATTGAACAAAGGTGAAGTAGATTTCGTTTGTTTAAACTTTGCAAATGGAGACATGGTTGGTCACACCGGAATCATGAGTGCAGCAATTAAAGCCTGTGAAGCAGTTGACGCCTGCGCAAAAAAAGTAATCGATGCCGCACTTGCAAATGATTACACTACAATCGTTATTGCTGATCACGGAAACTGCGAAACAATGATCAATCCTGACGGAAGTCCAAATACCGCGCACACAACAAATCCAGTGCCGATTATTTTAGTTGACAAGCAATTGAAAAATATTCAAGATGGTGTTCTAGGTGACATCGCTCCTACTATCTTAGAATTAATGGGAGTGCAGCAGCCAAATGCAATGACTTGTCATTCGCTTTTGTAAAAAACACTTAAATTATTTTTAAACCATATAAGTGATATAAGTTCATTTAATTGAAGCGCTAAAGCTTTATTAAACTTATATTTCTTATATGGTTTTTATTTTTATATACCCGTTTTGTCACCCTGAGCGAAGTCGAAGGCTTATGGAACCAAAAAGGGCTTCGACTTCGCTCAGCCTGACATTCGTGTTTTTTATCAAATAATAAAATAATGATAAAGCTGTTCAACACCATAAATCACAAGTCCGATTATACCGCCAACCAAAGTCCCATTGATTCTGATGTATTGAAGGTCTTTCCCAATTTCTAGTTCCAGTTTTTCAGAAACCTCTTTTCCATCCCAGCTTTTTACTGTTGACGAAATTAAATCCCCTATTACTTTTTTATTGTTTAGAAGAACCGATAATAAATCGTTTTTAATAAAATTATTGATTTTGTCAATCATAATCGAATCTTCCTTAATCCCGTTTCCGAAAGTTTGAATTAAACCCGAAACACTGTTTTTAATTGAAGATTCATCGCCTTTGTTTAAATCATTGGTTATCGAGAGTTTTATTTCATCCCAAATTCCATTGATGTAATCCTGAACTTCTTTTTTTCCGGCAAAATTCAAAATCATATCGTTGATTTTAATTCGCATTTCTTCGGAGTTTTTTACTTTCTCTAAAAAATTGAAAATATACTCATCAATTTTTTGGCGCACTGCGCTGTCTGCTTTTTTAGCTTCATTTAAAAAATCATGTAAACCATTAAAAACGCCTTCGGTAATACTTTTATCAGCCAGTCCAAAACTTAAAAACGGAGTCGAAGCTTTTACTTTCTGTCTGATTAAATCTTTATTATTAGTCAATTCGCTGCTCATCACTTCCAGAAGATTCGTCAGCATTTGATTTTTTAAATCCCCTTTTTGTAAAGGCTCCAAAGCAACAGCAACCCAGTCCCCAAAGTTTATTCCTTCCAGTTTTTCTTTGAATTGAGCCTGAATAAATCTTCTGACATCTTCATCTTTTATCGTTTTTAAAATTCCGGGAACAATATTTACTGCAACAACATTGGCAATTTTATCTGCATTTTCTTCCTCCGAAAGCCACTCCGAAGCTTTTGAAGCAAAGTTGAATTCATCCAATTTAATTTCTAGCTTTTCCCTGTTTAGAAATTCTTCTGAAACAAAATTTCCGAGATTTTCTCCAATTTCATTTTTCTTCGTCGGGATAATAGCCGTATGCCAAATCGGAATCCCAAGCGGATGACGAAACAAAGCCACAACCGCAAACCAATCGGCAATTCCCCCAACCATTGCCGCTTCACTAAAAGCCTGTAAAATTGGAATTTTAAAATAAATAGCAATTATAAAAAGAAGAACGGCAAAACCTAAAAGCGCCAAAGC
Organism: Flavobacterium soyae; assembly: GCF_021245985.1. Lineage (GTDB taxonomy): Bacteria > Bacteroidota > Bacteroidia > Flavobacteriales > Flavobacteriaceae > Flavobacterium > Flavobacterium soyae. The sequence continues at coordinate 127,507 of NZ_JAJQXA010000009.1, read as the reverse complement.
ACTTGCCTGCATTTTTCTTAAAGCTTTTATTTTAACTATATCTTGATCCGTATCAGTTTCCATGATTATCTCATTTTACTACTAATTTATGGCTTTTTTCTGAGATATTAAACTAAAAGCACAGCTCATCGCAATGAAAGGGTTTGCCACGAATTACACAAATTTTCACGAATTACTTTGTCTTTAAAAATTATTCCAAATTTAGAATTCGTACTAATTCGTGAAATTCGTGGCGAAAAAACCTAATTCGCGGCAAAAAAATTACTCAAAAAATAATATTAAAAATTGTACTTTTGCGAACTGAAAATCTGAAAAATATGATTATCCAAAAAACGAGAGAGGAAATCGAATTAATGCGCGAAAGTGCTTTGATCGTATCAAAAACATTAGGAATGATTGCTTCTGAAATTAAAGAAGGAGTTACTACATTATATCTGGACAAATTAGCCGAAGAATTCATTCGTGATCACGGTGCAGTTCCTAGCTTTTTAGGATTGTATGGTTTCCCGAATTCACTTTGTATGAGTCCGAATTCTCAGGTCGTACACGGAATTCCAAATAACACACCTTTACAAAGTGGTGACGTTATTTCGGTAGACTGCGGTGCATTCAAAAACGGATATCATGGAGATCATGCTTATAGTTTCGAAATTGGAGAAGTTGCTCCAGAAGTTAAAAAACTTTTGCAGATAACTAAAGAATCTCTTTACGTTGGAATTAGAGAATTTAAAGCCGGAAATCGCGTAGAAGATGTTGGAAATGCGATTCAAAAATATACGGAATCTCACGGTTATGGTGTGGTTCGTGAATTGGTTGGTCACGGTTTAGGGCAAAAAATGCACGAAGAACCAGAAATGCCAAATTACGGAAAACGCGGCCGCGGAAAACTTTTTGTTGAAGGAATGGTTGTTGCAATTGAGCCTATGATTAACATGGGAACAAGAAACATCAAACAACATAAAGACGGCTGGACAATTACTACAGCTGACGGAAAAGCAAGCGCGCATTTCGAACACGATGTGGCTTTAATTGATGGTAAACCAGAATTATTATCGACTTTTCAATATATCTACAAAGCTTTAGGAATTGAAAGTAATGAAGAAGACGAATTCAGAAAAGTGCCGTTAGTATTATAGTTATTCCGCAAAGATTCACAAAGATATACGCCAAGATTCACAAAATTATTTATTTTACAAGCCTTTTAAATGTTTGAAGAAAACAATGAATCTCGTAATAGATTAGATGCAATTACATATAAAATTATTGGTTTAGCGATTGAAGTTCACAAACAGCTTGGTCCTGGTTTATTAGAATCTGCTTATCAAGAATGTTTATATTATGAAATAGTAAATGCCGGCTTGACTGTTGAACGCCAAAAAGTTTTACCCATAATTTATAAAGACATAAAACTAGATCATGGATATCGAATTGATTTATTAATAGAAAACACGATTGTCATTGAATTAAAAACTGTCGAAGCTTTTAACGATGTACATTTTGCGCAAATACTAACCTATCTGAAACTTGGAAATTATCCATTAGGATTACTTATCAATTTTGATTCAAAAATATTAAAAAACAACATAAAAAGATTTATAAACACTTTGTGAAACTCTGTGTCTCCTTTGTGTAACTCTGCGAAACAGCCCCATGAAAAAACTTTTTAAATTAGTACTTAATACAATACCGCGTCCATTATTAATTCGTTTGAGTTATGTAGCGCGTCCCATTTTAGCTTTCTCATTAAAGGGAGATAAATTTACTGATCCTATCGATGGCAGAAGCTTTAAATCTTTTTTACCTTACGGATATGGAAAACAGCGTAACAATGTACTTTCGCCAAGTACACTTTCTTTAGAAAGACATCGTTTGCTTTGGCTGTATTTAAACGATCAGACTGATTTTTTTACAGCTCCAAAAAAAGTTTTGCATTTTGCGCCGGAACAAGCTTTTTACAAAAGATTCCGCAAGCAGAAAAACCTGGATTATACAACAACAGATTTATTTTCGCCTTTGGCAGATGTAAAAGCAGATATCTGTAATTTACCTTTTAAAGACAACGAATATGATGTGATTTTATGTAATCACGTTTTAGAACATATTCCAGATGATACAAAAGCAATGCAGGAATTGTTCCGTGTTTTAAAACCGGGCGGAATGGCGATTTTACAAATTCCACAAGATTTAAACCGTGCAATTACTTTCGCTGATGATTCAATTACAGATCAAAAAGAGCGTGCTAAAATATTCGGACAATACGATCACGTTCGTATTTACGGCCGCGATTATTTCGACAAATTAAGAAGCATTGGTTTTATTGTAATTGAAGAAGATTACACCAATAAAATTTCACCAGAATTGGTAAAAAAATACTGTTTGGCAAAAGGCGAGATTATACCACTTTGCTTTAAACAGGAAAACTAATTTTTTCACCATATAAGTGATACAAGTTCATTTTAAAAGAGTTTTCAAATTATTGATATTTTGAAAACTCTTTATTTTTTTGCCCAATAACTAATTTACAAGCCAACCAAATCCCTAAACCTTGGAACCTACAAAATCATTTCAGTTCTGTTTTGACATCAGTTTTGAAAAAAATCTGAATGTTTACATTCCAACATCCTACATCGTTGAGAATACCGATGAAATCAAATATCTGGACAAAAAAGCAACCGCCGGAATAATTCAAAGTTTCGGAATTGTTTTTGACGATTTAGATTCGAATACAAAAAAAATACTGACGGCTTGCGAATCTTTAAAGCCTGAATTCATATTCAAAAAATTCAGTGCTAAAATCAAATCGGCAAAAACCATTGCTGATTTACAAAAAGATTCTAAAATTGAGTTTGCCATTCGTCAGCATTTAAAATTAAATCTGTCTTCTTTTTACAGCCTAATTGTTGAGGGACAATTTCCGTTGTCAATAAACATTGGGCCCGAAAAAGATTTTTATCGTTCGAGAGTCGATATTAGTCCGCTTTATTTTGAGCCGCAAATTCAATTTGACAAACACGCCGAAGGAATTACCTATACCCTTTCTTTAAAAGAAAACGAAACGGCTTTTTTACCCATGGAAAGCAATGTTGATATCCTTTTGGATGAACCGGGCTGGTTAATTATCAATAAAAAATTAGGTCAGTTAAAAGAGCTTAATTCTAAAAAACTGATGCCTTTTTTAAAGAAAAAATCAATTGAAATACCATCCAAATTAGTTGATGATTATTTTAAGAATTTCATTCCCGAAATAGCCAAAAAAATTGATATCGAAGCAACAGGTTTTGAAATTGAGCAGCGCGATGAAATTACTTCCTGCACGATTCAGCCGGTTTATGATTTCTTTAAAAACTGTTATTACCTCAACCTTTATTTTGATTATAACGGTTATTCATTTGATGGAAGTAAAACAAAGAAAACGCATTCGTTTGTAGATTTCAGCGTTGCCAATGAACCGAAAATCATTCAGTTTAAACGAAATGCTGATGAAAATTTGTATGTCGATAAATTACTTGAAATTGGTTTAATAAAAATCAAAAATGAATTATTTGGATTAAATTCTGAGGCTGAAACTTCTGATCCTTATATCAACATTCAATTGATAATTGATAATAAAGAAAAACTGGAAAGTTTAGGTTTTAACATTCAAAATTTAAAGCTCGAAAGCAAAGAAATCGTTACCTCAAATCATACGGTTTCTGCATCAAAAGACACAAACGGAGATTGGTTTGACATTAAAATCATCATTACAATTGGGTCATATACGATTAATTTCAGCGAAATTATTCCAAACATAAAAAGCAAAGAAAGGCTTTTCCCTCTGCCTGACGGAAATTATTTCCTGATTCCGTTAGAATGGTTCAGTAAATACAGTTCGCTGGCAAAACTCGGAAAAATAGAAAGCGGCACTTTACTTTTACGCAAAAGTAATTTTACTGCCCTTGATGCTATTGCCGAAATCAAAGATGATGTAACGTATAAAGCTGAATATGTGGCTTCTGATTTATTGAAAGCAACTTTAAGGCCTTATCAAATCGATGGTGTAAAATGGCTTTTAGGACATTTTAATTCGAATTTGGGCGCTTGTCTTGCCGATGATATGGGACTTGGAAAAACATTGCAGACTTTAGCTGTTTTGGTTGCCGTTCAGGAACAATTAGGATTTACTACGAAAACTACCAATTTTGATTTATTTGCAAACGAAACTACTATAGAAAGAGAACCACTTAAAACTTTGATTGTTTTGCCTTCTTCATTGGTTTTTAACTGGTACAATGAAGCTGCAAAATTTACTCCGCATTTTTCAAAAATGCAATATGTGGGTAATGACAGAAAACAACTAGCCGCAAGATTAGCCACAACTGATTTAATTTTTACGAGCTACAGCATTATTCATCGTGATATTTCAATTTTAGAAAAATATGATTTCCGTTATTTGATTTTGGACGAAAGTCAATACATTAAAAATAAAAATTCTAAGATTTTTAAAGCCATTAATAAAATAAGTACAGGTCATAAAATCGCTTTAAGTGGTACGCCTATCGAAAATTCGCTGGACGATTTATGGTCGCAGATGCAGTTTATTAATCCTGATATTTTGGGCACTTATAATTTCTTTGCTGAGAATTTTAAAATCCCAATTGAGAAAAAGCAGAATGAAGAGGTTTTATCTGAATTAAAAAATCTGGTTCAGCCTTATATTTTGCGAAGAACCAAGGAACAGGTTTTAAAAGATTTACCTGAATTATCAGAGCAGATTTATTATTGTGAAATGGATCCTGAACAGGAAAAATTATATGAACAGGAAAAATCAAAAGCGCGTAACTTTTTATTAAAAATGGATGGTTCAAGTCCGGACAAAATCAGCATTATTAATACGCTGATGAAGTTAAGACAATTGAGTAATCACCCAAAAATGGTAGATCAGGAATCTGAAATTGATTCCGGAAAATATATTGCTGTTACAAATTATTTGGAAAATTTAGTCAAAGCAAAACAGAAAGTAATCATTTTCAGTTCGTTTGTTACCAACCTGCATTTTTATACCGATTGGTGCAAGGAAAACAAAATAGGATATTGTGAGATTACAGGAGAAACGCCAGCCAGCAAAAGAGAACAGCAGGTAAAACTGTTTCAGGAAAAAGAAGAACCTTTATTGTTTTTTATTTCGTTAAAAGCAGGAGGCGTCGGTTTAAATATTACTAAAGCTTCTTATGTTTTATTTTTAGATCCGTGGTGGAATCCTTTCGCAGAAAAACAAGGAGTTGGAAGGGCACACCGAATTGGGCAATTGAATAAAGTAAACGTGATTCGTTTTATTTCGAAAAATACGGTAGAAGAAAAAATCATCAAACTGCAGGAAAATAAAAAGCTTTTATCTGATTCCCTTTTAGAGGAAAGCTACATAAATGATGAGATCGAAGCTAATTTAGAATACATTTTAAATTCTTAATAAATCGCTCCGTCCAATAAATGACATCTTATTACGTTTAATAAAATTCTTATATTTACAATCTTACAACGTAATAAGATGCCAAAATTTTTATATCAAAGTCTGCTTTTGTTTTTTGTTTTTACTTTCGCGAAAGCTCAGGAAATACAAACTGAAGTAGTTCCTCCATACAATATCAAAACCGTTACTTTTGTTCAGAATGGCAATAATGTTGTTCCGATATTTGAAATGAATTCTACTTTTGAATTTCAGTTTGATGATTTGTTTGGAAATGAAGCCAATTATTATTTTGAAATCACACATTGCGATTATAACTGGAAACCAACAGATATTCCAAAAACAGATTATTTAAGAGGTTTTGACGGTCAAAGAATTACAGATTATTCGAACTCGTTTAACACGCTTCAGGTTTATTCGCATTATAGATTGGCATTTCCAAACCAGTTTACAACACAGATACGATTGTCTGGAAATTATATTTTGAAAATTTTAAATGAAGATAAAGAAGTTATTTTCTCCAGAAAATTCATTATTTATGAAGAACATTGTACAGTTGCGGCACAGGTAAAAAGAACCCGAAACCTGAGCAATATTGATTACAAACAGAATTTAGATTTTTCGATTGTTTCTAATGATATTACTTTTCAAACTCCAATTCAAAATGTAAAAGTTCTTTTATTACAAAACGGAAATTTTAATACGGTTATTAAAAATATCCCGCCACAATACACAATTGGGAATCAACTGGTTTATAAATACGATGCCGAAACGCAGTTTTGGGGTGGAAACGAATTTTTATATTTTGAAAATAAAGACATTCGTGCAGCCAATAATAACGTTGGTAAAGTGGGTGCTAACAACGATATTTATAACGCTTATTTGTATACCAATGCAGCAAGAGGAAATCAGATTTATACCAATTATCAGGACGTAAACGGTAATTTTGTGGTAAAAAATATAAATGGCTCAGATAACAGCATTGAAGCTGATTATGCCTGGGTTTACTTTTCGCTTTCGGCGCCGGCTTTCAGGCTTAACAAAGATATTTATGTTACGGGAATGTTCAATAATTACAGCCTTTCACCAGAATATAAACTGGATTATAATACTGATAAAGCCGTTTTTGAAAAAGCAATAATGATCAAACAAGGTTTTACTAATTTTCAATACACCGTTGCCGATAAAAAAGGGAATATAGATAATGAAAATGCCATTGACGGTAATTTTTATCAAACAGAAAATGAGTATACTATATTAGTTTATTACAAAGAAAGTACTGATCGTTATCAAAGAGTTATAGGAAAAGGTAATGCAAACTCCATAAATATCGTTAATTAAAACATTGTTAAGGTTTTAGGTTTCCTGTTTTTTTTTCGTAGCTTTGTACCTATAACTCACACAGATTTACTAGGTTAATATGGTTTCTCAAATTACACGAGGCATAAAAATATCGGTTCTAACTAGTTTTGAAGGCACTTACTTCAAGAACTATAAGATTCACTTTGCTTTTAGTTACGTGGTTACAATCGAAAATCATAGTAAAGATTCTGTTCAGTTAACTTCTCGCCACTGGGAAATCCACGATTCATTAAACGACTTAGATATCGTTGATGGTGAAGGCGTTATAGGTAAAAAACCAGTTTTAAAACCGGGAGAAAACCACACTTACAGCTCTGGTTGCTTATTATCATCTCCTTATGGTGCCATGAAAGGTCATTTTAATATGATCAATTTCACTACAACCAAAACATTCAAAGTAATTGTACCTACTTTTAGAATGTGCGCTCCTTTTGCATTGAATTAATTCAAGTTTTTTTCAGAAAAAAACTCAAACTTAAACATTTACATGGATAGATGTTTTTACAATTTACCCCTATTAGTTTATTAAATTACAACTTTTTAATCTTGTATTGTGATATAATCAAATTATCATTTGTACTTTTGTAAAAAATTAAACAATTCGTAAATTTTAAAATAATTTATCCCATGTTAAAAGGATTCTTTCATGTACCAAAAGCGGTAAACGAGCCTGTAAAAAGCTACGCACCGAACTCACCAGAAAAAGCAGCTGTTCAGGCAGCTTATACTACAATGTGGAACGCTCAAATTGATGTTCCTTTATATATTGGAAGCGAAGAAATCAAAACTGGAAACACAAGAAATATTACAGCTCCTCATGATCACAAACACATCGTTGGAAAGTATCATTTAGCTGAAAAACAACATATCGAAAAAGCAATTGCAAATGCTCTTGAATCAAGAAAAGCATGGGCAAACATGGCATGGGAACAACGTGCTGCTATTTTCTTAAAAGCTGCTGAATTAATCGCTGGTCCTTACAGGGCGCGTATTAATGCTGCAACTATGATTGGTCAGTCTAAAAATATTCACCAGGCAGAAATTGATGCTTCTTGTGAATTAATTGACTTTTTACGTTACAATGTTGAGTTTATGACTCAAATCTACAACGATCAGCCAAAATCAGATTCTACTGTTTGGAACCGTTTAGAATACAGACCCCTTGAAGGTTTTGTTTACGCTATTACACCTTTTAACTTTACTGCTATTGCTGCAAATCTTCCTGCAAGTGCTGCTATGATGGGTAACGTTGTGGTTTGGAAACCAAGTGACAGCCAGGTCTTCTCTGCAAAAATCATCATCGATGTTTTCAAAGAAGCTGGAGTTCCAGACGGTGTAATCAACGTAGTTTTTGGAGATGCTTTAATGATTACAGATACTGTTTTGGCAAGCCGTGATTTTGCCGGTGTTCATTTTACAGGTTCAACTCACGTATTTAAAGATATCTGGGCAAAAATTGGAGCTAACATCCACCATTATAAAACGTACCCAAGAATCGTTGGTGAAACTGGTGGTAAAGATTTTATCATTGCACACCCAAGCGCAAACGTAAAACAAGTTGTTACGGGTATTACTCGTGGAGCTTTCGAATTCCAAGGTCAAAAATGTTCTGCAGCTTCAAGAGCTTATATTCCACAAAGTTTATGGCCAGCTGTAAAAGAACAATTAATTACTGATGTAAAATCTATGAAAATGGGTTCTCCGGAAGATTTCGGAAACTTTATTACAGCAGTTATTCACGAAGGTTCTTTTGATAAATTAGCTAGTTATATTGATCAGGCTAAAAAAGATGCTGATGCTGAAATCATTATTGGTGGAAATTACGATAAATCAGTTGGATACTTTATTGAGCCAACGGTTATTGTAACTACAAACCCAAAATATACTACAATGGAAACCGAATTATTCGGACCAATAATTACAATTTATGTTTACGAGGATGCTAAATGGGAAGAAGCTTTAGAATTAGTTGATACTACTTCTGAGTATGCTTTAACAGGAGCTGTTTTCAGCCAGGATCGTTATGCTATTGAAACAGCAACTACAAAATTACAAAACTCTGCTGGTAACTTCTATATTAATGACAAACCAACCGGAGCAGTTGTAGGAATGCAGCCTTTTGGTGGTGCAAGAGCTTCTGGAACTAACGATAAAGCAGGTTCTGCATTAAACTTATTACGCTGGGCTTCTCCAAGAACGATCAAAGAAACTTTTGTAACTCCGGAAGATTACAGATATCCTTTCTTAGGTTAATTTTTGTTTCAAGTTTCAGGTTTTGAGACCTGTCCATATAAAAAAGCCGAATCTTGAAAAGATTCGGCTTTTGTTTTTTCCGTTAGACTTACATGAAAATGCTTTTTTAGATACTTCTGGCAATAATAAAGTCAGGTTTCAAATTGGCATAAAGTCTTACATGTACGACAATTTTAAAAAAATGTAGTATTTTTCTTATAACACTAATTATCAGCTATATACACATTAAAAAAAACATATTTTGATATTTTAAAAACTTCTTGTTCCCTACTAAAAAGATGCATGACTCTAAATTTGTCCTCGTAAAAAACTACTATTTATATAAGATAAAGAACTACAAAACATGAGAAATTTAAACAACGTACCAGAGGTAATTTCAGAAGCAAAAAGCATTGGGCATCCAATTAACTTTAAATGGACTAAAAAGAAAATAGATCAGCTTTTAGATCCTATTGAAGGTAATGATGCATTAGAAAGTGTATTAATGCAAATTAACCACAAAGCTTCTGTAGGTCTAACTGCAGCTTTATTAGAATGGATTTACTGGCGTTTTACAGGTTACACAAAATTTACAGAAGATACACAAAAACGTATTGAAGCACTTTGGTGCTCGATTAACGATCGTGAACAAACAAATCCTTTGTTATTTGATTGTGATCTTGACATACCTGCTAACGGATCTGTTAATGGTGCTTTATGGATCGCTCTAATGAATGTGAGAATGGTCGATGTAAAATACAGAAAAGGATCTTACCTGCTTCAAAGCGAACTTGTAGGCCTGGCATTACTAGCCCGACACGTAACCCCAAAAAAGAAAATATTTGATAAATGGTTCGATAATACAATTATAGAATTAATTCGTTTATATCCTTGCCAATACAGTTATGATAATCTTGATGAATCAGATGAAGCAATTTACGACTCATCAAACGAACCTGTTTTATGCAGAGAATTCTTTTTTGATGCTGCGTTTAAATATTCTGTCGAAGCGTCAGAAAATGCAATTCATAACTTTATTGATAATTTAGACATAAAAGCAAACCCTTTTCTAGACTTCTCTAGGAAAGCATCTTAGTAGTAGAAACTATTAATTCAAAAATAACCCGTAAAGAAATTCTTTCCGGGTTATTTACTTTTATTTATATTTAGGACTTAAACTTTAAAGGAAGATGAACCACTTTTTTGGTTTCAAAAAATTCATCATCAAATATTGCTGCTAAATCATACAAAGCCGCATTTGGAAAATCTTTTAATTCTTCAGTCAGATCACCGCCTTTCAAATATAGAATACCATTTTTTAAAGTATGCTTATGCTGCTTTTTAATTTTATCTTTTATCCACGAAACAAAATCCGGCATATTGGTTACGGCACGGCTTACGATAAAATCGAAATCACCTTTTACCAATTCAGCACGTTTTTGTTCAGCTTTTACGTTCTTTAATTCTAATGCATCAACAACACCCTGAACCACTTTTATTTTTTTTGCTATAACATCAATTAAATAAAAACGAGTTTCCGGAAAAAGAATCGCTAACGGAATGCCGGGAAAACCGCCGCCCGTTCCAACATCTAAAACTGTTGCTCCGGGCTCAAATTTCATTATTTTGGCAATTCCTAATGAATGTAAAATATGTTTTGTATATAAAGAATCAATGTCTTTGCGTGAAATCACATTGATTTTTTCATTCCAATCGTGGTATAAAAAGTCTAATTTTTGAAATTGTTCAATTTGAAGATCGGTCAAATTGGGAAAATATTTCAATATCTCATCCATTGCTGTAAATTTTTAACAAAAGTACTACTTTACGATTGAAATATTTAACTCAATTTTGCAAATTGAAAATTTATAATAATTACCTTTGAAAACTATTTAAATTAATTATGAATAACACTGCTCCAACTTTTGCAAGGCAAGACAATCTGAAGTTTTTCAGAACACTTAATTCTCGGGTAAACAATTACTTTAAGGAGAATAACATTCAGAAAACAGGGAACTGGAAGTTACATTTAAAAGCCGTTATTCTATTCGCAGTTTTTTTAACTCCATATTTTTTAATACTTACCTTAAATATGCCTTTTTGGGTAATGCTGCTTTTATCTATCGTCATTGGCGTTGGAATGGCAGGTGTTGGAATGAACGTAATGCACGATGGTAATCACGGTTCGTACTCTAATAAAAGCTGGATTAATAAATTCATGGGCGGAACCATTTATGTTCTGGCCGGAAACGTTTACAACTGGCAGGTTCAGCACAATGTGCTTCACCATACTTATACTAATATTCCGGGGCACGACGAAGACTTAGATGCCGGAAGAATTATCCGTTTTACAAAGCATGCAGAATGGCATAGTTTTCACCGTTTTCAACATTATTACTCTGTTTTCTTATATGGTTTATTGACTTTCAATTGGGCTATTACTACCGATTTTAAGCAAATGAGAAATTATCTTAAAAGAAAATTATCTTACGGAGAGCCAAAAAGCCCAAAAATTCTTTGGACAACTTTAATCATCACTAAAATCATTTATATCTCAATCTGGATTGTTTTACCAATGCTTATTGGAATTTCTTGGTGGAAAGTACTTATTGGCTTTTTCGTAATGCACTACACAGCCGGATTGATCTTAAGTGTTGTATTTCAATTGGCACACGTTGTAGACCACACTACAAATCCATCTCCAAATGAATTAGGAGAAATGGACAACACATGGGCAGTTCACCAATTGTACACCACAACTAATTTTGCACCAAAAAATGCAATTGTAAATTGGTACACTGGCGGATTGAATCACCAAATCGAACATCATATTTTTCCAAATATCAGTCACATTCACTATGGTAAAATTGCAAAAATTGTAAAGGAAACTGCAAAAGAATGTAATTTACCCTATTACGAATACAAAACAATGCGAAGTGCTATTGCAGCTCACTTTAAACATTTGCGTGACTTAGGAATGAAACCTGAATTATCTGTTTAAACTAAAAAAAATCTATTAATAATTAACCTTCCTTAAATTAGCGCAGCAAATTAAGGACATTCAAAATTTTTATAATGAACCATATTCTTTCGGACAGAATCAACAACTTAGCGACTTCACAAACTTTAGCAATGGCGGCTTTAGCACGCGAGCTAAAAGCACAAGGAAAAGACATTATCAGTTTAAGTTTAGGTGAACCAGATTTTAATACGCCAGACTTTATTAAAGAAGCTGCAAAAAAAGCAATCGACGATAATTACAGCACATATTCTCCTGTTGATGGATATCAGGACTTAAAAGAAGCTATCTGCAGAAAATTTAAAAGAGACAATGATTTAGAGTACAAACCATCTCAAATCGTAGTTTCTACGGGAGCAAAACAATCTTTATACAACATTGCACAAGTAATGTTAAACGATGGTGACGAAGTTATTTTACCAGCGCCATACTGGGTTTCTTATTTCGAAATCGTAAAACTTTCTGGCGGAGTCCCTGTTGAAGTTCCAACATCTGTAGAAACAGATTTCAAAATTACTCCAGAACAATTAGAAGCTTCAATCACGCCAAAAACAAAAATGATGTGGTTCTCTTCTCCATGTAATCCTTCAGGATCTGTTTACAGCAGAGAAGAATTAACAGCGCTTGCAAAAGTTTTAGAAAAACATCCAAATATTTACGTAGTTGCCGATGAGATTTATGAACACATTAATTTCTCAGGAACTTTCTGCAGTATCGGTTCAATTCCGGGAATGTTGGAAAAAACAATCACAGTAAACGGAGTTGCTAAAGCATTTGCAATGACTGGATACAGAATTGGATATATTGGAGCGCCAGAATTTATCGCAAAAGCGTGTACAAAGATTCAGGGGCAAGTAACATCTGGAGCAAACTCTGTGGCACAAAGAGCTACAATTACAGCTGTAGATGCAGATCCAAAAGTATTAAACGAAATGGTTCAGGCTTTCCACGGTCGCAGAGATTTAGTTGTTGGATTGTTAAAAGAAATCCCGGGAGTAAAAATCAACGTTCCAGAAGGTGCATTTTATGTATTCCCAGACGTTTCTTCTTTCTTCGGAAAAACATTAAAAGGAACTGAAATCAAAGATGCAAACGATGTTTCGATGTATCTTTTGGCCGAAGCGAATGTTGCAACAGTAACAGGAGACGCTTTCGGAAATCCAAATTGTATTCGTTTCTCTTATGCAACAAGCAACGACATTTTAAAAGAAGCATTACGCAGAATCAAAGAAGCTTTGACTGCATAACAATATTCTAAGTTTATAAAAACGGCTTAAGGTTCAAAAGTTTCATCACTTTTATACTTTAAGCTGTTTTTTTATGGGATTAATTTGGGCGTGTCCCTCCGGGTCGGGCTTTCGGCTATATCTTTTATTTCGCTCCGCTTCATAAAAGGATACCGCCTCAATCCCTCACGCAAAGCGAAAACGAGAAAAATTCATTTTAAAAAGAAATAAATAACATTTAGTTTAATTGCCTCCAGCTTTAGCTGGAGGTTAAAATAAGCTTCCATACTGGCTTTAGCCAAACTATACCTTTGGCTAAAGCCCATTCCTAGTCCATTTAACTTTCTCCAGCTAAAGCTGGAGGCAATTAAATCTGAATAAAACAAATCAATATTTTCAAAATTCCCATTCCACAATATTGTAAAACCCTGCACATAATCCTGTAAAACATAACACTTTAGAAATCACCAACTTTGTAATGTATTAATTTAAAAACTATTAGTCATGATACATACAGATGAAACCACAAAAGAAACAGTTAAAACTTTAGAAGGATTAATTTCAATTCTTGAAGACGGAAAACTAGGATATACAAACGCCGCAGAACATGTTGAGAATTTAGCCCTCAAAGCTGATTTTCTGGAATATGCCCGTGAAAGAGCTTTATTTATTGTAGAATTACAAGACGAAATCAACAAACTCGGAAAATCAACAGATACTTCCGGCGGTGGGCCATTAGGCGCATTACATAGAACATGGATTGATATCAAATCATCTTTTACCGGCGGAGATACTAAAGCCATTATAAATGCCTGTATTACCGGAGAAGAAGCCGTTATTGAAAAATACAAAAAAGCACTTGAAGAAAACGATTTGGAACACAGCCAGGTTTTCATTGTTTCAAAACAACTAAACAGTATTCAAAATACTTTATCGCAAATTAAAATGAAAGCGAACTAATTATTATTGACACTTTTATTTTAGGGAAACTATCTGGTTTAAATAATCAGATAGTTTTTTTATTTTTATATATCGACATACATGAGCGGATTAAAATCCGTTCCTAAAATATGTTCCGAACTTACAGCTCTTCTTAATAAAGTTCCGAAGGAACGATTCATTTTGCAGCAACGGATTTTAAAGAAAATAACATTAACTCATTCCATATTAAGTTAACAATTTCAAAAAAATCCCTTCATCGTTAGCAAACTCAAATAATTTATAAGACCTTTGCACACTTTTTTTCGGGAATACCACAAAAGTCTAAAGTTTTAGAAATGAAGAAGAAAATCGAAATATTAGCTCCTGCTAAAGATTTAATTGGAGGAATCGCAGCCATAAACAGTGGTGCTGATGCAGTATATATTGGAGCTCCGCAATTTGGTGCACGATCTAATGCCAACAACTCTATTGAAGATGTTGCTGAGTTGGTAAAATATGCGCACTTATTTAATGCACAGGTTTTTGTGGTTATGAATACCATTTTGTACGACAACGAATTAGAAACTTGCCGTCAAATGATCTGGGAATTGTATGAGATTGGTGTCGATGCCCTGATTATTCAGGATATGGCTATTATGGAAATGGAGCTTCCTCCTATCGTACTTCACGCCAGCACACAAGCCAATAATCGTGATGCAGATAAAATTAAATTCCTAAAAGATGCTGGAATCAAACGCGTGGTTTTGGCACGTGAATTAAACCTGCATCAAATTAAAGAAATATACGACCATGCTGATGTTGAATTAGAGTTTTTCGTAACCGGTGCATTATGTGTATCCTTCAGTGGAAACTGCTACATGAGTGTGGCAAACGGAGAACGCAGCGCCAATCGTGGTTCTTGCGCGCAAAACTGCCGTTTACCGTATAACTTAATCGACGGAAATGGAGATACTTTAATTAAAAACAGTCACTTACTTTCGATAAAAGATTTAGATGTTTCAGATCAAATTCCGAATTTGATCGAGGCCGGAATCGTTTCTTTTAAAATCGAAGGCCGATTAAAAGATGTAGTTTACGTAAAAAACAACGTTTCATATTTACGTCAGAAATTAGACAACTTTTTAGAAGGTGCAGGAAGCGATAAATACACAAAAGCTTCTTCTGGAAAATGCACTTATACTTTTGATTCTACCTTAAGCAGAACTTTCAACCGTGGTTATACCGATTATTTTGTAAACGAAAGACATAACACAATTGGTTCTTGGGAAAGCCCAAAATCAAAAGGGCAGTATATTGGTAAATTGATCCGAACTGTTGGGAACGCTTACGAAATTGAAAACGGCGAATTATTAAACAACGGTGACGGACTTTGTTTCATTAACGAAAACAATGAAGCCGACGGAATCTACGTAAACAAAGCCGAAAACGGTAAAATTTACCCGAACGTTTTAAAAGAAGTAAAAGACGGAACTTTCATCTACAGAAATAACGACGCCGCTTTCATCAAAATTGTTGAAAGAGAAGACAGTGCTGTTCGTAAAATCGGTACTACTTTATTGCTTACCGAAAATGAAACCGGTTTTGAATTAATCGCAACCGATGAAGACGGAAACGTAAGTATCGTTAATTTAGAACACTCAAAAGAACAGACTAAAACAGGCGAATCAATTGAAGAAAATATTAAAACACAATTGGCAAAAACAGGTTTCACTCCTTATACTGCCGATGAAATCAATATTATGTTTTCTCAAAACTGGTTCCTTCCTATTTCAAAAATCAACGAAATGCGAAGAACGGTTTACGATCAGTTAACCGAAATTCGTTTGGCAAATTACAAACGTGAGGAACACCAAATGGTAAAAACGTCACATCCGTATCCAGAAACCAAACTGGATTTCATGTACAATGTTTCTAACAAAACAGCTCGTAAATTCTACGAACGTCACGGTGTAACCGAAATCGAAAAAGCATTCGAGTTACAATGGGATCCAGGAAAATCTCGTGTAATGACAACCAAATATTGTATAAAATACGAGCTGGCAAAATGTCCAAAATATCATAGAAATACAATGGAAGGCAAATTAAAAGAACCATTAGTATTAAAACAGGGAGAACTTGAATACAAACTAAAATTCAACTGTAAACCCTGCGAAATGGAAATCTGGGAAAAAGATGCCGAATTTGAAATTGAAGAAGATCATTTTCATTAAAAAAGTTTAACCGCAAAGTTCGCAAAGGAATACGCAAGGTTCGCAAAGGTTTATAAAATCTTTGCGATCTTTGCGGTTAAATTAAAATCTTCCGAATCTCCAAAATCTGCGTGAGAATAAATTCCATTTTTTATCTTTACTCTTCAAACTAAATTTAAATGGAATCTAAAAATAACATTCAAAAACATGCAATTATTACTGGAATTTTTGTTACCTCTTTTTTTCCATTATTAATATTTTCGGATAGTTATTTCATCGATTTATGTATTCAAATATGTGATTTCGGTATTTTTTGGAATTCAATTTTCTGGGGAATCTTATTTCCAATATTCATTGTTTTTCTCTTTTGGAATACCGCTAAAAAAATAAGTCATTCATTAAATCAAATAACTTACTTTCAAGCTTGTTCTCAGTTTTCTTTTGGAGTAAGTTCTAAACTTATACTATCATTTTTTACAATTTACATAATCGGACTATTTGTTAATGGATTATCTGTTGTATTAAGATCACAAATTCCATACATAATTCTATTTTCAATGCTAATGATTTTATTTCTATCATTTGTATTAATGATTTTAACATTTATAAGCAGTTTAATAATGGTAAAGCTAAACCAGAATATCCAATCTTGAATTAAATTGCCTCTAGCTAAAGCTAGAGGTCAAAAAAGAAATCTCGCAATTAGGCTTTAGCCAAAAAAGCAAGAATTTTGGCTAAAGCCTCTCACTTAATCAATTTACCCCCTCCAGCTAAAGCCGGAGGCAACTCATCCTAAAAAATAAATCTGCCGAATCTGCAAGCCGAGCGACAGCGAATAGGCGAAGCAAATCTGAGTGAAAAACTCTTAGTGATCTTTTTTAACTTAAAAACAAAAACCTTGCGTTCTTTGCGTAAATCCTTTGCGAACTTTGCGGTTAAACCCACATTACGTAGACGCACTGCAGTGCGTTTCTACACCAATCCATGCGAATAGGCTTTGCGGTTAAAAACATTTTTCGCTACTTTTACTACTCCATTTATATTCCAAAATTTCAAATATCCTCCTATGAAAATACTACTCCTGGGTTCAGGCGAATTAGGCAAAGAATTTGTCATTGCCGCGCAACGAATCGGACAAACCATAATTGCTGTTGACAGTTACGAAAATGCCCCGGCAATGCAAGTTGCACACGATTTTGAAGTCATCAATATGCTTGACGGCGAAGCACTTGATAAAATCGTAGCCAAACACAAACCAGATTTTATAGTTCCTGAAATAGAAGCCATTCGCACCGAACGTTTTTACGATTACGAAAAACAAGGCATCACCGTTGTTCCTTCAGCTAAAGCAGCAAACTTTACCATGAACCGTAAAGCGATTCGTGATTTAGCAGCGAAAGAATTAGGTTTAAAAACAGCCAAATATCAATACGCCACTTCAGCAGAAGAACTGCAAAAAGCCGTTCAGGAAGTTGGAATTCCGTGTGTAGTAAAACCTTTAATGTCTTCATCAGGAAAAGGACAATCGACTATAAAAACAGAAAGTGATATCGAAAAAGCTTGGCAATATGCCGTTGCAGGATCGCGTGGTGATGTTATTGAAGTTATTGTAGAGGCTTTTGTCGATTTTCATTCAGAAATTACACTTTTAACGATTACTCAAAACGGCAATCCAACTTTATTCTGTCCTCCAATTGGCCACAGACAAGAACGCGGCGATTATCAGGAAAGCTGGCAGCCGGCGCAAGTTTCTGAAGCTGATTTATATGAAGCCCAGGATATGGCTGAAAAAATTACCGAAGCGCTTGGCGGTGCAGGACTTTTTGGTGTTGAGTTCTTCTTAACGAAAGAAGGTGTTTATTTCTCTGAACTTTCTCCACGTCCGCATGATACCGGAATGGTAACTTTAGCGGGAACTCAGAATTTCAACGAATTCGAATTACATTTAAGAGCTATTTTAAGTCTTCCAATTTTTGAAATCACTTTAGAAAAAGCAGGAGCAAGTGCTGTAATTTTAGCATCAGAAAATTCTACTAATCCAACTTTTACCGGAATTGAAAAAGTCGCTGCCTTACCAAAAACTGATTTCAGGATTTTTGGAAAACCAACTTCAAGACCCTATCGCCGAATGGGAGTTGTTTTAAGCCACGATACACTTTCGACTCCAATCAACGAAATAACAGAACGTGCCAAAGAAACGGCAAAATTAATAACTGTAAATTCTTAAAAAATGAAAAAACTTATATTCATGCTTTTCTTATTTATTGGAATTGCAGCTCAGGCTCAAGATAAAAAAATAATCAATAAACCAATAATTGTTGAAGCTTCTTGCGGAGAATGCCAATTTGGAATGAAAGGCAAAAGTTGTGACCTAGCGGTTTGTATTGACGGAAAAACGTATTTCGTTGACGGAACAACGATTCACGATCACGGAGATGCACATGCAGAAGATGGGTTTTGCAATGCGATCAGAAAAGCTTCTGTAACCGGAACAATAGAAAAAAATCGTTTTAAAGCAACATCCTTCACTTTAGTAAACGAAAAATAATGGCATTAATTCTTGAAAATATTGCCAAACATGTTTCTTTGACACCAGAGGAAAAGGTACTTTTTTTATCTAAACTAGAAACGAATACTTACAAAGCCAAAACAATTTTATTGAACGCTGGCGAAGTCTGTAAACATTCTTATTTTGTAAATTCAGGAATTTTAAGGAGTTTCAATATCAACGATAACATTGTTGAACACGTACTTTCTTTTGCCTGTGAAGGCTGGTGGATGAGCGATATGTACAGTTATTTTTCGCAAAAACCGGGACAGCTTTTTATTGAAGTTTTGGAAGAAGCTGAAGTTGTTTCTTTATCGAAAGAAAACCAGGAACAATTGTATCTTGAGATTCCAAAACTGGAACGCTTTTTTAGAATTTTAATTGAAAATTCGTTAGTAGCCAATCAACAGCGATTAATGGACAATTTAAGTTTACCTGCCGAAGAACGTTTTGAAAAATTTACTAAAAAATACGGAACATTAGTTCATAAAGTTCCTCAAAAACAAATCGCTTCTTTCATTGGTGTAACGCCAGAATTCTTTAGTAAAATGAAGGCTAGGCTTTTGAAGAAATAAGTTTTTTTGCCACAGATTTAACGGATTAAAAATATTGCCACGAATTGCACAAATTTTCACGAATTAAATTGTGTTAAAAATTGAACTAAAATTTGTGGTAATTCGCGGCTAAAAAAAATCCTTTTTAATCTGTGAAATCTGTGGCAAAAAAAATAAAGCCAGTTCATTGAACTGGCTTTTCTTTTGAATTAAAATTGCTCAACCTCAGTAGAATGTTTCATTGCTGTTATTGAAGACCTTCCTATCATAACCGTATTTTGAACGGCATCAAAATAAGAAGTACCAACAAAAGCCTGATGTTTTACCGCTCTGAATCCGTTTTTCTGTAAATCAAATTCACGTTCCTGCAATTCAGAGTAACCCGCCATTCCGCGTTCTTTATACGCTTTAGACAATTCAAACATACTCGTATTTAAAGCATGAAATCCTGCCAAAGTAATGAATTGGAATTTATAGCCCATTGCAGCCAAATCTTCTCTAAACGTTTCCATTTCGGCAACTGTTAATTTTGCAGCCCAATTAAAAGACGGAGAACAATTGTATGCCAGCATTTTATCCGGAAATTCTTTTTTCATAGCTGTCGCAAATTTTCTTGCAAATTCTAAATCTGGATTACTGGTTTCCATCCAAATTAAATCAGCGTAAGGTGCATAACTCAAACCTCTTGCAATTCCCTGCTCGATTCCGTTATTTACATAAAAGAAACCCTCGGCAGTTTTCTCTCCAGTTAAAAATTTTCTATCTCTAGGATCTGCGTCGCTTGTTAATAAATTAGCTGCATCAGCATCTGTTCTGGCAACAATTAAAGTTGAAACACCCATAACATCTGCTGCCAAACGCGCAGCAATTAATTTATTGATTGCTTCCTGAGTAGGAACCAAAACCTTTCCGCCCAAATGGCCGCACTTTTTAGCAGAACTCAGCTGATCTTCAAAATGAACTCCAGAAGCCCCGGCTTCGATCATAGATTTCATTAATTCGAAAGCATTTAAGTTACCGCCAAAACCCGCTTCGGCATCAGCTACAATTGGAACCAGATAATCTTTTTTATCTTCAATATTATTTACAGTCTGAATCTGATCAGCGCGCAATAAAGCGTTGTTGATCTTTTTTACCACCATCGGAACGCTGTTTACAGGATAAAGCGATTGGTCAGGATACATTTCTCCTGCCAGGTTTGCATCGGCAGCAACCTGCCATCCGCTTAAATAAATCGCTTCTAAACCTGCATCGACTTCCTGAATCGCCTGATTCCCGGTCAAAGCCCCTAAACCAGCTACATAATCCTGACTTTTTAACTTTCTCCATAATTTTTGAGCTCCCATTTTGGCAATAGAATGCTCAATATGATATGAACCCTGAAGTGTAACTACTTCACTCGCAGTGTAAGGACGTTCAACACCTTTCCATCTTGGGTTCGTTATCCAATCGTTAATCAATTCCTGAATTCTGTCTTCTGTTGTTTTCATAAATGTTTAAGTTAAGTGGTTAGTAAGTGATAGTATTCAGTTCACAGTTAAAAGTGTTCAGTTTTAACTGGACTCATTTTTTTTTAACACATAGAAGCATAGTTTTCATTTGTGGTTAAAGGCATTTCATTTGTTTAAACAAACATAGCTATGTGTGAAAATCTAGATTTTTTCAAAATTCTTTTATTCACATTTTAAAACTATGTATCTATGTGTTTAAAATCATTCGCAGAAATTTTCTATTCTCATTTTATCTGCCTGATCTGCTAAATCTGCGTGAAAAATTTATTCTCTCGCAGATCTTACAGATTTAGCGTTTTTTTTCTTATAGATATTTATAACATGGAATCGTTAAGAAATCAACAAAATCAGCATTTACAACTAATCTTTCCAGTACTTTTTCAGCCAGTGGAAATTGTTGTTTTTCGTGATTTTCTTCTCCTAATTCCTCTTTGATTTTTCTAAATTCGTCTAAAGCCAATTCATGATAATAAGCCAAATCTAATTTTCGTCCATTATCCAAAACCACTTTATTCTGAAGCCATTGCCATAATTGCGATCTCGAAATTTCGGCAGTTGCAGCATCTTCCATCAAATTATGCAGTGCAGCGGCGCCTTGTCCGTTCAGCCATGAAGCCAGGTACAAAACTCCTACGTTAATATTTTTTCGAACTCCGTTTTCTGTAATGATTCCTATTGGCGGCTCAATCAAATCTTCTTCAGTTATTTTGCGATGTTCTCTTTTAACATGAATCTGATTTGGAGTTGGCATTCCTTTATCAAAAACTTCTTTTGCCAAAGAAACCAAATCCGGATGCGCCACCCAGGTTCCGTCGTGACCGTTTCGAACTTCTCGTTCTTTATCCGTTTTTACTTTTGCAAAAGCAACTGCATTGGCTTCTTCATTATTTTTAATCGGAATTTGAGCCGCCATACCGCCAATGGCATGAATACCATGTTTATGACATCTCTGAATTACCAAATTTGAATAGGCATTCATAAAAGGCGAAGTCATATTTACCTGATCGCGATCCGGAACGATGAATTTTGGGTTCTTGCGAAATTTCTTGATATAAGAAAAAATATAGTCCCAGCGTCCGCAGTTCAAACCAACGATATGTTCTTTCAATTCATAAATAATTTCATCCAGCTGAAAACTTGCTGTAATCGTTTCGATTAAAACCGTCACTTTTATAGTTCCTCTTTTCAGTTTCAAATAATCCTCTGTAAAATCAATTACATTATTCCACCAGCGCGCTTCCAGATAATGTTCTAATTTCGGAATGTAGAAATACGGCCCTGAATTGTTTTCTAAAAGTCGTTTATGATTATGAAAAACATACAAACCAAAATCTACCAAAGAACCTGAAACTTCTTTTCCTTCAATTAAAACATGCTTTTCTGGCAAATGCAAACCTCTTGGACGTACAATTAGCGTTGCAATCTTTTCATTTAAATGATATGACTTTTGTTTCACCAAATCGGTGTGTGTAATTGTTTTGTTAACTGCATCGATTAAATTCAGCTGACCATCCATTAAATTTTGCCAGGTTGGCGAAGTGCTGTCTTCAAAATCGGCCATAAATGTTTTGGCACCAGAATTCAAAGCGTTGATAATCATTTTACGGTCAACAGGACCGGTAATCTCCACTCTTCGATCTAATAAATCTTTTGGAATTTCACCAGCTGTCCAATTGCCTTCTCTGACATTTTTAGTTTCCGGAATAAAAACCGGCATGATTCCCTGATCAAAAGTGACTTGTTTTTGCTCGCGCTGTAAAAGCAATAGTTTTCGCTGTGATTCGAATTTTCTATGCAATTCAGTTATAAAAACAATTGCTTCTTCTGTCCAGATTTTTGGGTAACGAAGCTTCTTTTCGGCTAAAAATTCCATCGCCGTTTCGGTAATTTCAATTTGGTTTTTCATAGCAGTGGTTTTTAATTTTCATCAGTAACAATTGAAACGCTTATATTTTTTTCAAAACACAAAACCATAACAAACTGATAACTAATAATTTCTACACCACAATATTAGAAAAAAGTTTTTTACAAAACAAGCGAACGTTCGCTAAATATTAAAAATAATTTTTTGGCGATTATTTTTAGAATAACTATATTTGATTCATGGATATCGAAAAAGACTATATAAAGCTGATCTTCGGACTAAAATTGAAGCAAGTTCGGACGCAAAAAAATCTGTCACTTTTTGGCTTGGCCAAATTGACAAATCTTTCAAAATCGTATTTAAACGAGATTGAAAAGGGGAAAAAATATCCAAAAACAGATAAAATTTTATTACTCTGCGAACATTTGGACGTGACTTACGACCAAATGGTGTCTTTAAAACTTGATAATAATCTAGCCCCAATCGGCGAAATCTTGAAATCAGGAATTTTAAAAGAGATTCCACTTGAGCTTTTCGGAATTCAGGAAGCTGATTTAATTGATATTATTGCAAATGCTCCTGCAAAGGTCAATGCGTTCATTAGTACGATTATTGAAATCGCACAACATTATAATTTAAGCCGTGAAAGTTTCTTTTTGGCTGCATTACGATCTTATCAGGAAGCACACAGTAATTATTTTGAAGATTTAGAAGATAAAGTTATTGCATTTTCGAAGTCGTTTCAGATTAATCTGGATTCTAAAATCAGTATTGAAGAATTAGAAGCAATTCTGGAAGAAGAATACGAATACAACATAAAAGAAATCGCTTTTACAGATCAGGAAGCTTTAGACGATTTACGTTCGATTTATGTTCCCAAAAGCAAAACTTTATTACTTTCTACAGAACTTGATGCTCCGCAGAAAGCTTTTATCCTGGCAAAAGAAATTGCCTATAATTACTTAAAGATTTCAGATCGATTATTGACTTTCAGCTGGATAAAGTTTGAAAATTTCGATCAGGTCCTGCATAACTTTTATGCCTCATATTTTGCCGGTGCTTTATTATTGCCGAGAAAATCATTGGTAGACAAAATCAATTCTTTTTTAGAAAATGAAAATCCAAAACCTGAAGAATTTGTGGCGTTAATAGAAAGTTTTGAAGTTTCACCGGAATCGTTTTATCAGCGATTAACCAATTTATTACCGAAAGATTTTCAACTGAAAAACTTATTCTTTTTAAGATTATCTCATCGAGTTGGTTCGGATGTTTACCAAATCAATAAAGAATTACATATTACACATCAGCAGGAACCTCATGCCAACGAAACCAATGAGCATTATTGCAGAAGATGGGTTTCGGTTAAAACGATAGACGAAGCCATCAAACAAAATAAATCTCATTTTTTTGATGCACAAATTTCAAGCTACGCCAATAGCGGCAATGAATATTTAGTTTTTTCATCGGCCACAAAAGATCCTTTCGCAGAAAATTACATCAGAAGTATTTCTGTTGGTATTTTAATTAATCCGACAATGAAAAAGAAATTTAAATTTATTGAAGGAAAACCTTTAGTGAAAAGAATTGTTGGTGTTACGTGCGAAACTTGTGCCGTAAAAGATTGCCTGGAAAGAGCTGCGCCTCCAATTGTTTTAGAAAGAAAGAAACGCCATGAGAATACTGATATTGTAGTACAGCAGTTTATAAATCAATTTAGTTAGAATCTTATGAAATATTTCGCTTTAATAATAATGCTCCTTTCTATTAACTTCAATCAGAAAACAGATAAACTTAACGGTCGTTACAATTATTTAATTGAAGATGACAATTCCTATATTCAAAAAGATAAAATTACTTTTAAGGATAGCATTTTTGCTTTTGACAACAAATATCTGCCGAAAGGAAAAGTTTCTTATGGGAATGTAATATTATTAGAGAATTTCATCAATACTGATTTAATTATAAGCATTCGTAAAGATCAAATTAAAAAAGATACTATTCTGTTTTACATGCATGATAAGAAACATCCTGCCATGAATTATCTTGATATAGTGGTTGGAAAAGGAAAATTGATTAAGATTAAGTAATTCAGCACAATCTTGTCATCCTGAGGAACGAAGGATCACACTCGGAAGTCGACAAAGATTGGCGATTATGCAGGCGGAATTTCTCGTGTGATCCTTCGTTCCTCAGGATGACAAACTGTGTGGTTAATTTGAAGCTAAAAAAAACTTTATAATTTCCAATCTTTGCAGAATTACTTGAGAAGATTTCTCCTTCGTCGAAATGACAAACCATGTGGTTACTTTGAGGTAAAACCTTTGTAACTTTGTACCTTTGTACCTTTGAACCTTCTTATAAAAACAAAACTTCTCGTTTAGCCCCGATAGAAGTGGAAATCCTTTTGTGGTGAGGTTCAACACAAAAGATTGCAGCGAATAGCGAGACGTCACGTCTCTTAAAAACTAATTTTCTGCTTCAAAAAAACCTTAGAACCTCAGCATCTTAGAATATCAGAATCTTTTCTTAATCTAGGTTAAGTGCTTTTCCTTGACCATCGTGGTATCTTTGTACTATAAAATTACAAAACATACAAAATCATGGAAAATATAATATTGCACAAAGCAGAAACAAGAGGAAACGCAAATCACGGATGGCTTAACGCTTATCATAGCTTTAGTTTTGCGAGCTGGTACAATCCAGAAAGAATTCAGTTTGGAGCACTTCGCGTTTTAAACGATGACACGATTGCAGCCGGAATGGGATTTGGAACTCACCCTCACGATAATATGGAAATTATTACAATTCCGTTAGAAGGTGATTTGGCTCACAAAGACAGCATGGGAAATACTGAAGTTATCAAAAACGGTGATATTCAGGTGATGAGTGCCGGAACCGGAATTCAGCATAGTGAATTTAACCCAAATACAGATCAGCAGACTAAGTTGTTACAAATTTGGTTATTTCCTAACAAAAGAAATGTTACGCCGCGTTACCAGCAAATTACTTTAAGTGCTGCTGACAGACACAATAAATTAGCGCAGGTTTTATCTCCTAATGCAGATGACGAGGGAGTTTGGATTCACCAAGACGCTTGGTTTCAAATGGGAAATTTTGATGCTGGAATTACAACTGAATATAAAATTAAAAAAGAAGGAAACGGAGTTTATGCTTTCGTTTTAAAAGGAAATGTTACAATCAACGGTCAGGAATTAAACACTCGTGATGCTGTTGGAATTTCAGGAACTGATTCTTTAAATATTAAAGCAAACACAGATGCTGAATTCTTATTAATGGACATTCCGATGAATTATTAATTCGTAAAAAAATAATTAATACCTGTATTTTGAAACGATAATAAATCTGAAAATCAGATCATTATCGTTTCTTTTTTTATTCCATTTCAAAAAAGAAAGACTAACTTTATAAATAAGAAAATTGGTCTGACTTTAAAATTAAACTAATCCTTAAAATTTTAAACCATGAATCCAAATAACCTCACTAAAGAATATACAAACGGAGAAGTCACGATTGTATGGCAATCCGGAAAATGCATTCATTCTGCAAATTGCGTAAAAAACAATCCAGATGTTTTTCGTCCTAAAGAAAAACCTTGGATTACTCCTGAGAAATCTACAACTGAGAAAATAATTTCGACTGTTAATAAATGTCCTTCCGGAGCTTTGACGTATTATATTAATAGTAAAAGCTAAGATTACGCAATAGTATTTTTGCCACAGATTAAAAGGATTAAAAAAAAACGCTGCCACGAATTGCACTAATTTTCACCAATTTTAAATCAATTTATTTCGTGGAAATTCGTGCAATCGTGGCGAAAAAAAATCACTTTAATCCTTTTAATCTGTGGCAAAAAAACATCTCATTTTTATTTCTTAATCTAGATTAAGTACTCCAGGACAACTGTCAACGTAACTTTGTCCTATCAAAATGAAATAAATTAATTATTTAAAAAAATAAAATTATGGCAACTACAAAATGGTCAATTGACCCAACACATTCAGAAATTGGTTTTAAAGTTAAACACATGATGTTTACAAATGTTTCAGGAAAATTTGGAGCATACGACGCAACAATTACTACAGACGGAGACAGCTTCGAAAATGCTGCAATCGAATTTTCTGGTGATGTAGCTTCTATCGACACTGCAAATGCTGACAGAGACGGACATTTAAGAAGCGGAGATTTCTTTGATGCTGAAAATCATCCAAAATTAGCTTTCAAAGCTTCATCTTTCAAAAAAATCAATGATGGAGAATATGAATTAACTGGTGATTTAAACATTAAAGGTGCTTCTAAAACAGTAAAATTTCCTGTAGAATTTAGTGGAACCATGACTGATCCCTGGGGAAACACAAAGGTAGGTTTAAGCATTGAAGGAAAAATTAATCGTAAAGATTGGGGTTTAAACTGGAACTCAGCTCTTGAAACCGGAGGTGTTTTAGTAGGCGAAGAAGTTCGTTTAAACATTGAATTACAATTTGTAAAACAAGCTTAATACTTTATAATAGGTTTTAATTTGGTTGGTTAAGAAGCCTGCTCCTTTTCTCGGGAGTGCAGGCTTTTTTGGGTTTGCCACGAATTACACGAATTTCCACTATTTTTTTTCCTTCAAAACTGTAAATGTTTTTTTTCTGCCACAGATTAAAAGGATTTTCACGGATTATTTATTCGTAGAAATGCAGAAAAAAAATCTTTTTAATCCTTTTAATCTGTGGCAAAAAAAATAATTCGTGGAAATTCGTGTAATTCGTGGCAAACTTAAAACTTATCGCACAGTATTTCGAAATTCTGTTGGTGACAATCCTGTTTGTTTTTTAAAGAATCTGGAGAAATACGAGTAATCTTCGTAACCGACTTTAAATGCCACTTCATTAACCGCTAATTGTTTATCGATCAACATTCTTTTTATTTCGAGGATTACGCGATTTGCGATAACTTCTGTGGCGGTTTTTTGCAGAATTTCATTGCAGATTCTGTTTAAATGTTTCAAAGTAATATTTAGTTTTTCTGCATAAAAAGACGGCAATTTTTCGGTTCTAAAATATTCCTCTAAAAGCGTTTCAAACTTATTGATTTTAATATTGTACGAATGGGTTTGATGCGAATAGGTTTCGCCATATTTACGGGCAATTTCGATATGAATTGAATCTAACAAATTCAGCATTTTGTCCAGCTGATATTTATTATTTTGATTATTTTCCTGAATCAGTAAATCAAAATAAGGGAGGATTTTTGGGATTTCTTTTTCTTCGAAAACCAATTCCGGTCGGTTATGGATCGAATGATAAAAATTATAGTCGTTGATATTTTTTTGTCCGAAATACAAATTATACAATTCCTGCGAAAAGATAATTACAAATCCTTCAACGTCTTTAGACAAACTCCAATGATGCATTTGTCCGGGCTGCAGTACAAACAGACTTCCTCTTTTTATTTCGAATTGATCAAAATCGACTTCGTGCTGTCCGGAACCTTTTGTAAAAAACACCATTAAATACGAATCATGACGATGCGGTTCTTCTACAAAACTGTGGCTTTTTAAATGCTCTGTAAAAGTATTGACGTAAAAATCGCAATGAATATCATTACAGCTAAAATTCTGAACGCTGTAAACGGGGTACTTCTTCATAAGAAATGTCTCTATTGTGCTATAATATGCGAAGATATAAAAAAGACTTTTATCCCGCTCTGAATTATCTTTGTGCAAATAAAAACATCAAAGTCATGTCAAATTCATTAACTCATATTTTAAGCAACGAATGTCCTGTTTGTCATAAAGGAAAAGTATTTACAGACAAAAATATTTTTTTGACTTTTGGCCTTCCAAAAATGAATGAATACTGCAGTCACTGCAATTATAAATTTCAAAAAGAGCCTGGTTATTTCTTTGGCGCTATGTATGTAAACTACGGATTAACAGTTGCTCAGGGAATTGCCACCTATTGTATTGCTCAGTTTTTCTTTGAAAAAAATTTCGATTTAAGAATTATTCCAATCATCACTGTTGTCATTACTTTACTCACTTCTTTTAATCTTCGCTTTTCGAGATTAGCATGGATTTATATGTTTAAGGATTATACGAAATAAAAAAATAGTACTTTTGCCTTCCAATTGAAACTAATTTTCAATTTTAAAAAAAAGTAAAAATTAAATTAGACAAATGAAAGCATACGTATTTCCGGGTCAGGGCGCACAGTTTACAGGAATGGGCAAAGACTTATATGAAAATTCGGCTTTAGCCAAAGAACTATTCGAAAAAGCCAATGAAATTTTAGGTTTTAGAATTACAGATATAATGTTCGAAGGCACTGCCGAAGAACTAAAAGAAACTAAAGTAACACAGCCGGCAGTATTTTTACATTCTGTTATTTTAGCTAAAACTTTAGGCGAAGATTTTAAGCCAGAAATGGTTGCAGGACATTCTTTAGGAGAATTTTCTGCTTTGGTTGCCAACGGAACTTTATCTTTTGAAGATGGTTTGAAATTAGTTTCTCAACGCGCTCTTGCTATGCAAAAGGCCTGCGAAATTACCCCATCTACAATGGCTGCTGTTTTAGGTTTAGCCGATAATATTGTGGAAGAAGTTTGTGCTTCGATAGACGGAATTGTGGTTGCAGCAAATTACAACTGCCCGGGACAATTAGTTATTTCCGGAGAAACTTCTGCTGTTGAAAAAGCTTGTGAAGCAATGAAAGCTGCAGGAGCAAAACGTGCTTTAATTTTGCCTGTTGGTGGTGCATTTCACTCACCAATGATGGAACCCGCAAGAGAAGAATTAGCGGCAGCGATTGAAGCAACTACATTCTCTACTCCTATATGCCCAGTATATCAAAACGTAACTGCAAATGCAGTTTCTGATGCTGCAGAAATTAAAAAAAACTTAATCATTCAATTGACTGCTCCGGTAAAATGGACGCAATCAGTACAGCAAATGATCGCTGACGGTGCTACTTTATTCACAGAAGTTGGCCCAGGAAAAGTATTGACTGGTTTGATTAGTAAAATTGATAAAGAAGCGGTTACTGCGAATGCTTAATTTTTAGTATTCAGTAATCAGTTTTTAGTGATCAGTTTAAAACTATACGCATAAAAAAATCCTCATGAACGAAATGTTTATGAGGATTTGTTTTTTATAGCTGTTTTACTTCTTCGCAATAATTATTTATAATTCCGGTGATCAAATAGTTTTGGTTTCTTTTTTCAAAGAAGATATACCAAGTTGTTCTGAGATTAATTTTATAAAAAATATAATTTGAACCTAAATACTGGAGAGGTTTTGGGGTTTTCTTGTGAGAAAAACTTGAAATACAGGAAATAACAAAACCAACTATTTTATCGGTATAATTCTGAGCCGTTTCAAAGAAACCAAAATATTCCTCTTCAAAAAGTGCAAAAACTAAATTATCAAAATATTCAAGAACTGCTTTTTCAAAAATTATTTTTTCCAAGGATAAGCTTTTATTCTTTTAGACATTTCAGCTTTAAACTCCTCCGGTGTTAATCCTCTTGCAAACTCAGCATCAAAATCAAAAGTTTCAGGATCTATTCCTTTAAATTTAGGTTTTTGAATTTCGTATTCTACTCTAGGCTCCTCAACCTTATCATTCTTTTTATTTTCTTTTTTTGAGCCCATAATTCCTACATTTTTATCTTACAAAATTACAAAATAAAAAAGAGGCTGTCTCAAAAGTAAAATCAAGCTGTTGAGAATCGCGTAAATGGAAAATTTCTCCGATAGGTATCCGAATAAAAAAGAGGTTGTCTCGACTTTTGAGACAGCCTCTTTTTTATGTGTATAGTTTTCAACTGATCACTAAAAAAACTGACCACTGAATACTAAAAATCAAGAACGAACCTTCTGCTCCCATTTCCAGGCACTTGCCATTGCTTCGTCTAAACTTAATTCTGCTTTCCAGCCTAAAACATTGTTTGCTTTATCTGTGTTTGCGTAAGCTTCTGTAATATCCCCTTCGCGGCGCGGCTTGATTACGTACGGCAGTTTTTTATCGCTTACTTTTTCGAAACTATGAATTACTTCTAACACAGAACTTCCTTTTCCAGTTCCTAAATTAAAAGTTTCAACTTTTTGCAAGTTCTTTTTATCCAACAAACGCTGTAAAGCAATTACGTGTGCTTTAGCCAAATCGACAACATGAATATAATCACGAACAGCAGTTCCGTCTGGTGTTGGATAATCATTTCCGAAAACTGATAATTCCTGACGTAACCCTACTCCGGTCTGGGTAATAAACGGAACTAAATTTTGAGGAACTCCTAAAGGTAATTCTCCAATTTCGGTTGAAGAATGCGCCCCAATCGGATTAAAATAGCGTAATAAAATAGCGCTGATATTAGTTACTTTAGCTGTATCTGTAATAATTTCTTCTCCAATCTGCTTGGTATTTCCATAAGGAGACATTGCAGTTTGAACCGGAGCATCTTCTGTAATTGGCATTTTTTCGGCTTGACCGTAAACCGTACAAGAAGAGCTAAAAATAAAACTTGCTTCAGGTTTTTGCTGTAATTCCTGCAAAAGATAAACCAAACTGCTAATGTTGTTTTCGTAGTACAACAAAGGCTGTTCAACACTTTCTCCAACCGCTTTTGAAGCCGCAAAATGAATCACCCCAGTAACATCATTATGTTTTTTAAAGAAATCCCGAACGGCACTTTTTTCTCTTAAATCAATTTTTTCGAATAAAGGTGTTTTTCCTGTTATCGCTGTAATTCCTTTTAAAACATCTTCTGAAGAATTTGAAAGGTTATCAATTATCACAACTTCAAAGCCTTCGTTTTGCAATTCGACTACGGTGTGAGAACCTATAAATCCTAATCCTCCTGTTACTAATACTTTCATTTTATTTGGTTGTTTTTTGTGGTTATTTTGGCTTTTAATTATTTATTCAAAAATTCTAAAACAGAATCTGTTATAAATTTAATCTGCTCGTCATCAAGTTCTGTATGCATCGGTAAAGCAATTACTTCCTGCACTAACTGGTTTGTAACCGGAAATTGCTCTTCTTTATAACGAGGATCTAAATATGCTTTTTGTGAATGCAATGGAATTGGGTAATAAATTGCACACGGAATTCCTTTATCTAATAAATGCTGCATTAAAGCATTTCTGTCGGCATCTAAGATTCTTAAAACATATTGATGAAAAACGTGATCGTTTTCATTTGCATCAAATTCTGGTGTAACAATATGTTTATTTCCAGCAAATGCTGCATTGTATTTTGTTGCTGCTAAACGACGTGCTTTATTATATTCATCTAACAAAGGCAGTTTTGCATTTAAAACTCCAGCCTGAATGCTGTCTAAACGTGAATTTACTCCCACAACATCGTGGTGGTAACGCTCGTACATTCCGTGATTTACGATTCCGCGGATAACGTGAGCCAATTTATCATCATTTGTAAAAATTGCTCCACCGTCTCCATAGCAGCCTAAGTTTTTAGAAGGAAAAAATGAAGTCGCTGCAATGTGACCAATTGTTCCAACTTTACTTTTTGTACCCGATTTTGAAATATAATCGGCACCGATAGCCTGAGCGTTATCTTCAATTACATACAAATTATGCTCTTTGGCAATTTCCATAATCGCATCCATATTTGCAGCGCGACCGAATAAATGTACCGGAACAATTGCTTTTGTTTTTGGCGTAATTGCTTTTTTTACCGCATCAATATCAATGTTCATATTTACCATATCAACATCAACTAAAACTGGGGTTAATTGTAACAATGCAATAACCTCAACAGTTGCTGCAAAAGTAAAATCAGCAGTAATAACTTCGTCTCCTGGCTTTAAATCCAGACCCATCATTGCAATTTGCAAAGCATCGGTTCCATTTGCACACGGAATTACGTGTTTTGCTCCTAAATAATCTTCAAGATTTTTTTGAAACTGATGAACTAAAGGTCCGTTAATATAAGTATTTGTATCTAAAACCTCTTGAATTGAAGCATCTACAGTCGTTTTTATTTTTTCATATTGACTTTTTAAGTCAACCATTTGTATTTTTTTCATTTTCGATATTTTATTAAAAAAAGCCTTTCTATTAAACCAGAATGTCAGAAAGAAGGAACAAAAATAGTTATTAATACCTTCAAACCAATGAAAATAAACGAAAGAAATGTAATTTAGCTGCAAAAATTACTACATGCTTTTTTTATACAATTTAGCTGTTTCTTTAGCAGCGTTTTTTCTTAAAATAGTCGCACTTTTTAGTCCGAAAATTAAGCTTTTTGTTGAAGGTCGGAAAAATGTATTTTCCATTTTAGAAGAAAAAATAAACCCCAATGACAAAACCATTTGGTTTCACTCTGCCTCACTTGGCGAATACGAACAAGGTCTTCCTGTAATTGAAAAAATCAAAGAAAAATATCCTTCGCATAAAATTATTGTAACCTTTTTTTCACCATCTGGATACGAAGTGCGTAAAAATAACACAGCTGCCGATGTTACAGTTTATCTGCCTTTGGACACAAAAAGCAACGCCAAAAGATTTTTAAAATTGGTTCATCCTGAATTTGCTTTTTTCATTAAGTATGAATTTTGGCTGAACTATTTAAAGGAATTAGAAAAAAACAAAACCCCAGCTTATTTAATTTCGGGAATTTTTAGAGACAGCCAGATGTTTTTTAAATGGTACGGAGGTTTTTACAGAAAAGCACTAAAAGCATTCACTTATTTCTTTGTACAGAACGAAAGTTCTAAACAGAAAATTGAAGCAATCGGATTTAAAAATGTAGTTGTTTCCGGTGATACTCGTTTCGACAGAGTTGCAGCAATTTTAGAAAGAGACAACAGCCTTGATTATATCAAAAATTTCAAGAATAATCAGCAAACCATAGTTATTGGCAGTTCATGGCCAAAAGACGAAGTTTTAATTGCTGAATACATAAATCAGGCTCCGGAAAATGTAAAATTTATCATTGCACCACATAATATAAAAACGGATCAAATAACAAATCTTAAATCCCAAATTACAAAATCGACAGTTTTATTTTCTGAAAAAGAGAATAAAAATTTATCAGATTATAATGTTTTTATAATTGACACCATTGGGCTTTTAACCAAAATTTATAGTTACGGAACGATTGCTTATGTAGGCGGAGGTTTTGGAAATCCGGGAATCCATAACATTCTTGAACCGGCAGCATTTGGAATTCCAATTGTAATTGGACCTAATTATTCTAATTTTGCAGAAGCTGTTTCCTTGGTTGGTCTTGGAGGCTGTATGACGATAACTAACGTTTCTGAACTAAAAGAAATCTTAAACCGCCTGCTGACTGATAAAACATTTCTTAAAGAAAAAAGCCAAATCTGCGAATCTTTTATTCAGAATAACAAAGGGGCTTCAAATACGATTATGAATATTGTTTCACAATAAGCCTCTGGGTTCAAATTAATTTTTTGAGCAGGTATTTTTAAAAAACAAATTAAAAGCAGGTATTTTTTTATTGCTGGAGCATACACAATAATCCTTAAAAAGCAAAATAAACCGCAATTAAGAGAAATAAAATAGCCAAATCAACCATAGAATTTTCAACAAAAAATTATTTATACAAAACATTAAATAATTTAAGATAATTTTATATTTTTGGCATATTCTTTGATAAATAAGATAAACGTGAGCTGGGAAAATATTTTAAAAAAAAAGTGAAAAAATATTTTACATATTAAAAAATTTATATCTTTGCCACGAATTAATAATTAACCTTTTATAATAAAGTAAGATGAAAAAAGTATTTTTAAGTTTAGCTGTTGTTGCTGTTTTAACTGTTGTATCTTGTAAAAAAGCTGACGCTGCAGCTACTGAAACTGTAGATTCTACTGCTGTTGCTGTTGATTCTGCTGCTGCTGTAGTTGATTCTGCTGCTACAACTGTTGACTCTGCTGCTGCAAAAGTTGACTCTGCTGCTACTAAAGTAGAAGAAGCTGCTAAAGAAGTAAAAAAATAATTAGAATCTAAATTCTAAAGATTTTAAAACCATCCTTGTGATGGTTTTTTTTTATGCTCAAAAATTAACAAAATAAAATTCCAAATTCCAATATACATAAAGCATTATTAGAATTTGGAATTTTAAAATATTGGAATTTCTTCCATCTAATCTTCTACTTCTTCCTCAACAGAGACCTCCTCATCTTCAAAAATCGATTCATTCGACGAGAAATCCAAAATCTCCGCTTTTGAAGCATAAGTCACAATTTCTTTTATTCCTTTTTGCAAAAGCAATTCTGTGGTGTATTTTCGACTTGTCGCAAAGTGAACACCATCTAACATCAATTTAAAAAAATACTTTCCTCCAGAGCCCTTAAATTTCAAAAATTTAGAAAGATCAACAGTCCTCTTAAATCTTTCAATATCCTCTTCACATTCAAACCTCAATTCATAGCTCAAACTTGTAAAAATCACTTTTCCTTTTCTGGAAGTAAACACAAACTTATATTCATCATTAAATCGCCTGCTAATTACAAAAGCACCCATATTTGAATTTTAGATTTTAGATTGTTGATTTCAGATTGCTAATTGTTAATTTTCCTAGAATCTCAAAAACTTAGAATCTCAGCGCCTTAGCATCTTTAAAGAATTTACCCAATAAAAAAAGCCTCTTCAAAAGAAGAGGCTTTAGTACTCAGAGCGGGACTTGAACCCGCACGAACATTGCTGTTCACTGGATTTTAAGTCCAGCGTGTCTACCAATTTCACCATCCGAGCATTATATGGTTTTGAGCGAAAAACGGGGCTCGAACCCGCGACCTCGACCTTGGCAAGGTCGCGCTCTACCAACTGAGCTATTTTCGCATTTCAAATTCTAATTAAGAACTACAATACTTGACTTGCTTCGTATTGCGAGTGCAAATTTAGGACATTTATTCAATTACACAAGCCTTTTTTCAAAAAAATATTTACTTATTTTATAACTTTCTGATAACCTAAACTTTAAACTTGAATTTTTTTTTCGATTTATTTCTTGACCAGCATTCTTTTTATTTCATTCAGCTTCATCAATGCTTCAACGGGTGTAATCGCATTAATATCGAGGCCTAAGATCTCTTCTTTGATTTCTTCCAATAAAGGATCATCCAGATTAAAGAAACTCATCTGCATTTCATCATTAGCTGTTTTTACTCCGTTTAAAGCATCGCTTGAATGATTTTTTTCTAATTTCTTTAAAAGTTTCTGTGCTTTCAAAATTACAATCTGCGGCATTCCGGCCATTTTTGCCACGTGAATTCCAAAACTATGCTCACTTCCTCCTTTTACAAGCTTTCTAACAAAAAGAACAGTATCTTTTAATTCTTTTACCGCAACATTATAATTTTGAATTCTCGAAAGCGATTCTGTCATTTCATTCAATTCATGATAATGCGTCGCAAACAACGTTTTTGGTTTTGACGGATGTTCGTGCAAAAATTCAGCAATAGCCCACGCAATTGAAATTCCATCATACGTACTCGTCCCTCTTCCAATTTCATCCAGAAGCACTAAACTGCGATCTGAAATATTATTCAAAATCGAAGCCGTTTCATTCATCTCAACCATAAAAGTCGATTCTCCCATCGAGATATTATCAGAAGCCCCTACCCTTGTAAAGATTTTATCTACAACTCCCATTCTTACGCTGTCAGCAGGAACAAAACTTCCCATTTGAGCCAAAAGCACAATCAAAGCCGTTTGTCTTAAAATTGCCGACTTACCCGACATGTTAGGTCCGGTAATCATTATAATCTGCTGTGTTTCTCTATCCAGAAAAACATCATTTGCTATATATGGAGTTCCAACTGGTAATTGTTTTTCGATTACAGGGTGTCTTCCGTTTTTAATATCCAATTCAAAAGTTTCATCAATTTCAGGGCACACATATTGGTTTTCAACCGCCATTTGTGTAAACGAACACAAACAGTCTAATTGCGCTACCAAATAAGCATTCATTTGAACGGGCTTAATATAAGTGGCAATCCAGGCAACTAACTGCTCGAAAAGTTCTGATTCAATTTTATGAATTTTTTCTTCGGCACCTAAAATTTTGGTTTCATATTCTTTTAATTCTTCGGTAATATAACGTTCTGCACTTACCAAAGTCTGTTTACGAATCCATTCTTCCGGAACTTTATCTTTGTGTGTATTTCTAACTTCGATATAATAGCCAAAAACATTATTGAATGATATCTTTAAAGATGAAATCCCTGTACGTTCAGATTCTCTTCTTTCTATTCCTTCCAGGAATTCTTTTCCAGATGTAGAAATTGCTCTCAGTTCATCTAGTTCTTCATTAATCCCAGCTGCAATTGCATTTCCTTTTGAAATAGCAACCGGCGCATCCTGGTTTAAGGTATTTTTAATTTTTTCGCGTAACAAATCACACGAATGTAAACTATCCCCAATAACCTTTACAGCTTCCTGCGGACTTTCGAGCGCTAATGTTTTTATTGGAATAATCGCATCCAGAGATTCTTTCAAATACACAATTTCGCGCGGCGAAACTTTTCCTGCCGCAATTTTAGAAATCAAACGCTCTAAATCTGAAATTTGTTTAATTTGATATTGAATATTCTGTAAAACATCCTGATTTGATTTCAAATATGAAACCACGTCATGACGTCCTTTTATTTTATTACTGTCTTTTAGCGGAAGCGCCAGCCAACGTTTTAACAAACGTCCGCCCATTGGCGAAAGCGTTTTGTCGATTACATCTAAAAGTGTTACTGCATTAGGATTATAACTATGATACAATTCTAAGTTTCTAATCGTAAAACGATCCATCCAGACATAAGCATCTTCGGCAATTCGCTGAATCGCTGTAATATGCTGCACTCTGTTATGCTGCGTTTCTGACAAATAATAAAGGATTGCCCCCGCAGAAATAATTCCTTCTTTTAACTCTTCTACACCAAAACCTTTTAATGAATTGGTTTGAAAATGTTTGGTCAGTGTTTCTAAAGCATAATCTTCTTTATAAATCCAGTCTTCCAGATAAAAACTATGAAAATCTTCTCCAAAAGCGTTTTTAAAATCACCTTTACAATTCTTTGGAACAAGAACTTCACTTGGATTAAAATTCTGCAATAATTTATCTATATATTCGGCATTTCCCTGAGCGGTAAGAAATTCTCCTGTCGAAACATCTAAAAATGAAATTCCGATATTTTTATTAGCAAAATAAACAGATGCTAAAAAGTTGTTTGTTTTAGATTGTAAAACTTCATCATTTAAAGAAACTCCTGGAGTTACCAATTCTGTAACACCACGTTTTACAATCGTTTTAGTCATTTTAGGATCTTCCAGCTGATCGCAGATTGCAACACGAAGTCCGGCTTTAACCAATTTTGGCAAATATGTATTGATGGAATGGTGTGGAAAGCCTGCCAGAGCCGTTTCTGTATCAGACCCAGCGCCTCTTTTTGTTAAAGTAATCCCAAGAATCTTAGAAGCTCTAATAGCATCTTCTCCAAAAGTTTCATAAAAATCTCCTACTCTGAAAAGCAGACATGCATCAGGATATTTTCTCTTGATTTCGTTGTACTGTTTCATTAAAGGTGTTTCCTTCACCACTTTCTCTTTAGCTGCCAAAATTGATATGTTTTTAAATGAAAATTAAGACAGCGAATTTATAATTTTTTGGCGGCATATCGAGCACTTCAAAAATTAAAATATTTTAAGATTTTTTTATGTTCATATATAAGAATTTTATATAGCTTTGTTCTTCATTAAAAAAGACCCTTAAAATGAAAAAAATAATTTTATTCGCTATGTTAGCTGTAGCTGGTATTACGGCTGCTAATGCACAAACAACTAAAAAAGCTAAAGCTGCCAAGGTTGCAAAAGTTGAAGGAGCCGGAATGCTTTTCGAAACAGAAACTATTGATTACGGAACTATCGCTCACAATGCTGATGGTAAACGTGAATTTGTTTTTGTTAACAACGGGACAAAACCATTAATCATTACAAACACTCAAGGTTCTTGCGGTTGTACAGTGCCTACAACACCAAAAGAGCCAATTGCTCCGGGTGCTAAAGGTATTATTGGTGTAAAATATGCTACTGACAGAGTTGGTGCTTTTACAAAAACTGTAACCGTTACTTCAAATGCTGAAGGACAGCCAACGAAAGTACTTACAATTAAAGGTACTGTTTTACCAGATCCTGTAAAAAGCTAATCTGAAAAACAATAAAATAATCGAAAAAGCTTCCTTATCTTTGGAAGCTTTTTTTATGACCTGAATTTAAACCAATGAGAAAACTTGAAAATAGCGAATTAGACAGAAAATCAATTGAAGATTTTAAAAAATCAGACAAAACCCCTTTAATACTGGTTTTGGACGATATTCGCAGTTTACACAATATTGGATCAGTTTTTAGAACTGCCGATGCTTTTTTGATCGAAAAAATAATTCTTTGCGGTATTACAGCAGCGCCTCCAAATAAAGAAATTCATAAAACTGCTCTTGGTGCTACTGAAACTGTTTCGTGGGAACATCATGAAAATGTGTTGGAGGTTATAGAAAACCTGAAAAAAGAAAATGTACTAACCCTTGCGATTGAGCAGGTTGAAAGCGCCATTTTTCTTCAGGATTTTAAGGTTGAGAAAAACCAAAAATATGCTTTAGTTTTTGGAAATGAAGTTTATGGTGTAGCTCAGGAAGCGGTTGCAATTTGCGACGGCTGTATCGAGATTCCGCAATTAGGAACAAAACATTCTTTAAATATTTCTGTAAGCGCCGGAATTGTGGTTTGGGATTTGTTTCAAAAACTAAACTGGCCAAACTAACAAATAAAGATTTTTTTTCGCTAAAAAGATGTGATTTTTAAATTAGTTTTAGATTTTAAATGTTAGATATTTAAATATATTTTTTTATTATTATAAAATTGATACTTTTATAAAATGAAAACTATCAATTTCTTAAAAATAACCACCTTAGTACTTGTTTTAAGTTTTACAAACTCTTATGCAGTCGAAAAAGTTACAATTAAAAACAGAAATATAATTGGAGCTTTTCATGATACCCTTAAGTCAAGCAAAAAACGAAATACAAAATTAAATTTTGCTGTTACCCCTCCAGTTATCAAAGCAGTTGGAGATCAATTATACTGCCCGCAAAGCAGCATAAAAATTGTAACCGACGTAACTATTACGCACGATCCGACTGAACCTGCAACTCAGGCAGTTTATATCCAGATTTCATCTGGATATTCCAGCGGATTTGACCTTCTTGAACTTTCAAATCCTGCAGCACACCCCACAATTATTACAAGCTGGGATGTTACGGCGGGAAAATTAAAATTATCAAGCCCAACCGGAGTTGATGTTTTATATACTGAATTTGTTGATGCAATTAAAGATGTTGTATATTCTAATTCTTCAGCAGCAGCTTCTGGAACCAGAACTTTTTCTATAACAATTGGTCAGGCAAACTACCTGCCTTCGACACAGCATTTTTATTTATTTGTTCCGAGTATTGGTATTACCTGGACAACTGCCAAAACTGCGGCAGAGGCAAGTACTTATTATGGACTTAAAGGATATTTAGCCACAATTTTATCTGCAGATGAAGCCAAATTAATTGGCGAACAAGCATCTGGAACCGGATGGATTGGCGGAAACGATGCAGAAACCGAAGGTGTCTGGAAATGGGTTACAGGACCCGAAGCCGGAACTGTAATGGGTTATACTTTCTGGAATTCTGGAGAACCAAATAATTTAGGCGAAGAAGATTATGCACATATTACACAGCCCGGAATAGGAATTGGAGGTTCATGGAACGACCTTTCTAATACCGGATCGTTAACGCCCGGCGATCCTTATCAGCCAAAAGGTTATGTTGTTGAATATGGTGGAATGCCCGGAGAATCGGCGTTAGAAATCGCCGCAAGTACTAAAGTTACAATTCCAGTGGCAGTGCCATCAGCAAATCCAGGTCCGGTTTGCGATTCAGGAACTTTTACTTTTAATGCAACAGCAACAGCCGGCGCAGTAATTAGCTGGTATGATGCCGCTGTGGGAGGAAATATATTAGGAACAGGAAACACATACACAACTCCAATAATAAATACTACAACAACTTATTATGTAGATGCCGGCTGCGCATCAAACAGAAAATCGGTTATGGCCACGGTAAATATAACTCCAAGCGCCCCGGCAGCGGGTCAAGCTTCTTATTCGAACTGCGGACCTGGGTCTGTAACTATTACTGCCAGTTCAAATATTGGAACTATTAATTGGTTTACAGCAGCAGCAGGAGGAGCAAGTATTTTTACCGGAAATAGTTTTACAACGCCAACAATTTCAGCAAATACAACGTATTATGCCGAGGCTTCAAATGCCGGCTGTATCAACTCAACTCGTACACCTGTAAATATTCAAATTTATACTCCGCCTGTTGTTCAGGACGAGACTGTAACATTATGTCAATTTCAAACCGTAACATTAGACGCAGGAGTTTCTGGAATGAATTATTTATGGTCAAATGGAGCAGCAGCACAAACAATAACTGTTTCTCAAGGCGGCACTTATACTGTAGCAGTAAAAAGTCCATCTCCGGAAAATTGTACAAGCACAAAAACAATTATAGTTGAAGAACATCAGGTTCCAGAAATTGACCGAATTGATGTAAACGGAACGAGAGCCATAATTTACATTAAAAAACAAGCTCCTTATTTTGAGTTTTCTGTAGACGGTGTTAACTTTCAGGATTCAAATATTTTTTATGATGTACCAGGCGGACTAAGAACGGCTTATGTTCGCGAGAAAAGCGGCTGCGGCGGAGACACTCAAAATTTTGTTGTTCTTGTTTTTCCATCTTTTTTTACTCCAAATAACGACACTTATAATGATTTGTGGGAAGTAACCGGAATGGAAAATTATCCGCAGGCAGAAGTAACTATTTTTGATCGTTATGGTAAGCTTATCGCGCAGTTAAATGATTCAAAAATGAGTTGGGACGGCACATTTGAAAAAACTCTGCTTCCTGCCTCTGATTATTGGTATGCATTAAAAATAGACAATACAAAACCTATTTTACGAGGACACTTTACCTTAAAGAGATAATTTCTTAATTAGAGAATGTATCAATTAGGATAATTAGATAATTTATAAAGTTGAGTAAATTCTCTAATTGATACATTCTCTAATTTTCTAATTCAATTTCTTCTGAATTTCGTTTAATACAAAAAAATAGTCTTCCTGTTTTTTTACAAAATCACGATCTGAAACATCGATAATTAAAACATTCAAATCCGTTTGGGATTTAATATATTCCAAATATCCATTGTTGATTTTATCCAAATAATCAGCCTGAATGTTTTGCTCGTAAGTTCGTCCGCGTTTTTTAATATTTTGAAGAAGGCGTTCTGTATTTTGATACAAGTAGATGTACAAATCCGGCTTTGGCATTTCTTTGTAAATGATATCGAATAAATTTCGGTATAAACGATATTCGTCTTCCTGCAGCGTAATTTTAGCAAAAATCAGTGATTTAAAAATATGATAATCGGCTACAATAAAATCTTTAAACAAATCAAATTGTGCCAAATCATCAGATAATTGCTGATAACGATCGGCCAAAAAAGACATTTCAAGCGGAAAAGCATATCGGTTTTGATCTTTGTAAAACTTAGGCAGAAACGGATTATCTGCAAAACGCTCTAAAACCGTTTTCGCATTAAAATCATCTGCAAATTTGTGAACCAAAGTAGTTTTTCCGGCTCCAATATTTCCTTCAAAAGCAATATAATTATATTTTTCTAACGGAATTTCACTCAGCGGGCATTTTAAATCCTGAACAACAGTACAAACGCTGTCGTCTGGAGAAACGACAATTAATTCCGAAATAGATTGTTGCAAAACAGGATGTTTCCAGTCTAACTTTAAATCCTGCATGGGCAGTAAAACAAAATTGCGGTTCTGCATTAATGGATGCGGAATATGAAGTTTTTCGGTCTCCATAATTTCATCATCAAAAACAATTACATCAACATCAATAATCCGGGATTGATACCCTTCCTGATTCAATCTGATCCTTCCTAGCTGTTTTTCGACTTTTAAAACCTGATTTAATATTTTTTGTGCCGATGAAGCAGTGTGCAAAAGTAACGCGCAATTATAAAATGCATCGCTCTCAAAACCCCAGGCAGGCGTTTCATAAAGCTTAGAAACCCTAATTACAGTTCCCACTTCCTGATGTATCAAAGCGATACAACTTTCAATGTTTTCTAACCTGTTTCCCTGGTTGCTGCCTATAGATAAAACGACTTGGTGCTGTGATTTCATAATTAATGCAAATTAACTAAAACTATTTTAGAATTAACTAATATATTTGTGAAACGGCACATTGAATCGATTAAAATTTATGTGCCAAATTTGTAACAAATAGCCCATTAACGCTACTTATTTAAAAAATATACTTATGAAGTTTTTAGGAAATGTAATTGCCACAGTTATTGGTATTTTTGTATTTATCATGCTCTTCTTTTTTGGAGCAATCCTAATTGGAGCCATTTTTGGCGGAGACGACAAAGTTTCGGTTAAA
The DNA here is from genome assembly GCF_021245985.1 of Flavobacterium soyae. Lineage (GTDB taxonomy): Bacteria > Bacteroidota > Bacteroidia > Flavobacteriales > Flavobacteriaceae > Flavobacterium > Flavobacterium soyae. Next base: position 84,061 of record NZ_JAJQXA010000009.1, on the reverse strand, counting down.
AACGATTCGGTTATAGAATTAGATTTAAAACAAATTGATAATGATTACGCAGGAAAATATAAAGATCCTTGGGTAACCGTTTTTTCAGATAAAAAAGGAGTTGGCTTAACTGATGTTATTAATGCCATTGAAGCGGCAGAAACTGATGATAACATTAAAGGAATTTCTATCCTAAACGATCAGTCATCTTTAGGGCTGGCACAATATAAAGATTTGAGAAACGCGCTGGAAAATTTTAAAAAATCAGGAAAATTTGTTTGGGCTTATGCCAATACTTATTCGCAGAAAGAATATTATTTAAACTCTGTTGCCAATACAATTTATTTGAATCCGGCTGGAGATTTAGATTTTAAAGGACTTTCGTCTGAAGTTATGTTTTTTAAAGATTTTCAGGAAAAATCAGGCATACATATGGAAGTGATTCGTCACGGAAAATATAAAAGTGCCGTTGAGCCATTTTTAGAAAACAAAATGAGCGATGCTAACAGAGAGCAAGTTACAGCACTTTTAAATTCGATTTGGTCAACGGTTTGCAGCGATATCTCAAAGAGCCGAAATATTCCGGTTGACAAATTAAACGAAATTGCAAACGGCTTATTAGCCAGAACTCCACAAATGGCAAAAACACAGCATTTGGTTGATATTGTGGCTTATGAAGATGTTTACCACAATGCGATTAAAAAAGCTTTGAAAGTTAATGAGGACGAGGATTATAATAAAATCTCGATTTTAGATTATACTCAAAATAACTTAACAACTGCTTTAGCTAATACTGCCGATAATCAAATTGCCATTATTTATGCTCAGGGCGAAATTGCCAGCGGCGAAGGCGACGTAAATGTTATTGGCGAAGGTTCAATGCGCCGTTCACTGCAGGAAGCCAGAAAAAATGAAGATGTAAAAGCAATCGTTTTAAGAATTGACAGCCCAGGCGGAAGCGCACTGACTTCTGATTTAATCTGGAGAGAAATTGAAGTAACTAAAAAAGTAAAACCGGTAATTGTTTCAATGGGAAATTATGCCGCATCTGGAGGTTATTATATCGCTTGTAATGCCAATAAAATTTTTGCAGAAAGCAATACCATTACAGGTTCTATCGGGGTTTTTGGAGTATTACCAAACTTTACTCCGCTTGCCAACAAATTAGGAATTAATACAGAGCAGGTAAAAACACACGAAAACTCAGCAAATTACAGTCCGTTTGTACCTGTTGATGAAAAATTCAAAGCCTTTACACTTGAAGGCGTTGAACAGATTTACAAAACTTTTGTAACACACGTTGCCGAAGGAAGAAAAATGACTTTTGCACAAGTAGATTCTATTGCACAAGGAAGGGTCTGGTCTGGATCTGAAGCCGTAAAAATTGGATTAGTAGATAAAATTGGAGGTTTGAACGATGCTATTGCCGAGGCAGCTAAAATTGCTAAAATCAAAGACTACAGTACACAAAACTATCCTGAATACGAAAAAACGTTTGGAGATTTAATGGCTAATTTACCTTTTGCGCAATCTAAAGAAGCTCTTATAAAAGAGGAAATTGGCGAAGAAAATTATTTGCTTATCGAGCAGGTAAAAAGATTTCAGAGACAAAAAGGAGTTCAGGCGATGATGCCTTTCGGAATAAACATTAAATAATTCCATTTAAAGATGAAAAACATAATTCTGTTTTTAACCGTTTTGTTTCTGACATACGTAAATGCTCAAAGTCCGAAACAAGATACTTTTAAAGAAACACCTGCCATTTTAAAAATCAATAATGATCAGATTTTTGGTACGCTTACTGTTCCAGACGGAGTAAAAAAATGTCCGGCGGCATTGATTATTGCTGGTTCTGGCCCAACAGACCGAAACGGAAATAATCCGATGATGAAAAACAATTCCCTGAAAATGCTGGCAGAAGAACTGGCAAAAAACGGAATTGCATCTTTACGATTTGACAAACGCGGCATTGGCGAAAGCAAAAAATCTGCAGTAGCAGAGTCTAGCCTGGTTTTTGAAAATTATACCGAAGATGTAAAAAGCTGGATTAACTATTTAAAGCAAGACAAGCGTTTTACACAATTAACGGTTATTGGTCACAGCGAAGGATCTTTAATAGGAATGATTGCGAGTGCAAAAGCGAATAAATTTGTCTCGATTGCCGGAGCCGGAGAATCTGCAGATAAACTGATCAAGACGCAAATCGCTTCTAAATCAAACAAGCAGTTAGAAGATATGACGTTCCCTATTATTGACAGTTTAAAAAACGGCAATAAAGTAAACAAAGTCGATCCGCTTTTAAATTCACTATTCAGGGCAAGTATTCAGCCGTATTTGATTTCGTGGTTTAAATACGATCCGCAGACAGAAATTAAAAAATTGACGATTCCTGTTTTAATCATTCAGGGTAACAACGATTTACAAGTTTCGGTTAAAGATGCTGAAAACTTATCGAAGGCTAAACTGAATTCTGAATTGGTAATTGTTGATAAAATGAACCATATCATGAAAATAATCGATGGCGATCAAAAGGCCAATATGGAGAGTTATGCTAATGAAACTCTTCCCATTTCTGAAACCATGGTCCATAAGATTGTTTCCTTTATTAAAAAATAATTACAACAATAACACTGTTAAATCCGTTTGAAAAGTATCAAGCGGATTTTTTTATTTAATACCAACATAATTTTCTTACATTATTAAGAAAATTTTATCACCGTACTTGAATAAAAAAACTATTTTTGCAAGAGTAAATTTTCAAAAAATAAACCTCAAATCTATAAATATGTTAAAGAAAATTTTAAAAGTAACTGCCATTGTTCTAGTGGTTTTTGTGGCCGCATTATTTGCCATTCCGTATTTCTTTAAAGACCAAATCAAAGCAAAAATTGCCGAAGCAATCAACGAAAGTGTTGATGCCAAAGTTAGTTTTGCCGATGCTGATTTAAGCTTGTTTAAGAACTTTCCGAATGCAGCTGTCGGAATCGAAAAACTGGTGATTATAAACAAAGCCCCTTTTGAAGGAGATACTTTGGTGTCATTAGGAGAATTAAATCTTAAAATGAGTATTAAAGAACTTTTTAAAGGTAAAGACGAGCCTTTAAACATTCAGGGAATTACATCTGAAAATGGTTTAATCAACATTATCTTCAATAAAGATGGTGTTGGGAATTTTGATATTGCCTTAAAAGACAAAAAAGAAGAGAAAACGGATGAAAAAAGCAGTCCGCTTTCTTTAAAAATTCAAAACTATAAAATTGAGAACTTTACCTTTAGATATATCGATCAGGGTTCAAAAATTAAAATGGTTATTGATAGTTTAAATCACGAAGGAACTGGAGATTTTACTAATTCTAAACTGGATTTAAATACAAAAACTACAGCAAACGTATCTTTAGATATGGATAAAGTTAATTATATGAAAAATATAAAATTGACTTTAGACGCTATTTTAGGAATTGATTTAGAACAAAGTAAATATACTTTTAAAGAAAATAAAGCCTTAATTAACCAACTGCCGTTAGAATTTGACGGTTTTATTCAAATGGTTAAAGAAGGTCAGATTTATGACCTGAAATTTAAAACGCCAACTTCGTCATTTACCAATTTCTTAGGGTTAATTCCTTCTGCTTATGCTTCTAGTCTTGATGGTGTAAAAACAACCGGAGACTTTACTGTTGTTGGTTTTGCAAAAGGAAAATTAACAGACACAACAGTTCCTGCATTTAACATAGCCATTGCATCAAACAATGCCTCTTTTCAATATCCGAACTTACCAAAATCAGTTCAAAATATTGTAATTGATACTAAAATCATCAACGAAACCGGGATTTTAAACGACACGTATGTAAATTTAGATAAGTTATCCTTTAGAATCGATCAGGATGTTTTTAGCGCTAAAGCAAATGTTAGAAACATTACTGTTAATCCGCTTGTAAATGCAGCTTTAAAAGGAACTATCAATCTTGCTAATCTTTCTAAAGCGTATCCAATTAAAATGGACAAGCCTTTGGCAGGTATCTTAAAAGCTGATGTTACTACAAATTTTGATATGGCATCTGTAGAGAAAAGCCAATATCAAAACATCAAGAATGCCGGAACTATGAGTTTATCAGGATTTAAATATACTGATGAAAACAATAAATCAATGAATATCAGCACGGCTTTGGTTGAATTCAACCCAAGCACAATTAATCTGAAACAGTTTAATGCTACAACCGGAAAAAGTGATATTGCTATAAACGGAGTTTTGGAAAATTTCTACGGTTTTATGTTTAAGAAACAAGAACTTAAAGGAAACTTCAATATGAGTTCTAACCAACTGGCTGTTGATGATTTTATGACTTCTGGAGAACCGGCTAAAACAGAAGAAAAAACACCGGCTAAACCAGCTGAAGCAATGAAAATTCCAGCTTTCCTGAACTGTACTTTAAATGCAAAAGCCGCAACTGTTTTATATGACAATTTAAAACTAAAAGATGTTTCCGGAAAATTGATTATTAAAGATGAAAAAGCACTTTTAGAAAACTTTAAAACGTCAATTTTCGGCGGGACAATTGGTTTGACCGGAGCGGTTTCGACTAAAACAAAAGTGCCAACATTTGATATGAATTTAGGTTTCAATCAGGTTGATATTGCGCAGACTTTTACGCAGTTAGATATGATGAAAAAAATTGCACCAATTGCCGGAATCATTAATGGTAAATTAAATTCGACTATTAAATTAAATGGAAATTTAGATGATAAGGAATTAACTCCTGACCTAAAATCTATTTCAGGAGATTTAATTGGGCAATTACTTTCTACAACGATAAATGCTAAAAATTCTACGGTACTAAACTCTTTAACTTCAAACATTAAATTCATTGATATGAATAAAGTGAATTTGAATGATATTAAAGCAGCCTTAACTTTTGAAAACGGAAAAGTAAATGTAAAACCTTTCGATATTAAATATCAAGACATTAAAGTAACGGTTGGCGGAACTCACGGTTTTGACCAAACGATGAATTACAACTTAAAATTTGATGTTCCTGCTAAATATTTAGGAAGTGAAGCAAATGCTTTTATTGCAAAAATGTCTCCTGCTGATGCGGCTAAATTGGAAAACATTCCTATTAATGCTGTTATTGGAGGTAATTTTTCAAATCCAAAAGTTACGACAGATATGAAAAGTGCTGTTTCTAGTTTAGCATCTCAAGTGGCAAATCAGCAAAAAGAAAAACTGACTAAAAAAGGTACAGCAGCTTTGACTGATCTACTCAACAAAAACACAAAAGCGAAAGATACTACACAAGCTGCAAAAACTGAGAAAGAACAAAAAACTCAGGAAGCAACTAAAAAAGCAAGTGACTTAATCAACGGACTTTTCAAAAAGAAAAATTAAGTTTTTAGTTTAGTACAGAAATAAAAACTGCTCTGGAAATTACTTTCCGGAGCAGTTTCTTTTTATAGATAATCGATTTGATTATTTATTCAAAATTTTATTTATAGCATTTATATAATCAGGAACCGATAATTTATTTGTGTCAATTCCCACGCTGCTATTTCCGTATGGCTCATATTTTTTAAGAACAGAAATTGAAAATAGTCCAACAGTTGGCGCTTTTGAAGCACTTGATAAATGCATAATTCCACTATCTGCACCTATAAAGACATCAACATTTGCCAAAACAGAACCAATTTCGCGAATATCCTTACTGTAAAATGAAGGTGCCTGAAAATCAATTTGTGATACATTTTCAACCGGTAAAACTTCAAAAATATTATAATCCGGATATTCCTTTTTTAAAGCAGTATAAAACTCTTCCCACCACGAAACACAATAACATTTTTCTCCTGTTGCAAATGTAAAAATTGCGATTGTTTTCTTTTGTTCATCAACAATATTGTTGAGAATTTCTTTTCCTTTAGAAATTTCTTCCTGAGTCAATTTTAAATCAAGAAGTGCAACTGGTTCTTTCTTATCTTCTATACCAAATTGGCTTAGAAAATATCTTAAATTATAAACAGGATATTTTGCAATATGCTCATGATCATTATAGTTTAACTGTACATTTTCAGGAAGGTCTCCAAAAAATTTATATTTAGCATTTGAGAATTGAACGGCTAACCGGCCCGAAGAAGAATTTTGATCAACATTAATTACAAGATCGTAATTCTGTTTTTTTATTAAAGTCCATACTTTAAAATACTTAACTAATTCTTTGAAAGGTTTTTTAGGCAGATCGATTATTTTATCGACATTATCATACTTTTCAAAAACAATTGGAGCAAGTGTTCCTTTTACAAACAAATCGATTTTGCACCCCGGAAATACAGCAGTGACTTCCTGAATAAGCGGTGTAACTAAAAGCATATTTCCAAGTCTGCCGTTGGGTCTGCAGATTAGTATATTTTTAATTTTGCTTTTATCAATCGTTCCACTTTTACTAACGTTCGCGTTACCAATATTCTTGGTTAAAACACGCATTAGGCCACGCCTGACTTTATTAACGCTAACTTTTTTTAAGCTACTCATTGCAGTATTTATTTCAAGATTATTTTTGGAAACAGCAAAAACAAATTTAGCCTCTTTTTTTGCACAAAAATAAATTCCAATAATAAGCAATTATTACAAAATTGTAATAAAATTTATCATTATTCATGTTTTTATGCCTTCCAATGAAATAAAAATACAACAATTAACAAAACAAACGACAAAGAATAGACCATTTGTTATTAAGAATCGACAGAGAATAGAAAATACTAGACGTTTATATTTACTACGTAACCTTCTGAACCACGGATATTAAACACTGTTCCGTTTTCAAAAATTAAATACTGCCCTTTAATTCCTACTAGCTTTCCCTGAAAATTTGGAGTTTTGTCTAAATTCAAACTGGATACTTTTGCAGGATAATTTAAAACCGGATAATTTAACTCGTAAACATCATTTTTTTGACTATAAAAATACTCTTTGACCTCAGCAGGAATTAAACTTTCAACTTTTGATTTTTCCAGAATTAAGTCACATGAACCTGTAGTGTATTGGAGCATTTTTCGCCAATTTGTTTTATCTGCATAATGGTCCTTAAGCGCAACCTCAGTAATTCCGGCTAAATAACGGTTTGGGACCTCAACAATTGCAATAGCCTGTGCTGCACCCTGATCTATCCATCGTGTTGGAACCTGGCTTTTGCGTGTTACCCCCACTTTTATTTCGCTTGATAAAGCTAAGTAAACGACATGCGGCTGTAATTGTGCTTTTTGTTCGTACTCTAAATCTCGGTCAGCAATTCCTAAATGTGCGGTACTCAATTCAGGCCTCATAATCCAGTCGCCTACAGCTGGACTTGAGTAAAAGCAGTCATAGCAAAAACCTTGTCTAAATATTTTTTTCTTCTTTTGGCAATTTAAACATTGAAAACCGGCAAAACTAATCTCAACTTCTTTGTCTAATAATTGATTAACATTCAAGAAACTATCTTCGAAAACTAAATAATATTGAATTGGGTTTCCAAATTCAGTCTGCATTTTTGTAAGTACGCCTTGATATGTCATTAGGATTTAATTGTAGATTTTAGATATTAGATTTTAGACTGCTCATATTTTTTGAGTTAATCTTTTAGTTTATAAGTAGTGGTTTTTATTACAAAAAAACACTATTTTTGATACAATGACAAAGTTAATATTTGTTGCTTGATATTCAAATTTTAAGATTCGTTTTATATGAATCATAAAACCTAAATCTAAAATCAGCAATCTAAAATCTAAAATTTACACATGCCTTTATCAATAATAAATTCTTTCGCTTCCTGGGTCCTTAAACAAAGGATACATCAAATCGAACTTTTTTTAAAATACCCAAATGAAGTTCAGGAAGAGCTTTTGCATAATTTATTATTGGCATCTGAGAATACAGTTATTGGAAGAAAATACGATTTTGAATCGATAAATTCTTATCAGACTTTTGCAGAAAGAGTTCCCATTGCAAGTTATGAAGAATTACAGCCTTTAATAGAACGTACACGCCAGGGTGAACAGGGCGTTTTTTGGGAGTCACCTATTAAATGGTTTGCAAAATCCAGCGGTACAACAAACGCAAAAAGTAAATTTATTCCCGTAAGTAATGAAGCTCTTGAAGATTGCCATTATAAAGGAAGTAAAGATTTACTTTGTTTGTACTTAAATAATAATGAAGATTCTGAATTGTTTTTGGGAAAGAGTTTACGCTTGGGAGGAAGTTCTCAGATTTACGAAAATAACAATACTTTTTTTGGTGATTTATCGGCAATTTTGATTGAAAACATGCCTATTTGGGCCGAGTTTAGCAGTACGCCAAGCAGTAAAACTTCTTTAATGAGCGAGTGGGAAACTAAAATCGCAGCGATTATTAATGAAACCAAAAGCGAAAATGTAACCAGTTTTGCCGGAGTTCCTTCCTGGATGCTGGTTTTAATGAATAAGGTATTAGAAAATACAGGTAAACAAAGTTTACTGGAACTCTGGCCAAACCTTGAAGTTTATTTTCACGGCGGTGTGAGTTTTTCTCCTTATAAAGAACAATACAAGAAAATTTTGCCAAGCAAAGATTTTAAATATTACGAAATCTATAATGCATCTGAAGGCTTTTTTGCGATTCAGGATTTAAATAATTCCAGCGATTTATTACTGATGCTTGATTACGGAATTTTCTATGAATTTATTCCGATGGAAACTTTTGGAACTCCAGATCAAAAAGTGATTCGTTTGGCCGATGTTGAATTGAATAAAAATTATGCAATCGTAATTACTACAAATTCTGGTTTATGGCGTTATTTAATTGGCGACACGGTTCGTTTTACTTCATTAAATCCGTACAGAATTAGAGTTACGGGAAGAACCAAACATCATATTAATGTTTTTGGGGAAGAATTAATGGTAGAAAATACGGATCAGGCGATTGCGAAAGCCTGCCAGATTACTCAAACGGAGGTGATTGATTATACGGTTGCTCCTATTTTTATGCAGGATAAAGAAAAAGGTGCTCACGAATGGATGATTGAGTTCAAGCAAAAACCTGCTGACGTTGGTCTTTTCCAGAAAGTTCTGGACGAAACGCTGCAGACTTTAAATTCTGATTATGAAGCGAAACGCTACAACAATATGACTTTGAATCCTTTGGTGATTAATGTAGCACGTGAAAATTTATTTTATGATTGGCTGAAAGAAAGAGATAAATTGGGTGGTCAGCATAAAATTCCTAGACTTTCTAATCAGAGAGATTATTTGGAGCAGTTGAAGGAGATGTAAATTTTAAAAATTGGCACACAGATGACGCGGATTCACTTTGTGAAAACACGGATTGACATGAATTTCAATATAGATTCTATACAAATTTTCAATAGCCCCTAGCTTTAGCTAGGGGTTTATAATTTATATCAAAGCCAGGCTTTAGCCGAATTCTACGTTGCAAATAATTTGGCTAAAGCCTTAAACTCTTTGTCATTTATTATTCCTCCAGCTAAAGCAGGAGGCAATTAATTTTAAAAATTCCTAAGAATTTTGTTAAGTTTTTTTTATAGCCCCTAGCTTTAGCTAGGGGGTCATAATATAATAACGCCAGGCTTTAGCCGAATTCTAGATTGTAAATAATTTGGCTAAGCCTTAATCTTTGTCAATTATTATTACTCGAGCTAAAGCTGGAGGCAATTGATCTTATATCTTTTAATTTATTTTCTCTTTAAAAATGTTTCTTCCGCTGAGTTGCATGAGGGATAGAAGTGGAAATCCTTTTTGTTTTTTCTTTAAAAACAAAAAGATTGTAACGGATAGCCCGACCCGGAGGGCAATGTCATTAAGTTAAGAGGAAATCTATAAAATTACTTAACAGTTTAATTAAGAATGTCATTAGAAAAATCAGTTTTTATCAGCGTTTTCGCTTTAGCGAATCAGTAAAATCAGCGTCTAATTGTGACGCGGATAAAACAGATTTACTTCGTAAAAACGCAGATAAACACGGATTTGATTTGCAATAATTTTATTTTCTAAAAGCTTAACTTAATGACATTGCCCGGAGGGGCATGCCATTATTAAGGTTCTGAGATTCTAGGCGGTTAAGGTTTTCTCAATATTGTCATTTCGACGAAAGGAGAAATCGCACTAGAAATTCTGCAAAGTGAATCGTCAATCTTTGTCGATTATCGTGTGCGATTTCTCCTTTCGTCGAAATTGACAAAAATGCGTTGTCAGGCTGAGCGAAGTCGAAGCCCTTCTCAACAAGAAATCCCTTCTCCTGAAGCCTCGGGATCGCTCAGGATGACAAATAGTATTACATCATATCAATATATCTGTCGTGGTAACCTAAAAGGTATAAAACACCATCAAGTCCTAAACTTGAAATTGAGGTTGAAGCACTTTCTTTTACTTTTGGTTTTGCATGGAAAGCGATTCCTAGGCCTGCTAAGTTTAGCATTGGTAAATCGTTTGCACCGTCACCAACTGCAATAGTTTGGTTGATGTGGATTCCTTCTTTTTCGGCAATTGCTTTTAGGTATTCGGCTTTCTTTTGTCCGTCTACGATATCGCCCAGATATTTTCCGGTTAATTTACCATCTTTAATCTCTAATTGATTGGCGTGAACATAATCGATTCCGAGTTCTTTTTGAAGATAATCACCAAAATAAGTAAATCCTCCAGAAAGAATTGCGGTTTTATATCCGTAATATTTTAAGGCTTTCATTAAACGATGCGCACCTTGCGTAATTGGCAAATTCTTGGCAACATTTTGCAAAACGTCTTCGCTCAAACCTTCCAGCAAAGCCATACGCTGTTTGAAGCTTTCGTTGAAATCAATTTCACCATTCATCGCCGATTCTGTAATGGCTCTTACCTGCGGTCCTACTCCGTTTAATTCTGCCAATTCGTCGATAACTTCTGTTTGGATTAAAGTAGAGTCCATATCGAAGCAAACCAAACGACGGTTTCTTCTGTAAATATTATCTTCCTGAAAAGAAATATCAACGTTTAAGGTTCTTGAAATTTCCATAAAACTTGCCGTCATGACAATTTTATTTACAATTTCGCCTGTTACAGATAACTGAATACAAGAACGCGGATATTCTTCTTTTTCTACAATTGAAGTTCTTCCTGTTAAACGTATAATAGAATCGATATTTAAATTTTGATCAGACATTATTTTAGTAACGGCTGCTAATTGTGACGCAGCTAGTTTTTCGCCTAAAATATTGATGATATAACGCTGCTTAGATTGTGATTTTACCCATTTCTCATAATCTTCGATCGAAATTGGAATAAATTTAACTTTGATTTCTAACTCGTAGGCTTTGAATAATAAGTCTTTTAAAACTGGTGCAGAAGAAGAGCCTGCGGCAATTTCGAACAAAATCCCTAAAGAAAGCGTGTCATGAATATCGGCTTGTCCGATATCTAAAATATTAGCATCATAAGTCGCTAATACAGCTGTTAAACCTGCTGTAACCCCTATTTTATCGTGTCCTGAAACTTTTAATAAAATAATTTCTTTATCCTCTACTACCATTTTATCTTTATTGATTTTGAAGCGACAAAAATCGGCAATCTCTAGGTGATAAAAAAGAATAATCTTTGTTTTTTTGAAAAGAAAAAGCACATATTCATGTGCTTTTTCGAGTAATTTAACAATAATACGTTACTATTAAAATAACGTAACAAGTGAGTTTGTTTTTTTAGCCACAAATTCACAAATTATATAAAAATATACTGTTTAAAAAATTAGTGAATTTGTGGCTAAAAAAATTATTTTTGGTTTTCGTCAAAGTTTACCATCCAGTTGATGCCAAATTTATCGGTAAACATTCCAAAATAAGCACCCCAAAATGTTTTATCCATCGGCATAAAAACGTTTCCGCCTTCTGAAAGTCCATTGAAGATTCGGTCTGCTTCTTCTGTGCTTTTTACATTAACCGAAACAGAAAAATTTCCTCCAAATTTCACATCGCCTGATTGTTCGCTGCTGTCACTTCCCATTAAAATGGTATTTCCAATTGGCAATGAAACGTGCATGATACGGTTGGCATCTTTTTCTGAAACTTCGGTACAACCGCCGTCTTCAGCAGCAGGCATTTCTTTAAATCTTCCGATATATGAAAATTCACCGCCAAATACGGATTTGTAATGTAGGAATGCCTCTTCGCAATTTCCATTAAAAACTAAATAAGGATTTACTGTTGTCATGATATTTTTTTTTAATTGTGAGTTGTTAATTATAAATTGTTAATGTTCTTTGTTATAGAATTTAATCTCTTCTCTTTGTTCTTTGTTCTTTGTTCTTTGTTCTATTCTCTTTGTTCTATTTACCCTTTTCTGAAAGTTCTTTTACGACTTCTAAACCTCTAGGAAAAACATCTTTAAAATAATCGGCATATTTTTCGACAGAATCGTTACGAGCAATCAAATCTGTAAATTCATCATCTTGAATTAATCTGTAAGTTTCCATTGCGCCGCTCCATTTTTTTGTTTCTTCATTGAGAGGTTGTTCTTTAAAATCTTTTATCTCGCCTATATGCTTAAAAGCCATATACTCGTTTGGCGTTTTTGTTTCAATTATACTATACATTCCTTCTCCGCTTGGTGTCATAAAATGTATTTTATCGCCTTCATTCCAAGTACTTATGGTATGAGATCCTTCGCAAAAAACACTTGTCCATTTTCTATAGGTTTCATCATTCCATAAAACATCCCAAACTTTTTGAGCCGGGGCTTTAATTCTTATTTTAAATTCTAAAGTTTCCATAATTAAGATAATTTACTAAAATCCATAAATAAAACATTCCAGCGATGTCCTTCTAAATCGGCAAAACCAAAGCCGTACATCCAGCCTTGACTCTCAGCCGGAGCAGAAAAAACAGTTCCTCCGGCATCTTGAACTTTTTTAGCTAGTTCATCAACTTCCTCTTTACTTTCGGCATCGATCGAAATCAGAATTTCAGAACTTGCTTTTGTGTCGGTAATTTTGTTTTGCGAAAAACCTTCAAAAAGTGATTCTTCAAATAGCATTACTACAAAATGTCCTTCACCAACAACCATACAGGTTGAACTTGGTGTATCGTGCTGCTCATTAAAAAAGAAGCCTATTTTTAAGAAAAAATCTTTTGCTTTTTCCACATTTTTCACAGGCAGATTTAACCATATTTGCTTTGTCATATTTTGATGTTTTTCGTTAAACTTTTTTTTAAACCATATAAATGATTTATGCTCATTTAAGATTTGGGAAAAACCTTTGAGCCTTCGCTGCTTTTAACCTCTAAAAGAACTAATTTGCCTCGACATAACTTTTAAAGTTATCCAAAATTGCCTGCCAGCCTCTACGCTGCATTTCTTCAGGGTTTTGGGTTTCTGGGTCAAAACTTTCAGTTACTTCTATTCCGTCTAAAGTTTCTTTGAAAGTAATTTCAACCTTTCTTCCGTCGGCCATTACATATTTTATTGCTTTATTTGGTTCTACGAAAGTATATTCACCTTCAAAGTCAAAACTCATGCTTCCGTCTTTTGCTGCCATTGTTGATTTGAATTTTCCGCCTTGTTTTATATCGTTTTCAGCATAAGGTGTATGCCAGTCCGGAGAAGCAAAACTCCATTTTGTAATATGTTCCGGCAGTGTCCAGAAATCCCAAATTTTGTTTATTGATGCATTAATTGTATTCTGTACTGTTATCATTATTTATATATTTAAAAATTATACTTTATTCAATACTCCATTTTAATTACATATGATCTGGTATCTGACTTTCATCCATGTAGAAAACTTCCCAATGATGTCCGTCTAAGTCAAGAAAAGTTCTTTGGTACATCCATCCATAATCCTGTGCTTTTCTATAATCAGTCCCGCCAGCCTTAACTGCTTTCTCAATCATTTCATCAACTTCCTTTCTTGATCCTAGAGAAATAGAAATAAGGGCTTCACTGGTTGTATGAGAATTGCAAATCTGCTTATCTGTAAAAGTTTGATAAAACTCTTCTACCAAAAGCATGAGATAGATATTTTCACCAATAATGATGCAGGCACCTTTTTCATTTGTAAATTTCGGATTCGTAGGAAAACCCAATTCATTAAAAAATTTTATCGCTTTATCTAGCTCTTTTACAGCTAGATTTAAATACATTTTCGTTTCCATAATATATAAAGTTACAATTTATTTAAAACAAATTTAGAGCTTTAGTATTAGCTTTATGATACATTAAAAGTCAACTTTAGGGGCATTTAAGACATTTTTATTACTTTTGTTGTAAAGTCAATCCTCCAAAAAACCACAAGATTATGAGCAAGAAAGTAGGTTTAATCGTTCCTCACGACTATAAATTATTAAGTATAGCCGCAATTTTAGAAGTTTTTGAAACGGCTAATAAATTAAGTCCGTCTACTGACAAGCCATTTGAAATTATGGTTTTTCAACTGGCAGAACAAATCAATCAGAAACATTTGTTTGGATATGAAATTAATTCTATCGAGGATTCTGATAAACTTTTAGAGCTCATTTTGATTCCGGCTTTTACTACTGATAATATGAGTGAAATGATTGCGAAGAATAAAAAATTTATTCCGTGGCTGCAGAAACAACATCGGGCTGGAGCTGAATTGGCAAGTTTTTGTACGGGTGCATTTTTGTTTGCTGCTTCGGGATTATTAAATGAAAAACTGGCCACTACCCATGTTGATGCCTGCAGTGCTTTTACAAAAGCTTTCCCGATGGTGAAATTAAAACCTGAAGAAACTTTAACGGCCGACGGGAGTTTGTATACCAGCGGCGGATCTACCTCAACGTTTCATTTATTGATTCTTTTGGTTCAGAAATATTGCGGAAATGAAATTGCAGTGCAAATAGCGAAGATTTTCTCAATTGATTTAAACCGATACAAACAAAGTTATTTCAGTACTTTTAGACCGAATCATTTGCATAATGACACTCTGGTTGCAATGCTGCAGCAAAAAATTGAAAGTCAGTATCACAGCATTGAAAAACTGGAAGAAATTACCAAAGATATTCCAACAAGTGCCAGAAACATGACACGACGTTTTAAACAAGTTACAGGAATTCCGCCAATTGAATATTTGCAGAATATTAGAGTTGAAAGCTCAAAGAAATATTTGGAACAAACACAGCTTTCGATTTCAGAAATTATTGAAAAAACCGGATATAACGATCCAAAAGCTTTTAGAAAAGTTTTTTATAAAATGGTAGGCATGAAACCTATTGAATATCGGGAGAAGTTTAGGGTTCAGTAGTTTTTTTAGAAGCAGAAAATTCCCTTTTCAAAATAACCTTTAGTCCTGCTCTGCACTATATCTTTTGCTGTGAACCACACAGCAAAAGGATGCCGTTTCGATCAGGGCTATTTGAGACGTTCCATTTTCATAATTTTAAAATAAAAAAACCTGTTCAAATAAATGAACAGGTTTGATAAAATGAGCATCGTTATTTTTCTATTCTCGACTTCTTCTTTTTCTTAATTGAAGCAATCTAATTACTAACTCTCTCTATCTTTTAGTTGCTTTAAAAAATAAAACACGCTTCCAACTCCTAAAACAAATAGAATGGGATAAAAATAATTTATAACATAGTAAGTATCGCCAATATTTAAAGTAAAATAGATATCAGAGAAGTAAAAATAAGCAAATAGTAAAATGCCAATTATTAAGAATATTAAAAAATTATTTTTCATTTTCTGTTATTATTAAATTATTAAAAAAAAAAGCATTAAACATTGTAAAAACATCCAAAGTCTAAATACTGAAAACTAATATGTTATAAACAGAACTCCACCTCCTTTAATAATATAGTCAAAAGCAAATATTTTCTCTTTTAACAAAGAAAAATACATCACAGGATTACTTTTACTTACCAAAATAAAAATACTATTCGTTTTTTTTGAAAAAATAATCTTATCGTTTTTGTAGTCTTCATATCTTACAATTTAAAAATTGGCAGGATTCAATAACGAGCTTTTTTCTTTTTTTATTTTTTTCAAATGCCTATTTAGGATTTTTATTCGATCAGCAATGGAATACTTTACATTACTAATCGGTTCAAAATATATATAGTTATCAGCTACAAATTTTGCTGACTTATTTTCAAAAAAAACATTTTTTACAAAATTGTTTACAACTAATGTTTCGTCTGATCTATTTTGACCAATGACTGTAATTGTTTTGAATAACAATATTATAATTATTAATATAGATTTTTTTACTTTCATTTTGGTATTCTCCTTTCATCCATTTTAGAATAATTCATAATCTCCTAATACAACACACCACATATTATTATAAATATTGCACTTATATTAATGTAAAATATAATCATAAACAGTTTCAACAACTTTCCACTTATCATTTTCTTTTGTCATAATTATGATTTGATTTCTTTGAATTCCACTTGTACCCGTAATACCTTCAGAAAACTCAAAGATTATATATTTATCATTTTTATAATACATAGGCTCAGAGATAAAATATACATCCATTTGATTATTTTCATATTTATCAAAAAAATTAAAAGTCCACAATCCTTTTCTATTTTGAAAAATAAAATTATAATTAGGAAAATCCGCAGATTTCCAATCTTTCACAATAGTGTCCGTGGAGTAAGTTTTATACATTACTTTCCATGCTTGCTCTTCAAACAATGGGCTTCTATAATTAATAGAATAACTTGAGATTTCATCTCCTCCGTAAAAAATTCGTAAAGCGCTTTTATTTTTCTCCTTTTCTTTAATTACCATCGCTTGTCTTTTATTATCAATACCTCTGCTTTGCAAATAATCTTCAATACATTGATAATTTTTCAAATTAGTCTGTGCACAAGAAACAAAGCTATTAACAACAATTAAAACTAGTATTAATTTAGTTTTCATCTAATATTTATTTACATGGTTTACCTACAGGAATTTGATTCCCACGAGATTTATTATATTTTTCTATTGACCCTCTCGAAAGTATTCTATTTCTATCCTTATAGTTTTTATGATTAGGGTCGTTTGGATAATTTTTATTAAATATGTAAGTCCCTTCAAGACCTGCCCAAGCAATATCAAGATAAACCTGATTAGGAAATCCAGAAACAACAGGAAATCCTGTCTCAAATTCTTGTATACTTGATGCAATAGAATTTACGTATTTTGTAGCAATCAACTCATGTTGGGCATCAACTTTCGCTTGAGAACTTCCTGCAGGGATTTTTTGTGTAATATATGCGTCATAAATTGTAGGAAAATCACAAATTTTAGATGTTCCTAACACTTTATATTCATCAACAACACTCAACAAATATGCATGAATTATTTCGTGAGTTAATGTAGTTGCCAATGATAAAGTTGTTGGTGGAGAATTTATCTCTCCCTCTAGAACCCCATTAGTGTATCTTTCGTTAAGAGTAATATTATAATTAAAATTCGATATCGCTACTGTCTCTGCATCATTATTAGAATTTGTAACAACTCCAGTTTTAAAATTTATTGTTAATATCGAAGAATTTGAATCAAATTTTGAAATCATATCAGCAATATCACTTTGCTTCAAGTTCTTTAATTTATCTAAAACAGATTTTGTACAAAGATCTAATTTGTCAGAATTAATATTCTTTTTTGTTATTTGAGCATTTGTCAAGGCAGTCGTGTTACTACCGCTTCCTCCACCTCCTCCACCATAACCTGAAGTATAATCTTCAGAACTCCCACCCATATAATCCGTACCTCTTCTTGAGACATAATACATTGAGTCAATATAATTATTTTGAACAACTACTGTTCTTAATTGTATTCCTCCAACTGTCACTGATGTATCATCATCAAAATTAGATTCTTGAGGTACTTTAGCAGTAGTATTTTTTACAGCGAGCTTATCTTTAGATAAAATTTCTACATCGCCATTTTCTACAATCTTGTCATTTACAAATTTTGCCGCTTTTATAAAACCAGTTTTTAGATCCCAAACACTGATATAACCGTTAAAGTCATTTGAATTAGCATTTGCTGAATTTTCAGGATAAAATTCATATAATAAAGCCTTATAATTATTTTTATCTATTTTATAAATGTAAAGTCTTTGTTCCCAGTTTTCATCTTGAACATTTTTTTCCTCTACAATTGGAACCACAATTAATTGTGTACCATCCTTGCCTTCTTTAACTTCGGCTTTTTGCCACTCATAATTTAAATTTTGAAACAATTCAAGATTATCGCCATTTCCTTCATACTTACTAAACCATGTTTTGGCCGATGCTAAATTTGTGTCATCATTTTTTAAGAAATACTCATCGTTTTGGCATCTGGAAAAGATTACAGCAATTACCGAAATAACACTTAAAATCACAATTTTTTTAATGTTTTGCTTCATAATTTTATTTTTGAATGATTATTATTACAAAACAAACATATGAAATAAATTCTTACAAAGAAATAAAATATTAGTGATTTTAGAAAATATTCGAAAATAGGTTGAAGTCTTAACAAATTGCATAAAAAAAACCTGCTCAAATAAATGAGCAGGTTTAAAAGTGAAACTTTGTCAAAGTTATTTAGAGGTTTAAGAAGCAATTTCCATTCGCTTCAATAAGTTTTTACTTAAGGTATGTTCTGCATAATCTTTGTCGATTAATAAAACTTTATCGTCAGAACTTGGCAGTTCGTACATTGCATCTGTTAGGATTGCTTCGCAAAGCGAACGTAATCCACGTGCTCCTAATTTGTATTCTAATGCTTTGTCTACAATAAAGTCTAAAGCTTCATCTGTAATGGTAAATTCAACTTCATCCATTAAAAATAATTTCTGATATTGTTTTACCAATGCATTTTTAGGCTGTGTCAAAATAGCACGAAGTGTTTCTTTGTCTAAAGGATCCATGTGTGTCAATACCGGTAAACGACCAATGATCTCCGGAATCAAACCAAAATCTTTAATATCTTTTGGAATAATATATTGAAGCAGGTTATTTTTATCAATATTGTCTACATTTTTAGATGTAGAATATCCAACTGCCTGACGGTTTAAACGTTTAGAAATAATACGTTCTACTCCATCAAAAGCTCCTCCTGCAATAAACAGGATGTTTTGAGTATTTACCTCAACAAATTTTTGGTCCGGGTGTTTACGTCCTCCTTTTGGCGGTACGTTTACAACTGTTCCTTCTAATAGTTTTAGTAAAGCTTGTTGTACACCTTCACCAGAAACGTCACGTGTTATGGATGGATTATCGCTCTTACGGGCAATTTTATCAATTTCGTCAATAAATACGATTCCTCTTTCTGCTTTGGTTACATCATAATCTGCAGCTTGTAAAAGACGTGTTAAAATACTTTCAACATCTTCTCCTACATAACCAGCTTCTGTTAATACTGTTGCATCAACAATTGCTAAAGGAACGTCTAACATTTTTGCGATTGTTTTAGCAACTAATGTTTTTCCTGTTCCGGTTTGACCCACCATAATGATGTTACTTTTTTCGATCTCTACCTCATCGTCTAATTGCTGCTGCATTAAACGTTTGTAGTGATTGTAAACCGCAACCGACATTACTTTTTTTGTCTGGTCCTGACCAATAACGTATTGATCCAGAAAAGCTCTGATTTCTTTTGGTTTCTTTAAAATTAAGTCGCCAACAAGTTTCGCGCTTCCGCTTGATTTTAGTTCTTCTAAAACAATTCCGTGTGCCTGTTCAATACACTTATCACAAATATGTGCATTAATACCGGCAATTAATAAATTAGTTTCTGGCTTTTTTCTTCCACAAAACGAACATTCTAATACTACTTTAGCCATTCTTTTTTAGTTACTAAGCTGCAAAGTTACTAAGTTTCTGAGATTTATCACTAAAACCTCAAAAACTTAGTAACTTATTAACTTATTTATTTTTGTTCCAAGTTTAAAATGTTTGAAATTTCAGGTCAACTACATCAACCTGAAACTTTAAACTTTAAACTTATTTAACTCCTTCTCAACACTTCATCAATCATTCCGTATTCTTTTGCTTCTTCAGCGATCATCCAGTAATCGCGCTCACTGTCTTTGTGAACTTTATCAAAAGTTTGTCCTGAGTGCTGAGAAATGATGTTATATAATTCGTCTTTTAATTTCAACATTTCACGTAAGTTGATTTCCATATCCGTTGCAACACCTTGTGCCCCTCCAGACGGCTGGTGAATCATTACACGTGAATGTGGCAGGGCCGAACGTTTTCCTGCTGCTCCTGCACATAATAAAACTGCTCCCATAGAAGCTGCCATACCTGTACAAATTGTAGCTACATCTGGTTTAATAAATTGCATTGTGTCATAAATTCCTAGTCCTGCGTAAACGCTTCCTCCAGGAGAATTTAAATAAATCTGAATATCTTTTGATGCATCAGCACTTTCTAAAAATAATAACTGAGCCTGAACGATATTAGCGATTTGATCGTCGATACCTGTTCCTAAAAAGATAATTCTGTCCATCATTAATCTTGAAAAAACGTCTAATTGAGAAATATTCAACTGACGTTCTTCGATGATATATGGTGTCATATTCGTTGGGTTCATCGCTGCTATGATTTTGTCATAGTACATAGCGTTTACTCCTTGGTGCTTTGTAGCAAATTTTTTGAATTCTTTACCGTAGTTCATATTTTTAGTTTAAAGTTTGAAAGTCTAAAGTCTGAAAGTGACTTAAACGAATTAAAACAAAGTTCATACCTTTTTATAAAGGATGCCAATTTGTCTTCTTTTTTTTTTTTAAAGTTTTATACTTGGAAATTTAAGAAATAATAATTCAAAATTACAAGATTATATAATAAAAAGAGCGTCAAAAATATCTTTTGACGCTCAAATATAACTTTTTTTATCTTTCAGTTTCTGTAATAAAATCTTAAATTTTGAAATAGCGCTTTTACAGTATTCCCGTCAACTTTTGACTTTATAACTTTCGCCTTTAGACTAAAATTTATTCTCCGTAAGAAGCTGCAATAAATTCTTCGTAAGTAACTTCTTTAGTTGTTGGATTTGCTTTCTCTTTAAATAAATCTAACAATTTAGCTGCTACAACCTGCTCAGAAAGTCTTTTCACTTCTTCCTGGTTAGATAAAACTCTAGCCACGATTCCCTGAACTTCTTCGTCAGTTGGATTTGTTTGTCCAAATTGAGCCATTTGCTGTCTGATTGCGTTTGATGTAAACTCTTTCAAATCTTCAAATGTAATTTGGATATTACTTTGAGCCATTGCTTTTCCTTCAATTAATTGAAAACGTAAACCTTTTTCAGATCTTGCGTATTCAACTTCAGCTTCTTCTGCAGAAAGTTTTTTCTCTCCAACAGTCTGCAGCCATTTTTTAAGGAATTCAGCCGGTAAATCAAATTTTGTATTTTCGATTAGGAAATCCTGAACGTCTAATAATAATTTTTGGTCAGCTTGCTGTGCAAATTGAGCTTCAGCATCTTCTTTAATTTTAGCTTTTAAGTCTTCTAAAGAAGCTACTTTTCCTTCACCAAAAAGTTTGTCAAATAATTCCTGGTTTAATTCTGCCAATTCAGCACCGTTGATAGCTTCGATTGTAAAGTTAACTTCGATATCTAAACCGTGAACATCATCATGAGATACTTTTAAGTAATCCATTAATTGGTGATCGTCTTCAAATAAACCTTTTGTGCTTACTTTAACAACATCTCCAACTTTTTTACCAATGAATTTATCTCCGGCTTTTTTGTTGAATGTAGAAACAGAAATTGTAGTTGTATTGCTGATTCCTTTTTCTTCGTTTGTAAAAGTTCCAGTTAAATCAGAATCAGCATCTGCTTTATCCTGAGGAATTGCTTTTCCAAATTGCTTTTGGATACGCTCTACTTGTCCGTCTATTAATTTATCATCAGCAGTAACGATATATTTTACGATATTGTTTTTAGCTTCTAAATCAATTTCGAAGTTTGGCACTAAACCAATTTCGAATTCAAAAGTTAATTCTTCTGCATCCCAATCAAGGTTTTCGTTTACTTTTGGAAGAGGAGTTCCTAAAAGATTTAATCTTTCAGATTGTACAAAACGCTCTAAAGCCAAATCAACTACTTTTTTAATTTCTTCTTGTTTAATACCTTTTCCGTATTGTTTTTCAACAAGATCTTTAGGAACTTGTCCTTTTCTAAATCCTTTTACTTGTGCCAAAGGCAATTTTTCGTTGATTCTTTTTGCCACTTGACCTTTATAATCCATATGAACAACGTTCATTACAATTGTCTCGTTTACAGCGTCTATTGCTACTCTTTTAATATCCATCTTCTTCTTTAATTTACATAATAAAATTGGGTCGCAAAATTATAAAATTTTTGCAACCCAACCAAGTTTTTAATCTATTGTATTTGAAGCAGTTTTATGTGCTTTTAATTTTGTTTTATTTATCGTCTCCTAATATTTTGTAAGTAATTGACTGAAGAATAGACAAAATAATACTGAAAAACAAAGCTGTCCAGAATGATTCGACTGCAAAACCTCCCACAATATAAGTACATAACAGAATAATAATTGCGTTAATAACCAATAAAAACAGTCCCAGCGTGATAACTGTAACCGGAAAAGTCAATATTACCAAAATTGGTTTTATAAAAACATTTAACAATCCTAGAACCACTGCAACTATAACAGCCGTGGCAAAACTGGCAACATGAACTCCTGGTAAAAAATTTGCGATCAACAAGACTAAAGCTGCTGTGACAAGAAGTCTTAGTATTAATTTCATAACTTTTTCTTTTAAAATTTTAATAAAAGTAATGATTTTTTTCTAATCGTATCCTTTGTTCAGAAATGGCTTGTTGAATTAAAATTCAAGGCTGTTTTGGCATATTAATTTGCTTCAATTCATATTCTCTCTGATAATCTTTTACTGTTTTTCCTTGTCCGTTTGGTTTCCAGCCAGGAGCATAAAACATATATTTCAATCGGTTTTGCCAGCCAATATTAGGCTGTTTTATATCTTGCCACATTTTTTTCCATTCGTAAAATAAAAGCTCAAAGGCACCATCGCTTTTTGGCTTTGGATAAATTCCGAATTTTACGGGTATTTCTGGTTCTTCTTTCTGAAAAGTTCCAAACATCCTATCCCAAATTATTAATGCCATTCCCATGTTTTTGTCTAAATATTTGATATTTCTGGCATGATGTACCCTATGATGCGATGGTGTCACTAAAACCCATTCTAAAATACCCATACTTTTTATACTTTGTGTATGTACTAAAGTTCCATAAACCTGAAACAATGCGTAAGCTCCCATAATATGCCAGGGATTAAAACCTAAAAAAGCCAAAGGGGAAAAATACAAATAGCGGTAAAGCGGCTGGAAAACAGGCGATCTAAATCCGGTAGAAATATTATAGTATTCTGAGCTGTGATGCGTAATATGTACTGACCAAAAAAAACGTGATTTATGATCTACAACATGCAGTAAATAATAAGCGAAATCCTGCAGTAAAAAAACAGCTGCCCAGTAATACCAAATGTGAGTATTCCAAGAAAAAATGCGGTGTTGGAAAAAGAAAAACATAACCCCAAAAGCAAATGATTTCATTATAAAATCTAATGCAAAATTAAACACCGCAAATGTGACATTTACAAAAATGTCATTTTTAGTATACAGTTTTTTTTTACCAAAATGACTAAAGAGCATTTCGGCAAAAATCAAAAGGGCAAAAAATGGAGAGGAATACAAATAAATCAATCCTAAACCACTTTCCTCAAATAAATTATAAAAATTGAAATCCATTAAATTATAAACATTAAAATTCAAAAAGCAAATTTATGAATTTTAATGTTTATATGTAGGTTAATTCTTATTTTTTGGTTTCTCTGATTTCCAACTAATACTATATTGCTGAAAATAAAAAAATATAATAATTTACCCTTTCAAAAAAGCTGTTGTCAGTTCAAAAAACATTTTTGGATTTTCGGCATGAAGCCAGTGTCCTGCACCAGGAATAGTTTCTAGTTTAAAATTCAGAAACTGTTTTCTTATTTCATCTAAATCTGTATCTAAAATATATCCAGATTCTCCTCCTCTAATAAATAATGTTGGTTTATTAAAAACTAAATTTTCTGCCAAAGGTTTCCCGATAGCATCAAGATTGTTGTTGAAAACCTCAAGATTAAAACGGAAAGCAAGTTGTCCCGGTTCTTTCCAATATAAATTTTTCAATAAAAACTGGCGCGTTCCAAAATCTGAAACATATTGTGCAACGATTGCTTCAACATCATTTCGGCTTGGTTTTACAGAAAAGTCAACTGCGTTTAAACCTGCCAAAATATCCTGATGATGCTGTTTGTAAAATTTAGGGCCAATATCTGCCACAATTAATTTATCTACAAGATCAGAATGTGTCGCTGCAAAAAGCATAGCCACTTTTCCTCCCATCGAATGTCCAAGAATATCGATTTTTGTTAATTGATTTGCCTGGCAATATTCATATACATCCTGTACCATTGCTTCATAACTCCATTCGTTTGAATGAAAACTGCGTCCGTGATTTCTTAAATCTAAAATATGAACCTGAAATCCGGCTTCGACATATTGTCCTGCTAAGGTTTTCCAATTATCAGACATTCCAAGAAATCCGTGCATGATAATAAATGGTTTTCCTTCACCTTCTATTTTTGAGTATAACATTTAATTTTACTTTAAATATTTTTTTTCTTTGATATTCTTCATGAAATCTTTGTACAGCTCTGTGTAATAACTTTTTCGCAAAGATTTCACAAAAGGCTCATAAAATTATTATTTCAATTTATTCAAATACATATTTACTACATTATCCAAACCAAGATAAAGCGCTTCAGAAATTAAGGCATGCCCAATAGAAACCTCTAGCAAACCTGGAATATTTTGTTTAAAAAACTGAATATTATCTAAACTCAAATCGTGTCCTGCATTAATTCCTAAACCTAATTCATTTGCCAATTCTGCAGCTTTTACATACGGATCAATTCCATTTTTGTTTCCCAAATCATATTGATGTGCAAAAGCTTCGGTATATAATTCGATTCTGTCAGTTCCTGTTTTTTTAGCCCCTTCGATAATTTCTAAAACCGGATCAACAAAAATCGATGTTCTGATTCCGTTTCTTTGAAATTCCTGAATAACTTCGGTTAAATAAGCCTGATTATTTATTGTATCCCAGCCTGCAGAAGATGTAATGGCGCCAATTGCATCTGGAACCAATGTAACCTGATCTGGTTTACACTCTAAAACCAAATCAATAAAATTATGCTGCGGGTTTCCTTCAATATTATATTCTGTAGTAACAATTGCCTTTAAATCGCGTGCATCCTGATAGCGGATATGGCGCTCGTCCGGACGCGGGTGAATGGTAATTCCCTGCCCTCCAAAACGCTGAATATCGACAGCAACTTTTAATAAATCAGGCACATTTCCGCCTCGTGCATTTCGAAGCGTTGCAATTTTATTGATATTAACACTTAACTTTGTCATATAAATAGATAATTAATTCAAGTAACACTATATTTGTTACGGCAAAAATACAAAGTAAAACGCAGCAGTTTTTGGTATTTTTTGATTATTTTGCATCAAATATCTTCGATTGATTTATGACAGAAATTACAAACTATATCACAAATGATTTCAGAGCGATTGATAGTCAGGAAACGATAGCATCGATTCAGGACTTTTTTATTGATGTAAATTTTTCTCATTTCCCGATTTTAGAAGATGGGATTTTCATTGGAAGCATTTCTTCTGATGATGTTGAAACGTTTGATACCGATAAAAAAGCTATTGATTACAAATATACTTTGGAACGTTTTTTTGCCAGAAAATCAATGATCTGGCTGGATGTCCTGGAAGTCTTCGCAAAAAATCACACTAATATTATTCCAATTCTTGATGAAAATAACAGCTATATAGGCTATTATGAAATGGAAGATATTATGAAGTTTTTTCAGGAAACTCCATTTTTAAAGGAACAGGGAGGAATTATTATTGTTCAAAAAGGGCTGCTGGATTATTCGATGAGCGAAGTTACCCAGATTGTAGAAAGCAATAATGGTAAAATTTTAGGCTGTTTTGTTTCTGAAGCTGATGTAGAAAATGTTCAGATTACTATAAAAATAGGTTTGGGAGCCATGAATGAAATCATTCAGACGTATAGAAGATATGGTTATGAAATTATTTCAGAACATCAGGAAGATACCTATATTAATAATTTAAAAGAACGTTCTGATTATTTAGACAAGTATCTTAATATTTAAATTAGAAAATTGGTCAATGAGAAAATTAGAAAATGTTCTCAACTAAATAAATTATCAAATTAACACATTTCCTCATTATCTAATTAAGAAGAATGAAAATAGCCATTTACGGACAATATTATCAAAACAGTACCGAACCTATTATAAAAGACATTTTCTTGTTTTTCAATTCTAATAATGTAGAAATGGTAATTGAAGAAAATTTTCTTGACATGCTTTATGATAAGCAGCTTGTAAAAAAGGAGTATAAAACTTTTTCCCCAAGTACAACATTAGATAATAGTTTTGAAATGCTGATTAGTATTGGCGGTGATGGAACGATTTTGAGAGCTGCAGCTTTTGTTCGTAATTCAGGTATTCCATTATTAGGTATAAACGCAGGAAGATTAGGATTTCTTGCAAAAGTTCAAAAGGAAAATATTGACAGTCTGCTGCAATATGTCATCGATCAAAACTACACAACTTCTGAAAGAACTTTATTAGGATTAACCTGTGAACCTCATAATGATGCTTTTGAAGAACTTAATTTTGCCATGAATGAAGTTACAGTAAGCAGAAAAGACACTACTTCGATGATTACTGTTGAGACTTATTTAAACAATGAATATTTAAACTCTTATTGGGCAGACGGTTTAATTATTTCTACCCCTACGGGTTCTACAGGATATTCATTAAGCTGCGGAGGCCCTATTTTAACACCAGATGTAAAAAGTTTAGTAATTACACCTATTGCACCCCATAATTTAACCGCCAGACCACTTGTTATACCAGACGATACTGAAATTACTTTACGCGTAACCGGAAGAGAAGATCAATACTTGGTTTCATTAGATTCCAGAATTTCTTCGGTAAAAAATGAATCTATTCTTAAGATTAAAAAAACAGATTACAAAATAAAAATGGTTGAAATTCCAGGCGAAACTTTCTTAAAGACCTTAAGAAATAAACTGCTCTGGGGAGAAGACAAGAGAAATTAAACTCTTTTCTCCTTCATCACTATACGATAATACCACATTTTCTCGTTCTGCATATAGCGAATCATCATTAAATTGCTCAAAATCATAATGTAAATTGAAAAAAAAGCACATTTATCTAAAGGAACTTTGATTCGTATTGATAATTATTATATTTGCACGCAATTTTGAATTAAATGAAGAAAATTTTTAATTTATTGTTATGTTTTTTCCCTTTTATTACACTAAATGCTCAAATAAATGAGCTTGGTGTTTTTATTGGCGGAAGCAACTTTGTTGGTGATGTTGGAAGCACAACTTACATTAACCCAAATAAACTGGCTTTAGGTATTTTGTACAAATGGAACAAAAGCCCAAGACATTCTTACCGTTTCTCTTATACACAATCTACTATCACTGGGAACGATTTAGATTCTGACGAAACAGGACGCAGCAGAAGGGGATATCGTTTTGATAATGATGTAAAAGAGTTTTCTGCTGGTTTAGAATTTAATTTTTTTGATTTCAATCTTCATGATTACCACACAAAAATTACTCCTTATATATATTCAGGTTTAAGCTTTTTTCTTTATGATGGTTTATATCGTTATGAAACCAGCCCAAATGTTACGCAAAAAATCAACTCAAACTCATTTGCAATACCAATAACGCTAGGAATTAAATCAAATGTAACGCCGCATTTTGTTCTGGGAGCAGAGGTTGGGGCACGGTATACTTTTACAGATAATATTGATGGAAGTAACCCAAGTACCAGCAATGCAAACATTCTAAAATTCGGAAATTTAAATAATAATGACTGGTATGTCTTTTCAGGTATAACTTTAACGTATACCTTTGGACAAAAACCTTGCTACTGCGCAGAATAATAAAAATGAATTTACTAGACTCTATAGATCAATCAAACTTACCAAAACATCTGGCCATTATTATGGACGGAAACGGGCGCTGGGCTAAACAACAAGGCTTTTTAAGAGCTTTTGGACACGAAAACGGCACCAAATCTGTAAAAAAAACAATTACAACTTGTGCCAAGTTAGGTATTGAGTACCTAACCTTGTATGCTTTTTCTACAGAAAACTGGAATCGTCCTAAACTGGAGGTTGAAGCATTAATGAAAATATTGATCAATTCCTTAAAAAAAGAGCTGGTTACGCTTCAAGAAAACAATATCAGACTTAATGCAATTGGAAATCTTGACAAATTACCAAAAACGGCACAAAAAGAACTTTTAGACGTTATTGAGAAGACTAAAAATAACACCAGACTTACATTAACCCTTGCTTTAAGTTATGGTTCCAGAGAGGAATTGGTAAATGCTGTCAGAGTGATTAGTGATAAAGTTAAAAATAATATAATTTCAATAGACACTATTGACGATTCAATTATAAATGAGCATCTTTACACGCAAAATTTACCTGACGTAGATTTATTAATACGAACAAGTGGAGAACATAGAATAAGTAATTTTTTGCTTTGGCAGATTGCCTATGCAGAATTATATTTTACTAATGTCTTGTGGCCAGACTTTAAAGATCAAGATTTATATGAGGCTATTATTAGTTATCAAAAAAGAGAACGTAGATTTGGAAAAACCAGTGAACAAATTAAATAATTTTTTAGTGTTACAAAAAAGAATACCACAAATAATCTGTACCCTTTTACTATTGGGTAGTTTTTCACAAATAAAAGCTCAAGATAGAGTTCCTTTTGACCAAGGAAAAAAATATATTCTGGCTAAAGTTTCTGTTGTTGGTAAAATAAGCTTCAATGAGCAGACTGTTGTTACTTTCTCAGGTCTTCAGGTAGGTCACGAAATAACAGTTCCGGGGGAAGAAATTACTGGCGCTATTAAAAAATTAGGTAAACTAGGTCTTTTTGACGAGATCTCTTTTTATATTAATAAGGTTCAAAACGATAGTATTTATTTAGATTTAAATATCGTTGAACTTCCAAAATTAAATGAAGTTAAAATCACTGGTGTTAAGAAAAGTAAAGTCGAAGGATTAATTAAAGATAACAATTTAACTAAAAATAAAATTGTAAACGAAAACTTAATTACGACTACTAAAAATTACATTGAAAACAAGTATAAAAAAGATGGCTTTTATAATACAAAAGTTACCATTACCACTACTCCAGACAGTACAGCCGGAAATCAGGTAAATATGCTTGTCAGGGTAGACAAAGGAGATAAAGTTAAAATCAGCAGTATTGATTTCATAGGAAACAAGCAGCTTACTGACACAAAATTAAGAGCCGCAATGAAGGATACCAAGCAAAAAAATCTGCTTCGTGTTTTTAAAGCTTCAAAATTTATTCCTGAAAAATACAAAACCGACTTAGAAAAAGTTGTCGCTGCCTACAAAGAAAAAGGATATCGTGATGCACGTATTATTTATGACTCTGTTACTTATAACAAAGACAAAAATATGCTTGCAATAAAAATTAATGTAGAAGAAGGAAACAAATATTACTTCGGAAATATTAAGTTTTTAGGGAATACAGTTTATTCAGATCAACAGTTAAACCGTTATTTAGGTATCAAAAAAGGAGAAACTTATAATGGTGTTTTGCTAGAAAAAAGAATCGCTGATAACTCAAAACCAGACGGAGAAGATATCACAAACTTATACCAAAACAACGGTTATTTATTCTCTAAAATTAATGCTGTAGAGGTAAAAACGGTAAATGATACAATTGATTTCGAGATTAGAATTACTGAGGGTCCTATCGCTTATTTCAATAAAATCTATGTTACCGGAAACGACAAAACAAATGACCACGTTATTTACCGTGAGCTAAGAACTAAACCGGGAAACAAATACAGCAAAGAAGAATTGGTTAGAACTATTCGTGAAATTGGTCAATTAGGATTCTTTGATCCGGAGGCTATTAAACCAGAATTTAGAAACGTTGACCCTGCTGCGGGAACAGTAGATATCGAATACCAATTAGTAGAAAAAGGATCCAGCCAGGTTGAGCTTCAGGGAGGTTACGGCGGCGGCGGTTTCATTGGAACTTTAGGTTTATCTTTCAACAACTTCTCAGCCAGAAAACTATTTGACAAAGATGCTTACAAACCGCTTCCTATGGGAGACGGACAAAAAGTAGCACTTCGTTTACAAGGAAGTACTTATTTCCAAACGTACAGTTTATCATTCTCTGAACCATGGTTTGGAGGTAAAAAACCGGTACAATTCAGTTCTTCTATTTCTTATAGTAAACAGTTCAATAACAATTATGTAACCAGAACTGTAGATAAAAGCCAAAGTTTTAATATTTTTACAGTACAAGTTGGTTTAGCAAAACGTTTAACTGTACCTGATGATTATTTCGTTCTTTCACAATCTGTTAGTTATCAGCATTATGACCTAAACAACTATTATACTGGATTGTTTACTTTTGGTAATGGGGCATCAAGAAACCTTGCCTATACAATAGGGCTTTCAAGAAGTAATAAAGGGGTTAACCCAATATTTCCAACTTATGGTTCTGAATTTAGTATCTCTGCAAAAGTTACCCCTCCTTACTCATTATTTAATGGCGTGGATTATAAAGATTTAGGAAACCAAAAAGAATATAAAGTACAATATACCGGAGAGGCCAAAACTGGTCCAGACGGTCAGCCTATAAATCCAGGTGATTATATGAAGTCTGAAGTTATAAACGGATCTTCTCAATATGTGAGTGTGGGATCTGATTATAAAAGCGCTGACACCGATGTTGCGAAAGTCGATCAGAAAAAATATAACTGGTTAGAATACTATAAAGTAAAATTTAAAGCAGACTGGTATACTAAAGTGTATGGAAAATTAGTTTTAAGAACATTAACAGAATTTGGTTTCTTAGGAGCTTATGATCAATCAAGAGGTGTTGTTCCGTTTGAGCGTTTCTATTTAGGAGGAGATGGAATGGCAAACTATTCTATGGATGGCAGGGAAACAATACAATTAAGAGGTTATCCGAACAACTCGCTGACACCTGTTAATTCATTAGGACAACAGATTGGAGCTACTGTGTATAACAAATTCTCGATGGAATTACGTTATCCTATTACATTAAAATCGTCTGCATCGATTTATGCCTTGACGTTTTTAGAAGCAGGTTCGTCATATCCAACGTTTAGAGATTACAATCCGTTTGATTTGAGTCGTTCTGCCGGTGCTGGTTTACGTGTATTCATGCCTGCATTTGGATTATTAGGAATTGATTTCGGTTACGGTTTTGATGCCCTTCCTGGGTCTGTTACAAACAAAGCTAATGGCTGGGAAACACATTTTATTATTGGACAACAGTTTTAGTGCGGGTTTTAGTACAAATTTTAATACCTTTGGCTAAAAATTCAAAATAAAGTAATGTTATGAAACAACGGTTTTTATTTATATTTTTAGTCTTGATTGCAGTAAATACAAGTCAGGCTCAAGGTAAAACGACAAGGATCGGTTACATTGATATGGAATATATTTTGGAAAATGTTTCTGATTACAAAGAAGCAAAAGCACAATTAGAGTTAAAAGCTCAAAAGTGGAAACAAGAAATAGAAGCCAAAAAATTAAACATTAATTCTCTTAAAGAAAATCTTAAGACCGAAAAAGCTTTATTGACTAAAGAATTAATTGATGAAAGAGAAACTGAAATTAAATTTCTTGAAAACGAAATGCTGGATTACCAGCAAAAACAATTTGGAGCTGACGGAAATTTAATGAGACAGAAATCAGCTTTGGCAAAGCCAATTCAAGATCAGGTTTTTACAGCTGTTCAAGATATTGCCGAGGCTAAAAATTATGATTTCATTTTTGATAAATCGTCAGATTTAACAATGCTTTTCAGCAATAAAAGGTTCGATATTAGTGATCAGGTGCTGCGTGTTTTAAACAGAACCGAGAAAAGAGAACAGTTGACTAAAAAACAATTGAAAGATCAGGAAGCTAAAGAAAGTAAGGAAAATGCAATTGATGAAAATCCGGCAATGTCAGATCGTCAAAAAGTTTTAGATGAAAGGAAAGCTGCGAGAGAAAAACTAATTGAAGACAGAAGACTGGAGCAGGAAGCTAAGAAAAAAGAATACGACGACAGAAGGAAAGCAATTCAGGCAGAGAGAGAAGCCAAAAAAAATGGCACGGTTTCTGAACCAGCAAAAACAACCGAAACTGCAAAAACAACTGAAACAGGCAAAACCGGAGAAACAGCAAAACCTGCAGCGGCGGCAACTACTGAACCAACGACAACAGAGCCGGCAGTAGATAAAGCGGCAGAAAGACAAAAGCTTTACGAACAGCGTAAAAAAGAATTAGAAGAAAGAAGAAAAAAAATACTCGAGGAACGAGAAGCGGCTAAAAAAGCGAAAGAGGCCGAAACACAAAAAACAAATAC
Organism: Flavobacterium soyae; assembly: GCF_021245985.1. Classification (GTDB taxonomy): domain Bacteria; phylum Bacteroidota; class Bacteroidia; order Flavobacteriales; family Flavobacteriaceae; genus Flavobacterium; species Flavobacterium soyae. The sequence goes on along the minus strand of NZ_JAJQXA010000009.1, from coordinate 51,507 downwards.
GACCAATAATTAATTAATTTTTAAAAATGATGAAACAAATCAAAACTTTACTAATTGCTGCAATACTTATTTTAGGAGCAAGTAACACAATGAATGCACAGGCGAAGGTTGCCCATGTTGATGTTAGCGAGATTATGTCGAAAATGCCTGCTATGCTAGATGCTCAAAATCAACTGCAAAAATTAAGTGGGACATATGATGCTGAATACAAAAAAATGGTTGACGAATACCAAACTAAAATCAAAAAGTATGAAGCTGAAGCTGCAACTGTTACTGAAGCTGTAAACGGGGATCGTTCTAAAGAAGTTCAGGATATGCAAAAAAGAATTGTTGATTACAGAGACAATGCTCAAAAAGAACTTCAACAAAAAGAAACTGACATTGTAAAACCTTTGATGGAAAAAGTAAGAGCTTCTATCCAAAAAGTTGGTAAAGCTAAAGGTTTCCAATACGTTTTAGACGGTTCTACTCTTTTGTTAGCTGATGGTCCAAACATTACTGCTGACGTAAAAAAAGACTTAGGATTCTAATAAACGAATTCTTTTAATTAAACTGCTTAAATTTTAAAAATTTAAGCAGTTTTTTTTTACATTTATTTAAAATTAAAATGCATTAATATTTCCAGATTTCTACTAAATTGGAATATATTTTTATTCCAAAAAATACTAATTTTGTATTATGACAAACAATAATCCTATAGGCATTTTCGACTCTGGTATTGGAGGAACTTCAATCTGGAAAGAAATTCACGATTTACTTCCAAACGAAAAAACAATTTATTTAGCCGATAGTAAAAATGCTCCCTATGGTCAAAAATCAAAGGAAGAGATTGTTGCCTTAAGCAAAAAAAATGTAGAATTTTTACTTAAAAATAATTGCAAATTAATTGTAGTTGCGTGTAATACTGCAACAACAAATGCAATTTGGGAACTTCGTAATGATTATGATGTTCCGTTTATAGGAATTGAACCTGCAATAAAACCCGCTGCCAATAATTCTAAAACGCAGGTTATTGGAATCCTGGCCACAAAAGGAACTTTAAACAGCGAACTGTTTAATAAAACTGCAGAGATGTTTCAGCATACTACAATTATTGAGCAGGTTGGTCACGGACTGGTTAAATTAATCGAAGACGGAAATTTATATTCCCCGGAAATGACGCAATTATTAAAGGAATATTTGCAGCCTATGATCGATGCAAATATCGATTATCTTGTTTTAGGCTGCAGTCATTATCCCTATTTAATTCCGCAGATTAAAAAAATACTTCCTGAGCATATTCAGATCATAGATTCTGGAGAGGCAGTCGCAAGGCAGACACAAAATATTCTGCGTGAAAAAGTCGGCTTTACTGACACTCCAAAAAGTGAACCTGTATTTTATGTTAACTCAAATCCGGCAGTTTTAAGATCTATATTAGAGGATAAATATCCGGTAATCGAAAAAGATTTTTAAGGAATTAATCAAACTTTCGTTTCACAAACCAAATTCCATCTAAAGATAAATTAATGGATATCTTATGATAATTTTCTTTAATTAGATTATCTGATATCCTGCCCTTTTGACCATAGGAATATGAAATGTTTAAGGCCGAATAAGTGTTTTCAATTGGCAGATTAATCCCAATAGAAATTGATGCATTGTTAACTCTTTTTCCGTCAACTTCAAGATAGCCGGTATCAAAATTTGCTCCCGCAGAATATTTTATCCTGTCCCAATATTTACGAATATTTCTATTAGCATTAAAATAAGTAAATCCAAGGGCAAATCTGTCCTGATTTACAAAATCCCCATAAAGTTCAGACTGTTTCGTATCATTCCACAAACTTTTTTCATAATCTAAAGTCATGTTTAAAACATTCTTAAAACGTTTGCTGATACCTATTCCTATTTCTAAAGGCATATAATAATCATCGACGTTAGACGCTGCTTCAGACTCAATAACATTAGAAACCCCGTCAGTAATTGTTTCAACAGATTGTACTTTCGATCCTTTAATTTGTGCCGGGAGTTTAAAAGTTGTTCCAATTGTTAATGTCGAATCGATTTTATACTGCGTTCCTAAAGTAGCACGAAGTCCGTTATAATCTGTTTTTTTATGTACTGTAGTAATGGAATTCAAAATCGTGAATGTGCGGTCGTCTACAATATTTCCAAATAATAAAGCTGCAGAAGCCCCAACAGTCAGCTTTTTACCAAAACGATATCCGTATGAAAAATCGAAGTTATTAAGTCCTCCGGAACCCGCGGCAGTCAAACTATAAGATTCCTGACTATCTGCTATAGGCAGTAAAAGATTTGAAATTTTATAAGTAGAACTCGAATACGGTTTAAGCGCAACACTAAACCCGGAATTTTTTGTTACCGGAAAAGCAAAAGCAACATGCGAAAACTGAAAATTATTTCTGTTTTCTGTTTTGGAGCTGCTTTGATAAGTTGTCCCAATGGCTTTTCCTCCAACATCAAGCATGAAATGGTTTAAAGGCATAAAGCCTAAAGACGCCGGATTTAGATTATTGATGAAACTATCCGATGGCAAAGCAATTCCGGAAGATCCAATTGATGAAATCGCCCCAAAATCTGCATCATACACACTTCCTAAACCATACAATGAATATGGCGAACTCGAAATACTTTGAGAAAATGAAGTCAGCGCCATTAAAATGAAGCAGCTTACAAAAATTATTTTCTTTTTCATTTAATATGAGAGGTAATAAATTTTTATTAGAATTTTATTTTCAGGGTGTTTTTGATCTCCTAAAACAAGTCTGTTAACTGATTTAGAGATTCCGGGCAGTGTTAATATCAGGGACGATCTTGAATCAGATGCTTTCAGCATTTCTTTTTGCAAAAAACTGCCAAGCGGAATTGTATAGCCTATATTTTCATTAAACTCATCGCTTTTCTGGCTCAAAGTACCATAAACTGCCGTTCCTGCGGCATTAAGCAAACTGCCGCTAATTCTGTTTAGATTATCGCCCACATACACTTTTAAAGAATCTGCCAAAGGATATTTATCAGAATACGAATTGTTTACAGGCTTTACAAACATTTGAGCGTCGACAATGGCTCCGTTATCTGAAATATATTTAAGCTGTTTTATGTTTGGAAAATCGATTCGACAGGCAACTCCGGTGCCAGACTGAATAAAACCCTCTTTGTTTGTTAAGGAACTTGAAAGTTTACTGCTTGAAATAGGCAAATTTTGAATTATAGTTCCTGTTTTATCCAGCGATATGGAGTTAAACTGTGTAGCAGTATTTGACATCAGGAAATCAATAAAAAAAGAATCGGCATCGGCATCACCCTGGTATTTTGAATAATATAACCGAACTCTGCTGGTCGAAGTATGAAAGCCTATTACACTTGATGAATTAGAAGCTGAAGGAACAAGCACTAATCCTTTTAAGTATTCTGTAAAAGTATCCAAATCTGTAACTTCCCTCTTTTTTATTTTTTGGAAAAGGGCATCTCCAAAAGCATCACTCATTCTAATATTAATAGAATCTTTTTCCGTTGGACGGGGTTTATAGGAAATACTGCCCAGACTTTCGTCACTGTAACTTAAAGTAGAGTTATTATAAAAACTGTCATCGTCAGTATTTGGTTTTACTTTTTGTGTTAATCGATGAATATCAAATTTTTGAACCTGGGTAGTATCTCCATAGTAATAATTATCATATTTTAAAATCATTGAGATAGAATCAAAAACAAAATTTACTGCCTCGGTATCTGAACCCGAATTATTCAAGGCATAGGAGCTTCCTGAAAGCTGGAAATAACTGTTTGATTTTACTTTCCCAAAAACCGGATCATCATAATTACCTATTAAAATACGGCTTTGCCCCGAGGTAATAAGCGAATCAAAATTTATTGTTGACATTTCGACTGTTAACGTATCGATCATAACAACTTTATTACTCAAAGCCAAATAATCAGAACCAACAACAAATTCTCCTGCATCTGTATCTGTACCGCATGAAAATATAGTAAAAGCAAAAACTAACATTAATAAAAACCTGCTCATAATCAATTTTTTGAACAAATATAAAATGCAGTCTTCTGCACCACACTATAACATATACAGTCTCGTGTTTTTAGACTATAAACGGCTAAAAAACATCTACAATAGAATCTCGCAGATAAATATTTCATTCGACCTTAAAAAGTGCTGTTTTGTCTATCAAAATGAGCCATACATATATCTTCTTTTTTTTAAAACCTTCTCCAACCTACTTTTGAACCAATAAATAAGTAATGAAAATAAGGTTAATAATTTGTTCGGTTTTTTTAGTGTCATTTCTGAATATGAAAGCACAGGAAAATTTTTCAGTAAATATGAATTTAAAAACAGAGCCTACTGATAAAATTGATTTTACCGAAACAAGTATTGGTATCTCATTCAGCAAAAAAATAAGTTCAAAAAGCCTGATAACAAATACGCTCGAATACTCAAATTTGAATATAAACTATGATTTAAACAGTTATGAGTTGTTTGAGAATTTAGACAGACTGCAGCAGATTAAGGACAAACTTGAATTTTCACAGGAAATATCAAATTCGACAAAACTGAATTTTTCGGTTACGCCAACGTTTAGTTTTCAAGAAAATTTAGGTTTTTCTGATTTTACACTTTTAGGAAGTTTTGAAATAAAACAGCAATTAAATTCAAAAGCAACTTTAAGTATTGGAGCGGCCAGAACTAATGTTTTTGGAAACCCAAAATTCCTGCCGTCAGCATCCTTAAATTATAAAGTTAATGAGAATGCTAATTTGCTGATTGGTTTTCCGGATTCAAGGATTTCTTATTCGAATAACATAAGGAACAAATTTAGTTTAAGTAACAGCTTCAACGGAAGTTTTTACAATTTAAATATTCAGAATGAAATAGATAAAAATGCTGCAAAAGCAGCTTTATCGCAAATGACAACATCATTTGAATATGAAAGAAATGTTGACAAAAACTGGTTTTTAAATTTTAAAGCCGGATATGATTTTGACAAGAAATACAAATTAACTGACGGTGAAAATCATACTGTTTATGATTTCAGCATAAGTAACGGATATGTTTTAGGAATTGGCATCAAATACAAACAATAAATAAATTTTAAACACTATGAATAATCTAAAAAAAGGAATATTATTCGCAACCCTGCTTTCGAGCCTCTTTTTTATAAGCTGCAGCAATGATGACGATGATGATGATTTAGTAGGCAACTGGATTAAAAAATCAGCGTTTGACGGTCCTGCAAGATCTAGTGCAACAAGTTTTGTAATTGGGGATTATGCTTATGTAGCTACGGGTTATACCGGAGATGAATATTTAAAAGATTTATGGGCTTACAACTCTACTGGAGATTACTGGGAACAAAAAGCTAATTTCACAGGTGTTGCAAGAAGTTCGGCATCTGGCTTTACATTAAATGACAAAGGTTATGTTGGACTTGGTTATGATGGAACTAATAAACTAAAGGATTTCTATCAATATGATCCATCTGCCAACAGCTGGACTCAAAAAGCTGATTTTGCAGGAACCGGCCGTTATGGTGCTGTTGGGTTTCAGGCCGGTGGAAAAGCTTATTTTGGCACTGGTTATGATGGAAACTATTTGAAAGATTTTTACCAATATGACGACCAGGCAAATACATGGACACTTGTAAACGGATTTAGCGGTAATAAGAGACGTAATGCGACTGTATTTATAATTTCAGATAAAGCTTATTTGGTAACTGGGGTTAACAATGGTGTTTATCAGGAAGATTTTTGGGAATTCGATCCATCAACTGATGTCTGGACAAGAAAAAGAGATATTGATAAAGATACTGATGATGATTACTCCTGGAATGATGAATATGCCATTACGAGATCTAATGCTTCTGCTTTTTCAATGAACGGATTAGGGTATGTTGTGGGTGGTGAAAACATCAAAACAGTTTGGGAATACAATCCTTCGACAGATCTTTGGGAAGAAAGAACAGCTATGGAAGGTGCTACAAGAACCGATGCCGTAGGTTTCACAATTAACAATCGCGGTTTTTATATGTTAGGAAGAGTAGGTTCTACTTACTTTGATGATGCATGGGAATTTAGACCTCAAGACGAACAAAGCGACGATGACAATTAATACTAAACAATTCTTCTGGAGTAAAATCCAGAAGAATTTATTGCTTTTAATTCTGGTCTTGCAAATTGTTTCCTGTGCAAAAAAGGAAGCTTTTAAATCAGAATCATTCAAAACAAATTCAGGCTGGGGATATTCGATTTCGTATAAAGACAAAATCATAATCAAACAATCGATTATTCCTGTAATAAATGATAATAAAAGTTTTTCAACAGAAGAAGATGCATTAAAAACAGCCGATTTAGTGGTTAAAAAACTCAAACAAAACTTATCTCCAACGGTAACCAAAAATGAATTAATTTTATTAAAAATAAAATTATAAATGACACTAGATACCATTAAAAATTCAAATTCAAATAAAATATTGTTCCATTTTATGATTTGGCTGTTCTTTATTCTGACTTCTTTAATTCAGTTTTACGAAAGCCCTTTCAGAATCAATAATGACTTCTATGTACAATGGGCAAGCGGAATTATTTTGTTTTATCTGAATTATTTTTATTTGGTTCCTGCCCTTCTTTTACAAAAAAAATACTGGCAGTATTTTCTTTTTGCTTTTGCAATTATTGCTGTTTTCATGGTTATAAGGATTAATTATTTTATTCCTGAATTCAGACATTTGAGGCCCGATAATATCGTTCCGGCCAGAATGATTCCTCGAGATCCTAATTTTTTCCCCAAAGGAAAACATTTAAGAGTCGAAATGAGACAGCCGCTTTTCTTTAGAGTCGGTCCGTCATTCTTTTATATTTTGATATTGACAATAAGCGCAATTATTAGAACCCTGACAGAATTCTACAATAATCAGCAAAATAAATTAATTGCCGAAACACACAGAACGAATACTGAATTGATATATCTGCGTAAGCAGACCAATCCGCATTTTTTATTTAATTCATTAAACAGTATTTATTCTCTGGCACATAAGAAATCTGATTTGGTTCCTGATGCCATCGTAACCTTATCTGAATTAATGCGGTATATGCTCTACGAAACAGATAATAAAACGGTGGCTTTAGAGAAAGAGATCAATTACATCCAGAATTATATTGAACTGCAAAAACTCAGGCTTAATAATATTGAAGACATTGTAATAAATGTTCACGGTAATACAAAAAACAAGTTTATTGAACCTTTACTTTTAATTTCTTTTGTAGAAAATGCTTTTAAGTACGGAACAGATTACAAAGGTGCCACACATGTAAAAATTAAGATATTCATTTCTGAAAATAATCTGGATTTTTGGATTGAGAATACTATTGAAAATTATGAAAAAGATCCTGACAATTCAGGTATCGGACTTGTAAATATTCAAAGCCGATTGGATTTACTTTATCCAAATGCACACGAACTAACTATTAATCAAGATAATAATTTTTATCGGGTTCATCTAAATCTAAAATTAGACGAAATTAAAACAACATAAATGTTAAATTGATATTTGAATTAATTCAGTATTTTTATGATAATTTTAAAACTTAATTCATTGGTTTAAAATTACTTTTGACCGCCAAAACAAATTTAAAAACTTAATTTTCAACAGATGAAATGTGTAATTATAGATGATGAACCTTTAGCAGTTGAATTATTAGAAGATTTTGTCAAGAAAGTAGATTCGCTTGAATTGGTCAGCACTTTTAATAATGCAATAGATGCCGTTTCGTTTATTAATCAAAATAACATTGATTTGATTTTCCTTGATATTCAAATGCCGCATTTTTCAGGAATTGACTTTTTAAATACAATCGAAAAAAAACCTTTAGTAATTTTTACAACCGCTTATTCTGATTATGCTGTTGAAGGTTTTAATCTTGGCGCTGTTGATTATTTAGTAAAACCAATTCCGTTTCATCGTTTTCTAAAATCTGTAGTTCGGGCACAGCAAATAAGCAATCCCGCTGCAGCTGTTCAGCCAATTTCCGAAACCAGTGCCGCACCGGAAACTGAACAGGATTTTATGTTTGTAAGGGCTGAATATGAAAATGTAAAAATGAATTTTTCGGATATTCTTTTTATTGAAGGATTAAAAGATTATGTAAAAATTTACACAACCGACAATAAATTCACACTGACTTTAATCAGTTTAATAAAATTAGAAAATCTGCTTTCAAGCAAAGGATTTTCGAGAATTCACAGATCTTATATTATCAATATAAAACACGTAAAATCAATACAAAAAAATAAAGTTTTGATTAGTGATAAACGAATTCCAATAAGTGAAAGTTATAAAAACGCCTTCTTCGAAAAAATCAACTTATAATTTATTAAATTCCAAATAATAAAATTCCAAATTCCAATGAAGTGTCGATAACTATTGGAATTTGGAATTTTCATTTTGGAATTTATTGAATTTATTCTTTAAACCAGCCGGAATACATTACGTAATTATTTGAAATACGCTCGATTTCTCCGGCAAAATCAGACTGGTCAATATCTTTTACCTTTTTGGCAGGAACACCGGCAAAAATAGTTCCTGAAGGAACAACTGTATTTTGGGTTAAAACTGCTCCGGCCGCCACGATCGAATTACTTTCGACAACGCAGTTATCCATTACGATAGCGCCCATTCCTATTAAAACATTGTCGTGAATTGTACAACCGTGCACGATGGCATTATGTCCTATAGAAACATTATTTCCTATAATTGTTGGGTGTTTTTGATACGTGCAGTGAATTATTGCCCCATCCTGAATATTTACTTTATTTCCAATTTTAATAAAGTGAACATCGCCGCGAACAACAGCATTAAACCAAACACTGCAAGATACGCCAAAAGAAACATCACCAACTATAGCTGCATTTTCGGCAATATAGCAATCTTCTGGAATTGAAGGTGATTTTCCGTTTACAGATTTAATAAGCATAATAAAATTTTTAATTAATTGCCGGACAGTTACAGTCGTAACGTTCCTTTCTGCAAAATATATTAATTCCTAAAGTAATCTGGTGGTATCCGCCAGTATCAAATTTTACATCGCCCGTAACCTGAGAATAGGTGTAAGCAAACATAAAGTTTTTAAAGTTCACACCTACAATTGGGGTAAAATATTGCAGTTTTTGAGTTGAAACTCCGCTTCCAGAACTAAATTGAGCACCGTCAAAACTTCTTCTATAAGATAAAGCTGCCCATAAACTTCCAAAATCTAAATTCTTATAAGCTTTTAAGTTCAGGTCAATAGATTTTTCTTTTGTCTGATCAAATAATTGAAATAAAATAGAAGGCTCCCAAGTAATTTTATCTCTTTTTCCAAATACATAACCTGCACTAAAAAGAAACTTTCTTAAATTATCACTTTCATAATCTGTATACAATTCTCTTCTGGTTTCAAGCACTCCCTGAACCGTTGCGTGCGCATAAAAATTTAAGTAGTTATAAGAAGCTCCAAAATCTACATTAAAATAAGAGTCTTTTTGAATCGAACCAAAAACAATTGGATCAAAAGTACCGCCAAATTTTGTTTCATCTAATTGATTCTGGATCAATCCTCCACTAATACCAAATGAAAGCTGATTTAAATCGACTTCATCTCTAGAAAACATAATATGATGCGCATAGGTCAGCTTTACTCCTTTTTCTGAATGATATCCGTTTTTATCATTAAAAACAATAATCCCGGCACCGGAACGCTCTCCTACTCTTCCGTTAAAACTTAAAGTTTGAAGTGAAGGCGCGTCTTCCTGACCAAACCATTGTTTTCTGGCTGTCAATCTAATTTTTGCACAATTTGCAGCTCCCGCCATCGAAGGGTGAATCAAGTAGTAATTATCTGATAAATAATCGGAGTAAACAGGAATTCCTTCTTGAGAATAAGTATAAAAAGTCGTTATTAAAAAAACAATTAATAACTTGATTTTTAATTTCATAATGGCTGGCTGGTTAGTCTAATTTTTACACTCTTAATAATTCCGTACGAATTATTTGAAGAGAGTCTTAATTATTTTATTAAAAAACCAAATATAGGTAATAGTAGAAAATAACTTTAGTAAATTTGCAAAAAATTACTACCATGACAAAAATCACGATAAAAGAGACTCAAAATCCAACGATATTGAAATTTGAATTTGAAGATTTTATTACACAAAATCAAAACTTTGAATTCAAAAATATTGATGAAGCCCAAGCTTCGCCTTTAGCGCAGCAATTGTTCTATCTGCCGTTTGTAAAAACCGTTTATATTTCGGGAAATTTTATTGCTATCGAAAGATACAGCATTGTAGAATGGAGCGATGTTCAGGACGATGTTGCAGAGCAGATTGCAGCATTTGTAGACAAAGGCGGCGTTATTATTAAAGCGGACGAAAACAAAGCAAAAAAACAGCCTATTACGGTTTATGGAGAAACAACTCCAAATCCTTCTGCACTTAAATTTGTTGTGAGCAGGATGCTGACAAGAAATGCTGTTGAATACAAAAATATAGACCAGACAGCTTCTTCTCCGCTGGCACAGGAATTATTCAAATTTCCTTATGTAAAAGAGGTTTTTATTGATGAGAATTATATTTCTGTAACCAAATACGAAATCAACGAGTGGTCTGAAATCACTTTAGAGTTAAGAACGTTCATCAAGCAGTTTATCGAAAACGGAGGAACTGTTTTAGATGAAAGTTTAATTCAGACAACCACTAAAAATGATATTACAAAAGATGAAGCATTTGATAAATTAGATGTTACGTCGCAGCAGATCATCAATATTTTAGAAGAATACGTAAAACCGGCAGTTGCGGCCGATGGCGGTAATATTGCTTTTGATTCTTACAATGAAGATAATAAGACTGTAAAAGTGATTTTACAAGGTGCCTGCAGTGGTTGCCCATCCTCTACTTTTACTTTAAAAAGCGGTATCGAAAATATGCTGAAAAGTATGCTGAATGATGAATCTATTAAGGTTGAAGCTTTAAATGCATAAAAATTTTAATTGTATATAATTTTAAGCGTCTCAAATGAGGCGCTTTTTTATTTTTCATAATTAATTAAACAAAAATTAAATTGTTTTTCTCCAAAAATAATTAATATTGCAACCTTAACTAATCATTTTAAAACCATGGGATTATCATCATTTTTCAGTAATTTGTTTGGCTCGGCAAAAGAAACAGCAGTAGATTTTGCAGATCAGGCCGAAAATACTTTTGAAGAAGCAAAAGAAGCCTCAGAACCTATAATCGATTCTGCAGCAGAATATCTGGAACAAACCAAAGATACCGTGAATGACTATGTCGAAAAGGCATCTGATTCTATACACGATGTGATTGATTCTATCAAAGAAGTAATTACTGAAACTGCAAATGAAGATTATAAACTGGTTACAGAAACAGTAGTTGATGTGAGCGAAGACGGGATTACAGAATTGGACTCTGAAGACGAGAAGTAATGGAAACTATTTTCATATAAAAATAAAATATATCTATATTTGCAAAATTAATTTACCTTCTCTTTGAGAAGGTTTTTTTATTCAAATATTATGTACATCAATCCTGAACAGCTTAGCAGTTATGCTGCAAAATTCATTGATATTTTAATCGATTATTCTCCAAAATTAATCTCGGCACTGCTAATTTTATTTGTTGGTTTATATGCTATTCGATTAATCAACAGAGTAATTCGAAAAGTAATGGTGAAGAGAAATCTTGACCCAACATTAACAAAATTCCTTGCTGATATTTTATTGTGGGCGCTTAGAGTTTTATTGTTTGTAACCTTTATTTCAAAACTTGGTATTGAAACTTCTTCATTTGTAGCTATTCTGGGTGCGATGGGACTTGCAGTTGGTTTATCGCTGCAGGGTTCACTTTCGAATTTTGCGGGCGGAATGCTGATTATCGTTTTCAAGCCTTTTAAAGTTGGCGATACAATCGAGGCTCAGGGTGTTATTGCAACGGTTTTAGAGATTCAGATTTTTGTTACCAAAATGCTTACCGGAAATAATCAAACGGTTTTTGTTCCGAATGGTGCATTGTCAAACGGAACTATTATTAATTATTCGATGCAGGGAGAAAGAAGAGCCGATTTGACATTCTCAGTTTCTTATGATTCTGATATTAAAAAGGCTAAAGAAGTTTTATTGGATGTTTTAAACAAAAACCCAAAAGTGCTTAAAAATCCCGCACCAGAAGTTTTCGTAAAGAATTTATCAGCTAGTTCTGTTGATTTTGCAGTTCGCCCGTGGGCAAAGAATGTTAATTATGGAGCTGTTTTTTCTGACACTTTAGAAAATTGTAAAACAGCTTTAGATCAGGCAGGAATTTCTGTTCAGCCGTTTACAGTTCAAAAATAAAAATTAGTTTATTGTTTTTTTGATGGCTGCTGTGTCATCATAAAATCTTTTAAATAATAAGGTTCAAAATAAGCGACATCAACAGTGTCGCTTATTTGATATTTATCAAAACTGATTTTACTCATTTCTCTTGCCGAAGGATATTTGATTTCTTCTAAAAACACAAAGTTTTCTTTAGTTAAAACCGGTTTACATTTCTCTGCACAATCTCCAACAAAATAAAGTTTTTCTGTATAGGCTGCAAAAGAATCTTCTGTAATGATCTCCGCCTGAATTCCTCTTTCAACTTCTAAATCAGCATTAAAAATTTCGCTGTATACTTCCATTCTTCTGGCGTCCAGCATCGGGATGATTTTTCCGTCAGAAACATTTGCTTTTGATGCTAAAGTCTGTAAAGTATCTACAGCAATTAACGGAATATTTAATGCGAAACACAATCCTTTTGCTGCCGAAACCCCAATTCGTAAACCTGTATAGGAACCTGGTCCCTGACTTACTGCAATGGCACCTAAATCCTGAACTGTAATACCGGATTCTGCGATTACTTCTTCAATAAAAACATGAAGTTTTTCAGCATGCGAATATCCTTCTTCGGCAATTTCTTTACAAAAAATAGTTTCTCCATTTTTTGCAATTGAGACTGAGCAGTTTTTGGTAGCGGTTTCGATATTGAGAATGAAAGACAATGTGTGGTGCAATTTTAAAATTTATTATTATGTCTGGCTGAGCGAAGTCGAAACCCTCGTTACTTAATAAGCCTTCGACTTCGCTCAGAGTGACGAATATCTTAAATATATTTATTTTTTATTTTTTTGGAGCTTCAGCTTTTTTAAGCTTTACTTTATCCCCGGAATTTAGTTCTTTAGAAACTGTTGTGTACGGCCCTGTAATTACTACATCACCCGGTTTTAATCCAGACATTACCTCGATATTAGTATCATCCTGAATTCCTGTTTTAATAATTCTGATTTTAGCTTTGTCTCCTACTTTTACAAAAACACATTCGAATTTCTTGTCGCTTTTTGGAGCCGGTTTTTTCTCGTTTGGATCTTCAACCGTAAAATCTTTTACAGCAGTTGTATCAGATTTTACCACAACAGAACTTATCGGCACGGCCAAAACATTGTTTTTAGTCGTTGTAATAATATCAACAGTAGCCGTCATTCCAGGTCTAAAAGGGGAATACGCCGCTGGTTTTCCTTCTAATAAATCCTGATATGATTCTTTTAAAATACGAACTTTTACTTTGAAATTGGTAACCTGATCTGAAGTTAATGTTGTACTTGCAGAATTTGAAATACTGGTTACAACTCCTTTAAATTTCTTTTTTAAATAGGCATCGACTTCAACATTTGCTTCGTCGCCAATTTTAATTTTTACGATGTCATTTTCGTTTACGTCAACTTCAACTTCCATGTTATTAAGATTCGCAACTCTTAAAAGTTCCGTTCCGGCCATTTGCTGTGTTCCTAAAACACGTTCTCCCAATTCGACATTCAGCACCGAAATTGTACCATCTGCAGGAGCATAAATTGTGGTACGTCCTAAATTATCTTTTGCTTCATTTACAGAAGCAGAAGCGCTCTGAACGTTATAGTAAGAAGATTGTCTTGTTGCTTTTGCTACTTCAAAAGAAGCGATTGATTTATCCCAGTCAGATTTTGAAATAACGCCTTTATCATACAAGGTTTTATTTCGCTCGTAATTGGCTTTTGCTTCTTTAAAACTAGCTTCAGATTGTGTTAAACCCGCCTTTGTACCAGATAAATTAGAAACAGAACGATTGTAGCTTGAGGTATATAAATCAGGGTTTATTTTGACCAATAAATCTCCTTTTTTTACAACCTGCCCTTCTTTTACATTTAACAAAATAATCTCTCCGGAAACTTCAGGCGAAATTTTCACTTCAATTTCGGGCTGGATTTTTCCTGTTGCCGATACCGTTTCAACAATTGTCGAAGCGGTTACTTTTGAAGTTTCAACTTCTTTTCCTTCTTCTTTATTTCCTATTACTCCTTTAAATGCTATTAATGCTGCAATAACAACTACGGCTATACCAACTAAGAAGTAAACTGTTTTTTTTGACATAATAATTATTTTGTAATAATTGGAACAATTGGAATTCCGAAATAGAATTCAAGTATTTTTATTTTAAACATGTAATCGTATTTCGTTCTGATAACATCAGATTGTGCATTTGTAAGCAAAGTTTGTGCCTGTGTAAAATCAAATGAATTCATTAAACCTACATCATACTTTTCTTTGGCATAGTTGTATGCCTGCTGTCTTGCTTCTAAAGTAATCGTTGAAGATTCATAAGTATTTAAAGCCCCTTTTGCATCTGTAAATGCTGTATAAACGTTACGTTGCAAATCTAAACTTTTTTGTTCTAAATCTATTTTAGATTTCTCTAAACTTACTTTGTTTCTTTCAACATTGTTTTTGGCAGAGAATCCATTAAATATTGGAACACTTAATTGAAAACCAAAATTATGTCCTTTGTTATCACTAAACTGATCAAAAACTGGATTTGGACCTGCGTAAATTGGATTTCCTGCACCGTCAGTTCCTATGATTCTATCACTATAACTCGCACTGGTACTAAATTGATAAAAACCTCTCAAAGTTGGCTGATAAGCTCCTTTTGCAATAGAAACATTCTTTTCGGCAATTTCAAGATTTGTCTGAGCTAATTTTAGTTCTGTTCTTGTTTCTTTTGCTTTATTGTAAATATCAATTGGATTCTGCGCCATGATATTATTTTCATCTTTGGCATTTGTATCATCAATTACATCAAAATCAGCAAATTCTTTTAATTGTAAAAGCTGGGCCAGACTTAATTTCGAAATCAATAAATTGTTTTCAGAAACTGTAATATTTTGTTTATCTGTAGCAACCGTAGCTTTTAAGTCAAACAAATCTCCTCGAGGAATTGTTCCTGCATTTACCATTTCTTCGGAACGCGAATAACGTTTTTCATCAATCGCTAATTGTTCTTTCTTTACTTTTAAATCTTCTTTGTTAGATAAAATCTGAAGAAAAGCATTTGCAACATTCAACGAAATATCTTCCTGCATTTTCAACAGTTGATATTTTGATGCTATAATAGAAAGAGTGGCTTTTCTATATGCATTTTGATTTTGCAAACCTTTGTAAATATCAACATTTGCGTTTACCCCTAATGAAGAATACTGCGTTGTTTGTGTAGTCGCAATATTGGTAACAGGGTTAACGTTCAAACCGATATTCCATGAATGGGAAGCAGTTCCGTTTACTGTTGGAAGATAACTTCCTAATGCACCTTTTTTGTCAATATTTGCAGTTTTGACATCCAGTTCAGATAATTTAATTGTAATGTTATTATCTAATGCGTATTTCACACATTCTTCCAGTGTCCATTGTTTTGACTGCGCATGTCCGGCTAATCCAAACCCAAACAACATGGCAAAAACAAGACTATTATATTTATTTATTTTCATATATTTTGAATGAAAGCGCAGTATACCAAACTACGCAAATTTAACATTTTTAAAACCCAAAAAACTCTTTACAGTTTCAAATTACTTTTTCTCTTCTTTCTCGTCAATTAAACCCTGATTCCAGATTTTAATTTTATTCGTGTTTTTGATTCCGCTTTTAACCTGAACATAGATTCCGTCGCTTACACCCAAAACTAAATCTCTTCTTTCAAATTTCTGAGGCGCTGTTTCAACTTCTACATATGGTTTTTGAGTTTTTTTGTCAAATTGAACTAATGATTCTTTTATAGCCAGAACTTTCTCTGCTTTTTCAAGAATAATAGATGCATTTGCACTTAAACCGGCTCTAATAAATGTGTCATCTCTATTTTCTAACCTTGCTTTTATTTCAAACTGAATTGCTCCGTTTTCTACAACTCCTTTTGGTGCAATATCCGTTAAAACTGCTTCGAATTTTTTATTTTCAATTGCTCCAACAGTGATTTCAATTGGCATTTTTTCTTTGATTTTTCCAACCTCAGATTCGTCAATTTTTCCAATAAAAATCATTCTTCCAACATCGGCAACACTTGCAATTGTAGTTCCTTCATTGAAATTATTACTTTCAATAACCTGGTTGCCTACTTTTACCGGAACCTGTAAAACCATTCCGTTTACTGTTGAACGAATTAAGGTATTAGCATAATTCCCTAACGAAGTAGTAGTACCCGTTTTTACAATATCTAAGTTTTGTTTAGCAGCCAGATATGTTTGTTTTGCCTGTTTGTAAGCCACTTGAGCTGCATCAAAATCATTGGCAGAAATTACATCTTTATCAAAAAGTGTTTTTTGTCTTTGATAAATTTTCTCCTGATTATCTAAAGCAATTTTAGCCGTCTGAACCTGATTTTGAGTACTGCTTACATTAGAAACGTTAGCAACAACTCTAATTTTGGCAATCATATCTCCTGCTTTAATTTTTTCTCCTGCTTTGATATAAACCTGTTCAATAATACCTGAAATGTTTGGTTTGATTAATACCTCCTCATCAGGCTGAATATTACCAGTCGCAATTGTATTTTTTACGATCGTTTTAATCTCTGCTTTCTCTGTCTTAAAAACAATTGGCGATTCCTGATTCTTTGCGTACAAATAGTAAAGCGCGCCAAAAAAGACTATAGCAATTAAAATTAAAATGGTTACGGTTACTCCTTTTTTCATTTTGTTTTTTAGTTTAATCGATTATTTTTTGATTGATAATTTTATTCTGTTCGTAAAGCATCTACAGGCTTCACATTAATTGCAGTCTGCGCCGGGATAAATCCTGCCAGCAAACCTGATCCTACTAATATTATTAAGGCAACAAATACAACTCCTAAATCGACACTCGGATTGGCAAACATGGTATCATTTCCGGGCGGCATCGAATCTAATGCCATGTTTAAGAGTGCAATAATTCCTGTTGCTACCGCAATACCAAACATTCCAGAAATGATGGTTAGAAATATAGATTCAGATAAAATCTGCCCGCGAATTGCCCCAGGCGTTGCTCCTAAAGCTCTTCTAATTCCTATTTCTTTAGTGCGTTCCTTAACTACGATCAGCATAATGTTTGAGATTCCAATAACACCCGAAATCAAAACTAATGTTCCTACAAAATAGGCAATGATTTTTAGAATATTAAACAAACTCTGCACCTTGTTAAATTGTTCATACAAATCAAAATTTCCTACTGCTCTGTCATCGGCAGGATTTATGGAATGAAGCCCTTTGATTATTTCTAAAATTTTAGGCTTCAAGTCGGTAATGGATGTTTCGTCTTTTGCCGTAAGTGCCATCCATCCTACTTTATCTCCATAATTAAAAGCCTGCTGAAAAGTCGTAAACGGAATAAAAATATTCTTTTGTTCCTGTTCTGCATTTCCTCCTTGCTGTTTAGACTTATAAACGCCAACAACCATAAAGTTGATACCATTAATTTTGATATAAGACCCAACAGATTCTTCCTCTTTTCCGTAAAGTTCGCTGATAACCCCTTTACCAATTATTGCCACTTTTCTTCTATCCTGAATATCCTGCTGGTTTATAAATCTGCCTTTTATAATATCCATCGGCTGTTGTTTAATCAGCTCTGGATAATCTCCATAAATAGTAAAAGCCGAAGTTTTTGTCCCTCGAACCACATTATTTGTTCCGTTAAAATCTCCCAGCTGATTACGTGGAGAAACATATAACAAATCCGGTAAAGCCGCTTTTAAAGCTGCAACATCGCTGTTTCTAAAATCATAACGACGCGTTTTAGGCAGTCCTTTATAAGCTTTAGAGGTAGTCTGGCTCCACATAAACATGGTATTTGTGGCAATTCCGTCAAATCCTTTTTTAATTCCGTTTTCCAAACCGTTACCGGCAGCAAGGAGAATCACCAAAATAAAAATCCCCCAAAATACACCAAAAGCCGTCAGAATAGTTCTGAAGGGATTCGCCGTTAAGGCCTGTAAAATCTCATCCCAATTATCTTTTTTAAACATGATTATTCGTCTCTAAGTGCTACAATAGGTCTAATTTTGGCGGCTCTGTATGCTGGAAAAAATCCTGCAACGGCACCGGCAAATACAAGTAAAAATAGTGTCGTTAATGCCACATTAAAATCTACTTCGGGATTTCTGAAATATTCACTCTGAACCATCGGCCCAACAAATTCTAACAACAGTAAACTGGCTAAAAGCCCGGTAAAACCTGCTATTGTTGTAATAAAAATGGATTCGTGAAGTATCATCGAAATAATAGAAAATGGCGATGCGCCAAGTGCTTTTCTAATTCCGATTTCTTTGGTTCTTTCTTTTACAATAATCAGCATAATGTTGCTCACCCCAACAACTCCGGCAATAATGGTGCAAATACCAACCCACCAGAAAAACAACCTGATATATAAATTTAAATCGTAAAACTGTTTGGCATCTTTAACGGAGTTATAGGCATTTATTCCGCCGTCATCATCTGGAGCCACAACGTTTTTACTTTTCAATAATTCCTTTAATTCTTTAGTAAATTTTTCAGATTGTGCTAAAGCTTCATCATAATCTTTTGTCTTTTTTAAAGTAAAAAATATGTTACTGATTTTGTCGCCGGCACCAAAAGTTCTTTGTACAGTTGTCAATGGCAGATAAGCTCTTGCTTCTTCTCTTTCCCCTCCCGGATCTGTAAAAACCCCAATTACTTTAAAATTGATATTGTTAATTTGAATTTCTTTTCCAAGGGCGTCTTTGTCTTTAAACAAATCGGTTTTTATCTTCATCCCGATCGCAGCGACTTTTTCGTTATTGGCTAAATCTTTACTATTTACATATCGTCCCTGAACTATCGTAAGGTTTTCAATTCCGCCATAATCCGGATTAACACCTCTATATTGATAATTCCCATTTTCTTTGCCGTAAGCAAATTGTGCTCCCCAATAATTTTGTGTTGAAGCTCTTAAATCTAATTTATCCTCAAATTTTTGAATAGATTGATTGTAATCACTATTTCTAAACTGAATCTGTCTTCCCGGATTCAGTCCTTTATACTCTTTAGTCGTCGTACCAGACCAAACCTCAATAATTCCTGCAGCATCACGCTCGAATTGTTTTTCAATACCGTTTTGAAGCCCTTTTCCTGCTCCAAGCAAAATCACCAAAATAAAAATACCCGATGCCACCGAAACTCCTGTTAGGAATGTTCTGAGTCGGTTTTTGGAAATTGCATCAAATATTTCCTGCCAACGCTCAATATTAAACATAAGATGAAGCTCTAACTTGTTCTACTAATTTATCATCGATAATTAATCCATCTTTCAGGACCACATTTCTTTTGCACATAGCGGCAATATCAGGTTCGTGTGTAACGATCAAAATTGTTTTTCCTTCATCGTTAATTCCTTGAATAAGTTCCATAACTTCATAGGAAGTTTTGGTATCTAAAGCTCCCGTTGGCTCATCGGCAAGCAAAACTTTCGGATTCGAAGCCAGTGCTCTAGCTATTGCAACACGCTGTTTCTGCCCTCCTGAAAGTTCATTTGGCAAGTGATGAGAATGCGAGCCCAAACCTACTTTTTCAAGATATTTCATCGCAATATCGTAACGCTCTTTTCTTTTTACACCTTGGTAATACAAAGGCATAGCAACGTTGTCTAATGCTGTTTTATAATTGATCAAATTAAAAGACTGAAAAACAAAACCCAAAAATTTGTTCCTGTATTTTGAAGCCAATGTTTCGTTTAATTTCTTAATTGGCGTTTTATCTAAAATATAACTGCCAGAATCGGCTTCATCAAGAATTCCTAAAATATTAAGAAGAGTCGATTTTCCAGATCCCGATGATCCCATAATCGCCACTAATTCTCCTTCTGCAATATTAAAATTTATCCCTTTCAACACATGCAGCTCCGAACTTCCCATTTTATAGGATTTATGTAAGTCTTTAATTTCGATCATGGTATTGTTAAATTTTTAAAACAATAATAATATATTTTATAAGTAAATTATGATAATAAAACGTTAATAATTCTGTTTCACTATCTAAATAAGACGGTCGTTATTATCAAATGTTACACTTTATCAAGATAATTTAATTGTTTTCTTAATTTTGCTTCACTTAAAAAAATCATCAATTATGAAATTTTTTTCAATAATCTCAATGTTTGCGGTAACTGCGGTGTTTTTCAGCTGCTCAACTTCTCAAAAATTAGAAACTTTAAAACCAGAACCAGATGACGCAAGTCCGTTAATTTACGATGCCAATCCTTCATTTATAAACCTGCCCATTACAGTTAAACTGAATGATATTGAAAATCAAACAAATGCTCTCTTAAACGGATTAATTTATGAAGACAATAATATCGAAGATGACGATATTGAAATGAAAATTTGGAAACAAGCCCCGATAAAAATTCAAAACGATCCTGCAAATCCTGATAAAAAGATAAAAACTATTCTTCCGCTTAAAGCGAATATCAAATACCGAATTGGAACAAAAAAAATGGGTATTGAGCTTTACGATACGAGAGAATTTAATTTAAATGGCGTTATTACATTATCCAGCGATGTTGCTTTAACGAATTGGAAATTAAATACTAAAACTGAATTCAGATCTTTAGACTGGAACGAAAGTCCAACGATGACTGTTTTTGGAAAAAATATGCCGATTACTTATTTGATTAATCCGGCAATCTCTATTTTTAAATCTAAACTGGAATATAAGATTGATGAAGCGATTGAAAAATCTATGGATTTTAAACCGAATGTTTTATCGGCTTTAGAAAAAATCTGTACTCCTTTTCAAATGAGCGATACTTATGAAAGCTGGTTAAGAATTGTTCCCGTTGAAGTTTATTCTACAAACGCAAAACTGAAAAATGATTCTTTTTTACTCGAAATGGGAATGAAATGCAACATGGAAACTATTGTAGGCAAGCAGCCGGAATCTAAATTTAATGCGAGTAAAATTGTTTTGAAACCGGTTACCAAAATCCCAAATCAGATTTCGGCAAATATTGCAGCGATTTCAAGCTATATTGATGCTTCAAAAATTATGACGAAGAATTTTGCAGGACAGGAATTTGGCTCAGGAAGTAAAAAAGTAACGGTTAAAAATGTTTCGATCTGGCATAAAAACGGAAAAATGATTATTGCGCTTGATGTTTTAGGTTCTGTAGACGGAACACTTTATTTAAACGGAATTCCGCAATATAATGCACAGACAAAGGAAATTTATTTTGACAAACTCGATTATGTTTTAGACACCAAAAGCAGATTAATGCGAACTGCAAACTGGCTTGCGCAAGGTTTTGTATTAAGAAAAATGGAAGAAAGCTGCAGATATTCGATACAGCCTAATTTAGAAGAAGGCAAGAAAAATATGGCCGCCTATCTTAAAAATTATTCGCCAATGCCGGGCGTTTTTGTAAATGGAAAAATGGATGATATTCAGTTTGACAAAATTCAATTAACGAATCAGGCAATTATCGCTTTTATCAAAATAAACGGAACTGTGAATGTCTCAGTTAATGGATTGAAATAAAAAATTGAAATAAAAAATGAGGCTGTCTCAAAAGTCGAGACAACCTCTTTTTTATTCGGATACCTATCGGAGAAATTTTCCATTTACGCAATTCTCAACAGCTTGATTTTACTTTTGAGACAGCCTCATTTTTCTTTTTAGACCGGTACATCTTATAAATAAGAAAACCAATTATGGCTACAAGTAAATATGGGATTATCATTAAAAAAACGATTCCGTCATTTACAGCTTCTGCTTTTTTTATGTTAGAATCTCCTGCAAGCGCGGCGCGGCACATAGCACATTGGGCATTCGCCGAAATTCCAATTAGAAAAATACAAATTCCAAAAATAAAGCTTTGGAATTTAGAATTTGAGTTTTGAGTTTTAGTTTGCATAGTAAGGAGAAATCATTAAATAAACTACAACACCTGTTACTGCAACATATAACCAAAGTGGGAATGTTATTTTAGCTATTTTTTTGTGTTTATCAAAACGCTTCGCAAGTGCTCGTACATACGTTACTAACACAAACGGAATAATTATAATGGATAAAAGAATATGCGTTATTAAAATGAATGCATATAAATATCTAACAGCACCAATTTTAGCTTTTTCTACCGCATCTAAAATTCCGTCATGATTTACATCACCAAATTTAGTGGAGTCAGCAGTCATATGGTACGCAACATACATCGCCAAAAAAGCCAAAGACAAAGCAATTGCAAAAGTCATTAAACGTTCGTGCAGTTTAAGTTTTCCGTTTTTAACTGCAATTACTGCTGCAACTAAAACAATAGCTGTAAGGCCATTTGTAGAAGCATAAATTGGAGGTAAAAAGGAAAGCGGTTCTACATTGATTCCAAAATCTTTTAATTTGATGGCAAAAAGAATCCCTACGAGTACCGGTATAACAATTGAAACCGCAATTATGTATTTATTGTATTTCTTTTCTAATGAATGATCTTCCATTTTTATTCTTCTAATAGTATTTTAATATCTTCCTGAATCTCTCTAACGCCTTTTTTATCTAAGCCATCATAATAGATATTTGGGTTTCCAAATTCATCTTTTCGGCAGCGAATGTTTCCATCTTTATCAATCAAAGCAAACAATCCAGAATGTTCAAATCCTCCGCTTACTTTTGAATTTTCTCCGGCATAAAGATTAAATCCTTTATTAGACAAATCCATAATTGCAGCTCTGTCTCCGGTTAAGAAATTCCAGGTAGAAGATTTTACACCTAATAATTTTGCGTGATCTTTTAAAACCTGCGGCGTATCATGAGTAGGATCAATGGTAATGGAAACGATTCCAAAATTAGGGTTGCCAAAAAATGTCTTTTCAATTTCCAGCATGCTCATATTCATCTTCGGGCAGATTGACGGACAAGTCGTGAAGAAAAATTCTAAAACATATACTTTCCCTTTATAAGCCGCATTAGATATTTTAACGTTATCCTGATTTGTCAATTCAAATTTTGGAGCCGCTCCTATCGTTATTAATTTTGTGTCTTTAGAACTTTTAGAACCAACATTGTCTAAACGATTTCCTTTTACAACATCACCATTTTTAATTCTGTCAACAATTTTTGGCACTGCATAGATTCCGAAAATCAAAATAATAAACGAAATCCCTATGTAAGATTTATTTTTGAACATTATATGTGTATTTAAAGTTGTTTTGTGGCGTTATGGTTCTTTTTAAGAGCGGCACGATATTCATACAAAATGATTTTAAAGTCATCGAGCATCTCATTACTCAATTCTGATGGATGAAAAGTATCGTATCCTTCTTTATACTCGTCCTTTTTATCTTTATTCCCGCCTTTGCGGCCTCTTAAGTTTCTTTCTTTATCAACAATAAAAACATTTGATGTACCCAATTTATCATCGAGTTTCCCTTTTAAATGTAATTGGTTATAAAATGCCTGAATATCATCTGGTGAAGCAAAAACAAAATTCCAGCCAGAAACATCTGTAAAAGGTTTTAGTGCATCAACCAGCTTTTGAGCTTCCTTTTCTGTTCCGAGCGGACAGATTACTACGAATTGAAGATCTTCGAAACCGTGGTAACGTTTGTAGATTTTTTCGTTAAGGTTAAAGTAGTTTCCTCTGTTACCTAAAATATCAGAACCGGAAAAACCTAAAACAGTAATTTTTTTATCTAAAGAAACTTTTTTTCCGTCGAGAGATTTCCAGTTTCCAAAGTCAGCAATTTTTGGGGTAATTATGGGAAGTTTTGTAAAACTATTTACACCTGAAGCAAAAAACAAATAGGCTACAATGGGTAAAACAAAAAGCACAAAAAGAACTATATTTTTTTTCATTGTTTTAACGGAAGTTATTGAGGTACAAAAATAAAAAAAGCTCCGTTAAACGGAGCTTCTTTTCGAATTAATATCATGTTAAAAATTCCATTTAATGGTAGAATCTTTAAAAACCCCATAAATATAGTGTCCTTCTGTCAACAAGATGAACAATAAATATAATACTAGGAAAATAACTGGCAATACAACAGCCCATCTAAGACTGCTTTTTTCACCTTCCATGTGCATGAATGCCCATACAATATAATAAGCTTTGAATATTGTTAAGATATAAAATATCCAGTTTAACAAATTCAAACCAACAAAATGATTAAACTCTAATACTCCCGGTTTGTAAATACCAAGGATAACTTCTACTGTAGTTACTACTGATAGTAATGCAAAAACAAACCAGATTCTTTTTGTATTTGATACGTGCTCGTGTGACATAATAATTAAAATCTAAAATTAAACTAAGTAGAAAACTGTAAATACAAATACCCAGACTAAATCTACAAAGTGCCAGTATAAACCAACTTTCTCTACCATTTCGTAACTTCTTCTTTTCTCGTAAGTTCCCAATAATACATTAAAGAAAATAATGATATTAATGATAACTCCAGAAAATACGTGGAATCCGTGGAATCCTGTGATGAAGAAGAAGAAATCAGCGAATAGTTTACTACCGTATTCATTTCTGGTTAAGTTTGCTCCTTCTACTACATATTTTGCGTCAACTAAACGAGCTTCAGATTCAGCTCTTGTTAAAACAGTTTTTTTCTTTTCAGCAGTAAGGGTTTCAGTTCTGATTAATACATCAGGGTGTGCTTTAAAACCTGCCTGAATTTCAGCAACAGTATAAGTTGGCTGTGTCTCTGCATCCTGAACAAACCAAGTTCCATGGCTTCTTGTTAATGCTTCTCTTTGTTCTGGCAATTTTACTGCAAAATCTGCAAGAGCAACTCTTGTTCCATCTGCTTTAACAAACTGCAATAAACTTCCGCCTTTAGTTTCAACTGCACCATATTCTCCTTTAATGAAGTTTTTCCACTCCCAAGCTTGAGAACCAACGAAAATTAAACCTCCAATAATAGTTAAGAACATGTAAATAGCAACTTTTGTTTTCTTTAATTGGTGACCTGCATCAACAGCTAAAACCATTGTTACAGATGAGAAAATCAAGATAAAAGTCATTAAGGCTACATAATACATAGGAGCCGAAACACCATGCATAAAAGGAAAGTGTGTAAACACTTCGTCAGCCAATGGCCATGTTTCAATAAATTTAAATCTAGAAAAACCGTAAGCACCTAAAAATCCAGAGAATGTTAAGGCATCAGATACGATAAAAAACCACATCATCATTTTACCATAACTTGCTCCTAATGGCTGGCTATGCTCACCGCCTCCCCAAGTTTTTTCGTCGTTATTTGCAGTAGTAACTGTCGCTTCCATAAAAGATATTCGTTAAAAAGTTCCCAAATTTACGTTTTTTTCTTATTTAAAGAAATATAAAAATAAAAATAATAATACCCATAATAAATCCAAAAAGTGCCAATACATCGCACCTAGTTCTATACCAAGAGTTTGAGTCGGATTGTATTTTTGTTTAAAATGATTATAAATTATAATTAAAAGCGAAATTAATCCGCCTGCTAAGTGCAATAGGTGCATAAGCGCAATAACATAAAGGAAAGTTGTAGTAATTGAACTACCTTGTCCCGTCATATAATAACCGCTTTCTATAATTTGCCCGAAGCCTCTAAATTGTAAAATTACAAATAGAATCCCTAAAGCAAATGTTCCTAAAAGAAACGCAGAAGTGGCACTTCTATTCCCTTTTTCAATTGCTTTTTTTGCTAAATAAAAAGTAACACTGCAGCCAATAATAACTGCTGTACTAAAATAAAATGCAGTTGGTATTTGAAAATTAGTCAACCAGTCTGCTCTCGATTTACTTACTACAAACGCACTCGCTAATCCTGCAAACATCATGGTCATACTTACCATTGCAAATAACAAAATCAGTTTTGCCGATTTTGATTTTTGCACCTGTTCTTCACTTGCTTTAATTGTCATTTCCATAACTATCTTAAAAATTTATCTACTATAAATACAATCTGCAGTAACGAAATATACGATACGCTTACCAGCATTAATGTTCTTGCTGCTTTTGCTGTTCTCAATTGATACAAACGCACCGCATAAAACAACATCCATAAACCCAGTAAAAACACTAAAACTGCTGCTATTGGCGAAATAAATAACTGTCCTGTATATCCTAAAACCGGCAACAAAGAAGCTATAATTAACCAAATCGTATATAAAATAACCTGCAGAGCTGTTTTTCTATCTTTGTTTCCGGTTGGAAGCATGAAAATACCTGCTTTTGCATAATCATCATACAAAAACCATCCAATGGCCCAAAAATGAGGAAACTGCCAGAAAAACTGAATCAAAAATAATGTTCCGGCTTCGATGCCAAATTCTCCCGTTGCTGCAACCCAGCCTAACATAAACGGAATTGCCCCCGGAAAAGCTCCAACAAAAACCGACAATGAAGTCACAGTTTTTAAAGGAGTATATATACTTGTATATAAAAATATTGATATTGCAGCAAACATTGCCGACTTTGCATTTATGGTATACAACAATGCTATACCTATTATAGTAAGCAGGCTTGCGACAATTAATGCTGTTATGGGAGACATTCGTCCGGAAGGAACCGGACGGTTTTTTGTTCGGTCCATTAAAGAATCGATATCTTTTTCAATTACCTGGTTGAAAGCATTTGAAGCTCCAACCATACAATAGCCGCCTATTGACAAAATAATTAGAACACTCCATTTAAAAGGATGTTCGTCATTAACTCCTAATAAATATCCCGCAATTGAAGAAAACAAAACACTAATAGCCAAGCCGGCCTTAGTTATCTCTTTGAAATCCAGAAATATTGATTTTATTGAAATTGTATTTTTAGCAGCGTTCAATACCGTAGTCTTTGTATATTTTTTTTGAGTGCTGCAAATGTACAAATTAGATTATAGAATTTAGGACTTTAAAATTAGATTTTTTCCAATAAAACCAGCACAAAATAGGAACTTTCCAATCTTTAACACTATTATTTCGAAAAATCTTATTAAAAATTCTAGTAATCAAAATACCAGTTAAAGATATCAGAACGTAAACCAATAGTAAACCAGGTTGTACTTTGCTTAAATGTTGTTGCAGTTTCCTGGGTTGGATCAAAATTTCTATAAATAAAGCTTCCGAATAGTTTTAAATTTGTTATCGGGTTTATTAAATATCCACCTTGAATATCGGCAATAAAAATGCTGGTTTTATTTCCCTGCCCTACTTTTACACCTGTATCATAAGGACGGTTTAGATCATAATCTTTATAGATATTTCCTCCATAATTATAACTGTTTTCTGCGGTATCAAAATCTAAACCTCTTTTACCAACAGTAAACTTAGCATCGGCAAAAAGACGTCCTTTATGGTAACGGCCAATCGCAATTAATTCTTCAAAATTTCCTCCCCATTGATGCCCAATACTTTGATTGTTATGACCATAATTCGTAATTGGATCACTATGAGAATACACATAAGGACGTACATGATTGTATTCTAATTGCAAAAGCAGGTCTTTAACCTTAAAAGCATTATAGTATTTAGCCCCTAATTGATATCCAAATTTATTTTTCCAGCTTTGATCTCCTTCTTTCATATCACCAATCGAGAATTCGTCTAATAAAAACTGAGCATATAAATTAACATTGTTGTTCCATTTGTATTTAGACGTGATTCCTAAAAGCGCATTTCCGCTTCGGGATGATGA
Source organism: Flavobacterium soyae (assembly GCF_021245985.1). Lineage (GTDB taxonomy): Bacteria > Bacteroidota > Bacteroidia > Flavobacteriales > Flavobacteriaceae > Flavobacterium > Flavobacterium soyae. The sequence continues at coordinate 23,475 of NZ_JAJQXA010000009.1, read as the reverse complement.
GGCAAACTCAACAGAACGGTAAAAAATAATTGGGTTCACAAAATTGATATCAAATCCTCTGTTATTAGTATCTGTCCAAACAACAGATTCAAAAAAACCAAAGTTTAATTTGTTCGAAACATTCCAGCTTAAATAATGGTTTGCCATAAATTTTGTTGCATAGGTTCTGTCGACTGTTACATCTGGACGAACATCTTTAAGCCACATATAAGTATTGGTATACTTGATTTTCCAAAAATTGGTATTTATTTTAAAGTATGGATAAGGGCTTGCTCCATCACTTTCAAGCAGCGAACGATATCCGTCTCCAATAAAATTTCTTCCATAACCCAATTGCAGATCAAATATTTTACTTGGTGCAAAAGTAATATTGGCTTCTGCCAAAGGAAAATCGTATGCATCAGTTTTAAATCTCTTAGCAATTCCCATTCCCGGAATAATTGCCGGATTTCCTCCAGAAGGTTTTAGTGTTTCTGCATAATCGTTATAATAACCTGCAAACCTTCCCTGGCTTTCAAAAATGGTTGTTGTAAAATTGATCTGCTTTCCTAAACCTCCTCTAAAATTAAGTGCACGGGTATTTACATACGAATAAGAAGCATCAAGATCTGAAGCTTTTCCCATTTGTAAATCAAGAATTGGGTTTAATGCCAGCCAGTAATCTTCTCCTTGAATCTGCACAAGGTTTTCATTCCAGAGTTTTCTTCCCCACCAGCCCGAAACTTTTTTCTGTAGCGACTCGTTTACTGCTTTTAAATTATAATATTTTGAAACCTCAGCATAAGTATAAGGTTTTGATGCTGTATGATTATTACTTCCCACCTGATTCATTGCGCCATCAAACTGTGCATAATAACTATGAGAGAATGGTATATTTAAATGACTTCCAAACTCTGGCATATTGTACTTTTTGTATACAATACTGTCTAATTCTGTCATTGGTTTTTCAAATGGTTTTTCAAATGGTTTTTCAATTTCGGATGCTGCTAAAGCTTCTGCCGCAAGTTGGTCTGCATTTTTTAAAGGAATATCAATTGAAATTGTATATTTTGAGTAAGTTGGTTTTCCGTTATAAGTCGAAGGTTTTATTTTCGGAAATTTTCCAAAAACTCGTTTTGCTTCTTCAGATAATAAATCATTTGCTGCATTTACATAAATTACTATGAACTCTCCGTTTGCATCAACTTCAAACAACACTTTTACTTCGCCTTTGTAATTGTTTTGTTTTAAACTTTCAGGAACTTCAAAATTATTATAGACAAAATCCTGTACTTCTTTATAAAAGCAATTTTCCAGTTTTTTAGCCTCCAGATTTTCACAGTTTGGAAAAACAGGAAACTGCTCTGAAGTAAAACCAGATTTTACATTAGTCTGCTGTGCAAAACCAAGTAAGGAAAGGAGAGTAATAACAAAAGATAAAAAAAACTTATTCACGTAGATTGGGGGCTTATGATTTAATATTGATTTGTGGTATTTTTTCCGTCTGCGATCGCTTTTGCTGCCGAAGTCCCGATGCGTTTAACTCCTAAACGAATCATTTCTGCTGCGTCTTCATAAGAGCGAACACCACCGGCAGCTTTTACCGGCAAAGGCGATGCATTTTCCAGCATCATTATAACAGCAGGGATTGTTGCTCCGTTCGGCAGATGATTTTCGGTTTTATAAAACCCTGTAGATGATTTTACATAAACGGAAGCGTAATCTTCTTCTTTGAAATTTGATATAACAACATTTTTTATTAAAGCCGAAAGCTGAATAATTTCTTTATCAGTCAAAGCTGCAACTTCAATAATCCATTTTACTGTTTTATTACTGGCTAAACCTATTTGGGTTCCAATTAGAATTTCTTCTTTTATTAATGAAACATTTCCATCTTTAAAAGCTTCATAATTACAGACAAAATCTAAATCATCGGCGCCATTTTCAATTGCTTCATTTGCTTCCTTAATTTTAGATTCTAAACTTGAGTTTCCCTTTGGAAAATCTATTACTGTACCAACAAGTAAATTCGAATTTTCTTTTAAAATCATTTCTTTGGCCAGACTCACATATTCAGGTCGAATCATTATGAGTTTAAATTTTTCCTGAATTGCTTCTGCAATTGCTTTTTTGACTACAATAATATTATCCTCTTCCGAAATTCCGGCTTGAGAAGCAGTTTTTAAATAAGTAGAATCTAAGTATTGCTTAACATTCATAATATTGAAGTTAGATCGAATGAGGCAAAAATACATTTAAATTCAGAAAAAATGCTCTTTTATAAAGCTTGATTTTATGACAATAAAAAACCCACCGAAGTGGGTAATTATATTCTTATATTTTATCGATCTGTTTTTTAAAAGCTATCGCAGAAAATACCCCTGCAACTGCACCTAATGCATTTGCCAAAACATCTGATACATCGGATGCTCTTGTTACTGTTAAAACACTTTGTAAAATTTCGATTGTAATTCCAAAGAAAACAGAAAAAATAAACGAAATTAAATAAGCTTTATAGTCATTAGCATCTTTTCCTTTGAGCTCTTTCTTGAAAAACAAAATCCAGGAAAGGGTAAATCCAAAGTGAAAACAAAAATGCACAATCTTGTCAATACTCGGTATATTTACCGCCGGAACATTACTTGAATCTATTAAACAAAAATACGCAATGATTCCAGAGCAGATAATTGCCCAGATTAACAATAATTGTTTAGGCACCGATAAGTTGTTTATAAGTTTCGTCAGATAATAAAGTATCTATTTCTGATGCATCAGCAATTTTGACTTTAATCATCCATCCAGCTCCGTAAGGATCAGAATTTACAGTTTCCGGAGCGCTTTCTAAATCTTCATTAAAAGCAATAATTTCTCCAGTTAAAGGTAAAAACAAATCAGAAACTGTTTTAACAGCTTCAACTGTTCCAAAAACCTCATCTTTATCAAGTGTCTGATCTAAAGTTTCTACTTCAACATACACAATATCCCCTAACTCTTTTTGTGCAAAATGAGTAATTCCTACAGTTGCAACATCGCCTTCGATGCTAACCCATTCGTGATCTTTTGTGTACTTTAAATTTGCTGGTATGCTCATAATAGTATGTTTGAAAATTGATATTTTAATAATTCAGCAACAAATGTAATAATCTTCTAATAAAATCTCGATTAGAAACCTAAATTTAATTTCCGAAATTATAACGAAGCGTAAAACCTGATCGAATGTTCGTTAACGGGAATGATGTTGAAATTACTGCCTTTGAAAACGAATGATCATAATAGAATATTGCAGTAAGGTTTTTACTGAATGAATAATCTGCTGTTAATTTTAATGACCATATATTTTGTCCTGCTGCTAATTGATTATTATCATAATCTAAGTAACGAACCAAAGTTTGATTATTTCTATATGAAAAATCAGCTTTTATGTTAATGTCGCTTTTAATAATTCCTGTTGGGTTATCTGCAAGTCTTGATGAAAATATAACATCTTTAAATCGATACCCTAAACCAACTACATATTCAATACCTTTAACTTCTGTCAATAAATTATTGTCAAAACTCATTGATAATGCTCTGTCTTTTTTAATTTCAGAAAGAACTCTCAGCGAGCTTTTCAACTCAAAATCCATTCTAATTAATGGGCTGAACTGTTCTACCAAATTGATATTCGACATAATAATTTCATTGAAGAAATTGGTATTAACATCCTGCACTTTCGGCGAATCATTATAATCAAAATTTGATCTGAACTGATTGATCGTATAAGATGCCCTATAATTATGCTGTAATGAAAAACGCTTAAATTTGTCTTTGAAATATTTATAACGCATTAATCCATTATATTTAATACTCCAGTTTGGAATTGGGAAACTTCTAAATATATCTGTCGATGAACTAGAAGCATCGCTTCCTGTATAGGCAGCCAAAAATGACGGCAATAATACGGCCTGATTACTCTTAGTATATCCTATTGGATATCCTTGATTGGCGGTATAAATTGCATAATTTGGATCTGTATCTGCCGGAATTGGATTGTTTGCATCACCATATCTTGGAATTACAACACCTGAACCATAATGCTGCTCTGCCAAACGGTTTGCAATTATTAAACGATTATTTCTAAAATCATCAAATGCAGCCGACTCGTTTTCGTTGCTGGTCGAAAAAGCTGTTTTTATCAATACTGTAGAAATAGAGAACATTCCGTATGTGTAAGGAGACAATGGCATATATTCATGCGTCGCCGGATCAACACTATATTGTTCTGAAGTATTTTCAGAATAAGAGCGGTCCATTGACAGATCAACTTTTAAATCTGGCAGTAAATCAATATTAACCGTAATCTTCAACAATTTATTAGTAACCTGCGAATAGCTTTGATTAAAATCCTGATAAGTTGTAAGCCATCCATTTTTAGCAGCTTCGTAACGCACATCATCCTGACTTCCAAAAATAAACCCTAAAGATGGCTTAGACGTTCCTAAGAAACCAATACTTGGCGTATAACCCGGTAAAACCGTTCCGCTGTTTTTGGTATAATTAATCTGAACATTTTTAATACTTGTCAATACTCCAATTAAACCATCATAAAATGGACTATTACTCACGACTGGTTTAGCCGTATTTACAATTTTTTCACCCGGTTTTGGCGGAGCTGTTGGTTTAGGTTTAGCTTGCTTTTTTGCACCGGGAGTTAACCCTAAATACTTATACAGCGTAGGCATATTTAAAGTCGTTGTAAGTGTATTTGAGTTCGCATTTTGAATTGTATTTCCTAAATCAAACTCATTACCATTATCATCGACATACTGAGAAAATGCTGTCGAAGAACGCTGCCAGCTATAGTCTGCTGTATAAGAATAACTTGCTTTTACAAAACCAAAAATTGGAATTTTGTTAATTGGAATTTCATAGTTTAACACCAATTGCTGTGCATGCTGGTTTGGAGTTCCAATATCCCAGTAATCATCCCATATATTGAAATCTTCTTTTGGTGTGTTGTCATCATTTAAGAAATTTCGAACGATATTATTTGATGTTGCACTATAATTCAGCTTTAAAGATTTGGTTAAATTAAAACCAAAACCATACTGATAATTAAAGGCAAAATTTCGTCTGTAAAGCGGATCAAGCCCAATGCCCTCCACTTCAACTTCCCTAAACTGCTGACGGTTGCTTTGTCTTAAAATATTAGAATTGAAAGATATATTTGAAGGAAGATAATTAAAATTGAAATCACTTAATAATTTCCAGTAATCACTTTTCTTCATGAACTTAGTGCTCTTAAACGGAACAACTTCTTTTGGCTGGAATGTATAGGCATAGTTTACCGCCGTATTTGATTGTTCGTCTTCATAATTTTCTACTTCATAATCATGGCGTTCTACCTGATTGTAGGATTGTGAAAATGTAAAGTTTTCGACATCATAAACATGAGGTTTTTGCTCGGCTGCCCTATCTTTTCTAACCCCGATAAAGTTGATGCTTTTTCGTTTTGTATAATCTACGGCACGGGTTCTGATATTCTCTTTTTCCGCCTCATCTGTAGTTTCTCTAATTAACTGATCCAGCTTAATATCCTGATTAAACGGATCGTATTCCGGTGTAATTACTTCTTCGCCAATTGCGTAATTAAATGGCAGGTTAATGCCCCATTTTTTAGGCAGTAATTTTCCTAAGTTTAAATTAGTTACGATGTTATACTGCTGAATATCTTCACGGCTGCGTTCATTTGCCCCCTGTTCTAAAGACCCGAAACCAATTGTACTTTTTCTACCCGTTGCAGAAAGAGTAGCAAGATCGGCCATATTGGTATCGACATTTAATATCGCTGCCATACCGCCTTTGTTTTCTAAATCAGACATACGAAGTTCATTAAACCAAACCTCTCCTTTAATATCTTTATGATCGGCCCTGCTCTTTACTCCGACCATTAAGTTTCGAACTAAACCAAAATTAGGATTTCCTTTTATACCTAAAACTAATTTGTCATCACCATCTCCGCCTTCAACATCCGGGTCATTATCCGGGTAATAAATACCATTCTCATCTCTTTTCGTAGAATTGATATCAATGCTCATCCCCTTGATTTTCATTTTGGTCAACAGCTCAAGAGCTAAATCAATATCATTTTCTTCCATCCAAACCTGATCCGCGCTTATTGCACAAGACCCTCCTGTAGGAGTTACTTTTAATGGAATTTCGACCTGATAAAAGTTTTGTGTAAAGTCATTTCCAAAACGGATAAAACCTACCATTTCATCATTTTGAAGTGTATTTTCATTTGGCAGAGATTCGGCGTGTAAAAACATTTTTAGTTTTTTATACTGACGCATATCTACACTTACATTTTTGAAAACTGCTCTTGAATCCTGATACTGTAAACCTGAACCTGCAACTCTTACTGCTAATGCCTGCTCATTTTGATTGATAACTGTATTGTTATTGTACAGCTGCTCTCTTTGAACTCCCGGCGGAATTACATAGTTAACCGGACATTTATTACTGTTTTCCTGAATATTTACTGCCGCAACATCAAATTCTACAGTAGAATCGTCTGGTTTTGGGTGATTAACATCTAGTGTTCCTGTATATCTTCTCCATTCTCCTCTTACTAAATCTAAAGCTCCAAAACGAACAGTTGTCTGACCGCTAAATCCAGTCATGAACATACGCATAAAACGAATAGATCTAAAGTCTGTAATATTTCCAATTGTGTTTTGAGGCTGCGAAACAGGGATTTTAAACTGAATCCATCTGGCAGTTGTGGTTCCGCCATTTGGCAATTCTATAGGCCCTAAATCACCTGGCTCACGAATATCTGTAATGTAATTTTGACCAACCTGCATTCCCGGCTTAATATCGATGCTATATTCATAATATGCATTTATAGTACTCATCGTATTGTCACGGTTAATATCTTCAACATCCGGCAGCGTTGTAGAGCCGCGATTTGGATCGTCAATGCTTACTGCAGAGTTACCTTCTGTACCGTTATAATTTTTATAGCGTTCTAAAACGCCTCCATCTGTATTTAAATAGTAAGTATAATCATCTGCAGCCGGATCTGCCTCACCAGCGTAACTTGTATAAATTTGTCCTTCTTGAGAACTTGGTAAACCATCTAAACCAATGTCCTGATTTTTTCTATTGTCAGGATTGGTATCAAAAGCATAAATTAAAGATTGCGAAGCCGGAACATCTCCCCAAAGCGGCCTCGGATTAACCTTAATCTGGTCCGGCCCTAATCCATTTTCGTATTGTTTTCTTCCGTCTTTTAAAACATCCTCAGAGATTTCCCCTAAGTTGAAGTAAATTTTACCTGTATTATTTACCGGAGCTTCTGAGTTTCCTACATAAGGATCCAAAACCCAAAACTGGATATACTCGACATTTCCCTGTTCAAAATTGGTTGAATTTAAAGCACGCATAATTCCACCAAAATTTGTTGTCGGACTGGTTGTCGCAAAATCAGGATTATTATTATATGGACCTCTTTCAGATGGATAATAAGTTAAATCCAATGTATTGACAACCTGAATCTGTCCCTGAGCAATATCTGTATTTGGATACAACTCTCTGCTGTAAATCCTTCTTGTTGTATTTAATGATAAATCGTCATTTGAGATTCCTGATGGTTTTGAGGTATAAAATACCGGGTCAATTGTATACCATGATAATTTTGCTCTTTTAAAACCGTAATCCAGAGTGTTTGAATTTGCATTAAAAGTATTATCTGTAATAGAATTTATATATGGTGTCGAAGCTAAACTCCACGCATATGCAGAACGCATATCAATGGTTGACTGCGAACCTTCAAAATCATCAATGTATATTGTTGCTTCACCTTCAAAATCACTGGCTTTTGGCGCATCCGGTTTTAAAAATGCAACTTCACCTCGAATAGATAAATTCGAAGGAACATCTGTATCAACATTTGGAAGCTTGTTTGCTAATCTGGTTAAAAATGGAACTTCTGTAGAATAGTTTCCATTAAATCCAAAAATAGTATTGTTTACAGATTCCTGCCCATAACTTGATTTTTGAGTAAATGGTCTTTCTGTCATTTTTAAGAAAGTTCCACCTACTACAAATTTATCCGAAATTTTATGCTCAACATTCAATCCCATAAATCTTCGAGTCTGCTGTCCGAAGATTGAATTATTTTCTAACGAAACTTCAATTGGAGTATTTGATGCCTGCAGTGAAGGATCAAGAATTTGTACTCTTCCTAATTGATAATCGACGCTGTAATCTATTCCTTCGACTAAAACTCTTCCGGCTGCTGTAACTACAACAGAACCCTGCGGCACATTGAATGCCCCAATAGGGATTCCGTTACTTCCGGATGATTTGTATTTTCCTCTTAATAAGAATTTGTTTTTATCACTGTCCTGCAATGCACCCGCTTGTGTATTTCGGTACATATTTCTAAATACGTACTTCTGCTGGTTTGCATTATAGGTTGCCGGATCGTTATAACTCTCTCCTCCGCCTGTTTGTAATTTATTGAATATAAGTTCCCCAAAAGGCTCTTTTGTTGTAAATATTATTCGCCCATTTTGAACGTCAACCGTAATGCCCGGAATATAATCGAAGAAACCATCTCCGCCAGCCTGTGGATCATTATTATAATTTAAACGGTCCAGGTTGAAAACATTCAATAATGGGGTTTGATCTACCTTCATATCCGATGTTGGGTTTGGCGGAAAACTTGACCCTTGAACCGGCGTGATATAATTTATTGGCGAAGGATCTGTGTAAAGAATATTTAACCTGAAATCGTCTTGTTTAATTTGATAGGCCTGCGGAATTTGATAAACGTTTTTCATCATCAGGTTCCAAACCGGATTTTGAACGTTTGTCAAATTACTTTTCAGCATTTTCAAAACTAAACTCTGCGTAATAATTGCCTGATTTGCATTGTTATTTCCTGTTACAACTGTTCCATCAACACCATCACTGCCAAATTCCCCAACCTGATACACTTTGCCTCCAATTGTATATTCGAAGGCAACGGCCAAAATTTCATCATTTGCCAAACGCTGCTGCAAAGAAAGGTATCCTAACTGTGGATTAAATGTATATTCTGCAGTAGTTAATTTTCTGGCATTTTCTAAAACAGAATAATCAGTTGCTTCGCTGACATTTGTGTTGTTGAATCCAGATTTTGCTGTTACAATTTCTCTAATTTTAGAATTTAAGAAAGAACTTGCCTGACCTATTGTTGCCGGATCGTACTTATTGTTATTGTTATTAGTTGGCGAATCTATCGGATTGTTGAAAAATCCTGCTGTTGAACTAATAACTACAACTTCGTTATCCGGAACTCCTGTTATTTGAGCTTCACCTAAATCCTGAAGCGCAATGATATTTCTAAGGTTATTATTGTTTGTGCTTACACGATTTTGTTTGTTGGTTACCCAGACTTCTAATCTTGTAATTTGAACACGGCTGTCAATAAACGGGTATTTTTTTAATGATGCATCGTACTTATTTCTAAAATACTGAGATAAGAAAAAGTGACGATCATTATCATAATCTAAAGCATATAAATCGAAGTTTTGAACTGTACCTCCGTTTTCTGCAACTACACTTTTTGTCTGTGATTTTTGTTCAGAGAAAACTCCTGTAATGGTAGTTTTTCCAAATTGCAATTGTGCTTTTACCCCAAATAAACTTTGTGCCCCGCGAATTAAAGTGCTATTAAGCGGCATGCTGACGTTACCAACTTCTACTTTTTGAATAATATCATCTTCGGAAGGAGTATAAGCTAATTTAAATAAGTTTTGAAATGCAAATGTCGATTGGGTATCGTAATTAGCATTTACTTCTAATCTTGTCCCTACTTTCCCCATTAAACTCATACTAATACGCTGGTCAAAGTCGAATGTAAGACTTGATCTGTTTCGAGGTGAGAATGAAGGGTTGTCTTGTTTAGTGTAACGAACACCTAAATCCATTTCGACAGAACCTGTAGGTTTTACATCAATGGTGTTACTTCCAAAAACGCTTTCAAAAAGACTTGAATTGATATAGTATCTTGGCAGTAAATCTTTTTTAGCCGCTTCGGCTCCGTTTTTTTTGCCGTCGATTGCATCTGCTTTTTTTCTAAAATAATCTCTTCGTGATTCTTTTAGAACTAAATCTTCATATTCTTTGGGAGTTAAAACAATAGGATAATCGATTGAAAAACCATCAACCGAATTGGTGTAAATATATCGATCTGTAATAGGATCATATTTATATGCCGAAAGTATGCTTGGAGGATTTTCTAACTCAAGTTTCCCTACAGAAAATTGAGTTTTTGTTGTATCTTGAACCGCCGGATTTACTTGTGATCGCATAACGTTACCACAAAATAAAACCAGTAAAAAAATACAAATTTTACGCATACAATTGGTTATAAAAAATTGATTTTATAAGCTTTTTAAAGCCTTTTTAATGATCGTTTCTACTGTAGCTTGAGGATCTTCTTTAACGATCTTTTCTACTACTTTTTCAGAAGTTTTTCGAACGAATCCTAAAACTTCCAAAGCAGATAACGCTTCATCTCGATTTGTATTGTTTTGGACTACTGAAACTTCGTCCAAATCGTACAATTTTAACACTTTTTCCTTCAAATCAAGTATTACTCGCTGCGCAGTTTTGTTTCCAATTCCTTTTATAGATTGAATTAAGCCAACATCTCCCGAGGCAATTGCATTAATAATTTGTCTTGGTTCTATCGAAGAAAGCATTGTTCGTGCAATGTTTGCCCCAATTCCAGAAACAGACAAAAGCATTCTAAATATTTCACGTTCAGATTTTTCTACAAATCCGAATAAAGTATGCGCATCTTCTTTTATTTGAAGATGCGTATACAATTTTATAAAATCAGCATTAGGGATTAATGAAAAAGTATGTAAAGAAATATTTACGAGGTATCCTACTCCACCGCAATCAATTACAACTTCCGTGGGATTTTTTTCAACTAATTTCCCCTGCAAATGTGCTATCATAAGTATTATTAATAAGTATCAAATATAATAAAAATGCAATAAAAATAAGACAATTTTATTTGATCCTTATATAATGGCTGCTATTGAGCTAATTTATTTTTTTTATTTTGTTTTTCCTGAGCGTCGATAACAGCAATTGCTGCCATGTTTACCATTTCTTCAACGCTTGCTCCTAATTGAAAAATGTGAACCGGTTTATTCATTCCCATCATAATTGGTCCAATAGAAGCTGATTTATTCAATTCCTTCATCAACTTATAAGTGATGTTTGCCGACTCTAAGTTAGGGAATACCAGTGTATTTACTTTCTTTCCTGCTAATTTAGAGAAAGGGAATTTTTCCTGCAGCATTTCTGAATTTAAAGCAAAGTCTGCCTGAATTTCACCATCTACGACCATCTCCGGGTGATTTTTATGCAAATACGCTACAGCATCTCTTACTTTTGAAGCATTTTGATGTGTTGATGAACCAAAGTTTGAATATGAAACCATTGCAATAACAGGCTCAATTCCGAACATTTTTGCTGTTTTAGCAGTCATCAAGGCTATGTTCACTAAATCTTCAGAAGATGGATTAATGTTTATAGCAGTATCTGATAAAAACATTGGGCCGCGAGATGTAAGCATCATATTTGCTGTTGCGACAAGCGAAGCTCCGTGTGCTTTTTCAATTAATTGAAGCATTGGTTTTACTACACTTGGATAACTTCTTGAGTAACCTGTAACAAGAGCATCTGCCTCGCCTTCGTTTACCATCATGGCTGCAAAATAGTTTCTTTCGCGCATGAATTTTTGAGCATCAAGCAATGAAACTCCTCTTCGTTCTCTTGTTTCCCAGTATGAAGCTGCAAATCTGTTACGTCTTGCTTCTTCCTCGTTTGTTTTAGGATCAATGATTTCTAATTCAGCATCAAAACCTAGTTCCTCTTTTAATTCTAAAATAGTTTCTCTGCTTCCTAATAAAACCGGAATACCAATTCCGTCTTCGTGTACAATCTGCGCTGCTTTTAATACATTTAATTGATCTGCCTCAGCAAAAACAATTCGTTTAGGTTCTAATTTAGCACGGTTTGTAATTAAACGTACCATTTTATTATCATTACCCATACGTTCGCGAAGCTTATCCTCATAAGCAGCCCAGTCTGTAATAGGATTTTTTGCTACTCCAGATTCCATTGCCGCTTTTGCAACTGCAGGTGCTACAATAGTAATTAATCTAGGATCAAATGGTTTAGGGATAATATATTCCTGCCCGAAACCTAATTTTGTTGCTCCGTAAGCTACGTTAACCTGTTCTGGAACCGGTTCTTTTGCTAAAATAGCCAATGCTTTTACAGCCGCCATTTTCATAGCTTCGTTAATTTTTGTAGCACGTACGTCTAACGCTCCTCTAAAAATATAAGGGAATCCTAAAACGTTATTTACCTGATTAGGAAAATCAGAACGGCCTGTAGCCATAATAACGTCTTTACGAGTTTCTACAGCTAAATTATAATCGATTTCCGGATTTGGATTTGCCATTGCAAAAACAATCGGGTTGTCTTTCATGGTCAATAACATTTCTGGCGAAAGAATATCTCCAGATGATAATCCGATGAAAACATCAGCTCCATTTACAGCTTCTGCTAATTCAATTTTTGGGCCGTCAATTGCATATTTTAATTGTAATTCTGATAATGAAGGATTGTCTTTTGTTAAAAGTCCCTTACTATTAAACATTAAAATGTTCTCAACTTTTACGCCCAATAAAACATATAAATCTGTACAGGCAATCGCCGCAGATCCTGCTCCGGAAACTACTACTTTTACATCTTCGGCTTTTTTACCTGCTAATTCAAGCGCATTGATTAATGCTGCAGAAGAAATAATTGCGGTTCCGTGCTGGTCATCGTGCATTACCGGAATATCTAATTCTTCTATTAATCTTCTTTCGATTTCAAAAGATTCCGGTGCTTTGATATCTTCAAGATTAATACCTCCAAAAGTTGGAGCAATATTTTTTACAGTCTGAATAAATTCTTCTACGTTTTTTGTATCAACTTCGATATCAAAAACGTCAATGTCAGAGAATATTTTAAACAACAAACCTTTTCCTTCCATTACAGGTTTTCCTGCCTCAGGGCCTATATCTCCCAGACCCAAAACAGCTGTACCGTTTGAGATTACGGCAACTAAATTTCCTTTAGCTGTGTATTTGTAAACATCATCAATGTTTTCTGCAATTGCTAAACAAGGCTCTGCAACACCTGGCGAATAAGCCAGCGATAAATCTCTTTGGGTTGCATATTTTTTTGTTGGAACTACCTGAATTTTTCCTGGAGTTGGCTCTGCGTGGTACACTAACGCCTCTCTTTTTTTACTCTCTTTGTTCATTATTTTAGCTTTTATTCTAGCTTACAAAGATATAAGTCTTAGTTTTAAAATGGGGCGTTTTGGTTCTTTCTTTTGTTAAAATATCAAAATTGAAAAGTCAAAAAAAATAGTCCGGCTTGTTCCGGACTATCTAAAAAAGTATTTTAATAAGTGTATTTACTGTGAGATATAAGAGTTTAAGTGATTAATAGTGTCTTTTTGAATTTCGATAATCGCCTTAACAACATCGCTGATTGAAATAATCCCCACTACTATTCCATCTTCTAAAACAGGAAGATGTCTGATTCTTTTTGAACTCATAAGTTCCATGCAGTCTTCAATATTATTTGAAAGCTGTACTGAGAAAACAGTGCTTTCCATAATTTCATGTACGAAAGTTTCTTTTGAAGATTTATCTTTTAAAACAATTTTTCGAGCATAATCCCTCTCAGACAAAATCCCTTTTAAGTCGTTTCCGTCAATAACAAGAATGGCGCCTATATTTTTATCGCCCATTACTTTTAAGGCTTCAAAAACGGTTGTTGTTGAACGTACGGAATAAACATTCCTTCCTTTTGCATTAAGTATTTGATGTACAGTCATATCTGAAAAATTTTAGATTTATAAAGTTAAAATAAAAACAAATACGATTTGCAACGAAATCGATTTTTTAAAAACACAACTCATTCATTTTAAACAAAATACATCAAATTTAAAGTTTTAGAAATTATACACTAACGAAAGAAAAGATTTACAAAGGTTTTTTGTAGAAAATTAGATTTTTTAACGTTTTGAAATGTTCGTGTAAAACATGAATTTCATTATATATTCATGTTTTTATCGACGATCATATGTCCCTACGGGACAAAATGCATGTTAATATTTTTTTTGTTACCAACCAGTCACTCCTAACGGAGTGTTTCGTAGAAATTAAATATTAAAAGAAATTTCATTACGAGTTAAATATCGGTAAAATCAAATGTTATAATTTGTATGGAATAGTTCGTTAGGAGTAATTGGTTGGTAGAAAAAATGAAATCATTCGTCCAATAATTTCCCGTAGGGAGATATGAAACAATATTAAATGTATAGTCCCTATGGGACAAAATGCATGGCGATATTTTGCAAGAGCTACCGATATATAATTTCTACGAAATATTTTTCAATGTTTAATTCTTACAAAAATACTCCGCTAGGACTTACATATCGGTAGAAAAAAAAAAGAAACCCCAACCCAAAAATATCCCGTAGGGATTATATAAAAAACAATATGAAATGTATAGTCCCTACGGGACAAAATGCATGGCGATATTTTGCAAGAGCTACCGATATATAATTTCTACGAAATATTTTTATCAATATTTAATTCCTATAAAAACTCCGTTAGGAGTTACATATCGGTAGAAAAAAAGAAATCCCAACCCAAAAATATCCCGTAGGGATTATATAAAAAACAATATGAAATGTATAGTCTCTACGAGACAAAATGCATGTCGACATTTTGGAATGGCTACCGATATATAATTTCTACGAAATATTTTTTACCAATATTTAGTTCCTATAAAAACTCCGTTAGGAGTTAAATATCGGTAGAAAATAAAGAAATCCCAACCCAAAAATATCCCGTAGGGATTATATAAAAACAATATGAAATGTATAGTCTCTACGAGACAAAATGCATGTCGACATTTTGGAATGGCTACCGATATATAATTTCTACGAAATATTTTTTACCAATATTTAGTTCCTATAAAAACTCCGTTAGG
>NZ_JAJQXA010000009.1:0-8285 GCF_021245985.1 Flavobacterium soyae | reverse complement strand
AGGAGTTAAATATCGGTAGAAAATAAAGAAATCCCAACCCAAAAATATCCCGTAGGGATTATATTAAGAGTTTTAATTTGGAAGTCTAATTGATTTATTATGGATTTTCAGAAAATATTTTACCTATTAATACACTTGATTCTATTTTCAATGAATCAGCTAATGAAAAAAGTAAACTAATGGTAATGTTTTGTTTTCCTTTTTCAATTCTTTGAATAGTTCTTACATCAACATTACATAATGTTGACAATTGTTCTTGTGTAATCTTTTCTTTTCCTCTGAGTTCCTTGATTAATAAACCTAATTTAATAATCTCTAACTCGTATTTATTTTTTTCCACAAATCAAATCTATTAAACTGTGAAAAAAATAACTACGACATATATGTCGTGTTTGAAATATAATATTACATTTGCTGAAAACATATTATATGGAAACAAATGAAATTAAAAAATTAGAGCAATTAGAAAAATTAACCGCCAGATATTTCCGAGCCTTAAAATCCCCTGAGGACAAAACAGAAAATAATGTTTCTCAGATTAAATTTGTAAATTATTATGAACTTGGCTGCGTTATAACCGATATACTAAAAATGTGCATTTTGACATTAGACCAACAAGCAGATAAAATTTCGGAAACAAACAAAAATCCCGTGAATGTGTCTCTGATTTTAGAAATGGTTTTAGAAATGTTTCCTCTAGATGAATTTGAGTTTTTAAGTGAAATAAGCGATATGTTTATTCCGAAAAATAACAATATCAATTCATAAATAAAAAGCCCTTTTCTGGATTTGAAAAGGGCTTTTGTTATATTATAAAATTACATACTTGTAATTATAAATTCGCTTCGTCTGTTTTGCTGATGTTCTTTCTCGGTACATTTTACACCATCGGCACAATTATTTACCAGTTGAGTTTCTCCGTATCCTTTTGCAGTTAAGCGGCTTCCATCAATTCCTCTTTGTTCCAGCCAGCTTTTAGAAGACTGTGCTCTTTTATCTGATAAAATCTGATTGCTTTCTGATGATGAACGACTGTCTGTATGCGAACGAATATCTATTTTTATAGTTGGATATTGTTTTAACATATCAACAATTTTTTGCAGTTTAGGCTCAGATTCTTTTTTAATTGTTGCTTTACCTAAATCGAAAAAGTTCATTGGGATATTTAAAAGTTTTACCAAATCGGTTCCTATTGTAATGTTAACTTTAACTGGTTTAATAGAGTTTCCTTTTATTACAACCGGCATTGCTCTTACTATTGGTTTTGGTTTCTTTTCTAAAGCGATTTGTAGAGAAGTTGAGCCTGTAGCTTTTTTTAGCGTTACAGAAACTTCTTTAAACAAATAATCTTCTTTTGAAGTTTTAATAAAATATTTTTTTCCGCATCTTACATTCGAAAAAACATAATTTCCGTTTGCATCTGATTTTGTCTCAACTGCAGATTTACCAGCTTCATCAAACAAAACCAATGAAACATTTGAAAGTATTTCGTTTGTTTCCTGATCTGTAATTGTTCCTGATAACTGCTGTTCGCAAATTAATCTGCGGTTTTCTGTAAATCTGTAAATATCATCAAGTCCTTGGCCATTTACCCTATTTGAAGAGAAAAAACCATTTCTGTTTTTACTATTAATTATAAAAGCAAAATCGTCCTGCATGCTGTTTATTGGTTCTCCAACATTTTGTACTTCATCAAATAAACCTTCTTTGTTTATTTTTGAAACATAAATATCAAGTCCGCCTAAACCAGGTCTTCCATCACTGGCAAAATAAAGTTCGTTTTCATCAGAAATAAAAGGAAACGTTTCTCTTCCTTCTGTATTAATTTCAGGTCCTAAATTTTCTGGTGTTCCAAAAGTTCCGTCGGCAGCTATACTTACTTTAAATATATCAGAAAGCCCTAGTGTTCCTGGCATATCTGACGCAAAATACAATGTTTTTCCATCAGTGCTTAAGGCTGGATGTGCCACGCTGTATTCGTCACTATTGAACGGAAGTTCCTTAACTTCTTTCCATTCGTTATCAATTAAAACTGCTTTATAAAGTTTTAAAAACGTAATGTTATTTTCATTTTGTCTTCTTTTACCGTCTACAGAATTGTTTCTGGTAAAATACATTGTTTGTCCGTCTTTTGTAAAAACCGGAGTAGATTGATTTAAGTTTACTTTTAAATTCTTTTTATGAAATAGTACTGGTTTTTCGATACTGCCATCAGGATTTAATTCAACTGTATATAATGTCGAGATGGCTTTATTTGTCCATTTAAAATTCTTTTTGATTATGGCTCCTGTATCTCTTGCAGATGTAAATACTAATTTATTGTCTAAAATCGTGCTTCCGTAATCTGAATCTTTTGAGTTAACTCCGGCATCGGCAATATCAAATCGTCCAGAATTTGCTTTAATATCTTCTAAATAATTTTTGTTCTTTAAAAACAAAACTGCTCTTTTATCTAAAGGTACTTTTTGGCTGAATTTTTCTAAAACTTCATCTGCTTTACGATAACTCCCAATTGATTTTAAGCATTGGGCATACTTGTACATATACTCGGCTTCTTGATTTTCATTTAAATTAAATAATTCCTGATAGTAATTTAGGGCTTCTTCTAATTCTCCTATGAAATAATAGGAATTGCCAAGTCTTTGAAATATTCTTTCTTCTTTAACTCCTTTTTTTACTAAGTTTTCATAAGCCTTTATAGCATCCGCGTAAGCGTAATTATCATATTTTTTATCTGCATTATTTATACTGGCGGTTTGAGCATTTGCATTGAAGAAATAGCAAAAGAACAAAAAGAAATAAATTAGTTTTTTCATCTTCGTATTTAAATATTAAAAGAATCTTGGTGAAGTAAGTTTGCTGTAGTTATTAAAGAAATCAAAACGAAGGAAAATCTCATGTGATCCCGAATTGTATCTTCTTAAATTTGTTGTCTCATGATCATAACCGTATCCTATATACATTCCTTTCGTAACCTGAAAACCAGCCATAGCACTTACAGAAGCGCTCCAACGGTATGCAAGACCAACAACAAACTTGTCATTAAACATAAAATTTCCTGAAACATCTACCTGTAAAGGAGCTCCTTCTACCATTTTTGTCAATAATGCCGGTTTAAATTTTATGTACTCTAAACGATCTAAATTGAACACATAACCTGCCATGAAATAGTAGTTTATTTTTTCTTTGAAAACAGCAACATCGTTATCATCGTATCTATTTGTTTCGATAAAATTTGGAACTGATAATCCTAAGTAGGCACGATCTGAATGCCAGTAAATTCCGGCTCCAATATTTGGTGTAAACTTGTTTCTTAAATCCTGAAACATCTCATCATTTTGATCTTCATAACTTAATTTACTTTTATCAAGATTGAAAAGATTTGCTGTGGCTTTAATACCAAATGAAAGCTGAAATGATTCAGAAGTTGGAACACTATAAGACAAATCTGCCGACAAAGTATTTTCATTCGTTGGTCCGATTTTATCATTTACCAGCGAAACTCCTAATCCTAAATTACTATTATTTAAAGGTGTATTTACTGAAAAAGTACTTGTTTCCGGTGCTCCGTCAAGACCAATCCATTGTGTACGATATAAACCGAAAGCACTTAATACGCCGCGTGAACCTGCGTATGCCGGATTGATTTCGATTGTATTATACATATATTGTGTGAATTGAGAATCTTGCTGAGCTGAGCACACAATTGTAAAAAACATGAAAATTAAGCCTAATTTTTTCATTTATAAGAGTTTTAAAACGGCTTAGCTTACTAAGCCGTTTGTAATTTTATTTATTGATATATAAATAACCTGATTTTTCGTGAGGGTTTGAACCGCTGTCTTTATATTTTAGAATATAGAAATAGGTTCCTACTGGCAATCCTTCTGATTGTTTCATAGTTGTACGCCCTTCTGAATATCCTTTAAATACTCTGTCTTCATTATTATATGCGTCCTTTTCGAAAACCAAAACACCCCAGCGATTGTAAATTTCTACTGTATTATCCGGATAACATTCTAATCCCTGAATATAGAATCGTTCGTTTTTCTGATCTCCATTTGGAGATAAAGCATTTATAACATTGATCTCACAGCCATTTAATGTTATCACTGTAGGTTTATCTCCATCGATACCTGAATTATCTGAAATATCTTCTACCACTACTCCTTTTGCACTGCTTCCTTTAACACTTGCCTGATTCGTTACCGTTCCGTTATTAATATCGGTTTGTGTTATTTTATAAAGAGCACTGAAATTAGTATCGTTTGATTCGCCGACAGCTAAATCAATAGCCTGTCCTGAAACGATTACTCCTGGCAGCGGATCTGTAATTGTGATTCCTGTTAATGGTACATTTCCTGTGTTTGTTACTACAAATTTGTACGTAATTGTTTCGCCTGCATTTGCAATTTTGTTATTGTTATCGTCATTAAATACCGCTGTTTTAACAATTGCGATTCCTGGAACTTCAACAAAAACTGATAATACTGCTGAACTGCAATTTCTGGTCGCTGCTTTTTCACAAATTTCATACGCAATTTGATAAGTTCCTGCTGGTGTATTTGGTTTTACATTTACGGTTCCGTCAGCATTAAATTCAAAATTTGTATTACCAGATGTGTTTGAGATAGTAACATCTGCAGAATTAATTGCAGTTCCGTTTAATAAATCATTATCTAAAACATTTATAAATTCTAGTGAACCATTAATTCCGTCAACCGCAATTTCTCCATCATTGTTAGCTGTAATTGGTGTTGATGGCGTAACTGGAATAGTTGTATTCAGAACTTCAACGCTTACAACTGCCTGGCTGCAATTAGACGAACTTGAAACATCACATATTTGATATGTCAATTGATAAATTCCTGTTTGTGTTCCGGGTTTAATATCAACAGTACCATCTGCATTTAAAACTAAATGAGTATTTGGAACAACTGTACTTAAAGTTACATTTGCTGGAATAACAGCTGATCCGTTTTGTGTGTCATTATCAAAAACATTTATTCCTGTGCTGGTTCCTTTGCTAATATCTATTGAGCCTGCAGTATCATTATTTGCTTTGATAGTAAAAGTTGGTCTTGCATTACAATCTGCTGTAGCTGCCGGATAATTTACATGAATGCTGGCTGTTGGGTTTAATGAGAATACCATTGTAACGTCTGGTCTCGTTTTCTCAAATCCATCAGCCCCTTCTATCCATTGACCATTTTTATTTAACCATCCCGGCCAGTCTATTCCATTTCCACTGCCATCTATAACTGCACCCGGCCATAAAATATTTCCGTTTAATGGTAAATTAGTTTGAGTCGCAACTACATTATTTGCACTATCAACCCATTGAATTGTTAATAAATTAGTAGGTGTAAAATTATCTGCAACAATATTGTATGACACATAAGGAACGTTATTAGAACAGTAGCTGCTTGCTGTTACAGTCATTGTTGGTTCATCAACAGTTACTTTAATCGAAGCTGAACTACAGTTTGTTGGGTTCAACTTTTCACAAATCTGATAAGTCAATTCATAAGTTCCTCTTGGTGCATTTGCTCCCAATGTAACTGTCCCGTCAGGATTTAATGTTAAGAATCCTGTTGGATCTGGAGTTACTAT
This sequence comes from Flavobacterium soyae, assembly GCF_021245985.1. Taxonomy (GTDB): domain Bacteria; phylum Bacteroidota; class Bacteroidia; order Flavobacteriales; family Flavobacteriaceae; genus Flavobacterium; species Flavobacterium soyae. The sequence continues at coordinate 2,672 of NZ_JAJQXA010000009.1, read as the reverse complement.
AGAAAGATTTATATCATTTACTACAACTGGTAATCCGTTGTTAGTATCATTATCAAAAACATTTATAATGGTTTGAGGCTGATTTATTCCAACTACTGATCCAACTATATCATCAATCGCTTGTAATTGCACCCCGCTAATTACCACAACTTTAGAGATTACTGCATCGCAATTTGATGGGTTCGTAACCTCACAAATGCGGTATTCAACATCATAAGTTCCTGCTGCTGTGTTTGGTGCAACTGTTACTGTTCCGTCTGCATTTAAGGTTAAGCCTGATGGAACGCTGACTGCTGTTAATGTTACCTGTCCGGCTGAACTGCCGATTACAACCGGGTTTCCATTTAAAATATCGTTAGCTGTTAATGAAACTGTTGTTCCTCCTGTGTTTCCGTTTATAGATGTTGTTGTTTCTGTAACTGCATTGATAACCGGTGTCCCTACCGTTACACTTACTGTGTTTGAACTGCAGTTTGATGGATTTAGTTTCTCACAGATTGTATAAGTCAATTGATAAGTACCTGCCGGAGCATCAGCACCTAGGGTTAAACTTCCGTCTGGGTTTAAAATTAAATATCCTGTTGGATCTGCAATAGTTGTAGTCAGATTTACATCTGATGGAACTAGTGCTGTTCCGTTTTTAGTATCGTTATCAAATACATTTAATGGTAATGTCTGAGCTGTATTTCCTGCTGTAACTGATCCTATAGTATCTGGATTAGCAAGAAGTGTTCCTGCGCTTACCATAACTTTTGAGATTACTGCATTACAGTTTGTTGGGTTCGTAACCTCACAGATACGGTATTCTACATCGTAAGTACCTGCCGGTGTGTTTGCTGCAACAGTAACAGTTCCGTCTGCATTTAAGGTTAACCCTGATGGAACATTTACTGCTGTTAATGTTACGTTTCCTTGTGCCGTACCAATGACAACCGGGTTTCCGTTTAAAGTATCATTAGCCGTTAAAGCTGCTGTCGTACCTCCTGTGTTTCCGTTTATAGATGCCGTAGTTTCGGTAACTGCATCGATAACCGGTGTCCCTACTGTTATTACACTTACTGTATTTGAACTGCAGTTTGATGGGTTTAGTTTCTCACAGATTGTATAAGTCAATTGATAAGTGCCTGCCGGAGCATTAGCCCCTAGTGTTAAGCTTCCGTCTGGATTTAAAACTAAATATCCTGTCGGGTCTGCAGCAGCTGTAGTCAGATTTACATCTGATGGAACTAGTGCTGTTCCGTTTTTAGTATCGTTATCAAATACATTTAATGGTAATGTCTGAGGTGTGTTTCCTGCTGTAACCGATCCAATAATATCAGGGTTTGCAGCAAGTGTTCCTGCACTTACCACAACTTTAGAGATTACTGCATCGCAATTTGATGGGTTTGTAACCTCACAAATGCGGTATTCAACATCATAAGTTCCTGCTGCTGTGTTTGCTGCAACTGTTACTGTTCCGTCTGCGTTTAATGTTAAGCCTAATGGAACATTTACTGCTGTTAATGTTACGTTTCCTTGCGTTGTACCTATTACAACCGGGTTTCCATTTAAAGTATCATTAGCCGTTAAAGCTGCTGTCGTACCTCCTGTGTTTCCGTTGATCGCAGCTGCAGTTTCAGTAACTGCATCGATAACCGGTGTCCCTACCGTTACACTTACTGTGTTTGAACTGCAGTTTGTTGGGTTTAGTTTTTCACAGATTGTATAAGTCAATTGATAAGTACCTGCCGGAGCATCAGCACCTAGGGTTAAACTTCCGTCTGGGTTTAAAATTAAATATCCTGTCGGGTCTGCAGCAGCTGTAGTCAGATTTACATCTGATGGAACTAGTGCTGTTCCGTTTTTAGTATCGTTATCAAATACATTTAATGGTAATGTCTGAGCTGTATTTCCTGCTGTAACTGATCCAATAGTATCTGGATTAGCTGCAAGTGTTCCTGCGCTTACCACAACTTTTGAGATTACAGCATCACAGTTTGCCGGGTTTGTAACCTCACAGATGCTGTATTCAACATCGTAAGTACCTGCCGGTGTGTTTGCTGCAACAGTAACAGTTCCGTCTGCATTTAAGGTTAACCCTGATGGAACATTTACTGCTGTTAATCTTACGTTTCCTTGCGCTGTACCAATGACAACCGGGTTTCCATTTAAAGTATCATTAGCCGTTAAAGCTGCTGTCGTACCTCCTGTGTTTCCGTTGATCGCAGCTGCAGTTTCAGTAACTGCATCGATAACCGGGACTGTTATTATAACCGTTACTGTAGCTGAATCACAAATGCTAGTATTCGTTGACTTACAAATCGTATAAATAATTACATGTGTTCCTACAGCTGTATTTGGAGCTACATCTATCGTTCCATTAGAATTAAAAGTAATTCCTGTTGGAAGAGTACCTATTGTCAAAACAACATCTGCTGGAAGAAAAGATACTCCATTAATTTTATCATTGGCAAAAATAGTTGAAATTGATCCTCCAACTAAACCATTAACTGATAAAGGTGTATCATCTTCAGCACAAATATATTCTGAAATTACCGCTGCCGGAGATGCACCCGAAGTGCAGCCGTTTGCTGAAGCCGTTACCGTATAGCTTCCTGCCGGTGCCGTTACAGTATCCCCCGACTGGGAAACACCTGCCGAAGGGTTTATCGTATAGGTATTCGAAGCATCAT
>NZ_JAJQXA010000008.1 GCF_021245985.1 Flavobacterium soyae | reverse complement strand
CAAAAAATAGCGTGAAAACACAAATGGCTTTACACGCTATAGAGACTAGCTCAAAGACTGTCTTGAAAAAACAAAACTAATAAAAATTAAGATTTTAATTTGGAAATCAACACAGAATCTTTGCGGTAAAACTACACGCAAAACAACATGAAACTTGAAACCTGAAACAAAAAACTATTTCAAAATCTGCGCTGCGTGTTCTTTTGTTTTTACTTTTTCGATTACTTCTTCAATGATTCCTTTTTCGTTGATTACAAAAGTGGTTCTGTGGATTCCGTCATATTCTCTTCCCATGAATTTTTTTGGTCCCCAAACTCCAAAAGCATTGATTACTGATTTATCTTCATCAGCAATTAACGGAAAAGGAAATTCATATTTATCTTTAAATTTTGACTGTGCTTTCTGGCTATCGGCGCTTACACCTAAAAGTTCATAATTATTGGCTTTAAAACGCTCAAAATTATCTCTCAAATCGCAAGCTTCAGCGGTACATCCAGGCGTACTTGCTTTTGGATAAAAAAATACTACTAATTTTTTTCCGGCATAATCTGCCAGTTTATGTGTTTTCCCATCCTGATCTGTTCCTGAAAAATTTGGTGCTTTATCGCCTGCTTTTAATGTTGTCATATTTTTTATTTTAGATTTCAGATTGTTGATTTTAGATTTAAAAACAAAGATAACTCCTAACTTATAATTCCCTATTTTTACACTTTAAAATTACGGAAATGAATAAAGAAGCTCGCGTACAATTTGTTATAAATACGTTAAAAGAACTCTACCCTACTATACCTGTCCCTCTTGATCATAAAGACCCTTATACCTTATTAATTGCTGTTTTACTTTCGGCGCAATGTACAGATGTCCGCGTGAACCAAATTACACCGCTTTTGTTTGCCAAGGCTGATAATCCGTATGATATGGTGAAGATGTCTATAGAAGAAATCAAGGAAATTATTCGTCCGTGTGGTTTGTCGCCAATGAAATCTAAGGGAATTCATGGTTTATCTGAAATTTTGATTGAAAAGCATAATGGTGAAGTTCCGCAGAGTTTTGAAGCACTTGAAGCTTTACCGGCAGTTGGACATAAAACAGCAAGTGTTGTCATGTCTCAGGCTTTTGGGGTTCCAGCTTTTCCGGTTGATACGCATATTCACAGACTGATGCACAGATGGAATCTTTCGAATGGAAAAAATGTTGTTCAAACTGAAAAGGATGCTAAAAGATTGTTTCCAAAAGACACGTGGAACGATCTTCATTTACAGATTATTTGGTACGGACGTGAATATTCGCCTGCAAGAGGCTGGAGTTTAGAAAAAGATATTATTACCAGAACAATTGGTAAAAAATCTATAATAGAAGAAGCTGCTAAAAAGAAAGTTTAGCAGCTTCTTTATTTATTTTACATACCGCTGCCACTTTTTAAGGCATTGTATTCATTTGTCATATCCAGCGATCTGTACACTCCTAAAAGTGATTTAATTACATCCGGATTTTTAGGTTCTATCGTTAAGGCTTTTTGAAGGTATGGTATTGTACTTCTTACAATATCATCTTTTTGAGCGCTTAATTTTTCATACTCCTTTTGTTCATTAGGAGTATTACCAAGCTGATCCATTTGGTTAACCAGTTCTTTTTTGAGCTGCATTTTTACATAAGTAAGATTGATATAGCAGTCCATACAATTTGGATTTAACTGCAGATCACTTTCATAGTATTTTAATGCATTTGCATAATCATTTCTTTCCAGATAAGAAAATGCCAAAGAGATTAAAACTTCTTCTTTTTTAGATGGCGGCAAAACATTTCTTGGTTTTTCATAAAGACCAGCCTGAATGTTAGATTCTCTGGCACTAACAGAAATAAAAGCTTCTTCTTCTTTAGTTTTTTTGTTTGTAGCGTAGTAAACCATTCCTTTACCGGTATAGTTTATTTTTCTCAATTCTTCGTAATATTTAATTGCAGAGACATAATCTTTACCTGTTAAAGCCGCCCCAGCCGCATTAAGCAAGTTTAATGTATCTTTTTTGTCAATTAAATATACTTCATAACTTTTTCCTGCGCTTTCTTTGTAATTTCCAGCTTTATAATCTTTAAAAGCCCCGTCTACAAGTGTAGATTTCATTCCTTTTAAAGCTAAATTTGCTTTGAAAGCGTACTTGTAATTACGAGAATCATTTTCATACAAAAGGATATCCTGATAAGCGCTCGAAGCTTGAGCAAAGTTATTTACAGCATCTATATTTTTAGAAGCCAGATCTTTACAGACATTTCCTTTTATATAAAAGAAATCAGATTTATCTTCATCGGATGCATTTACGATCAAATATTCTATTTTTTTTAAAGCTGCCAATGCTTCCTCGCTTTTTCCTTTATCGTATAAAGACTGCGCTTCTTTTATTTGATCTTTTTGAGCAAATGCTGCGACATTTATCAATAACAGCATTGATAATATCTTTAGGTTCGTTTTCATATTTCGGTTAGGTTTTGGTTATTAAAACAGATCTAGTTTTTGAATGAATTTTGCCGCAAGATGATAGTTTAGAACTTCAGCCTGCACTAAGTAAAAAAGTAAAGTTTAGAGAATAAGTCTCTAAATTTAATTTCTCATAAAAATCAAATTTCTTAGTAAATAACTAAGAGTTATAACAAACAAAACGAAATAAGACAGAGTAGTTTTTCTTCATAGGTTTTTGGTTATTGGTTGGACATAATTAGGGTGATTTAAATGTTTTAATACGAAAAATTCTTCTATTTTTATGAATTAATAGTTATTTTTTAACTAAAATAAAATTAATTATTGAATAAAGAAATATTTTCAATGAAAATATTAAATTTTAACAAAAATATAATTTTCAGTCAAAATTATATTTCAGGTTAATTTAAGGCAAAGCGAAGAAATATAGTAAGTGATTGGAAAAATAAGTATGGAAAAATACATATCAAAATGCATCTCAACTGAGTAAAGTTTATGCATTTAAGGCAAAAAAAACTCACTACCTGTATTTGCATACAAATAGTGAGCTTTCAACCAAAACGACCATTTGGTTTTTCTTTCGAAATAAACATCCGACCAAAGCAGCGGGCTGTTTAATTAGCTATAATCTCAAAATTTTTATCTTCAATTTTCACAACCGTTAAAGCTTGTGAATAACTTAATAAAAAAGAAACAACTTCTTTTTTAGGTTTCAAATCTTTAGAAGCTAATGCTTTTTTTGAGTAAATTTTCGCCATACCATGTAAATGTTTTATACTAGTATAACGGACTAATATTCAAATTAGTATTAGTTGGTTAAAATAATTTGATGTTTGTCTATTATTTTTCTCAAATTCATAAGCGCATAACGCATTCTACCCAATGCTGTATTGATGCTTACATCTGTTAATTCTGAGATTTCTTTAAAACTCATATCCTGATACATTCTCATAACCAAGACTTCTTTTTGATCTTCAGGAAGTTCTTCGATCAATCTTTTTAAGTCAACCTCAACCTGATCTACAATCATTCTGCTTTCGATATTTAATGAATCGTCAGACATAATTGAAAAGATTGAGAACTCCTCTGTTTCTCTGTACATTGGCATTTTTTTGGTTTTGCGAAAGTGATCCACAATTAAATTGTGTGAAATACGCATTACCCAAGGAAGAAATTTACCTTCTTCGTTATAGGAATTACTTTTTAAAGTTTTGATTACTTTAATAAAAGTATCTTGAAAAATATCATTTGAAATATCTCTATCAGCAATCTTAGAATATATAAATCCATATATCTTAGATTCGTGCCTTTTTATTAATGTTGCAAGAGCAGCTTCACTGCCTTCAACATAATTTTTTACTAATAGAGCGTCTGGAATTTGCAGATCAGCCATAATACTACTTTTTTAGTTTTAATAATTTGGAGTAATTTTTCTAAAAAGTAATTTTATTTTATAGGCGTGATCTTTTTTGAGTTATGTTAATATTGTGACCAAATTTAACAAATATTTATTTTAATAAGCAAACAAAAACAATAATAATTAACATTTAATCGTTAAGTTTTTTGCTTCAGAGCCCATTTTTGATAGAAATAGTTTAAAAAACGCTGTAAAAAACAATTCAAAAACAAATGTAAATAACTTACAACTAAATATTTAAGTTATTTACATCTGCTTTTTGGTTAAAATTTAATTCTATATTTTTTATTGATAAACACGCACGTAATCGACGTAAAATTTTTGAGGAAGGATAGTATCATCGACTTCAGGACCTCCAAAATTACCTCCAATTGCTAAATTTATAATAATATAAAATGGTTTATCAAATGGCCATGTATCTTCATCTTTAACTTCGGGATTGAAAGTATAAACTAAAGCCGAATCAACAAAAAATTCGATTTTATCTTTATTCCATTCAATTGCATATATATGATAACCTTCTTCGATATTTGGAAATTCGGTTCTTTTGGTATTGATTGTATTTCCGTGGCTGTCCTGTGTATGAAGGGTTGTATAGACCATGTGCGGATCTCTTCCTATATATTCTAAAATATCAATTTCTCCTGTTTTTGGCCATTTAACCTCATCAATATTGGCGCCTAACATCCAGAAAGCCGGCCACAAACCGTGCCCGACAGGAAGTTTTGCCCTGGCTTCGATTCGGCCATATTTAAATTCTTTTTTGCCTTTTGTGGTTATTTTTGTAGATGTGTATTTATTTCCTTCTTTTCTGGCTTCAATAACAAGGTTTCCATCTTTAAACTTGTGATTTGTTTTAGTATAAATTTGTCTTTCATTGTTTCCGTACCCGCACAAATTTGGGCAGCCGTCGCCAAGTTCAAAATTCCATGCTTTTTCGTTTAATTTTTTAGTATTGAAATTTTCTTCCCATACCAATTTTCTTTTTGTTTCCTGCGCATACGAAATACTGCAGATTAACAATAGTAAAACTATTTTATTCATAGTATCATTTTAAAATTAAGAAGGCCAGCCGAAACTGACCTTCCAGAATTACTTATTAATTAACTCATATTCTATTGATAAATTCTCACGTAATCAATCTCCATAGAAGACTGTGTGAAAGCGCCATCAATATTACCGCCTAGATTACCTCCCATTGCTACATTTAATATCAGGAAAAAATCGCTGTTAAAAGGTAAAGAACCATCGTTTGGAACTGAATGGAGCAAATCGTCGTCTACATAAGTTTTTACAGATGCAGGGCTCCAGATTACTTTATAAACATGAAATTCTGTCGAAACATTAGCATAGGTTTTAGAGCTTGAAACACCATTTCCGCCTGAATGTCCGGGATAATGAAGTGTACTAAGAATTACATTTTGATTGTTGCCAACATGCTCCATAATATCTATTTCGCCACAGGCCGGCCAAGGTTGAGAAGCATAGTTTTGCCCAAGCATCCAGATTGCCGGCCATGTTCCTCCACCGCTCGGAAGTTTAGCTTTAACCTCAACTTTTCCGTATGTAAAAGCAAATTTAGCATCTGTTTTTAATCTTGCCGATGAATAATCTGCATCGCCGGAAGCTTCTTTTTTAGCTGTAATAACCAAATTACCGCCTTGTACTTTTACGTTCGTTGCTGCATTGGTATAATTTTGTTTTTCATTATTTCCCCAGCCGTTATTTCCTCTGCCTAAATCGTAATTCCATTTTGCCGCATCCGGAGCTCCATCAGTATTAAACTCATCTGACCAAACCAGATTTGTATAATCTGTTGCCGGATTTTGAGTTGGCTTTGTAGTGGTAAAAATATGGTACCAGGCTAATGCCGGGTTTCCTCCCATTACAGCTCTTACAACCATTCTGTTTGCAGTAATAGACAGGATTTCATAAGAACTTTGACCGATATAATACCCCATAAATCCACCATCTGAGAAGTTCATTGTTGTTCCTCTGGTTTGTGTTGCATGATTTGGATTTGCCATTACAACAGATTCTGACGGGCTTAATGAAACTGTTTTAACTCCGCTTGTGTTATAAGTTAAACAAGCGTCGTCTGGTCCGCTTCCTCCTCCTACGCTTGCAAAGGCTGCGTTGAAGAATGTTGATCCGCCGTTGTCTAATTCAAATTTCAATTGTTCCCCGTCTAAAGAGAAAGTCAATACGTTTTCGTATAAACAGCTGCTTGCTGGTGAACCGGCTTTTTCAAACGGTCCTGCCTGATAGTAGTTTGCATAATAGTTTTTAGCTGCATCGGCATCGTTTTGACCAACTCCTAAATGTCCTGCTTCTGAAGCTGACCAATACCATTTTTTAGATGTACCGCCCGTTAAGAATGCTACAGCTTCATCATCGCTAAAGTTACTCAATACCGCAACATCAAGTGTTGTGTTTGATGCTACACCGCCTCTTCCATTTGCAATTACTGTAACAGTATAGGTATTTACGCCTGTTTTTGTGAAACGTTTTGTAAAAATCCCGCTTGGCGAATTTTCTGAAGTGCCATCGCTAAAAACAAATTTATAAGAAACAGCATTATCTGCTTTTGCAGTAAGTTTTACCGTTCCTGATCCGTCTCCATTTGGAGCGTCGGCAGTTTTTCCTATAATTTCAGCTGTTACCTGAATATTAGAGGGCGCCGCTAAATCGCCAAAAGCGTAATCGTCTTTTTGACAACTTATTGCTGACAGCAGAGCAAAAAGTAATACGAAGTATTTATTATATTTTTTCATTTTGTTATTTTTTATAAAATGTAAATTCATTTTAATTTCGTTGATAATCCCTGCTTTTATTTATGGAAATAAACGTTGTCAATATAAATGGTATGACTTCCGCTTGGGTTTCCTGAATAAATAAGCTGCGCAATATGAGCTCTGGTTGTTAATCCTGTAAAATCACTTAAAGGAATATCCAGACTCACCCATTGTCCTTGTGCAGGAGCGGTAAACTTAAGTTCGTGTTCTTTGTCATCTCCTCCTCCATTGTAAACTCCGTTTGCTCCAAAATCAACTAATTTAACTCTGAATTCTGTATAATCTGAAGACCAGACATCTACGTGGAAATGTGTCATTCCTGTTGCATCAATTGTTGTTACAGGTTCGATACCCACAAAATTTAAATCTGAATATTTTTTAACTGCATTTCCTGCAACAGCCGTTTCTTCAAGTGTCGCTGCCGACCAGTCTGTACGCCAGGTTTGAATTGCAATATTTGTGTAAGCATCACTAAATAATGAAATAACGTCTGCCGCCGGTTTTGTTGGTGTTGGTGCTGCGGTATTTAATGTTTCGCTGTCTTTGTAGAAATAAATATTATCGATAAATACAGTTCCTCCGGCCCAAGGTGTTCCAACAAATTTCAATTGGAAAATATCGGCAACAGTTAATCCCTGACTTGTAAATGCCGAAATTGGAATATCAATACTTGTCCATTGATTTGCTGTAAGATCTTTTGTAACTGGTTTTTCACCATTTGTTTTACTAATTAATGAAGTTTCGATTTTTTGTAAATCTGCTGTCCAGACATCCATGTGAATGTAATCCATTCCAGAAACGTCAACTGTTACATTATCTGCCAAAGCAATTCCCTGGTAGCTTAATTTAATATAGTTCAGCATTTTGTCTCCGTTTAGATCAAATTCTGTCCAGCTGCTTCCTTGTCCTGCTTGTCCCCAATCCGGGAAATAGTTTGTTCCGGCAACATTTGTGTATTTAGAACCATAAATAGAAATTACATTTCCGGCTGCTCTGTTTGGAGGCGTTGGTGCTGAAGTTGTTGGATTAAGAACTAATTTTGCTTCAAACTCCTGAGATTTTTCAGTTGTTTTAATCGCTGCACTTTTTGAAACTACGCGAATGGTGTAAACTCCGGCTTGCTGATACGTATATGAAACCGATTCTCCGTTATTTGCAGTAAGCGGATCTGGTTTTCCTGCTTCTCCAAAATAAACATCATAAAACAATGCAAAATCTGCTGTTGCTTTTACGGTTACTTTTTTAGAAACAGATAAATCGTTTGTTATTACTACTACTAAATTTTCCGGAGCTCTAAAAGAAACCAAAACTTCCTGCGTTACTTCGGTTGTTTTTCCGCTGATTCCCATTGCAATAATTTTGCTTTGGTAAGTTCCTTCTTTGTAAACGTGTGTTACGGTTCCTCCTGAAGGGAAATAATCAGATTCAGGTGATCCGTCTCCGTAATTTATTTTGTATTGCGTTACTCCTTCTCCTTTTGGTAAAAAAGTTACTTTACCGGAGTTGTCCTGAGTTACTGTGGTCAAAGCAGATATGTTTTCGGGTGCGCTGACACCTTCTAAATCAATATTGCTGTCATCGCTTGAACAGCTAAAGAATAGCATTAAAACGACAAGACTTAATATATAATGTAATTTTTTCATAATAGTATTTTTTTAATATCCAGGATTTTGAGACCAGTTTCCGTTTGCGAATTGAATTTCTTCTATTGGAAGCGGAAATAATTCGTTTTTATTTGCTGAAAATCCAGGGATTGTTCCAGCAGCTTTACCGGTTCTTACTAAATCAAAGAAACGATGTCCTTCTCCAAAAAGTTCTACTCTTCTTTCTGCCCAGATAAAATCTGTAAGAGCAGCTCCAGAAGCCGTTACATTATGGTTATTATCTCCAAAAGCACGCTGTCTGACAAGGTTTAGATACGTTCTTGCTTTACCGTCGTCAATTCCGCCTCTGTTGTAAGCTTCTGCAGCCATTAAAAGAACGTCTGCATAACGAATTGATCTGTAATTGTTTGGATTTGTTAAATTCAAATCTCCCTGTGCATTTGCGCTTCTTTTTCTTGGAAGATATTTTCTGTTAAAGAAACCTGTGTCTTCATTTCCTTTTCCGTAGCTGACTCCTTTTCCGTTATCATAATTAGCATTTGCAGCGGCAAAAGCAGCGATGTCTAAAATGGCCGCATCTTTGCGTCTGTCTCCTACTTCAAATGCATCTGCACCTTCCTGAGTTGGCACATTAAAACTAAATCCTGAAGAGAAAAGCGGTCCTGAAAAATTTCTAACGCCGCTAAAACCTACAGCTACATTACCTTCACTACATTGCAAACATCCAAATCCTGCACCTTCAGTATCTGTATATTGTACTTCAAAAACAGACTCTGCTCCGTTTTCTCCGTCCATTTCAAATATTGAATTATAATCTGTTACTAAAGAATATTTTCCTGAAGTAATTACAGATTCTAGTACTGCAGCAGCCTGAGTAAATTTATTTTGATATAAGTATGCTTTTCCTAATAATGCCTGAGCTGCAGTTTTTGTTGCACGGCCTTTTTGAGAAGCATTTGGTGCTAAATTAGCCGATGCGAAAATTAAATCAGCTTCGATTGAAGCATACACTTCCTGAACTGATGAACGCGGTATCGTTTTTTCATCACCAATTTTAAATCTCGCATCGCCTTTCATTGGTATACCGCCAAACCATTTTACTAATTCAAACTGGTAATATGCTCTAAGAAAACGAGCTTCGGCAATAACCTGGGTTTTCTCCGGAAAATCTGTTTTATCCTGAAATTCAAGAATATAGTTAGCTCTTTGAACTCCTGCAAACATCCAGTTCCAGATATCTCTTAAATTGCTGTTTACCGGCGTGTGTATCATATCATCAATCTGCTGGAACCCGATAACGTCTGTTGGGCTTTCTCCTCCTGCCAATGTATTATCTGAAGCAATTTCTCCTAATAAAACATTTACATAAGAAGCCTGAAGCAAATCGTAAGCTGCAATCAAAGCCTGATCGTAATCTGCTTTTGAATTAAAATAGTTTTCAGAATCTATAGAATATTCTGGAGTTGGGTCTACAAACTCATCCGAACATGAAATACTTATGGTCGAAAACAGAGCAAGAGTTATAACGGTTGTAAAGAAATACTTTTTCATTTTAATTGAAATTAAAAATTAATGTTTAGCCCCATTAAATAGGTTCTTGGAATTGGGTAGAATCCGTAATCGATCCCTCCGCCAATTGGCGCTCCACTTGAAGCTCCCGGATCAAAACCTTTGTATTTAGTAAATGTGTACAGGTTATTTACTCCTGCATAAAGTCTCAATTTTGTGATTCCTGCTTTCTGAGCTACACTTGGGGCAAGAGAATATCCTAACTGAATATTCTGAATTCTAAAGTAAGAAGCATCTTCTACAAAATACTCAGAGAAAACATTGTTTGCTGTTGCACCTGTTGTAACTCTTGGAGTTGAATTTGTTGAGCCTTCGCCTGTCCATCTGTCTAAAACATAATTTAAGCGATTTGCATCAGAAAGTGTTCTTTCGTAGTTGCGAACCATATCGTTTCCTACAGAAGCAAATGTATAAACTGCAAAATCTAAGTTCTTATAGTTTAACTGAAGATTGAAACCCATTGTAGCATCAGGAATTGGATCTCCAATGTTGGTTTTATCTTTTGTATCAATTACACCATCGCCATTTACATCAACAAAACGAAGATCGCCCGGTGCTGCGTTTGCTCCTAAAGCCAATTGTGATGGGTGTGCATCAACTTCTGCCTGATTTTGGAAAATTCCGTCAGTTTTATATCCGTAGAAATAACCTAATGGTTTTCCTATTTCCATACGCGAAGGAGCCGGCTGTCCTACTCCAAAAGCTCCACCTTCAATAAATCCTGTACCATTATTTACTTCTAGTACTTCATTTTTAAGGAACGTTACATTGTAACCTACGCTAAATGAAAATGCATCTGAGAATTTATCTTTATAATCAATTGCAAATTCAAAACCTTTATTTCTAACAGATCCTGCATTTAAAGTTGGAGCACTTGCCCCCGGAGCACCTGTACCGTTGATTCCTGAAACCGGAATATTCGGGATTAATAAATCTTTTCTGGTATCGATGAAATAATCGGCAACAATGAAAACTTTATCGTTTAAAACTTTCAAATCCAGACCAACATCAAATTTTTCTGCTTCTTCCCATTTTAAGTCCGGGTTTGGCACTTGTCCTGTTGCTGTTCCGTTTACTAAAGAGCCATCAAAAACATAAGTTGCTTCTCCACTTAAAAGTCCTAAATAACCATAATTCGGGATTTGGTCATTTCCTAACGTTCCGTAACTGGCTCTTAACTTTAAGAAACTAATTGCTTTTGGCTGTCCAAAGAATCCTTCTTCAGAAACTACCCAGCCCCCCGTAACCGATGGAAAATAACCTACTTTATTTCCTGGTCCAAATTTGGTAGAAGAATCACGACGAATCATCCCAGACAATAAATATTTCTTTTTATAATCATATTGAAGTCTTCCAAAATAAGATAATCTTCTTTGATCGTAAACGTATGAACTGTTTGTCAACGTTTCTGAAACTCCTTTTGTTAAAGAAATATCTGCAAATTCCCAAGAGTTATTAGGTACATCAAATCCAGTTGCAAAAAGTCCGTTACCCCATTCTTTAAAAATAGTTGTACCTATTGTTCCTGTAATATTATGAGATTCTGCAATTTGTGCAGTGTAATTACCAAAAAGATCAAATGAATAGTTGTTATCATTTACAGCTCCCTGGGTTACAGAACTTCTTTGAACATCAAATACTTTTCCGCCATAACTGATTTGTTTTGCAAAAGTTTTTGATTCGCTGTTTGAAGTATTAAAACCTATTGAACTTGAAAGTGTAAATCCTTTAAAAATTTTATAATCTAAACCAAAGTTTCCATTTAGTTTTTTATAGTTATAATCATTATAAGTATTTGCAATCTGAGCAAGCGGATTTATAATTTCAGTTCCTAATCCTGTTGTACTCGGCACCAAAGTAAATTGTCCATTTGCATCATAAGGTTTTAACGTTGCAGGAACGTTAAGTGCATTGAACAATACAGAACCAAGTCCGTTTTCGTTTAATGTTCTTCTTGTGAAATATGTATAAATAACATTGGTTTTTAATTTGAATTTATCGCTTAAATCAGCACTCAAACCGAGTCTTGCCGTGTTTCTTAAAAAACCAGATTTATCTCCGCCAACAATTCCTTCCTGATCTAAATGCGATCCGCTGATAGAATATGTGATTTTGTCTGAACCTCCGGTAATTGTTAAATCATTATTAATGATAGGTGCTCCTTTTTGAAAAACTTCTTTCTGCCAGTCTGTACCCGATCCTAAACCAGAAACATTAGGATAAGGAAGCGGTCGTCCTCCATTTGCATAACTTTCATTTAATAAAAGTGCATATTCTGTAGCGTTTAGAGTTGGTAATTTTCTGGATGTTTCCTGAAATCCTGCATAGCTGTTAAACGAAACTTTTGTTTTAGAATTCTTTTTACCCATTTTGGTTGTTACCAAAATGATTCCGTTTGCTCCAATTGTTCCATAAATTGCCGCCTGGGCATCTTTTAAAACCGTTATTGTTTCAATATCGTTCGGATTCAAAAGTCCTAAATCTCCAACATATCCATCAATGATAGCTGTTGGTGCATTTTGTCCGTTTGTAGCAATACCACGAATACGAATATCCAGCGGCGCTCCCGGCGCTCCTGACTGTGTTGTTACGTTTACACCAGAAATTATTCCCTGCAAAGCCTGCTCAATACGGACAGGTTTTAAAACATCGAGTGTTTTACTGTCTACAACAGATACTGCTCCGGTAACTTCTCTTTTTTTCTGGCTGCCGTAACCAATAACAACGACTTCTTCAAGTGATTTAGCATCGTCGGCCATTTTTACAGTCATTTTAGTTCCCGAAACCACAACTTCTTGTGTTCTGTAACCTATATAACTGAAGACAACTGAAGATCCTTTTGGAACTCCTGATAACTTAAAAGATCCGTCAAAATCTGTGGTTGTGTTTTGAGACGAACTTTTAACTTTTACATTAACGCCAGGCAATGCTAATCCCGACCCATCTACTACCGTACCGTTTACATCTATAGTCTGCGCAAACGCAAAAGATGTACACAGTGATAGTACAATTAGTAATAATTTAGATTTCATAATTAGTTAGTTTTTATTGAAAGCTAAATTTATCTGTTCCATTTATGAAAACAACAAATTTAACCTCAACAAAAAACATACATCATAAAAAAACAAATAGTAAATTCAGGATATCACAAAATAAACCGCCGTATAACTATAATTTACGAATGTTAATTTTTTTAACATTTTCACTGCAACTTCCTAATAAATGCATAATGTTGTGGTAATGTATAGTTTTTTTGAGCTGTTTTTTGAAATACTATACAGCCAAAATATATTCTACTAAACCGATTTCGTGCTGCAAATCCATTTTTTTACGCAAACGATATCTTTTTATTTCAACACTTCGAACAGAAATATTAAACATTGGCGCAATTTCTTTTGATGAAAGGTTCAGTCGAAGATAAGCACATAAACGAAGATCGTTTGGCGTTAAGACAGGATGCATTTGTTTGATACGTTTTAAGAAATCTTTATCGGCGCTGTCAAAAGCTTCTTTAAATACGTTCCAGGAATCTTCTTCGGTAATATTTTTATTAATCGTACTAATTACAGATTTGATATTTGAACTGTCATTTTGAGCAGTTTTCTTTAAATCTTCTTTAATGAAGGCTAATAATTCGTTTTTACTGTTTAAACTCATTGTCGAAACCGCCAGTTCACGATTTTTATTATCAACGTCCTGCGAAAGCTGTTCGTTTCGAAGTTTCATTAGCTGCTGTTCGTTTTCAAGTTCCTGAATCTCCAGTAAAAGGTTATTTTCTTCGATAAGTTTTTCTTTCTGTTTTTGATAATAATTTCGATATGCTTTATTAATAAAATATGCCATTGCCAAAACCAAAAGAAAATAAACAAAACAAGCTAAATTGGTCAAATACCAAGGCTTTAAAACTATAAATGTATATACGGCAGTATTTTGCAGAATTGTATTGGCATATTTAGCCCTTACTCTAAAAGTGTATTTTCCCGGCGAAAGGTTTTTAAAATTTACAGTCGCCTTTGTACTCCACTCGCTCCAGTCGTCCTGAAAACCTTCTAATAAATATTGATATTCAGAATTAATGTATTTATTATATTCCGGAACGGTGTAATTAAGTGTAATGTTATTTTCATCAGAATCAAAACTGCCTTCTCTTTGAATACCAACATTTTTAAACGTTTCATTTTGCTTGTTTATCAATATATCTGTAATAAAAACATCATAGTTTTTAAAACTTAAATCATCAATATTTAATGTATAATAACCATCTGTCGTACCTATTAAATAAGTTGATTTTGAAATTTGGGTAATATTTTCATAACCCAGCATCGAATTGGTTAAAGAGGATGGAATAGGAATTATATTCTGCTTTAATTGATTGCTCAATTTACTGGCAGAGAAATAATGAATATAGTTTTTAGAAAACAACCAGATTTTATTCGAATGATCTACAATTAATTTACCCGATGTATATTCGTCTTTTTCAAAAATCGAACTCAAAACAGCATCTTTTTCGAACTGTTTTGTTTTAGGATTTAATTTAAAAATCCCTCCTTTGTAAGCATAATAAATCGAATTATTAAATGTGGTTAAACTGGCACTGATTCCTTTTTCGGGAGATTTGTAGGTATAAAAATCATGTGTTTTTAAAAGCCCTTTATCGAGTTTTAATCTAAAAATCCCTTTGTATTCATGGCTTACATAAACATCAAGATTTTTTGTGATTTCAAAATACCGCGATGAATAATCAAAACCCTGAATTTTGTTTTTAAAAACCCACTGATTATTTACTTTCTCTAAAACCGAAAGTCCGTAATAATTTCCCTGAATTAATTGGTTTTTATTTGTTGGAACTGGTTCAAGCTTCCAGGTTCCGGAACCCGAAAATATATTTTTTGCCGAATCATTTTTCACCACAAAAGTTCCCGAATCGTGTCCGCAAAAAAGTGCATTATCATACATAAACAGCGACCAAACCTGACCTTTTGTTCCATTTATAAATTTAAATTCAGCATTACTCTGCATGGGTTTACAAAACAATCCCTGATTTGTTCCAATGTAAAGCATTCCGTTAAAAACAGCCGACGCATAAACGGTTCCTAAAACCCCTGTATCGTCTGTAAAACTATGTACCGGCGATTGAATATTGATGCAGTTGATTCCGTTATCCAATCCAACCCATAAATTTTGATCTTTATCTTCAAAAAGCGACAAAGCTGTATTATTGCTCAAACCTTTACTTTGTGTAAGATGATATTTTAGTTTTCCATTATCCGATAAAATAAAAACTCCGTTTGAAACTGTTCCCAAAGCAAAACTGCCATCCTGAAGACGCTGGCTGCTGTATACGAAACTTGATTTTAATTCCGCATCTATATCTGTAGCAGCTCTGGTTAGAGAATTTCCTGTCAGTTTGTAAATTCCGTCCAACTGTGTTTGAATCAACAAACCATCATCTGTCGTAAAAACATTCGCAATTGTAAATTTCTTTAAAATCGGATTATCTGAAACTAATTTTGCTCTTCCGCTTTCAAACTCAAAAAGCCCTTCTTTAATGGTTTGGAAATAAATAGCATTTTTTGCCGCAAATGATTTTATAACACCATTTTTTGGTGCAATGATATTAAATTTTCTGGTTTTAGTATCGTAAATATAAATTCGGTTTAAAGATTGAAACAGAATCCATTGATCGTATTTTAAGATGTTCCAAAACTGTTCATCATCTAAAATTTTACTTTTAATTTTATCGCTGAGTGATGTGTATTTTAGTTTGCCGTTTTCATTTCTGGTCCAATAACCAAAATTCATATAACTGCCTGTATATACTTTATTCCCAATCACTTTTACAGATCGAATAATAGTTTCATTTGGTCCTGGGTACAATTGCCAGCTTGTTCCGTTATATTCTAAAAGTCCATCGTTATTAGCGAAGTATAAATAATTTTCATCGTCCTGCGAAATCATCCAGCTCTGATTTCCTGCTCCGTAAACAGATGAAGAATATTTTACAATTGGTGGAAGTTCCTGCGAGAACAGCAAGAAATTCATCAAAAACAACAAAATAAATAGTTTAGTTTTCAAATTTGGTCAGGATATTAAATAATACTAAAACAGTTCTAAAATAGCATATTTTAGAGTGAAACAATAATTTTTAGTAAAATAAAAGATTTTGCATCATAGACTATATTTTCACCCTGGGAGACAGATTGTTGATAATATCTTGCGTTTTGATCAAAATGAAACACCTCAATTCTGTTAAGATTTGAGACAATATCCTTAACAAAACTCTATTCAAAATTGATTACTTTTGTAAAAATTGACTTTTTTATGCAAATTGATCTTTCTACACTCGACCCGAAGCAAAATATTATAATAAAAGGCGCACAGGTACATAATTTAAAAAATGTAGATGTTGCCATTCCGAGAAACAAACTTGTAGTAATTACAGGGCTTTCGGGATCAGGGAAATCAAGTTTAGCTTTTGATACTTTATATGCCGAAGGGCAGCGCCGATATGTTGAAAGTTTATCATCATACGCGCGTCAGTTTTTAGGGCGTTTAGACAAACCGAAAGTAGAATACATAAAAGGAATTGCGCCTGCAATTGCAATTGAGCAGAAAGTAAATACAACAAATGCTCGTTCGACTGTAGGAACTTCTACCGAAATCTACGATTATATTAAACTTTTATTTGCCAGAATTGGAAGAACATATTCGCCAGTTTCTGGTCAGGAAGTCAAAAAAAATACCGTTACAGATGTCGTTTCTGATGTAAAAACACTTGAAATCGACAGTCGATGGCTTTTGCTCGCTCCTATTCATTTAGAAGAAGGCCGTCAGCTTGAAGATAAACTTAAAATACTTTTGCAGCAAGGTTTTGCCCGTATTTTAGTCGATAACGAAATGGTTCGTTTAGATGAATTTACCCCAACAGAACTACATAAACTGGATAATAAAGATATTTTATTAATCATTGACCGTATTGTAGTTAAGGAAGAAGAAGAGTTTTACAATCGCCTTTCTGATGCCGTACAGACTGCCTTTTTTGAAGGAAAAGGAATTTGTTACCTTCAGGAAGCAGGTTCAGAAAAAAGATTTTCTTATTCTAACAATTTCGAATTAGACGGAATTACATTCTTGGAACCAAACGTACATTTATTTAGTTTTAATAATCCATACGGAGCTTGTCCGGTTTGCGAAGGCTACGGAAATATTATTGGAATTGATGCTGATTTGGTCGTACCAAATACTTCTTTATCGATTTTTGAAAGTGCGATTTATCCTTGGCGCGGCGAAAGTATGAGCTGGTATAAAGATGAATTAGTAAAACATGCTTATAAATTCGATTTCCCAATTCACAAACCTTATTTTGAACTTTCAGAAGATCAAAAAGACTTAATCTGGAAAGGAAATCAATATTTTCAGGGTTTGAACGATTTCTTTAAAGAACTTGAAGAAAAAAATTATAAAATACAAAATCGTGTCATGCTTTCGCGTTACCGCGGTAAAACGAAATGCCACGCCTGCCGTGGAAAACGTTTACGCGAAGAAGCTTCATATGTAAAAGTCAATGGAAAAACGGTTTCAGATTTAGTCGATCTTCCGATTAGACATTTGGTTACTTTCTTTAAAAATATCGAATTGAATGTTTACGAACAGCAAATTGCCAAACGTTTGATGGTTGAGATTAATAATCGTTTGTCCTTTTTGACAGAAGTTGGTTTAGATTATCTAACATTAAACCGAAATTCAGCTACACTTTCCGGAGGAGAATCGCAGCGTATTAATCTTGCCACTTCATTAGGAAGCAGTTTGGTTGGTTCGATGTATATTCTGGATGAGCCAAGTATTGGGCTGCACCCAAAAGATTCTGAGCGATTAATTAAGGTTTTACTTTCTCTCCGCGATTTAGGAAATACCGTTATTGTAGTTGAACACGACGAAGATATCATGAAAGCTGCCGATATGATTATCGATATTGGACCCGAAGCCGGAACTTTTGGAGGAAATTTGGTTGCCCAGGGAACTTATAAGGAGATTTTAAAATCAGATTCTCTTACTTCAAAATACCTGAACGGTGATTTAGAAATTTCTGTTCCAAAGAAAAGACGAAAATTTAAAAACCATATTGATATTATTGGTGCCAGAGAAAATAACCTTAAAAATATTAATGTTACTTTTCCTCTTGATGTTTTAACCGTTGTGACAGGAGTTTCAGGAAGTGGGAAAAGTACACTGATTAAGAAAATTTTATTTCCTGCCATGCAGAAAAAACTGGAAAATGCTGCTGAAAAAGCGGGGCAGTTCAGTGAAATATCAGGTTCTTTTTCTCAGATCAAACATATTGAATATGTTGACCAAAATCCAATTGGAAGAAGTTCGAGATCAAATCCTGTAACATACATTAAAGCTTATGATGACATTCGTGATTTGTATGCGAAAGAAAAGTTATCGAAAATAAGAGGATATCAGGCTAAACATTTTTCTTTTAATGTTGATGGAGGCCGCTGCGAAACTTGTAAAGGAGAAGGCTCAATAAATGTTGAAATGGTTTTTATGGCCGATGTTTCGCTGCCTTGTGAAACCTGCGGCGGAAAACGATTTAAAAAAGAGATTCTCGAAGTTACTTTTGATAATCAAAACATCAACGATGTTCTAACCATGACAATTGATGATGCAATTGCTTTTTTCGAAAAAAATAAGCAGACTAAAATCACTCAAAAACTACAGCCACTGCAAGATGTTGGCTTAGGATATGTTCAATTAGGACAATCGTCCTCTACTCTTTCCGGTGGTGAAGCCCAGCGTATTAAATTGGCCTCATTTTTAGTAAAAGGAGCAACAAAAGATAAAGCTTTGTTTGTTTTTGATGAACCTACAACAGGATTGCATTTTCATGATATTAAAAAATTATTGACCTCATTTGATGCCTTAATCGAAAAAGGACATTCGATAATTGTAATTGAGCACAACTTAGATTTAATAAAATGTGCAGACTGGATTTTAGATCTAGGCCCTGAAGGCGGTGAAAATGGGGGACATTTATTAGCCACAGGAACACCCGAAGATGTTGTTAAAATCAAGGAATCTGTTACAGGAATTTATTTAAAAGATAAATTATAAACTATAACAGCATTACTATAAAAAAAGTTAGCCATAAATTACATTCATGTAAGATGATTGTAATTTATGGCTAAACTATTTTAAACTGAAAATATTTATGCTACTAAACATTTTTCTTCAAAAGGAAAACCATCTTCGTCAATGGCGACTAATACCTTTTTTTGTTTGGAAGCCTCTAATGTTAGATACAGCCATGCAAATGACCATAATCCGAGGGTTAAACAAAAAATCATGAAATTTAAACTGTGGTTAACTACTTTTCCTCCTTTAGAAAGAACTGCAAAAAGTAATTCATCATTTCTCTCTTCTAATGTAAATCCATTATGAACTTTGTTCGATATCATATTGGAAAACACCTGTACACTTTGTTCTTGACTTAGCTTATTGCTTTTCATAATCATTTGTTTGGGTTTGTCTACATGTGATACTTAAATTTAACAATTTGGGATAGCTATTTAATTTAAAAAAAACATTAAGACACCGCTTTTATTGCCTTTATGCAAATATTATTCATACTATCAATGAAAGAGATGTAATAAAAATCTACATAAAATTAATTGTAATAAATTGAATTACAAAATAAATCGAGCGAATTTTTTAAGATTTCCTTCACATTTTCAATATGTTATATAAAAACACAGCTTTTATTTTGGATAATGAAAAAAATGCACATTTAAATAATCAAGTTAGAAATTCAGTAATATTAAATCTCGTGATATTACTAGCAAAAATTCTTAAATTTTGACTCCGATCTTTCTTAGCATATTATCAATAACTTTATTAATATCCGGGGAGATATTAAATTTATAGTTTAGATAAACATATAGAATTGTTACCAAAATTGATTTTAAGGCAATGCTGATAAGCTGGAAAAATGGAAATTCCCAAAAATAGAAAACAAGAAACAATACAAATGTAAGCAGTATTGAGGAAAGCGTTTCTTTTGTAAAAGGATATAAATGAAGTTTCTTTACAACGAAAAGCAGCTTCGCTAAACTGTATAATGTAATGGATAATAAAGTTGCAAAAGCTGATCCGAAAATTCCCAAAATTGGAATGAAAATCATATTTAAAATTATCGTCAGAACAACCAGCATTAATCCTAAATACAATACCATTCGGTAATATTTAGTATTGAAAATAATCGCATTGTTGTTTCCTAAAATTAAATCAAAATATTTAGACAAACCAATCATAAATACAACTTCAATACCGCCGCTGTATTCTTTTGGTACCAATTCGTACAATTGATTAATATTTACAAATATGCAGAGCATAACAAAACCGCCAACCATTTGTAAATTTATTGAGGTCTTTTTATAAAGTAAATTCAACTCATCATGCTTGTTTTCGTGCATTAATTTTGCCGTAATTGGATACACGATTTGATGCATCGCACGACTTGGAACTGAAATCACCAAAGCGATATAAGTTGCAACCGAATAATACGCGATATTTTCGATTTTCATATATTGGTTCAGCATCAGTTTGTCGCCATCTAAAAGCAAATTAGCAACACTTCCCGAAAGAATAATATAAAAAGTATATTCCATTACACTTTTCACATTTTCAGGAATGGTAATCTGGAAGTTTGGTTTTTTAATATAAAATGCATAAAACATCGTTACAATAAATGCCAAAAAATAAATCGCCGCAGTTACATAAACAAATTGTACCAATGAAATCCGGCCAAAATAAAGACCAATTAAAGCAGCGGTAGAAAGTAATCTTAAACCCACTTCTTTAATGAAATTCCCAAAAACCGAATGCATGTGAACTCTCGCCCAGGCATAAAAGATTTCAAAATATGCCATACAAATTCCGATAAAAGGAATTAAAAGCATAAACTCTTTTACTACAGGATTTTCTTTAGAGACAAAATCTGTAATATCATCATAAAAGAAAATACCAATAAGCCCTAACGGAATACACATTAAAATAGGAAACAAGGCCGTAAATGACAAGAACTGTTCCCGTTCTTCTTCTGTTTTGTACTGAGAGTAAAACTTAACCAGTGTATTTTGCATTCCAATAGCAAACAAAGGCATAATAACATTTGCCGCAGATGTAATATAATTTGTTAATGCATAATAAGTTGCCCCTAAAAAAACAGGATATAAATAAAGCGTATTAATGGCTCCAATTGCAAAGCCTATATATGTTATTATAGTGTTTTTAAAAGACTGGTTTAAGACAATACCCATTTTTTGATTGCAGAGTTTAGATTGTAGAGTTTAGATTTTTGATTTTCTGCTCTCCTTTTGTTTTTGAAATTGTTATTTTAATTGATCAATTGTACTAATTGCTTAGTAAGGTTTTTTCGTGAATATTGCTGTAAACCAACACCATTAGCTTGTAATTTTCCTTCCAAAAATTGATTATAAAAGTCCAAAATTACACTTTTTAACTTCGCTTTTTCTGAATAATCAAAAAATACACCTGTATTGGTTTCTTTTATAATATCGGCAAAATCAGACCCTTGCGGTCCAATGGCAATAATTGGACGATTAGAGACCATATATTCAAACAATTTCCCCGGAATAATACTTTTTGTATCTTCAGAATTTATTTCGATTAAAAGTAAAACCTGAGATTTTTTTTGGTGAGCAATAGCTTCATTATGCGAAACATATCCTAACAGGTTTAAATAATCGTTTAGTTTAAATTCCTCAATAGAATCTAAAACTTCCTGACTTACGGCACCGATTAATTTAATTTCTAAATGCGTTTTAAAATCTGGAATTTCCTGAAGTAATTCAACCAGACATTCCCATAAAAATTTTGGGTTTCTGTCTGATAAAAATGATCCAATATGAGCAAGCGTAAACTTAGTATCTAGCGTTTGTTTCTCAACATTCTCAATATCGTAACCATTTGTAATTACTGAAATTGGTTTATTCGTAATTGCCTGAAATTCGGCTTTTGTAGTTTTACTAGTTACAATTATGGTATCAGCAGAGTTGAGAACTTTATGTTCTAAACTTTTATGTTTTTTAGCAGCATAACTGGATAAACGTAACGCTTTATGATAACCAATCGTTGTCCACGGATCACGAAAATCTGCAAACCATTTTACATTTAGTTTTTCTTTTAATTCTAAACCAATTAAATGCAAACTGTGCGGCGGTCCCGACGTTACAATTGTATCAATATTATTTTCTTTTATGTATTTTTCAAGATAGGAAACAGAAGGTTTTACCCAAAAAACCCTCGCATCTGGAATAAATAAATTGCCGCGTACCCAAAGAAAAGCTTTGTCTAAAAAGGTCTGCTTTTTTTTATGCGGAAAAATTCCCGAACTGATTTTCTTGGTTTTATTTTTTGAAAAAACAGAAGCTAACTGGTAAGGCTCCCAAATTTTATTTTTAAGAACAATTACTTTATCTGATATTTCACTTACCAAACCTTCGTCAATAATTGGGTAAGTTGGATTTTCTGGAACATAAACAATGGGCTGAACACCAAAGTCTGGCAGATATTTTACAAATTTCAGCCAGCGCTGTACTCCCGGTCCACCAGCTGGAGGAAAGTAATAGGTTATAATTAAGAGCTTTTTTTGTTCCAAGGAAAATCGGTTTATTATTTTAAAGTGCAAATTTAGAGCTTATTACCGACTTTGCGAAACTCGGTGAGATCTTTGTGAATCTTTGCGAAATAACATTTCACAAAGCCACACAAAATATCGCAAAGATTCACAAAGCAAGACTGAGACTAATTACTGAGACTGCTTACTAAATTTCTTTCTTTCGAAATAAATACCTCCAATTAAAAGCACAAACATTCCAATTGAACTTATAAGGTTAATTGTACCACCTGTTTTAATAACCTGTGGTTCGAACTTAAATTCGATAGTATGTTTTCCACCAGGAATTTCCATTGCTCTTAAAACATAATCAACTGGGAAATGATCTGTCAATTTTCCGTCGATATAAGCATTCCAGCCATTTTTATAATAGATTTCAGAGAAAACAGCTAAACCATCTTTTCCATTATCCGATTGGTATTTGATATAGTTTGGCTTGTATTGAACTACTTTTATTGTTCCAGTTGTATCCCATTGTTTCTTCATTCTGGCATTTTGAAATTTACTTTCATGCTCATGAACGTTAAAAACCGCCACTTTCTTAGTATCAATATGATCTAAAGCTTTCATGACATCATCTGGTTTATTTACAAGTTTAACTGCACTTACAAACCAGGCATTTCCATTCGCATCAGGATTTAAGGTCGGAATTTGATTTCCATCTTTATCAATTTGAATTACATACTTAACGTTTAACATATTAAGTACTTCCAGATTATTTTTAGCGATTTGGTAATCGTACAATTGCTGCATTCTTCTTGGTCGTACTGCACTATAACCTCCGATCGTTTTATGAAAATACGAAGATCTTCCCTGCAATTGTCCTTGTAAATCAAATACACGATAAATTGAAGTATCTTTTAAAATCTGAGTATCGGCTGGTGTTTCCTGAAATGGAGCTGCGATCTGAACAGGGCTTACAAAATCTTTTGCCGAAACGTATTTTTTATCTACAAAAAACAAGTCAAAAATCATTAAAACTGCAACAATAATTAATGCTGTACTTTGAGAAAATTTATTCTTAATAAATAACCAAAGAACTCCAAAAGTTACAACTATAAAAAATCCTGAACGAAGTAAATCTGCAGAATATAAAGACATTCTGTCTTCTTTTAATACATCTATAAATTCCGCACCATAACTTTCTAGGTAATATTTATCACTCATTCCTGTAAAATGAAAGAAGCCTTTTGCAAATACCAAAATCAATAAAACTCCAAGTCCGAAAACAGTAGTTTGAATTAAAGCTTTTTGCTGTAATTTAGGTTCATCTTTCGCTTTAAAAAATGATTGTAATCCCATAACTGCAAGTACTGGGAAACATAATTCTAAAATAACTTGAATAGACGATACTGCTCGAAACTTATCGTACATTGGAACATATTCAATAAAGAAATCAGTCAGAAGCGAAAAGTTTTTACCCCAAGAAAGCACTAATGTAAATAATGCACCTGAAAGGAAAACATATTTAATTTTTCTATCATCTATAAAAAGTGCCAAAACAGCTAAAAAGAAAACTACAACTCCAACATAAGCAGGAGCTGAAACTATAGGTTGATCTCCCCAATAAGTTGGCATACCTGACACAAAATCTAAAGCTTGACTTTCAGGAACACCTTTCTCAATCATAAAAGAGTACATACGACTGTCTGTACCAACATTTTCATGACTTGAACCTCCAAAAATCCTTGGAGCAATTAAATTCAAACTTTCAGCAATTCCATAACTATATTCAGTAATATAATCAGTTGTCATTGAAGCCGTTGTTTCATTTTTAGAACCGTCAGGATTAAAAGTCAACTCACTTTTATCACGAATACTATATTTTGCATATTCGCTTGTTGCTAATAAATTTCCTGCATTAGCTCCAATTGCAAAAATTCCGGCTGCAGCCAAAGTTCCAATGGCAATTAAAAGCGGTTTGTATTCTTTATCTTTTATAAAAGTAAAGGCAAAATAACCTGAAAGTATCAATAAGAAAATCAATAAATAATAGGTCATTTGAAAGTGGTTCGCATTAACCTCTAACGCCACCGCAAACATGGTGAGTAATCCTCCCCAAATATATTTTTTTTGAAAAACGAGTATAAATCCAGCGATAACTAACGGCATATAAGCAATTGCATGTGCTTTTGCATTATGTCCAACGCCAAGAATGATAATTAAATAAGTAGAAAAACCAAACGCAATAGCGCCGATAAAAGCTTTTAAAGGATCTGTTTTTAAAACCAATAACAAACCATAAAACCCTAAGAAGTATAGAAATAAATAATCAGCCGGACGTGGTAAAAAACGTAAAACATCATCTATTTTACCCACAAAATCGTTTGGATAATTTGCTCCTAACTGATAAGTCGGCATTCCGCCAAAAGCAGAATTTGTCCAGTAAGGCTCTGCATGTTCTGCTGCTCTAAAGTCATTTTGCTCTTTGGCCATTCCGGTATATTGAGCAATATCTGACTGGAAAATTTGTTTTCCCTGCAGAACAGGATAAAAGTAAATTAAGGAAACGAGAATAAAGCCCAAGATTACAAGGGCGTGCGGATAGAATTTATTTACTATTTTCAATTTTGGCTGGTTTGGTTAAATGATGAATCCTAATACTACAAGGATACAAACTTAATCTATTTCTTCGTAATCAACATAATCGCCCACCTTTTTGGTTTCGCGAGGCTTTTTAGCATTAGCAGTATTAATGATTATTTCGTCATTATTGTTATTACGAGTTTGCTGCCAGGAATTATCCTGACTGTATTGTTGTTGTCTTTGAAAATTTTCTCCTGCTTTCTCAACCGCTTTTTTAACCAATACCGGCAAAAAGATTCGGGCTAAAAATTTAAAAATATAATAAAACGCAATAATCCACATTATCGTTTTAAACAAATTTGTAAAAGATGCTTCTTGCATGATCGTATAATTTTTTTCCAAAATTAGTAAATCCGTTGTTTAAAATTAAAATATCAATCTTAAATAAATAATAAAATATAGTACATTTGAAATGCGTTATAGCTTTTAATCAAAAAATACATTTATGTTGAAAATTAAAAACTTACTCTTTGCATTCCTTTTTTTAATACCACAATTTTTCTTCGCACAATATACAGATGTGATTAATTCGAACCGTCCGGGCGAAACAATGTCGGCCTATGCGGTTGGAAAATCTGTTATTCAGGGCGAAATTGGTGTTTATGGCATTAAAGAAAAACACGACTTATTAGATTATGACGCTAGCGGCTTTGGTACAGATTTAACCGTTAGATATGGTGCTTTTTTTGAACAGCTTGAATTTATTTTAGATGTTCAGTATCAAATGGAAAACTTTGATACTCCGTATACCAGCTATAAAAAAAATAATTTCAGACAAACCGTTTTAGGGGCTAAATACCTGATTTATGATCCTTATAAAAACTACAAGAAAGAAGCTAATATTTATAGTTACAAAGCGAATCACAGTTTTCAATGGCGTGAATTGATTCCGGCCGTTTCTATTTTTGCGGGAGCGAATTTTATTGGGGTTGATAATCCTTATTATTTTTCTCCAGATGGCGAAATTTCTCCAAAAATTGCTTTAGTGACTCAAAACTTATTTGGAGGCGGAAGATGGGTTTTTGTAACCAATATTATTGCAGATTATATTGGTACAGATTATCCAAGTTACGGTTACGTTTTAACTTTAACTCACGGATTTAATGACAAATGGTCTGGATTTATTGAAAATCAAGGATACAAAAGTGATTTTTACAGCGATGCCATTGTTCGCGGTGGTGCTGCCTATCTTTTGTCCCCAAATATGCAGGTTGATGCCTCTATAAGTACTAATTTCAAAAATACACCTTCGGTTTTATATGGCGGAGTTGGTTTCTCATGGAGATATGACGAATGGTACAAGGAAAAACAAATCGCTAATAAAAACAGAGACAAAGCGAAGAAAAACCCTGAGAATAAAGAAACTATAGATTATCAGGAAAAAGAAAGAAAACGTAAAGCTAAATACGAATAAATTTAATAATCAAACCTTTAAACAAGGAGCTAATACCACCTTAATGATTACAATCAAAGAAGCCAAAACTAAAAAAGAACTAACCGAATATATAAAATTTCCGTTCTCACTTTATAAAGACAATCCGTATTGGGTTCCTCCTATTATTGCTGATGAATTAGAATCTTTTGATAAAACTAAAAATCCTGCTTTTGATAATGCAGAAGCCTATTTTTATCTGGCTTACAAAGGCAGCGAAATTGTTGGGAGAATTACAGCTATTATAAATTGGGCAGAAGTAAATAATCAGCATAAAAGAAAGGTTCGTTTTGGATGGTTTGATGTTATTGATGATATCGAGGTAACAAAAGCCCTTCTTGAAAAAGTTTATGAATTAGGAAGAAAACATAACTTAGAACATGCCGAAGGCCCAATGGGTTTTTCTAACTTAGATAAAGTTGGGGTTCTTACAGAAGGTTACGACCAAATGGGAACTATGATTACCTGGTACAATAATCCTTATTATGTTACTCATTTTGAACAATTAGGTTTTCAAATTGAGAAAGAATATATAGAAAGTATTTTCCCTTTTTCGAATGTAAAACCTGATTTTTTCCTAAAAGCACAGGAATTAATTAAAAAACGTTACGGACTTAGGGCATTAACTTTCAACAAAACAAAAGACATAATGCCGCACGTTGACAAAATGTTTGATTTGTTTAACGAATCTTACTCGAAATTAGCTTCTTTTGTGGCGATTTCAGATGTTCAAAAAGAATATTTTAAAAAGAAATACATCAGCTTCATCAATCCGGAATATATAAAATTTGTGGTTGATAAAGACGATAATTTAGTTGCTTTTAGTATTGTAATGCCAAGTTTTAGTGAGGCGCTGCAAAAAGCAAAAGGAAAACTTTTTCCGTTTGGTTTTATTCATCTTTTGAAGGCAAGAAAGAAAAGCAAAGATGTTGTTTTTTACCTTATTGGAGTTCATCCTGATTACCAAAACAAAGGTGTTACGGCGATTATTTTTGATGAATATTTTAAAACTTTTTCTGAGAAAGGAATTCAAAATTGTATCAGAACTCCTGAACTAGCCGAAAACACAGCAATTCATTTACTTTGGAAAAACTTTGACCCGAAAATTCACTGTCAGAGAAAGACTTATTTAAAGTATTTATAAGTTTTCAGTCGCTGTTCTCAGTCGCTGTCTCAGTAATTCAGTAATAAACATAAAAAAATCCATTCGCCCCCAAAACGAATGGATTTTTCACATTAACAGCAATTCATTATTCTACTTTGCAGTCAACTTTGGTCAGTTTGTTTTTCTGATCAAATTTCAGCTTTGTTTTATCTTTAAATGATACTTTGTCATTAGTTTGTACAACATCTCCGTACCCTTCAATAAGAGTTCCGTCTTTTTGTAAAAAAACAACTTCTCGTACTGATGAAGCTCCTTCAGAATTAAAAGTATAATCCGCAACTAATGTATCGCCTTTCATATTTCCAATCAGTGTTCCTTCATTTTTATCTTTTTCTGCCAGGTTATAACTTAATTTTCCATTTACTTCCTGATGAGAATTTACATTAAAACTTATTTCAATTATACTTCCATTTGCTTTCCAAATATAGCATTGATCTCCTGCCGGTTCTACAATTTCTACCTCTTTTTGAGGGCTTGGTGTAATTTGTACCGGCTCTGCAGCGGCAGTTTCTTTTTTACAGGAAATAAGAGCTGTTAAAATAAGAGTCGATATTGCTGCTGCTTTTTTCATAATGCTGTATTTATTTTCGTGTTTATATAAAGTTAATTCAAATAAAAAAAAATCCATTCGTATAACAAATGGATTTTTTTACATAATTCCCACTTAAGGAAATCTATTTTTTAAATTAATTACGAAACATCTACAGTTGTACGTTCTGCAATTTCTTTATAAGTTCCGCTGACTAATTTCTCACGAATAGCTTCAAAAGCTGTTAATGTTTCTTCGATATCTGCTAAAGTATGAGAAGCTGTTGGAATCATTCTTAACAAAATAATTCCTTTTGGTATAACCGGATAAACAACAATAGAAAGGAAAATACCATAGTTTTCTCTTAAATCGTTTACCATTATCATAGCTTCAGGAATACTTCCTTCTAAATAAACCGGAGTAATACAAGTATTGGTATCTCCAATATTAAATCCTTTTTCTTTAAGACCGCTTTGCAATGCATTTACATTCTCCCAAAGTTTATCCTTAATTTCAGACGAATTACGTAATAACTCTAAACGTTTTAATGAACCAATTGTCTGGATCATTGGTAATGCTTTTGCAAACATCTGCGAACGTAAATTGTATTTTAAGTAATCAATAACTGTTTTATCTGCAGCTACAAAAGCTCCAATATTTGCCATTGATTTTGCAAAAGTAGAGAAGTAAACATCAATATCGTCCTGAACTCCCTGCTCCTCACCTGCTCCGGCACCTGTTTTGCCAAGTGTACCAAAACCGTGTGCATCATCAACCAATAAACGGAAATTGTATTTTTGTTTTAATGCAACAATTTCTTTTAATTTTCCCTGCTGTCCACGCATTCCAAAAACACCTTCGGTAATAAATAAAATACCTCCGCCTGTTTCTTCGGCCATTTTAGTAGCACGCTGCAGGTTTTTCTCCATACTTTCAAGATCATTATGCTTGTAAGTAAAACGTTTACCCATGTGTAAACGAACACCATCAATAATACAAGCATGAGAATCTACATCATAAACAATGATATCGTTTTTTGTAACCAAGGCATCAATAATAGATACCATTCCCTGATAACCAAAATTCAACAAATAAGCTGATTCTTTCATAACAAAAGCAGCTAATTCATTTTCTAATTGTTCATGATAAGTTGTGTGTCCAGACATCATACGGGCTCCCATAGGATAAGCAGCACCATATTGAATTGCTGCATCTGTATCTGCTTTACGAACTTCTGGATGATTGGCTAAACCTAAATAATCATTTAAACTCCAGTTTAAAATATTTTTTCCATGAAATGTCATTCTCGGACCCAACTCTCCTTCTAACTTTGGGAAAACATAATAACCTTCTGCCTGAGAAGCCCATTTTCCTAAAGGTCCTTTATTGTCCTGAATTCTTTCGAATAAATCTTTTACCATAAATATATTTTGAAGTAATAATTTTATTTATACAGGTCGCAAAAATAATGATTATTATTCTAAAATAGAGTTGGGCTTTTGTTTTTATTAAAAAAATATCAAAATATTAATTTACAAAAAATTTACATCGGATTAAAGAATTGAATTTAAAATAGTTAAGCACAACAAAACTATATACATTAATTTAATATAAGGGTATTATTTGTAAGTATTACATGATTTTTATCATAATAAAAGATAAAATAGTCTTTTATTTTTACTCCTGATTTAAAACTAAATAAAACCAAACCTTATGAAAAAGAAAAATAACATTTCGATTAAAATGAACATGTTGTTATGCTTACTTTTTACTATTTTTTTAGGAAGCTGTAAAAAAGAAGAGTCAGTAAATTATGCTGATATAATGACTAAAGGAGAAATGAATGCTGAACTTACTGTTCCGCCAATGGTTCCAAAACCAGTTGGAAACAGAACAGCCATGAAACTCAAATTAAACATGGAAATCAAAGAACAGGAAGGCACAATGACTGATGGTGTAAAATATACGTATTGGACATTTGGCGGCTCTGTGCCGGGAAGCTTTATTAGAACTCGTGTTGGTGATGAAGTAGAATTTCATTTAAAAAACCATCCTGATAATAAATTACCGCATAATATTGATTTACATGCTGTAACCGGGCCTGGAGGCGGGGCAACTTCATCGCTTGTTGCGCCTGGACACGAAAAAGTTTTCAGTTTTAAGGTTATCAATCCGGGATTGTATGTATACCATTGTGCAACAGCTCCTGTGGGAATGCATATTGCAAACGGTATGTATGGTTTGATTTTAGTTGAACCAGAAGGCGGGCTTCCTCCTGTTGATAAAGAATATTATGTTATGCAGGGCGATTTCTACACACAGGGTGAATATGGAGCAAAAGGCTTACAGCCATTCGACATGAATAAAGCCGTAAAAGAAACCCCGGATTATGTTGTATTTAATGGAAAAGTGGGTTCGTTGACAAACGGAAACGAGTTAACGGCAAAAGTTGGAGAAACAGTCCGTTTATTTGTTGGTAACGGCGGTCCAAACTTAGTATCATCTTTTCATGTTATTGGAGAAATATTTGACCATGTTCATGTAGAAGGGGGAAATGTAATTAACAAAAATGTGCAGACCACTTTAATTCCGGCCGGCGGCGCAGCAATTGTCGATTTTAAAGTAGAAACTCCGGGAACTTTTATTCTGGTTGATCATTCTATTTTTAGGGCATTTAATAAAGGAGCGCTGGGAATGCTGAAAGTGGAAGGAAAAGAAAATAAAAACATTTATTCAGGAACTATTCAGGAAGGAATTTATCTGCCTGAAGGCGGAACGATTCAAAAAATGCCTGAAAGTACAGCTGTAAAAACTGCAACACCTAAACGAACTGCCGAAGAGAGAATAAAAATTGGAAAAGAAATTTTTGGTACTACTTGTTTTGCTTGTCACCAAGCCGAAGGGCAGGGAATTCCAAATACCTTTCCTCCTCTTGCAAAATCAGATTATTTAAATGCAGACTCAAAACGTGCTATTAAAACAATTTTACACGGTTTAACCGGAGAAGTAAGCGTGAACGGAAAAAAATATAACAACGTAATGCCTGCACAAAATTTATCTGACGATGAAATAGCAAATGTGCTTACTTATATCTACAACAGCTGGGGCAATAACAAAACAGAAGTTACTCCGGAAATGGTAAAAGCACTGCGATAACAATCAAAAATAAAGCATGAAAAAACACATTTTCATTCTTACCTTTTTCCTGATGCTTACAGGCATAACAATAGCTCAGGAAATTGGAATGGCTCTGATAAAAGAGGGACGTTTTGTTCCTCTTTACGGAGCCTCATCTAAAAAACCTGTATCTGTAAAATCTTTTTATTTAGACATTTATCCTATTACGAATGCTGATTTTTTGAGTTTTGTTAAAAAAAATCCCGCTTATAGTAAATCGAAAATTAAGGGAATTTTTGCTGATAAAACGTATTTGTCTTACTGGGAAAATGATTTTGATTTTGGCAGTTCAAAACCAAATTCGCCCATAACGGCTGTTTCCTGGTTTGCTGCAAAAAAATACTGTGAATGTCAAGGAAAACGTTTACCAACAATGGATGAATGGGAATATGCAGCGATGGCCGATGAAAAAACAATTGATGCCAGAACCAAAAAGGAATTCAATAATTACATTTTATCCTGGTACGAAAAGTCAAAAACGTATGAAAATGAAGTGGGAAAAACGTTTAAAAATTATTGGGGAGTTTACGATATGCATGGTTTGGTTTGGGAATGGACATCAGATTTTAACAGCATTTTTTTATCGGGAGAATCTAGAAAAGACAAAAGCAGTGACAAGAATTTATTCTGCGGAAGCGCTTCTGTAAACGCATCCGATTTAATGGATTATGCTGCATTTATGCGTTATGCCTTTAGAGGAAGCCTTAAAGCACAATACTCAACCCGAAATCTTGGTTTTAGATGCGCCAGTTCTACAAAACCAAAAATTAATCTTTAAATTAATTGCAATGAAAAAAATAATAATTGCGGTTTTTATTCTGCTGTTTTCGTTACAAAGCTGTAAAGAAAATAAAAAGGATACTGCAGTAACAAAAAAGGAAGTAAGTGATTTATCCATCTATAATCTTCCTTCTAAATGGACGACTCAAAACGGAAACGATATTGAACTAAAAAGCCTTAGAGGAAATGTACTGGTTATGGTAATGATTTACACAAACTGTAAAGCCGCCTGCCCCAGATTAGTAGCAGATATGCGCGATATTGAAGCAAAACTCAATAAAAATACCAAAAAGAATGTAAAACTTATTTTAGTAAGTATTGACCCAAAAACTGATACGCCTGAAAAATTAAAAGTTTTTGCAATTTCAAATAAAATGAATCAGGATCCGTGGCTTTTTCTTCGATCTTCTGAAGAAAATACTCGTGAATTTGCAGCTGTTTTAGCTGTGAATTACAAACAAATATCTCCCGTAGATTTTTCGCATTCTAATATTATAAGCGTTTTTAATCCCGAAGGAGAATTAGTTTTTCAGCAAGAAGGTTTAGGTGTAAACAATGAAAAAACGATAGAAACCATAAATAATGAAGCAGAAAAAATTTAAAATTTTGAATAGGTTGAATTAGTAAAAAACAAGAGAAGATTTTTAGGAATGAATCGACTCTTGTTTTTTGTTTAAAATAGCGGCTGTAATCAATAGTAATCCTAAAACCAGCAATAAACTAAAAACAAAAATACTTTGATAATAGCCTAAAATTATTCCATTATTAAAAAAGAAAAATCCTCCCTGTAAAAACAATAAAACTTCGGTTGCGATATATCCGAAAATAAAACATCTCACTCCTATTTTTAAAGACAAAGAATCACTGGAAAGCATTTTATTTTGAAGCAATATTCCAAATAAAAAACCTGTGATAATCCCTAAACTGGTTAAATGAATAAATCCAATCACAAAATTCCTGACTTGGTGTGAAACTTCAGCAATATTTGGGAAAATGGTCAACAATTGAATTCCTATTTTTAAAAATAAAGAGCATAATGCCAAACCGTAAACCATTTTAGCCTCTTTACTCAAATTAGCCATAAAATCGTTTATTTGGGGCTGGAGCATTTTGCAGAAATAAATAAAAGCTGTTAACTGTAATAAAACTCCAAAAATATTTACCCAGTTTAAAACATTGCTCTCTACAAACCAGCTTATTGGGAATGTAACGGTTAATAGTATTGAAATAATCAAAATGATACAGAATTTTTTAAACCTTGCCTTTTCAATTTTATTCTGAAACTGTTTTAAAAACAAAGCCAAAACGGCCAATAAAAACCAGCCATTAAACTGAAAATGCAGAAAAAACTGAATTGCAATTTGATAAAAGGCACTTTGTTTTCCTAATGTGGTTACTGCCGGACCCAAACACCAAACGCCAAAAGTAGAAAAAACCATAAATAAAATCGAAGTGCTTAAAAGTCTTTGTGAAGGCATTTTCTCTTTCGGAAGATCTTTCCAAATTAATCGACAGAAAACGTAACTCAACAAAATATGAATTGTCGAAAATATAATAGAAAACAATGCGTAACCCTGAATAGGAAAAGCAATCATCATTCCTATTACAGAAAGTTCAGTTAACCAAAACAATATATTATAAATAGGTTCCCGGCTTTTTTCTTTCGGAATAAAAAAATGAATTACTAAGACATAAATAATCATATAAACCCAGCCAAGCATGGCAACGTGAGAATGCGCATGAAGTATAAAACTGTAGTTTATAAAATCTAAAGGAAAAAGAAACATAAACCGCATTAATAATCCAAATGCGCAGGCGATCAGAAAATTAAAGAAACAACAGATTATCCAGGTTTTTTGGAGATTCATAACGTATATTTTTTTAAACACATAGAGACATAGGTTTTGCAGACTTAAAAAGGCATTTCATTTGCATAAACAAACATAGCTATGTGTAAAAATCTAGATTTTTTTTAAATTCTCTTTTTATAATTCTTCTAAAACCTATGTTCCTATGTGTTTAATTTTTTAAGCTCAATCTAATAAAAAACACCGATAATACTCCACAACTGGAATTTATCAGTGTCTTTCTCTGGTTAAAATTATAGTTAAGCAAATTCTTCTTCCAGCGCAACCGCTTTTGGAAACAAAATATTATTCTCTAAATGAATATGCTTGTGCAAATCTTCTTCAAACTCTTTTAGCATAGCATAAGTAACTTTATATGTCGTGCAGGCATCAGCAGGAGGTGTATAATTATTAGTCAAATCTGCAATTTCTTTAAAACGGTCGCCTTCATTTTCATGTTCGTGCATCATCATGGCAATTGGGTTTGAAACCGTTCCGAAAGAAGGCTGTGATAAAATTCCGTTCCCCTCTTTAGTTTTTACCATTCTTTTTACAAAAGGAAATAAAACTAGTTCTTCCTTTTTCATGTGCTGTGACAATTCTCCCGCACATCCAATAAACAATTCATTAATTCTAAACAATTCAGGATGGTTAGCCCCGTGAACTTTGCATAATTTATCTAGAAAAGTCAGCAGGACTTGTGTTTTTTCTTCAACATAACGGTGATGCGTTTTTTCTATATAATCTGCCAATAAATCTAAAGGCCATGAATTAAAGTCTATTCCGCTGTTGTTTTCTGACTGCAAAACATCATAAATATTTTGAAGCAGTGCGTCAGAATTAATTTCCTGTTTCTCGCATACTTCAGAAACGGTTCTGTTTCCTTTACAGCAAAAATCTATTTTATATTTTGAAAATACGGCAGCAGTTCTATAATCCTGAGCCACAAATGATCCGATTGTTTTGTTTTTTAAATTTTCCATTTTTCGTAAAAATTAATATTGATATTTATTTTGATTTTTAATAAAAGACAAAATTATCTTTTATTAATATTTTAAAAAACTCCAAACCAAAATCAGGTTTAGAGTTCTTGTATTTATTCTACAATTAATACCCCTTTCATCATGGCTACGTGGCCAGGAAAAGTACATAAAAAGTTGTATGTTCCTTTTTTATCAATTGTAAATTCGATAGTATCTTCTTCACCTCCGCCCAATAATTTTGTATGAGCTACAATAGAAGCTTTTTCAGAAACCGGAATATAATCTGTAGCTTTTGCTTCGATCGCTTTCGCTGCAAAAGCGCTTTCATCTGTTCCTTGCTGAAGGATTACCAAGTTATGCCCCATCGCTTCTTTTGGAATTGTCCCTACATGTTTTAAAGTAAGTTTTATAGGTTTTCCTGCAACTGCTTTCAGTTCATTTTTATTAAACTGCATTTGATCATTTCCTTCAATAACCAGAACATTTTCAACTGCAGCTTCTGGTTTTACACCTTCATCTGATGTTGTTTCATTTATTTCTGTTGATTCGTCAGCAGGAGCTGCTTCTTTCTTTCCGCAAGAAGTTACTGCTAAAAACCCCATTAGCATTACCATCGAAATTGTGACTTTTTTATTCATTATTTTATATTTAAATTATAAGATTTATTCGCTTTTATTAAAGATTTTTAAATAATAATTTCCAGCATTTACACCAAGTGCCAGCTCCTCTAAAGTAGTATTAGTAAGCATTGCCAAAAGTAGTTCGCGTATTTTTTTAAATTGATTATGTACCGGACAAGGATGAATTTCTGAACATTCTTTCAGACCAATTCCGCAGCCTTTATAAATAGTATTTCCATCAATGGCATCGACAATCTGAATTAATTTTATCGATTTTAATGCTTCTTTCGAAACTTCAAAACCTCCTCCTACTCCTTTTGCCGAATAGATGATTCCGCTTTTGGTTAAAATCTGCATAATCTTGGCAGTAAAAGGTTCCGGCGAATCAATTTCTTTGGCAACATCTTTTATTCCAACCCTAATTCCTTCTGAAGATTTGGTTGCAATAAAAATGGAAGCCCTTATTCCATACTCACACGCTTTTGAAAACATATACTGATTAATTAATTCCTTACAAAGGTATTCAAATTCACTATAAAAGACAAATTTATCTTTAATTAATTTTTCTAACAAAAATCTTATTTATAACCAAAATAATTAACACGGTCAAAAACACTTATTCAGCAATAAACTCATATAAAAACGAATTTTAATTTTAACTTTGAGTGTACTTAATTTCTAATATCTAAAAAAATGCCTGCCAGCAACTCCAGAGAATTAAAATTAGCTGTTCTTATTGACGCCGATAATGTGCCCTACAGCAATGTAAAGGGTATGATGGAAGAAATTGCAAAGCTTGGAACACCAACAACGAAACGAATTTATGCCGACTGGACGAAGCCAAATGCAAACGGATGGAAAGCGGTTTTACTGGAGCATGCCATAACTCCTATTCAGCAATATAGTTATACGGTTGGAAAAAATTCTTCAGATTCGGCATTGATTATCGATGCTATGGATTTGCTTTATTCGGGGAAATTAGATGGTTTTTGTATTGTTTCCAGCGACAGCGATTTTACCCGTCTGGCGATTAGACTTCGAGAATCTGGTATGAAAGTAATTGGCATTGGTGAAAAGAAAACCCCAAGTTCTTTTATCGTTGCCTGCGACAGGTTTATTTATATTGAGGTTCTGGATGGTGCTATTCAAAAGAAAAAGCCAAAAGCAACTGCAGCAGATACCAAGAAACCTGTAGAAAAACCTGCCGAAAAAGCACTTCACAAAGTCGACAAACAAACCATTGACCTTATCGAAGCTACAATTGAAGATATTGAAGATGATGACGGCTGGGCATTTCTTGGCGATGTGGGTAATTTGATCGTAAAGAAAAAACCAGAATTTGACCCAAGAAATTATGGTTATTCTAAGCTTACCCCAATGCTGAAATCATTAACGGATATTCTTGAAATCGACGAAAGGGAATCGGATAAAAAAGGCATTAAACACGTCTATGTTCGATTACGGTTCAACTAATTAAATTATTACCTTATTTACTATTATTATTCAAAACATGAGAAAAAAATTCTTCATTTACGGATTCTTATTGTTTCTAATTGTTCTTGCAATTTACCATTACACAGATCGAGGTTATCTACTCGTTTTTATTATCCCAATTTTACTGATTATTGGAGCTTATAATGCTACTCAAAAAAAACATGCCATTTTAAGGAACTTTCCGGTTTTGGGTTATTTCAGGTATTTATTTGAAATGATTGCTCCGGAAATTCAACAGTATTTTATCGAAAGATCTACTGATGGAAAACCTTTTTCAAGAAACCAGCGCTCTCTTGTTTATCAAAGAGCCAAAAATATTGATTCGAGTACCCCTTTTGGGACACAGCAAAATTTAAATACCGAAACTTATGAAGGTATAAAGCATTCTATTTTTCCTGCAAAAGTAAATGAAGAATTACCGCGAGTTTTAGTGGGCGGAAAAGATTGTAAACAACTTTATTTAGCTTCTTTATTTAATGTTTCGGCCATGAGTTTTGGTTCGCTGAGCGAAAATGCAGTTCGCGCCATTAATATTGGTGCTAAAAAAGGAAACTTTTATCAAAATACAGGAGAAGGCGGTTTAACTGAATTTCATCTTGCCGGAGGCGGAGATATTACCTGGCAGATAGGAACTGGATATTTTGGATGCCGAGATGCCGAAGGAAATTTCAGCCCTGAAAAATTCTCGGAAAAAGCCAATCTCCCAAACGTTAAAATGATTGAAATTAAACTTTCACAAGGTGCAAAACCTGGACATGGCGGTGTGCTTCCGGCGGCTAAAAATACAGAACAAATTGCTAAAATTAGAGGGGTTGAACCGCATACTATGATTCTTTCTCCTCCGGGACACCATGCTTTTTCTGATGCTAAAGGACTTATTCATTTTGTGAAACAATTACGTGATTTATCAAATGGAAAACCTATTGGTTTTAAATTATGTATTGGAAATACAACTGAATTTGAGGCAATCTGCCACGAAATGATTGCCGAAGATATTTATCCGGATTTTATTACCGTTGATGGTGCCGAAGGAGGAACAGGAGCCGCTCCGCTAGAATTTGCAGATGGTGTTGGAATGCCTTTTGAACCGGCATTGATTTTCGTAAACAAAACACTAATTGGCTTAAATATTCGCGACAAAATACGCATCATAGGAAGCGGAAAAGTTATATCCGGATATTCAATCCTGCATGCCGTAGCTTTGGGCGCTGATATGTGTAACAGTGCACGTGGTTTTATGTTCTCTCTGGGTTGTATTCAGGCTTTGCGCTGCCATAACAACGAATGTCCAACGGGAGTTGCAACTCAAAACAAAATGCTGATGAAAGGTTTGGTTGTAACCGATAAATCTGATCGTGTTTATCATTTTCATAAAAATACGCTTCATGCTGCAAACGAACTTTTGGCTGCAGCCGGAAAAACATCTTTTGCAGATGTTGACATTAATATCTTTATGCGTGGTGATGAATTTACAAATCTATCAGAATTGTATTTTCCTGATAATTTAACAAACGTTACGAGACGTAATTAAAACAAAAAGCCTCTTTTGAGTTTTCAAAGAGGCTTTTTTAATTTTAAGAAATTTATTTCTTCTCTTTCATATTTTGAGAAAAGAATTCAATAGCACGTCCTTTTAATTTATCAAGAGGAAGTTTGTTACTTTCGAACTCGTAGAAACTAAGAAATCCATCATTTTTAAAACATAAAGCATAACCATTATACCTTTTACTTTTTTTGGTTATTTTGTATGATATCGCCTTAACGTCTCTAATAGTATTTTCTACTTTAAACTTTTGCAGGTTGGCGCCGTTTTTTAGATTTTTAAAACTTGATTCAATTTCTGCTTTAGATTCAAAATCATGAATAAAAACATTTAGATTATCCGGTGATTTAAACGCCATTCGCAAGGAATCATCATGTCTGTTTTGAAGATAAAAATCCTTTGGTATTTTTATCTGCGTATCTAATGCGATGTATATTAATGAATCTTTTTCCAGTTTTTGAATACCGTAATTGTCTTTTTGCAAAGCTGATAAACTATCTAAACTTTCATAATTAGTATACAATATAGTATTAGACAATTTCTTTTGAATTTCTCGCTGCTGCCTAAAATTCTCTTTCATCGTTTCCTGAGAATTTCGAAAACTTTCCATAACAGGATCATTTTCATAACGGGGTTTATTCATATTAGAACAAGTATACAACAGTCTGCCTCCTAAAATTATAACAGATAAAACACTTAATACGGTTCTCCATGTTGATCTTTCATCCATGATTATTTTAGATCTTTTCCTGTCAAAACAATATCATTTACCAGCTTACCTTTAGCAT
The DNA here is from genome assembly GCF_021245985.1 of Flavobacterium soyae. GTDB lineage: Bacteria > Bacteroidota > Bacteroidia > Flavobacteriales > Flavobacteriaceae > Flavobacterium > Flavobacterium soyae. The sequence goes on along the minus strand of NZ_JAJQXA010000008.1, from coordinate 197,933 downwards.
CCTGATATACATATTTTATTGTTGTAATGTTATAACGCTGTATAGAACCCAGAATAGTTTTTAAATCAGTGCTTCTTAAAATGCTTTCTTTCATTAAAACCTTTGCTCCTTCACCTTTAAGCAATTCAGAATACTGTTTTGGCACTTCAATTTTATAAACCAATTCATTTTTATCGCTAATTTCAATTTTCAGGATTTTTGTTCCGTCTTCATTTGTTATTGGCATATTCTGGTTCATTATGGCCAGCATTTGCTCCATCTCAGGATTCAAACCAGAACTTGAAAGTTCTTTTCTATCTATAGAAGCTGCGTTATTTTTGCTTAATATTTTATTTAACTCCTTTTCATCAACTTTCAATTCAGCAAGTATTGTACTATTATTAGCTAAAAAAAACATTTCGAACGTTACGCCTTCTTTAATTAGTTCCATTGAAGCTGCATCGCTTTTCAACATTTCGCTAAGTATAGAGGGAAACATTTGGCTATAAATAGATTTACTGGATTCGTCTGCTTCTAAATTGGTATCGATTCTTATTTCGACCTTATTTTCGGCTAAAAAAGCTTTTGCACTTGCGCTGCTGATAACATCATTTTGAAAAAGCGCACTCGAATTATTAAACGTATTAACATATTCCTGAATTTTTTGCTTGGTATTTTTACAGCTTACTAAAAACAAAGCAATAGCAATCGTGCATGTGATTTGGGTAATTTTTTTGATCATAGTTTTAAAGATTTTATTAAGTAGACTTTTACACAAACATAACCTAATGTTGGAATTAATCCAAAAGAATTATTTTTTCTTAACAAAAAGAAAATAGCCTCTATGATTTACAAAGAGGCTATTTTCAATACTTTATTTAATATTTTTAAATTAAAGTTTTGCGGTTTTCTTCTTTCCTTCCGCAGTTCCTTCTAAAACTGCTAATTCTTCTTTATCAACTATTTTTTTAGCTAATATGATATTATTATAGGCCAAAAAGTAAACATCAAACGTTACGCCTTCGCCAATTAATTCTGTAGAAATTTGATCATTCTTAATCATTTCTTTTAGTAAATCAGGAAATGAATTGGCAGCGGCCTGCTTATTAGCCTCATCACCTTCTAAGTTTGTTTCAATTCTAATTTCAATTTTATTATCATTTAAAAATGCTTTTGCAGTAGTACTGGTAATTCCGTTACCTTTTATGGAAGACGAATTATTGTAAGTACTTACATGTTCCTGAATTTTTTGCTTGGTATTTTTACAGCTTACCAGCAATAATGCAACAGCAAAAGCAAATGCGATTTGGGTAATTTTTTTCATAATTTTTTAGGTTTTTGGTTTATTTTTAACTCAAACATAATAAACTTTTAACACAAAAGCAAAATGAAAAAGTAAAAGTTTAAAATGTAATTATTTGACTACAAATAGATTATCCCGACAAAAGAATGAAAAGAATTAACTTAATAACTAAAAAAAAATCCTCTTTAAAATTGCTTAAAGAGGATTTAATAAATATATAATCTGAATATTATTTTAACAATTCGGCCAGAGATTCTTTGTTGATTATTTGTTTTACAAAAACGGTATTATCATCGGCTAAAAAATAAGCATCAAACTGAATACCTTCTTCAACCAGTTCCTTAGGAATTTGATCTTTGTTAATCATTTCTTTCAGCAGTTTTGGAAACGACGACTCGGCCTTTACTTTATTAACTGCATTTTGCTCTAAATTAGTTTCAAATCGCAATTCGATTTTATCATCATTAATATAACCTCTGGCAGTTGTGAGCGTAACATCTTCAGCCTTAAAATTTGCAGCAGCACTGTTATAAGTCGTTACATATTCCTGAAGTTTTTGTTTTGCATTTTTACAGCCCACAAGCATCAACACCATGATAACTGTACATAAAATCCGGCTTATTTTCCTAATCATAATTTTAAATTTTTATTTCAGTTTTTGAAGTCTTAAAAGTGCTTCAAGATAATAATAATCTGCGTAATTTATAGAACAATCTATTTCGCTTCCGGCAGGTTTATGGCCTGTAGAATGCAATAAAAATGCTGAGTTAACATCATGGCTTTGGTAATTATCTGAAAGCGATACAATCATTTTTTTAGATTTTGTCAAATATTCGTTTTTCAGCATTTTATCTTTCGTATAAGAACTCAACTCTAAAAGTGCCGAAGAAACAATAGCAGCAGCCGATGCATCTCTTGGAGCATTTGGAATATCTGGCGCGTTAAAATCCCAATACGGAACCAAATCTTCTGTAGTTAATTTATCCAGATAAACACGAGTTAATTTATGAGCAAAGTCTAAAAATTTTGGATCTTTTGTTTCTCTGTAAACCATTGTAAATCCATAAATTGCCCACGCCTGCCCGCGCGCCCACATACTGTCATCACTGTAACCCTGAGCCGTTCTTCCTTTTATTTTTTTACCAGTTTCAAAATCATAAATTACAACATGGTACGAAGTATTATCTGCTCTAAAATGGTTTGCCATTGTTGTCTCGGCATGTTTTACCGCAATATCATACAATTTTTTATTTCCTCCGTTTTTAGAAGCCCAAAATAACAATTCTAAATTCATCATATTATCGATGATAGTATTGTGACCGCCCATTTTATTATGAGGCCAGGATTGAATTGTTCCTACTTTTGGATTAAAAAGTGCTGCCAGAGTATCGGCTGTTTTTAGAATAATTTCTTTGTATTCTTTGTTTTTAGTCAATCTGTATCCGTTTCCAAAACTATTAAAAACCTGAAAACCTAAATCGTGATCTGCAGCTTTACTAACAGACAAAGGTGCTAAAAAGCGTGTAAATTTATCGGCTTCTTTCTCCCATTTTTTATCTTTTGTCGCTTCATACAAAAACCACAACTCTCCAGGCCAGAATCCACTTGTCCAGTCTTTGTAATTTACAAATTTCCAATCTTTGCTCCCATTCAGAACCATTCTTGGCGAAGTACCGTCATTCGGAATTACCTTTAATGTTTTTGAAGCCTGCTCTGCGCAATACTCCAATTGTTTTTTAACGTTAAACGAATTGTCTTTTTGAGAATAACCCTGATTTCCAAGAAGAAATAAAGCTGTAATCAGAGTAAAAAATTTTACACTCATGTGGTTATTTTTAGATAGGTAGTTTTTAGAACCGATAAATTTATAAAATAAAGTAAACTTATTTCAGCCTTTGTATTTTTTGTCCCCTAAAAATGTATTTTATTTTATTTTTTTCCATGACACAATCTTGTCATTCCTAGGAACGACAAAACTGCAAGACATAAAACAAGAATAAATCTGTTCAAATCAGCGTCATCTGCGTACCATTACGTCCAGCTTTCTAACTTTTGTTAATGCGGTTGCTTCATTCCTCGCAATGACAAACTTTATCTACAAATAAAAAATTTAATATAAATTTGCTTTTAACTAAAGTCTTTCTAAACTTGAAAAAATCCAGAATCTATTATTTCTTAATTTTTCTCTGCACAATTCTTCTTGGAATCCTTTCAAGAAAAATCTTCTTTATTCCTTTATGGATTGGAGATTCTCTTTATGCCATTATGATTTATTTTTTGGTGAGAATATTTTTTCCAACTAGAAAAGCTTTTATAATAGCTTTATTTTCTCTTTTGCTATGTTACTGCATTGAGTTTTTACAGCTTTATGAGGCAGAATGGATTGTTGAGCTTCGAAAAACACTTTTTGGAAGATATGTATTGGGGCAGGGTTTTCTTTGGTCAGATATTCTTGCTTATACATTTGGAATAATATTTATCTTTTTAATCGAAAAATTCACTTTAAAATATAAAATACATGAAACTGGTTTTCGCTTCAAATAATTTAAATAAAATCAAGGAAATTCAAAGTATTCTAAACGGATCTATTCAGCTATTAAGTTTAGAAGATATTGGCTGTCACGAAGAAATTCCTGAAACTGCTGATACGATTGAAGGCAATGCAATTTTAAAAGCCAATTATGTAACCGAAAAATATGGCTATGATTGTTTTGCTGATGATACTGGTTTGGAAGTAAAAGCTTTAAACGGAGAACCCGGAGTTTATTCTGCCCGATATGCGGGAGAACAAAAAAATGCCGATGATAATATGAACAAGCTTTTGGAAGCTTTAAAAAATGAAGAAAACCGCAGTGCACAGTTTAAGACCGTTATTGCTTTAAATTTAGAAGGAAAGCAGCATCTTTTTACCGGTTTGGCAAAAGGAAATATTATTTTAAATAAAACCGGAAATCATGGTTTTGGATATGATCCGATTTTTCAGCCTGAAAATTACAGTGAAACTTTTGCCGAATTAGCTGCAGAAATTAAAAATAAAATCAGCCATCGTGCAAAGGCAACTGAGCAACTTATTGATTTCCTGAACACAAGAAAATAATTGTTTAAAATACAACATTTTATTGGGCAAAATTGATATTTCACGACGTATTTTTTTTGATTTCTTTCGAAAATGATTTTACGCTAAACATAACTTTTTGATAATCAAATCATAACAAATCCATAAATCTTAAAATTGCATTAGTATATCTGAATAATTAACAGTAATTTTGCACCCTATTTTAAAAACACATATGAATAAATTTGAACAATTAGGATTGAATGAATCGTTACTGAAGGCGATTTTAGATCTAGGATTTGAAAATCCGTCAGAGGTACAGGAAAAGGCGATTCCCCTATTATTGGAAAAAGACACGGATATGGTTGCGTTGGCTCAAACAGGGACAGGGAAAACGGCAGCTTTCGGTTTTCCGCTAATTCAAAAAATTGATGCCGACAACAGAAATACACAAGCATTAGTTTTATCGCCAACACGCGAGCTTTGTTTACAGATTACTAACGAACTTAAAAACTACTCAAAATACGAAAAAGGTATTAATGTGGTAGCAGTTTACGGAGGAGCTAGTATTACAGAGCAGGCAAGAGAAATAAAGAGAGGAGCGCAAATTATTGTAGCAACTCCGGGAAGAATGCAGGACATGATTAACAGAGGATTGGTAAACATTAAAAATATAGATTACTGTATTCTTGATGAGGCTGACGAGATGTTAAACATGGGATTTTATGATGACATCGTATCTATTTTATCAGATACTCCAGACGAAAAAAGCACATGGTTGTTCTCTGCAACAATGCCGCAGGAGGTTGCGAGAATTGCAAAACAATTCATGAGCGATCCTTTAGAAATTACTGTTGGGACTAAAAACTCTGGTTCATCTACAGTTTCTCACGAATTTTACTTAGTAAATGCCCGTGATCGTTATGAAGCTCTAAAACGTTTGGCAGATGCAAACCCGGATATTTTCTCTGTGGTTTTCTGTCGTACTAAAAGAGATACTCAGGCTATTGCCGAGAAATTAATTGAAGACGGATACAGCGCCGCTGCATTGCACGGAGATTTATCTCAGGCACAGCGTGATGGTGTAATGAAATCTTTCCGCGGAAGACAAATTCAGATGCTTGTTGCTACTGACGTTGCTGCGCGTGGAATTGACGTTGATAACGTAACACACGTTGTGAACTACCAATTACCTGATGAAATCGAAACGTACAACCATCGTTCTGGACGTACTGGTAGAGCCGGGAAATTAGGGACTTCTATTGTAATTGTTACAAAAAGTGAGTTGCGTAAAATTTCTTCTATCGAGAGAATCATCAAACAAAAATTCGAAGAAAAAACTATTCCATCTGGAATCGAAATCTGCGAAATTCAATTATTGCACTTAGCAAATAAAATTAAAGATACTGAGGTTGATCACGAAATTGACAACTATTTACCAGCAATCAACAATGTTCTTGAAGATTTATCTAAAGAAGAATTGATTAAGAAAATGGTATCTGTAGAATTTAACCGTTTCATTACTTACTACAAAAAGAATAGAGATATATCTACTCAATCTTCTGGGGAAAGACGTGAAAGAGGTGATTCTGAACCAAGAGAATTCAATAATAACGGAGCAGTTCGTTATTTTGTAAACATCGGTTCGAGAGATAATTTTGACTGGATGTCTCTTAAAGATTACCTGAAAGAAACATTAGACTTAGGTCGTGATGACGTTTTCAAAGTTGATGTAAAAGAAGGTTTCTCTTTCTTTAATACTGATCCTGAGCATACTGATAAAGTAATGGATATTTTAAATAACGTTCAGTTAGAAGGACGTCGTATTAATGTTGAAATTTCTAAAAATGACGGAGGCGGAAGACGTGACCACAACAACCGTGGCGGCGGACGTAATTCTGGCGGACCAAGAAGAGAAGGAAACTTTGCTCCAAGACGTGAAGGTTCTGGCGGAGGTTTTAGAAGCGACAGAAATTCTGCTCCAAGACGTGAAGGTTCAGGCGGAGGATTTAGAAGCGACAGAAACTCAGCTCCAAGAGAAGGTGGTTTCAGAAGAAACGAAGGAAGTTCTGACAGAGCCCCAAGACGTTCTGAAAGTTTTGGTGATTCGCCAAGACCAAGAAGACCAAGAAGAGATTAATAATTTAATATCTTAAAATATAAAATCCCAAATTCCTGACATAAATGGAATTTGGGATTTTTTTTATATTAAGAATCTTAACCCGTTGAGTATAATTAATTTTAACACATAGAAACATAGATTTAGCACTCTCAAAAAAAATCGTTTCACTTATTTAAAACAAACATAGAGAGCTATGTGTTAGAAACAAGTTTCTTTTTATATCCTTTTACACATATAAAACCTATGTTTCTATGTGTTAAATGTTTTTTTTTACACCCAATGGGTAAATTTTAATCTCTAAAAATGAGTTTTGTAATTCAAAAACAATGTAATTTAATCTTCCTTTTCTCTTTTTATTTAAATATCAAAAGCACTACTGCTGACTTTGTTAATTTTCTGATAATTATATTCGAAGACTGCGAAATATTTAATCTCTATTTACTACTTTTAGTGCTTTAAATCAGGATATGAAATATTTCGCAGTTTTCTTTTTTTTACTATTCTCTGCCGTAAGTTTTGCACAAGATGCCGAACCTACAACTCCGCAAAGGGTTTCAGGTTACATTATAAACGATGATAGTAAACAACCTCTTCCAAATGTAAATATCATTAACACCAATAAAGTACGCGGCGCAAAATCTGATGCAAAAGGGTATTTTGAGATTGATGTTCAGCCTAATGATACAATTCATTTTTCTCTTTTAGGATTTCAATCTCTTAGGATCAGAGTGACAAATGACTGGATAAAAAATAAAGTAACTCGAATTCAGCTTACTGAAAAAGCAATTGCGCTTGAAGAAGTTATTATTGCTCCATTTAATTTAACAGGTTATCTTGAAATTGATTCGAAGTTAATTCCAACCAAAGAAAACTACCGTTATAGTATTTCGGGTCTTACCCAAGGTTATGAAGCGGGTGAATATTCTCCAAATGCTTTTGGAAAAGTATTGGGTTCTATTTTTAATCCGGCAGATATGCTTTATAATTTCTTTGGAAAAAACAGCCGGGAGCTCAAGAAACTCAAGGACATGAAAAAAGACGATACGATTAGAAATCTTTTAGAAACTAAATACGATCGCGAAACCATAGCAGTTCTGTTAGGAATCAGCAAGGATGAAATTCCTGAAATCATGCATCGCTGTAACTATTCTGACGCTTTTATTCAAACCGCAAATGACTTACAGATTTTAGATGCTATAAGCGGCTGCTACGAACAATATAAAGTATTAAAAAGGAATTAAATTTTACTTTTATAAAAACATACAAATCCTCAATTTTAAAAATTGGGGATTTTTTTTATGTCTTATAATTTTTTAAAAAACTATATTTACTATAATAAAACAGTAAAACAAATAAAATCAATACATTATGGCAAAAGGTCAAGATGCTAAAAAAACGGTAAAAAAAGAACCGTTAAAAACGGCTAAAGAAAAGAAAGAAGAAAAAAGAGAGAAGAAAAATTCTCCTAAAAGAGATTAAAAAAAGTGTTCAGTGTTCAGTTTTTTTTAGTGTTCAGTTTAGTCAACAGATTTACTGATTACTAAACTGAACACTGATTACTTTTTTATTTAACCGGAATATTTGAAAGAATTTCTAATACAAATTTCCAATATTTTTGAGCAGATGAAATACTGGCTCTTTCGTCTGGAGAGTGCGCCCCGTGAATGGTTGGCCCAAAAGAAATCATATCCATATCTGGGTAATTTGTTCCTAAAATCCCGCATTCTAAACCAGCGTGACAAGCCACAACTTTTGGCTGTTCGCCATTTTGTTTTTCGTAAATATCTTTTAGAACTTCTAATATTTCTGAATTTACGTTTGGAGTCCATCCCGGATAAGAACCAGAAAGTTCAACTTCGCATCCTACTAATTCAAAAGCAGAACGTAAAGAATTAGCCAAATCAAATTTTGAAGATTCTACAGAAGAACGCGTTAAACATCCAACCAAAATTTCTCCATCTTTTACAACAACTCTTGCAATATTGTTTGAAGTTTCAACCAAATCAGCCATATCCGCGCTCATTTTGTAAACTCCGTTTTGTGCCGCGTAAATCGCTCTGATAATTCCTTCCTGAACACCTAGATCCATTACTTTTTCAGGTAAATCAGTTTTTACGATTTCGATAGATAGGTTTGGTTCAGTAGTTTTGTATTCTGCTTTGATGTCAGAAATAATTTCCTGCATATCATAAACATACGCTTCATCAAACATCTGAGAGATAATTACTTTAGCAGTACTTTCTCTTGGAATTGCATTTCTAAGACTTCCTCCGTTAATTTCAGAAACCTGTAATCCAAAGTTTTCGAAACCATCAAATAATAAGCGGTTCATGATTTTATTTGCGTTTCCTAAACCTTTATGAATATCCATTCCAGAATGACCTCCATTTAGGCCTTTTACGGTAATAGTATATCCAACAGAACCTTCTGGAACTTCTTCTTCGTTATAAGTTCTTACAGCCGTTACATCGATTCCACCGGCACATCCTATATCAATTTCATCATCTTCTTCCGTATCCAGGTTCAATAAAATCTGACCTTGAAGAATTCCTCCCTTTAAGTTTAAAGCACCAGTCATTCCGGTTTCTTCGTCAATTGTAAACAACGCTTCAATTGCAGGATGCGGAATATCTTTACTTTCTAAAACTGCCATAATTGTTGCCACTCCTAACCCATTGTCAGCACCAAGCGTTGTACCGCGGGCGCGAACCCAGTCACCATCAACATACATATCAATTCCTTGTGTATCAAAATCAAAAACGGTATCTGCATTTTTTTGGTGAACCATATCTAAGTGACCTTGCATTACAATGGCTTTGCGATTTTCCATTCCCGGAGTTGCGGGTTTTCTGATGATTACATTTCGTATTTCGTCTTCAAAAGCTTCTAAACCTAAGCTGTTTCCAAAGTTTTTCATAAACTCGATTACACGCTCTTCTTTCTTTGACGGACGCGGAACGGCGTTTAAATCTGCAAATTTGTTCCAAAGTGCTTTTGGTTCCAGATTTCTTATTTCCTGACTCATTATATTTTGTTTGAAGTTTAACAATTAAGAACTTCAAAGTTACAAAGTTTAAATGCTTTTTCCGCCACGAATTAAACGAATTAGCACAAATTATAATGGCTCTAAAGTTGAATAGATATGAATACTCAATTTAAAACAATAAAATTTAAATTAAAATTCAAACTTCTTAAAGAGGATATTTTGAGGGATTTAATGATGTATTAAAAACAGACATAATGTATACCGTTTTCACTTTCTCATCAATAAAATAAAAGATAATAAATGGAAATTTTTTAATGGGAAGACCTCGATAATCCTTATATCTAATTTCAAAAAAAGGGTTTTTCGATAATGTATCCAAATGCTCATCAATCACTTGATAAAAATATTCACCTAAACCGCTTTGCTTAGACTCATAGTAATCAATCGCTTCTTGTATATCTGCAAGTGCTCTCGGTTCAATAACAATATTAAAAATCATTTCTCTGATTTGAAACGTAATTGTTTTTTAGCTTCGTTCCAAGGAAGAAAATCATCTTCTTTTGAAGTTGATCTTCTATCGTCTAACAAATTTTTCATTTCTTCGCTTACAGAAAATTCATTAATTACGGTTTCATAATTAAATTTCTCTATCAACTGCATAAAGAATGACAATTCGTTATCAGGAATATTTAAAGTGATTTGTGTCATTTTCTTCGTTATTGAATAACAAATTTACAAAAAAGAAAACGAACTAGTATTTTAATTATTATTTTTAACCCAAAAGTAAAACCGTGACACGAAAATATATCCTTCCTTTATTTCTTTTAGTTCAGATTATCTTTTTAAAAATTCTGCCGTTTTTTCCTGATTTTGTTGAAGGTTTTTACAGTAATAATGTATACATCAGAATTTCGCATTTCTCACGAGTACTTTTAGGTAAAATTTCATTTTCTGTTGGCGATTGTATTTACGCAGTTTTAATTTTATCGATGATAAGCTGGTTTTGGAGAATTCGAAAAACATGGAGAACAGATTGGAAAGATCATCTTTTAAAAATTACAGGTAAAATTTCTGTTTTTTACTTTTTCTTTCATTTGCTTTGGGCTTTCAATTATTATCGCAAACCACTTTTCGAGAAAATGGAAATCAAAAGGGAATATACTGATGCTGATTTATTAGCCTTTACAAAAAGACTGATTGTTAAAACGAATGAAATTCAGTTTAAAATCACAAAAAATAAAGGCGAAAAAATCAATTTTCCGTATTCTCAGGAAGAAGTTTTTAAGATGAATTTAAACGGGTATGATAATTTAGCCAAAGAACATTCTTATTTTAAATATGACGCTTTAAGCGTAAAAAAATCACTTTTTAGTGTTCCGTTAACTTATATGGGATTTGGCGGTTATTTGAACCCTTTTACTAATGAAGCACAGGTAAATGATTTATTGCCTATGTATTCTTTTCCAGTTACTGCTTCACATGAAATGGCGCATCAGATAGGTTTTGCCAGCGAGAATGAATGTAATTTTATAGGCGTTTTAGCATCTGTAAAAAATGACAATTTATATTATCAATATTCCGGGTATAGTTTTGCGTTGCGCTATTGCCTTGGAATCTGGAAATTTAAAAACGAGAAAATTTTCGAAATTTTAAAGAGACAAGTAAATTCGGGGATTTTAAAAAACTATCAGGAAAGTCAGGATTTTTGGAAACAATATGATACTTTTATTGATAAGGGTTTTCATTTTGTTTATGATAGTTTCTTAAAATCAAACAATCAAAAAGATGGAATGGAAAGTTATAGCAAGTTTATAGATTTAATGATTAATTATTATAGAACAAGAGAATTATAAATTTTGCCACAGATTTAAATGATTAAAAAGGATCCATAAACCTTTCTTTATATAAAATAAAAAATCATTAAAATCTGTTTAATCTGTGGCAAAAAAATAAATTCAACTGTAACAAAATAGATTTCAATACTACTAATACTTTTATGAGCGAAAATCTAGAACAGTCATTTGTTGCGCAATTGCAGGCAAATCAGAATATAATCCACAAAATTTGTAGATTATATACTGCCGGCGAAGACGCTCATAAAGATTTGTTTCAGGAAATCACTATTCAGCTCTGGAAAGCTTATCCAAAATTTAGAGGCGACAGTAAATTTTCGACCTGGACATATCGTGTCGCTTTAAATACTGCTATCACCTTATACCGCAAAACCAAAAGAACTATATCTACCGTAGATTATGAGAGTCATCAGCATTTTGTAAAAGATGTCGATTACAACTATGAAGAGGAAGAACAGATTAAATTGATGTACAAAGCCGTTTACCAGCTTAATGACATCGAAAAAGCATTAGTTTTTATGTATTTAGAAGACAAAGATTATCAAGAAATAGCCGAAACCTTAGGAATCAGCGAAGTGAATGCGCGCGTGAAAATGAACAGAATTAAAGGGAAACTTAAAAAAATACTAAATCCTTAAAAATTTATGAAAGAACTGGATTTACTAAAAAAAGACTGGAAAAAGAACTCGGATTCTTTTGAACAAATTTCTGAAAAAGAAATCTATAAAATGATTCACAAAAAGTCATCTTCAATTGTCAAATGGATTTTGATTATCAGTATTTTGGAGATTTCGTTTTGGACTTTTTCAAACTTATTTATCAATACAGATGATGTTTTGCGAAAAATAAATCATCCGGAAATTGTGGTTACGCTTGAATACTTGACTTATTTGAATTACTTAGTTGGATTAATTTTCGTGTTTATTTTTTACAAAAACTACACTACGATTTCTACAACCGTTGCCACAAAATCTTTAATGAGTGCCATTTTAAGGACCAGAAAAACAGTTCAGTATTATGTTTGGTACAATTTGGGAATGATTGTAATCACTTCAATTTTAAGTTTCTTCATCGCTTTTGTTTACAATCCTGATATGGCTTTTTTAAGGGAAAAACTTGCAGTAAACGGAAAAGCAATGTTTGCTACAATTGGAATCTTAACCTTAGTAATATTAGGTTTCTTTGGATTATTCTGGTGCTTTTACAGATTGCTGTACGGAACTTTATTACGCAGATTATACGCTAATTATAAGGAGTTGAAGAAAATTGATTTCTAATTGAGGTTCAAAAGTTCAGAGTGACAAAGGTTCAAAGGTTTTCCTTTAAGGCGCCATCCCGAAACTTCAGGACTTAGATGTTAAGGTTCTAAGTTTTTCTAACTTGAAACCTCAAACTTGAAACAAAAAAATCTAAAATCAGAAATCTAAAATTAGTACTCCCACTGTCTAAATTTATTTAGTTCTTCCTGTGCTTTGATTTCTTCGGCTGGAATTACTTTTAAAAATGAAGGGTGCTGTTCGATAGCGTATTCTACTTTTTCTACGATTTCTTCGATCGTGTCGTTTTCATAATCAATTTCAAGAGGTTCTTTGATGATGAAAGACTGCAGGATGTTTTTCTTTTTCATGCGAAGCCCTTTTTTATCAAAAGAACGACGGAAACCATCTATAACAATAGGAATTACGACAGGTTTATGCTGTTTGATTATGTGTGCTGTTCCTTTACGAACGGGTTTAAAAGATTTTGTTGTTCCCTGCGGAAAAGTAATAACCCATCCGTCTTCAAGGGCAATGCGGATATTCTCAGTATCATTTGGATTTACGTCACGTTTTTCGGTAACATCAACCCCTTTTGACCTCCAGGTTCTTTCGACAGTAATTGCTCCAACGTAAGCTAAAATTCTTGGCAGTAATCCGGCCTGCATTGTTTCTTTTGCAGCTACGTAGTAAATATTCATTTTAGGCTGCCATAAATAACCAATGTTCTTAATAGTATCTTGACGTCCGCTTAAACTTGCGTTAAACACATGAAACATCGCCACAACATCGGCAAAATAAGTTTGATGATTGGATATAAATAAAACGTTTCTGTCTGGAAGTGTTTTAATAATTTCAGATCCTTCAATCTGTAATTCATTAAACCCCCTATATCTTCTATGGGTCATGGCTCCCAAAATACGGATTAACCATTTCTTGATGAATAATATATGCCCAAAAGGATTTCGTTTAAACAATCCCATAACGTTGTTTTGTGTTTTTTGGTTAAGTCGCAAACATACAAAATTTATTCTTTTAGCAATAGTGTTATACAATTTACGAAATAAATCTATATATTAATGATTATCAAATTATTAAATTAACGTTATTGTGGTTTTTCTGAAAAAGTAAGTTTTAAAACATCTCTCAATTCGCTTAAAATCATTGCGGTTGCCCCCCAAACAATATGATTTTGAATATTAAATGCGGGAACCAAAATATCATTTCCGTAAGAGGTTGATAATTTGGATTCGATAATAATTTCATCATCTAAAAAAACTGATAATGGCAATTCGAGAACACCGGCTACTTCTCGGGCATCGGGATAAAATGCAAGTTCTTCTTTAGCAATTCCTAAATAAGGATGCACTAAAAAATTACTTGGCGGAATATACATAGGTGTAAAATGCTTTATAATTTCAATTTTCTCAGGACGAACCCCAATTTCTTCGCTGGTTTCACGCAAAGCTGTTTCCTGATAATCACGATCTGCAGGTTCATATTTTCCGCCCGGAAATGCAATTTGCGATGAATGAACGCCATTGTATGCATTACGGACAATTAAAATCAAATGCGTTTTTTCGTTTTTAGGATAAAACAACATCATAACAGCAGCGATTCTTGGTTTTTTTGCATTAATATCTAAATTTTTCAATGCCTGAATACGCTCCAGAGGTGCCATTTTCGCATGTGCCGATTCCGCCGGAAGTTCAACTGGAATTAAATTAGGAACATATTGCAAAAAATCTTGAAAATCCATATTCAAAGTTTATTTTTGTACTTTCAAATTAAAATATAAATATACTCTAGAAAATGCGGTTCTACAAGTTTTCTAAAACAAAGCCATAAAAATGTACAGCAGAGAAGAATCACAAAGAATAAAAAGGGAATTTTGGGTTGCTTTTGCAGAAAAGTACCCAAGAAAATGGGTTCTTTATGATACCAAAATCAAGGATTTCTCTTTTAAATTTTATGTAGACAATAAAAAAGCACAGGTTTTAATTGACATTGAACACCGAAGCGACGAAAAACGAAATGCTTATTTTGAAAAGATTGAAGCTTTAAAAAATATCCTTGAAGAGGAATTTATTAAAGATCTTGTTTTCGAAAAAAACTACACTTTAGAAAGCGGTAAAACCATTAGCAGAATATGGGTTGAAAAACTTGGGGTAGGTTTTAGCAATCGCAATAACTGGGACGCTATTTTTGATTTTTTCAACGAAAACATGCATGCTCTTGAAATGTTTTATCTGGAGTATGATAGGTTTATTAAGGAAATTGAAGTTTAGAGGAAAGTTTCTAAGGTACTGAGATACTAAGATTCTAAGTTTTTTTATATAGCAAACCCGACAGGTTTTTGAAACCTGTCGGGTTTAATATTATGAACTAAGCAGCAGTAATCAAATGTCTTGGCTATCATTATTCTTTTTTAGCTTATTATTCAAAATAATTAATAGTAGCCCTATTATAAAAAATACAATAATCATAACTCCTACATTCATTAAAACTGTTTTATAACCAATTTGTACCACATTTAAAAAAGGATAAGGGTACCAGTTTGTAATTACACCTCTAATTAATGAATAAATGAGATAAAAAAAAGGAAAAATTGCCCAGTAAACGCCATCTTTCCAACTTAACTTTTCTTTTTCAGAATAACGTAACCAATACAAAATATACAAAACAGGATTTAAAACATGCAGTATATTATCTGCAATTAACCTCCAGCCTGTTACAATCAATATTCCGCGTAAAACAGTATTGTAAACTAATGCAACTATAAATATGTACAATGATATAGCGGTTTGCACTGATAGACTTGAAAAAAACTCTCCTATTTTTGTTTTGGGCAAGAATATCGAAAACGTAAGACTCAATGCAATCAACAAATTAGATAGAATTGTAAAATAACTGAAAAAATTAGCAATACTTCCTTTAGTGAGATAGAATTGAAAAATGATAGCAAACCATGCAAAAAATGCAGTAATTGAAGCATAAAAAATTTGGGTATTTGATTTTCTATTTTTACTATTCATACTCTAACTTTTTCGGGTTCAAAATATTTTTTCAGTATATAATTTTACCTCCCCTTCTTGATGATACATTCAAAATGAAAGTCAATGATAAATATGTTTTTAAATTTACGATTGAAAAAATTCTGCATCGTTACACCGTAAAAATATTATAAACAATAATATGATCGTCGTAATTGATATAAAGCTGTTTGCGATTATCTTGTTTTTTACGTGTGATAATAGAAAGTTTACATTCTCTTCCGTCATTGTCTTTGCACATAAAAGAATATACAATATCTGTATCGTTTTCTTCTCGTTCGATGTAATCCAGAATACTAAAAAGCTGTATTTCCTGAGAATATACTACTATCCTATGCTTATCAGTATCAAGAACTACAGAGAGATTAACCAAATCAAGATCAGACCACTGCCCCCACTTTCCTTTTTCATTTTTTTCTAAAACACTAAATCCTGAAGTTTTAAAATGATACGACTGACTCTGAACTTGTTGTAATCCAAAAGCCAGAAACAATACTATTATATAGGCACGAATATAATTCATAAAATATTTCTTACAGGTAATTAAAACTCAAATGTAGCTTTTTCTTTGCATGCATCTCTAAAATCAGACATCATTTCTTGAACAATTTGTTCTACAGGAAGAATTTTATGAATCAGTCCGGCGATTTGTCCTATTTCAAGTTCACCTTCTTCAAGATCACCTTCAAACATTCCTTTTTTAGCTCTTGCTCTTCCTAAAAGCTGGATTAATTCATCTTTAGAAGGGCATTTTTCATACAAAGCCTGAACATCATTATAAAATTTATTCTTTACCAATCGAACCGGAGCTAATTCTTTCAAAGTCAATTGTGTATCTCCTTCTTTTATATTAACTATCGTTTCTTTAAAATTATTGTGGGCAGAAGATTCTATCGACGCTGCAAAACGACTCCCAACCTGTACTCCATCAGCACCTAAAATCATTGCGGCCAGCATTCCTCTCCCCGTTGCAATTCCGCCAGCGGCAATAAGAGGAATTTGTATTTTTTCTTTAACCATAGGAATCAAAGTTAAAGTTGTAGTTTCATCACGACCATTGTGTCCGCCTGCTTCAAAACCTTCGGCAACAATAGCATCTACGCCTGCTTCTTGTGCTTTTAATGCAAAAGTGCTGCTGCTAACAACATGAACAACCGTTATCCCTTTTCCTTTTAAAAACGAAGTCCAGGTTTTAGGGTTTCCTGCCGAAGTAAAAACAATTTTTACATCTTCTTCGACCACAATATTCATAATCTCTTCAATATTGGGATATAACATCGGAATATTAACTCCAAATGGTTTATCAGTCGCTTTTTTACATTTCTGAATATGTTCTCTTAAAACATCAGGATACATTGATCCAGCTCCAATCAAGCCTAAACCACCTGCATTACTCACTGCAGATGCTAATTTGTAACCACTGTTCCAGATCATTCCGCCTTGAATAATTGGATATTTTGTATTGAAAAGCTGTGTAATTCTGTTCATTAAAACTATTATTGTTTTATTATTTTTCCTGTTTTTTGTAAACCTTCAGACTTAAAAGTATAAAAATACAGTCCGCTGGTTAAACTTTCAACAGAAAGAACCGGATTTTGGTTTGTTATTTGTTTTTCAATCAGCTTTTGTCCTAAAATGGAATAAATACATACAGAAGCTGTTTCATCAGCAAACAAAAAAGAAATATTAGATTTTGCCGGATTTGGATAAACTGAAAAATCCGATGAAGACTGAAAAACATCTACACTTAAAGTCGACCCAAAATTTGGTATTCCATAACCATAATTATTATCAGGAGTTGTATATCGATCTGCAGACTGCAGAATCATTTGTTTAATTTCCTGATTTGTTTTTGATGGAAATGCCTGCCAGAGACAAGCTATCATTCCTGCCATAATAGGGCATGAAAAAGAAGTTCCGTTAGCCGTACCAATAGTTCCTGAAGTGTTTGCAACAACAGCGGCAACACCCTGCGCCATTATATCTGGTTTTATACGATTATCAAAACTTGGTCCTATAGAGCTGGAAGAGGCTTTAACTTTTGCAGCGTTAACAGAACCAACCGTAATAACTGAAGCTCCATCTCCGGGCGATCCAACATGATTTTCAACCTGATTTCCTTCGTTTCCCGCAGATGCTAAAACGATAATTCCTTTACTAAAAGCTATTTCGGCACCTTTTGTAATAAAATTTGTTGTGCCATTCATATCGCTGTATGTATGACTGTAATTGGTGTTATCAAAACTAAAATAACCTAATGAAGTTGTAATGATATCAACTCCATAGGCATCAGCTTGTTCTGCAGCTTCAACCCAATACGATTCTTCGACAGGATTTTCAGAAGCATCATTTTCTGTTATAAATAAATAATAAGAAGCATCTGGAGCAGTCCCTACCAAAGAATTCTCTGTGTAACCGCCCATTGTAGATAAAACTAAAGTTCCGTGATCGTCTCCGGCATAAAAATTCGTACTTCTGCTTACATAATCATAACCTCCTAAAATTAAATTATTATCTCGTAATCGTTTAAAAGGTTCTGCTGTATTTACACCCGGATAACCGGCATCTAAAACAGCAATTACTTTTCCAGACCCTGTATAATTCTGCTGATGCAGAACTTGTCCGTTAAGCATTTGAATTTGATTTGCAGAATTTCCATAAGCATAATCAATCGTAGTTTCCAGCTTATTTTTTACCGCTGCAATACTATTTTGCGAAACTTTTTTTGAAGTTACATTCAATGCTTTATTTGCAAAAACTACTTTATCAACATACGAAAGGGACTTTAAAGCCGTAATATTGGCTTGAGTTCCTCTAACATGAAGTGCATTTAACCATTTCGACTGTGCCATTACAGTTATTCCTGTACTGGCTTTTACCTGATTTACATACGTAATTTCAAGAGGTGCATCTGTAGTATTTAATGCAATATTTTGTGCAGTACGGCGATCTAATGATCTCTGCGAAAGGGTCAGCGACGGATTATCGAAAAAATCCTGAGCATTTGGTTTTCCCGTAAAATATACCCAGGCATCTTCTTCCTGAGAAAACATTACAGTAGAAAACAATAGTAAAAGAAAAGTAAAGCTGTGTTTCATATATACTCTTTTAAAAGGAAGTCCTTCGTAAAAAAGTATAAAGCTAAGAAATTACTCCCGAACCAACTAATTCATTTTCTAAATACCAGGCAACAAACTGACCTTTTGTTATTGCAGATTGTGGTTCTTCAAAATGAACGTACATTCCGTCTTCAAATTGATGAAGTGTCGCTTTTTGTAACGGCTGACGGTAACGAATTCTCGCCATAACTTCCATTTTTTCACCCGCATTTAACTTCAAATCTTCGCGAACCCAGTGTACTTCAGATTCTCCAACAAATAAAGCTTTTTTAAACAATCCAGGGTGACTGCTTGTTAAACCGGTATAAATGGTATTAGTTTCAACATCTGTAGCAATAACAAATAACGGATCTGTAGTTCCGCCAACATTCAATCCTTTTCTCTGACCAACAGTAAAATAATGTGCACCCTGATGTTTGCCCATAATTTTTCCCATTGTTGGAAGATAATGCAGTTTTTGAGCTTCAATTTTTAGATCTTCTTCTAAAGATAATTCAGCTGGTTTTTCAACATTATAAATCGGGTCGTTTTTATCAATTTGAACAATTTTACCTTCTTTTGGCTGTAATTTTTGCTGCAAAAATTCTGGTAAACGAACTTTTCCGATAAAGCAAAGTCCCTGTGAATCCTTCTTTTCGGCAGTTACTAATTCCATTTCAGCAGCAATTTCGCGAACTTCAGGTTTTGTCAAAGCACCAATCGGGAACAATGCTTTAGATAATTGTTCCTGTGATAACTGGCATAAAAAATAAGACTGATCTTTGTTAATATCATTTCCGGCAATCAATTGATAAACCGTTTTTCCGTCAACCTCAATTTCGCTTTTTTGGCAGTAATGCCCAGTCGCAACATAATCAGCACCAAGGCTTAGTGCAATTTTCATAAAAACATCAAATTTGATTTCGCGGTTACAAAGCACATCAGGATTTGGAGTTCGTCCTTTTTCGTATTCGTTGAACATATAATCAACGATTTTTTCTTTGTATTCCTCGCTTAAATCAACAGTTTGAAACGGTATTCCAAGTTTTTCAGCCACTAATAAAGCATCATTACTATCTTCTAACCAAGGACATTCGTTAGAAATAGTAACTGAGTCATCATGCCAATTTTTCATAAAAAGCCCAATAACTTCGTATCCCTGCTGCTGCAATAAATAAGCAGCAACACTAGAATCTACCCCACCAGAAAGACCAACAACTACACGTTTCATTTTAAAATCTTTATAATTTTACAAGGGTGCAAAGGTAAGTCATATTTTAGAAAATCTTACTGGTTTTAATTAGTTTATATAATCCCGCAGTAGATAAAACTTATGGTTTAAATACTTACTTTTAATATTCAATACAATTGTCATGAAAAAATACATTTACAGCTTATTTTTCTTTTTCATTTTCATGTCTTTAACTGCGCAAAGATATTCTTCATCATTAGCAAATTATGAAGAATATAAAGCATTTAGAGGAAAACCTTTATCAGATAAATTTTCAAATATCGAATCGGTAAAAGTCGTTTATGATTTAAGAAAACAAAAAATGTATTATTTCAATAGTACTTTGATTCCGCTGCATTATGATTTTGTAACCAATTATCTGAGATACAATTACGACTTGCAAATATTTAATAATGAGAATTACAGCAGCACTTTAAAAGACAGAGATTTTTTATTGGGAAATCTCAACCACATAAAAGGAACTGATAAATGGATTTTTGAACTCGCTGCTTCAGATCATATGCCCGTTCCGTTAATTGAGCGTTTTTTCAACTTAGTAATTCAATCTATTTTTATTGGTCAAAATTTAAAATTTTATTTGAATAATCCTGAGCAGATGGAATGGTTTCGCTTAAAACAATTTAAAATTCCGTGTGTAAAATCAGATTATATTTTTAATGAAATAAAATATCAGGAAGTTGTTTCAGGAAACAACGTTGGTATTTTAAAACAATACAAAATCAAAGAGCTGGATAAAGTAAAACCAAATCCTGATGAAATTATTATTTTAGACGGAACACCGGATATTTTACCCAATGTAAGGGGAATTATTGTCAACGAACTGCAAACGCCATTGAGCCATTTAGTACTGTTAGGCAAAAACAGAAAAATTCCAATTATGGCATATACATTAGCCTTAAAAGATGAAAACATTAAAAGATTACTTTCTAAAAAAGTAGAATTAAAAATTCAGGTTGATACTTTTTTTATAAAAGAGACTGATAAAAAGATTGTTGTTAAAACAAATTCTAAAAATAAAAAATTAATTATTGATAATAGCATTACTGAGTTAGTTGATTTGTCTAAAATTTTAAAAAAAGGAGTTAATTACATTGGATCAAAAGCACAAAACATGTCGTATTTGATTGCTATTTCAAAAGAAACTCCATTTAAAACCCCAGAAGATGCGCACGCTATTCCGTTTTATTTTTATACGAAACATATTCAGAAAGAATCGATTTCTCCTTTAATACAAGAGCTTTTGAATTCTTCGAAAAAAGATTCAACGGTTTGGGTAAATCAGCAATTGAAAAAAATTCGTGATGCCATTAAAAAAGAGCCTGTCGATCCTGAGTTAATTTCGAAATTGAATGTAACATTTAAAGATACGAAATTCAAAAATTTCAGATTTCGTTCCTCAACAAATGCAGAAGATCTGGATGATTTTAACGGTGCCGGATTGTATGATTCTAAAACCGGAATTCTAGGAGACAGCATCAAAACATTCGAAAAAGCAATTAAGCAAGTTTGGGCAAGTGTATGGAATGAAGCTTCGTATAATGAAAGAGAGCTTTTTGGAATCGATCAGCAGAATATTGCAATGGGTGTTTTAGTACACCGTTCTTTTCCGGATGAATTAGCAAATGGCGTTGTGATTACAAGAAACATTTTTAGGAAAAATTTTCCCGGAATTACGGTTAATATTCAAAAAGGAGAAAACTCTGTTGTAAAACCAGAAAAAGGAGAAATCTGCGAGCAGTTTGTAGCCTATCATTTAAACTCTGGAACTAACGATGACGATTTTGATGTCGATTATATCTCAAATTCAAATCTCAATAATAATGAACCTTTATTGAGCCGAAAAGAAATGAGCCGGCTTTTTCTTGTCAGCAAAAAAATTGAAGAAAAAATGTATCGATACTGGAAGAAAAATCTTTTCCATCCTGTAGATATAGAATTTAAAATCGTTGGTGAAAATCGGGATTTATATATCAAACAGGTTCGTCCTTTTAATGATTAGACACAATTCAATAAAAAAAAATAACATTTAGCTATCGGGAGCGAAGATGTAAAGTTTATTCTGCCACAGATTAAGGGATTAAAATGATTCATAAAATGTGTTGGCAAAACTCTCGCAAATTCTGCAGATTTAGCAGATTATTGTTCGAGAAAACTTTATCAAAAAATCTGCGTGAAAAAAAAACTTATTGTACTATTTTATAGCTGCCTTACTTCTGAATTTGCCTGACTAATAAAAAACTAAAAGATCTATTTCATTAGAAACGGTATTGACTAAAACAATTTTAAAATCAAAATCCTGAATGTTTATTTTTTCCTGAACTGCTTTGCGGATATTTCCATTTTCTAAAGAAAAATCGTTTATCAGCGGGATTTTCACATCGACAGTATTGAGGTATTTTGAAGATTTTTTGTTCACTATAATAGACGCTGCAACATAAAACCCAATAATGATGATTTGAAAAAATAAGAGTATTTCTATTTTCTCAAAAGGATACATAATATCTAAAATAGAAAGTGTTATTGTTGCAAAAAGAAAGATGATCGCGTTTACAGTAAACGATTGTGTCCTAAATCTTAAAATGGAGAAAATAGCAAACAACCCAAAACCAATCCCAACTCCTATTTCAATTTTTGTAAATAAGTAACATAGAGAAAAAGTACAGAGACCAACAATAACCATCAACGGATTTATGGTTTCGTTATCTTTTCTGTTTGAGAAAAAGTACAAAACCAAAATCGAAAAAAACAATAAAAAAAATCTTCCTGTAAGTTCGTTTAAATCCATTGAATCAAAATATTAGCTCAATCAAATTTAAACAATTGAGTAAAAAATCAGCCACGAATTCACGAATTTATTTTGAGAAAAAGTTTGCCGCGAATTACACTAATTTCCACGAATTAATTTTTTGCTTTAGTTAAATAAAAATTCGTGGAAATTAGTGTAATTCGCGGCAAAAAAAATGCCCTCAAAGCGGGCAAGTATGTTATTCGTTCTTAGGTTTTGAATTGGCTTTATAAGCACTTTTTGGATCGCTCATATTAACTTCTTTGGTCAATTTCCCTCTTGTATAAAACTGCCAGATTCCGGCTTTTTTTCCTTTTACAAACTTCCCTTTAGAAGCTACAACTCCATCTGCATCATAAAAAACAGCATCGCCTTCATACTCGTTATTTTTAAATACAGACTGTTCCTGAATAGTTCCGTTTTGCCCTAGCTTTTTATAATTTCCTTCTTTTAAACCGTTCACATAAGTCATTTCTTCAGCAACTTTGGCATTTGGGTAATAAACCGTTCTTAAACCTTGTAATTTACCTTTTTTATAAGTTTCAGAAGTCATCAAAACTTTTGACGCTTTATGATAGTATTTCCACTCACCTTCTCTTTCCTTCCCAACTTCTTTTCCTTCGCTTACTATATTTTTATTCTGATCATAGAAAATAGTATACGAACTTCCATCATTAGCTGTAAAATCGCGTGTTGCAATTACATCGCCTTTTTTTGTATCATCAAAAAATTTAAAAATTCCGGTTTCTTTTCCGTGACTGAAAGTTCCTTCATATCGCGGACGTTTTGATTCGTAAACACCTTTCCAAACGCCGTCTTTTTTTCCGTTAGCATCTAATTTATTAAACTCAGTTTGGGCATTTACAAAGAAAATATTCAGCAATAAAATCCCAATTATTATTTTTTTAGAAATCATCTTATATACAATTTTTAACTTAAACGAAAATTAGTTTCATAAAGTATGTTTTGCCGCTCTCAAAGTTAAAATTTTCATATGCAATTTGAAAAAGAAACATACTCTTTAAAATAAAAAATCCCGATTAGATCGGGATTTTTAGAATTTATTTCTTTTTATTTTGAGCCTTTTTTGCTGCTTCCTGCTGCTCCATCACATCCTGAAGACGCTGTTGAAATTTGCTTGGCTTTTTAGGTTCTTTTAATTTATTTTCCTGAATTTGAGCATGAATTTTGTCGCTGTCTACGATATAATTTTTAATAACAAACATAATTCCGATAGTAATTAAGTTCGAGATAAAGTTGTACAAACTTAAACCTGCACCATAACTATTAAAGAAAATTAACATCATTAATGGCGAAACATAAATCATGATTTTCATCATTTTTGCCATATCCGGCATACCTTCCTGCTGAGGCGCAGCCATTTGCTGATCTCCAGAGGTCATTTTCATATAGAAGAAAATTGCAATTGCTGCCAAAATTGGAAACAAACTGATATGATCTCCGTACAATGGAATATGGAAAGGTAATTTTACAACCGAGTCAAAAGATGATAAATCGTCTGCCCAAAGGAAACCTTTTTGTCTTAATTCAAAAGCTGCAGGGAAAAACTGGAACGATGCATACATAAACGGAAGCTGAATCAATGCGGGAATACATCCTGCCATTGGGTTTACTCCTGCTTTATTATACAGTTTCATTGTTTCCTGTTGTTTTTTCATTGGGTCTTTTTTGTATTTTTCTCCCAACTCTGTAATATCAGGTCTTAAAACTTTCATTTTAGCCTGAGACAAGAACGATTTATATGTAATTGGCGACATGGCCAACTTGATAATAATTGTGAAGATGATAATCGCAATTCCTAATGACAATCCAATTGTTGAACTCAGGAATCCAAACAATGGAACAAAAATTAATTTATTGATCCATCCAAAAATTCCCCATCCTAATGGAATAATTTTTTCGAAATTTTTGTCATACGATTTTAAAACTTTATAATCTGCCGGCCCAAAATACCATTGCATTTTATAATCAATTTCACCATTTGTGAATGCTAAAGGAACATTTGTTTTAAACTGTTTCGTAAAAACAGTATCAATTTTATCGTCATTTACTAAATTAGTTGATTCTAGTTTAGATGTAGCAAATGGTTTGTCTGTTACTAATATAGAAGTAAAGAAATGTTGTTTATAAGCTATAAAACTAACTTTCTCAACAGTCTCTTCTTCATGTTTTCCTAAACCTGCGTAATTTATTTTCCCATCTTCATGTTCGTAATAAATTTCGGCATAACGATTTTCATAAGAAATACTTTTTTCGTTTCTGTATGTTTTTAAATCCCATTGTAAATCTAATGGTTTAGAAGAATTTAAAACTCTGTTCAATCCTTGGGAACGAATATCAAAACCAACTAAATAATCGTTTGGTTTTAATACATATTTATATTCTAAAAATTCATTAGCTCCAGCTTTTAATCGCATTGTTAAAATTTGGTCTTCACCATTTTTTGCCAATGTAGGTTCAAAAAACAAATCTTTAGAGTTTAAAGTTCTGTTATCTGTAGTTTGTAATTGAATGTTTAAATTAGAATTATTGTCTTTAATTAATTCAACTAATTGTCCTGAATTTTTCTCAAACTTTTTAAATTCTTTTAGAACAGCTTCAACAATATAACCACCTTTGTTAGCGATTTTAAGTTTAATCTTTTCGTTTTCGATAGTTGTAAAAGACTCTTTTGCAGAAGGAAGCGTAGCAGAATATGCAAATCCGCCTAAAGTTTTTTGCAATTGTGCTAATTGAACTGTATCACCTGGTGCAGCAGCAGTAATTGGTGCAGCAACGGTTTTAGCTTTATCAGCTTTTGCCTGAGCTTCTTGTTTAGCTACTAATTCTTTCTTGGCTTTTTCAGCAGCAATTTCTTTCTCAGAAGGCTGATTTTGGTACATAATCCAAATCAAAATTCCAAATATCAATACAAAACCAATGATTGAATTAAGGTCAAATTTTTTTTCTTCCATTATTTATTTAAAAAAGTTATCCGTCAGAAGTTATTAGTTATGATTATAGCTTAAAAGTTACAACCCCTTAGAATATTAATTATTATTTTTTATGCGCATTTACGGCAGCTGCTACGAAATTTACAAAAATCGGGTGCGGATTTGCTACTGTACTTTTATATTCCGGATGGTATTGTACCCCAATAAAGAATGGGTGGTTTTCAAGCTCTACAATTTCTACTAATCCAGTATCTGGGTTAACTCCAGAAGCTTTTAAACCAGCTTTTTGCAATTCATCTGCGTATTTATTATTGTACTCATAACGGTGGCGGTGACGCTCTGAAATGGTTGTTGCACCATAAATTCTGTGTGCCAGCGTATTTGGTTTAATATCACATTTCCAAGCTCCCAAACGCATTGTTCCGCCTTTATCTGTAACATTTTTTTGCTCTTCCATTAAACTCACAACCGGATGAGGCGTTTTCTCGTTCATCTCAGTAGAATTGGCTTCGGTATAACCTAAAATATTTCTGGAATATTCGATAACAGACATCTGCATTCCCAAACAAATTCCAAAAAACGGAATATTATTTTCACGCGCATAACGAACTGCTTCAATTTTTCCTTCAATACCTCTTTCTCCAAATCCCGGAGCCACTAGTACGCCGTCAAGATTTTCTAATTTCTCAGCAACGTTATCAATATTGATATGTTCTGAGTGAATAGAAATTACATTTACTTTGGTTTCATTTGCAGCGCCTGCATGAATAAATGCCTCTAAAATAGATTTGTAACAATCCTGCATCTCTACATATTTCCCAATTAAACCAATATTTACGGTTTGTTTTGGACTTTTTAATCTGCGTAAAAAAGTATTCCATGTTTTTAAATCCGGAGATGCTTTTTTAGGTAAATCTAATTTTTTCAAAGCCACAACATCTAATCCTTCTTCAAGCATTAAATTTGGAACTTCGTATATTGTTGAAGCATCAATTGACTGAATAACCGCTTCTTTTTTAACATTACAAAACAAAGCCAGTTTTTGACGTAGTTCCTGAGACAATTCGTGCTCAGTTCTACAAACTAAAATATCTGCTTTGATTCCGCTTTCCATCAAAGTTTTTACAGAGTGCTGTGTTGGTTTTGTTTTCAACTCACCCGCAGCAGCCAAATAAGGAACTAATGTTAAATGAATAACAATTCCGTTATTTTCTCCTAATTCCCAAACTAATTGACGAACAGACTCAATATAAGGTAATGATTCAATATCACCAACAGTACCACCAATTTCAGTAATTACAATATCATAATCGCCAGATTTACCCAGCAATTGCATTCTGTCTTTAATTTCGTTTGTAATATGAGGAACAACCTGAACTGTTTTTCCTAAAAATTCCCCTCTTCTTTCTTTTTCAATAACCGAAAGATAAACTCTTCCTGTTGTAACGTTATTTGCCTGAGAAGTAGGAACGTTCAGGAAACGCTCATAATGACCTAAATCTAAATCTGTTTCGGCACCATCATCTGTTACATAACATTCTCCGTGCTCATACGGGTTCAATGTTCCCGGATCCACATTAATATACGGATCAAATTTTTGAATAGTTGTACGGTATCCTCTTCCTTGTAACAATTTTGCTAAAGATGCTGCAATGATCCCTTTTCCTAATGAAGAAGTCACACCGCCTGTAACAAAAATATATTTTGTTTGATTCATTCTGTTGTTGTTTGTAAGTAGTTGTGTAAAAAACTTGGCAAAAGTACAAATTTAATTAGATAATTTATCAATTAGAGAATGAGATAATTTGCAAATTTTTAAACAGATTGATTACTTGGTTTTGTAATCGATAATTTTAAGCTTTTATTAGAATATTTTTTAAGAAATATCTTTAAATTGGCTTTGGGTATTGCTTTTTAATATTCCTGATTAACTCTTCCAGTCCATTTAATTTCAGTTCATAAATAAGCTGTAACTGCTGCCCTAATTCTCCTTTTGGAAAACCTTTATTGTGATACCAAACCACATAATATTCTGGTAAATCGATTAAAAAACGCCCTTCGTATTTTCCGAAAGGCATTTTGGTATGCGCTAATTTTATGAGAAGTTTTTTGTCTTGTTCCATTTTTTTAAAGAAAAAAGAAGCAAGAGGAAAGAAATACAGGCTCATTCTTCCTTCTTGCTTCTAATTGCTTACAAAGCTATTCTATTTTTTTATTTTTCTTCTGCCACAGATTAAAAAGATTTAAATGATTTTTTTCTCGCCACGAATTACACGAATTATCACGAATTTAATTTGTGGAATTCGTGATTAAAAACCTTAGAATCTTAGCATCTCAGAACCTTAGTATCTTAATAGTGCCATCTCACGAAAGCTTCCATTGCTGCATAAGTTGCTAAACCTAGCTGCTGATACAAAGCTGCTGTTTCGCTGTTTCTGTCTTCGGCCCTCTGCCAAAATTCTCTTGCATCAGTTCCCTGAAAAACAACACCGTCTTTTTGTGACTGATGTTTGAAGATTCCGTGGCGTTTTGCCAAAACCTGATCCGGGCTCATTGGCACCGCCATTTCAACTTCGTCAATTCCCCACTCCTGCCATGCACCACGGTATAACCATAACCAGCAGTCATCCATAAATGGTTTTGGTTTTAAGGCTTTTACAGCTTCAAAAATAGCATCAAGACAAACTTTGTGCGTTCCGTGCGGATCTGCTAAATCTCCTGCAGCATAGATTTGGTGCGGTTTAATTTTTTCAATTAAATCCATTGTAAGCTGAATATCTTCTTGTCCAATTGGTTTCTTTTCAATAGTTCCGGTTTCATAAAATGGTAATTCCATAAAATGAATCTGATCATCGGTTAATCCAACAAAATGACTTGTTGCTCTTGCCTCTCCTTTTCTGATTAATCCTTTTATGTAACGAACTTCTGGAATATCAATTTCACTGTTCTTTTTATTTTCTAAAAAAGTTTGTGCTTTTCTATAAATGTTATCTGCTTCTTCG
The DNA here is from genome assembly GCF_021245985.1 of Flavobacterium soyae. Lineage (GTDB taxonomy): Bacteria > Bacteroidota > Bacteroidia > Flavobacteriales > Flavobacteriaceae > Flavobacterium > Flavobacterium soyae. The sequence goes on along the minus strand of NZ_JAJQXA010000008.1, from coordinate 169,235 downwards.
CTTTTAATGTTGAATTTTTCATTGTAATCAATCACGAATCTTGCAAAACGTAACGCTTCGTCATCTGCAACAGCGATATTTCCTGAAGTTTGGTACGCTACATGAACTTCATGTCCCTGCTCCTGCAAGCGCATGAAAGTTCCTCCCATACTAATGATATCATCATCAGGATGCGGGCTGAAAATCAATACACGTTTTTTAGCAGGCTCAGCCCTTTCCGGACGGTTTGTATCGTCTGCATTTGGTTTTCCGCCTGGCCAGCCTGTAATTGTATTTTGTAATTTATTGAAGATTTTAATGTTGATGTCGTATGCCGGACCAGAATCTGCCAGTAAATCGCTCATTCCATTTTCGATATAATCAGCATCAGTAAGCATTAAAATTGGTTTTTTAAGATCTAATGCCAATCCTAAAACTGCTTTGCGAGTTAATTTATCTGTCCAAGCGATTTTCTCAACCAGCCATGGTTTATTAATTCTCGTTAGTTTTGAAGAAGCTTCTTTATCTAAAATAAAAACAGCATTATCATGTTCCTGCAGAAACGAAGCCGGAACTCTATTAGTAACTTCGTCTTCAACAGATCTTTTTACAATATTTGCTTTTCCTTCACCCCACGCTAATAAGATAACTCTTTTAGCTTCCATAATTTTTTTCACCCCAAGTGTAATTGCAGTTCTTGGCGTATTATTTAATCCGAAGAAATCTTTACTTGCAGCAACTCTTGTAATATGATCCAGTGCCACTAAACGTGTTTTCGAGTTTTGAAGCGAACCTGATTCGTTAAAACCAATGTGTCCGTTTCCTCCAATTCCAAGAATTTGTAAATCGATTCCGCCCAGAGCTTCAATTTTTGCTTCATATTCATGACAGTAATCTGCAATTTGTTCTTTTGTCAAAAGTCCGTCTGGAACATGCGCGTTTTCAGGTAAAATATCGACATGATCAAACAGTAATTCTTTCATAAAACGAACATAACTGTTGATAGAGTTTGGTTCCATCGGATAATATTCGTCCAGGTTAAAACTGATTACATTTTTAAAGCTCAACCCTTCTTCTTTATGCAGGCGAACCAGTTCAGCATACAATCCTTTTGGAGAAGAGCCTGTTGCCAAACCTAAAATGCAAGGCTGATTTTCTTTTTGTTTGGATTGGATTAAAGCTGCAATTTCCTGCGCAACAGCTTTTGAAGCTTCACCTGAATTTTCAAAAACAACAGTGTTGATGTTTTCGAAGCGCTTTTCAAAACCGGTTGCTTTGTCTATTTTACTTTTTAACATGGTATAGTTTTTTTTATTCTTCGGATTATGTATTGGCTTTAAGCCTTAAAATTTTATTTTACATCGCAAAAACGCAAGTCAAAACATTGCTAAAACAATAGCATTCAATACCATATAAAGATAAAACCTTTATAAATGGAATACAACAAAATTTAAATTATTGATTTAGGGCAGAATTTGGAATATCATTTATATCTCACTTAGAGATTCCAAATAATATTGAAAAAGCGATTCTCGTTTTCACTTTTGAAACTGCATTATTTTTGCATAAATATGCATATTTTTTGCACATCAAAGATACTTCATATTATATTTAAGAACCAAAATTTGATATGAATATTTTGTTAATTTTTTCAATTATGAGAATTACATAAAAAAACCGTCAATATTGACGGCTTCTAAAATATATTGCAAAAAAAATTATTCCCAATTAAAGGTTACATTTTTTTCAATTTCGGAACTTAGGCTTAAAAACACCGGACAAGTCATTGCAGCACGTTCTAAGATAGTTTTACTCTTTTCATCAGCATTGCTTTTTAGTTCAAAAACAACTTCGATTGCACCAATTCTTCTTGGTTCAGCATTCATAATTTTAGTTACTTCGGCAGTTGAGCCAGTTAAATCTACGTTTAAATCACGGGCTTTAATTCCCATAATTGTAAACATACAGCTTGCTAAAGCATTTGCAACTGTATCTGTTGGAGAAAAAGCCTCGCCTTTACCGTTATTATCAAGAGGTGCATCAGAAATGATTTCACTTCCGGATTGTATATGAATTGATTTTGTCCTTAAATCGCCTAAGTAGGTTACTTTTGATGTCATTAATTTGCTTCTTTTAAAGTTAAGTCTGAATCGTAATATAATATGTAGACACCTTTATTTGCGTGTCCGCCATCTTCTTTTTTATAAAATTGAAATTTATTGTCAACCTGTTGTGTTGTCATTAAATCTGCTGTTTCCTGATACGTTTTTCCCTGAACCAAACGCATCATGGTATCAAAAGTTACATCAAAACCTCTGGTTGCATAACTATTTGGATAGATTTTATTTTTCAATTTATATTCTTTTTTAAAGATAGAAACTGATTGATCTTCACTGTCACGAGTTACAGACGGGTACATTAATTTTAATTTTACCAAATTATCAAAATTAATTTCGTCTGTATCAAGCGTGCTGTTTGGCTCTAAAATAACCAATTGCACCTGACATGATTTTTGGGCATCGGTCAATGCTTTTATTGTCGTTTTGATCATCGCCGTATTTCCCGTTTCCATTACAACATAATTCATTCGGTTTGGCAGTAATAAGCTCTTTAAATTAGCAACATCTAAACCTCCAGTTTCTGTTAAAGCCGCAAAAACAACTCCTTTTTGATTTTGTTTGATATAATTGATAACCGACTCTTTTTTCTTGTCTACAACAGCCACAATGTTTCCGTTTTTAGCTCTCATATAATCGAAAATTGCATTTCGAACCACATCGTTTGATGGTATTGTCTGGTACAAATTATCGATAGGATTTGCAGTATCTTTTGATAATGGCGAAATAACAGGAACATTATACAAACGAAGTGAATTTGCAGTAGACTCTGCATTATTTTGGTAAAATGGTCCCACAACAGCATCTGCTTCCTGCAGTTTATTTTGTGCAATTAAACTCGATATATTCGATGTAGTTTTTGTTTCCTGCGAATCATAAATTGAAACATCAATAGGTAATTTCAATGTTTTAGCCGAATCTATTGCCATCATTGCTCCCGAATAAAAATCAAGGGTCATGTTTAAAAACTTATCTGTTTTTAAACGCGCAGCTGTTCCGGTTGTATCGCTTTGTAATTTTGCCAGATTAAATGGCAATAACAAAATCACTTTTTTGCGTTCGCTTTGACCTCTTTTTTTAGTTAATTCTACTATTTCAGGATCTGCAGAAACAGTTTCTGATTTTACTTTATCTACAATTTTAATTCCTCCGCCTCTGCTTTCAATTGGTTTTTCAATCGCTTTTTCAGTTGGTTTTTCTACAGAAGTTTCTATAGCTTTTTCATCTGGCTGCGATTGTACAACAATAGGGACCGGCGCTATATATCCTGCAGGAACTTTTAAAACCATACCTTCTTTTACACCTTCTGAAAGCGATGGATTTAAGGCTGTTAATTCTTCCTGGGTTAAGTGAAAAACTCTTCCTAAACTATAAAATGTTTCTTTTGGTTTTACCTGATAGTCCATATACGAAACTGCTTTTTTAGATTCTGCAGTTTTTTTAGTTTCCTCAGGTTTTGCAGTTGCAGCCACAGGTGCAGCAGTTTCCGTTTTTGGAGCAGTTCCTTTAATTGTCAATCGATACCCAACTGGTAAACTTGTTACAATTTCAGGGTTTTTCTTTTCTAATTCTTCAATCGAAATTCCATATTGTTTTGCGATTCCAAATTTAGTTTCCTTTGCCTGAACATCATGATAAACATATTTTTCGGTTCCTTTTCCTTTCTGTTTTTTGTCTGAAACCGCAGCATTTTTTGGCGCAGCACCTTTTGCAGGAATCGTTAACGTCTGCCCCGGCTGTAAACCATCAGTAATCAAAAAAGGGTTTGCCGCTTTTAAAGCTTCATCAGTAACACTATATTTTTTTTCAAGACCAAACAATGTTTCTTTCGGCTGTACTTCGTGTGTAACCGTTTTTGAGTTACCACTCGATTTTACCGCAGCAGTTTCTTTTTTGTCTGTACTTTTTCCGGTTGGAATCAACAAAACCGTATTCGGTTTCACGCCATTGCGTGCATCCGGATTTAATTCATAAATATCAAAAGGTGTAACCTTAAATTTTTGGGCAATTTGGTTAACCGTTTCTCCACTTGAAACTGTATATTTTACCACTTTTCCTTGCGAAAAAGCCGAACAGGTTACAAAAAAAACAAGTAAAAATAATGTTGAATAATATTTCATAATAAGGCTTAAAACAATTTTAATTTTTAATTCAAAAACAAGATACTAATTTCTCTCATACAAGATTCACGCCACAATCAATTCTTCAAAAAATTATCGAAGATCGACTTCTAACTTTGCAATAATAACGTTCTTATATAACTCATCTTCTTCTTTTTTCTTGCATTGATACAGAAGTTCTTCCATATTTTGGAACTTATCTGAATAAACATAATAAGAAAGACTGTTTATATTAAAGAAAAAACTCGCGTTAAAATCACCTGAATCAATAAGTTGCATAATTAACTTATCTCGCTGCGATGCGTCTGTAAATATACCTAAAACTAAGTAATAGCCATTTGAAACTTCTTTAAGATTATCATAAACTTCAATCTTTATATTTTTTTCATTTTTAAACGGATTTTCTTTTAGTTCGCGTTTCATTTCTTCCAGCGAGACTGCTTTTGAAGTTTCTGCAGGAGCTGATTTTTTAATCGCTTCATCCTGATATTTTTTCAATTTAACCAAAGCTAGTTTATCATCAAATTTTCTGGCTTCCATACTATAATAAGAAGCTTTGCTGATGTGACGTTTTACTTCGATTTGTTTTTGAGTATCCAGCGAATCAATTTTAGAAATTAACTGCTGGTTTTTGGCATCGCCCTGCTCCTGTTCGATTTTATAACGTTTAATTTCGTCTAAAGAAAGTCTTTGCTGAATCGAAGTAACATTTTTATTTTTTTCGTTTTCGCGGATTTTCTTCTTGTATTCCTGATTTTCTTCAACAGCGATTTTCTCTACTTTATTCATTAAACCGGCATACGCTTTTCGGTTTTCAGCCAGTTCTTTTTTTAACTGAGACGATAATTCACTTGTTTTTCCGATGCTTTCATATGATTGTTTTTCTAAACGTTTTGATTCATCAACATTTAAAACATCCATTCGTTTTAATTCGAGCAAATCATTATTCATCGTGTTTACTAACGAATCTAATTTTGCCATTAAAATATCCTGAACATTTTTATTGGCTTCTAAAACCAGACGCAGTTTTTCAACCGAATTTTCTTTGGAACCATTCATATCATTCAAATTAACTTTTAGATCGTTAATTTTAATAATCTTCTCATTCATTTCTTTTTGAATAACCAGCCTGTCTTTTAAATCATCAATTTCAACAGTTTTGGCTTTTGTTTTTTCGACCACAACTTGTTTTTCGGCAAGAGCCAGCATTAATTCTTCACTTTCATTTGCCGGTTTTATTTCTTTTGTATTAATGGCTAATTTATTACCAACAATTAATCCGTTAATAATTTCCGGATTTTGAGATTCCAGCTGATCGATTGTAATGCCGTATTTTTTAGAAATCGAAAATTTGGTTTCTTTAGGTTCAACCACATGAAAAACAGTTTCCTGATTAATCACGCGAACTTTTCCGTCTAAAGTTTTTCTTTTGTTTGGAATGGCAATTGTCTGACCAATCTGCAGTCCGTTTTGCAATAATTCTTTATTTAGATTTTCTAAATCCTGAACCGAAACATTGTATTGTCTCGCAATGCTGAATAAAGATTCTTTTGCCACAACAAGATGTGTTCTTTTTGAAGCAGCTGCAATTTCTGTTTTTGGAAGATTTGAAGCGCTTTGCGGAATAATTAATTCCTGCCCAACCTGAAGTCCGCTTGCAAGAATTGGATTTGCATTTTGAATAGCTTCTACAGAAACATTATATTTTTTAGATAAACCGTACAGCGTTTCTTTTTCGCCAACAACATGAGTAATTTGCTGTTCTTGATTTGTTTTTTGTGGAGAATGAACGGGAATCTTGATAATTTGGTTGTCTTTGATTCCGTTTTGTGATTCGGGGTTGAGTTTGTAAATCTCGTCTACAGAAACCTTATACTTTTGGGCAATAAAATAAGCAGTTTCCCCTTTTTGAATCTTGTGCTCAATAATTGAATCTTGCGCAGCTATTTTGTTAAAAGACAAAATAAACGCAAGAGAAATCGTTAAAAGTTCTCTCATAAATAGTAGGTTATAAAAAATTAAGGCCTTACAAATGTAAGACCTTAATTTTAAAAACAATACTATTCCCACTCAATTGTTGCAGGTGGTTTTGAACTTATATCGTAAACTACACGATTCACGCCTTTTACCTTGTTGATGATGTCGTTTGACACTTTCATCAAGAAATCGTAAGGTAAATGAACCCAGTCAGCAGTCATACCGTCTGTTGATTCTACCGCTCTAAGCGCTACCACTTTTTCGTAAGTACGCTCATCGCCCATAACTCCAACACTGTTTACCGGAAGCAAAATTGCTCCAGCCTGCCAAACTTTGTCGTATAATCCCCAAGATTTTAATCCTTCGATAAAAACAGAATCAACATCTTGTAAAATTTGTACTTTCTCCGGAGTAATATCTCCTAAAATTCTAATTGATAATCCTGGTCCAGGGAAAGGGTGTCTTCCTAATAATTCTGGATCTATTCCTAATGTAGCTCCAACTCGCCGCACTTCATCTTTAAAAAGCATTCTAAGCGGTTCTACAATTTTTAATTTCATATAATCTGGCAATCCACCTACATTGTGGTGCGATTTAATTGTTGCAGATGGTCCTTTTACCGAAACAGATTCGATTACGTCTGGGTAAATAGTTCCCTGCGCTAACCATTTTACGTCTTCGATTAAATGTGATTCATCATCAAAAACTTCGATAAATACACGTCCAATAGTTTTACGTTTGGTTTCAGGATCACTGATTCCTGCAAGTTCAGAAAGAAAACGATCTCCGGCATCTACTCCTTTTACGTTTAATCCCATTCCTTTGTATTGATTCAATACATTTTGGAATTCGTTTTTACGCAAAAGTCCGTTATTTACGAAAATACAATAAAGGTTTTTACCAATTGCCTGGTTTAATAAAACCGCTGCAACAGTAGAGTCTACTCCGCCTGATAATCCTAAAACTACTTTATCGTTTCCTAATTTCTCTTTTAATTCTCCCACCATTTCTTCTACGAAAGCGTTTGGTGTAAAGTTTTGAGGAACTTCGGCAATTTTTACTAAAAAGTTCTCCAGCATTTTTGATCCGTCTGTAGAATGGAAAACTTCTGGATGATATTGAATTCCGTAGGTTGTTTCGCCTTCAATTTTATAAGCGGCAAATTCTACATCATGTGTGCTTGCTAATTTTACAGCATTAGTTGGAAGTGCTTTGATACTATCACTATGGCTCATCCAAACCTGACTGTTTTCTGAAACTCCATCAAAGAAAACTTCACTATCTTTTATGTAAGATAAATTTGCCCTGCCATATTCTCTAGTGTTAGAAGCGGCAACTTCACCTCCGCTAAAATGAGCTAAATATTGCGCTCCGTAACAAACGGCAAGCATTGGAAGTTTACCTCTAATTTGAGATAAATCTGGATGCGGGGCATCTTCTGCGCGAACAGAAAACGGGCTTCCGCCTAAAATTACTGCTTTGTAAGCTGATAAATCACTAGGAAAGTGATTGTAAGGGAAAATTTCGCAGAATATATTTAATTCGCGAACTCTACGCGCAATAAGCTGTGTATATTGCGATCCGAAATCTAAAATAAGTACGTTGTGTTGCATGCGCAAAAATACTTTTTATATTCGAAATTGAAAAATCAGAACTGTGAAAAAAAATTTTTTTTTTCACAGTTCTGATTTTAGGCTCAGAGTTGAAAAAGTACAAAGGTTCTGAGGTTTTAAAATTGAAGATTTTTTTTTTACTTTGCGCCTTTGTTCCCCTGAACCTTTGAAACTAAAAAACATTTATGAAATCAAAATTAATTGCCCTTACTCTTTTATTATCTCTATTTTTTACTTCTTGTAATGCTGTAGATGATTTATTGACTTTCAATATTTCAAACGAAACTTCGATTAAAATTGAAAGTACATCTCCAATTAATCTGCCAACAGAAATAGTCACACCGGATGTAACAACCAATTCTTCAGCCGAATTTGAAAACAATAAAACTAAAGCAAGTTTGGTAAAAGATGTAAAAATCAGATCGCTTAAGCTTTCTATTTCAGATCCTTCAGATAAAACTTTTACGTTTTTAAAATCAATACATTTATATATTTCAACAACAGATTCTGATGAAATAGAATTGGCGTATCAGGACAATATCAATTCGTCAAGCAATACGATTGATTTAATTTGTACCGATAAAAAACTGGATCAATATATTAAAGCAGACAGTTATAAGATTAGAACACAGGTTACAATTAAAGAAACGCTTACGAAAGATGTAACGATTAAAGCAGATATGACATTTAAGGTTACTGCAGATCCGTTTTAGTCTGAGGGTCTAAGATGCTGAGTTGCTAAGGTTCTGAGTTTTAAAAAAAGAACTTTAGCAACTATATTATTTTTCAAATTAAGAATTACTTCTTCTTTGGAGGTTTAGTAAGTAACCCTTGTTCTTTATAAATTAAAAAATTTGCTTTAACACCTGCTTCAAAGTTGTTCCAATAGTCCGATAATATAAAATTCCCTTCGGCATCATATATCTGAAATTCTCCTGTATTTCCACCAAGCTCACCTTTATTAAGAGCTTGTATAAAAAACGGATTGAAACCTTCTTTAAAATATATTCTAAATTCCTGAAAAGTTGACTTTAAAAGTAGTCTTTCTTTAACAACATCTCCATTTAAAACAGCCTTAATTAAATCGCCATCAATAGCTCCATAATCACGGCATTTAATAACGAAATAGGCAGAACTAGTTCTAATTTCTCCAAAATTAAGATCTTTTAAAACCAATTGTTGTTCATCTTCTTTTAATCCAGCATCTTTTAAAGCTTTATTTAAATCTTTTTCCATCTTTGCCACATATTGATCGCCTGGGTTAGCAAAATCATTTTCTGTAGACATTGTAAATTTACTTTTCTCCTCTCCAATCTGAAATTGTGATTTTGGAGTTATGCTCGTATTATCAAAAACATTTGGTGTTTTAATACTTGGTACATCTGCAGTTTCTGCCTGTGGATCTTTGACCTGCGGAATTGGTGTTTTTTTCTTTGTGCTAAACTTAGGTGCCGGAATAGGCTTGAATTTTGTTCCAAATTCAGTTTGCGCTGAAACAGTTACAGCAGCAAAAAACAGTATGAATAATAAAATATGCTTCATTGAAAAATGGTTATCGAATCGGCTTCATAATTTTTACAGAACTCAAGTCTAGCATCACAAAAATAGCATAAATAAGTTTGGTGCGACAACTTTAAGACTATTATAACAATATATTAGGCTAATTTTTGGAATCAAAAAACCTGCCAATTATTCCCTTTGTTATCAAAATAAATTCCAATCCCGAAGCTTCGGGATAAATTCCAAATTCCAAAAACGTGCGTTAATTTTTATTTTAAAACCATACATCACTTTGATAGTTAACAACTTATTCTTAACTTCAATATCTCAATTTATTTTATCCTAAAATTCAAAAAGATGGATTATATCGACTATTATAAAACCTTAGATGTTACAAAATCTGCTACAGAAGCCGAGATAAAAAAAGCATATAGAAAACTGGCCAGAAAATATCATCCGGATTTGAATCCAAATGATAAAGAAGCAGAGAAAAAATTCAAGGAAATCAACGAGGCCAACGAAGTTTTAAGCAATCCTGAAAATCGTAAAAAGTACGATAAATATGGTAAGGACTGGAAACATGCCGACGAGTTTGAAAAAGCTGGTTACGATCCAAACCAGCAGCAATATTCCAGACAACAACAAGGTAATCAGGATTTTTCTGGTTTTGGCGGAGGAGACTTTTCAGGAAGTGATTTCTCAGATTTCTTTAATTCTATGTATGGTTCAGGGCGAAGCAGCCGGGGTCAGTCCAAATATAGAGGACAGGATTTTAATGCCGAACTGCAATTAGACCTGGCTTCTGCTTACACGACGCACAAACAAAGCCTGACCGTAAATGGTAAAAATATCCGAATTACAATTCCGGCCGGTGTAGAAAACGGCCAGGTTATCAAAATTCCGGGACATGGCGGACCCGGCGTAAATGGCGGGCCAAACGGCGATTTGTATATCACTTTTATAATTGAAAATAATCCTGATTTTAAAAGAGAAGGAAACAATTTATATTCTAATGTTAATCTCGACCTTTATACTGCAGTTTTAGGCGGAGAAATAAATATTAAAACTTTTGACGGAAAGGTAAAAATTAAAGTTCCTGCTGAAACTCAAACCGGAACAAAAGTCAAGTTAAAAGGAAAAGGGTTTCCTATTTATAAAAAGGACAATCAGTTTGGAGATTTATATGTAACATATAATTTAAAAATTCCTACCAAATTATCTGAAAAAGAAAAAGAATTATTTGCAGAATTATCTAAACTTAGAAATCATGAGTAACAAGAACTTAATCCAAATAAAACAATTTTGTATCTATCACGAAATTGAAAATACTTTTATAACTGAACTCAACAATTATGGTTTAGTAGAAATTATTACCGAAGAAAATGATGAATATCTTCAGCCGGAACAACTGCCTTTAATAGAAAAAATGATTCGCATGCATTATGATCTTAATATTAATTTAGAAGGGATTGATGCCATTTATCATTTGCTGAATAAAATTGAGGTGTTACAGCAGCATTTGACAAATACACAGAACAAACTCCGAATCTACGAAGAAAACCAAACGGAATAAAACGTAAAATCTCTCTTTTGAAATATCACAAAAAAGAAAGATTTTTAATGTGATTTCAACTCATTATAATTCTTTTTGATGGGCATATTTCATAAATTGCAGCACATTAATTAACCTGAATTTGTTTTTAAAACGAAACAAAACAATTCAAAAAACCTCATAAAATGAAAAGAGAAAATATCTTAACAGGATCGCCGTGGGAAGACAAAATGGGATACTGCCGCGCTGTAAGAATTGGCAATATCGTTGAAGTTTCGGGAACTGTAGCAATTGTTGACGGCGACAAAGTAAAAGCCGACGATGCTTATGCGCAGACCTATAATATTATTGAACGCGTTGAAAAAGTTTTAGAAGACTTAAACGTTGGAATTAAAGACGTTATCAGAACCCGTATTTTCACAACTGATGTTTCTACCTTTGAAGAAGTTGCGAGAGCGCATTCTGCTTTTTTTAAAGATGTAAAACCTACAACCGGTTTTTATGAAATCAGTAAATTAGTTGCTCCTGAATATTTAGTTGAAATCGAATTTACAGCTGTTGTACAGTAAATAGTTTTTTTGCCGCAAATTTCACGAATTTTCACTAATTATTTTTTGTTTTACCACTCCCAATAGCTATTGGGGTAAAAGATTTAAAAAAATTCTTTTTGTTTGTCTCAATTAAAAACATATTAATTCGTGAAAATTCGTGAAATTCGTGGCTAGAAAAACATCACAAAAAGTTAATGACTTCCCAAACCCCAAAACAAATCCTGCTTTCCATCCCTAAATGGATTATTATTTGTGCTTTAATAGGCCTATTTTCAGGATCTGCATCCGCATTTTTTCTTGTTTCTTTAGAGTGGGTTACACAATTTAGAATTCATCACGACTATATTATCTGGCTTTTACCTTTGGGCGGATTTTTAGTTGGTTCTATTTATTATTATTGGGGAGAATCTGTAGTAAAAGGCAATAATTTACTGCTCGAAGAATACGAAAAACCTAAAAAAATCATTCCGCTTAAAATGGCTCCTTTGGTTCTTTTAGGAACTTTATTGACCCATTTATTCGGAGGTTCTGCAGGACGCGAAGGCACAGCCGTACAAATGGGAGGCGCAATTGCGGATCAATTCACCAAAATTTTCAAACTCGATAATGCCGAACGCAGGATTTTAATTATTCTGGGAATCAGCGCGGGTTTTGCTTCTGTTTTTGGCACTCCTTTAGCAGGCGCCATTTTTGCTTTGGAAGTTTTGTATTTCAGTAAAATCAATTTAAAAAGTATTGTACTTTCTTTTATGGTGGCTTATGCAGCTTATTTTACAGTAGAATTTTGGGAAATAAAACATACGCATTACAGCATTCCAATTGTTCCTGAACTTAGTATCGACAACGTATTTTACACTGTATTTGTTGGACTTCTTTCGGGATTTACAGCTTTATTATTTTCACGAAGCACTCATTTTTGGGGTTTCCTATTTTCGAAAAACATTAAATATCCGCCGCTGCGTCCAGTTATTGGCGGAATTATTTTAGCGATCGCCATTGCAGGTTTAGGGTTTACCAAATTTTCCGGACTTGGCGTTCCTGTTATTGTCGATTCATTTTCGAACCCGAGTGAATGGTATGATTTCCTCCTTAAAATTTTATTTACCGGATTTACTTTAGGCGCAGGTTTTAAAGGCGGAGAAGTAACACCGTTATTCTTTGTTGGCGCCGCTTTAGGAAGCACATTATCCTTATTTATCCCGATGCCAATTGCACTTTTAGCCGGAATTGGTTTCGTTGCCGTTTTCTCCGGAGCAACCCACACGCCTATCGCCTGCACCATTATGGGACTGGAATTATTTGGTATTGAATCTGGAATTTTTATTGCTATAGGATGTACAATTGCTTATTTTTCATCAGGTTCTGTTGGTATTTACAAATCACAAATTGTAAAAGGGGCAAAATATAAATTGTACCAAAGGTTTAAGGGGAAAGAATTGGAACATTTGTAACAAATATTTCGTGATAACTAAAAGTTTTTTTTGTAGTATTGTTTGACCTAAATCAAAACTATTAAAATGGCCTTTGGATTTCCAGCAGCGTACTCTCAATTAACGCCTTTAAATAATTTACCTCAAAAAACATTTATTTTAAACGCTGTCAGCATCTGCAAAAAACTAAATTGGAGGATTATTTATATTGATGAAAATGAATTAAATGCAGTTTCTCAAAACAATAAAAATATCTGGAACGAAACTATTTCATTTTCTTTTGATGAAAATACAGCTATAATAACAAGTTCTTCAAACGGAAATCAGATCTATGATCGTGGAAGAAATAAAAAAAAAACAGAAATCTTTTTAGACCTATATTTTGAAGAACTTAAAAATATTTCTGATTTTGAAATAAATGAAACTGATTTTTCGGAGCAAATAAAAAACGAAAATGTTTCAAATAAAGAAAAAACAGAACCTGAAAACATATCAGCGTTTTATTCATTCTTTTCGATTTTTACTCCTTCAAAAGGTTATTTGATTACTCCTGTTTTAATTTACATAAACCTTGCGGTTTTTCTTGTCATGACTTTTTCAGGAGTACATTTTTTTAAACCTGAAATTCAAAATATTATTGACTGGGGAGGAAATTACGGACCAATGATTTACGAAGGTCAATTCTGGAGATTACTAACTTCCTGCTTTATTCATTTCGGTTTTTTTCATTTAATTCTAAATTGCATCGCACTTGCTTATGCAGGACTTCTTTTAGAACCTTATTTAAAAATTTGGACCTTTCTGGCAACTTATCTTTTCTGTGGTGTTATTGCCAGTTTAAGCAGTTTATACTGGAATAAAGATTTGGTAAGTGCAGGTGCTTCAGGAGCCATTTTTGGTATGTATGGAATTTTACTTATTGTACTTTTATTTAAAACTTTTGAAACTAAAATAAAATTAAAATTATTACTCAACATTGCTGTTTTGGCTGGTATCAACATTCTTTACAGTTTTAAAGACGGTATAGATGCTGCGGCACATATTGGAGGTTTTGCCTCTGGTATTTTATTTGGTTTAATACTTTCCATTATAAGAAAAAGAAAAGATTACAGCATGGCACTTATTTCATCACTTGCTACAATAATAATTGCTGTTTTATTTATAAATTTTAAAAATTCTAAAGTCTATATATATCAGGTAATGGAATATGAAAAAAGAATGCAGGAATTTAATGATATGGAAAAAATGGCTCTCGAAGCTTACAGTATTCCATATGGAAATTCGATCGAAGAAAACAGAGAAAGTATCTTATACATGATTAAAGATCGTGGTATTTATTACTGGAATGAAAATATCACTTTGGTTAACGAATTAGATAAATTATATCTGCCGAAAGAAATACATCAGCAAAATGAAAAAATAATTGAATATTGCGAATTAAGAATCAGCTTATATGAGTTAGCATATAAAAAAATCTCTGAAAACAGCCCTAAATATGATGAACAAATGCTTGCTCTAAATTTCAAAATTGCCAGTACTTTAAACCAAATTAAAAAGGCACAGACAAAGAGCTAAATTTAAAAACCAGAAACGATAATTGGACTCCTTTCCTAAAAGTGTGTTAATCCACAAAATGATTTCAGCATTACATTAAAAAAATGTAAATTCGCACACTATGAAAATACAAGATATTCAGGCAATTCAATTATTGCTTGCTGCTCCAAAGAAAATTGTAATAATTCCTCACAGAGGACCAGATGGCGACGCCATGGGTTCTACTCTAGCTTTATACCATTTTTTATTAAAAAACAATCACCAGCCAACAGTGATTGCACCAAATGATTTTCCTGATTTTCTTGCTTGGCTTCCAGGTTCAGAAACAGTAAAAATCTTTGAAAAAGATACTGAAAACTGTACCGGAATATTAGAAGAAGCCGAGTTGATTTTTACACTCGACTTTAATGCTTTTCATCGTACGGGCGAAATGGAACATACTTTAGCAAAGCTAACTGCTCCGTTTATCATGATCGATCATCATGAAAAACCGCACGATTATGCTGCGTATATGTATTCTGATACTTCGTACGGATCGACTTGCGAGATGGTTTACAACTTTATTACCTTTTTAAACAAAAAAGAAGATATTGATAAAACCATTGCAACTTGTATTTATACCGGAATTTTAACCGATTCTGGTTCATTCCGTTTTCCGGGAACAACAGGAAACACACATAGAATTATTGCAGAATTAATCGATTTAGGTGTCGAAAACACTCAAATTCCGGTTTTACTATACGATAACAGTTCGTACAGCCGTTTGCAATTATTAGGACGTGCGCTTCAGAATATGAAAGTTTTCGAAGAACATAAAACTTCTTATACTACTCTTACTCAGGAAGAATTAGATTCTTTTCATTATGTAAAAGGCGATACAGAAGGAATTGTTAATTACGGATTAAGTATTAAAGGAATTGTTTTTACGGCTATCTTTATCGAAAATAGAGACGAAAAAATAATTAAAATCTCTTTCCGTTCGCAAGGAGGATTTGATGTAAACCAGTTTGCGCGCGACCATTTTAACGGCGGAGGCCACATAAATGCGGCCGGCGGAAGATCTGATGTGACAATGGAAGAAACCGTTAAAAAGTTTGAAGATTTAGTAACTAAACTAAAATTATAAAACCAATATGAACTACTTAAAACTTAGCATTTACTCACTGCTTTTTGCAGTTTTATTGGTGGGCTGTAAACACCATGAAGAAGCACGAAGACCAATTTCGAGAGCTTCGGGTACTTTTATGAAAAAATCGGCTGACAGAAATAAAAAGTTAGTAGCAAGCGAAGAAGAAGTCATCAAGAAAATCATCAAAAGCAATCCGAAAGTAAAATATTACGCTACTAAAAAAGGATATTGGTTCTCTTATGATGAAAAAAATAATACTGAAACTACAGCTCCAAAAAAAGGAGATATTGCCTATTTCAATTTAGAAGTTAAAAATATCGATGGCACACTTATTTATTCAGAATCTGATCTTGGCCCGCAGACTTATTATGTAGATAAACAAAATATTATGATGGGATTACGTGATGGAATCAAATACATGAAAAAGAACGAAACAGTTACTTTTCTGTTTCCATCTCATATCGCGTATGGATACCACGGAGACAATAAAAAGATTGGGCCTAATGAATCCTTAATTTGTACTGTTACGCTTCGTAATTTCGTTCCGGACCCGGCACAAACTACTGCTGCTCCTGCTGCTGTGGGTACGGGTGCAACATCAGTAAAAACTCCAAAACCTGCAGCTGTGAAACCAGCCGCAACAACTAAAAAAGATACAATAAACCCATAAAAAACATTTTAAGAAATGAAAAAAAGTATTTTATTATTACTATTAGCCGTAAGCTCATTGTATTCATGCAAAGACGACCACAGTAATTTACCAGATGGTTTATATGCTGATATCGAAACTAATAAAGGACACATCATTGTTGAATTAGATTACAAAAAAGCGCCAATAACGGTTGCAAACTTTGTAACATTGGCAGAAGGTAAAAACGAATTTGTAACGGATGAAAAATTAAAAAAGAAACCTTTTTTTGATGGCTTAAAATTCCACAGAGTTATTGAAGATTTCATGATTCAGTCTGGAGATCCGCTAGGAACAGGTTCTGGAGATACTGGATATAAATTTAAGGACGAATTCTCAGATTTAAAATTCGACAAAGCCGGTGTTTTAGCAATGGCAAACAACGGGCCAGGAACAAACAGCAGCCAATTTTTTATTACACATGTTGAAACTCCCTGGTTAGATAATAAACATACCATTTTTGGCCACGTTGTTGAAAAAGGACAAGAGGTAGTAAATAAAGTAGTTCAGGGTGATAATATCGTTGTTGTAACTATTATCAGAAATGGTGAAGCAGCTAAGAAATTTGATGCTGTAAAAGTATTTCACGATTATTTTGCTGATATAGCTAAAGAAAAAAGCAAGTATGCAGGAGCTCAAAAAGAAAAAGTAGATTTCTATGCTTCTATAAGACCAAAAGCGACAAAAACTTCAACTGGTTTAGAATATGTTATTACCGAAAAAGGTTCAGGAAAAAAACCTGCAGCAGGAACTCAGGTTTATATTCACTATGCTGGTTTCCTTGAAGACGGAACTTTATTTGATTCGAGCATTGAAGAGGTTAATAAAACTTTCGGAAAATTTGATGCTGCAAGAGCAGAACAGCACGGATATCAGCCAATTCCTTTTCAGGCAGGAAAAAAAGACGGTTTAATTCCTGGATTTATCGAAGGAATCGAAAAACTTTCTTTTGGTGATAAAGCGGTTCTTTTTATTCCATCTCATTTAGCGTATGGAGCAACTGGAGCTGGAGGAGTTATTCCGCCAAATGCAAATATTATTTTTGAAGTTCAATTATTAGAAAAACCATAATTATTTTTATAATTAGTTTTACAGACTTAAATTCGAAACACAATGAAATTTAAATTTCTATTTTTATTCTGTCTGGCTGTATTAAACATTCAGGCACAAGCAAAAAAAACTACTGCAGCAAAACCTAAAACAGCTGTTTCGGCTAATCCTGCTGAAGGTATTTTTGCAACAATTTCAACAACAAAAGGAGACATTGTTGTTTCATTAGAATATGTAAAAGCTCCAGTTACTGTGGCTAACTTTATTACTTTGGCAGAAGGAAAAAACCCTTATGTAAAAGTTGAAAAACTTAAAGGAAAACCTTTTTACGATGGTTTAAAATTCCACAGGGTTATTAATGACTTTATGATTCAGGGCGGTGATCCGGACGGAAATGGCTCTGGAGGTCCTGGATATGCATTTAAAGATGAATTTGTAGAGGAATTAAAATTTGAAAAAGGCGGTGTTTTAGCAATGGCGAATTCAGGCCCTGCAACAAACGGAAGCCAATTTTTTATCACGCATAAAGATACTCCTTGGTTAAACGGAAAACATACTATTTTTGGTCATGTAGTATCCGGGATGGACAATGTAAACAAAATTGTTCAGAATGATATCATGACAAAAATTACAATTACACGTAAAGGCGCCGCAGCTAAAAAATTTGATGCGGTAAAAATCTTTAGTGATGATGTAAAAAAACAAGAAGCCAAAAAAGACGAAGCTAAAAAGGTAGTAGCTGAAAAAGCTGCTTATTTTGCTGCAACAAAAGCTAAAGCGACTGCAACTGCATCTGGTTTAAAGTATGTAATTACTAAAAACGGAACAGGAGTAAAAGGCCCTGCAGGTTCTACAATTTATTTTCATTATGCAGGATACTTTGAAGATGGAAATCTTTTTGACAGCAGCATAACTGATGTAGCAAAAGCATACGGAAAATATGATGCAAACAGAGACGCTCAAGGCGGTTATAAAGCCTTTCCTTTTACAGTTGGTAAAAAAGACGGTATGATTCCCGGTTTTATTGAAGCTCTGGATATGATGACAGATGGAGAAAAGGCAATTTTCTTCCTTCCTTCAAATTTAGCTTACGGAGAACAAGGCGCCGGAGGAGTTATTCCACCAAATGCTACTTTGATTTTTGAAATTGAAACGTATCAAAATCAACCTGCTAAATAATACTTTAAATCCATTTTATAAAAATAGTAAAGCCGTCAAAATGTAGATTTTGACGGCTTTTTTCATTTCTCCAATTCTGTCAAATCTTCAAATTTGAATACCATAATGCATCGCAGACACACACATTGACAATATTTACATATATTTTCTATTAATTCTTAAACAAAATAACTTACCTTTGCCGGCTTGAATTTTTAAAACAAACAATCAAAATGTCACAAAATAACGTATTAAAGGGAGTGCTTTTAGTTGCTTTAGGAGCTACAACTTACGGAATGTTAGCCACTTTTGTAAAAATGGCATATTCTGAAGGATATTCAACTGCAGAAGTAACAACCTCTCAATTTGTACTTGGAATAATTGGTATTTTGATCATCAACACTTTTCAAAAAGTAAAAAATAAGGAAAAGGTTGTAAAAGCTACTTCAAAAAATATATTTCATTTAATGCTTGCCGGAACCTCGTTAGGAATGACAAGTTTGTTCTACTATCTGGCAGTTAAATTTATTCCAGTTTCAATTGGAATCGTTTTATTAATGCAGACTGTTTGGATGGGAGTTTTACTTGAAATGATTTTAGAAAAAAAATTACCCTCAAAACAAAAAGTCATTGCTGTTTTTATTGTGCTGATAGGAACTGTTTTAGCTACTAATATTATCAATAATGATATTGTGCTTGACTGGCGCGGAATTGTATGGGGAGTTCTCGCTGCAGCTTCATTTACTACAACAATGTTTACTGCAAACCGTGTTGCAACAGGAATTTCTTCTGCACAACGCAGTTTATATATGCTTCTTGGCGGAGCCGTAATTGTATTTACTTTCGGTTTTTTTACTCAGGTTACACCTTTCAATCTGGCAATTTTCCTGAAATGGGGAATTGTTTTATCTTTATTCGGAACTATTATTCCACCACTTTTAATGAACTTAGGTTTTCCATTAACCGGAATTGGATTAGGAAGTATCGTTTCTGCATTGGAACTTCCGGTTTCTGTAATGATGGCTTATATTTTATTAAACGAACAAGTAATTCTTTCTCAATGGGTTGGAATCATTTTGATCATCTTGGCAATCATTATTATGAATGTAAATTTTAAACAAAAAAAATAATGCTTTTTTGCAATAATTAAAATAAATGATCTTGTAGTGTAATAATTGTTAATTTTTTTATAAATTCGTGATAAACAATTAATTATCATGATTTTACCCTGGCATTTATATTTAATGGCGATACTTTATATACTTGCAGGTATTAATCATTTTCGAAGTCCGGAAATGTACATCAGAATCATTCCTCCAATATTCAAGAAACCTAATATAATAAATATTTTAAGTGGAGCTGCTGAAATACTATTAGGCATTCTGCTGATGCTTTCTTTTACAACACATTTGGCAGCATGGGGGATTATTGCATTACTAATTGCTATATTTCCTGCAAATTTATACATGCTGCAAAATAAAAAAGCGAGTTTTGGTTTACCAAAATGGATTTTATTTGTACGTTTGCCCTTACAGTTTGTTTTGATTGTTTGGGCGTATCTATATACCTTTTAACAATCAAATCTATTAATCTAAAATTATTTTATTATGAAAAAATTGTTTGCAGAGTTCTTTGGAACTTATTGGCTGGTTTTTGGAGGTTGTGGAAGCGCCATTTTTGCTGCTGGTTATCCTGAATTAGGAATCGGGTTTGCAGGTGTTGCTTTAGCATTTGGTTTAACTGTTTTGACAATGGCATATGCCGTAGGGCATATCTCAGGCGGGCATTTTAACCCGGCAGTATCATTTGGTTTATGGGCTGGAGGGAGATTTCCTGTCAAAGATCTTATTCCGTACATTATTGCACAATGTATTGGTGCAATTGCTGCTGCGGGAACATTATATACAATCGCATCCGGAAAGGCAGGATTTATAATCGATAATACCAAAGCCGGAGCATTTGCATCTAATGGTTTTGGTGCATTTTCTCCTGATGGATATTCATTACAAGCAGCTTTCATAGCCGAATTTGTACTTACTTTATTTTTCTTATTAATAATTTTAGGTGCAACAGATAAATTTGCAAACGGAAGATTTGCCGGTATTGCAATTGGTCTTGGACTAACATTGATTCATTTAATTAGTATTCCAATTACAAATACATCTGTAAATCCTGCAAGATCATTATCTCAGGCAATTTTTGCAGGCGGAGAACCACTTTCGCAGGTTTGGCTATTTTGGGCAGCTCCAATTTTAGGTGCCATTGCAGCCGGGTTTATTTATAAAACATTACTTCAAAATCATGCAGAAGCATAACTGATTTTAATTATAACTAAAAAAAATATTATGGAATTTTTGTATTTCTTATTAATAGGAGCAATTTCCGGCTGGTTAGCTGGTCAAATTTGGAAAGGTGCCGGTTTTGGTTTAATTGGCAACATCATTGTTGGAATTATTGGTGGATTTGTAGGCGGCTGGATTGCCGGTAAATTTGGTATTGGCGGCGGCGGACTTTTATGGCAGATTATAATTGCTGTGGGAGGTGCATGGGTCTTATTATTTATTATCAGCTTGATTAAAAAAGCATAAATATTTAATCATTTTTAAAATTTAAGGAGAAAATCAGATATATTTATATTTGGTTTTCTCTTTTTCTTTGGTTTAAATCAAAAAAAAGTTTCATTTCAACTCAAATCTTATTTGTTATGAACGAAATTATTTCTTATTTCAGCTCTATTCCGTCTTCACACCGGAGTCTTATCTTAGTTGGCGGAATTACACTTTTTTGGGTGATAGAAAATACTTTTCCGCTATTTCAAATGCAGTACAAAAAATGGCATCATGCCGGAATTAATATTTTCTTTACCATCACTACTATTATTGTCAACTTTATTCTGGCTTTCATTTTAATAAAAACAGCCAGCTGGACAACTGAGAATAATTTCGGGATTTTACAATGGCTTCCGGAAATGCCTATTTGGCTTTATACTATTATTGGATTGCTTTTATTGGATTTGGTTGGTGCCTATTTAGTACATTTTATAGAACATAAAATAAAGTTTTTATGGCGTTTTCACATTATTCATCATACTGATACCTGGATTGATACAACAACAGCAAACAGACATCACCCGGGTGAGAGTGTAATTCGTTTTCTGTTTACTGCGCTTGGCGTATTAATCGCAGGAAGCCCAATGTGGATGGTATTTTTATATCAGTCCTTATCTGTTATATTCTCACAATTTAATCATGCAAATATTTCGCTGCCAGATAAGCTGGATTTTTTCTTAAGTTACTTTATAGTTTCTCCTAATATGCATAAAGTACATCATCATTATGTTCTTCCTTATACAGACAGCAATTATGGTAATATATTTTCTGTTTGGGACCGGCTTTTCGGCACATATATCACTTTGTCAAAAGATAAATTAGTTTACGGTGTAGATACTCATATGCTGCCCGAAGAAAACAACCAATTGAAAAATTTATTGCAAATTCCGTTTCAAAAATCAAGATCTGCAAAAAACACTAAAAATCAATAAAAAAAATATACTTAGGCGTACCAACTAATTATTTTTTTTATTAATATTGATATATAAAATGAAAATCAATCTATTAATCATTAACCCTCTATTTTGAATTAATTTTCACGAGATGAAAAAGAGTAACCGCAAAGAATTGAATTGGGAACAAACGGAAAGACTAGTTTCGTTAGCCTTAGAAGAAAGAAATCCATTTGAAATCATAAAAAAAGAATTTGGATTGGCAGAAAAAGAAGTTCTTGAAATCATGAAAAAGAAAATGCCTCTTGAAAAATTTGAGATGTGGAAAAAGAAGGCTATTGCAAATAAGCCGAAACCCAAACCAATTAAAATTGATGATTTTGACGAAGACCTTGACGGAAAATATTACATAAAGAATAAGTTAGACTAAGATCAAAGCTCCTGTTTTTCAGGAGTTTTTTTTATATTTATAAATTATTGTAACATTTTTGTGATTTTTAAGTCATATACACATAACTAAACAATATCAAATGAAAAAAATACTTTACACTTTAGCTCTTGCAGTAACGCTTTGGAGCTGTAAAACGGGAAGTTCTTCAGTTTCTGAAAAAAATGTCGTAGACGTTAACATTAATCTTGTTGATGTAAAAAATGACAAAGTTTTGGTAACTGTAACACCTCCGCCAATTAAAACAGATGAAATCATCTACAGCATTCCAAAAACAGTTCCCGGAACTTATTCTACTGATAACTACGGAAAATACTCAGAAGATTTTAAAGCTTATGATGCTAAAGGAAATGCTTTAACAGTAAATAGACTTGGTGATAATTCATGGTCTATTTCTAATGCTAAAGCGCTAAAAAAAATTACTTATTTAGTTAATGACACTTTTGACACTGAAAAAGGAACCGGATTTGGTAATGATGATATTTTCTCACCTGCAGGAACAAACATCAAAGCCGGAGAGAATTTCTTAGTAAATACACATGGTTTTGTTGGGTATTTCAAAGACAAATTAGAAATTCCGTACAAAGTTACTATTACACATCCTGAAACACTTTGGGGAGCAACATCAATGAATGATGAAGATGCAAGCAAAACAAGTGACGTTTTTACAACACCTCGTTACGCCGTTTTGGTTGAAAATCCAATTATGTACTCTAAGCCGGATTATACTACTTTTAATGTTAACGGAATGGATATTTTAATTGCTGTTTATTCTCCAACAGGAAAATTTACTGCAGAAAGTATTACGCCAGAAATGAAAACAATGATGACGGCTCAGAAAAACTTTTTAGGTAAAGTAAATTCAACTAAAAAGTATACTGTTTTATTATACTTATCAAGTATGGCAAAAGACGATGCACATGGGTTTGGAGCTCTGGAACACCCAACAGCTACTACAGTTGTGCTTCCGGAATCTATGCCAAAAGAAAGACTGGTAGAATCGATGAAAGATGTTGTTTCTCACGAGTTTTTTCATATTGTAACTCCATTGACTATTCACTCAAAAGAAATCCAGTATTTTGATTATAATGACCCAAAAATGTCTGAACATTTATGGATGTACGAAGGTGTAACAGAATATTTTGCAAATCTTTTCCAGATTAATCAAGGTTTAATTGATGAAGCAGAATTCTACACTAGAATTGCTGATAAAATTGAGCAGGCTAAAAAGTTAGATGATACAATGTCATTTACTAAAATGAGTGCTAACGTTTTAGAACAGCCTTATAAAGACCAATACTTAAATGTGTATCAAAAAGGTGCTTTGATTGGGATGTGTATAGACATTATCATTAGAGAAAAAAGCAACGGTGAAAGAGGAATCCTTGATTTAATGCACAAATTATCAACTGAATATGGTGTTGAAAAACCGTTTAACGATAATGAGTTATTTGCTAAAATTACACAATTAACTTATCCTGAAGTTGGAGATTTCTTAAACAAATATGTTGCCGGAACTACTCCAATCCCTTACGATTTTTATCTTGCAAAAGTTGGAGTAACTAAATCTACTGAGAAAAAAGCCGGAGCAGTTTTCTTAAAAGGGCAAACTCCATACATTACAATTGACAAGCAGACAAAAGAAATTGCAGTTCGCTCTGATGTTGAACCAAACGATTTTTTCAAGAATTTAAATTTAAAAGGCGGAGATATCATTTTAGCAGTTAACAACAAAGCATATTCTTTAGAAAACATTTACGACCTTATTGGTGAAAGTGAAAAATGGAAAGAAAATGATCCAATCGCTGTAAAAATAAAACGCGCCGGTAAAGAAGAAACTATTAAAGGAACTGTAAAATTACCATACGAAGAAACTGAGACTTTTAAAGCTACTGATGCTTCAAAAGACAAACTTAGAAATGCATGGTTAAAAGGGTAATTTCTTTTAAACTCATAAAAAAAACCGACAATCACTTGTCGGTTTTTTTATTTTGTCATCCTGAGGAACGAAGGATCACACTAGGAACTCTACAAAGCATGTCGACAATCTATGTCGATCAACTAGTGTGATCCTTCGTTCCTCAGGATGACAAATTACTATTTCTTAACCGGAAACTTCCAGTCAAACTCATCTTTATTATTGATAATTGCGCCAATTTCAAACTTTACTACCTCATCAAATTCTGTTTGAAGAATAAACCAATTGTCTTCATTGAAATAATTTTCGAAAGTATCAAAAGTTTCCTGATTGTATTTAGTAATTCCTTTTGCAGCGAAATCTTTCTTTACATCAGCAATTTTTCTTCCGATTAATTTGAATCCGAAAACTTCTAAATCATTGCTTGAAGCTACAAGATAACCAAGTTTTAAATCTTCTTCTTCATAAAATGTCAATCTGATTTTGTATGCATTATAAACAAAAATCACATTGTCATCTTCATCTTTATAATTTTTATCAGGTTTTCCTAAAACAGCTGTAACATCGTTCTGCTTCATTCCGAAAAGCAATTTATCAATTCCTGATTTTAAATTTATTTTCATATCGCGTGTAATTTTATTTGAAGTGCAAATTTCGTGAAGTTTTTTGTTGTTCCGCCACGAATTGCACAAATTTTCTCGAATTTTAATATTGTTCTCTTGTCAGGCTGAGCGATCCCGATCTTTGTTTATTTTTTGCCGCAAATTTCACGAATTCTAATTTTGTACTCTTGTCAGATTGAGCGAAGTTGAAGCCCTTTTTTCATCGCAAAAGCCCTTCGACTTCACTCAGGGTGACATTGGTAATATTACATCACTACAATAAATAAACATCAGTGTAAACCCGTTTCATCCGCCAAATCCGCGGTCATCTTTAATTTTGATAATATTTCTTATTAGGTTTTGCGCTCATATAAAAAGTAATTTTTCCTCCATTAATAACATCTGCATGTTTTAAAAACGGTTTGTCCAATTGTTTTCCGTTCAATAAAACTTTGCTTACAAACACATTTTTATCCGATTGATTTACCGTTTCGACTTCAAATGTTTTACCGTTTTCTAAATTGAAAACAGCTTTTTTAACCAGCGGACTTCCCAATGCATATTCATCAGAACCCGGAGCAACGGGATAAAACCCTAAATTGCTGAAAATATACCAGGCACTCATTTGCCCGAAATCGTCATTTCCGCCTAAACCATCGGCGCCGTTTCGGTACATTTTTTTCAGAATCATTCTGATTTTATCCTGAGCTTTCCACGGAGAATCTGTCCAATTGTACAAGTACACAACATGGTGCGAAGGCTCATTTCCGTGAACATAATTTCCTATAATTCCGTCTCTTGTAATATCTTCTGTGTTTTCAAAATATTTATCTGGCAGGTGCATGTTGAATAATGAATCTAAACGAACTTTAAATTTATCATTTCCACCCATCATTTTAATCATCTCGGCAGGATCCTGCGGTACGTATAAACTATAATTCCACGAATTCCCTTCGATAAAACCTTGTCCGTGTGTATCAAGCGGATCAAATTCTTTTTTGAAAGTTCCGTCGTTTAATTTAGGACGCATAAATCCTGTTTTCTCGTCGTAAACGTTTTTATAATTCTTTGATCTTTCTATGAATTCATTATAAATATCCGTTTTTCCTAATTTCTTCGCTGCCTGTGCAATTGCCCAATCATCATAAGCATATTCTAAAGTTTTAGAAACTGATGAACTGTTTTTATCTTCAGGAACATATCCCTTTTTTATATAATATTCCAATCCGTCGAAATACGGAACTTTTGCTGTATTTACACAAGCCTGAAGTGCTTTTTCAGCATCAAAATTTATATTTCCTTTTACAATTGCATCGGCAATTACAGAAACGGAATGATACCCAATCATACACCAGTTTTCATTTGCATAATGTGACCAGATTGGCAGCATTTTATGAACACTTTGATCTGAATGTGCGAGCATCGAACTTATCATATCAGCATTTCTGGCAGGCTGCACAATGTTGAATAACGGGTGCAAAGCTCTATAAGTATCCCACAATGAATAACTGGTATAATTTTTAAAATTATCGGCTTTATGTACATTCATATCCAAACCTTTGTAATTTCCGTCAAGGTCCATATATTCTGTTGGGCCTAAAAAAGCGTGGTACATTGCGGTATAAAAATTCACCAAATCTTCTTTTTGAATGGTTTCAACCTGAATTTTATTCAGTTCTTTATTCCAAATTTCCTGACTTTGTTTTTTAACACGTTCAAAATCCCAATCCGGAATTTCTTTTTTCATGTTTTCTAAAGCTCCTGCAGAACTTACAGGCGATAAAGCCATTTTGATTTTGATTTTTTCGCCTTCGTTTGTATCAAAATCAAAAAACAATTTTAGGTTTTGCCCTGCCATTTCGGGGAAATTTTTCGTTTGATCGAATCTTCCCCAAAAGCCTCTGTAAACACTTTTTTCCTGCGCGGCCTGTCCATAACTTTTAATTGGTTTGCTAAAAGACATTGCAAAATAAACGGTTCTGGTTCTCGCCCAGCCGTTTGTCTGGCGATAACCCGTAACTAAAGTATCGTTTTCTACACGTACAAAAGTCCAGACATTTTTTTTATCATAATTGTAAATTCCCGAAGTTAAATCGAGAATAATGTGTGCTTTATCTGATTTTGGAAAAGTATATTGGTGCATTCCTACTCTGGTAGTCGCCGTAAGCTCGGCTTTAATATTATGATCCTCCAGAAGAACGCTGTAATAAGCCGGTTCTGCTTTTTCTGCTGCATGAGAAAATGCCGATCTGTAACCTGATAATGGTTTTGAAGCAACACCGGGATTCAATTGCAATTTGCCGGTTGTTGGCATAATTAGAAAATCTCCTAAATCAGAGTGGCCAGTTCCGCTAAAATGGGTGTGACTAAAACCTACAATTGTTTTATCTTCATATTGATATCCTGCACAATATTTATAAACTTCGCCATTGTATTTTCCGTTTAAGCTGTATGCAATTGTATCTGTTTCCGGGCTTAACTGCACGCTCCCAAACGGAACTGTAGCTCCTGGATATGCGTGTCCCATTTTTGCTGTTCCAATCATTGGATCTACATATTGAATCAAATTTCCAAGGCTGTTTCCCTTTTTCTGCGCATTTGTATTTGCCGTAAAAGCAAGCATTAAAATTCCAAATGCAATAATAAAAGCAGGTTTTTGTACAATATTCATCAGGTCTTTTTCAGTAATTGTTTGGTTCAGAAAATTACGATAAAATATAGTTTTAAAAAATTTAAATTTTAAACTCAACAGCATTTGAATATCTTTGGTTTTCTAAACATAACTGCCGAAATGAAAAAAATAACTGTACTCCTGTTTCTTCTAAATTCTATATTTGCTTTCTCTCAAAAAATTGAAAGTTATAAATTATCCAAAGAACAAATAACTCAAAGAGAGCTTGATAAAATTTCTGATTTTCCTATTTACAGAGCTTTTGAATACAAAGATAAAGGCGGGGTTACTAATTTGGTTTTAACCGAAAATCAAAAAAATATTTCAAAAAAAGATACTTTAAATACTAAAATTCAGGCGATTTGTGTCATGAATGATCATGGCGGCTTTTTGGAAAAATGGAGAATTAACGATTTACTGGAAGATTATAATCCGAAAGAAACTACAATTTGGTTTTGGACAAAATATTGCAGTACCAAAGATCTTGATGGTGATGGCTACATTGATCCGGTGATTGTCTACGGATCAAAAACGGAATATGACGAAATTAGACGTGTAAAAATTATTACGGTTTATAACAACAAAAAATATGTAATTCGTGCAGTAGAATGTGATTTAGATCATTGCAGAAGTTTTAAGAAAGACCAAAACTGGAATACATTACCTCAAAAGATAAAAACTCATATTGATCAGTTGGTGGTGAGGCTTCGAAAAGAACAAAATTTGTTATTGAAAGATGGATAAATTAATGAGAAATTCCAATAATGGTTATGGAAAATTCAATTTTGAAATTCCAAATTCCAATAATAAAAGTCAATGGAAATAAATTTCAAGTTTGAATGACAAATTCCGTAGGAACGGTTCATTTAGCATAATAAAACAGGTCGAACCATGGTTCTTTTTTACTTTCTGTTTCTTTTAAACTGGATTGAAATCCGGCCCTACAATATTGGTCGAACCTATGGTTCTTTTTTCCCTTCTGTTTCTTTTAAACTGGATTAAAATCCAGCCCTACAATATTGGTCGAACCTATGGTTCTTTTTTTCCTTCTGTTTCTTTTAAACTGGATTAAAATCCAGCCCTGCAATATTGGTCGAACCTATGGTTCTTTTTTCCCTTCTGTTTCTTTTAAACTGGATTGAAATCCGGCCCTACAATATTGGTCGAACCTATGGTTCTTTTTTCCCTTCTGTTTCTTTTAAACTGGATTAAAATCCGGCCCTACAAATATGGAAAAAAACTAACGGCTCTTTTAAAGCTTATTTTTTAGATTTTCTTTTACTTCATCAAACCATTCGTTTTTTAGAATGCTTAAAACGATAGAATCACGACGAACATCGCTATCTCGTGTTGGCATATTGCTTCTTAAAACACCTTCGATTTTACAGCCAATGCTTTTCATTGCAGCAATACTTCGTTCGTTATTATTATCTGCACGAAATTCTACTCGCTCCATTCCAAGGGTTTCGAAAGCAAATTGTAATAATAGGAATTTACAATGTTTGTTTAGTCCGGTTCCTCTAAAAGCAGATCCATACCAAGTATAACCTAATTGTAAGGTTTTGAACTCAAAGTTGATATCGTAAAAACGTGTTGAGCCGGCATATTTTTGAGACTTTTTATCGAAAACTATAAACGGAAATTCTTTCTGGTTTTCTCTTGCTTTAATTGCCAATTGAATATAATTGATCAAATTCTCTCTTCCTTCTGCACTAACTAAAGAATATTTCCAGGTTTCGGGTTCGTTAATAGAAATTTCTAGTAAATTTTCTACATCTGATTCCTGAATAGGACATAATAAAACGAAGTCGTCTTCTAAAACTATATTATCTGTGAAATTGAAATTTGAAACTGCATTCATGTTTTTCTCTATCAATTAAAAAAATTAAGGCTTAAATATTTTACCGCCATTCTTCTATAAAATGTAGTCCCTACGGGCAATGTCATTAAGTTAAGCTTTTAGAAAATAAAATTATTGCAAATCAAATCCGTGTTTATCAGCGTTTTTACGAAGTAAATCTGTTTTATCCGCGTCACAATTAGACGCTGATTTTACTGATTTTTCTAATGACTTTCTTAATTAAACTGTTAAGTAATTTTATAGATTTCCTCTTAACTTAATGACATTGTCCGGAGGGGCTATACTTTTTCTCAATTTCTACTCGATATGCAAAAAATAATTATTCACTCATTTCATCATAACGTTCCGGAACCTGCGGATCGTAAAGCGGACATTTGAATTCTTCCATTAAATCTACTAATTGATTCATGGTTTTTCCTTCGGTGCCGTAACAGTCAATTTTGATGCTTTGCGGTGTTGTAATAACTTGGAAAGCTCCTTTTCCGGCATTATTTTTCCAGCTGTTTTCATCTACTCTTTCCCATTTTGAGAAAACAGAATTGATACGATTGATAATTACCTCAACAGGAAGTTTCTCAAGTCCGTCAACTTCTTCTTTTTCAACAAGAGCCTCGTAAACCTCATGATGGTTTAGGTAAATTTCGTCTAAATATCTCCAAAAAAGCAGTTCGTACATAATACTGGCGTTTTATAAATTGTAGAGACGCACAGCAGTGCGTCTTTCGTAATGTTAGACGCACTGCTGTGCGTCTCTACTAAAAATTCAGATGTTAAAAACTTTGTAACTCTGAACCTTTGATCCTTTGCACCTCAAAAAAATTAATATTCGAATGTTCCGTATTCACTGGTAATAGTAAGCTTTTTAGCATCTGCTGCTTCTACCCTGCCTACGATTTGTGCATCAACATTGAATGATTTTGAAATTTCAATAATATCTTGTGCGATGTTTTCAGGAACGTAAAGCTCCATACGGTGACCGCAGTTAAAAACCTGATACATTTCTTTCCAGTCTGTTTTTGATTGTTCCTGAATTAACTTGAACAATGGCGGAACCGGAAATAAATTATCTTTTATAATGTGTAAATTTTGAACGAAATGTAAAATTTTAGTCTGCGCACCGCCACTGCAATGCACCATTCCGTGAATCTCGTTTGGTGTGTATTTATCTAAAATTTTCTTGATAATTGGTGCGTAAGTTCTTGTTGGAGAAAGTACCAATTGACCAGCATTTATTGGACTATTTTCAACTTCATCCGTTAAATTTACCTGACCTGAATAAATTAATTCCTCGGGAACAGCAGCATCATAACTTTCCGGGTATTTTTTAGCCAGATATTTCCCGAAAACGTCATGGCGGGCAGACGTTAATCCGTTGCTACCCATTCCGCCGTTATATCCTTTTTCATATGTTGCTTGTCCAAAAGAAGCCAATCCAACAATTACATCTCCGGCTTTAATATTTGCATTATCTACAACATCGCTGCGTTTCATACGAGCTGTAACAGTCGAGTCTACAATTATCGTACGAACAACATCTCCAACGTCTGCAGTTTCTCCTCCCGTTGAATGAATTGTTACTCCAAAAGATTTTAGCTCGTTGATTAGTTCTTCGGTTCCGTTGATAATTGCCGAAATAACTTCAGCCGGAATTAAGTTTTTATTTCTTCCAATGGTTGAAGAAAGTAAAATATTATCCGTTGCGCCAACACATAATAAATCGTCAATATTCATGATTAAAGCATCCTGGGCAATTCCTTTCCAAACCGAAAGATCTCCGGTTTCTTTCCAGTACATATAAGCCAAGGATGATTTTGTACCCGCTCCATCAGCATGCATGATTAAACAGTGGTCGTTGTCCTGAGTTAAATAATCAGGGACAATTTTACAGAATGCTTGTGGAAATAAACCTTTATCAATATTTTTTATAGCGTTATGTACGTCTTCTTTTGATGCCGAAACACCTCTTTGTGCATATCTTTTGCTAGAATCTGAACTCATGAAAATTAGTTTGTGTTGATGTGGTGCAAAGATAATCCCTTTTTTTAATTCTTTGGCTTATTCAAATATAGGTTTCAAAAAAGTTTGCCACGAATTGCACAAATTTTCACAAATTTCTATTTCTAAAAAACAAAAATCATCCAATAAGGATGATTTTTGAAATATAAATTCGTGCAATTCGTGGCGAAAAAACTATTTAGTAAACAATAATTCTCTGTATTTTGTTAATGTCCAGCTTTCGTCATCCACTAATAATTCTAATTTATCACAGTGATTGCGGATATCTTCAAAATATGGCTTCACATTATTGCAATATGCTTCGGCCATTTTTTGACCATCAGTTAACTGAT
Organism: Flavobacterium soyae; assembly: GCF_021245985.1. GTDB lineage: Bacteria > Bacteroidota > Bacteroidia > Flavobacteriales > Flavobacteriaceae > Flavobacterium > Flavobacterium soyae. The sequence goes on along the minus strand of NZ_JAJQXA010000008.1, from coordinate 137,467 downwards.
TTGCTTTCTTTCTTTCATTGGTCATGGCCAAAACTTTAGAATTGATTCCTTCAATATGACCAGAAATTTCTTTAATTAAAGTAATCTGTTCTTTTGCAATAGTTTCAAATTCTTTTCCGAAGATTTCTTTTAAACCTTTTACATTTTCAATTAATGTATTTTGGTAGCGAATTGCAGTTGGAATTACATGATTTCTGGCAATGTCTCCTAAAACTCTTCCTTCAATCTGAATTTTCTTGGTGTATTCTTCTAATTCAATTTCATAACGCGCTTCCGCCTCAACATGGTTAAAAATTCCAAGTTCGTCGAATAAGTTTAAAGCTTGTTTCGAAACTTTAGCTTTTATCGCCTCCGGAGTTGTTTTAAAATTACTTAAACCTCTTTTTGCAGCTTCTTTTTCCCAGGCTTCGCTGTAACCATCGCCTTCAAAAAGGATTTTTTTAGATTGTTTGATGTACTCTCTTAAAACATTAAAAATAGCATCATCCTTTTTCATGTCTTTCGACTCGATCAGGTTCTCCACTTCATTTTTAAAATCTATTAATTGTTTTGCCACAATAGCATTCAAGGTTGTCATTGCATTCGAGCAGTTTGCATTTGAACCAACCGCTCTAAACTCAAATTTATTTCCTGTAAAGGCAAAAGGCGAAGTTCTATTTCTGTCAGTGTTATCTAAAAGTACATCTGGAATTTTACCAACCACATTTAGTTTAAGATCTGTTTTTTCTTCTGGAGATAATTTTCCGGTTGTTACACTTTCTAATTCAGATAAAACTTTTGTTAATTGTGCTCCAATAAAAACAGAAATAATAGCCGGCGGCGCCTCATTAGCTCCTAATCTATGATCATTACTAGCTGTTGCTATAGATGCCCTCAATAAAGTTTCATAATCGTTAACCGCTTTTATGGTATTAATAAAGAAAGTCAAAAACTGTAAATTGCTCATTGGCGTTTTACTAGGACTCAATAAATTAACCCCTGTATCTGTTGCCAGCGACCAGTTATTGTGCTTTCCTGATCCATTTACTCCTTTAAATGGTTTTTCATGAAATAATACTTTAAAATCATGACGTTCTGCAACTCTCTGCATTACATCCATTAATAAAGAGTTATGATCTACTGCAAGGTTTGTTTCTTCAAAAATTGGTGCCAGCTCAAACTGATTTGGCGCAACTTCGTTATGGCGTGTTTTTACCGGAATTCCCAACAACATACATTCCTGCTCTAAATCCCTCATATAAGTAAGGGCGCGAGTTGGGATAGATCCAAAATAATGATCGTCTAACTGCTGTCCTTTTGCAGATGTATGTCCTAATAAAGTTCTTCCTGTCATCACTAAATCAGGGCGTGAATTTGCTAAAGCTTTGTCAATCAGGAAATATTCCTGTTCCCATCCTAAGGTTGCAGTTACTTTTTTTACATTTTTATCAAAGTATTTACAAACTTCTGTAGCCGCTTCATCAATTGCAGATAATGCTCTTAATAAAGGTATTTTATTATCTAAGGCTTCACCTGTATAGGCAATAAAAACGGTTGGAATACATAAAGTTGTTCCATATATAAAGGCTGGCGAAGTCGGGTCCCAGGCTGTATAACCTCTTGCTTCAAATGTATTTCTGATTCCGCCGTTAGGAAAACTTGATGCATCTGGCTCTTGCTGTACTAATTGTGCACCACCAAATTTCTCGACAGGATCACTTCCATCATACGATGTTTCAAAAAAAGCATCGTGTTTTTCTGCAGTAGTTCCTGTTAATGGCTGAAACCAGTGTGTATAATGCGTAACACCTTTTGATAATGCCCATTCTTTCATTCCCATGGCGATATAATCTGCCAGTTTTCGTTCTATTTTCGTTCCGTGTTGAATGGCATCTCTTACTCCTTTTAAAGCATCTGAAGTTAAAAACTGCTTCATTGCTTTCTCATTAAACACATTTGAACCAAAAAGATTCGATTTCTTATCTATTTCTTCAAAGTGTACCGGCTTTCTTGTAGAAGCTTCTTTTAAAGCTTGAAAACGTAATGTTGACATGTATATAATTTTAAAAATTCGTAATAGTTTTCACTAAAAAAATGAACAACAAATATAAACAATAAAAGCCCCTTTTTTAAACTTAAACCCGAGAATTTTATACGAAGATTTATCAACAGATGATCCTTTTTTTAAAGAATAATAAAGACGATGTAAAGAAATATAACAAAAAAGCTCAGTATTATTCATTAAATAAACATTTTTTCATAATTTCTTAACCCTAAAATTCAAAAACTCACCTTTATTTTTACGAATTTATTTTTTTTAAGTATTCAAAATTGCTTTTTTAAAAATATACCCCTATCAAAATTGCGCTTCTCAAAAAAATTGTTGTCTGATAAACAAAATAGCCCCCTAATTTTTAGGACTAAAAAAATAAATCTATATTTGACCCAGCGAAAAAACAAAAAAAAAAATAAATTTATATTATTATGGCTAAAATTAAGTTAGAGTACATTTGGTTAGATGGATACGAACCAACTCAAAATCTTAGAAGTAAAACTAAAGTTGAAGAACACGAAAATTTCAAAGGAACATTAGAAGAACTTGGAAATTGGTCATTTGATGGTTCGTCAACAAAACAAGCTGAAGGTGGATCTTCTGACTGTTTATTAGTTCCTGTTGCAATTTATCCAGATCCAACTCGTATTAACGGATATTTAGTAATGTCTGAAGTTATGTATGCTGATGGAACGCCGCACCCTTCTAACGGTAGAGCTACTATTGATGATGATAATGATGATTTCTGGTTTGGTTTCGAACAAGAGTATTTCATCATGGATACTAAAACTTTATTGCCATTAGGTTTCCCTGTTGGAGGTTATCCTGCTCCACAAGGTATGTACTACTGCTCTGTAGGTGGAAAAAACACTCACGGAAGAAAATTAGTAGAAGAACATGCTGATTTATGTATCGCTGCCGGAATTAACTTTGAAGGTATTAACCAAGAGGTTGCCTGCGGACAATGGGAGTTCCAATTATTCGCTAAAGGTGCTAAAAAAGCTGGAGACGAAATCTGGGTTGCCCGTTACCTTTTAGATCGTTTGACTGAAAAATATGGTTACTATATTGAATATCACCCAAAACCACTAGGAGATACTGACTGGAATGGTTCTGGAATGCACGCTAACTTCTCTAACAATGTGTTAAGAACATGTGGAGATCAGGCAACTTATGAAAGAATCTGTGAAGCTTTCCGTCCTGTTACTGCTGAGCACATCGCGGTTTACGGAGCTTACAACGAACAGCGTTTAACTGGTAAACACGAAACTGCTTCTATTCACGATTTCTCTTATGGAGTTTCAGACAGAGGATGTTCTATCAGAATTCCTTTAATGACTGTTCAAAAAGGATGGAAAGGTTGGTTAGAAGACAGAAGACCAGCTTCAAACGGAGATCCATACAAAATTGCTGCAAGAATTATCAAAACTGTTAAATCAGCGCTATAATTTAAAGCTTAGAATATATCTTAAAAGTGCCATCATAATTGCTGGCACTTTTTTTATATCCTTGTTTGTCATTGAGGAGGAACGAAGCAGCCGCACTAAAACTAAAGTGCATATAACGGCACACAGATGACGCTGGTTTAAACAGATTTTTTTATCATTTTCAATAAACACACAGTTTTGTCATTCCTGAGGAACGAGGAATCGCACAAAAACTCTACAAAGATTCACGACTTTCTTTGCGGAATTACTAGTACGATTCTTCGTTCCTCCAATGACAAGATTACGTTAAAAATCTTTATCCAAAACTTTGTCAAAGTTTAAAATTTTGACAAAGTTCTAACAAACAACAACTGTCAGTTCGAGCGAAGTCGAGAACCTTCTAACTTTTACCTCTTACATCTAATAAGATTAATTAAATTTAAAAGTACCTTTCTTATAATTACTTTTTAATTTAAACTTCAAAACTTATCTTTGTAATTCATTTAAAAAAACCATCATGATAGTTTGGACTCTCTTTTTACTGGCCGTAGTTTTTATTCTTGCTTTAGATTTAGGCGTATTCAACAAAACACCGCATATTATCAGCACCAAAGAAGCCAGTAAATGGACATTGATCTGGGTTACTTTATCCTTTTTGTTTTCAGGCGTTATCTACTGGCTTTACACTACAGATTATATTGCAAATCCCGACGAATTAAAACCTGCTGTGGCTTCGATGAAGTTTATTACAGGTTATTTAATCGAATTATCTTTAAGCGTTGACAACATATTTGTAATTGCAATTATTTTCGCCTCTTTTAAAATTCCGCAAAAGTACCAGCACCGTGTTTTATTCTGGGGAATTTTGGGTGCAATTGTTTTTCGTGGTTTAATGATATTCTTTGGCGTAATGCTGATTAATAAATTTAGCTGGACAACTTATGTTTTTGGAGCGTTCTTAGTATTTACTGCTATAAAAATGTTGTTTTCAGGAGAAGAAGAAGATTTCAATCCTAAAGATTCTTTTGTATACAAAACCTTAGGGAAAATTATTCCGATTACTTCACATACGGATCATGAGAAATTTTTCATCTTAACCGAAAAAGGAAAAAAGGCCGCTACTCCGCTTTTTGTTGCTTTAATAGTAATCGAAGTTATGGACGTTTTATTTGCCGTTGACAGCGTTCCGGCAATTTTAGCCATTACCTCAGATCCTTTTTTAGTATTTAGTTCTAATATTTTTGCCATTCTGGGTTTACGTTCTATGTATTTCTTCTTGGCCAATATGCTGGCAAAATTCAGCTTTTTAGAATACAGCTTGGTTGCTATTTTAGCATTTGTTGGTTTAAAAATGCTTTTACACGAATGGGTTCACGTTCCAGAATGGGCTTCGTTAGGATTTATTGCGCTTTCGCTTTTAGTTGGAATTTTGGTTTCGCTTAAATTCGGAAAAGAAAAAGAACTTACTGATTCTGATTTGTAATATCATTTCAAAACATATATTCATAAAAAAAGGAAATCGAAAGATTTCCTTTTTTAAAATCTCTTTTTAATATAATTACCAAAAAAACAAGACAAATACTATAATTTAACTTTTAAAAATAAGATTTTACGCATTTAAATACTATTTTTATCTCATTATAAACCTTAAATTTTTATCATGAGAAAAAATTACATTTACGCCATTTTTGTTTTCTTATTAGCCTTTACTTCATTTGGGCAAAAAGTTACGCTCACACCTACTACAGTCAACGGTCAAAGCGTTAGCGGAGGACCAATTAATTTAGGTGGCACGCCAAATTCAACTATTTCATTAGGTGTCAACGTTGAAATGCCAGCAATACCAGGAAATTACGGTACAATTACCATTCATTCCGTAAATGGCTTAAACGACAACATTGTAACTGGAGGAAACGGAGGAACCTTATTTTTTGGCGAAGGAAAATCTGCATCCCGTAGTTTTGTTATAAACTTACTGTGGAGTTCTTTTACTACTTCTGGCAGTTATATTTATGCAGAATATAAGACTGGAGGCGGTGTAATATACAAGAGCTCTAATCTTGCCATTATCAAAAATGCTACGCAAGGAGGCGGAACTCCTCAAATTCCTGCAGATGCTCCTGATCCAGCCAAAATCCCGAATTCAATTTGCTGTAACCAAACTGTTAGATTAGGAGATAAACCTACTATAATAACTGGTTCCCAATATCTTAATCCTTATCAAGGACAGACATATGGCATAAATGCTTCTTGGCAGGTGAACGGAAATCCAAATGTTCGTATTTTAGAAGTTGATAATGCGAATAAAACTCTATCATTAGACTATATAGAAAATACAGGGAATTTTACAGTTATGAGAGGCTTAGGTTATCCTACAACTCTAACTCCTACTAACAAAAGTAATACAATAACAATTACTGTTATACCATCACCAATAACATCAAATAACATTTTAGTATATGCAGAGCCAAATCCAGATGGTTTTATAGAGCACATAAATATTAATCCAATTGAAGTAAGTGGAGGTCTAAATAAAGTTAATGTTAACTTAGACATTTTAGACAACCCATTCCATACATATTCGAGACTTGATAGATTCACTGATGTTGAAAGATTTGAATGGGAATACACTAAGACCAGTAAAGGATTGGGAGGTATCCCAAAATGGATTACAATACCAAATGAAAATTCTTCAATTTTAAATTATTTTAATCCTGCCGAAATATCAAATACTGAAGACAACTACTACTTACTAAGAAGAATAGCAATATATAAAGGCATTAAAAGTAGTAGTAATGTATTAAAGATTATGGTCCGAACAATTGGCTACAACAACACCATCTGTTGTGATCAAGTCGTAAAAATATTATCAAGTACAAATTTTGAAACACCTGATACTATAATTGGATCTACACCCATATTAGATAATACAGATATCACAGGAAAAAATTTCCTAATTAATGATATTTCTTATCAATGGCAAGTTCAATCAATTGGTAGTCAAAACACCTCTACATGGTCAAACATTTTAGGAGCTACATCAAAAAATTACTTGCCTGCTCAAAAATTTACAATAAAGAGCTCTGGTAGAACTGGTACGGTCTTTATATTTGATGAATCATACAAGTATAGACGAATTTCTAAAATAAATTATTTAAACATGGATAAATCGACTTATGGAAACGTTTCTAGTTACAGCAACGAAGTTTCTTTATACGGAAGCACATATGAAGAAGAAACAAAAATATACCCGAATCCAACATCATCATTATTAAATATTGAAAGTCGTAATATATCACTTTATCAAATTAATATTGTAAATATTAAGGGAGAAACAATTAATACACAATTAACCATAATAAATCCAAATCTGATAAGTTTAGATGTCTCGAATTTAATAACAGGAACATATTTTATTACAATGCAAAGAGTCCCTTCTGGCATTATTCAAAAAACATTTATAAAAAACTAAAAAATCTATAAAAAAAGAGGCTGTCTCAAAAGTAAAATCAAGCTGTTGAGAATCGCGTAAACGGAAAATTTCTCCGATAGGTATCCGAATAAAAAAGAGGTTGTCTCGACTTTTGAGACAGCCTCTTTTTTTTGATTAGTTTCTAACAATTAAAATTTAATATCTTGAACCTGACTTTCTTTAAGATTTAATTTATTAGCAACATCTAAATAATTAGACTTATCTACTTTCGATGCAAAATCTGCAGGAACCACTACAATTCTGAATATTTGATTAGATGTAAATTGGCTTGGAACTGGATTACTCGGATCATAACCTTCAAGAAAAATTTTAGTATAATTTCTTGTAAAATTAAAATTATAAGTAAAGTCTCTAATTCCTGCTTCATCATCAAAATAATGAGTTTCAGGTAAAAATTCCCACAGCGGTTGACCATTAACTACATCTCCTAGACGATATACAAGAACAACATCTGAAATTATTAGTTGCTGTGGAAAATTAAATACAACACTATAATTATTTCCTTCAGTAAAGTTATAATAATTAGCCGATGTATTTTCATAAACTGTTCCCACAATATTAACTCCATCTTGTCCCGGAGGCCCTTCCGGTCCTTCACAACCCGTAAATACAATTAACCCAACAACAGCGAATAACGTAAGTATCTTTTTCATAATATATATTTTTTTTAAGTTTATAAAAGCATTCCAAAAACCAAACCAAAAATTTTGTTAAATAGATTTTGAAACAAAATTTCTTATTATTTTTTCACAACAACCTGATTCTTAAACAAGATCTTGCTAAAAAATAATACATGGTAAGGTAAGGAATTTTCCCAATATTCCCAAGTATGTGCGCCGGGACGTTCAGTATAATCGTGTTCAACCTTATTATAAACTAATCGGCGATGTAATTCTCTATTTGGTTCTATAAGGAAATCATCTACTCCGCAGTCAATAATTAAAGGCAGTTTGTTTTCTTTTAATTTATCGAGCATTCCCATAACGGCATGCTGTGCGTATAATTCAGAATTGTCGCTTCTGTCCCCAAAAACAGGCTGCATTAATTTTACTACCTGCGCCGAAGATTCACGATTAAGCATTGTACTCATATCTACTGCTCCGCTCATACTTCCGGCAGCGCAGAATAAATCAGGATGTCTGGCAGAAAGATATAAAGCACCGTGTCCGCCCATCGAAAGTCCGGTAATAACCCTTCCGCTTTTATTGCTGATTGTTCTATAAGTTTTATCTACTTTTTGAATTACTTCCTGTGTAATAAAAGTTTCAAATTGGCTTCCTTTATTTACAGGACTGTCCAGATAAAAACTAAAAGTTTCGCCTTCGGGCATTACGATGATTAAATTATATTGATCTGATAAACTCTGAACCAGTTTTTTATTTGGAGTATTTTTTAACCAGTCACTAAAATGTCCGTACGCTCCGTGTAACAAATACATTACCGGAAACGTCGATTTACTTTTTGTATACGAATTTGGTAAAACTACAGCCGCTTTGTAGGTTTTGTTCATGGCTGCACTTGCAATTTGTAGAGTATCTACTTTTGCGGCGTATGACATTGACGAAATACACAGAAAAACAAGGAATACTAAAATTTTAAGGTTCTTCATTTTGATAGTTTTTTTTCGATTAAAGGAATGTAAATATACCTTTTTTCTGAACAAACTAAATGAAAAATCCGACCAGCTTTTATACTAATCGGATTATGTATTTGTTATTTTTTACTGCCACAGATTAAAAGGATTCTATGGATTATTTTCTTTGAAAAATTGGTTTGCCACAAATTACACGAATTTCCACGAATTTATTTTCAACTTGGCTTATAAACGGATTCTAAAATCATTTTAATCCTTTAATCTGTGGCAAAAATATCAAACATTCTTCACAAACTAATTCGTGTAATTCGTATAATTCGTGGCAAAAAACACTAACTAATAATAATCTTATGTTCGTGGCGGTATTGCGAGGCACTTTTACCTGTATATTGTTTAAACGATTTACTAAAGTGGCTGAAATTATTAAAACCGCTTTCGTAACAAACCTCATTTATACTTATAGGTTTTTCGGCCAAAAGTTTTGAGGCGTGTACCAATCTGTATTCGTTTACAAACTCTGTGAAAGTTTTGTTAGAAATCTTTTTAAAATATCTACAAAACGAAGGCGTTGTCATACTCACTAAATTCGAAACTTCATCTATAGCGATAGACTGCTGAAAATTATCTTTAACAAAATTAAAAACCACATTCATACGATCGTTATCCTGAGTCTGCAGTTCCATTGCAAAGCCATCTGCATTGAGCATTGTATATTCTTCAGACGAATCTAATTCATCCAGAATATTCAAAAGCGAAAGCAAACGCTCAAACGGAAGCTGATCTTCCATTGCTTCGATTTTTTTTCCAATATGTTTTTTAGTTTCACCACCAAAAGCGATTCCGCCTTTCGACTGACTTAAAACATTTTGAATTTTTTTCATTTCCGGTACTCCAAAAAAGCCATTCCCTAAAAACTCAGGTTTAATATGAATAACCGTTTCGTTTACGTTTCCCGTTTGCTCATTCGTAAAGCCGCAATGCGGCAAATTAGACCCTATCAAAATCAAACTACCATTTGTATAATAGGAAACATGGCTTCCTATTTGTCTTTTTCCTGCCCCGCCGTTAATATAAACCAACTCAATCTCTGGATGATAATGCCATAAATGAGCTTTGCTATTGGTCTTTTCGGCGTGTTTTGTGTAGGTAAAAGAACTTCCGTATGAGTTAGTTATCACTTCAAGAGCTGGGGCGATTGTCTTCATGATAATTTCTTTAAAAAATAATAGCAAATTTAACAAAAACACCTAAAATAATTTAAATTTTAACCTATAACGGTTTCGTAAATAAGAATTTTTCATTAAAATAATAAAAAGATAATCTAACAAATTATCCCCAAAACATCTTTTTTTAAACACCCCATATTTTTATTACAGTTTTTTTTAAGATATCGTATTTATTCGATCATTTTTATAGACACTCATTATTTCTGTAAGAATATTGGAATTTTTTAAAAATGTTAACATTTACAAAACATTGAAAAATAACAATGTAATTAACCAAAATACCTAAAATAATTCAAATTTTAACCTATAACGGTTTCGTAAATGAGAATATAGCACATAAATTGGAAAATAGAGTTGATATAAATATTGAACAGCTAGAGTAATTTTACATCAGAGAATTAGAGATAATAATTTTAAAAACAGATACTATGAATAAGATTGTAAAATTAAGTTTAGTGTGTGCAGTACTTTTATCAGGAATTAGTACTTATGCAATTGATGGAAATGAGGACTTTAATCTTCATGTATTGAAAAACGGAAAAATGATCACTTTCGGTCTTAACCAAACACAAAAAGCAAAATTAGCTATATACGATAAAGAAGGTACTTTATTCTATTCTGAAAATGCTTCTGGAAAAGATGGAATTTTAAGAACTTTCAGCTTACAAGATTTTCCTGATGGAACTTACTTCTTAGAAGTTGAAGACAATGCCAAAAAAGTTAGATATGAAATTACTGTAAATAACGAGATTGCTAGTTTATCTTCAAAAGCAATTTCATCTGTTTACAAAACAATTTCAGATAAAAATACCAGCGTAGCAGTACGCTAAACAAGTTATACTTCTCATAAGTATAAAACTAAGGTTAGATAGTTAGTAAAGTTAAAAACGCAAGTTTTAAAAACAGCTCTTTGTGGTTATTGGGCTGTTTTTTTTTGCTCTTTACTTTTTTGAACGTACTTAATTTAGTTTCACGCAGATTCTGCAGATTTGGCAGATTTTTTATTGAGATTATATATTACATCCCGGCGGTTGAAACCGCTGGCAATGTTTTAGATTGTATTTATATTTAAATTATATTAAGAATTAGGGTTTCTACAATAGCTTAACATTTATACTTATATATAATAGATATAAAAATCCCAAAACAGCATTCTGTAAAAACATTGAAAAATAACAACCAAATTAACAAAAACACCTAAAATAATTCAAATTTTAACCTATAACGGTTTCGTAAATGAGAATACAGCATCGAAATTGGAAAATAGAGTTGATAAAAAACAGATAAAACTAAGGTAATTTTACATCAGAGAATTAGAGATAATAACATCAAAAACAAATAGTATGAAAAAGAATTTAAAATTGAGTTTAGTATGTGCAGTACTTTTATCAGGATTAAGTACTTATGCAATTGACGGAAACAACGCTTTTAATCTCCATGTATTAAGAGCTAATGGAAAACTAATCACTTTTGCTTTAAATCAGACTAAAAAGGCAAGTATTAGTATTTATGATAAAAACAATAATTTAATTTATTCTGAAAATGCTTCTGGTAAAGACGGAATCTTAAGAACTTTTAGTTTAGAAGAATTTCCAGCCGGAACTTATTTCTTAGAAATTGAAGACAACTTCAAAAAAGCCAGACACGAAATCACGGTTACAAGTGAATCTACTGTTTTGTCTTCAAAAGCCCTTACAACAGTTTATTAAGCAGATCCCTGCAAAAAAATACAAGTGCAGGAATGCACTGAAAAATTTATACTCGCATACAGTATAAGAATGAGGTTAGATAGTTAGTAAAGTTTAAAAACGCAAGTTTTAGAAACAGCTCTTTGTGGTTATTGAGCTGTTTTTTTTGCTCTTTACTTTTTGGTAAAACCAGGTTTACAAACAAGTATTTTCTAAACTCTTATTATTAATAAAATGTAAGAAAAAGGTAAAATCAAAGTTTTGTAAATTCATTGAAAAATAATAACTGAATTAACAAAAACAATAAAAATAATTTAAATTTTAACCTATAACGGTTTCGTAAATGAGAATACAGCATCGAAATCGGAAAATAGAGTTGTTAAAATCCAAGCACTTCTGTAGTAATTTTACATCAGAGAATTAAACTAATAATTTAAAACTAACAGTTATGAAAAAGATTTTAAAATTGAGTTTAGTATGTGCAGTACTTTTTACAGGAAGTACATATGCAATTGATGGAAATGAAGACTTTAATCTTCATGTAATAAAAGCTAACGGAAAGCTTATCTCATTTGCAATTAATAAATTGCAGAGAGCTACCCTGGCAATTTACGACAAAGACGGAAATCTAATTTATTCTGAAACTGCTTCAGGTAAAGATGGAATATTAAGAACTTTTAGCTTAGAAGAATTTCCTGAGGGAACTTACTTCTTAGAAGCTGAGGACAATGTAAAAAAAGTGAGACATGAAATTACAATTACAGACGATACAACTGTATTATCTGCAAAAGCAGTTTCATCTGTTTACAAAACAGTTTCTGATAAAAATACAAGCGTAGCAGTGCGCTAAAAAAGTTATACTTCTCATAAGTATAAAATAAGGTTAGATAGTTAGTAAAGTTAAAAACGCAAGTTTTAGAAACAGCTCTTTGTGGTTATTGAGCTGTTTTTTTTATGCCATTTTTTTTCAAAATTTCAATTTTCATTTTTTTTTGAAAAATTATTCTTAATAAATGTATATACCTGGTTTTTACTGCATTAAAAAAAATCAACTTTTTTAAAACCGTAAGCCCCGTATTTACGTACATAGCGCAGACAAAACACAGAAACAGTTTGAATTCAGCATTTTATACCTCAAAAAAGGTGATTTTTTTGCTAAAAATTAAATTTCTATTTGTAGTTTTGACCGTTCCACTTTTAGTAATATAACTTTAAAAAAACATGACGAAATTTACCAAAGCCGGGCTAGTTGCAGCCTTCTTTTTTGCAACTCTATTTTCTTACGCCATTGATGGAAAAGGCAATTTTATTTTAAACATTCAAACTGGAAACGGAAAAGTAGTTAGCTTTACCTTAAACACAGTTGAAAAATCATCTTTTTCTATCTACGACGTAAATCATAATTTACTTTATGCGGGAGATTCTGCTGCAAACAAATTAGAAGTTTCAAAAACAATAAGTTTAGAAGGTTTTCCAGCCGGTACTTATGTGTTAGAAGTTAAAGCAAACGACAAAGTTGCTAAACACGAAATTAAAGTTGCTGCAAAAAAGGCAAAAACTGTTAAGTTAGACGAGTCAGTAAACGAAAGTCCTGGGTTTCGTCGTTAAACCACTTTTTTTGCCCCACAAAAAAAATGAAAGCAGCTCTATAAGATGGAGCTGCTTTTTTTATTTTTCTTCTATTTGCTGTTTTAATAGATCTTTAGCATTTAGCGATGTAACGATTTTTTTTCCTGTTTTAGATTCTAATTCGTTAAGGGCAACTTTTGCAACATTTCCCCCTTGTTGGGCTACTTCCATACTTTTATCAAAATCTTTGGGTTTAACAACACTCGAAATATCTGTAGTCGATGCTTCTGCAAGCATATTCAAAATCAACTCAGTATTACTCATATTATCCCTTAGGTTTTCTTTTTTTAGTCCCTTAAGAATTTTATAATCTTTGGTTGTTTTTCCTGACCAGGTTTTTGAAATAATATCCGTTAAGATGGCAAATTGTAAACCTTCTTTAACACCTCTGTTTTTCCACTCCTTAGTTAGTTCATTACGAATCTCTATGCTTTTTAACCGTTGATTAATCCAACTTTCAGAATAACCTAACTGCATGTATTGTTCTAAAGCCCTATCAATTGTAATTTCTGGATCCTGCATCTCATCCAGTCGTTCTGCTGCAATTTGCGCCAGCCATAACTTAAACGGTTCTGCTTTAGGTGATGGAATAGATTGTATTAAACGAAATAGTTGTTCTGTATCTGCTACATCTGTTAATCTCATTTTACCATCTGCAGCTTCGAGTTTCAAACTGTGACAATTCGTCACGGTTTCATTTCCTTCTTCTTTTAGGCGTTGTTTTAATTTCCGCCAATACGCACCTGAATCTTTACTTTCTGTCAATACAGTAATTATATCAACAATAGAAAAATACCATTTTTCCTCATCCTGATTCCAAATCGTTCTCACTTTTTTTTCTTCAAATATCTGAATCGCACCTTCCTGTTTCATTATTCTTTACATTTTTGATTATTTATAAAAGTAAGAAAAAACATATAAATTAATTAAGCGCTTAATAATAATTTTTAAGTATTTGTTCTAAAGACAAATTTAAACAGAAAAGCAGTTCTAATAGAACTGCTCTTAAAATATTATATATTAAATCGTGAATGATACGATTACTTTTCTTTTAGCAATTTCTCTAAATATTCAATTTTTTCTTTTTCTGCCTGAAGCAAACGCTCGTAAAGATTTTTATTTTCTTCTACAGTTTCCATTAATTTATCTAATGGATTGAAAGTGCAGTGATTTGTTCCAAAATTAAATGCACCACTATTATTTGTATCGTTAAAAGTATTAAAATAATTAATCATGCTTTCTTCTGAAAAACTTTTAATGGCTTCAACTGTTACACCAAGAACTTTTGCTATTGCGATAAGTTTATCTTCATCGATAGTTTCGCTATTTTCTAAAATAGAAACCGCCTGTTGATTTGTTCCTAAAGCCTGTGCCAAAGCTTCCTGTTTCATATCACGAAGTTCACGAATACGGCTTATTTTTCGCCCTATATGATTTGGTTTTGATAATGTACTCATAATTCAAAGATAATAATTAAGTGTGAAAACTTCCTTTGGTAATTAACTTATTTAGTAAAGTACGATACCAGCAGAAATGGTTTGGTAAAATACAATGTATTTCTTCCTTCGCCGAACCAAACAAAAGTACAATTTTTCTTATAATAAATTTATAAAAACCAAATTGTAAAGTAATTATCTAACACAACCTAAATACACGCCTTATGGAAACAAATGAAATGGAAACTTTAGAGAGACTTAAAAAATTAGCTGCAATACATTTTCGCACACTAAAACCTGCAAATAGCGAATCTAAAAACTATATCGCTCAAATTGAGGTTTTAAATTATTTTGAATTAGGCTGCATTATTACCGATATGCTAAAATTATGCATTCTCGCACTCGATCATGATATCCATAATGTTCCCGAAAAGAAAAATCAATCTATAAATGTGGGACTTATTTTAGAAACTGTGCTGTCTATTTTTCCTTTGGATGAAATAGAGTTTTTAGGATATGTTAGGGAGGTTGTTGGGGAATGATCTTATTTTTTGTTATTTCAAAACGATATAAACATAGCCTGTGGTTTCTCTGCTGGCGCGAGCGTCCCGCTCGTGCATTTCTTTGCGTTCACGAGCGGGACGCTCGCGCTAGCAGGGGAAAATTTTCTGTTTCAAAAATTAATATCATGGTTAGCTTAGTAATTTTTTTCTCATGGATAGGCTTGTACTTTTTTTGTATTATTACTAACATAACATGTATTGGGTTAACTATTACATTAATAAATATCTTTATAATTATACTAATTAATTTATTAGGAAAAAGTAAAGTTTAATTTACAGTATAATATTTTAGTAGACTTTAGCTGGTATAAATATTTCTTCGTCCATACAAAAACTTATTTATATAACCATTTTGGGTTTAAAAACGGAACACTTGCACTAACAAGAAGGTCAATGATTAATTCTAGCTTTCAATTAGTATTTTTATGGTTTAATACTACAAATTTGATTTACTATTTTTCTTATGTTTGTTAAACAGAAAACGACCTATGCAAACAATATCTGACTTATTACATAGTTTAATAGAATCATCTAAAGAGCGTATAAAAACTCCAATTACAGGAGCTTTCATATGTTCTTTTTTTATTTACAATTGGCGGCCAATTTTCCTATTATTATTCTCTGATACAAACATTGAATATAAAATTGCGATGATTGATTATGAGTATTGCACTCTTGGAGCAATATTATGGCCAATAGCACTAGCATTTATTTACACACTAATCGTTCCGTTAATAATGCTACTGGTAGATGAAGTTTTGACACCTATAAATAAACGCCGAATATCTTCAAAATATAAAAGGAAGTTTTTTGAAGCAGAAAGAGAAACTGAATTGAAAAATATTTTAAGCGGGAACAGAGACCATCAGGAACTATTGGATAGAATCAAATTTTTAGAAGAATCAAACACACAAAGAGCAAATGCAGATAAAAACACAATAGAATCACTAAATTTAAAACTGAATGAATCAAATGAACTAGTACAAGATTTACAAAATACCTTAAGTAATTTTAATTTAACTCATAACGGCAATGACAATAGTTCAATCTTAGCTGAATTCTATAATAACCTTTCTGAAAAACATCAAACAAGCATTTTTAATTTTGCTAATAATCCAGAAAAACAATTCTCTGACTTGCCAATTACATTACAAGAAATCTTAACAGGAAAACATTACGTTAAAAAAAATAATACAGGAAGTTGGGCTTTGACGCCATTAGGAATGGATTTAGTTGATTCATTAAAAATTAAACGATAATCCTCCGCTGGCGCGAGCGGGACGCTCGCGCCAGCGGAGGGAAATAATCTTTAATCTGGATAATATCCATTTCTTTTTAAATGAAAAAAAAACATCTTCTGTAAAACCTTCAATATTTGGATTTAATATTAAGTTATCCATTACAACTCCTGCAGGCTTATTTTCTTGAAATTGAACTTCATGATTAAGAAATGCATTTTCAACAAATCTTTTAATATCAATTAAATCTTTGACTTCGTTTTCTATTTCGAAATCAGACAAATATTCAGACAAATAACCAACTACTTCTTTTTTTTGACTTTATTTCTAAAAAATGAGAAGCAATCCTAAATCCAAATCTGCAAGCATCTTTTATACCATCAGAAGCTGGAAATAACTCTAAAACTATTTCTACATTAGATTCCATTAATGGTTTTGTTTTTAAAATCCCGATATCGAAATCCAAACGAAGTATTTTAAAATCAGCATTATATATTTTCATATTATTTGATTTTATTTAAAATTTTGTGTTTGATGGTATTTCTAAATAAACGAAATTTTGAAGAAGCCAATATTCGTTTATTCCTTTTCTTTAGGTTTTGCAATTATTACTACTTTAGGCTTTAATGAGTTTGAAGGCATTGGCACAGTCCTACCTGCAATTACTTTACTACCTGAGTCTTCAATTTTTTTTGTTAAAATAATTGCTTCTTCTAACTTCTTTTTTATTTCTTCATTCATATTTTTTTATTTTTTTGGTGTACTTGATGGTCTATTAGTAGGTGGAATAGGGATTTTTCTTCCTTTTTCTTCAGGAACTGGCTTTTGTGGAGAAACCGGTTTTCGTTCATTACTCATAATATATAAATTTATTGTTACAAAAATAATTATTGCCAAAACACCAATAATGAGTGAAGCCAAAGAGATTAAGTTAAATCTATTAATAATTTTATTTCTTTTTTCAACATTAGTGAAAACTTCTTCATATTTTTCATCATTAATTTCCGAAATCGTAAGTTCCATATAATTAACGGATTTAAAATGTGAAAATAAATTTATCAATAAAGTAACAGCAAGAAGAAGCCAACCAAAAACAATTATCCAAAGATATA
This sequence comes from Flavobacterium soyae, assembly GCF_021245985.1. Classification (GTDB taxonomy): domain Bacteria; phylum Bacteroidota; class Bacteroidia; order Flavobacteriales; family Flavobacteriaceae; genus Flavobacterium; species Flavobacterium soyae. The sequence goes on along the minus strand of NZ_JAJQXA010000008.1, from coordinate 120,029 downwards.
TTGCTTTATCTATTTGCACTATCTTATCGAAAAAAGCTATGGTTATACCTAATCCCCCAGAAGCAATTATATTTATATATTTTTCAAAATCATCTTGACTTTTTGATTTAGTTTCATATACAGAATTTCTAAATTCCACCCACTCATTTTTTATACTGTCCTTTTTTTTTGACATGCTTTAAATTCAATCTGAATACGTTTTTTTACTTTTCAACTTAATTTTAAATTTAATTAATTTTTATCTAACAATTCCTTATAATTTCTTTATTTATTATCAACTTTATAAACAAAAAACCTCCCAAAATCTGAGAGGTTTTTTCCATATCATTAAAAAATAAAAAAAATTACATATTCCTTCTATACTGCCCGCCCACTTCAAACAACGCCGAAGTAATCTGGCCCAAAGAACAAACCTTTGTAGCTTCCATTAAATGATCGAATAAGTTTTCATTTTTAATAGCCGCTTGCTGCAAATTATTTAAATGCTCATTAACTTTTGCTTCGTGAAATTGATGCAGGTTATCCAACATTGTAATTTGATATTGTTTTTCTTCTTCTGTAGCACGAATAACTTCTGCCGGAATAACCGTTGGCGAACCTTTCGAACTCAGGAAAGTATTTACACCCACAATTGGGAAATCGCCGTTGTGTTTTAGGGTTTCGTAATACAAACTTTCTTCCTGAATTTTAGATCTTTGGTACATGGTTTCCATTGCGCCAAGAACTCCGCCGCGTTCTGTAATTCTATCGAATTCTTGTAAAACCGCAGCTTCAACTAAATCAGTCAATTCTTCGATGATAAACGAACCTTGAATTGGGTTTTCGTTTTTCGCTAAACCTAATTCTTTATTAATAATCAACTGAATTGCCATTGCACGACGTACAGATTCTTCTGTAGGCGTTGTAATCGCTTCGTCGTAAGCATTAGTGTGTAACGAATTACAGTTATCATAAATAGCATATAAAGCTTGTAAAGTTGTTCTAATATCATTAAAATCAATTTCCTGTGCGTGTAACGAACGTCCCGAAGTCTGAATATGATATTTCAACATTTGCGCTCTTTCGTTAGCTCCGTATTTGTTTTTCATGGCTTTTGCCCAAATTTTACGCGCCACACGTCCAATAACCGAATATTCTGGATCAACTCCGTTTGAGAAGAAGAACGATAAATTTGGTCCAAAATCGTTGATATTCATTCCACGGCTCAAATAATATTCCACGTAAGTGAAACCATTTGAAAGCGTAAAAGCTAATTGCGTAATTGGGTTCGCTCCCGCCTCGGCAATATGATATCCTGAAATCGAAACGGAATAGAAATTACGAACGTTTTTAGTAATAAAATATTCCTGAACGTCGCCCATTAATCGCAACGCAAATTCGGTTGAGAAAATACACGTATTCTGCGCCTGATCTTCTTTTAAAATATCGGCTTGAACCGTTCCACGAACTTGTGATAATGTTTTAACTTTTATTTCATTATAAACCTCCAAAGGTAAAACCTGATCTCCGGTAACGCCCAAAAGCATTAATCCTAAACCATTATTCCCTTCTGGTAAATCGCCTTGGTATTTTGGTCTTTCAATACCTTTTCCAGCATATATTTTGTTGATTTTAGCTTCAACTTCTTTTTCTAATTCATTGGCTTTAATATACAATTCGCATTGCTGATCAATCGCCGCATTCATAAAAAAGCCTAAAAGCATTGGCGCAGGCCCGTTTATTGTCATACTTACAGATGTTAAAGCATGAACCAAATCAAAACCTGAATACAGCTTTTTTGCATCGTCTAAACAGCAGATTGAAACTCCGGCATTTCCAATTTTTCCGTAAATATCCGGGCGTATATCTGGATCGTTTCCGTATAAAGTAACGCTGTCAAATGCTGTCGAAAGACGTTTTGCAGGCATTCCCGCACTTACATAATGAAAACGTTTATTGGTTCTTTCTGGTCCGCCCTCGCCCGCAAACATTCTTGACGGATCCTCGCCTTCACGTTTAAACGGATATAATCCCGAAGCAAAAGGAAATTCTCCAGGAACATTTTCCTGTAAATTCCAACGCAAAATATCGCCCCAGCCTTCATATTTAGGCAAAGCAATTTTCGGAATCTGTAAATGTGATAAACTCTCCGAATGTGTTGCAATCTTGATTTCTTTATCACGAACTTTAAACGAGTAAACCGGATTTTTATATTTCGCTACTTTTTCATCCCAATTCAGGATAATTTCCCAATTGTACGGATCTAAATCCATTTTTACTTTATCAAACTGATTTAGTAAAAGATTTAAAAAGATTCTGTTTTCGTCATGTGGCTGCGCTGCACTTGGTAAAACAGTCGAATCATCGATTCCTGCTTTATTTATTTGAGGAACTTTTCCAGAAACAGATTCTATAGTTTTGAAAATCCCGTATAATTTCTGCGCTACTTTTTGCTGCGAAAGTGCGATTTCATCATAAGATCTGTTATTCTCTGCAATTTCAGATAAATAACGGGTTCTGTGTGGCGGAATCACGAAGATTTTCTCGCTCATTTCTTTTGTGATTTCAAAAGTCGATTTCAACTCAGAATTCGTTTTTTCAACCACTTTATCCATAATTGCTTTATAAAGCGTGTTCATTCCAGGATCGTTAAACTGCGAAGCAATTGTTCCAAAAACCGGCATTTCATCTGGATTTTTATCCCATAAATTATGGTTGCGCTGATATTGTTTTTTTACATCACGCAAAGCATCAAGCGCGCCTCTTTTATCAAATTTATTCAAAGCCACTAAATCGGCAAAATCAAGCATGTCGATTTTTTCCAATTGTGTTGCCGCTCCAAACTCGGGTGTCATTACATATAAAGAAACATCAGAATGATCCATAATTTCGGTATCAGATTGTCCAATTCCTGAAGTTTCCAGAATAATCAAATCGTATTTTGCAGCTTTCAGAACCTGAATCGCTTCAGCAACATATTTAGATAAAGCCAGATTCGACTGACGTGTCGCCAGCGAACGCATATAAACACGAGGATTATTAATAGCATTCATACGGATTCTATCTCCTAAAAGCGCCCCTCCGGTTTTTCTCTTAGAAGGATCGACAGAAATTAATCCGATTGTTTTCTCTGGAAAATCAATTAAAAAACGACGAACCAATTCATCAACCAAAGATGATTTTCCGGCTCCACCCGTTCCCGTTATTCCTAAAACCGGAATTTTAGACGTTGCATTGCTTTCGTGAATTTTATCAAAAACTGGTTTTGCAATTTCAGGAAAATTCTCGGCTGCAGAAATTAAACGTGCAATTGCCGTTGGAACTTTATTTTCGATATGATCGATTTCTCCGTTTAATTTATCTCCAATAGGAAAATCAGCCTGCTGCACCAAATCATTAATCATTCCCTGAAGTCCTAAAGAACGGCCGTCATCCGGCGCGTAAATTCGGGTAATTCCATATTCATGTAATTCAGAAATTTCGCTTGGCAGAATTACTCCGCCGCCGCCGCCAAAAATTTTAATATGCCCCGCTCCTTTTTCATGAAGCAAGTCATACATATATTTAAAGTATTCGTTGTGTCCGCCCTGATATGATGTCATTGCAATGGCATTGGCATCTTCCTGAATGGCAGTATTAACCACTTCTTCAACACTTCGGTCATGTCCCAGGTGAATTACCTCAACTCCGGTTGACTGAATAATACGACGCATGATGTTAATTGCTGCATCATGACCGTCAAAAAGCGAAGCAGCTGTGACAATTCTTACTTTATTTTTAGGAATATATGGTATTTGTTGTTCCATTTTATGAATATGATAATTTTAAGGGAGCAATTTACAAAATATTTTAATATTTGTTTATGCTCTAACCTTTATGTTTTTAAAAAATATATCGATTTCGTTAATAACTAGGGTAACAAATTTTATAAACATCTGATTTATACTATATAAACCTACAACATGGCAATCTTGCAAAATCTAAATGTAATAAAGCAACTCATTATCAGTAACCTAAAGTAATTTAGCAGTGTAGAAAAGACCCCAAATTTTTACCCGGAACTTAAAGTCTAAGTACTAACGTAAAATTTGAAATGAAGATGAAAACAATATATCCACTAAGTATAATTTTAGCTCTTAGTTTCACTATATTATCTTTTAGTAAGCATAATAATAGTAATCCCGAAGAAAACATAAGTTTGAATAAATCTTATCAGAATAACAATTCAGATACAAAAGTTGATAATGAAGTTCTGGCTGATTTTTTTAAAAGATATTCTGATCTAAAAAAATATCAAAACGAGGTTGTGTCATTGTACAAAACCAGATCTTATGAACCAATTTGGTTTGAGGATGACAAAATCAATGAGTTTGGAAAAACCTTGTACGCCAAATTGAATGATACTTATGAGGAAGGTTTAATTTTTGAGCTTCCTTATAAATATGAAATTGATCAGATTTTTAAAAAAAGATCAACTGATAAACCATCAAAAACAGATTCTGATATGCTTTTGAGTACTGCATATATTATATACATGAATCGTGTGTATGTTGGTTTGGATGCCGAAACTGCTAAAAAAACAGGATGGCTTCTTCCAAAAAAAGAAATATCTTATGATACTTTGTTAGATTCTTTAATGACCGAACCTACATTATTAGAGAAAAATGACGAGCTTCTTTTTAACCAATACTATAAATTGCAGGATGCTCTTAAAAAATACAGAGAAATAGATAAATCCGGTGTCTGGAAACCCATTGCTGCCGAATCTCCTTATAAAGATTTACGACCTGATGCCAATACACCTACAATTGGACAAGTTAGAACGAGATTATTTATTTTGGGTGATTTAGAGCATGATTCAAAAAGTAATTTTTATGATCGTGAATTAATGGATGGTGTAATGAAATATAAACTTAGAAACGGGTTTAAACCAAATTACATTTTGTCTGAAGATCATATTAAAGAAATGAATATTCCGCTTAAAGACAAGATTAATACCTTGATGGTTAACATGGAACGCTGCCGCTGGATTTCTCCAAAAATTCTAAAAGACAAAGAATATATTATTGTAAATATTCCTTCTTTTGAATTGGTGTATGTAAAAAACGGAAAACCGGAACTTACCTCTAAAGTTTTTGTGGGATCTGCGGTGACTAAAACCACTATATTTAATGGAAATATTGATAAAATCGTTTTCAGCCCGTACTGGACGGTTCCTCAAAGTATTGTTGAAAATGAATTAAAAATGAAAATAGCTGCCGACCCTAATTATTTGGCAGATCATAATATGGAAATGGTAAACGGTTTGGTAAGACAAAAACCGGGTCCTAATAACTCTCTTGGATTAGTAAAATTTATTTTCCCAAATCCTGAAGATATTTATATGCACGATACGCCTGCAAAAAGTTTATTTGATTTTGAAAGAAGAACTTTCAGCCATGGCTGTATTAATGTAAACAAAGCCAAAGAATTAGCCATTGCAATACTTAAAGATTATCCGGAATGGACAACTGATAAGATAAATACAGCAATGGAGGGAAAAACTGAAACTACATTTAAGCTGCCAAATAAAATACCTATTTATATTACTTATTTTACTTCGTGGGTACATGATTCCGGAGAAATTAGTTTTTATCAGGATGTTTATGAAAAAGATACCGAGTTAAATAATTTCTTATTTCCTGTTGATGGTGTAGCTGCAAACTAATTATATTAAATCATAAACTAAAGATAATCGGAAATTTACTTAAATAAATTTCCGATTATTCATTTTAAAAAATAACCTAACTTATTAATTTTAAAACTTTTAAGTCTAAAAATATTTCGATTTCTGTCGCAACTTTGCAGTGTAATACTACCACTAATATTAATTGCAAAATCAATTTATCATGAAAACAGAGAATATCGAAGGATTGACACTTTTTGAAATAAACCTACTAATTCAACAAGGCGCAAAATTTGTAATGTTTCCTAATATGATGACTAAATTTAAAAGTTCAACTATTTATTTTGTTCGTCCGGAAGAGAAGATATTGAAATATGCAGTAAAACATTTTTTTAAGAATGTAGCAAATTGCTGGCATACAATACCTTTTAGACCACTTTATCTTTCTAAATCCTTATTTTATTTAGCTATTGGCGGTCAAAATTATACACATGCAGTACTGGCAGATTTAAAAACAATAAATCCTGTTTACAACCCAAACCTTTATTGCTTACAATACGTTTAAACTGCCTTTTTTGTCCCTAAAAATCTTAGTTATAAATTTGTTACGATAAACCAAAAGCTATTCTGGCAATCAGGCAATCCCTACTCTGCTTGAAAAAAAATGTTTTTTTTAGTAATTTGCTTATCTCAAACAAAAAATTAAATCATCTTATAAATTTTATAAGGTGATTTTTTTGTTAATAAGACCTGCGAGACAAAAAATAACAGAAAGATTGGGCTTTAGAGTTTCCTGATTTTTCTATATCTATAAACCAATATATTGAAGTAAAACCCACATCTTTTTTGTCTTAAAATACTACTTTAAAATCATTTTGAGGCATATATGGTCATAGATTAAATAGAGATTTGCAGATTCCTATATCCATTTGCAAATGAAAAAATACGTTTTAATTTTTAGTTTTACTATACCAGCTTTATTTATTTCATGCAATAAATCTACAGTAAATGATGGGATTATATCTGATGGAATCAGCAAACCTAAACCGCCAAAAGCTATAGGACCTCCACGTATATTATTTATTGGAAATAGTCAAATTGAATATTTTGTAAGCGCCCCTACACTGTTTCAGGAATTGTGTAATTCTAATAATAAACATATAAATGTGCAGCAATTGGTAACAATGGGAGTTTCACTTGATAAAGTTTATTATACTAATAAAACAGAAGCGAACCAAATTTTTTCTAATATAGATAAGGATGGAAATTATTATGATTTTGTTGTACTTCAGGAATCGACACCAATTGCATTAACAGATCTTGAAAAATATAGATCAAACTTAAAATTAATCGTGGAAAAAATACATAAAAACAGTCCAGATGTTGCAATATATGTCTATCAAAATATGTCTCCATTAGCTTATACAAATTCAGAATATAATGATTATCATAAAGAATTACAAAAAAATGCCATTTTAGCGGCCGCTTTTATTAAAAATGCAGGTTTATTGAGGGTTGGTGATGCTGTTAAAGATGCATATGAAGGTAAAAACGGTTATAAATATTTAAAAAATAATAAAGATAATCTTCGTTATGGTAAAAATATACTTCACTTTATAAACGATGGTGGTTTTTTACAAGCAGTTTTACTATATGCTACTATATTTGATAAAACACCAATTATTCCTAAAAAACTTATTTTAAGTACTGGAATTAGGGATAATGACAATATGAGAAAACAAGAAGTAAATAAAGTAATCAGTAATCCAAAGGCCTTAGAAGAAATAGCTTTTAATAATCGTTAAACCTTAAAAACAAAAAATCATCTTATAGTTTATAAGGTGATTTTTTTTGTTTTGGTTTCATCTGAAAATTAATATCTTTCAGAAAAATAACCTAATCAAAAATTAACCTTTTATTACTATGAATGATGATTATCAGCCTCAAAAAAATTGGTGGGACAGAAACTGGAAATGGTTTGTGCCAACAGGCTGTTTAAGCCTTGTAATACTTTTTGCTTTATTTATTGGCGGAATATTTTTTGGAGTAACATCAATGATGAAAGATTCTGATGTTTTTAAAGAGTCGATGACAGCCGTACAGCACAATAAAATTGTAATCGAAAAATTAGGAAATCCAATTGAAACTGACGGAATGATATCTGGAAGTATAAACACAAGCAGCAATACCGGAAATTGCGATTTACAAATTCCGATAAAAGGCCCTAAAGGAAAAGCTGCCCTATTTATCGTTGCCACAAAAAGAGGAAAATGGAAATACGATCAAATGTCTGTTTATATTGAGAAAACAAAAGAAGAAATAGATTTATTGAAGAAATAGTTTTTAAAGATGCTAAGGTGCTGAGATACTGAGTTTTTTTACTATTTGATTTTGTATTAAATTAAAACATTATAATTGTTAATAATAAAACAAAATGTTACGAGTCGTTAAATAAATTGTGGCTTTATTTTTGAATAAGTAGTATTTTTGAACCTTAATAAAACCCCAATAAATGAAAAAGATTTTTTTATTAGCCGTTACATTTTCTCTAACGTCATGTGCGCAGGTACAACAGACTTTAAATCAATTACCTCAAATATCATCTCAGATTCCGGGAGTTGGCGGAGTTGATATTGCTTCTGGACTAAAAGAAGCCCTTAACAAAGGAATTACTGAACAAGTAAGTAAATTAACCGCTGTAGATGGTTTTTATAAAAATGAAGCCGTAAAAATTTTAATGCCGGAAGAATTACAAAAAGTAGATGCTACATTACGTAAAGTTGGTCTTGGCTCACTGGCCGACGAAGGAATAAAAGTTTTAAACCGCGCAGCCGAAGATGCTGTAAAAGAAGCAACACCAATATTTGTTTCGGCTGTTAAAAATATGTCATTTACAGATGCTAAAAATATTTTATTAGGAAATGACAGTGCTGCAACTAGTTATTTACAAGGAAGTACAACAACAGCTTTATACGGAAAATTTAATCCGGTAATTAAAAGTTCTTTTCAAAAAGTGGGTGCCGATGTTGTCTGGACAAAAATCATCAACAAATACAACACCATTCCGCTAGTAAAAAAAGTAAATCCTGATCTAACTGATTATACAACTAATCAGGCACTAGCAGGAGTTTTTAAAATGATTGCCGTAGAAGAAAAAGAAATCCGTAATAATATCAGTGCAAGAACAACACCTTTATTAAAAAGTGTTTTTGCAATGCAGGACGGAAAATAGTTTCCGTTTAACTGTTTAATCGTTTAATTGTATAATCGAATTTACGATTTAGCATTTAAACGATTAAACAAATCAACGATTAACCGATTAACCAATAAAACCAAATGCAAAAAATAACCTTTCTCATTCACTGCAAAGATCAAAAAAATATCATCGCCTCGGTGACTACTTTTATTGCAAAAGTTGAAGGAAATATTACCTATATCGATCAGCATGTTGATGTGGAGCAAAATGTATTTTTTATGCGATTGGAATGCGAATTTACCAATCCGAAAATTACGATTGAAAGCCTGAAAGAAGATTTCAACAAAACTCTTGCTGCCGATTTTAATATGTCATGGCATTTGTATAATCAGGAACAAAAGCCAAAAATGGCATTGTTTGTATCTAAATATGATCACTGTTTATTTGATATTTTAGGACGATACAGCGCTGGGGAATTAAACGTTGAAATTCCGGTTATTATCAGCAATCATAATGATTTAAGATCGATTGCAGAACGATTTGATATTCCGTTTCACTGCGTGCCTTTTACAAAAGACAATAAAGAAGAAGGCGAAGCCAAACAAATTGAACTTTTAAAAAGATACGAGATTAATTTTATCGTTTTAGCTCGCTATATGCAGATTATTACACCAAAATTAATTTCGCTTTACGAGAATAGAATTATCAATATTCACCATTCTTTTTTACCGGCATTTCCTGGTGCAAAACCTTATCACTCGGCATTTAAACGCGGGGTAAAAATTATTGGGGCTACAAGTCATTATGTTACCGAAGAATTAGACGAAGGACCAATTATCGAACAGGATATTGCAAGAGTTTCTCATATTCATTCAATCGAAGATTTTATTATGAAAGGCCGTGACTTAGAACGAATTGTTTTAGCCAGGGCAATTAAATTGCATTCTGAACGCAAAACGATGGTTTACAGTAACAAAACCGTTGTATTTTCATAATGCTTTTTTTTAAGCACAAAGAACGCTGAGTTTTTTTTGCTTTGTGAATTCTGTTGATTTTTTGAAGATCGCAAAGACTGTTGTCTATAGATTTTACCCGCAGATTCAACTGATTGAACAGGCTTTCGCTGATTTCTTATTATGCTTTTTCAAAGCTAAGTACGCTAAGTTTTTGCTTATGAATTCTGTTGATTTTGAAGATCGAAAAAGCTGTTTTCTATAGTTTTTTTGCCTGCAGATTGAACAGATTGAACAGGTTTTCGCTGATGGTTTCTTTTCTGATAACTTTGAACCTTTGTAACTCTGTCCCGATAGCTATTGGGATTGAACCTAAAAATAAACAAACCCGACAGCCCCGAAGCTTCGGGATAAAATCTGTCGGGTTTTATTTTTATTATAAAGTATAAAAGCTTTGAACCTTTTAAAACTATTTAAGTAAATCGAATCGGTCCAGATTCATTACTTTCGTCCATGCTGCAACGAAATCTTTTACAAATTTTTCTTTGGCATCGTTACTTCCGTAAACCTCAGCTATAGCACGAAGTTCAGAATTAGAACCAAATATAAGATCTGCACGGGTTGCAGTCCATTTTATTTCTCCAGTTGCGCGATTGCGCCCTTCAAAAATTTCTCCGGTTTCGTTAATAGCTTTCCATGTTGTACCCAAATCTAATAAGTTAACAAAGAAATCATTATTTAATGTTCCTACATTTGTGGTAAGTACACCATGTTTAGAACCGTCGTAATTGGCATTCAATACTCTCAAACCTCCAACCAAAACTGTCATTTCAGGTACTGTAAGGTTTAATAATTGTGCTTTGTCTACCAAAAGTTCTTCTGTTATTGCACTCGTTTTAGCACTTTTATAATTTCTGAATCCATCTGCTTTTGGCTCTAATGCTTCAAACGAATGCACATCTGTCTGCTCTAAAGTTGCATCTCCTCTTCCCTGTGTAAAAGGAACCCCTATACTTAATCCAGCATTTGATGCTGCTTTTTCGATCGCTACAGATCCTCCTAAAACAATTAAATCTGCTATAGAAACTGTTTTCCCTGAATTGGAAAATTCATTTTGTATCGCTTCTAAAGCTGTTAATACGCTTTTTAATTGATTTGAAGAATTCACTTCCCAACTGATTTGAGGTTCAAAACGAATACGTGCCCCATTTGCTCCTCCGCGTTTATCAGAACCACGGAATGTAGATGCTGATGCCCAGGCAGTATGCACTAATTGTGAGATCGAAAGACCGCTTGAACGGATTTTCTCTTTCAAAACAGCAATATCATTATGGCTTAATTCATTTTTAGCAGCAGGAATAGGATCTTGCCAGATTAATACTTCACTTGGAACTTCAGGTCCTAAATAACGCGTAATTGGCCCCATATCTCTGTGAGTCAGTTTGTACCATGCTCTGGCAAAAGCGTCAGCAAATTTGTCAAAATTTTGCATATAATCTCTTGAAATTGGTTCATAAATAGGATCCATTTTCATTGCCATATCCGCCGTTGTCATCATAGGAGCATGTCTTTTTGTTGGGTCATGTGCATCTTCTACGATTGTAGCAGCACTTTCATCAGTTGGAGTCCATTGATGCGCTCCTGCAGGGCTCTTGGTCAATTTCCAATCATATTTAAATAATGTTTGAAAATAGCCATTGTCCCAAGTTGTAGGATTTGGTTTCCACGCACCTTCAAGACCACTTGTAATAGCGTCTCCTCCTACTCCGGTACCAAAACTATTTTTCCATCCTAACCCCATTTGTTCGATACTTGCGCCTTCTGGCTCTGCTCCTACCAAGGCTGCATCTCCGGCTCCATGCGCTTTCCCGAAAGTATGACCGCCTGCAGTCAAAGCCACAGTTTCTTCATCATTCATTGCCATACGGGCAAAAGTTTCTCTGATGTCTCTACCAGATCCTAGTGGATCAGGATTTCCGTTTGGTCCTTCAGGATTTACATAAATTAATCCCATTTGCACAGCCGCCAGAGGATTATCAAGTTCGCGCTCTCCTTTGTATCTTGCATCACCCAGCCATATTGTTTCATTACCCCAATTAACATCTTGTTCCGGCTCCCAAACATCTTCTCTACCACCTGCAAATCCAAAAGTTTTGAATCCCATAGATTCTAAAGCGCAGTTACCTGCTAAGATCATCAAATCGGCCCACGAAATTTTATTTCCATACTTTTGCTTAATTGGCCAAAGTAAAAAACGTGCTTTATCTAAATTACCATTATCCGGCCAGCTGTTAAGAGGTGCAAAACGCTGACTGCCTGAACTCGCGCCTCCACGGCCATCAGATATACGGTAAGTTCCTGCACTGTGCCATGCCATACGAATAAACAAAGGACCATAATGACCATAATCAGCCGGCCACCAATCCTGAGAGTTTTTCATTAAATCAAAAAGATCTTTTTTGACTTCATTTAGGTCTAAAGTCTTAAACGCAGCAGCATAATTAAAACCTTTTTCCATAGGATCTGACAAACTAGAATGCTGACGCAATATGTTTAAGTTTAAACGATTTGGCCACCAATCTTTATTAGATGTTCCTGTACCAGCAGTTTCTTTCATTTGTCCGTTGTGAAAAGGACATTTACTTTCGTTTGAATCACTCATTTCTTTTGTTTTTTATTATTAAAGTTAACTATTTTCTATGAGATGCTAATTTTTTTAAGAAATCACATTTCACTGATTTTTAACACTTTATCAAATATACAAACTAATCTCTACGATATCCATAAACAAAATTGATTGTTATTATATTTTAATAGTCAAAAATTATTTAACGTTACAGAAAGCTCAGAATAGCGATTTAAAGAATCTTAACTTATGTCCAACAAAGTAATAACAAAACCTTAACAGCTTAAGATCGATATATGTCGGACATTTGTAATGTAATAAACTGGTTATTTATTATTTTGGTTTTGGTTAGTTAAATGATGCCGGCGTCTTCGAGATGCCGGCATTCTTTTTTGTAATAATTTGGTTTCAGGTTTCAAGTTTTCTTTGTTTGAGGTTGCTTGCTTTGAGCATAATTTTTACCGCAAAGAGCGCAAAGGTTTCGCAAAGCACGCAAAGTTATATATGAAAATCTCTAACATTAACTTATATCCAACAAAGTAATAACAAGACCTTAACAGCTTAAGATTGATATATGTCGGACATTTGTAATGTAATAAACTGGTTATTTATTATTTTGGTTTTGGTTAGTTAAATAATGCCGGCATCTTAAGGACGCCGGCATTATTTTTTATGTCAACTTAGTTTATTTTGTTTCACGTTTCAAGTTTCAGGCTGCTTTACTTTGAACATAATTTTTAACGCAAAGAGCGCTAAGTTTTTTTGTGAGTGTTTTATACAAACGCAAAGTTCGCAAAGCTTTGTGTAAAAAACTTTGCGAACTTTGCGGTTAAGCTTCCAAGAACTTGAAACCTGAAACTTGAAACAAAAGAAAACTAATTTCTAAGTCTTTCGTGCAGTAATTTAAAATAAGAGAAAGCCTTTAATAGTCGGCTGCCGTGCCAGGAGAACATTTCGCCGTCTACGAAAATGGTTTTGGCATGATGCGTAAACCTTCCAATCTCGAAAGCGTCTTCTTCTTTAAAAGGATAAGGTTCTGAGGAAAGAAAAACGATATCAGGATCGCCTTCTAAACGCATTTTTTTAAGTTCGATTTCAGGATAACGTCCTTTATCGCTATAGATATTTTTGAAATGATTCAGTTTTAATAACTCATTTATATAAGTATCATTTCCTGCAGCCATGTATGGATTTTTCCAAATAAAATAAGCTGCTTTTTTTTCCGGAATATCCTGAATATATTTTTTGAAATCGCTTAAAGCGAAAGTCAGTTTATCATTCCACTTTTGAGCTTCGGTTCTGCAGTTGAATAATTGCCCGAAATCTGAAATCATCTGGAAATTATCTTCTATAGAAACTATATTCGTAACCCAAACCGGGCAAATTTCCTGCAATTGTTTTACGATTTCTTCTGTGTTTTCTTCTTTATTACAAATGATAATATCAGGCTGTAATAGTTTTATTTTTTCGAAATGGATTTTCTTGGTTCCGCCAACAATCTTTTTGGTAGATTTAAGATGATATGGATGCACACAAAACTTCGTAATCCCGATGATTTTATCTTCTAAACCCAAATCATAAAGCAATTCTGTCTGCGAAGGCACTAACGAAATAATACGCTTTGGAGACGCCTCAAAAGAATGTAAAGTGCCGAATTGGTCTTTTAGTTGTTTCATGTTTCGGGTTTTGTTTGTTTCAGGTTTGTTGAGGTGTTTTTTTTTTACGCTAAGTTCGCTAAGTTTTTTCTGCAAAGTGCACAAAGAAATTATCTGCAGTCTTGTAAAAGTTTTTTTTAGTTCTGAGAGTATGAGTTTTGCTTTATTTAAACTTAGAGAACTTAAAAAACTTTAATTCAGCAAACATATAAACCTTTGCAGCCTTTGCGAAAATAACTTAGCGAACTTTGCGTTAAAATTGTGTTCAAAGTAAACTTTAAACTTTAAACCTGAAACTTTAAACGAATAATCTCTTCCATTTCTTTTTGAACTGATAAAGCCTCTTGTCTTGCCTTTTCTGCAAAGTCAGCTCCTTTTGAGGCGTAGATAATTGCTCTTGCTGAGTTTACCAGCAATCCTATTTTATCATTCATTCCGTATTTGCATACTTCAGACAAGCTTCCGCCTTGAGCGCCAATTCCCGGAACTAATAAAAAGCTGTCTGGAACAATTTTTCTGACATCGGCAAAATATTCTGCTTTTGTAGCGCCTACAACATACATTAGATTATGGCTGTTTTTCCAGGTTTTAGACGTTTCCATAACTTGTTTGTATAATTCTGTTCCGTTTATGTTTAAAGTTTGAAAATCAAAAGCGCCTTCGTTTGAAGTTAAGGCTAACATGATTGTATGTTTATTTTCGAAAGCAAGAAAAGGTTCTACTGAATCTTTTCCCATATAGGGTGCAACGGTAACACTATCAAAATTCAAATCTTCAAAAAAAGCTTTTGCATACATACTCGAAGTATTTCCAATATCGCCGCGTTTTGCATCTGCAATCGTGAAAATTTCAGGATAATTTTCGTTGATGTAATTGATCGTTTTCTGCAGAGACATCCATCCTTTTATTCCATATGCTTCAAAAAAAGCAGTGTTGGGTTTGTACCCAACAGTTAAATCATGCGTTGCATCAATTATGGCTTTATTAAATTCAAAAATAGGGTCTTCTGTTTCTAATAAATGAGCCGGAATTTTAGTTAAATCAGGATCTAAGCCTACGCATAAAAATGATTTTTTTTGAAGAATTTGTTCGTGTAGTTGTTGTGTTGTCATATTGTTTTTTTAGTTCTTTTTCAAAGAATATATTCTTTTTAGAAAGTATGCAAAAATAAAAAAAGCCACTCAATTAAGAATGGCTTTTTAGTTTTATATTCAACAGCTCTTATAAATTACCTAAGTAAACAATTTCTGTTCTTCTGTTTTCTGCTCTTCCTGCTGCAGTTTTATTTGTTTTTACCGGTTTTGAAGCTCCGTAACCTTTAGAAGTTAAATTAGCAGGATTTACTCCTTTTTCAATTAAAAGATCCATTACTGCTTTTGCTCTTGCCTCAGACAGCTTCTGGTTTGCTTTTGGATTCCCTACATTATCTGTATGTCCGTTAATTGCAAATTTAGCATTTGGATAATTCTTTAAAATCTCTTTAATCGCATCTAATCTTCCTGAAGTTTCTCCCATTTTAGCATTGTCTAAAGTGGCTTTTCCTGTGTTGAAGAAAATAGATTTTGCTTCTACTTTTAATTGTGCTAATGTTTCTTTAGTTACTTTAGGACATCCTTTATTATCTGCTGGTCCTGCTATAAGAGGGCAGTCGTCTTCTTTGTCTAAAACACCGTCTTTATCAGCATCTAAATCAGGGCATCCTTTATTTACTGCTAATCCGGCAACAGCTGGACAGGCATCATCTTTATCTAAAACGCCATCTCCATCTGTATCTGGCCACGGACAGCCTTTATTTTCTACCGGACCGGCAATTGCTGGACAGGCATCTACATTATCTAATAAAGTATCTCCGTCAGAATCTTTCCACGGACAGCCTTTATTTTCTTTTGGCCCTTTTACATCCGGGCAGGCATCGTCTTTATCAAAAACTTTGTCATCGTCTGCATCTGGCCACGGACATCCATTATTTTCTTTAGGCCCGGCTATTTTTTTACAGGCGTCTTCTTTATCAATAATACCATCTTCATCGGTATCTTTAAACTGCTTTTCGTAAACCGGAATTTTCATCCCAATATGAAAATCTGCCCCTTTTGATTCTTTAGAGACTAAATTACTCAAAATAGAACCAGAACCTATAAAGAAAACTCCCGTACGCAAACCTGTACCAACCTGCATACCGCTGTATTCCATATACGTTACGGGAACATAAAAACTAAACCATCTGCTTTCATAGCGAGGTGTTAACGTTACTCTGTCTGCAATTCCGTATGAATTTAGTTTATCAGCAGAAACCATACTTATGTCTCCGTTAAGGTTCAAATAGAATTTATTATACATATTCCAGTCTACATCAGCATGAATGGCTGTTGGCAGGTTTGTTTTAACTCCTTTTGAAGTAGAAACTTTAGTATAATGCTCGTTTAAGAAATCATATAAATTATCTGCATCATCAATCATTTGCTGAGTCACGACACCATTTACATTATATGTATCCAGTTTAGAATTTTTGTAGTTAATAGATCCAATATCGGTAACTGATAATCCGAAACGTAATTTGTATTTGTTAAAATCTCTAAAATTATTATCTGCAGGTTTTGCGTTTCTTAAATCATATTGATTGTAATCTGGTCTCCATTCGTAAACAAGACCGAAATCAAAACCAAATCCGCGTGAAGCAGAGTCAAAATCATAATCTTCATTATTTTCCCAATCCTGGCTTCCACCTACAGTAATTTCTCCACTTGATTGTAATATTCCTAATTGCGGATTTGTTGTATTCTCGATATAGGTTACACTTACATCTTTTCCCTTAACATAAGCATTTGCACCGCCTTGTAAATATTTAGCAGTTAAACCTCCTTTTAAAAAATGCTGATTGTTTTGGTATAAAACTGCCGCATACGAGATTCCTAATTCTCCCCAGGCATTTGAAGATCCGTTTGGGCTTCCTAAATTAAAATTAAAATCGCCTGCCTCGTCTAAACCATCTTTTACCTGATCTACCAGATATCCGTTAATTTTATTGGCATTAGTTATTGATCTTGCTCTTGTAAATACTGCAATAGTATGTTTTGGAGCAATGTTAAACATAAAAGACGGCCCCATAACATCAAAATTTGCCAATCCGTTATTGGCATTTTTTGGAGTCATTTTAGACTGACTGTCAAAGTCATATCCATCTTTATAAGTATCAAAAATTTTAACACCGTACAAATCGTTTTGTACAGATCCGCTAACAGAAAATAAATTGATATCTGTTTTAAAACGGGAATCGGCTATTGAAGCCGGATTAAAAAGAACACTTTGTACACCCGCATAATTGTCATGAAAATAACCAATATAAGATTGTGCTTTGGCTGATACGGAAGTAATTAAAATAAATAAAATGAGTAACTGTTTTTTCATTAAATTTTGGATTTTAGTTTTAGTTGGCGCAAAACTACAATATTGAAATTATATACAGGTTATGATAACATTGAATTCATGTAACATCTTTGATAAATTATGTAAGATGTACCGGGTTCTTCCTTTTTATTTTTGAACTGAACCCGAAAAAACAGACAATTATGACTCCAAATATCGGAATATCAACTTCAAACTTAAAAAAAAGCTCTACTATATTAGCTACGATCTTATCAAACGAAATGACACTTTACGTGAAAACGAGAAAATTTCACTGGAATATTTCAGGAAATAGTTTTATGGAACTGCATAAATTGTTTGAAGAACAATACCGCATTTTAGAAGCACAGATTGACGAGATCGCAGAAAGAATTAGTCAGCTTGGCGAAAAAACAATTGGTACAATGAAGGAATTTATCGAAAATTCTACTCTTAAAGAATCTCCAAAAGAATATGCTTCGCAAAAACATATGCTTGAGGAACTATTAGAAAACCATGAACAATTGGTTACGGAATTTAGAGATTATATTCCGGTTTTTGAAAATGAAACAAACGATAGAGGTTCTGCAGATTTTGTTACCGGATTGCTGCAGGAACACGAAAAAATGGCTTGGGTTTTGCGTCGTTATCAGGCTTAAATAAGTGCAAATGTAAATTATGCAATGTGCATCGAAATTCTTATAACACATTTATTTGAGAAATGCTGCTTTACATTAACCGATAACAAAACAAATGCGGCCATGAATACTACAGAAATAAAAGAAAAACAGGAATGAGTTAAAAGAAAAACTAAAGAAGAATTCTATCAAATTTTGTCAAATTTGTAAGCCTTCTGACTCAATCAGGAAATACCGTCTAGTAATTAAATCTATTAGGCGGTATTTTTTTTGAAGTTTTTAATGATTATTACTACTGTTTATCGATTTTTTAAAAACATTAAACGCTGTAACCCCAAATAATTTATTTATCTTTAACCAAATTTTTTTCAAAAATGAAGCTATTTATAAAGTTCGACATAAATACCATCTGTTCACTTTATCTAAAACAAAACCTGGAACAACAAAATATAAATTTTACTAGTTTAGGATTTGGCGAGATCGAGATTGATGATAATTTTGATGCTGATGCTCTCGAAACTTTAAAAAGTAATTTAAGTCCGCATGGTTTTGAAGTTGTAGAAAATCAAAAAAGTGTTTTAGTTCAAAAAATTAAGGACGCTATAATTGAACTGGTCTTTATGGAAGATAGTAATAATTATAAAAGTTCTGTATTTTTGGCAGAAAAGCTCAACCATAGTTATGGTTATTTATCTAACATTTTTTCAGAAGTCACTTATTCATCTATCGAAAATTTTATTATTTTACAAAAAATAGAAAGAGCAAAACAATTAATTATTATCAATGAAATGAGTTTAACAGAAATTGCTTTTCTGTTAAATTACTCAAGTGTTGCGCATTTAAGTACGCAGTTTAAAAATACGACAGGAATTACACCTTCGGCATTTCAAAGAATAATTAAGAAACGAAGAGAAAATTTAAAATAAAAAAACAAATACCACACTAAAATGCAAAAAAACGCATTAAATATTTTACTGGCGGATGATGACGAGGATGATCGTCTTTTTTTTAAGGATGCTTTTGAAGAAATAAAAATACAAACAAACGTAGAATTTGTTCATGACGGAATGCAGTTAATGGAGCATTTAATGGACTTTGATAATAAACTTCCGGATATTTTGTTTCTGGATTTAAATATGCCAAAAAAAACTGGTAAAGAGTGTTTGATAGAAATTAAAAAAGCAGAACATCTTAAAAATATAATTATTGCAATTTATTCTACTTCATCTTCAGAAGATGATATAGAAGACACTTTTATTCAGGGTGCCAATATTTATATCAAAAAGCCAAGCGATTTTAATACGCTGAAAAAAATAATTAATGAAGTCGTGACCGTAAACTGGCACTATCATACCTCTGGGTTAAATCGTGATAATTTCTTGCTGCGTCTAAAATAAAAGTATACCAAAATGAAATGGATACCAAATTTTAATTCTTCAAACTCTTTGAGAGTTATTTTTGTAATCGCAGTTTTCATTCTGTTATTTCTGTCTTCTATCGCTTATAAACATAATCAGGACTTGAATGAATCGAGCAAAGTGGTTATGCACACATACGAAATAAACATTCAGTTAGAAAGATTAATGTCGGCAATTAAGGATGCCGAAACCGGACAGCGAGGTTATATTATTACCCGAAATGCCCGTTTCTTAACTCCTTATATTTATTCACGAGACAAGGTAAACACTTCATTTATTACATTAAAAAAATTAACTACAGATAATCCCGTCCAGCAGGAAAATCTTCGAAGGTTATTTAAACTCATTATTCAGCGTTTTGTTTCTTTTGAAAATTGTCTAAAATACAGTGATCCCAAAACATATGACAAACGAAGGCTTGACAATCATATGTTTGGGGGACGAATCCTGATGGAAAACATTCGTTTTAAAGTAGACGAAATGAACGACATCGAGAAAACATATTTAAAAAACAGACTTAAAATTTACGATGACGAAATTTCTTTAAGTCCGCTTTTTTCTATCTCTCTTTTTTTAACGGCTTTATTTTTTATCCTTTTAGCCTTCAGGCAGATCAGTAAAGATTTCCAGCGCTTAAAGGTTTTCAATAAAAAACTTTTAATATCAAACGGATTAATTTCAGAGTCAGAAGTTATTGGAAAATTTAGTACCTGGCAATGGGATTTAGATGCCAATAAAATCGATTATTCAGACAATCAATATCGTTTACTTGGTTACCAGCCCGGTGCATTTATTCCTGTAAAAGAAACTTTTTTAGATTTTGTACATCCTGACGATAAAGAAACCGTTTCTAATTCTATTGAAGGAATTATAAGACACAAACAATTACCTTTTGTTTATTATAAAATCTTACTACCCAGTCACGAAATCAGATATTTTAAATCGACTGGAAAATTATTGACCGATCAGCAGGGAAGTAATATTTTACTGGGAATTAATTTTGATATTACCGATGAACATCTGCTAAATATAGAATTGCAGGAACGTAATAAAGAACTTGAAAAAACGAATAAGGAACTTGCCTCTTTCAATCATGTGGCAAGTCATGATTTACAGGAGCCGCTGCGAAAAATCCAGACTTTTATTTCGAGGATTTCTGATGCTGATAAAGCTGTTATGTCTCAAAGTGCAATAGATTATATCTCTAAAATTGAAGTTTCGGCAAAAAGAATGCGTGTATTAATTGACGATTTACTTTTATTTTCGAGAACAAATACTACCAAGAAAGAATTTATAAAAACAAACTTAGAGGAATTGCTTGAAAATGCCGAATCAGAACTAACAGAGGTTATCGAAGAAAAAAGCGCTGTAATTGTGGCTAATAAACTTCCAAAACTTGCCGTTATTCCATATCAAATCGAACAGCTTTTTATCAACTTAATTGGAAATTCTTTAAAATACAGCAGACCAAATGTTATACCTTCGATTACTATTGAAAGTATAAGGGTTAACTCTGAAGATTATCCGGAAATACTGGATCAGAATATCAAGAAATTCCATAAAATAACTTTTACTGATAACGGAATGGGATTTGATCCTCAGTTTAAAGAAACGATCTTTATTTTGTTTCAGCGTTTACATTCAAAAACAGATTATCCCGGAACCGGAATTGGTTTAGCCATTTGTAAAAAAATTGTTGACAACCATAAAGGACATATTATGGCCGACAGCGAGCCGGACAGAGGGTCTGTTTTTACAATATTTCTTCCTGACTAAATTATCGTCAACACCCTAAAAACCTACATAATAAACGTTATATAATTTCTTTATGGGAATTATATAACGTTTATTTTTTATGCTGTAAAGCAAAATGTTGTATTCGTTAGCATCTTTGTAATGTAATACTTTATGAAGTAATAATGAAAACTAACCCCGTACTTAAAGTGACCATTTTTAAAGTACTCTTTTTATTATTTATAATTTGTGTTCCATCATGCACAAAAAATAATTTGATAGAAAGTACACTGAAAAAAAATGAAACTTTTGCGAAAAATGAGGAAGAAGAAACAATTGCTTTTTTTCTCATTGAAACGGCAAATATTGGAAAAACAATTATTTCAAAAAGTCAAATTGCACAACAAAAAAGTTCAGAAAATTCAATAGTGATTTTAGGTAAAAAAATCGAAGGACATCAAAATCAACTACTGCAGGAAATAACAGAATTAGCTAATAAAAAGCTCATTATAATTTCTGAAATTAATGCAACACACAGAAGAGATACTTATGAATTGGTTACCGCAAATCCTTCAAATTTTGACAGAGTTTATTTGAACTCTATGAAAGAATACCTGGAACAGCAGATTAAGTTATTAGAAACTGTTTCGAATGAAACAAACGATAAAATAATTTTAGAATTAGTATTGAAGTATTTGCCTGAACAATTTGATCTCTTAAGAGAAACCGAGAGAATTATTAAAGAAAACATTTAAAAGCCCAGATTAAAACTAACTAAATTATTTTTTTATGAAAATGCAAACCAATTTTTTATGTGCCTTGACCCTTTTTATTTCAGCTTCATTTGGAATGCTGCACGCTCAGAACAATAATGCAAACACAGAGTTTGGTATAAAAGGCGGATTCAATATGTCGAATTTATATAATGATGATGCTGATGACGAGAATATATTATACGGATTTAATGCCGGTATTTATGCTACATTACCAGTTTCAGATTTTGTCGCCATTCAGCCTGAGATTTTGTTTACAACAAAAGGCGCCAAATTAGAATATAACAATGCTTTGCTAAGTGGAAATGCTAAATTCCGATTAAACTATATCGAGGTTCCGCTTTTAGTGCGAGTAAATATTACTAAAAACTTTAATGTTCATGCCGGTGGATATGCTTCTTATCTGGTAAGTTCTAAAGTCAGCGGAGACGGCGATATTTTTTTTAATGAGAATATCGACACAGACGATTTAAATAAATTTGATGCGGGTGTTTCTGCAGGTCTTGGATTTGATTTTAACCCAATAAGCATTGGTTTACGTTATAATTACGGTCTTACAACTATTGGAAAAGAAAGAACAACAGTTGCCGGAACGACTTATACGTTTCCTGATGCCAAAAACAGCAGCTTGTCTTTATACCTTTCGTATAAACTAAACTAAAAACAGTTAATTATTAACCTATTAAATAAAAAACCATGTCAAAGTTATTAGATACCATCGCAGTAATACTAGTTATTCTATGGGCTCTTGGTTTTTTTATATACAATTTCGGAAATATCATCCATGTTTTATTAATATTCGCCATTATTGCAATTTTACTGAGCCCTGTCAAAGGCCGGGAGGTTTAAAAATTAATCAACATTAAATAAAATATATTAATCTATTAAAAATCAAATATTATGAAAGCAACTAGCACAGTTTTAGGAATCGCTGCAGCGGCAGCGGCAGGAGCGCTATTAGGAGTATTATTTGCACCGGATAAAGGTTCAAACACAAGAAAAAAAATTAAAGATAAATCGAAAGAATACAGCGATAATTTAAAAACAAAATTTGATGGTATTGTAAACACAATTACTTCAAACGGTAAAGACATCATCGAGGAAGGAAAAGCAAAATTCAACCAGGTAAAAGATGATTTCAATACAGTTAAAGATGAACCTAAAACTGTATAATCTAACTAATAAGAAGTGATTTTTTCAAACCATAAATACCAGCATCATGGAACCAAATGCAACAACAAACGAGAATTTGAATATTTATGAAAGAGCTGAAAATTATACAAAAACAAGTTTAGAATTATTAAAACTCAAAACAGTATATTCAGTAGCCGATGGTGTTTCATCATTAGCATCAAAGATAGCAGTTAGCGTTGTTGTTGCATTTTTTACCTTATTCCTAAATGTCGGATTAAGCTTATGGATTGGTAAAGAACTTGGGGAATATTATTTCGGCTTTTTTATTATGTCACTTTTTTATTTAATTGCTGCCATTATACTGCACAAAATGCATCACAGGCTGATAAAAACCCCAATTGGCAACTCGATTGTATCTAGTATTTTAAAAGAAAAGTAAAAGTTTAAGAACTGATTTATAATAATTAATAACTAAACAAGACTATTATGGAGCCTATTTATACTATTGATGAGTTAAATCAGAGAATTAAATTATTAGAAGAACGTCAGGATACTGAATGGTGTGCAATTAAAAACCATATTGATGACATTACAGAGAATTTAAAACCTCTTAACCTCATTCGAAATACAGTTGAAGAAATCAACGAAACAGTTGGTTTTAAAAGCCATCTGGCACAATCTGTCATCAGTATTGGAATTGGATATCTGGCTAAAAGATTTATAGTAGGAAAAGGCGATTCGATGTTAAAAGGAATTTTAGGATCAATCGTTCAGCTTATTATAACCAACCTGATTTCAAAACCCGGCGAAACTTCAGAAGAAGAATCATCATCCAGAGAGTAATTTGTTAAACTTAAATTTTAAACATTATGGAAAAGCTAAGCCACATAGTATTAAAAAACGGTGTATACATGTACTCTAATCTATATAAATGTTTTGAATATACACGAGTATTTTTTGGTATCTAACTCGTTTATACGTTTCTGCTATAACAAACGGTTAAACAGTTAATACTTTTAATATAAAGGTTCTGAGGCACTAAGGTTCTAAGATGCTAAGATTTTTTAGTTTCGAAGTAAAAACTTAAGAATCTCAAACCAAAAAAAAGAGATTGTTTCACATAAGTGAAACAATCTCTTTTTCATTTTAAAACCTTAACCTCTCAGCACCTCAAAACCTTTAATTGTAATTTTGATAAATTGGAAGTTTCAAACCTACATACACATTGGCCCCTTTCGAATTGTTTGAAAACAAATTTGAAATCAGCGATCCTGAGCCAATAAATAATGGTCCGGCTCTAAAACCGGTTCCTATCTGCGTTCCGCTGTATTCCATCCAGGTTACGGGAACATAAAAGCTAAACTGTCTGGTTTCATATCGGGGTGTAAAAGTAACCGAATTTGCAATAGCAGTTCCGTTGATCTTTTTTGCATCAACTAAACCAAAATCACCACTTAAATTCAAATAAAACTTATTGTCAATATTCCAGTCAAAGTTTGTGTGCAATGCCGTTGGCAAATTTGCCTTTACTCCTTTTCTGGACGAGGTTTTGGTATAATAAGTATCAAAAAATTGAAAAATATCATCTGCATTGTCAATATCTTCCTGAGTGACATTTCCTGTCAGATCATACGTGTTTTCAGTAAGGTTTTTATAATTAAGCTTACCAATATCTGTTACAGCTGCGGCTGCTTTAAACTTATATCTGTTGCCTATGCAGGTATGGCAATTGGTACGGTATTCATAAGTAAATCCTAAATCAAAACCTACACCTGCTGAAGCCATATCAAACTCCGGATCTTTTCCGTTTTCATAATCATAACTTGCGGCCGTTTTTAGTGTTCCTGCTGAGTTATATGCACTCAAAGCCGGATTCGCATCATTTTTATTAAAAGCAACACTCAAATTATTTCCGTTGATATAACCGTTTACCCCAGCCATTAAATATTTTACCGTAATACCGCCTTTAATAAAATGTTCATCACGATCTAGCAATATGGTTCCGTAACTGGCTCCAATTTCTGCCCACGAATTGCTGACACCGTTAGGATTTCCTCCAGATATTAAAAAACTATTTGAAGCATCAATATCTTTGTTTACCTCGTCAATAAGCTGTCCGTTTACATCAATCAGATTGGTGATGCTTCGTACACGTGTAAAAACACCAATACTATGCTGCTGTGTAATATTCAACATAAAAGAAGAACCAAGAATATCAACATTAAAATTCCCTCTATTATTCGATTTGAATTTCTTTTTGGCATCTGTATCCAAGTCGTAACCGCCGTCGAATATTTCGGCAAAATTAACACCATACAAATCATTTTGTCCGGTTGCGCTTACTGAGGCAATTGTAACATCTGCCCTATATTTAGAATCTACAATTGCCGACGGATTAAATAATACTCCCTGAATTCCGGCATAATTATCGTCCCGAAACCCAAAATAAGACTGACTCCGGACATAAAAAAAGCTTCCAAAGAAGCATAATAAAAGTAAAGTTCTTTTCATAAATTGGCTATAATTGGTTGATTAGTAGCGCAAATATGAAATAAAAAATGACAATACAAAAGGTTCTAAGATGCTAAGTCACTGAGGTTCTGAGTTCTTAAGAAAAGGTTTATGTTTGAGGGATCAATATTGGTAAAAAAGTGACAAAGAGGCAAAAGTTCAAAGGGACAAAGTTTTTAAAAACAAAAAGCCGAACAAATGTTCGGCTTACTATTTTACGTCAGAAAAGAAACCTCTGAACCTTTGTAACTATGTATCTTTGAACCTAAGAAGTTTACGTTAGTAAACTTCTGACGCTTCCTTCAATTTCTCCATATTGTTTACCAATTGTAACTCGGCAACAATTTTTTGGATATCACCATTCATGATGTTTCCTAGATCGTAAAGTGTTAAACCAACTCTGTGATCGGTTACACGGCCTTGAGCGTAGTTATAGGTACGAATCTTAGCCGAACGGTCACCAGAACTTACCTGAGAGCTTCGTTTTGTAGCATCTTCTTCTTGTTTTTTGGCTAATTCCATTTCGTATAAACGAGAACGCAATACGATTAAGGCTTTATCTTTATTTTTATGCTGCGATTTCTGATCCTGACACTGCGCTACTAATCCGGTTGGAATGTGCGTTAAACGTACTGCCGATTTCGTAGTATTTACAGATTGTCCTCCAGGTCCAGACGAACAGAAGAAATCTACACGAACATCGTTCATATCGATTTGAACATCAAACTCTTCTGCTTCCGGTAAAACCATAACAGTTGCTGCCGATGTATGCACACGACCTTGTGTTTCTGTCTGCGGAACACGCTGTACACGGTGAACACCCGCTTCAAACTTCAAAGTTCCGTAAACATCCTCTCCCGAAACCTCAAAAATAACCTCTTTGAAACCTCCGGAAGTTCCTTCGTTCATATCCACAACAGATGTTCTCCATCCTTGTGCTTCACAGTATTTAGTATACATTCTGAATAAATCCCCTGCAAAAATACTAGCTTCGTCCCCACCCGTTCCGGCGCGAATCTCGACCATTACATTTTTAGCATCTTCAGGGTCTTTAGGAATCAACATAAATTTGATTTCCTCCTCTAGCTGCGGCAAGCGTTCTTTTGCTTCGTCAAGCTGCATTTTGGCCATTTCGGTCATATCAGCATCGCTTCCGTCAGCAATAATTTCGTTTGCTTCGTCAATATTTGCTAAAACAAGAATGTATTCTTCTCTCTTTTCAACCAGTGCTTTTATGCTTTTATATTCCTGGTTAAGCTGCACATAACGTTTTTGATCAGCAATAACATCCGGCTGAATAATCAAATCCGAAATCTCATCAAAACGCTGCTTTACATATTGAAGTCTATCTAACATTTTCTAATTCCTTTTATTGGACTGCAAAATTACAAAATTTTTGTGGAAAATTCTAGTGTTGATTTTTTGGGAATTTTGAGTAGGATTTTGATGTTTTTTGTTTTGAAAAAATCAGGTATTTTTACTTAGTGGTAAATTTAAATTTTATGCGATGTTTGTTTTGTTTAAAATATAAAGTGCCACATAATCTTGTTTTTATAACAGTTACGGTTTCCCGTAATTTAATTGACTTTAAAGGAATTAGTTTTGGCAATATTAAACAACAAATAAACATTCTTATGAAATTCAATAAAATATTAATTACGTTTCTATTACTCTTAATTACATCGAAAAACTATTCTCAAAAAGAAAAAACAAATTCAGAAACGAGGCAGTTTATTGATAATGCAGAAATAACTCAGATTAATAAAGATTGGAATATTAAAGCTGAATTTAAATCTGGAATTGGAGAAATATTATCTTTCTTTCCAGTTGAAGCAATTGATTTGAAATCAAAAAACAAGATAAAATCATTGCAAATGGATATGACAGTTGGAAATGGTTATTTCAAATCTTCATGGATTGATTTAGATGAAGTTAATGAATTTATATTATTTATTGAAGAATATGTCGTTCCAAATCTTAAAGATAAGACTGAAAAAAAACAATCCACCACATATATTTTTAATTCAAGAGAAATAACATTCAGTTTTTATATAGAAAAAAGCACTAGAAGAATATCTATTTATTTAAAAGATAATGGTAACACAGATAATGAACATTATTTCTGGACTGAGTCTCAGGTTAACAAAATACCAGAATTACTTACTATGCTGAAAGAAATTAAATAAATCGGAAACACAATTTTACTTTCATTTTCGCTACAGACATAAAATCAGGTGTTTTTACGCTACAATTTATTTAAATTAAAGTCGATGTTTGTTTTTACATTAAATCACTTTGTCTAAAAACTATTGTTATTTAATTCTTTATAAAATTTGAAATCAAAAGAACAAACAACACAAAATGAAACTTAAAAAACTTTTAAAAATATTTTCAATTGTATTCATTAGCATTTTGTTTGTTAAGTGTAAAAAATCAAATAGTTATTACTTACAAGAACATTCATTAGGGGATTTTGAAGAAGATGGTTATCCTGATGGAACTTATTGTGCAGAAATAGATTATTATTATTCCGAAACCGGGACTAACTCAACATATATTTTACTTGTTGAAATTGAAAATAATGAACTAATTGAAATTCATTGGCCGAATGGAGGTTGGCTTGACAATTCCCATTTCACTCCTCCAGATATTTCAAGCGGTGAAGCTTCGTTTACGAGTGACCGTGGTGTTGATTACACAGTAAAAATTATTGGAAATAATGGAGATTGTAATACCGCTACATATGTGGAAGATGAGGATGATCTGATTCAGCAAAAAGAAGACAACGAAGATGAAGAAGACAGAATAAGACAAAATGAAGAAGATGAATATCAAAAAAAGCAATTAGAAGAAAGGCAACAAAAAGAAGCTGAAGAAGAAGAAGAAGAAGAAGAAGAAGAAGGCAAGAGGAAGAAGAAAGCGAAGAATAATTAATATCAATCTTACTGGTGATAAACTTTACTTCTGCAAAGCATTTTTCATAAATATTCACAATACAAGAAATAGAAATATAAAATATGATAAATCCAGGAAATGGCAGCCAATGGGGAATAAAACCATCAGGAACTGATCTAACTTTAGAAATTCATTCAATTATTGACAATGCCAATGACTTTGTTATTGTATGTGGTTATAATTTCTCGCCCTATACGCATCCTTCTTCCATAATCCCAAGACTCGTTGCCAAAAGAAGTAATGGAGCTGCTGTACTTATTATTATGCCTCCTAACATGTGGGGATTTGGTAATCGTAATCATACACTTAATATTCAACACTTAGTTAATAATGGTATTGGAGTAATTCTGAATTCAAAAAACCATTCAAAATGGTTAGTTAGTGATTACGGATATTATTATGGATCATTAAATTATACTCCTGCAAGTATGCATACTAAAATTGAAGTTGTTTCAATTTGTGATGTCCTAAGGCAAGTATCACCTCCTTGGTGGATGACGCAAACAAAACTTGAACTTTTACAATTTGCTTATAACGAAGTATCAAATTTTAATAGACTTACAACTACTTTAAATCTAGGAATAATAAATTCGAACGCACTTAACACACTTGGAATTGTAATCGGTTTGATTTTAAGATTTAATCCTGAAATTGGAAAAATCAGAACAACTTTATTAAATTATGAAAATGCTCGTATAAATTTATCTATGATTGTAGACAAATATTTTTCCTATATTTCATTTGAAGAACTAGAACAAATATGGAAACATATTAATCGATCTATTTACATTCTTGACAAATTAGCAGCTAAGGGAAATGAAATATTATTAAAAAATGATCTAAAAATGCCAATAAAACGTGATACAATTCAATATAATAGATTACATGACCAATTTATTGAGCAAATCAACAAAATGATTCTAACTCTAAGTGAAGAAAAAAAGAAACAGCTACAAGAAGGTAATATCTTAAATAATATCAAAATTGAGGAGATTTTAAAAATCAATTTAGATAATAACAATGATTTTTAATATTTCTCTTTCTACGAAGTGCTTTCCTTATTATCAACCGTTTCTAGTCCTGCTCGTGCACGCAATCTAAGTAAAACCATAATAAATTACGAACGAGACATTCGCAACAACAACTAAGACAAAAAAATAAACATGAAAATTATAAGTAATTCAGATGCGAAAAGCAGTCACTTTTCTAGAATTAAAGAATTAGCGTTAGAATCTGATAAAATTATTATTATTAGTCCTTTTCTAATGGGAGATTTCAATACATTTTTCAATGATTTAAAATTAGATAATTTAAGTCATATTCATTTGATTACAACACTAAAACCTAAGTCTTTTGATCAGATTAACAAAACTAACTCATTGATGACTTTTGTTGATTTACCAATTTTTAATGATGACAAAGTTAGTTTTAGAATTTCAATCAATAATAAATTGCATGGAAAAATATATATCTTTAAAAAGTTTGACAAGCCATTCCGTGCGATAATTACTTCTGCTAATTTTACCGATAGTGGCTTATCATATAATCATGAATGGGGGATTGAAATTTCTGATTTTGAAGAAATAGTAAAATTAGAATCCTCAATAGGTAAATGTATAGAAATAGACAATATTACAAAAACTGATATTTATAAACTTGCCGAAGTTTCTAATTCCTTTTTAGAACAAAAACCAAATACTGAAATTAGGGAAATAGACTTAGATTTAAGTTCTTATCTAAATATAAATTCGACAAATCATTTTGATTATTCTGTAAATTATTGGTTAAAACCGATAGGAGTTACTGAACATCCTGTCGAACAAACTAGAAAATTTGACAATAGCGAATTTGACTTGCACTTTTCTAAACTTCGACCAACTGGAGTAAAAATTAATGATATACTTATCTGTTATGGAGTTGGGACAGGCAAAATATTATCAATTTACAAAGCACTAACATTGCCAATTAAAGTTTCAGATGAAGAAATCGAAAAAGACGATTGGATGCAAAGATGGCCTTGGTATATTAAAGGCGGAAACTTGACTGTAAATTATGGCGGAAACTGGTCAAATTATAATTTTAATATTGGATTAGTTGCAAATAACTATCTTAATCAAAATGCAAACAATTATATTTTAGCAAATGGTAGCAAGTCTTTAGGCGGGCTAAATTGGGGGAAAGATAAACTTAAATTATCTACTGGATTTGCTAAATTTATGATTGATTTAGTTTATGCAAAAAACAAATAAATCGCTAGTTACCCGCTCCCCGAAGTATTCCTTCTTAAATGTCGAGACTGCTGTGCGAAGTCTCCTGACTTCGTACCCGTTCCAACAAGCAATTATTACTTAACAAGTATTTTATTTTAATAAAATATTCAATTTATTTGAACGAGAAAATATAGAATGGAAATAGCATGCGGGTACGAAGTCAGGAGACTTCGCACAGCAAGGGCAAATAAAATAAGTCAGACGGTATTTACCAAAATATATAACAAATATGAAGACAATAAAAGACTTTATTTACTTTGATTATGACAAAGCAAAATCTTTGCAAAGTCAACTCAGCGGAGGATTGTTGCA
This sequence comes from Flavobacterium soyae, assembly GCF_021245985.1. Taxonomy (GTDB): domain Bacteria; phylum Bacteroidota; class Bacteroidia; order Flavobacteriales; family Flavobacteriaceae; genus Flavobacterium; species Flavobacterium soyae. The sequence goes on along the minus strand of NZ_JAJQXA010000008.1, from coordinate 88,829 downwards.
AGAAATAACTAGAGCAATTGAAAACGAAAATGGTGGTGATGCTGAAATTGGTTTTGATATAAAAATTATTAGTGGAAAAACTGGAGTTAATGACAAAGAAAAAACTATAAAAACAGAAAAATTAGAAATCTTTCATGAACTACTAAATGATATTGAAACGAAATTATTTGAAAGTAATACTCTAAAAGAATTAAATAATGAATTTGATAGCACTTTTAATAATTTTCTTGAAAAAGTCCCTGAATTCACATATATCAAAGCAACCGGTTGGTGTACATTTGAAGATTACCAGAGATTTACTACCGTTCTTGAGAATTTTAATGAAATTCAAAGACTAATATTTGGCTCCGCACATGAATCAGACCCAGAAATAATTAATTTAAAAAAAGAGATAGATGCTAAAAAGAAGAGTCTGAAAAGAGCTCATAATCAAAAAGAAATAAATCAATTAAAAATCACTGAGAAAAAATTTGATGAAACTATTCAGCAATTGTCCGGAACAAATCTATTAGATGAGACATTTGTTGAGAGGATTAAAACGTTCTTATCTACCTTTAATCCAAATCGCCTAAATTTTAAACTTATTCCATTTGAAAATTTTCCAGATTTTCAAATAGTTTCTAATTTAAAAAATCAATTCTTAGTTAATGGGAACTTTGAAAATATTATATACACTTACGGAAGTAGACCAAATGTAAAACTTACAATTTTTGGGATAATTACCTCTTGTCCACAGCCCATTGACAAACGAACTAATCCAAATGATGAATTTAAATACTATGATGAAACAGAACTCTCAGTTGAAAAAGTTTATGAAAAAGCATTTCGAGGGGTTTTCTCAGCTATAGAAGGATTAGAAAAATTTTTCGAAGTATATCATCCAAAAGTTTCTGTCAGTCCAATAGGAATTTATAGAGAGATTATAATTGGCGAATAGCACTCTCTACGAAGTGACCCCGCTCCCCGAAGTATTCTTTCTTAAATGTCGAGACTGCTGTGCGAAGTCACTGCTGTGCGAAGTCTCCTGACTTTGTACGCATTCCAATAAGCAGTTATTACTTAACAAGTATTTTATTAAAATAAAATATTCAATTTATTTGAACGAGAAAATATAGAATGGAAATAGCATGCGGGTACGAAGTCGGGAGACTTCGTACAGCAAGCAAGGTTAAATTCACATAGACAATAACTAAAGACAAATATTAACTAATTAAACAAAACAATTATGGGAAGAATTGGAGCAACAGAATTACTTGTAATTGTAATTCCTTTTTTAGCACTTTACTTTTTACCATCATTTATTGCACTGAGTCGCAAGAAAACTAATCGCACTGCAATAATATTATTGAATTTCTTTTTGGGCTGGACATTCATTGGATGGATAGCTGCATTAGTTTGGGCTTGCACAACAAATAACAAACCTCAAACAATTGTTGTAAATAACAATCCCTATCCGAAAGAAGAAAGCACCTCCAATTTACAAAAGAATAATTTTGATGAAAAATTAAATAGTTTACAAAAACTAAAAGAGTTGTTAGATTCCGGTGTTTTATCTCAAGAAGAGTTTGAACAACAAAAATCAAAAATTTTGGCTTCATAATTCACTCGCTAACACGAGACGCTTGCGCTAGCTGAGGGAGTCTTTTTTTTTTACTAAGTTTGTTTTCGGTAACAAATAATACGTTACTCTTTATTTCCACAACATCGCATATATGTGAAACGTTTAAATGAAATTTAAATAAATTTACAAACCAAAAAAATTATGACGCTAATTGCAATTTTCTTTCCTTTTGCTTCATTCTTCTTGAGAGGAAGAATATTAACTTCAATTATTTGTCTAATCTTGCAAATAACTTTAATTGGCTGGATTCCTGCAGCAATTTGGGCTGTTATTTCTTTACAGAATTCAAGAGCTGATAAACGTAATAAGAAACTAATAAAAGCGATAAAAACCAAATCTTAAAAAAATAAAGAACGTCCCCGCTCCACGAAAAGTACTAATAAAACGCTACGCAAATGTCTCTGACTTTGCGTATTTTTTTTGCTTCTTATAAATTAATAAACGTCTCAAAAGTCTCCTGACTTTTTACAAATTCTTCTAAAACTATTTTATAAGAATAAAAATGTAAAATTAGAGATTTTGAAATGTTTCTATTTTTAAAATAAATTATAGAAAATGACGCAAAGTCAGAGACATATAAACAGCAACGCTTAACTCTCAAGATGAACTTTATGCAAATCATCCAATAACTCCATTTCTTCTTCCGGCAGAAGCTGTAATGCAATTTCAAGTAAAGTCAATACATTAATATCTGTTTCTTTATGAAAAACGGCTAAACTTCGGGCTTCTTTATTCATTAGAACAATACTAGCTTTAAGCAAATCTGAAACCATTAAATTTAATTCGTTATAAGAACATACTTTTAGCGGTATCGTAAATGAAGTGTCTTCTTTATGTTCCAGTTTTAGTTTGGTAAAATAATTTCTTTTATTTATTAATTCTAACAATTCTTCGGCTCTTTCTTTATTCTGCATTTCTATGATTTTTTTTTTAACGAAATTATAAATAACAGATTATTTTTAAGTGATTGTAAACAATCAGGTGTATACAACCGAAAATTTACAAACTATCAATCAGTATAAAACATATCCAAAAAAAAGTATATTTGTTATAATCAAATTACTGCCACATTATCTACTTAAATGAAAATACATTCAAAATTTCGAACATTATTTTTGATTCGAATAAATATTCTTTTTTTCATATTTGAATTCTTTTGTTTGTCCAATTTTTTTGGTGGTTTTCGTACTGAGAACTATAAAGTAATTTTAGCATCGGTTCTCTTTTTAGCATTGTGTATATTTTTTCACATTAATAAACTTAGTTCGGTTAATGAAATTACCGTTACAGAAAAAGGAATAAAAAGAACAACTTTAGTTTCGTCTAAAGTAGAATTAATCCCTTATTCTTCGATTTTAAGAGTTCAAACAGAACGTGTTCCAGGATCTTCTTCTAAGGCAGGACAAATAACTACGGGTTATTTTGAAAGCGTAATATATCTTGAAAATGGTGAAGAATTATTAATTAGCCCAGATCATTTTGAAAATTACCCTGAACTTATAGTAACTATTAGAGATAAAGTTGGAAACTTAGCTTAAACCCTTAAATTCCCTTCCCTCGCGCTATTAATGATATTATTTTCAACTTAGATTTATATATTTGGAAATAAAAAGAATTTTAACCTTAATGGAAAATAAATTTATTCGCAGTTACCCGCTAACCAAATGGAATATTGTTACTATTTGTTCTTATTTATTGCTTTCAATTTTCTTGTTGAGTTATGGTGCAATACACAATAATCATCTGGCAGATATTTTATTCCTTTATGGATTAGGAACACAATTTTTTCTTTACTTTTTTCAATATCGGGCACTTCGTAATTTCAATTATTTTTTAATCTGGATGATAATTGGACTAATTCATTTTTGTATTTTCCTTAAAATTAAAGATTTGCCAGAATTAGCTTTTGTAAATAGTAATGCATCTCTAGGTTTAAGAAATACATTACTTTCATTAACGCTTTTTCAATTTTTAAGATTTATAAGTTTACAGATTCAGGGAAAAGAATTAGTTGTACCTGAAAAAAATAGCCGATATGACAGTTTAGATGGGAGAAGGGTTACAATAGTTGATACAATCTGTTTTTTTATATTTTTATTTGTAACAGTTTTTTTGATAACAAGATAATGATATTCGCTAGCGATAGCATCTCGCGGGTTAAAACATGATGTAATGACGCATTAAATAAAAAATATCCCGTAAGAAAAATCTATATTTACAAAGCAAATTTATAGGAAGATGAAAATACATACCACCAACTATTTTGATACTTTTATAGAAACAGCAGAAGACAGCAAAGTTTCTCACGGAACAAAACCACCAAGCAAAGACAAAAAAACAGTTGCAGAAATGCAATATGAACTAATTAGCAAAAATCCGTATAAATATACCTCAGATGATGTTCTTTTTCAGGTATTTGCAGATCGGAATGATTTAACAAAAAGCGAATACGAAAAAGCCAGAGAAGATTTTTTTTCTAAGGGACAAGCTTGTTTTCGCGCCTCACCTCTCTCAAAAACATATGGTTTTGGAATTCATAATGACCATAATGGAAAAATAGCCCTTTTCGGAATGGAAACAGATGAATACCTAAAGTTTTTAAAAGATCCCAAAATCAAAAAAGTAAAAGCCATGAAATCTGCTCGATAATTTCTCCCCCGCTCTCCGAAGTATTCTTTCTTAAATACCGCGACTGCTGTGCGAAGTCTCCCGACTTCGTACCCACTCCAATAATCCACAAAAAAATAAAACTATTCCAAACGGAATATAGCATGCAGATACGAAGTCAGGAGACTTCGCACAGCGCCTTTAGGATTTTTATAAAACTTACAAATGAAGTTTGTATAAATCATTCAATACCCCTCACTCTACGAAGTGTTCTTTCTTAAATATCACGACTGCTGTGCGAAGTCTCCCGACTTCGTACCCATCCCAATATGCAATAAAGATTATCAAATATTTATTTGTAAGAAAAATAACTATATTTGAGCAAAAAAAAATGCACGACGGATACAAAATAAGAGATCAAAATTTACCTCATTTTATAACAGCAACAGTTGTTGACTGGATTGATATTTTTACAAGAAAAAACTACAGAGATATAGTTATAGAATGTTTAGATTTCTGCATTAAAAACAAATCTATGATTTTATATGGCTATGTAATTATGAGTAATCATATACATATGATTGTGCAGTCTGAAAAGGGAGAATTATCGGATTTATTGAGAGATTTTAAAAAATTTACCGCTGTAAAAATCATAGAAAAAATAAAATCTGATCCAGAGAGTCGAAGAGAATGGATATTAGAACGTTTTAAATTAGCAACTGAAAGTCATTCCAGAAACAAAAATTATCAGTTTTGGCAATATGGTAATCATCCCGAAGAAATTTATACTAACAAATTTATGTGGTCAAAGTTAGATTATATTCATTTAAATCCGGTTCGTGCTGGTATTGTCGAAAAAGCGTCACATTATATTTATTCTAGTGCCAATAATTATGTTTCTGACATTGGTCTATTAAAAATCGTAAAAGCCGACGTTCTCATTGTTGATACATTAAATTTGAAAAATTTTATACGATATAATGAGTATTGAATTTGAAAATTGTGATGGAATATAGAAACGGGTACGAAGTCGGGAGACTTCGTACAACAAAGGTGACTTCGCACAGCAAAGGACGCTCGCGCTAGCACGTAGAAATCATCAAAACAAAAGCTGCAAAAAATCATGCAGATTTTTTATATTTACAAACAAAACAATCTTTACGGACACAGATTACAAATCCGCACTATCGAATATCGGAATCACTTTTCCAAAATCACGCAACAGCACATTCAATCTTTTTTTGTTCCATTATCTGCATATCAATTATTTTTTGAGCGACAGTTCCTCTTTCGAATAAACGAATGAATTTGAAAACGGCACTAACAAAATACCCCGGATTTGAAACTAATCGGGCAATTTCTGTTATTCTTTCATCTCTTTGCTGAATACAGACTTCTCTTTCATTTTCAGGAACCGCCACAAATTCATTGGCAAATTTCCAGGCACCGTCTCTTGCGGTTTCCATACTAAAATCAATAAAGAAGTTGTCTATTTTACCTGTAAATTTTAGTATCCACGTAAGCGTTGGCCAAATTTTGATTAAGCATTTTTCAACATCTCCTACCAGATTGCTAAGAATGGTATTTATATGGTCAAAATCGGCTTTTAAATCGCTGATGTTTTCTACCGTACTGACCTGAGCTGAGGCTATTCCTAAATCAAGGTTCACATGTGCATTAATTCCGAGCAGTAAATGCTGAACAACTATTGGCCAAAACTTTTCGGCTTGTTGAAAGGCAAATCCCCAGCATTCTGATGGTTTCTCTTTGGCTTGATATTGATAATAGGCTTTTAAATACCGATTGGCAAAAATGACATCCAATTTCTCCATTCGTTCACCATTTTGAAAAGAACCATCGTGAATACCTTCTTTTATTTTTACAGTAACTTCACGATATAGGGCAGCAAATAAACCTATAGCACTTTGCTCTATTTTTGATCTTTCTATTATTTCATCCAAAAGCTGAATTACTTCGTCTATAGTATTTGCTTGTTTCATGTTGGTTATTGTTAAATTAAGAAGAACGAATATAATTATTTTAATCTTTTAATAAGCCTTTTTTTGAAGCAATTATCTTGTTATTTTTCCATTTTTAATACAAAAAACGGATCTGCATACAGATCGATGTCTTCATCAAAAAAATATCCCAAAAGAAAACTCTTTTGGGATGTTACTATACTTAAATCGAAAACAATAAAAATGTTAAGCCTCTACTTCTACTTTTAAAATCTCTAATTTTAAATTTCCTTTTTTAGCAGGCCATTCGATAAGATCCCCAACCTTGTAACCAACCATTGCAATACCTTCATCAGAAAGAACCGAAATTTTGTTTTTACTCACTTTTACTTTTTCCGGACCAACAAGAAGAATTGTTTTTTCTTCGTTTTTGATGTGATCTTTATAAGTTACTTTTCGGTTTACCGAAACAATATCTTCTGGCAGATTTTTTCTCAATACCTGAGACGCATGTTTTAATTCGCCTAATAACAGTTCTTCTTCTTGCGGCGTTACTTTTTTTCTTCTTACGTGATCTTTAATTAAATCGTATGTTCCTGTGGTTAAAATAATATTTTGTGACATAACTTTCTTGTTTGCTCACTTTTCATAGAATATGATATACAACTCTTCATTGAATATCTTGCAGTTCCATCTAATTCAATGATATCGCATCCTGAATGAAAATTGAGGTTAAATAAAACGAACTAATAAATAAAAAGGATCCCTGCCTAGAGTTGCGACAGGGCATAATGAATAAACTCTTTTGAGTTTTTTAAGAAAGTGTCATCATGCAAATATAATAATGTGTACATCAAGCACATCAAACAGCTGTTTACTAAATAAAAATTTGCAGTCATCATTATTATTACAATTCTAATCTTGCTGCAAGATACATTTATTTTCTTACAAAAAACAAGAAAACAAATAATACCATTCCGTATTAGTAAAAACGGCAATTTCATAAAAACAGCTTTACGGTTTCTCCGTAAGATTATTGATTTTAAAGAAGCTATTTTTGAAAATGAGGTTTTATTATAAGTTTTATGCTGTTAATTTATTATTTCACACAACCAAAGAAATAACATTTGTAAATCATTCATAATTAAATGGTTTTAACTAATAGATTTTATAATAAATACTTCAAAAAATTCCCTGATTTAACTAAACAAGTCAAAATTAAATTTGAAAAATTATGAAAAAAATGAAAAACCAGTATTACGGTAAATCGTTACTTTTTGCGTTTGCAATTTCAATCCTGTTCTTATTTCAAAATTGTTCTGAAGAAAATTCCAATCAAGGCAATATTGAAAACGAGTTAAAAGAAACACCTGTTGTAGCAAAACTTACTTCGTTAGGTTTTAAGAAAGAAAGAATCAAAGAATATGATGATTTTTATCTTGTAGAGGGCGATTTAATGTTTTCAAAAGACATTAAAACGTATTCAAAAAACAATACCACAAGCAGGCACGCAGCTACAAATAATTTAGTTTCAATATTAAAAATTACATTTATGTCTGTTTACGTCGACCCTTCTATTCCATCGAGCGGAGAAGACAATTGGAGAGATGCCTTAAGTTATGCGGTAAGTGATCTCAATAACATTAGCGGATCTACAGTTCATTTTAATATTATTACTAGTAGCAGTCCCACCGCAGATATAGTTATAAAAAGCGATGGGAATGTCCTACAGGATAATGTTATAGCTTCGGCAGGATTCCCTAACAATAATAATCCTTACAATCAAATTCTAATAAACTTAGATTTTTGGAGCAATACAAGCATTAGTGAAGGAAGTAAACGATATAATTTGGTACACGAGCTAGGTCACTGTATTGGTTTACGACATACAAACTGGGATGACCCTAACAGGTATGAAGGTCCGGGAAGTTATGGGGCAAATGTTATCCCAAATACCCCTGCTCAGGATCCAAATTCAGTAATGAATGGTGGTACTGCAAACTATTCCTGGAATGGATTTTCAGTTTATGATTTAGTAGCTATTAGATACCTATATCCAGCAGCTCCGGTAATCTTACCGCAAGTAACAGCTACGGGACCTGATTATTTACAGTCTGGACCAAATATATTTACATGGGCTTATACAGGAAATTTAGCAAATGCTGATTTAGACAGTATTATTTGGTGGTACTCAAAAGTAAATGGCGTTGGAGCTCCTTATGCTATTGGCTGGGGTGCAACAGGTTATTTTATGTCTGTTGCTGATACTTTTTATTCAGATACTGGAAACCAAACTTCTAATTTTAAAATATATATTACCATACGAGATACAAGTGGAAACCTTTATAGAAGTCCGGATTATAATATTATGAAAAAAGGAAAATTTAAATTAGAAGGTTCATTATAATACAAAAGCGCAAATGTCTACTGACTTTGCGCTTTTTTTATTTCTTTTAGATAATTGCACATAATTGGTTGTATCCCGCTGAATATTTATATGATTTTATTACCGTATATAACCTACGTTAAATATCATATATTTGTTATAATCTAATTATAAGCCTATAAACATCATACATGGAAGAAAAATTTTGCTGGCGCTGTGATATGAAAGTCAAAATGCTCGATGATAATGAATTCAAATTATGCAGAGAAGCATTGTTTCAAGGAAAAAAAGTCGTTGAAAAAGAATTAAAAAGTAGAAATATTAAAAATCATATTTGGCTGGACAAAATTGAAACGTTTGAAAAATATCGTTATATGCTTGAAATGTATCGAGTACTAACAGGAGAATACGAGCCAAATCCTTTGCCTATTTTACATCATCAAATAAGCCAATTTGGAAAAGATTGTCCAAATTGTGAAAAACCTTTCAGAACTCCAAGAGCAATTTATTGTCCAAGTTGTGGTTATGGCTCCAAAAACTTGACAAAAATCTAGGAATAACAGATTAATAAAAGTTTAACTATGGAAAACTTCGACTGGACATCTTTCACAAAAAAAATAGCCATTAAAGCTAAACTCAGCGACATATATAACGCCTGGACAATTGCAGATGAATTAGAAAAATGGTTTCTCGAAAAAGTATCTTTTTTTGATACAAACCAGAAACCAATTGACAAAGACCAAAACGTTGCAGAAGCTACAACTTACGATTGGCTTTGGTATTTGTATAAAGATTCCATGAAAGGAAAAATTATTTCTGCCAACGGAAAAGACGAATTACAATTTACTTTTGAAGGAACTTGTCTTGTCGATATAAAACTAAGCGAAACAAACGGTTATACTCTGGTTGAACTTCGTCAGCACAATATCCCTACAGATGATTATTCTAAACAATATATCAGACTCGGCTGTTCAAACGGCTGGGGTTTTTACTTAACCAATCTTAAATCAGTTTATGAAGGCGGTTTAGATTTACGAAATAAGGACATTAATTTAGAACCTATGATTAATAATTAGATATACTTTAGATTTTAGTAATTCGACAGCCAGATTTCTGGCTAAAAGTCCGAGAGATAAAAGCGATAAAATAATTAAAACCAGATTTACGTTTTTAGAATCAGGAATTTTTTGGTTGAAAGGAATTGTGATGTTTTTAAAATTGAGATACTCTTAAAGAAATCAACAAACTAACTGAGATTGCTTCGTTCCAATGACAGAACAAAAAACTTCGCGTCTCTGCAACTTTGCGAGAACCAATACAACAGCATAAAAACTTAGCGTCTTGGCGCCTTTGTGGCAAAACCAAAAAAAATCCTAACTTCGCTCTTTAAATAAGAAAAGGAGAAAATGAAGGTCTGTATTGCTGAGAAACCAAGTGTAGCACGCGAAATCGCATCCGTTTTGGGTGCCAATACCAAGCACGACGGATATTACGAAGGCAATGGTTATGCCGTAACCTACACTTTTGGGCATTTATGCACCTTGAAAGAACCCAACGATTACAAACCGCACTGGAAAAGCTGGGATTTAAACAACCTGCCAATGCTTCCAGAAAAATTCGAAACCAAAGTCGTTCAGAATTCTGGAATTCAAAAGCAGTTTAAAATCATAAAAAGTCTTTTTGACAAAGCCGAATTGGTCATAAACTGCGGGGATGCCGGGCAGGAAGGAGAATTAATCCAGCGCTGGGTAATGAACGAAGCGCATTATAAAGGAGAAATAAAACGTTTGTGGATTTCATCCCTAACCACCGAAGCCATAAAAGAAGGTTTTGACAACTTAAAACCATCCGAAAACTACGACAATTTATTCTACGCCGGATTTTCAAGAGCTATTGGCGACTGGCTTCTCGGCATGAATGCTACACGTTTGTATACCGTAAAACATGGCGGTTACAAACAAGTATTATCTATTGGACGCGTACAGACGCCAACTTTGGCAATGGTTGTAGACCGATTTAAAGAAATCGAAAATTTCAAACCTCAACCCTATTGGGAATTGCAGACTTTGTACAGAGAGACACTTTTTAGTTATGAAGAAGGCCGTTTCCTGAAAAAAGAAGACGGAGAAATTCTGGCCGAAAAAGTCAAAGAAAGTGATTTCGAAATCGTTTCTGTCGATAAAAAGAACGGAAACGAATACGCACCAAAACTATTTGACTTAACGGGTTTACAGGTTTATTGCAATCAAAAATTTGGGTTTTCGGCAGAAGAAACGCTTAAAATTGCACAGACTTTATACGAGCAAAAAGCCATTACATACCCGAGAGTTGATACAACTTTTCTGCCAGGTGATATTTACCCAAAAGTACCGGGAATTTTACAAAAACTGACGAATTATGGTTATTTAACAGAACCGCTTTTAGGAAAAAAAATAAAAAAATCGCCTAAGGTTTTCAACGATAAAAAAGTAACAGACCACCACGCGATTATTCCAACAGGAATAGAAATTAATCTGCCATACAATCAGCAGCAGGTTTATGATATAATCGTAAAACGTTTTATTGCTGTTTTTTACGACGATTGTCTCGTTGCTAACACGACAGTGATAGGAAAAGCAGCAGATGTAATGTTTAAAGCCACAGGAAAAGAAATCCTGAAAAAAGGTTTCCGCGTTGTTTTCGATACTTCGACTTCGCCCAATACAAACGCAAAAGAAAAAGAACCCGATTTACTGCCGAGTTTTATTGTGGGCGAAAAAGGCCCGCATGAACCGTCTTTCCTTCAAAAAGAAACCAAACCGCCCAATCATTTTACCGAAGCTACTTTACTGCGTGCGATGGAAACCGCAGGAAAACAAGTTGATGATGAAGATTTACGGGAATTAATGAAAGAAAACGGAATCGGGCGTCCGTCAACACGTGCGAATATTATTGAAACACTTTTTAAACGTCAGTATATTGTCCGCAACAAAAAACAGGTTTTACCAACAATAACCGGAATTCAGTTAATTGATACAATTCAGAATGAATTGATAAAATCGGCTGAACTTACGGGTTCTTGGGAAAAACAGCTAAAAGATATCGAAAAAGGAACTTTTACAGCTGCCGCTTTTATTAGAAATATGAAACGCATGGTCGAAGCTTTGGTTACCGAGGTTCGAAGCGAAACGAGACACGCCAATATTTCTCATGCAGCAACGATTCAGAAACCTGTTGTAAAACCTGAGAAAAAGAAAGCCGATGGAATTTTGGCAGAAACTTGTCCGAAATGCCAGAAAGGGAATCTTATAAAAGGAAAAACGGCTTTTGGGTGCAGCGAATATAAGTCGGGCTGTGATTTTGTGCTGCCTTATGTTTTTTCAGGTAAAAAAATTACCGAAAGCCAATATTTACGATTGGTTCAAAAAGGCTCAACCGTAAATATAAAAGGCTTTAAAACTGATGCTGGAACGGTTGAAGGTTTAATTCGTTTTGAGGAAAATTACAAACTCAAATTAGAACCAAAAAAAACCGAAACGAAGAAAACAACGCAAGAAACATCAGATTCTTTAATCTGTCCGAAATGCAAAAAAGGAACAATTCTAAAAGGGAAAACCGCTTACGGCTGCACTGAATATAAATCGGGCTGTGATTTTAAAGTCACTTTTGATGAAGTCCGTGCCAAATTAAAAGATCAAAAACCAACTAAGGAATTGGTGTATTCGATTTTAGAGGAAAATGTTTAGATTTTTTTAAGCCACAGATTAAAAGGATTAGAAAAGATTTTTTTGTTTTTTTGCCACGAATTACGCGAATTTTCACTAATTCTTTTTCACGCAGATTTAAAAAAATTTTAGCAGATGTGCGCAGATTTATTTAACTCAGAATCAAAATTAAATCTGCCTAAATCTGCAAAATCTGCGTGAAAAAAATCATTTTAATCCTTTTATCCCGATAGCTATCGGGAGTGGAAAAACATTTCCAGTTTTTCAAAAACTAATTCGTGAAAATTAGTGTAATTCGTGGCAACCAATTTTTTTCATACTTTAGTACAATCAAAACTCATAAATATGTTTCAGAAAATTACTCTTTTAACTCTTGTATTAGCTGTTGTTTCTTGTCAAAAAAAAGAATCTTCAGAAACTGATAAAATTAAAATTGCCGACTGGCTTATCGGAAACTGGGAAAACAAATCTCCAGACGGTGTTTTAACCGAAAACTGGGAAAAACTAAACGACAGTACTTTCAACGCTTATTCTTATTTTATAAAAGAAAAAGATACTTTACATTTTGAAACTATTGTTCTCGCTCAAAAAGGCGAAACCCTAACCTATTTCGCAACCGTAAAAGGTCAAAATGAAGAGAAAGCTATAGCTTTTCTATCAACTGCAGAATCAGACAAACAATTGGTTTTTGAAAACGCTAAACACGATTATCCTCAAAAAATCACATATACAAAAGGAGCAAATAATACTTTAACTGCTGAAATTTCCGGGAATTTAAATGGGAAACCGAGTTCGGAAAAGTTTGTTATGACGAAGAAATAATTTAATAAAACTTGTCGTTCCTACGGAACTTCCAGATTTATCACAAATTGGTTTCCACGGATTGAAATCCGTCACTACAATACGATTCATTCCTCCGGAATTTTTCACAATATTAGAAGAACCGGAGGTTCGATCAATTTTGTAGGACCTCCCGATAGCTATCGGGATTAATCTGGTTTGCGCAAAGATTATCCATAATGCATAAACACAAAAACCAGCAAAAAAACCTTAGCACCTCAGCATCTTAGAATCTCAGCAACTTAAACAAAATCACTCATTCTCCCCGATCTTATTCACCATAAAAATCATCAGTATACCTAAAAGCGCCATTATTAAAAACGCCCATTTCATACTTAAATATTCAGAGATAAAACCAACCATTGGGGGAACTAGCAAAAACCCAAGATAACCAATTGTAGATATAGAAGTTAATGCAGAGCCGCTGCTGAGTTTTGAAGATCTTCCGGCAATGCTAAATACCAGAGGAACCACACAGGAAACCCCAAACCCTATTAAAACATAACCAAAAATAGTTGGGTAAGCATACGGTAGAATAAAACAAAGTGCAAAACCAGAAGTGATTAAAATACCGCTGTAAAGCAAAATTCGTTTCGTACCAAATTTCATTACTCCATAATCGCCAAACAAACGTCCTAAAGTTACTGCTGTGGCAAAAAACACAAATGCTGCGCTGGTTAATTTTGGCGACGCTTTCAATATATTTTCAAAATAAATACCGCTCCAGTCATACATTGTATTTTCGCAAGCCATAGATACAAAACAAATCAGGGCAAACTTGACAAGATTTTTTTCCGGCATCGAAAAGAACTTCTTTTTGACCGGTACAGGTTCATTATGAATACTCAACGGATAAAAACAAGCCGTAAGAGACAACATAAAAACACTTACTCCTAATAAATGATGTGCCGGTGCAATATGCTGTGTTACCATTACATAACCTAAACCTGCCCCCGAAAAAACAGCAATACTCCAAACGGCATGAAAACGGGTTATAATCGATTTTGGATATAATTTCTGCACTTCCAGAGATTGTGCATTAATCGATAAATTGAAAATATTACGAGAAGCACCAAAAATTAAAAGTATAATAACCAGCTGCCACACAAAAGCCGCTAAACCCGGTAAAGAAAGAACAATATTAAACATAATCGCTCCTAACAGCATAATATAACGGCTGCTGTACTTATTCAACAACTTTCCTGTAAACGGCATTGTAAGCATTAAACCTATTGGAAATGCAAATAAAACAGCTCCAAACTCAGCTTCACTTAAATGTAATTGCGCTTGTATGTGCGGAATTCTCGATACCCACGAAGAATAGCCAAATCCTGAAAGAAAAAAAAACACAGTATTTGCTATACGGAATCCCCTAGGCGTATTTTGTATTTTTTTGAAGAAGGGTAAAATCATGAAGTCTGTTTTTCAGATTGCAAAAATAAAGCTTTTAAAGGGAATTACTGTCCTTTTTATATTTAATAAAACCTTATAATTTTTGACTTTTATCCCTTCATTTCTTCTTTATTCAATTATAACAAATCATTAGTAAATGAACTTAAATAATGTTTGTTAACGAATTTATAATTTTTACATTTGTATTGTTTTTATTTATTCTAAATAAAATTAATTATAAACCATTTAAAAAGAAAAAATGAATTACCTTAATTTGAAAACACCTCGTTTTCTATTTACAATTAGTTTTCTATTAACCTTCCTTATTACATTTGCTCAGCAAAACAACGGAAAAATTAAAGGAACCATCACAACATCAGACGGTGAGCAGGCAGCCGGAGTTAATATAGTTTTAAAAAATTCAAAATACTGGACAGTTACAAATGAAGACGGAAGTTTTGATTTTAACCGCATAAAAGCAAATACTTATATGCTGCAGGTTTCATTAGCAGGTTACGAAACACTTGAAAGTGAAGTAATTGTTGCAGAAAGTGAAACAACTACAATTAATTTAAAGTTAAAAGTTTCTAACAAAGAATTGAAAGAAGTTGTAATAAACGGCAAGAAAAATATTGTATCTAAAAAAACCGATTATGTGGCGAGAATGCCATTGAAAAATTTAGAAAATCCTCAGGTATATAATGTTATTCCCAAAGAACTTTTACAGGAACAAATTGCAGTAGATATAAGAAGTGCAGTTCTGAATGCTCCCGGAGTAACTACCAAAATTTATCCTTCGGGAGGGCTTGAGATTGCTTTTAGAGGGTTCAGCACCGGAGTTAATGCCAGGAATGGTATGGAAACCCTTTCTGGAAGAAGCTCAGTTTCTATTGATAATGCAGAACGAATTGAAGTATTAAAAGGGCCTTCGGGAACGTTATTTGGCTCTTCGGTTTCTTCTTTTGGAGGAGTCGTAAATCTGGTTACTAAAAAGCCTTTTGAAGCTAGTAAAACAGAAATTTCATATACCGGAGGCAGTTTTGGGTTACAGCGTATTGCAGTCGATTTTAATATGCCGCTGACTCAGGACAAGAAAGTATTGTTTAGGATGAATGCTTCTGCAAACACAGAAAACAGTTTCTTAGATTATGGTTTTAATAAAACGGTCTTGTTTGCACCAAGTATTATTTATAAAGTTACAGACAAATTAACGTTGAGTTTAGATACCGAAATTTATAATACAAATAATACCCGACCAACTTACGGACGTTCTTATGCAGCCGGACTTACAAACCCGACAGATCTAAAATTGGATTACAGAACCAGCCTGTTTGCTGATGATGCCGATGCTAAAACTTCTTCTCCAAAAATATTTGCTCAGGCAGAATATAAGTTATCTGATAAATGGAAATCGACAACGCTTTTTTCATGGGTAGATGAAAGAGTTAATTACAGTTATCAATATTATACAGTATGGAATTCTCCAACAGAAGTACAGCGAATAGTATCGCGTTTTGGCCCAATCCACAACAACTTTACCAATTTTCAGGAAAATATTAATGGTGAATTTTCTACAGGAAGCATTAAACATAAATTATTAACCGGTATTAATTACAGATTTACAAAAGGAACTTTCAAATATGCTACAACAGGAGTCCTGGATATAATAGATATCACAAAGGATTTTGAACCTATTAGAAAAAATCAGGTCGATGCTGCATTAAAAGATTTAGAATTTGGTGTTCCGGATGAACAGACTTTTAGTGTATATGCCTCAGATGTAGTTAGTTTTACAGATCGTTTATCTATAATGCTGAGTCTTCGTTTTGATAATTTTGTTCAGAAAAAATTAGAAGATACTGAGGGTTACAATCAAACCGCTTTGTCTCCAAAATTAGGTTTAGTCTATGAAATTGTGAAAGATCAGGTTTCTTTATTTGGGAACTACATGAATGGTTTTCAAAATTCCGGGCCAGTAAACCAGCCTGACGGAACATTATTAATCTTAAAACCAATTTATGCTAATCAATACGAAGGTGGTGTAAAAATAGAAGCATTTGATAAAAAAATAAGCACAACACTTAGTTATTACAACATTACTATTGATAATGCCACAAGAACAACTCCTGACGGATTTAATGTTCAGGACGGAAAACAAGTAAGCAAAGGAATTGATTTTGAATTTATTGCTAATCCTATTGCGGGTTTAAATATTATAGCAGGTTATGCATATAATGACAATCGTATCGTTAAATCATCAAATACTGCTATCGAAGGCAACAAGGCAAGCGGTGCTCCGGAAAATGTTGTGAATTTTTGGCTGTCATATAAATTTCAAAACAAACTGAAAGACTTAGGGTTTGGTATTGGAGGTAATTATGTAGACAAACAATATAAATTTGAAAATGAAAGTTTTTATGCTCCATCATACTCTACTTATAACGCAACAGTATTTTATGACAGGCCAAAATGGAGAGCTGGTGTAAAGTATAATAATTTTACCGATACAAAATACTGGGATTCTTATGGAATGGCACAAAATCCAGCCAATGTATTAGTCAATTTAACGCTTAAACTTTAGGCTTCATTTTAAGTAGAACCATTCGCTGCGGTGAATGGTTTTATTTTTTTATACTAAATACATTCCTAACAATAAATTTTGAAAATAGATTTTTTTTAAATCCTGCTATATGTTGTTAAAGAAATTATAATTTCTAAATTTACCTTGTTTTTATTTATTCTAAATAATAACGATAACTAATTAAAAATAAAATCATGAATTATTCTAACCAAATTACAAAGCAGTTTCTCTACACAATCTGCTTGTTCTTTATTTTTATTGGTGCTGTAAATGCCCAGCAAAATAACGGAAAAATTAAAGGAACGATTACAACCTCTGACGGCGAGCCGGCACTTGGCGTAAACATCATTCTTAAAAACTCAAAATACGGAACTGTTTCTAATGAAGATGGTTCTTTTGAATTCAATAAAGTAAAACCAAATACATATACCGTTCAGGTTTCCTTAACGGGCTACGAAACCCTTGAACAAGAAGTGACCGTTGCAAGCAATGAAACAACAGCATTAAGCTTACAATTGAAAGTTTCTAACAAACAATTAAAAGAAGTTATCATTACCAATTCGAGAGGAAAAGCATTCCCGAAACAAAGTACTTATGTATCAAAAATGCCTCTTAAAAACATCGAAAATCCACAGGTTTACAATGTCGTTTCTTCTGAATTAATGAAAGAACAGGCTATTACAACTTATGACGATGCATTAAAAAATGTACCGGGAATTCAAAAATTATGGGAATCTACAGGCCGCGGCGGCGATGGCGGTTCGTATTATACTCTGCGCGGATTTGAAGTTCAGGCTAATATCGTAAACGGATTACCGGGCTTGACTAATGGAAGCCTTGATCCTGCAAACGTTGAAAGAATTGAGGTTATCAAAGGCCCGTCTGGAACTTTATTTGGCAGCAGTTTGGTTAGTTATGGAGGTCTTATTAATACCGTGACCAAAAAACCATACGAAGGTTTTGGCGGAGAATTTTCATATACGGCAGGAAGTTTTGGCTTTAACAGAGTTACCGCTGATGTTAATACGCCATTAGATGATAATAATGATATTTTATTTAGGGTAAATGCTTCTTATCAAACAGAAAACAGTTTTCAGGATGCTGGGTTCCGCACAGCACTTTTTGTCGCTCCTTCCCTTTCTTACAAAGTAAATGACAAATTATCTTTTCTTATTAATACTGAGTTTATGCAGGAAGAAAAAACAACTCCGCCTATGTTGTTTTTAGGAAGAGAATCTCAGCTGCAGTATGCAAATCTTGATGAACTGGACTATAATACTCACCTTTCTTTTTATAGTAATGATTTAACTATGAAAAACCCAAGGTTCAATTTACAAGCTCAGATGAATTACAAAATTTCTGATCAATGGACATCGCAAACCACTTTTTCGAGAGGTTCTTCAAAATCTGATGGTTATTACTCTTATATTTATGATAATCAAAATGGTACGAAAGAATTTGGTCTAAGCCTTACTAAAGAGCAGTCACAAACCACAACAACAGATATACAGCAGAATTTTGTCGGCGATTTCAAAATCGGAAACATGCGTAACCGTTTAGTTGCCGGACTTGATTATTATGCAAAAGAAGTAATGTTTGGCGGCAGCGGATATGCATGGTTATACAATGTAACAGCACAGGGAGCTGTAAGTTATATTGATCCTGAGACCGGTATCGAAGCTAGTCCGAGATATCCTACCCGCAGTTCTGTAGATAACGTTTTGGCAGCATCGGGAGTAACAAATTACACGAGTAAAGAAGCCACATACAGCGCTTATGCATCTGATGTTATTAATATAACACCAAGTTTACTTGCAATGGCGAGTTTACGTGTCGATTATTTTGATACTGAAGCTGATGTAACAACAGATAAAGATGATTATGACCAAACTGCTTTATCACCAAAATTTGGTTTGCTTTATCAGCCAATACAAGATAAACTTGCCGTGTTTGCAAATTATATGAATGGTTTTAGAAACATTTCTCCAGCCGTTACATATGATGAAGTTACAGAAGAACCAACTGGAACAAAAACATTCAAACCAGAACATGCAAATCAATTAGAGTTTGGAGTAAAAGCAAACCTTTTAGCAGATAAACTAAATGCAACAGTAAGTTATTATGATATCGAAGTAGAAAATTTAGTTACTGCAGCACCGGGAAGCGTAGTAAATACAGCTCAAGGAGGTACCGCAAGAAGCAAAGGATTTGAATTTGACCTGAATGCTGCACCAGTAAAAGGCTTAAGTATTATAGCAGGCTACAGCTATAATGACAGCAAAATAGTAAAAGGAGATGCTGCAAATTCATGGCTTGAAACCGGAAAAAGACCATTTTGGGCAGGACCTAAAAACCTTGTAAATCTTTGGGCAGCTTATAAATTTGACGAAGGTTTCTTAGAAAATTTCGGAATTGGTTTTGGAGGAAATTATGCCAGCGACAATATTATTTTGGACAGCCAGGTAACAGGAAAATTTGTTTTGCCGGAATACACCGTAATCAATGGTTCAATTTTTTATAGTTCGGCTAAATTTCGTGCAGCTTTAAACATAAACAATATAGCAAATAAAGATTATTTTAATGGCGGATGGTCTACAGTTAATCCGCAAAAACCAAGAAATGCTTTATTGAGTTTTTCTTATAAATTCTAAAAATGTTTAGAGTTTGTCATTGTCAGGCTGAGCGAAGTCGAAGCCCACACAGTGTAAAACCCTTTGACTTCGCTCAGGGTGACAGCTCTTCATTCTAGTTAAATATCAAAAAAAGGGACTAATAAAAAAAGTCTCTTTTTAAAACCTTGCTATCGATAATTAATCTAAATAAACATTGCTCAACAAATATTAAACAGTACATTTGTGACACAAAATAATAACCCATAAATTAAAAATCCTGAGCGTTTATCAGGATTTTTTCAATATTAATTTTAAATCTTATTATCATGAAATCAAAAACTTTTAAATTAATAACATTTGCATTTTTAATGCTTTTTGCAGCACCTCAGCTTTTTGCCCATGCACTTTGGATCGAAACTAAATCAACCGGAACAAAAGGGAAAGCACAAGAAATTTCTGTTTATTTTGGAGAATTTTCAGAAAACGATATTACAAAAGCAGATAAATGGTTTTCTGATTTAAAAGATTTCTCTTTGGTAGTAATTTCTCCATCAAAAAAAGAAACAAAACTTACTGCAAAAGCTTTAGACAATAAATACCAGGCGTTTTTTACTCCAGATGAAGACGGAGTTTATACTATTGTAATGCATCATACAGTAAAAGATGTTTATGGCACAATGAAATTAGATTATAATTCTAGTGCAACTGTAGTTGTTGGAAACAAAGCAGCAGGAAATGTGGCTGCAGTAAACAATAATATAATTAGTGTTTTTTCTGAAAATGCTGATATTGCGAAAAAAAATACAATAATAAATGTTTCAGCTTTATATAATGGAACTATTGCAAAAGAACAAAAAATTAAAGTTATCGCCCCAAACGGCTGGGAAAAAGAATTATGGTCAAATGATAAAGGTGAAATTTCTTTTACGCCAATCTGGTCAGGAAATTACATGGTAGAATTTGCTTATACAGAAAAAGCTGCCGGAGAACACAACGGTAAAAAATATGATGAAATCTGGAAAATGGCCACATACTTAATTGCTGTTAAATAATTTTCAAAACTGTTTTTTAAAATTTTAATCTTCAATCAAACCTTGTTCCTATGAGCAAGGTTTTTTTGTTTTCATATTACATATTTTCACACACAACACAATTCTTTAAACAATAAAAACTATAAAAACAATATCTTAAGACAATCTTAAGGCAAAACTAATAAAACTTTAATAAAGATAATCACTTCATAATTTTTTGTTAAGGTGTCCGTCTCTTTATATTTGCAATCGATAATTTTTATTGAATCTAAATAAATACCATGAGACAAAATTTAATAACACTCTTAGCTTTAATATGCTTTGCTTCTTCTTATAGCCAGGATTATACCAGTACAGAAAATAATACAGCAAGCGATACTGTAAAAAACAAAAAAGGAGAAATATTAAACGAAGTAATTGTTACCAAAAACAAAGAACCAAAACCTGTAACAGCAGTTCGTTCTGGTTTAAAACCAATGGATAATCCGCAAGCTATACAAGTTATTGGAGCCGAGATTATCGAGCAGCAGCAAGCCATCAGATTAAGTGAAGTTTTAAAAAATGCTAATGGTATTTATGTAAGTTCTGCGCGCGGCGGTGCTCAGGAATCTTTTTTCTCAAGAGGTTATGACATGTCTGCCAACAATATGTTTAAAAACGGATTTCGTTATAATGCAGGTTCAATTCCAGACGTTTCTGGTTTAGATAAAGTAGAATTTCTTAAAGGGGGCTCGGCTTTATTATTTGGAAACGTAGCCCCGGGCGGAATCGTAAATCTTGTGACAAAAACACCTCAATTTAAAAGTGGCGGCGAAATTTCTATGCAAATGGGAAGTTATGCTTACTACAAACCATCGATCGATTTTTATGGTCCTCTAAGTAAATCGATTGCTTTTAGAATTAATGGTTCATATGAAAACTCAGAAAGTTTTAGAGATGTTGTAAAAAACGAACGTTTGTATGTTAATCCATCATTACTTTTTGATATTAGTGCTAAAACGCAGATTACAGTACAGGGAGATTATTTAAGTGCTGACTGGACTCCGGATTTTGGAACAGGAATTATTGGAAAAGAACTTGTAGATGTACCACGCAATAATTTTTATGGAGCACTTTGGTCTAATGGAAATACAAAATCTGCAAGCGCTTCTGCTTTAGTAAACCATAATTTTAATGACAATTGGAAATTAAATTTTAATTCTTCTTTTCAAAATTACGACAGAAGTTCTAAATCTACTGCTCAATTAGCAACGGTAGATGCTAACGGAAACTGGGCCAGACCATTGGTTCAAAATAAAAATTTAGAGCAAATACTTGGTGATCAGCTAAGCTTACAGGGAACATTTAATACTGGAAGCGTTAAACACCAAATATTTACCGGAGCAGACTGGGAAAATTCGTTTGCAACTGCTTATACATTTGCTTTTTCTCCAGCCAACTACGATACAATCAATCTTTATAACTTTGATCCTTCAACACAACGAAACGATATTCCAGACGCAAGAACTACTCAAATTGCAAAAACAGAAACAAATCGTTTTGGGGTCTATGCTCAGGATTTAATTTCTTTTACAGAAAAAATCAAATTACTGGCTGGTATTCGCTGGTCTTGGCAGGAAGCTGAAGTTACTACTTATAAAGAAGTATACAATAACACCACAAAAGTTCAAACTACATCGCCGGAAAATGCGGTTGCGGTTGTAACGCCAAAACGTTTAGATAATGCATTTTCTCCTAAAGTGGGATTAGTGTATCAGCCAACAAAAGATATTTCAGTATTTGGAAGTTATTCTAACTCTTTTACGCCAAATACAGGAACAACTGTAGATTTACAGCCTATAAAACCTTCTATCATTGACCAATATGAAGCCGGAATTAAAACTGATTTCTTAAAAGGATTATTAAGTACAAATGTTACGGTTTATCAAATTACAAACAGCAATTTTGCACAAATGGCGCAATTTAAAGCTGACGGAACAGCAAATGCAGATACAAACCTTAAAGTATTAAGCGGCGAGACTAAAAGTAAAGGTGTAGAAATCGATGTCACAGCAAGACCTGTTGAAGGTTTAAACATTATTGCAGGTTATAGCTACAATGATATGCGTTACACAAAAACATCTGGATTAAATGGAAGTTTTATCGAGGGGGATCGTTTGGTAAGAACACCTCAAAATACTGCTAATTTAAGTTTCTTTTATACTCTTCAGGAAGGATTTTTTAAAGGAGTTTCTGTAGGTGCAATAGGGAATTATGTAGGAGACCGTTTAGGCGGATGGAATGATCAATACAACACTGATACTACCAAATATCCTGATGGTATTTATCACAGAGAAATACCATTAAAAGGTTATACTACAATCGATGTTTCAGCAGGATATACCTGGAGAAAATTCTCTATTCTTTGCAAATTATCAAACATTACAAATGAATTAAATTATACAGTTCACGAAAATTACAGTGTAAACCCAATTGCACCAAGACAGGTAATGACAAGTTTACGTTATAAATTCTAAAATTTTGAATTAGATTTTTCCCATTCAAAGTTTTCTGATTATTAGAGATTACAATGTTTTTTTGGAAAATTTAAACCTCATCTTGCAAAAGGTGAGGTTTTTTATTTTGTTTCCGGCTCTTGCTGATTACTCGACAGTAATGGCAATTTCTTTGTTAGCTGCTTTTGTATTGATTCATTTAAGCGGTGTAAAAAACGGAAGTATAATTCAGCAGATTACGAGTTTCCTTAAAGTAATTTGTTTTATGTCCCTGGTTGTGGCTTGTTTTATGTATACCGGTGTTAAACTTCCGCTCATAAAAACTGATAACACCTTCTTTCAGATTGGTTTATTATTTGGATTTTTCAAATCATTGCAGTTAATCATCGGGACTTATAATGGCTGGAACAGTGTTTGCTTTTTTGCCGAAGAAAATGATAATCCAAGTAAAAACATTCCGAAATCATTATACAGCGGCGTTTTTCTTGTTGCTGCTATTTATGTTTTGGTAAATGCGGCTTTCTTTCATGTTTTACCAATTGAAATTTTAGCCAAATCAAATCTTGCCGCCGCCGATGTTGCTAAAATTCTATTTGGAGAAAACGGTGCTATTATCGTTACTGTAATTTCAATATTTTCTTTAATCAGTATTTTAAATGCTTTTATGATGATCCCGCCAAGAATTCTTTACGGATTAAGTCGTGACGGTTTTTTTATAGAAAAAGGAACAACAGTGAACAAAGGCGGAACTCCAATTGTCGCACTTTTAGTTTCATCATTTGTTAGCTTATTTTTGATTTGTATTGGTTCGTTTGAAGTGCTGTTCTCCTTCGCCGCATTTATCTCAATTATTGTTTGGGGACTGGCTTATTTATCACTTTTAAAATTAAGAACTTCAGAACCAAACTTACCTCGACCGTATCGTTCTTTTTGGTATCCGTGGACAACTATTATTGCTATTATCTCTTCTATTGCCTTACTGATTGGATTTATTTACAGTGATCCAAAAAGCTTTATTATCATTATGGGAATTACAGTGATTTCTTATCCTTTGTTTTTAGTTTTGAAGAAGAAACTATAATGAAGAATTTCTGCTGACATACTGTTGTCACTTAATGTGATTTAATTTGCAATATAAAACATAAAAAAATGGACAAATTAGATTTAGCAAAAACTGACAAAGTATATTATACTGCTAAAATTAAGCCTGAAATACTTCATATAGAAAAAACAAATTATATATCGATTATTGGTAAAGGAGATCCTTCAGGAAAAGAGTTTTCAGAAAAAATTCAAGCGTTATATGCCACAGCTTACGTTATTAAATTTGTGCTAAAGGCAGTAAATAATGATTTTGTTGTTCCAAAACTAGAAGCCTTATGGAGTTTTGACGACAAAAAATACAAAGATATTTCTATGGATGAAGCGCCTGTAAAGATACCTCGCAGTGAATGGAATTACAGAATTATGATCAGAATGCCGGATTTTGTAACTAGAGAACAAACCAAAGCCGCTATTGATACAGTGGCTAATAAAAAACTAATAGAATTAGCTAAAGCAATCGAATTTTATGAAATGACAGAAGGCAAAGTGGTGCAGATCCTTCATGTTGGACCTTTTGAAAATGAACCGCAAACACTGAAAAAAATTCAAGAATTTACTACCAAAAACAATTTACAAAAAAACGGATTACATCACGAGATTTATTTATCAGACTTTCGTAAAACATCTCCCGAGAAATTAAAAACTATACTTAGGGAACCTGTAAAATAATAAATTTGACAGATTTTAAAGAACAAAACAACATGCTATTGTCCATTCTGACGAAAACAAAAAAGCTGTCCGAAATGGACAGCTTTTATATTAAAGAATAATCTGATTCTTATTTCAAACCAGCTAAACTCTGCTCGATTGTAGCAATTTTTGCTAAAGCATCGGCTTGTTTTTGTTTCTCTATATTTAAAACTTTTTCCGGAGCTCCATTTACGAATTTCTCGTTTGAAAGTTTTGCTTCTACAGATTTAAGGAATCCTTTTGTATAATTCAATTCTTCTGTCAGTTTTGCAATTTCTGCTTCCACATCAATATTTCCGGTAATTGGAATGAAATATTCATTTGATTTTACGCGGAAAGATAATGCACCGTCAACTTTAGCAGAAACATATTCAAAAGCAGAAACGTTTCCTAATTTTGTTACGATTGAATCAAAATGCGTCGTTAGATTCTCGCTGTTGATTGCTTTTAATTCGATAGCATCTTTAAACGGAATATTTTTGTCTTTTCTGATAGTTCTAATTCCAGAAATTACTTCTGTAATATTATCAAAATCAGAAATTAAATCAGCATTGAACGGTTTTAATTCTGGCCAGGTTGAAACAATTAAAGCTCCTTCTGGCGTTCTTTCGGCAATTAACTGCCAGATTTCTTCTGTTAAGAAAGGCATAAACGGATGAAGTAATTTTAAATTACTTTCTAACATTTCGATTGCTTTATCAAACGTTGCCTTATCAATTGGCTGCTGATATGCTGGTTTGATCATTTCTAAGAACCAAGAACAGAAATCATCCCAAACCAATTTGTAGATTGCCATAAGAGAATCTGAAATTCTGTATTTCTCAAAATTATCTTCAATATCAACTAAAGTTTGCTGCAATTTTGCTTCATACCATTCGATCGCCACTTTTGATGATTCTGGCTGTGGAATTGTTTCTGAAACTTCCCATCCTTTAATTAATTTGAAAGCATTCCAAATTTTATTAGAGAACGCTTTCCCCTGATTACATAATTCTTCATCAAACATAATATCATTTCCTGCAGAAGCACTTAAAAGCAATCCTACACGAACACCATCGGCACCAAATTTATCGATCAAATCTAAAGGATCAGGAGAATTTCCTAATGATTTAGACATTTTACGACGCTGTTTATCACGTACTAAACCTGTTAAATATACGTTTGTAAATGGTTTTTCACCTGCATATTCGTAACCAGCAATAATCATTCTGGCAACCCAGAAAAACAAAATATCCGGACCTGTAACCAAGTCATTTGTTGGATAATAATATTTGTAATCTGCACTTTCGGGATCCATTATTCCGCCAAAAACAGACATTGGCCATAACCAGGAAGAAAACCATGTATCTAACGCATCGACATCTTGTTTTAAGTTGTCGGTTGTTAGTTGCTGGTTATTGGTTTTGGCTTGTGCTAATTTTAACGCGTCTTCTATATTTTCTGCCACTACGAAATCTTCTTTTCCGTCTCCGTAATAATAAGCAGGAATTTGTTGTCCCCACCATAACTGGCGAGAAATATTCCAATCGCGAATATTGTTTAACCAATGCGCATAAGTGTTTTCAAAACGTTTTGGATGCAATTTAATATCCCCTGTTTCTAAAACAGATTTAATCGCAGGTTTTACCAATTCTTCCATTTTTAAAAACCATTGATCTGATAATCTTGGTTCGATCACCGCTTTGGTTCTTTCAGATGTTCCTACTTTATTTAAGTGGGTTTCGGTTTTTGCCAAAGCTCCAATTTCTTCCAGTTCTTTTGCAATTTCAGTGCGAACTACAAAACGGTCTTTCCCCTGATAATGTAATCCGAAACTATTTAATGTAGCGTCTTCATTAAAAATATCAACGATTTCAAGATTGTGTTTTTCTCCAAGAGTTTTATCGTTCATATCGTGTGCAGGAGTCACTTTTAAACATCCTGTTCCGAATTCTACATCTACATACTCATCTTCGATAATTGGAATTACTCTGCCGCAAATAGGAACGATTGCTTTTTTACCTTTTAAATGTGTAAAACGCACATCGTTTGGATTGATACAAATGGCAGTATCTCCAAAAATAGTTTCCGGACGAGTTGTGGCAATGGTTAAAAATTCCTCAGTTCCTTCGATTTTATATTTCAGGAAAAATAATTTTCCTTGTTGTTCTTCGTAAATAACTTCTTCATCAGATAAAGTCGTTTTTGCCTCCGGATCCCAGTTTACCATTCGGTATCCTCTATAAATCAAGCCTTTGTTGTATAAATCAACAAAAGAACGAATTACAGATGCAGACATATCCGGATCCATCGTAAATTTTGTACGCTCCCAATCGCATGAAGCACCTAATTTTTTAAGCTGTTCAAGGATTGTTCCGCCATATTTATCTGTCCATTCCCAAGCATGTTTTAAGAATTCTTCCCGGGTTAAATCGTTTTTATTAATTCCTTCTGCTTTTAATTTCGCAACTACTTTTGCTTCAGTAGCAATTGATGCGTGATCCGTTCCCGGAACCCAGCAGGCATTGAAACCTTTAAGACGTGCTCTACGAATTAAAACATCCTGAATAGTATTATTTAACATATGTCCCATATGCAAGACACCAGTGACGTTTGGAGGCGGAATTACAATAGTATACGGCGTTCTATGATCTGGTTCCGAATGAAAATAGTTGTTTTTCATCCAGTAATCATACCATTTGTTCTCAATCGTCTTAGCGTCAAATTGTGCTGGAATTGTCATTTATTAGGTTGTTTAATCGTTTAACTGTTTAATCGTTTTTTTGTTTAACTGTTTAATTGATTTTTACTTTTTTAAATCGTCAATCGATTAAACGAATTAACGATTAAACAATTAAACAGAAAAATTGGTTCAATTTTTGTAATTGTAATTGACAGCAAAAGTAAATAATTAAGTACACTATAAAAAGCGAATTAATAATTTGTGTGTTAATTAAAAGAATGTATATTTACTTACAACTTAAAAATAATTTCAAGATGAAAAATGTTGCCTCTTTTATTGCAATCGTATTGTTTAGCGCAATAGGTTATGCACAAAATGGCCCAAAAATTGAATTTGCAGCCCCGGACAATACAATTGATTATGGAAAAATTTCTAAGACTGATAATGGAGTTCGCTCCTTTGAGTTTACTAACACCGGTGACGCTCCGCTTTTAATTATTGGTGCAGAATCGACAGTTAGTTCTATAGTTGTTACAAAACCTGCAGCAGCTGTAATGCCTGGTAAAAAAGGAAAAATTGATGTTAAATACAATATGACAAGCGGGCCAATTCGTAAAACAATTACTGTTGAAACCAATGCTGTAAACTACCCTGACGGCAGAGTCGCCTTAAAAATTAAAGGTGAAGTTTTATAACAAAAATAAAATATTAAAAAAACTAAAGCCGTTTCTTAATTTTAGAAACGGCTTTGTTTTTTAAGAGAAACCAATCTTGCTTCTTAAATCTTTTTTCTTATTTACTTTTCAGCACATTCAGCGCTTTCAAATTTATATTTTACACGATCAAAATCGATAGGTTTATCTTTTACTAAATAAGTAACTCCCATCGTGGTCTGCATTGTTCCGTTTCCTAAAATAAGCTGTTTATCTTTCTTTAAAAATGCCATAGGATTTTTAAACGTTTTGTCTTTACTTGCTAAATCCTTAAAAGTATAATCTGCAAATAACGTATCTCCATGAAATTCGCCTGCAATTTCGCCGGTTCTTACTGTTGAAGGCGCAACTTTCATAATCATATTTCCACTTAATTTTCCATTTTTTAAAGTGTTAAGCTTTAATTGAATAGTATCTTTTTCATATACGGCCTGATAACACTCTGTTTTTATAACTGTTTCAGCATCAGCTTTTGCTGCTTCTGCCTGTTTTTGTTTTTCTTCATTTTTACAGCTTTGAAATCCAATGCAGATAACAAGCATACAAGGTAAAACTAGATTTTTCATATTTTAATATTTTGTTTCAAGGTTATTTTATAAAATTAAAAAAAAAGAAGCCAAAATAAAGGCTTCTTAATTAAATTATTTGTTTTCATAGAATTTATAAATTCTTAATTACAAATTCAGATCTTCTGTTTAATTCATGTTCTTCTTCAGAGCATGCATCGTCAGTTTTACATTTTACAATTGGTACAGATTCCCCATAACCTTTTGCCGAAACTCTTTTTGCATCAATTCCGGATTGTATAATAAATTCTCTGGTCGAATTGGCTCTTTTTTGAGATAAACTTTCGTTGAATTTTGCATTTCCACGAGAATCTGTGTGTGAACCAATTTCGATTACCATTCCCGGATATTTATTCATCAGCGCCACAACTCTTCCTAAAACAACTTTTGATTCTTTACGAATGTACCACATGTTGTAATCAAAATAAATTGGATCTGTTTTGATAATTAATCTGTCTTTATCTCTTACAACATCTTTTTCCTGCTCTAAAATTTGTTTTACTTTTTCGTTCTTTTTGATTTCTGCGGCAGCAATTTCAGCTTCCTTCGCTTTCTTTTCTTTTTGTTTTAATTCGATTACGGCAAGTGCTTCTTTCTTTTTATTTTCTTCTTCTATAATAATTTCCTGCTGTCTTTTCTTTTCGGCGTTTTCTTTTTCTTCAAGTTTGATTTTTTCCAAAGATTTTAATGCTAAAGAAGCGTCATTTTCTTTATTTCTGATATTATCTAAAGTTACCGTTTTAGATTCATTTGTATATTTTTCTTTAAAAGCCGAGACTTTATACGAAGCTTCACAAAGAGCTCTAAAACTAAACTTTCCGTCTGCAGAAGTTGTTGCTGTATTCAGTGTTTTATTATTTGAATCCTGCAGTATTACTGTGGCATTTTCTAAAACCAATTTAGTGTCAATATCTGTAATAACTCCTGCAATCAACTGATGGCAGTCTTCAACAATTAAGTCTTTAGTTTCTTTAAATTGATAAATATCGTCGCTGCCCTTTCCTCCTTCTCTATTTGATGCAAAATATCCTTCTTTGGTTTCAGAATCGATATTGAATGCAAAATCGTCTAAGTTTGAGTTTAATGGAAGTCCAATATTTATTGGTTTTGAATATTCAGTTCCGTTTATTTCAGAAACAAAAACATCCAAAGATCCATAACCTAAATGCCCGTCAGAAGAAAAATAAAGTTTATTATCTGCAGAAGCAAAAGGAAATTGTTCTCTTCTATTTGTATTAATTTCCGGGCCTAAATTCTTGGGAGTATCAAATGCACCTTTATTTATGTTTACCGAATAAATATCAAAAGAACCAAGAGATCCCGGCATATCTGAAGCAAAATACAATATTTTTTCATCAGCACTAAGTGCAGGGTGTTCTACTGAATAATTTGGGCTGTTAAAAGGCAGTGACGTAATATTTGTCCATTTTCCATTAACTAATTCAGCTTTAAAAATCTGAAGATTTGAAATTTCCTTGTCGTCTTTCTTTTTCTTTCCGTTTTTAGAATTATTTCTGGTAAAGTAAATTGTTTTACCATCTTTTGTAAAAATGGCATTTGACTCGTGCATTCCGGTTTTTAATTCCTTAGCAAAATAATATGTAATAGAATCTGCAGAATTAATATTTTTTAGCGGAACTGTAACCAAATTTAAATAGGTTTCGCCATCCCATTTAAATTTTTTATCGAACATTCCCGGCTTCAATTTAACACTAGCAAAAACCAAATTGTCTTTGTGTTTTACGGCTCCAAACTCTGAATTTGGTGTATTTATTGGCAGGTTTTTAATTTCAAATCGTTTTCCAATTGCCGAAACATTTTCCAGGGTTTTAATATCTTCTTCAAAATTGGCAGCATCTTCAGGATTTGATGATTTTGCATAATATTCTTTTAAAACATTATTTGCATCATTGTATGCATTTGTTGCTTTTAATGTCTGAGCATATCTAAAATAATATTCTCTGTCTAAATTGTCTTTATAATTTTGAAATAACAGACGATAATAACGCTGCGCTTTTATTAAATCATTTGTATAATAATAAGAATCTGCAAGGTTTTTTATAACTTCTTGTGATGGCTTTTCTTCGGCTAATTTTTCGTATAAAATAATAGCTTCGCTGTAATAAGTTCTATCAAAAAATTTCTTTGCTCTAATCAATTCCTGATCTTGGGCATTTATAAACTGTATTGAAAATACGAATATAATAACGAGTAGTTTTTTCATATTTTTCATTTTAGAAGAATCTTGGTGATTTATCAAATCCTTTACCTAATAAATCTAAATCAAAAAGCAGCATAATTTCATGCGTCCCCGAATTAAACTGACCTAAATTTGTAAGTGTATAATCGTAGGCATAACCAACTCTTAAAGTAGGTGTTACATTAAAATTAAACAAAGCACTTACAGAATCGTCTATTCTATAAGCCGCACCAAATTCAAATTTTTCATTGTACAAAACATTGGCTGTTAGATCTATTGAAATAGGTGCTCCTTTTACAAATTTTGTCATAAATGCGGGTTTTAGTTTCCACATATCATTTACCTGGAAAACATATCCAGCAGTTAGGAAAGTATGAATATTTTCGGCTCCAAAAGCATTTACTCCAGACTTTTCTTCAATATATTTTGTTTTCAATAAGTTAGGTACCGAAAGACCTACATATAAATTATCTCTAAAATAATAAGCTCCTACTCCAATGTTAGGTTTTGTTGCATTTATGTTTTCGGCGAAAGCCATGTCAGTTGCCGGATCATTAAACTTAAACCCATTAAAATTAGTCTGCATTGATGATAAGCCTGCTTTTAATCCTAGTGAAAGTTTATTCTTTCCTCCTAAATTTAAAACGTATGCAAAATCAGCATAAATATTGTTTTCTTTTTTAGCACCATCTCCAATATCATCTGATATAAATGAAAGTCCGGCTTCGACCTTATCCGAAATCGCCGTGTGTCCAAAAAAAGTAAAAGTTTTTGGAGCTCCAACAGCACCAACCCATTGTGTTCTGTACAATCCTCCAAAATTCATCATAGCAGGAACTCCTGTCGCATACGCCGGATTCACCACGCTCATATTATACATATAATGCGTATATTCAGGATCCTGCTGCGCAGAAACTGATGTCATATAGAAGAAGAAACTTATATAGAGTATTATTTTTTTCATTTGAAATTTATATTAAAAATTATCGATTTAGATAAAGACGTCCTTGTTGAGGGGGTCTATTGTCTTTATTAAAATAGAGAATGTAAAAATATACTCCGTTTGGTGCTATTCCGCCTCCAATTCCACTTTGCTCGTAATTTATTCCATCCCATGCCGGCTTATTTTTAAAGCCTTTATACATTCCGTTTCCATATCTGTTAAAAATTTCCAGCGAATAATTTGGGTATAAAAAATCAATGTCAGGAATAGTAAAAGTGTCGTTAATTCCGTCTCCATTAGGAGAAAATCCATCGGGAACAAAAAATGTATATTCCGGAGAATCACAAACAATTAATGAAACCGTAACTGCAATGTTTTCTTGTGAAAGACAATTTACTGCCGGCGAAAAATCAAACCCATAATAAGTTGCTTTATCAACTAAAGGAGTTGAAGGCGAAAGTAAGTTTCCATTATTTGGTGCGTCATACCAAACAACTGTTGAAGGCGATCCAGTATTATTTGAAAGATTAAGAATTGTAGGATTGTCTAAACCACAAAAATTTTGTCCATCCTGATTTAAAGCTGGAGCCGGCGTATCGTTAATTGTTACTGTAATTTTGGTTGCAGGAGATACACAGCCAGCTGCAGAAGTTTCCTTAACAAAATAATCCTCAGATTTTAAAACATAAGTATTTGGAAGAGGTGTAACTTCGGCAGCAGAGATATACCATTTATATTGGTTTCCCTGAGGCTGCAAATGTGCAATTGTCGATTGATCTGTTTTACAAAATGCCTGATCAGCAGCTATTGGTAAAGCTGGTATAGGATTTAGCATAAAAGCAGCAGATATTCCTGTTACATCACTCTCGCAAGTAGTAATATTGTTCTTTAATTTAATAATAGAAATTGTTGTTGAACCAGAGTTTACCAATAAGTTTGATGGAATGATAAAACCAGCGCTTCCATCAACAGCATTTAAAGCAACAGTTTCTACATTAGAAATATTACTGCCAGAAAGTTTATAAGACAACGTAACATCGGTCAAAGTCTGAAAACCCGAGACATTGACAGTTACTTCTTCGCCAAAACATACATTTTGAATCTGCAATCTTAAAAGTGACCCATTTGGCAGAGGATTAATAAGAATCTCTCCTGATAAATTGGCTGCATTAACGCATTGTGAAATTACATGTGTAATTGCTGTAATAGTTACAATAGAAGTTCCGCTTCTTGAGTTAAATATTTCTGGTACAACAAAAGTTGCATTTCCTCCCAATACTGTGATTCTTGCTACTTGCGAAGAAACATTTGTCGCTCCTGATAATCTGTACACTATATCATAATCTCCATCTGCCAGTTTTACAGCATTTGAAATCTGGATTACAGCATCTTGATCCTGGCAAGTTACAACAGGACTAATTAGTGCTCCATCTAAATCCGGAATAGGATAAATTATTAAATCGTCTGATAAATTATTTATTGTATTAATACAGGATCTTTGACTATTAAAGGCATAAATATCTAATATGGTTACAGTAAATTTTCCGGCTTGTTGGAAAAAATCCGGTCTGATTGGAAAAATAAGAACTCCATTGCTAAAATTTGCCAAAGCTGTTTCTGTCGCTGCCCTTGGCCCTGAAACACTATATTTAACATAATAACTGCCATTTGGAATATTTGCCGGACCTCTTGTAATAGTAACAGTATAATTTGCTGTTGTAATTTCACTTTCACATATATCAGAGTTAACCTCTAAAACTGCTCCGCTAAAATCAAGTTTTTCTTCTAGTCTAATTACAACTGTTGTCTGTTTATTGGGGCAAATAGGATTTGATGAATTGACTCTATAAGAAAAGCTATATTCGTTAGATCCCATAGTATTATATATTTTTTCTATATCAATAACATGATCGCCTTTAAAGTTAAGTTCGCCAGTATTACTATTATCTACCCATGTCCCTCCTGGATCTTGTCCTGAAATTAAATTAAACAAATCATAATTTCGGTATGCTGACAAACCATTATTGGCGCATAATGTTAATCTTTGAGAATCACCCGATTTTGGTGCCTGGAAAACAGTTATAAATACTGTTGATGCTGCAGGCGAAGGACAAGTACCTATAGCCGGCATCGTATAAGTAAACTGGTAAGTACCTGCTAAATCTTTAATATCAACAGATGATCCCGTTATATTTTGATTTGTAGTATCATTATGCCATTGCCCATTAGAATGCGGCCCCAAATAAGCACTATCAAAAGCCTGAAAAAGATTAAATGGACTATCTTCGTTGCAAACTGTTGCTGTTGGAGAAGGTTTTCCTGCATATCCTCCAATAGTTACTGTAACTGTAGCTGAATTATCAAGACAGCCATTAACACCGCTAACTGTATATGTATATTGATAAATTCCACTTTGGCGAATTACATGTGCATTTAAAATACCGGTAGCAGTATTTAAACCGCCTGAGCTATTATCATCGTTCCAAACACCACCAGCAGTTGCCGATCCTAGTAAGGAAAATAAATCTATAGATTGATTAGCAGGGTCTGGAATATCACAAACTGTTAAACTTGCATCATTACCTGCACATTGAGCATTTACTGTTTGAGATAAAAATGATAAAAAAACAAAAAATAAAACTACACGTAAGAAATCATTGCATTTTTTGACCATAAGCTATTATTTTTTGACAAACTTAATAAATTATTAATGTTGCTTAAACAAAAAAATAATTTTAATAATTATTTTTTTACAAAATTAAAGCGGTTAAAAAAACTTAGCTAACCCATTTTTTTTTAATCCAAAAAATTAATTAATCAATAATTCATAACTCATCTTCGAGTCTAAATCTAAATCTCAAAATCAAACTATTACGTTCTACTTCGAGCGTAATCCATTTATCTTCTTCTGATTTTAAAAGCTGATTAATCTGCTGTAATGAATATTTATAAGGTCTCTCACCATTTATAGATGTAATAAGATCACCTTTCAGCAATCCGCATTTTTCTGCAGCAGATTGTTTTCTAATATTGACAATCTCATAAACGGGTTTCAAAGAAAATTTATACCTAAAATTCCCACCGTTATTTTGGTTTGGTTCTCCTTCACTTAATGATGCTGCAACCTTTACTGTTTCTAAATGAACTGTTTCCTGAACCCATTGCAGTCCATTGTGCTGTATTGTAATTCCACTTTTATTATAAGTAAAAGGATCTTTGAATTTGTGATTTTTTTTAAGGTACAATTTTTTATCTGCATAATCTAAAACTACTGTAAAACGCTTTAAGATTTCTCCACCAACAGAACCAATACGGTCCGGAACCATCTTTACATTTTTGATTGATGTCGAATCTGGAAAAGCTACAATCGGTTTCTTAAATTCAAATTCATCAATTATAAATTTTTGAATTCTGGCACGATGCCCTTCAATATCACCACTAAAACCTTTCCCCAGAAAATCAGGGAAATTTCTCTTTGGAAGTTTTATTTTATTATTTTCAAAAATCCAAAAAGCGTCACTATTACCAATATCAATTAATAATTTTGCTGGAATTTCTTCTTCGTCTACCACCGCTGTTGTGTAAATATAAGGCTTAGATTTTTCAATTGTAATAGGAATTGCTTTAAATTTTTTATCGAGTTTTTTTCTAATCGATTCGTTATTTGAATGTACAATAACTTTTCGCTTATCATAATTTACTTCTACAATATTGTTTTTAAAGAATTTATGGCCAATAATTCCATTTACCGGAATACCAATATGTGACGAAAGATTAAAACTTTGATCTAAAATTACAAACAACATATGATTATCAGATCTTAATCCGTGTGTTTCAAAAGTGTTTTTTGTCGATTTAAGCCCTTCAATTTCACTTTCAGATCCTAATCCTCTAAGTCTGATTTTTTCGACATTATTAAATTTAACCTCCTGCATTTCATCCATGCTAAACAAAATAGTTTCTTCGACACCGGAATCTAATAAGAAATTCAGCTCGATTCCATTTACTTTAATCGGAATAAAAATGAGGTTATTTATCAATTTAAAAGGGATTGCCACCTTTTGTTTGTTATTTTGGATAATGAAACTATCCTGAGATTTTGCACAAAAAGGTATCAATAACCCAAAAAACAACACAATATATTTTTTCATTGACAATATTTTATTATAAAATTAGTAAATATATTTATTATTGTTAGATTTTTATAAGTCCATGCATTGTTTACGTTAAATTCGAAAAAAAAATGCAAATTTGCACTTCAATAAAAAATCTCATGCCAACAATTTCAAACAAAGGCAGAAACATGCCCGAATCACCGATACGCAAGCTTGCTCCTTATGCAGATATCGCAAAGCAAAAAGGACACAAAGTGTATCACTTAAACATTGGTCAACCGGATATCAAGACTCCCGAAGTGGCCATCGAGGCGGTAAAAAATATTGATTTAAGTATTATCGAATACAGTCCGTCAGCCGGATACGAAAGTTACAGAAAAAAATTAGCTCAATTTTACCAGCGTCAAAATGTAAATGTTAACTCAGAAGACATCATCGTTACAACGGGTGGCTCTGAAGCCCTTTTGTTTGCACTGGCCACAATTACTGACCCTGGAGATGAAATTATTATTCCAGAGCCGTTTTATGCTAATTATCATGCGTTTGCCTCTTCAACAAGTGCAACAGTAGTTCCTCTTGTTTCAACTATTGAAACAGCATTTGCTTTGCCAAGTATTGAAGAAGTCGAAAAATTGATTACTCCAAAAACAAAAGCAATCTTAATTTGTAATCCGGGGAATCCAACGGGGTATTTATATTCAGAAACAGAGATTAAACAATTAGCCGGTTTAATTAAAAAATACGATCTATATTTAATTGCTGACGAAGTATATCGTGAGTTTTTATATGATGGAGATGATGTACATTTTTCAGTTATGAATTTAGAAGATGTACAACAAAATGTAATCATGGTCGATTCAGTCTCAAAACGCTACAGTATGTGCGGCGCAAGAATTGGGTGTTTGATTACTAAAAATAAACAAGTACTGGCAACAGTTATGAAATTTGCTCAGGCGCGTTTAAGTCCGCCAACAATTGAGCAGATTGCCTGCGAAGCTGCAATTGATACGCCACAAAGTTATTTTGATGAAGTAATTGCAGAATATAAGGAACGACGTAATACTTTAATTTCAGAACTAAACAAAATTGAAGGTGTAATTGTAACCAAACCCAAAGGTGCCTTTTACTGTATTGCACAATTACCGATAGCAGATTCTGATGATTTTGCTCAATGGCTTTTAGAAAGTTACAGCTTAAATGGCGAAACGGTTATGATTGCCCCTGCAAAAGGGTTTTATTCAACTCCGGGAATGGGATTGAATCAAGTTAGAATTGCGTATGTTTTGAATAAAAAAGATTTAATTACTGCTGTAAATATCTTAAAAGAAGCACTTTTAGTATACAACAGCAAATAACAAACAGACTAAACTTAAACTTTCAAAAGACAGTAACCATTTGTGTTATTGTCTTTTGTATTTTAAAGAAGTCGCAATTAGACCAATTTTAAATTATATCCAAAAAGGATCGATTAAATAGTAAAAACCATAGAAAAGGTTTCCTATTTATTAATTATCTTTACCGCCTTAAAAAGATATACCCATTATAATAGTAGTTTTTAATGATAAATAACGAAGATTTTTTAGACGAAATAGGTGACAGTCATTTCAGCAGTAATGCAAAAAACCCTCTTAGAGCGGACGCATTTGACATAACTGATGAGGAAAAAATAGAAAAAATTAAAAAAGATGTTGAAAATATTCTGCAGACATTAGGAATGGATTTGACAGATGACAGCATAAAAGGTACTCCAAACCGAGTAGCTAAAATGTTTGTAAAGGAGCTTTTTGGTGGTTTAAATCCTGCGAAACAGCCAAAAGCGTCAACTTTTGACAACAATTACAAATATGGTGAAATGTTAGTAGAAAAAAACATTACCGTTTATTCTACCTGCGAACACCACTTACTGCCAATTATAGGACGTGCTCACGTTGCTTATATTTCAAGCGGAAGAGTTATCGGCTTATCAAAAATGAACCGTATTGTTGAATATTATGCAAAAAGACCTCAGGTTCAGGAGCGTTTAACTATGCAGATTGTTCAGGAACTTCAAAAAGCTTTAGGAACCGAAGATGTTGCCTGCGTTATTGATGCAAAACACCTTTGTGTGAACTCAAGAGGAATTAAAGATATCGAAAGCAGTACAGTAACTTCTGAATTCGGTGGAAAATTCAAAAATCCCCAAACGAAAAGAGAGTTTTTAGACTATATTAAATTAGATACTCAGTTTTAGTTTAATCGGTAAATCGTTAATTTGTTTAATCGCTTCGTCACTAAACCTTAATTTTTGATTAAATGATTAAACAAATCAACAATTAAACAGAAATCCATGTATCTTTTTTCATTTGAAAAGCTAGAAGTGTGGCAAAATGCAAGAATCTTTATTTTGGATATTTATAAATTAACTAGTAAATTTCCATCAAATGAATTGTTCGGAATTTACTTCTAAAATAAAAAGAAGTTCGTCATCAATCGCTACTAATATTGCAGAAGGAACTTCCAGAAATACGAATAAAGACAAAGCTCATTTTTTAACGATTTCCTATTCATCAGCGATGGAAACTTTAAATCACTTGATTATTTCAAAAGATTTAAATTATATGTCTGAAATAGAATATGTAGAATCTCGTGAAAAAATTGAAAAAATCTGTAATCAGATAAATAGTTTAAAAAAATATTATCTTTCAAAAGAATAAAACGAAGCTAATTAAAAAACAATAAAACGTTTACACGATTAAACAAATCAACGATTAAACGGTTAAACAGAAAAAAATAAATATGCCACTATATAGCAGTCAACCCCTAAAAATATACAATTCACTTTCGGGTGAAAAAGAAAATTTCAAACCAATCCATGAAGGAAATGTTGGAATGTATGTTTGCGGACCAACGGTTTATAGCAATGTGCATTTAGGAAACGTGAGGACTTTTATGTCTTTTGACGTGATTTTCAGGTATTTTTTGCACCTTGATTATAAAGTTCGTTATGTTCGTAATATTACCGATGTTGGTCATATTGTTGATGATGTTGATGAAGGTGAAGATAAAATTGCTAAAAAAGCACGTTTAGAGCAGTTAGAACCAATGGAAGTTGTTCAGCGTTACACTGTTGATTTTCACGATATTCTAAAAGCTTTCAACTTCTTACCGCCAAGTATTGAGCCAACTGCAACCGGGCATATTATTGAGCAAATCGAAATCATCAAAAAAATCATTGATACCGGAATTGGTTACGTTGCCAACGGATCTGTTTATTTTGATGTTGTAAAATATAACGAAACCAATAATTACGGAGTTTTAAGCGGTCGAAATATCGAAGATATGCTTGCCAATACTCGTGATCTTGATGGACAATCAGACAAAAGAAATCCACAGGATTTTGCACTTTGGAAAAAAGCCGAGCCAGAACACATTATGAGATGGCCTTCTCCCTGGAGCGATGGTTTCCCGGGCTGGCACTTAGAATGTACCGCAATGAGTACTAAATATTTAGGAAATCATTTCGACATTCACGGAGGCGGAATGGATTTAAAATTCCCGCATCACGAATGTGAAATCGCTCAAAACGAAGCCTGCACAGGACAATCGCCGGTAAATTACTGGATGCATGCCAATATGCTTACGCTTAACGGAAAGAAAATGGCAAAATCTACCGGAAATAACATTTTACCAGGAGAGATTTTAAGCGGTGACAATACTATTTTAAGCAAAGCCTTTTCTGCTTCAGTAACTAGATTTTTTATGCTGCAAGCGCATTACAGAAGCATTTTAGATTTCTCTGATGATGCTATTACTGCTGCTGAAAAAGGATATAAAAGATTAATAGAAGCTCTTGAAGCATTACCAGCAATAACAGCCAGCTCTTCAAGTTCGATTGATTTTGCTGCATGGAAACAAGTTTGTTATGATGCAATGAACGACGATTTTAACACACCAATTTTAATTGCGCAGTTATTTGAAGGTGTTCGTTATATCAATTTATTAAAAGAAGGAAAAGAAACCATTTCTGCCGAAGATTTAAAATTATTTTCGACAGCTATAAACGCTTTTGTTTTTGATGTTTTAGGTTTAAGCGATGAAAAAGCAGCCGACAGTAATAACGATAAATTAGAAGGTGTGGTAAATATGCTTATCGGAATGAGAAATCAGGCAAGAGCAGATAAAAATTTTGCTCTTTCAGATCAAATTCGAGATCAGTTAATTGCTTTAGGAATTCAGCTAAAAGACGGTAAAGAAGGAACTTCTTTTAGTATTTAATAAAAAAGTATTCAGTGTTCAGTATTTAGTGATCAGTTTAACGCAAAGTACAAATCTGAACACTAAACACTAAATACTGATCACTAATTATCATTGATTACTAAAAATATGTTTTCAAAAATTTTAATATATCCGTTTGTAATACTGGTGCGCTTTTATCAAACTGCGATTTCACCTTTTACACCAGCCTCATGCAGGTTTGAGCCAACGTGTTCAACTTATATGATTCAGGCATTGCAAATGCACGGATTATTTTACGGAGGGTATTTAGGAATGAAACGAATTTTAAGCTGTCATCCTTGGGGAAGAACTGGTTATGATCCGGTTCCTGAGAAGAAATGTTCACACAAACATTAACTTTTTATAAAGACTTGCTCCACATTTAATATTTATTTTTACAACATATATAAAAACATTACACTATATGACACAGCCTTTAAACATCGTTTGGAATCCTTCAGAAGGAATAGATTTAGGATTTTTTATGATTCGTTATTACAGTTTAATGTTCGTAATCGCTTTTGGTTTAGGATGGTTCCTAATGAAAAAGATTTTCGAACGCGAACATGAATCTTTAGACAAATTAGACTCATTATTTGTCTGGACTGTTTTAGCAACGTTAATAGGAGCTCGTTTAGGTCATGTTTTCTTTTATGACTGGGAATATTTTAGAAATCATTTACTGGAAATCTTTTTACCATTCAAATTCGAACCAAAATTTGAATTTACTGGTTTTCAAGGTTTAGCCAGTCATGGTGCAGCTATTGCAATCATTTTTGCAATGTATTATTACAGCAAAATGATTTTAAAACGTCCGTTATTATGGATTTTAGATCGAGTTGTAATTCCTGTTGCCAGCGGTGCTATTTTTGTTCGTTTAGGGAATTTTTTCAATTCTGAGATTATTGGACATGAAACTACATCGGCTTTTGGAATCCGTTTTTTACATGATAAATTCAGCAAGGCAGAAGCGGTAAATGCAACGCAAATTGCAAATCCAAAAGAGGCTTATAATGCAATAGCAACAGATCCTAAATTTGCTGATTTATTAGCACAGGTTCCTGCAAAACATCCAACGCAATTATATGAAGCTTTTTGTTACATTTTTGTATTTGCAATTTTATATTTCTTGTATTGGAAAACTAATGCAAGACTTAAATCAGGATACTTATTCGGATTATTTTTAGTTCTTTTATTTGTAGTTCGATTTATCGTTGAATTTGTAAAAGAAAGCCAGGGAGGTATTGAAGAAGAATTAGGTTTATTTTCAACCGGACAATGGCTTAGTATACCTTTTATCATAATCGGTCTTTTCTTTATTATTAGAGCACAAAGAAATCCTTTAGCTACTTCTTAATAAAATAAGAATCTTAAACATAAAAGTCCAGTATTTCGAAATACTGGGCTTTTTTTATAGCGGATATGAAATCCCAAATTCTATATTTTTAGTATTGTAACCTGCATTTGTACTACTTAATCCTGCATTAGAAACATGCCGTATTTCAGGACGAATATCAAATTGAATCTTCTGTACCCTAAAAGAAAAACCAAGCGCTAAAACGTCTGCAAAAGCAAAACCTTTAGACATTCTTTCGGTTTCCGTATCTGTTATCATTGGACCGACACTTCCCAAAACATAAAAAGAACAGTTTTTATTAATCGGTTTCCGAATTAAAAACCCAAGATTCAGTACATATTCCCGCACATCTTTTAACTGCGTATATTCATCTCTTTTTTCCTGATAATCTGGGGTTTCTGGTTTAACAAAATAGAAATTCAACAATTGATGTTTGGCAAAATTAATTTCGGGCTGAGCCAGAATTTCATATTGAAAATGTTTCGTTTCTTTTAATTTATAATATAACTGCGCTTTATAAAATTGATTTTCAAAAGTGTAATCTTTATTATTGAATTCACTTCCAAAACCATAATTAAAGCCAATTGAAAATCGTGAGTTTTCTTCTTGTGCTGTAATTCTTAATATGTAAAAAAGAAGTAATAAGCATAAAAGTAATTTTCTACCCATATATTATTTTAAAGTTGATTAAATATAATACAAAAAAAAGATCCAGCTTTCACTGGATCTTTTTTAATATAGTTTAAGCAATTAATTATGCTTTGCTATGCTTGTCTTCGATTGTATGTTTTTCAATAATTATTTAAATAAAATCTAAACATGTTTAACAATCAAAAATAAAATAATTTACTGTTTGGTCAATAAAACTTCATTATCTACAGGCAAAAGCTTATCTGCGGCTTTTTGCCCAGGGCAATTTTGTATATTGATCATAACCTTATCAGGTATTAAAAAAAGCTTTATCTGGTTAGGTAACTTGGTACCAGTAATAAAAAGATTACCACTTTGCCCGCAATCAGCATTTTTACCCATATAAGAGGACACATAATAACTAGCCGTTTTATTAAAATAATCACCTTTAATTACATAAGAACTATCATCAGACAAACTTCTGGTGTCTTCTATAACTGTTCCATTACTTGTTGTTATTAAATAACGAATCATTAATTCATCTTGAGATACACCTCTGGAGAGATTATTTTTATATTTTATTATCACAAAAGTGTAATTTTTATTATCAACTGTACCCTTCCATGTCCCTAAGTATTTATTAAGCAAACCATTTATATCTTTAAGATACACGCCGTCCGGAACACCACTATCAGCATCTCTATATTCTATTGCTTTTTCTACGGGTACTATTTGCTGTGCTTTGCAAGACAATGTTACTAAAAGCAGTATTATTAACACTATTACATTTTTCATTTATAAAAAATTAAAAATTATCCTCAATCATTTTTATAATTAAGGATAAAATAATTTACTGTTTGGTTAATAAAACCTCATTCTCTACTGGCAAAAGCTTATCTGCGACTTTTTGCCCAGGACAATTTTGTATATTGATCATAACCTTATCAGGTATTAAAAAAAGCTTTATCTGGGTAGGTAACTTGGTATTAGCAATAAAAACATTCCCGCTTTGCCCGCAATCAGCATTTTTACCCATATAAGAGGACACATAATAACTAGCCGTTTTATTAAAATAGTCGCCTTTTATAACATAAGAACTATTATCGGGTAAACTTCTGGTATCTTCTATAACCGTTCCACTACTTGTTGTTATTAAATAACGAATTAGTAATTTATCTTTAGAGATTCCTAAAAAATCATGCTTGTATTTAGATATAACAAAAGTGTAATTTTTATTATCTATTGTTCCTTTCCATATCCCTAAATATTTATTAAATAAACCATTGACATCCTTAAGATATGTTCCATCAGGAATTGATTGGTCTGCATCTCTATATTCTATTGCCTTTTCAACGGGTATTATTACCTGCTGTGCTTTGCAAGACAATGTTACCGCAAGCACTATCATTAACGTTGTTATATTTTTCATCTTGTTTTATTTAGCAATTTATATCTACTATTTTGTTGTTTGTATCCAGAGTCTTTTTTGTCGTTGTACCATTTTTATTTATTTTATACAACTCAATTCCGCTTATATTAGCCTTATCCTGCAAAAATTTCAAAAATCCTTCCTCTACACTACCCTTTTCAAAATAAGTTTTGTAAACATTATTTAAGTCTGTCCATTTAATTGGAAGTATGTTATCAGGATTTCCTGTAAATCGCAGTTCATAAGTTCCT
Source organism: Flavobacterium soyae (assembly GCF_021245985.1). Lineage (GTDB taxonomy): Bacteria > Bacteroidota > Bacteroidia > Flavobacteriales > Flavobacteriaceae > Flavobacterium > Flavobacterium soyae. The sequence continues at coordinate 44,688 of NZ_JAJQXA010000008.1, read as the reverse complement.
GAACTCGATACCATAGCACCATATACAGTACTTATAGGAATGTTGTTTGTTTTGGCATTTTTTACCAATGTTAAAAAAGCCCCTACATCTGCTGGGGAAAACATTTTTATAGCTTTATTTAAATAAGGATTTCCATCATTATCAAATTTACCGTTCTCAAACTCGTCAATATGCGTATGCATATAACCTATTATATTAGGATCAGTAGGAAGATTTAAAGTATTTGCATCTACTACACCCAGAGAAGTAAAAGGCCCATTTTTATTCTGTGAAAATCCTGTTTCTGCTTTCTGACTAGTTTTTTTACTTAACTCATCTTTTTTACTGTTAAATAAAACATTAGCCATTTGTTCTTTTATCTTGTCGCAAGGGTTAGTAGCATTTAAGGGAGCGGGCGATGGTACTGGAGAACTACCGCCTCCTGTCGAATTCCATGATACTCCTTCGCTGCTGCCTCCACCGCCGTATATAGAATTCCAGCTAAATTCATCTACCATTGGTATTCCGTGTGTTCTGTTCATAATTATGACTTCATCTAATTCAATAGATTGGGCATTAAAACTATCAAGTCCAATTGCTTTTGCAGTCCTATTATTTTTTTCAGACAAATTAGATTTGACAAGTCGGCTTACTATTATATCATTTTCAGCCCTATAACCATTCAAAAATTCACCATCCAGAGAATTGATAATAATTTTTCCCGAAAACTTTCCCTCAATAGTGCTTTTTTCCAAATACATACTAAAAATAACACCTTTTATTTCATTGTTTATCTTCGTTAATAAAATTCGGTCATTTTGAATCTCGTTGTTTGTTGAGAAAGGAATAACAGCAAGAAACTTATCACTGCCCTTAAGCTCTTCATAGGCCATCTTATCAAGTTCCAGCTTATCCACTGAATTTTTAAGCGATTTTGAAAAAGTATTATTTACCTTGTTGCTTAAAAATTTTTTTGCTTCAGTGCTGCTAACTGTTTGTATACTGCTCCTACTTAAATCATCATTAGATTCATTAATATCTTGACAATTAATAAAGATTAATGTCAGTCCGAAAAGTATAATACTTTTTAGCTTTTTTAATTTTTGTAATTTATAATTCATAACAATTTAATTACCTTTTCATTTAGCTTTATGCAGGGTAGAAAAGGATTTACTTATCCCATTCATTAAAAAAGATCAAAATATTGGCCAAACATTTATCCTTTACTAATGTATAGCTTTTTTATTACAAAATATTAATTTAATAATTTTAAAATGTTAATATTGTAAGATTTAACATATTTAAAACTATTTTTATGAAATTGTAATACAAAAAAAAGATCCAGCTTTCACCGGATCTTTTTTAATATAGTTTAAGCAATTAATTATGCTTTGTTATGCTTGTCTTCGATTGTGTGTTTATCATCGCTTGAAATCGTATCTACCAATACTGGTGTCGCGATAAATAATGATGAATAAGTTCCTACGATAATACCAATTAACATGGCAAAGATAAATCCTCTGATTGATTCTCCACCAAAGATAAACATTGTTAATAATACAATAATCATCATTAATGAAGTATTCAATGTTCTTGATAATGTAGTATTAATAGAAGCGTTTACGATATCTTCGAAAGTTCCTTTACGGTTTCCTATAATAAACTCTCTAATTCTATCAAATACAATTACTGTATCGTTCATAGAGTAACCAATTACAGTAAGAATTGCTGCAATAAAGTGCTGGTCCATTTCCATGTGGAATGGCATAAATTTATAACATAAAGAGTAAATTCCTAATACAAAGATTACGTCATGCGCAACAGCTGCAATCGCACCTAATGAATACTGCCATTTACGGAAAGAGATCATTAAGTATAAGAAAATAACTGCCATCGCACCAAGAACTGCCCAGTAAGAGTTTGTTTTGATATCTTCAGAAATAGAAGCTCCAACTTTAGAAGCTTGCAAAACACCTACTTTTTTACCATCATATGAGTTGATAAATTTATCGTAAGTACTATTTGGGAAATATTTAGTTAATGCTTGATATAACTTTTGGTTTACTTCCTCATCTATAGTAACACCATCTTCTTTAATTTTGTATTTAGTTGTGATTTTCAACTGATCGTCATCACCTAAAATTTTAGCTTCAACCGGAGTTCCAAATGCAGCAGATAATTCATCAGAAACTACAGTTGCATCAACTGGTTTTTCGAATTTAACCTGGAAAGTTCTTCCCCCGACAAAATCAACACCTTCATCTAATCCGTTAACGAAGAAGATCGAAATCAAACTCACAACTACAACAATTGAAGAGAAGATATAAGTGAATTTTTTGATTTTAATAAAGTCAAAGTGGAAATTAGTAAACCAGTTTTTAGTAATGTTTGTAGAGAAAGTTAAATCACCTTTTCCAGCAATGTTTCTGTCAATGAAAATTCTGGCAATAAAGATAGAAGTAAACAATGAAGTTACAATACCAATAAGCAATGTTAAAGCAAATCCCTTGATTGGTCCTGTTCCAAAGATAAATAAGATCGCTCCGGTTAAAACGTGAGTTACGTTTGCATCAATAATAGAACGCATTGCACCATGCCATCCGTAAGATGCTGCTACAGCTTCAGATAATGATTTACCTTCACGCAATTCCTCTTTTGCTCTTTCATATATAATAATGTTGGCATCTACTGCAGTACCTAATGTTAATACGATACCTGCAATACCTGGTAATGTTAATACAAAACCAAAACTTGCCATAATTCCGAACAAGAAAAGTAAGTTCAATAATAAAGCAAGGTTTGCATACCATCCAGCTTTACCATAATAGAATACCATCCAAACACAAACTAATAAGAATCCTAATACAGATGAAATTGTTCCTGCATCAATTGCCGCCTGACCTAAAGATGGTCCAACAACAGTAGATTGAATAATATCTGCAGAAGCTGGTAATTTACCTGCATTTAATACGTTAGCTAAATCTTTAGTTTCAGCAACATCAAAAGAACCTGTAATTTCAGATCTTCCTCCGGCAATTGGTCCGCTTGTAACACCTGGCGCAGAATATACGATGTTATCTAAAACAATAGCGATATAACCTTTTTGAGAGAAAGCTCTTCCTGTTAATTCTTCCCAAACTTTGGCTCCCTGACTGTTCATTTGCATAGAAACAGCTGGTTTACCCATTTGGTCAAAAGTATCTTTTGCATCAGTTACAACACCACCGCTCATAGCAGGTATATTATCTCTGTTACCTTTTAAAGCATATAATTCAACTGCTTCAATATCTTTTGCACTTGCTAAATCTTTTGCTTTAGGATCTTTTACAGTAGTTGGTTTACTCCAAACAAATTTTGCATAGTGTTGATCAGCAGCTAATAAAATTCTGATTTCTGGTCGTTTGAAATAAGCATTGATTGCTGCAGTATCTTTTGTAGCGAAGTATCCTAAAACCGGACCGCCGCCTTGAGTGATCATTTTGTCAAATAAAGGATTGTTTCCTTTTTTAGTATCAACTGAATCTTTAGCATCAGTTAATAAAGCATTTAATGAATCTTTAGCAACTGTTTTAGTTTCTGCTTTTTTAACTTCAGTTTTCTTTAAAGCTTCGTTAGCAGCAACTAAGAAGTTACCAACTTCTTCAATTTTATAAGTTTCCCAAAACTCTAATTGAGCTTTTCCACCTAATAATTTTTTAATCCTGTCAACATCTTTAGCACCTGGAAGTTCTACTAAGATTCTTCCTGTTTCTCCTAATTTTTGGATGTTTGGCTGTGTTACACCAAATTTGTCGATACGCTCTCTTAATACTTTGTAAGCACTTTCGATAGACTCATCAACTTTTCTTTTAATTACTTTTTGAGCTTGCGCATCTGTCATTTGAAAATCGATACCGCCTTCACCTTGTAAACTTCTGTTTGCAAAGATATCTGGCGAAGCCAATTTTACAGTTCCGTTTGAGTTTGCTTCAAAAGCTTGAAAAAATTTATTTAAATAGGTCTTATTTCCTTCTAAATTTGCAGTTGCATCAGCTAATGATTTATTAAAAACCGGGTTTTTAGAATTGTTTGCTAATCCTTTTAAAACATCTTTAACAGAGATTTGAAGAATTACGTTGATTCCTCCTTCTAAGTCAAGACCTTTATTTAATTGTTTGTTTTTTACTTCATTATAAGTGAAGTCTGTAAAACCAAGATTAAACACTTTTTCTTTACCAATAGAATCTAAATATTTTAGCTCTTTATCAGGATTATCTCCTGCAAAAGCTTTAGCCTCACCTTTGACATTATTTGCCACAAAAGTGAAAGAAAGTTGGTAAATACTTACCAATGCAAATAGAATTGCGAAAAATTTAATAAGTCCTTTATTCTGCATTATTACTAAAAATTAATTATGTTTTATGTTTGTTTTTGGTTTTAAATCCCCTAAAAATAAGCCCTGACATGAGTTTTTAAAACTAAAAAATCGAGATCACGAATTACAACATTTTTTTTAAATCGAGCAAATATATAATTAACGAAAAGATTAACCAATTTATTTATTAATTAATCTCAAAAAAAAGACTGCAAAAGTGCAGCCTTTTCCTTTTTTTCTTGTTTTTATTATACTAAAATCGATTTTAGAGCATCATTCATACTGCGAACCGCATCTGCACTTTTGGCAAATAAAGCCTTTTCCTGATCGTTTAAATGAATATCTACAATTTCTTCGATACCGTTTTTACCAATTATACATGGTACTCCTATACAGATATCATTTTGCCCATACTCTCCTTCTACAAAAACAGAACATGCAATCATTTTCTTTTGATCGTTTAGTATACTGTCTACTAAATAAGCAACAGATGCTCCCGGAGCATACCATGCAGACGTTCCTAAAAGGCCCGTAAGTGTTGCACCGCCAACCATTGTATCTGCAGCAACTTTTTGAAGTACTTCTTCTGAAAGGAATTGCGAAACCGGAATTCCGTTATAAGATGCTAAACGTGTTAACGGAATCATAGTGGTATCACCGTGACCTCCAATTACCATCGCAGAGATATCATTTGCCGGTTTATCTAAAGCAAGAGAAAGATACGCTCTAAAACGAGAACTATCTAAAGCTCCTCCCATACCTATAATTCTGTTTTTTGGCAATCCTGTAGCTTTCAAAGCTAAATAAGTCATAGTATCCATTGGGTTTGAAACTACAACTATTATAGTATCAGGAGAATATTTCAGTACATTTTCGGCAACTGTTTTTACAATTCCGGCATTTATACCAATTAATTCTTCCCTTGTCATTCCTGGTTTTCTCGGAATTCCTGATGTAATAACCACTACATCACTTCCGGCAGTTTTAGAATAATCGTTGGTTACACCAGATACTTTAGTATTGAACCCAGTATTTGTGGCGCATTGTGTGATATCCAACGCTTTCCCTTCGGCAAAACCTTCTTTAATATCCAACAACACTACTTCACTGGCAATTCCTCTATAAGAAATAACATCTGCACAAGTAGCTCCAACATTTCCTGCTCCTACAATGGTAACTTTCATATTTTTTACTTTATCGGTTATTAATTTGTTCGTTTGTTTTATAAATGACAATTCGCTTAATTGTTTAAGTAAATTTAAACAATTAAACGAATTGAAAGTTAATTTTTATTAGGCATCGATATTTGCGTAAACTGCATTTTTCTCGATAAATTCTCTACGTGGCGGAACTTCGTCTCCCATTAACATAGAGAATACTCTATCTGCCTCTGCAAGACTATCAATTGTAACCTGACGTAATGTTCTGAAGTTTGGATCCATTGTAGTTTCCCATAATTGCTCCGCGTTCATCTCTCCAAGACCTTTATAACGCTGGATAGCTGCACTTCCTCCCATTCTTTCATTCGCCTGATCACGCTGAACATCGTTCCATGCATATTCTTTTTTGTTTCCTTTTTTAACTAAGTATAAAGGTGGTGCTGCGATATAAACGTGGCCTTCTTCGATAAGTTCTTTCATGAAACGGAAAAAGAACGTTAATATTAAGGTAGAAATGTGACTACCATCGACATCGGCATCACACATGATGATTACTTTATGATATCTTAGTTTTTCAATATTAAGTGCTTTGCTGTCTTCTGCTGTACCAACTGTAACTCCTAAAGCAGTAAATATGTTTCGAATCTCTTCGTTTTCAAATACTTTATGATGCATCGCTTTCTCCACGTTCAAAATCTTACCACGTAATGGTAAAATTGCCTGAAAGTTTCGGTCACGACCTTGTTTTGCTGTTCCACCAGCCGAATCTCCCTCGACAAGGTAAACTTCACATCTTGCAGGATCCTGTTCAGAACAATCTGAAAGTTTTCCTGGTAATCCACCGCCGCCCATAACGGTTTTACGCTGTACCATTTCACGAGCTTTTTTCGCTGCGTGACGTGCCTGAGCCGCTAAAATTACTTTTTGAATAATGATTCGGGCATCATTTGGATTTTCTTCCAAATAATTCTCTAACATTTCTCCAACTGCCTGAGAAACCGGAGAAACTACTTCTCTGTTTCCAAGTTTTGTTTTTGTTTGTCCTTCGAATTGAGGCTCTGCAACTTTTACCGAAATAATAGCTGTTAATCCTTCACGGAAATCATCTCCGGAAATTTCGAATTTCAATTTATCTAATAAACCAGAAGAATCTGCATATTTTTTAAGTGTTCTTGTTAAACCACTTCTAAATCCTTGTAAATGCGTTCCTCCTTCGTGTGTATTAATATTGTTTACATAAGAGAAAATATTCTCTGTGTAACTTGTATTATAGATTAAGGCAACCTCAACCGGAATTTCACCTTTTTCGTGATCCATGCTGATTACGTGAGAGATAATTGGCTCACGGTTTCCATCTAAATAACGAATGTATTCTTTAAGGCCTTCGTCTGAATGAAAAACTTCGCTTTTGAATTCGCCTTTTTCATCAACTTCTCTTTTATCTGTAAACGTAATTGTGATTCCTTTATTTAAGAAAGAAAGCTCACGCATACGAGCAGATAAGGTATCGTATGAGAATTCTGTAGTTTGTGTAAAGATTGTATTATCAGGATAAAAAGTCTGACGTGTACCTCTTTTTTCTGTTTCCCCGATTTGTTTTACCGGATATAATGATTTTCCTCTTTCATATTCCTGCTCATAGATTTTTCCATCTCTAAAAACAGTCGATTTCATATGAACCGAAAGTGCGTTTACTACAGAAACCCCAACACCGTGAAGTCCTCCGGAAACTTTATAAGAATCTTTATCAAATTTACCTCCGGCACCAATTTTAGTCATTACAACCTCAAGTGCAGAAACTCCTTCTTTTTTATGTAAATCAACTGGAATACCACGTCCGTTATCTTCAACTGTGATAGAACCATCTTCATTAATTGCAACACCAATAGTATCACAATGTCCGCCCATCGCCTCATCAATAGAGTTATCAACAACTTCATAAACCAAATGATGCAGTCCTCGAACTCCCACATCTCCAATATACATGGATGGACGCATTCTTACGTGCTCCATTCCTTCTAATGCCTGAATACTATCTGCTGAATAATTGTTCTTCTTGATCTCTTCGCTCATATAATTTATTCTAAAAAATGTATTTACTGTCTAACACGCAAATATATAAAAACGCAAGGTATATACCCATAAAATTCCGACTTAAAGCACTTAAGTTATTAACACAATTGTCTTAAAAACCAAAAAATAAATCTAAAAGGCAAGTTTAAATTCCAATTTTGATAAATTCCAAATTCTAAAAATAGGAATAACATAAAAAATATCAAATTTCAAGTTTTAAAAATTCCAAATTCCAACGTTGAAACTGGACAATAAAAAACCGAAATAACATTATAAAATGCATTTCGGTTTTATATTTTAAACTCCTTTAAATTGGAATTTGGATTTTATCAATTTTGGAATTTCTTTTTTTTTATTGTTTTTTATTAAAATCCCCGGCATAAACTGAGGTCATTTTATCCAAAGTCAGGTATTTTTTCAATACTTTATTTACTTCATCTACTTTTAAAGCTTTTACTTTAGTCTCAAGTTGATCATAATCATCAAGAGTTATTCCGTATTGCAAATAAGTATTTACCAGCTCCATTAAAGTATAATCAACCCCTAATCTTGTTTTTCTTTCATTTTGCCAGCTCACTAAATTTGATTTTAATTCTTCGGCTGTAAATCCGTCTTTTAAAGCTTTTGCGATTTCCTCTTTTGCAGCTGTTTCAACAGCATTCTTTTTCGTAGGGTTTAAGAAAGCATAATAAGTCCAGGCTGCCGCATCATTGGTAATTGGCACATCAATAAAAGAGCCCGCACCGTAACTAATACCTTCTTTTTCTCTTAATCTCATCGGAATTCTGGCACTTAAAAAACCACCGCTTCCTAAAATTTCATTTGCCATAACAAATGCCGGATAATCTGGATTTTGTCTATCCATTTTAAAACTGATTCTTCCTAGCGCCACAGCATTTTCTTTATCTGGGGTAATAATATCTTTATCTAATTTTTGTGTTTCAAAATAAGCCGGCTGAGCAAGTTCGTATTTTGATTTAGAATTCCATTTTCCAAATGTACTTTCTAAAATTTCTCCTGTAGTTTTTGCATCTAAATCTCCTACTACACTTCCTATTCCATTATTTCCGCCTAAAACATTGGCATAGAAATCAACAATTTCAGCTTGTTTTATCTTTTTAAAGGCATCAATCTGCTCCTGAATAGTTGGTGTATAAAAAATACTTCCTTTTGGGTATTTTGTAGTTATTCTCGAAATTTCTGTAAATGCAACGGCCTGCGGATCGTTTAAACTAGACTCTAAATAGGTGTTATATTCGCTGATTGTTTTAGTTAGTTCATTTTCAGGAAAAGTCGAATTCGCTAATAAATCTGCTAAAATTCCCATTACTTCTTTAAAGTGCTCTTTATAAGTATTAACACTAACCGATAATGTTTGTCTTGAAAAATTAAAATTAATTGACGATTTCAATTGATCTAATTTATCCTGAATTTGTTCTTTAGTCTGTGTTTTTGTTCCTGTTTTTAATAATTGAGCCAGAATTCCGGCAATATCATTTTTACCTGTTAAATCTTTTTCATTGCTAACCGGAAATTTAAAACTTGCCTGAACTTTTCCGCCTTTAATCTCTTTTTTGATTAAACCGTATTTGATACCATTTGTTAATTTTCCTTCAACAAGATTTTGTTTTAAATTTTTAATGGATGCTTCAAATGGTGCAGCTTCTTTCTCTAGAGCTTTTCCTTTATAATCTTTAGTAAGTGCCAATAATTGTTCATCAGTATATTCATTTGCTTTTACTCGTACTTCATCTTTAGATGGAATAAATACACCAACAGTTCTATTATTTGGTCTAAAATATTTCTCGGCAACTCTTTGAATATCTTCTTTTGTTAATTTCTCAACAGCATCTCTGTATAAATAACCAAGTCTGTAATCGCCCGCTCCAATAATTTCGGTTAGATTAATAGCGTACGAAATAGTATTATTTTTTACAGCTTCTATTTGCTTGATAATTTTTGCTTTTGCTCTGCTTACATCCTGATCCGTATATTTTGTGGTGGTTATTTTATCCAGCTCACTTCTTACAATATCTTTTGTTGCATATACATCTTTATCATTAGGAACTGCGACTCCAAAATAGATAAAACTTGCGTCTCTTACCGAAGGCTGCCAAAAATAAATATTGGATACTTTTTGTGTCTCAACTAATGTTTTATATAAATAACCAGATGGATCTGCAGTTAAGATTTCTCCTAAAGCATCAATCGCTGCATAATCTTTATCTGCATAAGATACCGTATGATATAAAGCGCCAACATTTTTGCTGTCACCCGCTCTTTTAAGCTCTACATATTTTTCGCCGTCCTGAGCAGGTTCTATGGTATAGGTTTTATCTAAAACTCTTTTTGGTCTCGGAATTGCCCCAAAATACTGCCCAACATATTGCAATGCTTTTTGTTCATCAAATTTACCTGCAATTATCAAGGTTGAATTATCTGGCTGATAGTATTTTTCATAAAAAACGCGAAGTGTATTTGCTTTTACTCTTTCAATATCTTCTTTACTGCCAATGGTGCTGTTTCCGTAATTGTGCCATAAATAAGCCGAAGAAAGAATTCTGTCCTGCAAAACGCCGTCAGGATTATTTTCTCCTATTTCAAACTCATTTCTAACTACAGAAAACTCTTTATCTAAATCAGTTTGCAAAATAGTAGAGTTAATCATTCTGTCAGCTTCCATTTCGATGCTCCATTTTAGGTTTTCATCGCTTGACGGAAAAACTTCATAATAGTTTGTTCTGTCAAACCAGGTGGTTCCATTGGCATTTCCTCCTTTGTCTGAAAGCATTTTTTTAATATCCCCCAAATTCTTAGTGCTTTTAAAAAGCATATGTTCTAATAAATGCGCCATTCCTTTTTCTCCATAACCTTCATTTCTGGAACCAACATTGTAAACAATATTAACTACCATATTACTTTGAGAAGCATCTGGAATTAAAAGAACTTTTAATCCATTATTTAAAGAATATTCTTTGACACCTTCGACATTTGTGATGTACTTGGGTGTTTCCGCTTTTTGCGCATAAACTGAGCCCAATGAAACTAATGAGCAGCATAAAACTCCACTAAGAAATAGTTTTTTCATAAATTGTTTTTAAGAGTTATTTAATTGTTCGTGGTAATCAAATATAGTATTTTTCTGAAATACGTTTTATTCTTATTAACTTACTTTTAGCAATTTACGGGAAACCACAAAAAAAGCCGAAACTACATTGTGAATGCATTTCGGCTTTTTATATTTTAGTTCCAAATTGAAATTCGGAATTTGGAATTTGGAATTTTTTTATTGAAATTTTCTATATTAAACAGCAACTCCAGATTTTACATTTTCAAAATTTCCTTGTAAGTGGGCTGCATTTGCTCTTCCGCTTGGATCAAGATTTTCCTGCCATTTCGGAATCCATTTACGAACGGTTTGCGCTGCACTAACCTGTGGATAGTATTTGTGAAAAATAGATCTGTAATAATACGCTTCTTTTGTTGTTGGCGTATTATACGGAAACTCTGCACTTGCACCGGCCAATTGCTCGTCTGTAACCTGCGTAGCACAATATTCGATTAATTCATCAACCCAGTTATATCCAACTCCATCAGAAAATTGTTCTTTTTGTCTCCATAAAACTTCTTTTGGCAAATAAGGATCATTTGGAGTATCAAAAGCTTTTCTTAAAATGTATTTTTCAATTCCTTCATACGTTTTAGGCTGTTTTTCTTCGGTTTTAATTCGAATGGTAACATCTAAAAAACCTGTATCTAAAAACGGAATTCTGGCTTCGATTCCGTTTGCCATTGTAGTTTTATCAACACGAAGTAAATCGGCCGTAAATAACTTCTGAACTCTTTCTATAGTCTCATCCTGAAATTCTTCTGCCGAAGGCGCATTTCTAAAATACAAATGACCGCCGAAAATTTCATCGGCACCTTCACCTGAAAGAATCACTTTTACTCCTTTATCAATTATTGCTTTTGATAATAAATACATTGGAACTCCTGAACGAACCGAAATAATATCGTAAGTTTCAATATGCGAAATCACTTTTTCTAAAATCGCTACACCTTCTTCAACTGTAAAATGTATTTCATGGTGATCTGTTCCTAAAAATTCAGCTGCTTTTCTTGCCGAAACATTATCCGGAGCATCAGCATCTAATCCGATAGAAAAAGACGGAAGTTTTTTACCATTTTCTTTTAATAATCTAGATGCGATTGATGAAATTAAAGAGGTATCTAAACCTCCTGATAATACAACTCCAACAGGAACTTCGCTCATTAATCGTTTGCGGGTTGCTTCGATTAATGATTCACGAATTAAATCTAAATCAAGTGACTGAGTGGCATTTTTATGATCTTCGTATTCTGGATGATAATATTTTACAAAACCGCTTTTTGCTGTATAATAATGTCCCGGAGGAAAAGTCGAAAATGATTTACATTGATCTGCAATTGATTTCATTTCTGAAGAAAAATAAATTCTTCCTCTTTCATCTAAACCATAATACAAAGGTTTTACCCCAATTGGATCTCTTCCTGCAATATATTTATCTCCATCGATTATTACGAAAGCAAAATCTCCGTCTAGTTTATTACAAAAATCATATCCAAATTCTTCGTACAAATGCACAATTACTTCTGAGTCAGAATTTGTTCTAAAAGTATGATCTTTTAAAACGCTATTTTTTAATTCCTGATAATTATAAATTTCCCCGTCGTGAACCATCCAGGCTTTATCTGTTCCCTGAATAGGCTGTTTCCCCGATTTTAAATCGATAATAGAAAGACTTTCATGACAAAGAATACTGCCATTTTCCATAATGTGCAAATCGCTTTCATCAGGACCGCGATGCGACATTCTTTCAGAAAGTGCTTTTACAAGCTGCGGGTCTTTTCCTTTACCAATAACGGCCAATAATCCAGACATACTATTCTATTTTTTTTATTTTTATTCTACTGTTTCAGACTTAAAATAAGCCGAACATTAAAAAATCATTAAAATTTTCTGCTGAAAGCAAAACTAAATATTATTTTTTGCTTTCCTACATTTTCAGTATTAAAATCTTAGGTATTTAACTTTTTTGGGGAATGCCAAATATAAAAAAAGTAAGTTAAATAATTGCCGAAATATTTTTATAAAGAACTGAAATATAGAATTTAACAATTTTAGACAAGAAAGACGTTCTTAAAGTAAGAACGTCTTTCTGCAATATATATACTAATTCTAATAATTAAACGTGTTTATGCTTTTACATAGGCATCATCGTGAACGCTTGCCACAGCTCTACCAGAAGGATCGTTCATGTTTTTGAATGCTTCATCCCACTCTAAAGCGATTTTTGTACTACAAGCTACACTTGCTTCCTGAGGAACGCATAATGCCGCTGCATCGCTTGGGAAATGTTCTGTAAAAATAGAACGATAGTAATATTCTTCTTTTGAAGTTGGCGTTTGTAACGGGAATTTAAATCTCGCGTTTGCCAATTGTTCGTCTGAAACTTCTCTTGCTACTACTTCTTTCAAAGTATCAATCCAGCTGTATCCTACTCCATCAGAAAATTGTTCTTTTTGTCTCCACGCCACACTTTCAGGAAGCATATCTTCAAAAGCTTTACGAACAACCCATTTTTCCATTGGGTGTTCTTTGTTGATCATTTTATCTTGTGGGTTGATGCGCATTGCAACATCCATAAATTCTTTATCTAAGAAAGGAACACGTCCTTCAATTCCCCAAGCCGCTAAACTTTTGTTTGCACGTAAACAGTCATACATATGAAGTTTACTTAATTTACGAACGTTTTCTTCGTGAAATTCTCTTGCGTTTGGTGCTTTGTGGAAATATAAATATCCTCCGAATAACTCATCTGCACCTTCTCCAGAAAGAACCATTTTAATTCCCATTGATTTGATAACTCTCGCCATTAACCACATTGGAGTTGAAGCTCTTACTGTAGTTACATCATAAGTTTCAAGGTTGTAAATTACATCACGAACAGCATCTAAACCTTCTTGGATTGTAAATTTTATTTCATGGTGAATAGTTCCAATATGATCTGCTACTTTTCTTGCTGCTGCTAAATCAGGCGAACCTTCTAAACCAACTGAAAAAGAATGCAATTGCGGATACCAGGCATCAGTTGTATCATCTGATTCAATACGTTTTTGTGCAAATTTTTTGGCTACAGCCGAAGTAATAGACGAATCTAAACCTCCAGAAAGTAAAACTCCGTAAGGAACATCACTCATTAATTGTCTGTGAACCGCTGCTTCAAGCGCTTTTTTGATTTCTGGAATACTTGTTTCGTTGTCTTTAACTGCATCATAATCAACCCAGTCTCTTTTGTACCATTGTACAAATTCACCGTCTTTGCTTGATAAATAATGTCCCGGAGGAAATAATTCGATTTTTGTACAATATCCTTCTAAAGCTTTTAACTCAGATGCTACATAGAAAGTTCCGTGTTGATCCCAACCAATGTATAATGGAATAATTCCCATATGGTCACGAGCAACAAAATACTCATCTTTATCAACATCATAAATCGCAAAACCAAAGATTCCGTTTAATTCATCAACAAAACTTACTCCTTTTTCTCTGTATAATGCCAGGATAACTTCGCAGTCACTTTCTGTTTGAAAGTTATATTTTCCATCAAATTGTTTACGCAGGTCTCTGTGATTGTAAATTTCACCATTTGCAGCCAAAACCAATTTTTTATCTTCTGTAAATAAAGGTTGTTTTCCTGAAGCTGGATCTACAATTGCCAAACGCTCATGAGAAAGAATTGCTTTATCATTGCTGTAAATTCCGCTCCAGTCTGGTCCGCGGTGACGAATGATTTTAGACATTTCTAATACTTGAGGTCTTAACACTTCGGCTTTTTGCTTTAGATCAAAGGCACATACAATTCCACACATAATTTTATATTTTTAACTTTTAAATTTTATTTTGATAAGGCAAAGATGCGGTATTGGTTATAATTGAAAAACACAAATATCAATTTAAGTTACAATTTAAAACCATAAAAAAGAATTTACATATAAAATGTAAAATTTTAGCATAAAAAAAAGCCCGAAACTTATAATTTTCAATTTTGAAGGTAAAACGCAAGTAAAATATACGATTTTGAAGAAATTTTTGAATTAAATTTTGAGATATTTAAATATCCATGAAAGATTCACAAACAGAATAGAAAAAGCTGTTCAAAAGTTATTCTATGTTCAATCTTGCATTAGATATTAACATACTGTTTGTCATTCCGAGGAACGAGGAATCGCACTAGAAATTCTACAAAGATTGGTAATTACTTTATAGAGTTACTCGGAATCGAAAAAAAACATAGCCAATGGTTTCAACCATTGGAACGCAATATTAGCACGTCCCTATTATTTCCTGCGGTTGAACCGCAGGAAATGTTTGAAAATAAAATCTCCAAACTTTGTCGAGTTTCTAGTGGGATTCCTCGTTCCTCGGAATGACATACTTTGCGGAACTACCGATATTTAATCTCTACGAGATATTTAATATTTAAGTGCAGTCCCTACGGGACAATTTTATCATTTAATTATTCTGCTTTCTACCGATATTTAGCTCCTAAAGGAGCATAACACGTAAGTTTATCTCGTAGAGATTAAATATCGGTAGAAAAAAATACACAAAAAATAAAATTGTCCCGTAGGGCAATGTCATTAAGTTAAGAGGAAATTTATAAAATTACTTAACAGTTTAATTAAGAAAGTCATTAGAAAAATCAGTTTTTATCAGCGTTTTCGCTTTAGCGAATCAGTAAAATCAGCGTCTAATTGTGACGCGGATAAAACAGATTTACTTCGTAAAAACGCGGATAAACACGGATTTGATTTGCAATAATTTTATTTTCTAAAAGCTTAACTTAATGACATTGCCCGTAGGGACTACACCTAAAACAATTAATCACAAAACACTTTCAATAATATAATGCGTCTTATTAATCTCAAATTTAAATCCGGCTTTATTCCCCATTAAATGATTTCCTAAAGGCGACTGTGGAGAAAGCGCAATAACATTAATTCCATCAATTGCGATTTTTGGGAGCGCCACACTTACGTATAAATAAATTCCGTTTGCTTTTACCAAACTTCCTGAAATGATATTTTCGGTTGTTTTAGCCGAATCAATTTTATCTAAAACTGCTTTTTGCGCAATAGATTCTTTAAGTTTATTAGTTAGCTTTTCCTGTTCGATATGCATCATCGACAAAGCCGTTTCGTGTTTATCGCCCGCAGAACCTTTGGCATCGTTTTTAGAATCTTCTGTCAATCCCGAAATCATGTCTTTAAAAACATCAATTCGGTCTTGAACCATTTGTAAATAATGAGAATGTATTTTTTGTTTGAAAGTCATTTTTAAAGATACTGGGGTTCTGAGTTGCAAAGGTGCAAAGGTTTTTTTCTTTGTCTAAATTTTTATTCGAAAAAAACACTTGGATAAACCACTTCTCCGCTAATACCCCTTAATCCGTTTTCTGTCAGTGCAATAACCATACAGTTTTCAGCAGGCACATCAAATGGCATTTTGATATTGTATTTTTCACAAAGTTCATATCCAAATCTTGGATAATAATCCTGATGACCCAATAAAATAACCGATTTATATCCTAAGCTTTTTGCTGTTTCATGTCCATTCAAAATCAATTTTGAACCAACTCCTTTTCCTTGAAATTCCGGTAAAACGGAAACCGGAGCCAATGCCAGGGACTGAAAAGATTGAGATTCATTTTTAATTTCCAATTTTGTAAATAAAATATGTCCAACAATTTTACCTTCAGCTTCAGCAACTATAGATAATTCCGGGATAAAAGCTTCAGACTTTCTTAATCTTTCTACCAGAAATTGTTCTTTATGGTCACTGTATTCTATATTTTCAAAAGCCTTTTCAATTAATTGAAAAACGTTTTTATAATCCTCTTTTCTTTCTTGTCTTAATTTAATTTCCATATTATATCATTTTAAAAAAAATAGCCACGAATTCACGAATTTACTCCAAAAAATTCACGAACTCATGGCTAAAAAAAAGGCGCTTTTTATATTTTATATAATTTTTGTGCCTTAGTATTTTATGGCTAAACCTGCTTAAAAATCGAATTTATAATTTCCTCCCACTAAAACCTGAAAGCCCTGAACAGGATAATTCAGCCATCTTTCATAAGCTTGGTTTCCTATATTATTTAATTTTAAGAAGAAAGTTAAACGCTCATTATATTTATATCCTAAATGTGCATTGGCATCAAAATAACTTTTTAAAGTGGTAATTACAGGATCTGTTACCAGAGTCAGATTTGACTGCATGTCTTTACGTTCTCCAACATAAAATACATTTAAACCGGCATACCATTGTTCTGTAATATTTACATCAAGATTGGAACTCAATTTCATTGAAGGTAAATTCCACGCTTCTAATCCATCCGTTTTGTAACTGTTAAAAGTTCCGTTTATTCCAAAAGAAACACTCTGAGAAAAATCTGCTTTTAATTCTCCGTAAAAACGGAAAGTTCTAACATCATCATAAACTACACTAAGTGAATTTCCGAAGGCATAATTTTGGTTCGAAAAATCTTCTGTATAATCGTTGCTTTTAAATAATGCTTTGTCTTTTTCATTCAAATAAGAACCTGTCAAATTATAACTCACATTATTAGCCAGTTTTCCTTTTAAACCTGCAAAAACTGTATATTGATTACTGGTTGGTCTCATATTTAAAGTTGGAGACAAAAAAGGATTTTCAGTTACAAAATCAGCATATGAGTTTTGATTTAAACTTCCGTTAACTCCTGTATAGAAAATCATTAAATCGCCAACTAATTTGTATGAAGCGTTTACTTTTGGATAAATATAAAATTTGTTTCCGCTGTTTTCAGAATCTAAAGCATAAAATAAACCAGCACCTAATTCTAAAGTCCAGTCGTTTTCATGAACCACAAAACTTGGTTCAATCCCAAAGTTTGTCAAACTATATTTTAAAGGTTCAACATTATCCCATGCATAATTATGTTCAAAAGAACCGCTAACGTGATCTACAATAATATTAGTATTGATTGCCTGATCCATAACATCAACTTTAAAAGTTGGTTTTAGATAAAAACGATTTTCTGAGGAAGAAAAACTATCTGAAAAATGCGTAAATCTAGTTGAGATTTTGCTGAAAATACCTTCCGTAAATTCAGCATTTCCGCCTAAAGAAATTGTGTTATAAGAATGATTCGGATTAATGCCTCTAATTAAATCTTCCTGTGTTCCCGGCGGCAGCGTCATTCCAAAATCTGCAGGTAAACCGTACCAGTTGTATATTTGATTTTGATAGCCTACATCAACACCCCAAGACATATCGCGATTGTTTACACCGTAACCTATATTTAAACCTGTATCGTAAAATTCATCGTTTAAATTCACATCTTTAATTCCCCCCTGAGAAGAATGATGACGCAGCATTCCGGCTAAATAATCATTATTTCCTAAATCCTGAGTTACAAATAATTCTGCATTAAGCGTTCCGTAATTTCCAACTCCAAGAGTCGCATAATTATTGAATAATCTTTCCTTTTTAGACTTATCCACAGCTTGTGCATTTCCTTTTGACGGCGTAAAAGTCGAAGCCACCGGAACAGACAAAATACTATATTTAATAGTTTCTTTTGGCTGATTTCCCGCATCGTCCAGCGAAGGTGTTTCTTTCACTTTAAAAGCGTCAGATATTGTTGGCGAATAAGGTTTTACTACGTTTACCGTTTCAGTTCCAATGCTTTCATTCTTCTTAACCTGCGAAAACGAAAGCTGGCAGACCAATAACACTAGTAAAACGATAATTTTATTTCGGCACTTAATTTTCATATTTCTTTTATTTTGTAAAAATGTATAGTGTAAGATGTGAGTTGTAAAATGTTAAATGTTTTTACACCTTATTTTTTACATTTCACTTTTCACAATTTTACATTTTACAATTATCTAATTTTCTAATTTTCTAATTCTCTCAATTTTCTAATTCTCTCAATTTTCTAATTTCTACGCTTCCCACTCTCCTTTAGCAACAAACTGAGCTTTTCCTCCAATATTAATATCAAACTGGTTCTCAATTAATTTCCCTTTAAAATAAATTTGAGACGGACGCCCTATATAATCTCCCTGATAATTGATTAATTCAAATTTAGGTATATGGTATTTTAACAGAAAAGCCTGTAAACATGTACTCGCACTTCCTGTCGCTGCATCTTCTAATAACTGATTGTGTTCAATGTATAAAAGTCTGCTAAACAATTTTGAACCTTCTAAATAATAAAAATACAAACCTCTATGATCGGTTTTACAATGATTTTTCATCCATTGATCTGCTTTATCTTTATCTAAAGTCAGGTTTTCCAATGCTCTTTTACTGCTTAATCCAACCATTACAAAGGCGCTTCCGGTTGTAACTTCCTGAATTGGGAATTGATTTTCAAAATCTTCTTTTTTCAGGTTACTGAATAATGTAAAATCTTCTTTGGAGAAAATATCCCAAAATTTTGGCTGCGCTGCTTTCAACCAAATCAAATCTTCTGATTGCTGAATTTGAATGGGTCCAATAGGAACATTCAACGTTATATTTTCAGGCGAATTATCAAATATTTTATTGATCAAAACCCACGAAGTTCCAATTATCGGATGTCCTGCAAACTGCATTTCATGAGCTGGTGTAAATATTCTTATTTCTGCTTTATTATTTTCTCTGTCCAGTTTGGTTATAAATGTGCTTTCTGCAAAATTAATCTC
Organism: Flavobacterium soyae; assembly: GCF_021245985.1. GTDB lineage: Bacteria > Bacteroidota > Bacteroidia > Flavobacteriales > Flavobacteriaceae > Flavobacterium > Flavobacterium soyae. The sequence continues at coordinate 25,347 of NZ_JAJQXA010000008.1, read as the reverse complement.
ACGTGCCATTTGCTGCATTTCTTCTGAACTTAAATTCTCAGCTTCTAAAAAAACCGCCAATTGATTTCCGGCATATTTTTTATCAGCAAAAACATCAACTATATAAAAAGGTAAACTCATTGTTCTTATTTTTTGTTGAGAAAATAGAGGAAAGAATAAAGAGAAAAGACTTTTCAATCTTGTTTCTTGCATCTTTCTTCTTTTCTACTCTCTTTTCTTATTTATTGATCGACGAATTCGTTTTAGACTCTTCTAACTTAATCGCACTTAATTCTTTTTTCGCTTCTTCAACAACATCCTGATAATCTGTAAAATTGTTGATTACGTTATCTAAAATATAAGTTGCCTGATAGCTGTCTTTTAATCCGTAGAAGTTTTTTGCCATTAAAACCAATCCTTTTGCTCCGTAATATTTGTAGGCAGAATAGCTTTTTGCCAGTTTTTGAACTGCAGTATTTGAAGCTTCAAATTTTCCTTCTTTGGTTTTAAAGTAAGCATCATAATACAATGCTTCTGCTGCTAATTCTCCTTTTGAAGTTGTAGACAATTTTGCATACGCCGCTTTTGCCTTATCTTCATTTCCTGTTTGTATGGCAGCGCGTGCAACAATAATCTGTGCATCGGCTTTTACGTTTGCATCGGCTTTTGGATTCGCTAAAACTTTATCAGCAGCAATAACCGAATTATCATAATCATTTTTGTCATAATAACATTTCATCAGGTTGGCCTGAGCAAAGTTTTTATTTTGCGGATAATCGGCTTCGTTTTCTAAACGAACTAAAACCAGAATCGCTTTATCACAATCTTTAGCTTTTAAGTAAATCTGAGCCAGTCTGTTTAAGGCTTGTTCTGTAAATTCATTTCTTGGCTGGTCAATTACATACTGATAATTCTGAGTTGATTTGGTTTCAGAACCTTCCGCATAATATAATTGTGCTAAATTGAAATTAGCTTCTAAAGCATGTAATCCGGCAGGAAATTTGCTCACATAACCTGCAAACCCTGTAATCGCTGCTTTGCTGTTATTTTGACTGTATTGTTTGTTAGCCGCATCGTAAGTATCATTATCCAATTCAGCATCTGTAACCGAAACGAAATCTAAAGTTCTAACCCAGGCTGCATATTCATCTACTTTTCCTGAATCAACATAAATTAATCTTGCTGTCGAAACGGCTTCAAGAGCTTCCGGAGTTTTTGGGAACTCGGCCGCCACTTTCTTGAATTTTGCCAGCGCTTGTTCATCACGATCTGAATTGTAATAAATCAAACCTTGTTTCAAAATAGATTTTGAAGTAAAAGATCCGTTTTTGTATTCAGAAATTAACTGATCGTATGTTTTAATCGCTAAATCATTCTTTTTATCCGCCACATATGTATTTCCTAATTCGAATAAAGCATCATCACGATATTCTGATTTTTTATACATTTTTAGGAAGTTATTCAACTCGTTGATTTTTTGATCATTTTTAGACATAAAACCATACGAAAGTGCTTTTTGAAACTGAGCATAATCGGCATCTACACTTTTTGCGTCCATTGCTTTTCCGTAAGCTTCATTTGCCTGAGCATATTTAGAATTCACAAAACGTGAATCTCCTAAACGTAAATACGAATCGTTTAAACGTGCTTTATCTGAAGGAGAATTATCAATCTGCGCCTGAAACGAGTTCGCCGCCTGATCGTATTCTTTCAATTTAAAATACGTATAACCAATGTTATAATTGATGTTTTTATATTCGTCTGTAGATTTTGCTGCAGCAAGTCCGGCAAATTGTTTGTACGTCAATAATGCATTTTGGAAATCATCTGAAACATATTCTGTTTCTGCTTTCCAGAAAGTGGCACGAGCTGTAAATTCAGGCGTTTTTTGCTCGCTTATCGCGCTTTTAAACATTTTTCCGGCTTCCGTATAATTCGATTCATTAAACAATTCAACTCCTCTGTAAAAAAGTACTTTTTGATACGCCGCTTTATTTTCGGCACTTCTGTTTTTTTCTAATAAAACCAAAGCTTCTTTGTAGTTTTTAGTCGAAATATAAGAGTCAACTAAAAGTTTTTCTACTTCTGCCCTGTTTGAATTGTTTGGATATTTTTTTAAGAAATCAAGTAAAATTCCCGGAACAGTTTGGTAAGCGTTACCGATATCATAACTTACTTTGGCATAATTCAGCGCTGCATCTTCCTGAATCTGTGCATTGAAATCCATTTCTGAAGCATTTTTAAACGCATTCAAAGCTTCTTGCTTTTTACCTGTATTTAAATAACTTAATCCTAAATGATAATAGGCGTTTTGAGCTACAAAATCTTTTCCTTCAATAATTTTATTGAACTGAGAAATGGCTTTTTCGTAATTTTTCTGCTCATAATACGCATAACCTAATTGGTAGAAATCAGTATTATTCCATTTTCCTTTTTTTCCTGCGTATTGCTCTAAATACGGAATGGCTTTATCATATTGTTTTAAGTTGAAATAACTTTCACCAATAATTTTATTCAGTTCAGATTTTTCCATTTCATTTGATTTCGCCATTGCTTTTTGGCCCAAATCGATTGCTTTTTGAAAATTTCCAAGTTTGAAATTCATATCAGCCTGATAATACGAAAGCTTTTCTTTGTATTTTTCTTCGCCTGAAACTTCATCAAAATATTTCGTTGCTTCTTTATAATCGTCGCCCTCATATGCCATAAATCCTAAGTAATATTTAGCTTGTGAACCAAATTCAGGAGAGTTTACTACTTTATTAAAATACGTTGTGGCTTCTTTTTTATTTTTAGCATTAAAATAACTATAGCCTTTTTGGAAATTAAATTTATCCGAATCTTTTTTACTCATGTAACCTTCGTCAACTTTGTCAAACCATTGCAAAGCTTTTGGATAATTTCCCTGCTCGAAGAAATACTGTGCCACTTCAATATAAGCCTGATTTTGTTTGGTGCTTGTTGGATAATCATCAACAAATTTTTCCATCAAAGCATCGGCATTTGGCTGATTGGTTCTAATAGCACAATTGGCTATGTAATAAGCACAGTCTGACTTTACTTCTTCTGTTTGCGCTGTATTATTTTTTACATACTCAAAAATATGTTGTGCCGAAGCGTATTGTTTATCGTTATATAAAGCCTGTGCTTTGTCAAAATCCTTTAAATCGTAAGTATAAATAGCTGATTTTTGTGCCGAAACTATGGTCGAAGTAAGGATAATTTGGAATAAAAAGAACCAGGAAAGTCTACGCATTTTAGTTATATTTAGTATTCAAATTTATCATTTTATACCGTTTATAACGAAACGTTTCTTGAATTTATTATGAATAAATGTTTTAATCGCAATTATTAAACAGCATCTTAAATGCCAAAAGATTGGTTCTCAAACTTTCTACAAATATTTTTCTGTTTTACAATTACAATAATAATCCTGTTATGTTCGCCACAGATTTCACAGATTCTTACAGATTAAAAATTAGCTTTCGCAAAAGGAATAAAATCATTATAATCCTTTAATCTGTGGCTATTTTTTGAAATTTCTCACAGAAATGATTGAAATTTATTTTGAATACAAACGTTATCTTATTACTTTTACCATTCAAATCAATTTTATTATGTCAGAAACCGTACTATCTCTTAAAGAAGTCACTATATACCAAGAAGGAAGAAAAATTTTATCTCATATTAACTTAGATGTTCAGCATGGAGAGTTCATCTATATCATTGGGAAAACAGGTTCAGGAAAAAGCAGCTTTTTAAAAACTTTGTACGCAGATTTACCTTTAACAGAAGGTGAAGCTCATATTGTTGACTTTGATTTGGCAACTTTAAAAGAGAAAGATATTCCGTATTTAAGACGTAAAATCGGGATTGTTTTCCAAGACTTTAAACTACTTCCAGACCGTTCTGTTCAGGACAATATGCTTTTTGTTCTTAAAGCAACCGGATGGACTGAAAAAGAGGCGATGGAATACAAAATCGACGAAGTTTTAGATAAAGTTGGAATGAAAGATTTCCTTAACAAAATGCCTCACCAGCTTTCTGGCGGTGAACAGCAGCGTGTTGCAATTGCAAGAGCTTTACTTAACGATCCTGAATTTATCCTTGCAGATGAACCTACAGGAAACCTTGATCCGCAGACAAGTTCTGAGGTTTTAGAAGTATTAAAAAACATCAACGCACTTGGTAAAACTGTTATCATGGCAACTCATGATTATGCTTTGTTGATGAAATTCCCTTCTAAAACATTAAAATGTGAAGACGAAAGAATCTTCGAAGTGGTTCAAAGAAGCGTATAAATCTTAAACTTTTTTTAGAATTAAAATATCCTGATAATCAAACAAGTCATTAACCGCTCTGTTTGACCAGGTTCCGTATATCTTATTTTCTAATTTTAATTGGCTTGTTTGAATCATTTCAAAAAGTAATTCTTCTTTAAAAGCTATATTTGCCGAAGGAACTTTTTCATTCATTAATCTGTAGTTTTCCTTTTGGTAAGGAAAACAGAATCCTTTATTTTCTTTTGAAATGTATTCTTCATTTTGATCGTCATAAAGAAAGAAAGTCGAAAGACATTTTCCATCAGGTTTTAAAACTCTGTAAATTTCATTTAAATAATTCTGAACTTCCTTTGGCTGCATATGGGTAAAAACCGAGAACAGAAAAACGGTATCAAAAGAATTATCTTCATAAGGAAATTTAAAGTTCTCTGCCTTTTGATTGGTTAGATTGTATAAATCATTATTGAGCGAAATGTGCTGAAAATTAAAATTAGAGAAATCTTTGCTGATGTTTTTTCTGCACCAATCAATTCCTTTTTTCACCACATCAAAACCTTCGTATTTTCCTTTTGTTGATAAATACTGCGTTAAGGGCACTGCAGCGCGGCCAATTCCGCAGCCAACATCTAATACAGAATAATCAGGCTGTAGCGAAGTATATTCTTTTAAGAGTTCTAAATGATGTTTTCCTTGCGACAAGAAATCGCCGGAACCTATAAAGATATCTCCTTTTTTAGGTTCATATTTGTTTTTGTTTCTATTTAAAGAATTCCAAAAATCAGCAGGAAAATAATAAATCTTACGAACCAGAAATCTTGACTTTGGAGAAATAGCATAATAAAGAGACCTTAAATTCATTTTTGATTTATTATTTTAATAAAAAACATTTCCTTTACAAATATATTTTAAAAAAGAGAATAAATGCTTTCTATTTTAATTCCGGTTTATAATTACAATGTATTTTCGCTTGTAGAAGAACTTGCTGAACAATGCCGTTTTATTGGAATTAACTTTGAAATTCTGTGTCAGGATGATGCTTCAAATTCTGCACTGAATAAAGAAAATGAAAAAATAAATACTCTACAGAACTGTTCTTTTGTTTCTTTAGAAAAAAACATTGGGTTAAGTTCTAACAGAAATCTTTTAGCATCAAAAGCACAATACCAAGATCTTCTTTTTATTGATGGCGATTCTATCGTAATCAATCCCAATTATATACAAAACTATTTAGATAATTTACAGGATTTTGATATTGTTTATGGCGGCCGAATTCATCCTGAAAATGTTTCTTCTGATAAACAAAAATTACGTTGGAAATACGGACGTTTGGTTGAAGACAAAACGGTTTCTCAAAGAAATACTGCTTTGTATAAAACCTTGATGTTCAATAATACATTAATTAAAAAAAATTGTTTTATAAAGATAAAATTTGATTCTAGTTTAATTAAATACGGACATGAAGATACACTTTTTGCTTATCAGGTAAGTCAGTCTGATTTTAAGGTAAAACATATTGAAAATGCGATTCAGCATGGCGATATTGACGAAAACCTTATTTATATATCTAAAGTAAAAAACAGCTTAGAAAACCTGCTTATTCTTGATCGCAAAAAACAAATTGATTCTGATTTTTTAAAAATACTGAAGGTATACCATTTACTGAAACGTTTTAAACTACGTTATCCGGCAGGGTTATTCTTCAAGACATTTAATGCCCTAATTTTAAAACAGCTAAACTCCAAAAATCCTTCTTTACTGCTGCTTAATATTTACAAATTAACCTATTTGTGCAGTATAAAAACAAATTAGAAATTCTCTAATAAAACTTTCCATTGTTTCATAACAGGTTCAAGCTGATATTCTTTCATTTTTTCTTTTGATGCCGTGCCAAATTTTATTCTCAATTCTTCGTTTTCAATTAAAAAAGAAAGTTTTTCAGCAAACAATTCTAAATCTCCATCCGGGATTAAAAAGCCATTTTCATTATCTGTAATGATAGATCTCGGCCCCGAAGGACAATCATAAGAAACACTTGGTAAACCTAAATACATTGCTTCTATCAAAACCATTGGAAATGCTTCAAATCGCGAAGTCATAACTAAAATAGAAGATTCAAGGTATTTCTCTTCTATATTTTTTACAAAACTAAAAATATTTATTGTGGAAGTTAATCCTAAATCAATGACAATATTGTTTAAAGAATCAATTTCATCTGTATAAATATCTAAAGTCCATTCTGGATGTTTTTGGGTTACTTTTTCCCAGATTAACAGCATTCTGTCTAAACCTTTTTCATACGAATTTCTTGCAACAGCAATAACCCGTTTGTTTTTTAAAGCTGCAGCATTTTCGATTTTAATCCAGGTCGGATTCGGAATTATTACGGCGTTATTAATATGCCAATTTTTTAGATTTTCGGGAGATAAAGCGACTACTTTAGTATATTTTATGGCACCAAAATCTTTGAATCGATATTTTAATTTTGAAAAGATATTTGGTTTTAATGATTGTCCTTCAATAAATTTAGAAGAATGAATCTCCAAAACAATTGGAATTTTCGCTTTAACAATCATTGGTAAAATAAAAGCTTTCAAACCATTATCAGCAACAAGAATTACATCTGGTTTTATTGCTGCAATTTTTTGATTTAACTGCTTTTTATAGGAGTTTAGAAAATGAAAAACATTTCCCTCCAAAATCATATTATGAAAGATAATGTTAGAACTGAAATCGTAAAAAGGTAAATTATCTTTTTCATTTTGTGACAGAATATGAACTTCGTAACCAAAGTGTTCAATAAAATAATTAGCTTTAATGGACAAAACTCTGGCAACTCCTCCCGCATTTTTTATGTTGGGAACAATGTAAAGCAGTTTCATTTTTTAGAATTCAAGAAAGTTTCATAATCCCGAATATAATCAGTCTCTTCAAAAACATCTGAAGCCAAAACCAGACAAACCGCGCCCGAAGAAAAGTTTTCTAACTCTCTCCAAATTCCTTTCGGGAGATACAATCCAACATTGGGTTTGTTGAGTAAATAGCTTTTTTTCTCTTTTCCGTCATTTACCGTTACTTCAAAACTTCCGCTTAAAGCGATCAAAACTTCATGCTGTACTATATGCGAATGCCCTCCGCGAAAAGCACTGCTTGGAACATCAAAAAGATAATAAACACGCTTAAATTCAAAAGGCAGGACTCCGTTTTGAATAAAAGCCAAATTCCCGCTCAAGTCTTCTACCACCGGAATTTTAAGTAATGAAATATCTTGAATTGTTGTCATATTATGAATGTTCCTCAAGCAAATTTAACCATTGCTGTCCAATTTTTTCTAATAAAAAGTACTCAATACTTTTTAATGCATTTTTTTTACAATGCTGATATAAACTTTCATTAACCGTAAATAAATTCATTGCTTCTGTTAGTTTGTCCCAATTTTGATTCTCGACTAAAATACCATTTTCAAAAGAAGTAATCATATCTCTTGGCCCAAAATCACAATCAAAAGATACAACTGGAGTTTCGCAGGCTAAAGCTTCTAAAATCACATTTGGAAAACCTTCGTTTTTACTGCATAAAACCAAAAATTTGGCTTTCTGTACATATTTAAACGGATTATTTTGATAGCCTAAAAGATGAACAAACTGGGAAACATTATTTTCTAAAATTACTTTTTTGAGCTTTGTTTCATCACCATTTCCTATAATTATCAAATGAATCTGTTTTTGAGGCAGATTAGATTTGCTGTAACTTAAAATCAGTTTGTCAAATTGTTTAATTTCGTTTTCATATTGACCAATTGCGATTATGAAATCAAATTCCAATTCTATTTTTTCATCTTGTTTTTCCTTAATTTCTTCAAGATTTACCGGATTATGAATTGTAATTACATTTTGCAGTTTATGTGTACTTTCAATCAACATTTTCATTTCATCTGTAATCGCCACATTGGCATAACAATGATTGTACATCAATCGTGTCAGCCACGGTTTTTTGGGCATATAATGATCGATTAAAAAACTGTGAACGGTAAAAATAGTTTTGGTATTATATATAAATCGGGCTAAAATAAGTTCCTGCAGGATTTTTGTACGAAAACGAAAATCAATAATAAAATCAAACTGATTCTGGTTTAAATATGCTCTTAAAACCTTTAATCTTTTGACTTTATTATACAATCCGTTGCTTTTGTTTTTCAGCAATCCTAAGTTTACCAATTTTCCTGAATAGGGAAAATTAACTTCATCCAGAACAATAATTATATCAACATCAAAACCATGTTTTTCAAAAAAAACAGACAAATTTGCCATTACTTTATCGCTTCCGCCTCCGCTTAAGCGATAACCAATAAGAGCAATTTTCTTTTTTTTGTGAGATGATATCATTCTTGATTTCTTATTTTCGTATCAAATATATCTTTTTAACACATAGAAACATAGTTTAAACCTTCTAAAAAAGCGTTTCACTTTCGCATCAAGTGACATAGCGTGTCTATGTGTGAAAGCTTGCTTTTTTAATGATCTAAAAAACAACAGCTAATGATCTATGTTTCTATGTGTTTAATAGATTTTTATCCATTTTAAATTAAACAAATCTTTATAAACAATATGCAGGATAAATCAATAGTGAGCATTATATGCCTGTGCTATAACCATGAAAAATTTGTTTTGCAGAGTTTATTATCTGCTCTAAATCAGGATTATCCTTTTATTGAATTGATAATTGTAGATGATTTTAGTACTGATAATTCGCGAGAAGTTATAAAAAACTGGATTGCAGCTTATCCGGAAATTCAATTTATTGAAAATGAAACTAATTTAGGAAGTACAAAATCTTTTAATAAAGCACTAAAACTTGCCAACGGCGAATATATTATTGATTTGGCTTGTGATGATATTTTATTACCCGATTGTGTTTCATTACAATTAAAAGCTTTCGAAAAAAACAGGTTTGAAAATCTTGGGATTGTTTACGGAAATGCTGAACTAATTAATGAAAAAGGCGATTCTTATTTTTATTTTTTTCCGGTTGATGAATCCAAAAAAACAATCGAAAAAAGAGAAACCGGAGACATTTATTTGAGTGTACTTTCGGGTGGAAATAGTATTTGCTCTGTTTCATCAATGGTTAAAAAATCGGTTTTTGATGATTTACAGGGTTATGATGAAAATCTGGCTTATGAGGATTTAGATTTATGGATTCGTGCTTCACGTAAATATGATTTTGATTATATCGATGAAATTTTAATCAAAAAACGAATTACAACAACATCTTTAGGGACTCATTTTCATATCAAAAATGATTCAAGATCCAGAAAAATCAATTATTCTACTTATTTGATTATCAAGAAAGCTATTCAATTAAACAGAACAAAACAAGAGGATAAAGCTATTTTAAAACGAATCCATTTTGAAATGTTTTTAAACTTTAAAACCTCTAATTATAAGCTGCTGTCAAAATATATTCTTCTTGAAATAAAGCATCGGTTTCGTATATTATTTAAATGATTAATAAAACGCGGATTAAAACGGATTTTTTTATTATCTATTTAAAAAATAAAATCCGTGTCAATCCGCGTCTTTACGAAGTAAATCCGTAAAATCCGCGTACCATAAACGCATTTTTAAATTGTCAAAAAATCATCAAGCTGCTGTTTTTCTCCGCTCCAATCGCGTGAAATATTACTTCGGATTAATTTAGCCGGAACACCTCCTATTAAGATATTTTCGCCAAGCGAAGTATAATCTTTGGTACATAAACTATTTGATGCAACGGTGCAGAAATTTGGTGTTTGAGTTCCTTTTAAAACAGAAACCCTGTTGCTCATAAAATTATAATTCCCAATAGTGATTGGAGTCGATTTTTTTAGTTTTTCTCCAGTTTGAGTATCAATTAAATCATGAAAATTGGTATCAATAATCTGCGATTCAGAACCAAAACGGGCATATTCACCCAAAACAATTTTTTCAGTGCAGATTATTTTTCCGCTTGAAGCGAGAGAAGCCATATTTCCGAGTTCGCAAACCGCATTTTCTCCAACGAAAACAAAATAATCTTTGCCAAACTGGAATTTTCCTTTAAAAATTAATTTCCCTAAAATATTAATTTCAGCGATTCCTTTGTGAACCGTGTTTAATTCATAAGGCTGACCAAAACCAATCATTCCTTTTTGGATTTTTCCATCCAGTTGAATTTCACCATTAATTGAGGTGAATTTTACTTTCCCATAAAAGAAAACAGGCATTTTTTTAGCGATTGCAAAAGGAAATTTCTTAAAGTTAAAATACAGCGTTTTGATCCAGTTTACTTTCCAGTAAAACTTTAATTTATGATAAAATGACCTGCATTTTCTATAACTATTCTGAATCATTATTCTCTTTTTTTCGCTGAACAAATGACGTAAATATTTCGCTTAAATTCATCTTTTTATCAATATGATACAAACTAAAACCGAAAGATATCAAAATCATAACCGATAATAACCCATATTTTAAAACCGAAGTTTCGATAAATCGGAGTAAAAATGAAGCAATACAAATTACCAAACAAACCAAATAGATTTGGAAAAACTCTGTTTCAAAATAAAAATTATATCTTTTTTTAGTGATGATTTTTAAGCCGATAAAATGACATAAAAAATAAAGACAGAAACTAAAACCCAAACCTTCTAATCCGTAAAAATAATAGCCTAAAATATTCATTACTAAAGATAAAACATTAAAACCAACGGCAGTTTTTATAAACATTTTAGAATCACCTTTTGCAATTAAAATAAATCCCATTGCCCAGGAAACAGCGCGAAAAAGCATTCCTAAAATTCCAATGCAAATCATGGGTAAAATAGCCTCAAATTTTAAGGTATAAAGCATCTTAACAATAACTTGGCTGAAAGCAAGAAACAAAACAATAATGGGCGTTATAATTAAAACCGAAATAAAAGCCTGCTGCTGTACGCTAACTCTAACTTTATCATTATCAGAGTTTATAGAAGCCAATTTCGGGAAATAATCGGTGCTCATAACCGTAAAAATAATTCCCACATAGGAGTTTAGCAATGTAAATCCGGCGTTATAAAATCCTACTTGTTCCAAGCCTCCGGTTTTGCCAATATAAATTTGAATTAGATAAGCTGTCAAAAGCGTTAAAACACTGCTTATGGTAAGCATAAAGCCTAATTTTATAATCGATTTTCCTTCGGTTACAAAGACATCGTTTGTAATTTCTCCTTTCTTGCTTTCTACTCTAACTTTATTTGAATAATAAAACGAAAAAATCAATGAAGTTACGGATGCAAGCAAAATGGTTGGAATTATGGCTTCAATCTTAAAATAGATATAGAGTGGAATTGAAAACAATAATCCGAATAAATTTCCATAAAAATTGGCTTTAGCCAAAAACCTCAAATGTCTTAAACCTTGCAAAACAGCCAATTGTCCAGAAGATAATTGTTTGAATAAAATAGTAAGGGAAAGAAATATAAACGAATACGTTTGGCTCGAATCTCCAAAAGTGAGAATACTTAAAGCTTTTGAGAAAATTATAGTCAATAGCATTCCTAATATTCCAGTAAAAAAAACAATTCTTTTTACAATTCGAATCGTTATCGAAACCATTCGAATATCGTCTTTATTGAAATTTTCTGAAATACTTTTGACTGCGCTGGTTTCAATTCCAAGACCCGAAACACTGCTTAAAACACTTAAAGTAGAATTTAATAAAGCTATAATTCCCATTCCGGCCGGACCTATAAAAACGGCAATTAATTTGGTGCGGATTATTGAAATTAAAATAGAAAAAAACTGAACGCCTCCAAAAAGTGAAGTTGTTTTTAAAATCTGCTGATATGATTTTTTGCTATCAGTCACGAATTAATACTGATTTAGAATTTCGATAATGTAATCTACTTCCGTTTCTGTCAAAACAGGACTCATTGGTAAACTTAAAACTTCATTGTGAATCTTTTCCGTAATAGGAAATGATAAATTATTCCAGTCTGGAAATGCGTTTTGTTTATGCGGTGGAACCGGATAATGAATTACGGTTTGGATATTATTTTTGGTCAAATACTGCTGTAAATGATCTCTGTTTTTAGTTCTTATAACAAATAAATGAAAAACATGATTGTTTGAAAAATCCCAAAACGGCAATTCTATTTTATCATTTTTAATTGCAGCTAAATAACGTTTTGCAATTGCTCTTCGTTTCTCATTATCGGCATCTAAATTGGACAGTTTTACGTTTAAAAATGCGGCTTGTAATTCATCTAATCTTGAATTTACGCCAATATATTCGTTATAATATTTTTGCTCTGAACCATAATTTCGAAGCGAAAACAACACTTTTACTAATTCTGGATCGTTGGTTGTAATTGCTCCGCCATCGCCAAGACAGCCCAGGTTTTTTCCGGGATAAAAACTATAAGCGATTGCAGATTTTAGATTGTAGATTTTAGATTTTAGATTTCTTTCTGCTCCATGCGATTGTGCTGCATCTTCAACAATTATCAAATCATTTTGCAATGCAATTTCATTTATTTTATCCATTTCGGCTAATTGTCCGTAAAGATGGACGGCTAAAATGGCTTTTGTTTTTGATGTGATTTTTTCGGGAATTAAATCCGGATTGATGTTGTAGGTTTCTAATTTCGGTTCAACCAAAACGGGAACTAAATCTGCTTGTAAAATGGCTAAAACACTGGCAATATAAGTATTTGCAGGAACAATAACTTCATCGCCTTTTTTGAGTTTTCCGAGTTCGATATAACCTTTAAAAATCAAAACCAAAGCATCAAAGCCATTCCCTACTCCAATGCAGTATTTGTTTTGGCAATATTTGGCAAAAGCTTTTTCGAAGGTTTCTGTTTCTTTTCCTAAAATATACCAGCCATTCTCTAAAACCAGTTTCAGTTTCTTCTGAAAAGCAGCTTCATACGGTTCATTAATTTTTTTTAGATCTAGAAACAGTATCATTTTATATCCAATTTATAAAAATCCTGATTGTAAACTTTACAGCCTAATTCTTCTTTTTGTTTTAGAAGACCAGAATGATAGCCGGATTCGTTTTGTTCATTTACAATTCCCATATCAAAAAAATGTTTTCCTTTTCGTTTGTATCGGTGGATCAAATTAATGAATAAAAAATCTAATGCCCGCGTTTCTTCTCCTTTTTTAGAAGTGGCCCCATATTGTGATTTTACAACATTTTGGGTTTCAAAAATGGTTATTCCCGCAATAATTTCATCATTTTGATAAACTGAAAATTGTTTGATGTTTTTGGGGAATCGCTCTTTTAAAAGTGCTATTTCTTCTTTTGAATGAACGGGTTTTTCATTAAATTTCTCTAATAATCTCGGTTCTAAAACTTCATTCCAAAACGGTTTAAAATCTTCTTCTTCAATAATATCCAAATCAAGATTTTCAATTCTTCTAAAATGTTTTAATTTACTTTTTGAGATTTTTAGTGGAGAATTTAAATTGGCTGCCAAATTCATTTCTTTCCGTTCTAAAACCGCTCCTCTTTTAAATAAAAAAAAGTCAAGTTCCTGATTTCCTTCCGGAAAGTAAAAAATCGGAATAGGCTTGTAATAAAAAGTTTTAATTGCGTTTTCTTTCAAAAACAATAAAACCGAGTTTAGAATTGACTCTGTTTTTTCGGCATTTAATTTAGACGAAAAAACCAATCCTCCATAAGTAAGACCCTGATGCGAATAAATGGAGTTTTCTTTTTTATTGGCTGGCAGAATAGCTTTTAGTTTTTCTTCTTCAAAAATTAAAAGTGAAAAATCTTCAAACCGATCCTGATGATATTCCATAAAATCACGATGAAATAAAAACGTTGCATTTTTGGCCTGAACAATAAAGTCATTCCATAATTTGTAATCGTTTTGATCGTATTTTTTTACGGTGTATTTCATTTTTATGCTACTCCCGATAGCTATCGGGAAAAAAGATTAGAATGATTTTTAATTAGCAAAGAAAATCTTTTTAATCAATTTAATCTGTGGCTAAATTTAAAAATCTTTATTTATGTTCAAAAGCCGGAAGATACCATTTGTATTTTACCGCCAGTAAACGAACTGAAATTATTACAACAGAGGTTACAAGGTACAAAACATCATCTTCTAAATTTAATTTCTTAAGGCCAAAGAATACGATTCCTCCAAAAATACAGATTGTTGCGTAGATTTCTCTTCTAAAAATCGTTGGGATTTCGGTACATAAAATATCCCGAATTACTCCGCCAAAACAAGCTGTCATGGTTCCTAAAGCCACACAAATTACAGGATGAAGACCCGTTACAATTCCTCTTTCAAGGCCAATTAAGGTAAAAACCCCTAAACCAATGGTATCAAACAAAAACAGGGAAGTTCTTAGTTTATCAAACTTTTTTCTGAAAATAATAGCCAGAAAAAAACCTAAAATAATAACATAAACGTACTGAAGATTCATCATCCAGCCCACTGGAGTTCTTCCAATTAAAACATCACGAAGCGTTCCGCCGCCAACAGCCGTAACAAAAGCAATGATAAAAACCCCAAACGGATCGAGTCTTTTATGCATTGCTGTTAATGCTCCGGACATTGCAAATGCCATCGTGCCAATAATATCTAATAAATGAAACATTTTTTAAGGTGCAAAAAATTAAAGGTGCAGAGATACAAAGATTAAATTAATTGCAGCTCCTCAATTTGTTATTTTTTTGTGTAAATAGGGCTTCTTTTCAATAAATAAGTAATTGAATCGACCCAGCTGTCTTTTACCGCCAAAAACGGTTTACGAGTCTGCGAATATATTTTTGTGTTGTTTTTATACATGTCAAAATAAACCGTGTAATAGTAATAAACCTGTGTGTTTGCAGTTGTTGTCGAAACATCATTAGTTTTTACCTTCTTATTATTGTCGCTTACTTTTGCGCCTCCGCTGCTGTAAGTTGTGGCAGTTGTTCCTGAATTCATGGTATAAGAAACTTTTGCCGCTACAACATTATCGACACCAAGAATTTTTTCAAGATCTTCAATTGGTGTTTCATCAATATTGTTGTGATCAATTCCTGCTTTGTGCAGTAAACTATTCGTTGTTCTTAAATCCTGAACTGTAAGCGGAAAAATATTCGACGATTTATCGATCAATTTATTATAAAGATCATTCTGGGCAAATTTTGCCATATCTTCTGAGCTTTCCTGTGTATCTGAATTTAAATACGGAACCGGAAGTACAGCAATAGTATTAGGTTTTGTTTCTGCAGCTGCAATAACCGGAGGATTTGAAGATGCATTATTTCCCTGACTTACATCAAAAGTCTGCGAACGCCCGCTTGCAAAATCGATTCTGGCTATTTGCGAAACATCGAGAGAAATGACCAGCGTTTCTCCGGGTAAAGAATATTCAATCGTTTTATCAGATATTTTACTAATTGTACCTTCAATAATCTGATAATCTCTTTTAATAATTTTATCTAATTTTTTTCCGCCTTGAGCAAAACCAAAAAAAGATACAAAAAACAGTAATAATACTGCAGTTAATTTTTTAATCATCATATCATTTAGAATTTAATTTATAATCCTGATTTTACAAGTCTGATAAATTTATAAAATTTATGGATAATTAATACTAAGAAATACAATGAATTAACTCTAAGCAATTCATTACATATGCTGTGTATAAAAATTGTAATCTTTTAAAATTACCCTAATAAAATCACTGTTATTTCCTGATTGATTTTTGATTCCGGTAACACTTTCGATTTTTGTAACCAGTTTGTAGATAATTTCGTGATCATTTTTAGCCAGCGCACTTTGGTACGTTTCCTTAATAATTCTCATATCATTATCAGATAATTTAATTACCAAAGGATAAGTCGGCACATAAGCTTCGCCAATATCTTCAAGGATTGTATGGCTGATATTAATTTTGTTTTTTAAAGTAATTACAGCTGTTCCGGCTGCCATATCCCCTAATCGCTGTGATTTTTTACTCGAAGCCACTGCAATTAAACCAATGATTCCGTTGAATAAACTAAAATCAATAATTCTAAAAAACCAGCGAATAAGGTAATCGCCAAAACTTGCTTGATAACCGTCTATTTTTACAACTTTAATTTTAACTAGTTTTTTCCCAAAGGACTGTCCTTCAAAAATACTTTCTAAAGTTATAGAGTAAATAATCAGCGGGAAAAATAACACCAGAAATATGGCCCCTCTTGACCAGGTATCTAAATTTGTCATTAAGCTATCGATGTCCATCCAGTAAAAAAACACCCAAATAATCAAAAATATATACGAAAGTTTAATGCCTGCATCAATGAAATAAGCACCTAATCGCTCACCTACAGAGGCGGCGACAAAATTTATTTTAACATTTTGTGTTGTGTTAATAGATAATTCTGACATATTTTATATTTTAGCCCTCAATGAGAGAAGTTGCCTTTATAAAACAAAATAAAGAAAAATGGCTGGAATTTGAGCTAGCTATTTTCGGTAAAGCTAAGAAAAATCCTGACGAATTAGCTAATTTGTACATTCAATTAATGAATGATCTTTCCTATGCGCAAACTTATTACCCTAAAAGTAAGACAGTTATCTATTTAAATCATTTAGCTTCACAGATTTATCAAAAGATTTATAAAACGAAGCGAACGGAAAAAAACAGGATTGTAGAATTTTTTAAAATAGAAGTGCCGCTTTTGCTTTTTGAATACAAAAGATATCTTTTATACGCTTTTATCCTCTTTTTTGCCACCGTTGCAATGGGGGTAGTTTCTGCACGCTACGATCCAAATTTTGTTCGATTGATATTAGGCGACGATTATGTCAATATGACTTTAGAAAATATCAAGAAAGGAAATCCTGTAGCTGTTTACGAATCTGGGTCGAACTGGGGAAGTTTCATTGGCATTACGATGAACAATCTTTATGTTGGCGCAAGATGCTATATGTATGGAATTTTTGCAGGAATTGGAACGTTTTATGTTTTTCTTCAAAATTCATTAATGCTGGGTTCTTTTCAATATTTCTTTTACGAGCAAAATGTATTCTGGAAAAGTGTCCGCGGAATCTGGATTCATGGTTCTATGGAAATTTTTGCCATTGTAATTGAATCTGCCGCCGGGTTTATTTTAGGTGCTTCCATCCTGTTTCCTAAAACCTATTCAAGAATTAATTCTTTTAAAATTGGTTTTAAAAACAGTTTTAAAATATTTTTAAGTACTTTTCCTTTTACCATTGGTGCAGGTTTTCTTGAAGGATTTATTACGAGATATTCTATCGATATGCCTAATTGGTTAAGCTGTTTTATTATATTATTTACTTTAGGAATAATTTCATTTTATTACTTGGTTTATCCTGCTATTGTTTACAAAAAAGTACATAAATTATCAGCCAAACCGAATTAATTAAACCAGTAATGAATAAAATTTTATTTATTTTATCTTTTTTCCTTTTCTGCAGTATTTCGAATGCGCAGGATTCTTTGATGACGGAAGATCCTCCAAAAATTGCTTCGATAAAATACACTGAAAAAGATATTCAAATTGATTCAGACTCAATTGAAGCCAAGACTTTTTCAAAAAATTACCAGAAAAAATATACCAATCCAGATTTTGTTTACGAATATAAAACTCCCGAAAAAAGTCTTTGGGATCGTTTTAAAGACTGGCTTGCCAGTATTTTTAGAAGTCTGTTTTCGTTTAGTACAACCGAAGCTTCTTTGAGCTTTGTGGGTATATTGATTAGAATTATTTTGACGTTAGGAGTTATTTTGATGATTTACTTAATCGTTAAAGCAATTATTAATAAAGAAGGTCAATGGATTTTTGGCAAAAATTCTAATAAAAGAACCGTTTATTATTCTGATATCGAGAAAAATATTCATCTTTTAGATTTCGAAAAATTGATTAAAGAAAGTCTCGAGTCTGGTGAAAAACGTGCTGCAATTCGATACTATTATCTTTGGCTTTTAAAAATAATGGCCCAGAATAATTATATCGAATGGGATATCGAAAAAACAAATTCAGATTATTTATACGAGCTTCAAAGACCTGCTCATAGAGAAGAGTTTACATACTTGTCATACCTCTACAATTATATTTGGTATGGCGAATTTGAAATTGATGAAAACACTTTCAACAAAGCACAAAGTAGATTTAAGAATGCAATAAAAACCTTTAGTTAATGAATAAAAGTATCAAAATATACATTTCTGTTCTGGTTTTTATTTTTATCTTAATTCTAGTTTCAGATTACGACAAACCAAAGCCTATTGACTGGCGTCCAACTTATTCTGTCAATGACAAAATCCCTTTTGGGCTATATGTTTTTGATAAAGAAATTGGCGGGATTTTTAAGAAACAAAAAATCCAAAGAATTTCGGCTGTAACACCTTATGAATTTTTAGATTCAAAATACGATGAAGATTCACTAGTAGAAACTTATTCTGTAAAAGGGACTTTTGTTAATATTTCTGTACAAAACAATATTGACGATCAGTCAATGAAGGAGATTATGTATTTCGTTTCACACGGAAATAATGCCTTTTTAAGTATGGCAAATTTTCCCAAACCTTTATTAGACAGTTTAAAGTTTGAGTATACTTCAAATTTCCGTCCAACAGATAGTGCTTTTGTTTGGATGGCTAATAAAAAACTGAGTCGAAAAGCATACAAATCAACTGGTGATATTGCTGATTATTTCTCTAAGATTGATACGCTAAACACAATTGTTTTAGGTTATCAGGGAAATCCGAAAAAGAAGAAAAATATCAATTTTATAAAAATCCCTTATAAAAACGGAAATTTCTTTCTGCACATGCATCCTGTTGCTTTTACAAATTATAATATGCTCAAAAAGGATCGCTATCAATATGCTGAAAATGTGCTTTCGTATATCCCAAAAGGAGATGTTTTTTGGTACACAAAATTGCAGACAGATGAAAATATTTCCGGGTCACCGCTTCGATATATTTTAAGTCAGCCCGCCTTAGCATGGGCGTGGTATTTATTCCTGATTGGCATGTTGATTTTTATGATATTTAATGCCAAAAGAAAACAGCGAATTGTTCCTATTTTGCAGCCCCTGTCTAATTTGACAATTGATTTTACCAAAACAATTGGTAATTTGTATTATCAGGAAGGCGATCACAAAAATATCATCGATAAAAAAATCATTTATTTCTTAGAAAGAATCAGAACCGAATATTTAATCGATACCACAAAACTGGATGACGAGTTTGTTAAAAAACTGCATCATAAAACAGGTAAAGATGAAAAAGATATTCAGGAACTCGTATTTTTAATTAACGAACACCGAAATAGTTATCATGACAGCATTGAACAGGATTTAATCCGAATTAATAATGCAATCGAAAAAATTATACATTAAAAATATTTGTCAAGATTTAAAATTTAAAGAGTTAGAAAAAATCTTTTTTAATCCTAATAATCTGTGGCAAAAAAATAAAATAAAACGAATTAAAAAACACACCAAACATGGACGATATTAATACACCAGAAACAGAAATTACAAATGAAAATGTGAATTTTGAAACCCGAATAAATTTAGCACCGCTTTTAGAGCATGTAAACGCCATTAAAAAAGAAATCGAAACCGTAATTGTGGGACAGCATAAAATGGTTGACCAGCTTTTGGTTGCTATTTTATCAAACGGACACGTTTTACTGGAAGGTGTTCCCGGAGTTGCAAAAACAATTACAGCAAAATTATTGGCAAAAACATTAAATATTGGTTTTAGCCGAATTCAGTTTACGCCAGATTTAATGCCATCAGACATTTTAGGAACTTCTATTTTCAATTTAAAAAGTTCAGAATTTGAATTCAAAAAAGGGCCAATCTTCTCTAATTTAATTTTAATTGATGAGATCAACCGTGCGCCGGCAAAAACACAAGCCGCTCTTTTTGAAGTTATGGAAGAACGCCAGATTACAATTGACGGTTCTGGATATAAATTAGAAACTCCGTTTTTGGTAATTGCAACGCAAAACCCAATTGAGCAGGAAGGAACTTACCGTTTACCAGAAGCGCAATTAGACCGTTTCTTATTCAAAATCACAATCGATTATCCAAAATTAAATGAAGAAATCCTGATTATTCAGAGAGAGCATTTATTGCAGGATCACGGAAAATTAGAAGCTATTCAAACGCTTCTTTCTTCTGCAGAAATAAATCAATATCAAGCTTTAGTTAAACAAATTAGAGTAGAGCAAAATCTATTAGAATATATCGCAAGAATCGTAGTAAACACACGCGAAAATGCCTTTTTATATTTAGGAGCTTCGCCTCGTGCATCGATTGCAATTTTGAACGCATCAAAAGGTTTCGCTGCAATTCGCGGACGCGATTTTGTTACTCCTGAAGATATTAAAGAAGCTGCAATTCCTGTATTACAGCACCGTGTTATCGTTGCTCCGGAACGTGAAATGGAAGGAATTACAAGTTCTGAAATTATCAAACAAATTATTGAAACCGTAGAGATTCCCAGATAATTCTCTGTTCCTACGAGGTTTTCAAAACCTCGTAGGTATTAATTGTATAATTTATTCTAAGTCAAAAATACCTACAAGGTTTTAAAAACCTTGCAGGAAAACTTGAAACTTGAAACCTGAAACTATAAAAAAAGTGAAATTCATAAAAAGTCTATATCTCAATAATTTCTTCTTCTATGTGCTTTTGGGCATTATAGCATTATTTGTCTGCGCTTTTATTTTTCCGAATTTATACAACGCGGTTTGGTTTATTGTTTTGGTTTTGATCACTTTTTTAGGCTTGGATATTTTAATATTATATCTGGCCAAAACAGGAATTGAAGCCGAGAGAATTACACCCGAAAAGCTTTCAAACGGAGATTTAAATCCAATAAACATTCAAATCAAAAATCATTATACGTTTCCAATTTTGGTTAGGGTAATTGATGAAATTCCGTTTCAATTTCAGGTTCGTAATTTTAAAATTGCAAAAAAAGTAAAAGCATCAGAAGAAAAAGAAATCGGATACGATCTTCGTCCAACCGAACGCGGCGAATATCATTTTGGTTATTTAAATATTTATGTTTCTTCGCCTTTACGATTAATTTCAAGAAGATTTTCTTTTGCAAAAGATCAAATGGTGCCAACTTATCCGTCTTATATTCAATTAAGAAAATACGATTTAATAGCATTTTCAAATAATTTATATCAATACGGAATTAAAAAAATCCGCCGAATTGGTCATACCATGGAATTTGAACAAATTAAAGAATATGTTCAGGGTGATGATCTTAGAACTATAAACTGGAAAGCCACAGCAAAGAAAAATGCACTGATGGTGAATCAGTTTCAGGACGAAAAATCGCAGTCTGTTTATTTGGCAATTGACAAAGGGCGCGTTATGCAAATGCCTTTTGATGGTTTAAGTTTATTGGATTATGCGATAAATTCAACGCTAGTTTTATCAAATGTAATTTTGAAAAAACAGGATAAAGCAGGAATTTTTGCTTTTTCGAAAAAAGTAGAGAACAGAGTTTTTGCAGAAAGAAGAGGTTCGCAAATGCAAAAAATCCTTGAAACTTTATACAACATCAAAACCGACTTTTTCGAAAGCGATTACAGCCGATTATATGTTGATATCAAGAAAAACATCAACCAAAGAAGTTTGATTATTCTGTACACAAACTTTGAAACAATGGACGGTTTACACCGTCAGCTTCCCTATTTAAAAGGAATTGCAAAAAGTCATTTATTGGTTGTTGTCTTTTTTCAGAATACGGAACTAAACGCTATCATCAATAAAAAAACAGATACCATTCAGGAAGTTTACGATAAAGTAATTGCCGAAAAATTCATGTTTGAAAAACGTCTTATCGCAAACGAATTAAAGAAATACGGAATCCACTCGGTTTTAACGCAGCCTGAGAATTTAACTTTAGATGCTATTAATAAGTATTTGGAGATTAAAGCGAGAGGGATTTTGTAGAAATAAAATAAATTTCTAAACTAATGACAATCATATTATGAAAGGTAGTGGAAAAGATTTTTTTTCAACATTAATAATTATCTTAATAAACGTCTTAATTGTTGGGTTCGGATACTTATTTCTTCTTCTTATCAATTATTCTTCTAAAATTGATAATTTATTTTTAAAAATAGCTCTGTACATAATAATTTGCATAATTATTTTTCAAATAAATAAAAGGTTCCAATCTCGGATTCTTAATATAATTGCCCAAATAATTTATTTACCTATTACAATTTTAGCATTATTTACGGCTATTGCAATTCCTGTCCTAAGTATACAAATTAGTTTGTATCTTTATTTGGCACTATCATTTTTAATTCCAATGATTGCTTATCGATTAGACCAATATTATCAAATTACTGTTATTAATTTAGAAACGTGGATCTATCTAGTTTTAACAGTTGGAGTAATCTTTGCTTTTTTATTACATAATCAAATAAAATTTGTAGTTGACAAAACGGTAGTATACTTCCATAATGGATCAAAAAGAATTCAACATTTCAAACTTATAGAGTTAAATGATTATATAATATCTTTAAGTAATATTAAATTCATCATATTCTTTCTATATCTAATTTATTTAATAATTGTAAATGTGATGACTCTTCAAAACACAAGTTTTTATGAAAATCCAAACATTGACAAAGCTGTTTTACAGTCCTTTGTAACATTTGTCGCATTTGACAGAGTATTATCTACAATAAAATTAACAGAATTTAGACCTTCTAAATTATTAGAAATATTAAAAAATTCATTCAAACATCTATTTGAGCAATAAAAGACAACTCTTACCCATTCAGTTTTAAGAATCAGTTAAGAAAATGTCAATCAGTTATCTTCTTCATAAAACGAATTAAATTTGAACTTATTTATTCTAAATCTTGCAACTCAATCCAACATGAAAAAAGTAGTCCAAATTCTATTCATTTTAATCAGCTTTTTATCTTCTGCACAAAAAACAGAAAACATTATCATCATAACTACTGACGGTTTTAGATGGCAGGAAGTTTTTAAAGGATTAGATCCGGCGATTGCCAATGATAAAAAATTCAATCAGGGAGACAGTACTTATATTTATAAAAAATACGCTGCTTCAGATTTTGCAGCATCACGTCAAAAAATCATGCCTTTTTTCTGGACAGAAATTGCTACGAAAGGGCAAATTTACGGAAATCGTGATCTTGGAAGTAAAGTCGATGTTTCAAATCCGTATTGGTTTAGTTATCCTGGTTATAGCGAGATTATGACTGGAAATGTTGACGTTCAGATAAATTCTAATGGTTACAAACCCAATCCAAACGTAAATGTTCTGGAATTTCTGAATAAACAATCTAAACTAAAAGGAAAAGTTGCTGCTTTTGGTGCGTGGGACGCTTTTGACCGAATTTTAAATGAAGAAAGAAGTGGTTTCCCTGTAATTTCTGCTTTTGATAATGTGGGCGGAAACAAGCCTACAGCCTCTCAAAAATTATTAAACGAAATGCGAAATAATTCGTTTAAGCCTTTTCACGAAGATGAATGCCTTGATGTTTTTACACATTATGAGGCAATGGACGAACTTAAGACCAAGAAACCAAAAGTGCTGTATATCTCTTACGGCGAAACCGACGAATGGGCGCATCATGGTCATTACAGATCGTATCTTGACGCCGTTAATCAGGTTGATAAATGGATTAAAGAAATCTGGGATTTTGTACAAAATGATCCACAGTACAAAAACAAAACGACTATTTTTATTACCGTAGATCACGGCCGCGGTGACAAAATAAAATCACAATGGACAGATCACGGAGCTGATATTGTTGGCGCATCGCAAATTTGGTTCGCCGCAATGGGACCAGAAATTGCCCCAAAAGGCGAAATCAAAACAGATTCGCAATTCTACCAAAAACAATTCGCCCAGACTTTTGCAAAAATCATGGGATACAATTTCACAACAGATCATCCTATTGAAACTGAAGTTAAAGAAGTCTTTGAGAAATAACTGAGTTCTTGTTTGCCACAAATTACACGAATTTTCACGAATTTATTTTGATTATGTTCAATTATAATTAGTGAAAATTCGTGTAATTCGTGGCAAAAACCATAACAATTCAAAACCTACAAGGTTTTAAAAACCTTGCAGGAAGAAAAAAACTCTGTACCTTTGAGCCTTTGCAACTTTGAGACTCAAAAAAATGAAACAAATAACTTCAGTTCAAAATCCGTTTATAAAATCGCTTGCTTTATTACAGGAAAAAGCAAAAGCCAGAAAACAAACCGGAACATTTTTAATTGAAGGACAACGCGAAATTTCATTAGCCATAAAAGGCGGTTACGAAATTGAAACCATTTTATTTTTACCCGATTTAGTTACAGAAAGTCAAATTAACAAACTAGTTGCTCAATCAGTTCAGTTAATCGAAATCAACAAAGAAGTTTACCAAAAACTAGCTTATCGCGATACAACCGAAGGTATTTTGGCTGTAGCCAAAACCAAATCCTTAAAATTATCTGATTTAAAATTATCTGATAATCCATTAATTTTAGTGGCTGAATCTCTTGAAAAACCCGGAAATGTTGGTGCCGTTTTACGTACCGCAGATGCCGCAAATCTTGATGCCGTTTTAATTGCTGACCCAAAAAGCGATTTATACAACCCGAATATTGTGCGCTCCAGCGTTGGCTGTTTATTTACCAACCAAATCGCCACTGGAACAACCGAAGAAATTATTGCATTTTTGAAAGAAAAAAAGATCAATTTTTATTCGGCTACTTTACAAAATTCAACTTCCTATCATACCCAAAACTTCACCACTCCAACCGCTTTGGTTGTGGGTACAGAAGCTACAGGCCTAACGCAAAAATGGCGTGAAGCCGCAACACAAAACATCATTATCCCAATGCAGGGCGAAATCGACAGCATGAATGTTTCGGTCGCTGCCGCTATTTTAATTTTTGAAGCGAAAAGACAAAGAGGGTTTTAGATTTTAGATTTTAGATTTTAGATTTTAGATTTTAGATTTTAGATTTTAG
This sequence comes from Flavobacterium soyae, assembly GCF_021245985.1. Lineage (GTDB taxonomy): Bacteria > Bacteroidota > Bacteroidia > Flavobacteriales > Flavobacteriaceae > Flavobacterium > Flavobacterium soyae. The sequence goes on along the minus strand of NZ_JAJQXA010000008.1, from coordinate 72 downwards.
ATTTTAGATTTTAGATTTTAGATTTTAGATTTTAGATTTTAGATTTTAGATTTTAGATTTTAGATTTTAGAT
>NZ_JAJQXA010000084.1 GCF_021245985.1 Flavobacterium soyae | reverse complement strand
CCGCAGCAGAGGATGCACCCGAAGTACAGCCGTTCGCTGAAGCCGTTACCGTGTAGCTTCCTGCCGGTGCCGTTACAGTATCCCCCGACTGGGAAACACCTGCCGACGGGCTTACCGTATAGGTATTTGAAGCATCATAGTTTGTAATTGTAAAACTTCCTGCTGCCGTTAAGCATGTAGGCTGGATCACAGCGCTTAATGACGGAACTGTCGGGGTAGCCGGCTGCGCATTGATAACCGCA
>NZ_JAJQXA010000083.1 GCF_021245985.1 Flavobacterium soyae | reverse complement strand
ATGGGCAGATTAAAGAAATTTTCACCCAAATTGTCCTTTTGTTGGAAAGGGAGGGCATCGTAAGCCTTAAGACTGCCTTTGTTGACGGTACAAAGATCGAAGCCAATGCCAACCGTTATACTTTTGTATGGGGGAAGGCTATTAAAAAGAGTAAAGAACGTATTGAACAACAGCTGGAAGAACTTTGGCATTATGCACAGAGTGTAGCCAAAGAAGAACTTAAAAATACAGAATCTGTTGATTTTG
>NZ_JAJQXA010000082.1 GCF_021245985.1 Flavobacterium soyae | reverse complement strand
GTGCTTGTCCCCGCAGCTTTTCGCAGCTTATCACGCCCTTCATCGCCTCTGAGAGCCTAGGCATCCCCCATACGCCCTTATTTTGCTTATTGTACCAATCATAATATCAATTATGACCGTTTTTTTTGTTCTCTACAATAAAATTGTAAAAAACGCTTTCTACTTTCTTATTATTTTCTTATCTCAATATGTCAATGAACTTTTATTTAGCCCAAGGTCTAAAGTCTAAAGTCTTAAAGTAAATCA
>NZ_JAJQXA010000081.1 GCF_021245985.1 Flavobacterium soyae | reverse complement strand
TGATTTACTTTAAGACTTTAGACTTTAGACCTTGGGCTAAATAAAAGTTCATTGACATATTGAGATAAGAAAATAATAAGAAAGTAGAAAGCGTTTTTTACAATTTTATTGTAGAGAACAAAAAAAAACGGTCATAATTGATATTATGATTGGTACAATAAGCAAAATAAGGGCGTATGGGGGATGCCTAGGCTCTCAGAGGCGATGAAGGGCGTGATAAGCTGCGAAAAGCTGCGGGGACAAGCAC
>NZ_JAJQXA010000080.1 GCF_021245985.1 Flavobacterium soyae | reverse complement strand
ATTAAGCGCTGTGATCCAGCCTACATGCTTAACGGCATCTGGAAGTTTTACAATTACAAACTATGATGCTTCGAATACCTATACGATAAGCCCTTCGGCAGGTGTTTCCCAGTCAGGGGACACCTTGACGGCACCGGCAGGAAGCTACACGGTAACGGCTTCAGCAAACGGCTGTACTTCGGGTGCATCCTCTGCTGCGGTTATCAATGCGCAGCCGGCTACCCCGGCAGTTCCGTCATTAAGCGCTGTGA
>NZ_JAJQXA010000007.1 GCF_021245985.1 Flavobacterium soyae | reverse complement strand
TTAGATTTTAGATTTTAGATTTTAGATTTTAGATTTTAGATTTTAGATTTTAGATTTTAGATTTTAGATTTTAGATTTTAGATTTTAGATTTTAGATTTTAGATTTTAGATTTTAGATTTTAGATTTATAAAAAATCGCTGCGCTCTTTTTTATTGGGATTTGGAATTTAAAAAATTGGAATTTATTTTCTGTCAGGCTGAGCGAAGTCGAAGCCCTTTTTTTATTCAAAAAATCTAAAATCTAAACTCTAAAATCAACAATCCATTCCCTTGTATATGTTCTAAGTTATTCTTATTTTTAGTACTTGAACTATGCCGTTATGATAGAAATAGATATTGAAAAAGAAAACAAAGCAATTGCACACGAATACAAGGAATTACTGCGAATTAGTTACCAGACTTTAAGCCCTGCCGACAAAAAATTAATTCGGAAAGCTTTTGATGTTGCTGTTGATGCCCATAAAGAACAAAGACGCAAATCTGGTGAAGCGTATATCTTTCATCCTATTGCAGTTGCAAAAATTGTTGCCTCAGAAATTGGTCTGGGAGCGACCTCTATTGCCGCGGCTTTATTACACGATGTTGTCGAAGATACTCCCATAACTGTCGAAGATATCGAGCGTTTATTTAACCCAAAAGTAGCGCAGCTTGTTGAAGGTTTAACTAAGATTTCATTAGTCCAAAAAGACTTAAATGCATCCATGCAGGCGGAAAATTTCCGCAAAATGATTCTGACTTTGAACGATGACGTACGTGTAATTTTGATAAAATTAGCCGATCGTCTTCACAACATGCAGACCATGGATTCGATGGCAGAATATAAACAGACAAAAATTGCTTCGGAAACGCTTTATATTTACGCTCCTCTAGCCCATCGTTTGGGACTTTACAATATCAAAACCAAATTAGAAGATTTAGGATTAAAGTACACAGAACCTGCTGTATACGAAGATATTGTAAGCAAAATTAGAGAAACTAAAGAAGAACAGGATGCTTATATCAAAGATATTTCGGATGTTTTGAAGAAATCTCTTGATGCTGAAAATATAGATTATATTATAAAAGGCCGTCCGAAATCTATTTATTCGATCCGCCGTAAAATGCGTGCGCAAAACGTAAGTTTTGATGAAGTGTACGACAAATTTGCGCTTAGAATTGTTTATAAATCAGATCCGCATGATGAAAAATTCATCGCCTGGAAAATATATTCCATCGTAACCGATCACTACAGACCAAGCCCGAGCCGTTTGCGTGACTGGATTTCATCTCCAAAATCAACTGGTTATGAAGCACTTCACATTACGGTTATGGGACCCAAAGGACGCTGGGTCGAAGTTCAGGTTCGAAGCGAACGTATGGATGAAATTGCCGAAAAAGGTTATGCGGCACATTACAAATATAAAAATGGCGCAAGCGAAGAAAGCGGCTTAGATGTCTGGCTGAATTTACTTCGCGAAGCTTTAGAAAATCCGGAGACAAATGCGGTAGATTTTGTAGAAGATTTCAAAATGAATTTGTACTCAAAAGAAATTTTCATATTTACCCCAAAAGGAGAAATAAAATCATTGCCAAAAGGGGCAACTTCGCTCGATTTTGCTTTCAGCATTCACTCAGAAATTGGAATTAAAACAAGAGGAACCCGCGTAAACGGACGTCTTGTTCCTTTAAACCATGAATTAAAAAGCGGTGATCAGGTTGAAGTTATTACATCGGCAAACCAAAAACCTACGGTAAACTGGTTGGAATATGTAACGACTTCAAGAGCAAAAAATAAGATCAAAAATGTTCTTAACGAGAACACCAAAAAAATTGGTGAAGAAGGAAAAGAATTACTTACCCGAAAACTTAAACATTTAAAAATCACACTTAACGAGCAAGTTACAAACGAGTTAGTTAACTTTTTTAAATTAAAAACCAGTTTAGATTTATTTTATCGCGTTGGAATTGGCGCTATAGAAAACCAGCAGTTAAAAGATTACGCAGCACAAAAAGGAAATACGTTTATCAATTTCTTTAAAAATAAAATTAAAAGAAATAAAGACAATACCGCTGCCGAAGATATTCACAAACCAGTTATCAGCAGTAATTACGACATGCTGGTTTTTGGAACAGAACATGATAAACTCGATTATAAACTTTCGCAATGCTGTAACCCAATTCCGGGCGACGATGTTTTTGGTTTTGTAACCATAAACGAAGGAATTAAAGTGCATAAAAAAGATTGTCCAAACGCTATTGGAATGCAGTCTAATTATGCCTACAGAATCATGAGTGCCAAATGGATCGATTCTTCTCAGGAAGAATTTAAAGCCATTATCAATATTACCGGAATGGACGTTTTAGGACTTACAAATCAATTAACCCGTGTAATTTCAAACAATATGAGCGTTAATATTCAGAGTATTTCTTTGAGTACCGATGCCGGAATTTTTCACGGTCAAATTGCTGTAATTGTTCAAAACAATACCATTTTGAAAAAAATGATTAATGCCATTAAAAAAATTGACGGCGTTGATAAAGTTACCAGAGAATATAGAACCTAAATAAGTCAAAAGTTTAAAGTCTTAAAGTCAAAAGAAATACAACATCGTGACTATTTTACTTAAACTATTGATATAAATATTTTTTTATGAACGCAAATTCCTTAGAAATTCCCGAAGTTATTTTTGATGAAAATGGAGAACTTTTAATTGTCGCTTCTAAATCTTCCTCAAAAGATGATTTCGATTTCTTTCAGGGAAAATCAGTTATTCGTAACAAAAAATTAAAAACAAGATTTGCCAGTTGCACAGAATGGATTGAATTTCCATCGACTCAGGAAATGTATAAAATTTTAAACGGGATTGGTAATATTGATAATTTTCTTGCCACTTTTGATGGTGAACCTTTTGAAGGAATGACCGTTAGATTATTTAATCCGAAAACAAAATTGTGGAGCATTTACTGGGCCGATTCCAATTCAGGAACATTAGACAAACCCGTTGTAGGCTCTTTTGAAGATAAAATTGGACATTTTTTCTCAAAGGATATTTATGAAGGCAGAAATGTAATTCAGGTATTTAGATGGGATGCCCGTGATGAAAATAATCCGGTGTGGAGTCAGGCCATGTCTGACGATCAGGGAAAAACATGGGAATGGAACTGGTATATGTATATGTCAAAAACGAGCTGAAAATCTGTTATTTTTATCCTAAATTAAAATAATTATGTTAATTAAGTTCTATTGAACTTTGTAAAGTATAATAGCGTAAAAGCCTAAAATTGGTGCATTGCCCCCTATCAAATTCCAGTTTAAACGTTAAACTTTAAACCCGAAACTTTTATTCATTAAAAATAAAAAATTATCTTTGCAGGATATGACACTTATTTCAACTGACAACACTAAGAATCAAGAAATTGTAAAAAATGTTTTTACAATGTATCTTGAACAAAAAGGGCATCGCAAAACTCCTGAGCGTTATGCTATACTTCAGGAAATTTACGATAGCGAGGAGCATTTTGACATAGAAAATCTATACATCAAAATGAAAAACAAAAACTACCGTGTGAGCAGGGCTACGCTTTACAACACGATCGAGTTATTGTTAGACTGCGCTTTGGTTAGAAAACATCAATTTGGACAAAATCAGGCTTACTACGAAAAATCATATTTTGATAAACAGCATGATCACATCATTATGACAGATTCTGGTGAGGTAATTGAATTTTGCGATCCAAGAATTCAAACCATCAAAAAAACTATCGAAGAGATATTTGATATTGAAATCACAAATCACTCGCTTTATTTCTACGGAAACAAAAAGCAGAGTTCACAGTCTTAAAATAAAGACTTTTTCAAAAAATAAAAAAAAGAAAATTAACTACATAATCAGTAGGGCAAGTTTTGATTGTCCTAACGCAAATTAAAAACAGAATGACCGTAGATTTATTACTAGGATTACAATGGGGAGATGAAGGTAAAGGAAAGATTGTTGACGTTCTTACCTCAAATTATGATATAATTGCACGTTTTCAAGGAGGACCAAATGCAGGACATACATTAGAATTTGACGGAATTAAACACGTACTTAGAACTATTCCTTCTGGAATTTTCCATAAAGATTCAATAAATATTATCGGAAATGGTGTTGTAATTGATCCTGTAGTTTTTCAAAAAGAAATTGAAGGTTTAGAGAAATTCAACCTTGATATCAAAAAGAAATTAATCATTTCAAGAAAAGCACATTTAATTTTACCAACGCACCGTTTGCTTGATGCGGCTTCTGAAACTTCAAAAGGAAAAGCAAAAATTGGTTCTACTCTTAAAGGAATTGGCCCAACTTATATGGACAAAACGGGTAGAAACGGTTTACGTGTAGGTGATATCGAACTTGAAGATTTTAACGAGCGTTACAGAGCATTGGCTGACAAGCACGAAGCTATGATTGCTTTCTACGATGTTGCGATTCAATACAATTTAGCTGAACTTGAGAAAGAGTTTTTTGAAGCTGTTGAAGAATTAAAAAAATTAGATTTTATTGACAGTGAAGAATATATCCACCAGGCTCAAAAAGCAGGTAAATCTATTTTATGCGAAGGAGCTCAGGGTTCTTTATTAGATGTTGATTTTGGAACTTATCCTTTTGTAACTTCATCAAATACTACTGCTGCCGGAGCTTGTACCGGTTTAGGAATTGCTCCTAACAAGATTAAAGAAGTATACGGAATTTTTAAAGCTTACGTTACTCGTGTTGGAAGCGGACCTTTCCCAACAGAGCTTTTTGACGAAGTTGGTGCAACAATGGCAAGAGTTGGTAACGAATTTGGATCTGTAACAGGAAGACAAAGACGCTGCGGATGGTTAGACCTTGTAGCTTTAAAATATGCTGTTCAGGTCAATGGAGTTACACAGTTAATGATGATGAAAGGCGATGTTCTTTCTGGTTTTGATACTTTAAAAGTATGTACAGAATACAACTATAAAGGACAAAACATTGCTCACTTTCCTTATAACATTGAGCCAGAAAATGTTACTCCGGTTTATCAGGAATTCAAAGGCTGGAAAGCTGACTTAACGGGATTGACAACTTACGATCAATTACCAATTGAGCTAAAAGAATATATTGAATTTATTGAAAAAGAAATCGAAGTGCCAATCAAAATTGTATCGGTTGGGCCAGACAGAAAGCAGACAATAACAATATAATACACTTAAACGCTCTGATAATCAGGGCGTTTTTTTTTATGAAACTATTTTCGAAATGAGAAAAAATCCAGAAATTGAAATTACAGAAACCAAGTTATTATCAGACAATTGGTATATTTTAAACCGAGTTTCTTTTAGTTATAAAAAAGAGAAAGAAGAAGCACAAATTCATACCCGAGAAGTTTATGATCGCGGAAACGGTGCCGGAATCTTACTATATAATTCAGATAAAAAGACCGTTATTTTAACGCGTCAGTTTCGTTTACCTACTTTCCTTAACGGAAATAAAACAGGAATGATGATTGAAGTCTGTGCCGGACTTTTAGATCAGGATAATCCTGAACAGGCAATTATTCGTGAAACCGAAGAAGAAACCGGATATCGAATAAAGAAAGTACAAAAAGTAGTAGAAACTTATATGTCCCCTGGTGCTGTAACAGAAATCTTGTATCTTTTTGTTGGAGAATATAACGAAAGCATGAAAGTAAGTGAAGGCGGCGGACTGGATGCTGAACAGGAAAATATTGAAGTCCTGGAATATACTTTTGATGAAGCTTATGCCATGATTGAATCTGGTGAAATTACTGATGCTAAAACAATTTTGTTGCTGCAGCATGCAAAAATTAAAGGTTTGATATAGTTTTTTGAGTATTTTTAGGTTCTAAAAACTTTAAAATGCTCAAATCTAAAATATTCTTTTTTCTGTTTTTTCCGTTTCTTCTAATCGCGCAAAATGTAAAACTGCCGATTGAAAAACTAAAACAAGATCTTATTATTTTTAAAGATATTAGAGAAAAAGCTAATTCCGGGCTTTATAAATACCGGACAAAACAGCAAATTGACAGCATTTATTCTTGGGCGTTTTCACAGATAAAACAGCCCAAAACACTGCTGGATTTTTATAAGATTATTTTAAAAATTACCGATTTCGAAGGCAGCCTTCATAATGACACAACACTTCCTGATGATTTTCAAAATAAATATTCATCAGGAAATGTTTTTTTCCCTTATCCTGTAAAATTGATTGAAAATAAACTAGTTATTAATTTTCAGAATACTGAAATTCCGTTAGGTTCCCAGATTCATTCAATTAACAGAATTGCTATCAATCAAATATTAGATGCGTTTTCTAAATATTACACAACCGACGGTTATAACATCACCGGAAAATCGATTGGTATTGGAAGTTCGTTTGCTAAATATTTCGAAATGGAGTATGGACCTCAAAAGGATTTTTTAGTTGAATATTCCCTTCCCAATAAGTCTCAAAAATTAAAAAAAACTGTTGCAGCAGTTTCTAATGAAATTCGAAAAGAGAATTTCAAAAACCGCCACTCACTTCCTATTGACAGCTTACAATACGGAAAAATAAAAGGTAAATATTCTTTTAAAGTTATTTCACCCAATACAAGTTTACTTGCCATTAATACATTTGCAATTGGCAGAAATGCAAAAGACAAAGAGCATTTGGCTTATAAAAAATATGTGGACAGCTGTTTTCAATATCTTTCTTATAATTTACAAATAAAAAATCTAATCGTTGATGTTAGAAATAATGGCGGAGGAACTGATCCAAATGATATAATAACTTTTTCATATTTAGCGCAAAAACCATTTAGGGAAAATGCTCTTGCTTATGTCAATTTTCAGGAGATTCCATTTCCGGAATATCTTGTTTATGAAGAAAATGAACTTCAAAAACAACAGGAAGAAAAAAAAGATTTTGAAGATGAAATAAAAGACGAGTTTCCGAAATTAGAAAACGGTAAATATATTCAGGACGAAAAATTCAATCTTTTATTACAACCTGATAAAAACAATTTTAAAGGGCAGATTTATCTATTAATAAGCCCGAGAATTGCTTCTGCAGGATCATTATTTACCTCTTTAGCAGCAGGAAACACAAATGCTGTTGTTATTGGCGAAGAAACAATGGGTGGTTATTTCGGACACAACGGCCACACTCCTATCGAATATGAGTTACCAAACACAAAAATAAAAACACAATTTTCGATTGTAAATTTAGAGCAGGACGTGCCTAAAAAAGCCAGTCAGATTTTTGGAAGAGGAATTATTCCCGATCATGAAGTTAGGCAAACTTTAGATGATTTTTTGCGAAATAAGGATACGCAGTTTGAATATACTTTGAAATTAATTGAGCAGAAATAATCTTTACAATTTTATCTGTTAAATGAAAATCCAGCAAACTATTCAAAAAATTGTGTAAGGTATATTGACGAGTATAGTTATAACTTTATTTTTATAAAAATTACGACTTATGAAAAAGTTATATCATACAGCAAACGTATTACTTATATTAATGTTAACTTTAGTTGTTTCTTGTAAAAAAAGCGACACCGTCAATTTAACCAAAAATACTAAGCCTAAAAAAACAATTGAATACAAGAAACCAAAATCGGCTGTTTCTTACCAGATTGAAAGAACAAAAGACTGGCTTAAAACTAACGAAACAGACAGCAGTAAACTAAATATTCTTTATGCCGTAAACAGAACTGACAAAGCAAATTTTAAAAAATTAGACTCAGTAGTTATTCCGGCAGATTTTAGCGGAGATTTGGTTTACTACTTACCATTTCCATTGCATGTTACTGCTTTAGAAGAAGTTTCTAAAATCATTATTTTTTCCTATCCTGCGCAAGCCTTTGCTGCTTACGAAAACGGTGAGTTGGTTCGTACGGGTCCAACAAACATGGGAAGAAAAAAAGCCCCTACACCAACCGGATTGTTTTTCACCAATTGGAAAGCGGAAAAAACAACGAGTACTTTTAATGACGAATGGGAATTAAAATGGAATTTTAATATCGAGAACAAACTCGGAGTTGGTTTTCATCAATATGAATTACCGGGTTATCCGGCATCACATTCCTGCTTGAGATTATTGGAAAAAGATGCAAAATATCTTTACAAATTTGCCGATGAATGGATTTTGAAAGACGAAGAAAATGTAAAAGTAAAAGGAACTCCGGTTGTAGTTTTTGGAAGTTATAATTTTGACGGCCCAAAACCATGGCTGCAATTAGCATCAGATCCAAAAGCTTTAAATATACCTGAATCTGAAATTGAGAAAGAGGTAAAACCTTTTATTCAGAAAATTTTAGATAATCAAAAATTAAGGGAAGCAGAACAGACTAATTCTCTTTAAAAATCAAAAAAGGCATAAGAATTAACTTCTTATGCCTTTTAAATTTATATAAAACTCTAACTAATTAGAAGAATTTCAATATTCTCTAATGGAATTGGATTTCTTTTCGCTACTCCTAAAATATCCAACAAATTGAATATACTAAATCGATTAGCTCCTATCATTGAATGATAAACTGTCAAATCTTCATAATTATGAACGGAAATTTTGAATTTTGACTTATTTGTAATCTGAAAAGTAAAGAACTTTACAGCCCTTTTACCATTTTTATAATCTCTGGTTTTAAAGCTTTTTTCTGTTAAAAGAATTGAATCATTTGACTTTAAATCAAGAATTTCGACAAAAAAATCTGGATTTGCCCGAACATCAAAACCTCCTACTACAAAAATTTCATAAAATCCATAATACAAATCAACTTCAAAAACATCTTTTAATTTGAACCGTAAATTCATATTAATTATCTGGAATAATTTGGAGCTTCTTTTGTAATAGTTACATTATGTGGGTGGCTTTCAGTGATTCCACTTGACGTGATTCTAACAAAACGCCCAGACTCTTGTAAAGTTGGAATATCTTTTGAACCACAGTATCCCATTCCGGCACGAAGACCTCCAATAAATTGAAGCATGCTTTCGTTTAATTCACCTTTGTAAGGAACACGACCAACAATTCCTTCCGGAACTAATTTTTTAACATCGTCTTCAACATCCTGGAAATAACGATCTTTTGAGCCTGTTTGCATCGCTTCAACAGAACCCATTCCACGGTATGATTTGAATTTTCTTCCTTCAAAAATAATAGTTTCTCCCGGAGATTCTTTTGTTCCTGCTAATAATGAACCTAACATTACACAATCAGCACCTGCAGCAATTGCTTTAGGAATATCTCCTGTATAACGAATTCCACCATCAGCAATTACAGGAACACCTGTTCCTTTAATAGCAGCAGCAACTTCTAAAACCGCTGAAAACTGAGGAAAACCAACACCTGCAACGATACGTGTAGTACAAATAGAACCAGGACCGATTCCTACTTTTACACCATCGGCACCGTTTTCTACTAAATATTTAGCAGCTTCCGGCGTTGCAATGTTTCCAACCACTACATCTATTTGAGGGAATTTTGATTTTACTTCTTTTAATACATTTACCACACCTTCAGTATGTCCGTGTGCTGTATCAATAATAATAGCGTCTACACCGGCAGCAACTAAAGCTTCAGCTCTTTGAACTGCATCTCCGGTAACGCCAATTGCAGCAGCAACTCTCAAACGGCCAAAAGTATCTTTGTTAGCGATTGGTTTTTGAGTCAGTTTTGTAATATCTCTAAACGTAATTAAACCAACTAATTCGTTTTTAGCATTTACAACTGGCAATTTTTCGATTTTATGGCCTTGTAAAACTACTTCGGCTTGTTCTAGTGAAGTTCCTTCGGCGACAGTAACTAAGTTTTTACTTGTCATTACCTCAGCGATTGGTCTTGCTCCGTTTTTTTCGAAACGTAAGTCACGATTGGTAACAATTCCTTTAAGGATTCTGTTTTCGTCAACGATTGGAATACCGCCAATTCCGAATTCTCTCATGGCGTTTTTAGCGTCTGCAATAGTTGAATTCATTGGTAATGTTACCGGATCGATAATCATTCCTGCTTCAGCACGCTTTACTTTTCTAACCTTTCCAGCTTGCTGCTCGATGGTCATATTTTTATGTAAAACTCCAATCCCTCCTTCTTGTGCCATAGCGATTGCCATTGCACTTTCGGTCACTGTATCCATAGCAGCAGATACGATTGGAACGTTTAATGTTATGTTTCTTGAAAATTTTGATTTGATACTCACTTCGCGGGGAAGCACATTCGAGTAGTTAGGTACTAATAATACATCGTCGTAAGTTAAACCTTCGCCGATAATCTTGGAGTTGTGTGCTATCATGGTGCAATTTCTAGTTGAATTGCGTGCAAATATAGTGAATAAATTGCTAACTTAAATACTAACTTATTCATAAATTTAAGTTTACAGGAATCGTCTTACGATTTAAATTCCAAATTTTAAATCCCAAATTCCAATCAATAAAGCAAAAATAAAGACCTTACTCAATTGGAATTTGGAATTTAAAGTATTGGAATTTTATTTTTTATCTTGAAAAATGAAGTTAAAACCAAATTGAAAGGCAAGACTATTGGCTTTTGTGACATCTTTATACTCTAAAACATTATCGAATAAAGCGTAAATATTAAATTTTCCGAGTGTTCCGGAAAGTCCTAAACCAATATTTTTATTTGAATACGGATCGAATGTATAAGTGACTTTGGCATCCAGCTTTTCAAAAATACTGCGTTTATAAAAAGCCGTCAAAGCAGCATAAGGTTCTATTGGCATTGTCATTATAAACAACTGCGTGCCAACAGCATTTAAATATCTTGTTTCACTTGAACCTTTACAATTACACTCTCCATCGTATCTTGATTCGCCAAATGAATATTGAATGGAGGAATTAAATTTTACGGGGCGCCAGGTTGTATATTTATTATAAGACGTATCTCGCGGAATAGCCGCATCAAACTCATCAAAAATATTTTCCGGTTCATTTACAGCATCAAAACCTGGGTTTACTCCGTCATATCTGTAAGCACCTTTATATGTCAACGTCTCAATGTCTTTAGTATGCTTTATAAAACCAACATCAAGTATACTGGCAGTAAGCTGTAGATTTTCTTTAATATTATAAGTAATACCGGCATCAAATCCTAAACCTAAACTTCCATTCAAAAAAGTATTGTGTGCAATATCGCTGGGGATACTTCCTTCGTATTCATCTTTTGTAAATTTCCCGATGCCCGAAGTTTTAAGCTCTAAGTTTGATTCGATTATTTGAGTGTACAAATTAGTTCCCGTTCCTTGCCCGGTATAAATATATCCCGAGTTTTTAGTTGAAGTCGCATTGGCACCGCTTGAATAAATTTTAGCCCGCCCGCCTAAAACCAGTTTTTTGTTTAGTTTTTTGTGAAATCCTACGTGGAAAACAGAAAGCACTTCGGCGCGTAAATTTAAATCAGCCAAATTAAATGATTTCCCAATATAATTCTTGTTTCCGTCTACCCCTAAAATGGCAATATCTTTTGGGAAATACATTAAAAAATCAAATTCCTGATATGCCCCAAACGAAATATAAGATTGACTGTCCTCTCCTCCTACTCTAAATCCCCCAGAGAATATTTCAAGCTGCTGGTTTACCTGTGTTTTATCATTTGCAGATGATTTATTGATAATATTTCGCACTTTGTCATTAAAATCAACGCCGTTATCAGCAAATAAATCATAAGCCGAAAAACTGCTGGAACCAATATTTGCAGAAACTCCGGACAGAAGCGGAACGCCAAAATAATATTTATATGAAACATCGGCCCCTGGGTTTACAAGCGAAGACTGTGGAATTGACGTAAAATTGTACAGCACTTGTTTATTTTGGGAATAACAAAAAAGCTGCAACAGAGGCATTAAAATTAAAAGTGCTTTTCTCATTTTACTTTCATATAAACGGTTGCACCTGATTTGAATTTTAAATTGCCTGAAATATCGCCTGATCCAGATCCTGTTACGGTTGTTACTACAAAACCAATTTTCATGGTCTTTTTTAATAAATTTAACCGTTCTCCCTCAAAAACTTCTGTAGGATATTGTATTATGTTTGAGCCTCCGGTATAGGTTGGAACAGCCAAATCAATAGTTTCTAATAGCTGATTATTGGCATCTATAAACTGCAATTCGATTTCAAAAGCTCTGTTTATGGTATTTTCAATTTCGAAATTAAGTTCGGCTTTTACCAGATTATCTGTAAAAAATTTCTTTTTAAAAACATCAAATTCTTCAACATCAGGCGGTATTTGCTGTCCCTGTCCATTATCATCAATTTGATCTGCAGTAACATTAAAGTAAGCGAGATTTGCCACATAAACGGGTTCAAGCACAAAATCATCGATTTGGTCAAAGTCTAAATCACTTGAACAAGAGAGAAATAAAACTGCGGAAAAGAGTGCTATAGAGATTCTATATAAAAGATTTCGTTTCATTTTTAATTAATTAAGATTAATAAAAACGCCTTTTCTTGTCAGATATTACTTATTTTGTATTATTTTTTTAATGAAATTTTCCAAATAATTTAGATGCCTCATTGTAAGCACTTTCAAAACTTAATGAATTAAGTCCGGTTATTTTTTTATTAGCAGTAAAATAAGAAATCAATTTTTCTGTCGGCATGTTTCCAGTTAATTTATCCGTCGCCATTGGACAGCCGCCAAATCCCTGAATTGCTCCGTCAAAACGTATACATCCGGCTTTTGATGCGGCGTCAATTTTTTCAAACCAGCTGTCTGGCGTAGTATGCAGATGCGCCCCAAACTCGATTTCAGGATATTTCGGAATTAAATTCGAAAACAAATACGTAATAACATCCGGCGTAGAACTTCCTACAGTATCTGAAAGCGATAAAATTTTAACGCCCATACCGGCCAGTTTTTCTGTCCATTCTGCAACAATTTCAACATTCCACGGATCTCCGTACGGATTTCCAAATCCCATTGAAAGGTACGTCACAACCTCTTTGTTTTTTTTATCGGCGATTTCAAGAATTTCTTCAAGAGTTACCAAAGACTCTGCAATCGTTTTATGTGTATTACGCATCTGAAAATTTTCAGATATAGAAAACGGAAATCCTAAATATTGAATAGCTTCATGCTCTGCAGCCTGAGCTGCGCCTTGCGTATTGGCAATTATCGAAAGCAATTTACTGGTTGTCTGCGACAAATCTAATTGTGCCAAAACTTCAGCCGTATCCTGCATCTGCGGAATTGCTTTTGGAGAAACAAAACTTCCAAAATCGATTGTATCAAACCCTACGCGAAGCAAGGCTTGTATATAAGTTACTTTATTTTTTGTTGGAATAAAGGTTTTGATACCCTGCATGGCATCTCGTGGACATTCTATAATCTTGATCTCTTTATTCAAAACTTATTCTTTTGTATAAGCTAAGTTAGGTTCTTTTTTAAAGAAATAAAAATTAACTCTTTGCGAATTATTTATTTTAACCTTATTAGGCTGTTTTTTTTTAAAACCATATAAGTTATATAAGATCATTTAAATGTATTGCTTATATAATTTTGATTATAGGAATATAAGTTTTCTGAATTATTTTTTTTACCCTATAAATTATATAAGTTTTTTTTTAAATTTTAATGCTGGATAGTTTATCGTAGTTAAATATAAGTGCTTCTGTCTTTATTACATAATATCGTAATAGGTGTATTTATTACATAAAAATGTAATATTTTAAAATATTACCAAAAAGTGTAATAATTAAAAATATTACTTATATTTGTAATACAATTTTTATTATTTTTTAATTATATTTGATTATGACTAGTGTAATTACAGGCGACATAATTGGTTCAAGACAGCAGGAGTCTCAGCATTGGGTCGACGATTTAAAAAAAATCCTGGCTCCGCTTGGTAAAACACCAGGCGAATGGGAAGTTTATCGTGGTGACGAATTTCAAATAGAAGTTCAAAATCCCGAAGATGCTTTATTGACCGCTGTTTTAATCAAAGCACATTTAAGAGCCATAAAATCTGATGCACGAATGAGCATTGGTTTTGGGAATAAAACGCACAATGCCGAAAAAATATCTGAAAGTAACGGAACGGCTTTCATCAATTCGGGAGAGTTATTTGAGACTTTAAAAAAACAAAAAGTGACTTTGGCTTTGCGGACAGGCGATGCTGCTTTTGATGAAAAGCTGAACTTAATGATTCAGCTTGCTTTGACTTTTATGGATAACTGGCTGGTACAATCAGCAGAATTTATTGTAAAAGCAATAGAAAATCCAAACCTTTCGCAGGAAGAACTGGGGCAAAAATTAGGTATTAATCAAGCTGCCGTAAGCCGAAGACAAAAACGCGCCCAGTTTGATTTAGTTATGAATTTAGATCGTTATTTTAGAACACAAATAAAACAACTTACAGCCCCATGATTTTATTTATAAAACTATTTTTGGCGCATTTATTAGGCGATTTTATCTGGCAGCCTAATTCCTGGGTAATTGATAAAGAGAGTAAAAAACACAAGAGCATTTACTTATATATTCATATTTTACTGCACGGAGTTTTAGCCGCGATTCTGGCCGGAGAAATGAATTTTATTCCGTATGCTGTTTTAATTGCGGTTACACATGGCATCATCGATTTAATCAAACTCAATTTTCAGAAAAACAAAACAAAACGTACTTGGTTTGTTGTGGATCAAATTGCACATATTTTGATTTTAATAGGCGTTGTGCTTCTTTATCAAAACAAAGGCATCATTTATTTTTGGCAGGATAACACATTCTGGATTTTGATAACCGGATTTTTACTGCTGACCAAACCAACTTCTATTTTCATCAAAATCGTTATTTCAATCTGGGCGCCCGAAAACGAAAACAGCCATCAGGATAACTCGCTGATAGCTGCCGGAAATTATATTGGTATTTTAGAGCGCTTATTTGTGTTCGGATTTATTTTAACCGGACATTTTGAAGCGATTGGTTTTTTACTGGCCGCAAAATCTATTTTTAGATTTGGGGATTTAAAAGAAGCCAAAGACCGAAAACTAACGGAATATGTTTTAATTGGCACATTAATCAGTTTCGGAATTGCAATTCTTGCCGGAATACTAGTTCAGGCGCTTCTTTTACAACTGCCCTAAAACCTTTTTATTGATTGCTTTTATCAACGCCGGCCCTTCATAAATAAAACCTGTGTATAACTGCACTAAACTTGCTCCTGCATTTAATTTTTCGATGGCATCATCGGCAGAGTGAATTCCTCCTACTCCAATAATTGGGAATGCT
This sequence comes from Flavobacterium soyae, assembly GCF_021245985.1. Classification (GTDB taxonomy): domain Bacteria; phylum Bacteroidota; class Bacteroidia; order Flavobacteriales; family Flavobacteriaceae; genus Flavobacterium; species Flavobacterium soyae. The sequence goes on along the minus strand of NZ_JAJQXA010000007.1, from coordinate 239,295 downwards.
TTATTGCTTTTTTCCGAAAGAAAACGAATAACTTCTGTTGAACGTTTTGTTAATGGTTTTCCGGATAAACCTCCCATTTCAGATTGATTTTGAGACTGAAGTCCGTCTCTTGAAATAGTAGTATTTGTCGCAATTACACCTGCAATTTGGGTTGTTTTTATGATATCAATAATATCTAATAATTGCTCATTTGTAAGATCCGGGGCAATTTTTAAAAGAATTGGTTTTACTTTTTGATTACTTGTTTTTTGCTTTTCGACATTTCTGTTTTGCAAAGTTTGTAACAAGGCTGTTAAAGGTTCTTTGTCCTGCAGCGCTCTTAAATTTGGTGTATTTGGAGAACTTACGTTTACCACAAAATAATCTACATGGTCAAAAAGTGCATCAAAACAAATGATATAATCGTCAACCGCATTTTCGTTTGGGGTCACTTTATTTTTCCCTATATTTCCGCCAATTAAAACGCCTGAATTCTTTTTCAAACGTTCTACAGCTTCCAGAACTCCGCCATTATTAAAACCCATTCGGTTAATAATCGCCTGATCTTCTTTTAAACGGAATAAACGTTTTTTAGGATTTCCTTCCTGACCAACCGGAGTTACGGTTCCAATTTCGATAAAACCAAAACCAAAATCAGAAAATTCTTTATACAGCTTTGCATCTTTATCAAATCCTGCCGCAAGTCCAACCGGATTTTTAAATTTAATCCCGAAAACTTCTCTTTCTAAACGAGAATCCTTTACTTCATAAATTGATCTTATAACCGCCGAAACTCCAGGAATTTTTGAAATGAATTTTACAAATGAAAAAGTAAAGTAATGCACTTCTTCCGGATCAAACCAAAAAAGTATTGGGCGAATTATCAATTTATACATAAGAGTTGTGTTGTTGTTATTTTGGCTGCAAATTTAAATATTATAGTTTAAAAAGGGCGCTTTTTATAAAAAACTGTTTTATATGATTTTTTATATTCAAAAATATATCAGCTAACAAACTCTTTAAAAAGAACTTTAGTATTCAATTCTTTTTATAAAAGTGCATTTTACATCAAGAGAACATTTTACTATATTTCTTTGTACTACTCAAATATTTTTTTACTTAAAACAATATTTTACTTACAAAATATTCACTTAAACCCTCTTCAGTCATTCATTTTTTTAATAACTTTATCTGACTTAAAATACTGAAAATGAAAAATATAAACAAAAAAATAAGAAAAGCAGCAACAATATGTTTAGTCGGATCGTTTTTTTTAGTTTCTATTGACAGCATAGCACAACGTCGCGCAGGCGGCGGTGGCGGCGGAGTTCACAGAGCTGGCGGAGGAACTCAAACCAGGCCATCGATAAACAGGTCAGCCAATCAGTCAAGACCTACAGTAAATAGACCTGCCGCAACAAGACCTGGCTCTAATGGTTCTGGAACCAGAGTTACCAGACCTGCCAATGGTTCAACAACAAATATCAATAACAGAAACAGCATAAATAATCGAAATTCAGGCAGCATAAGAAATTCCGGTAATCGAAATACCAATATAAGCGGTAATACAATAAATGTAGACCGAAGCAGAGATATCACAATAAACAACAACAGAAATACCGTTGTTAGACGAAATACGGTTGTTTATGCCCGTCCTCCTTATGTATATGGCGGTTATAGATATCATGCTTACAATCCGTACTACTTTCATCCTTACACTCCATTTTATTATGGCCCCGTTTGGCATCCTTGGGGATTTTTTGTGGCTGCTTTGGCCGTTACAGCAATTGTAGTAAGTGTAGAAAGCACCCAATATCATTATGATCAGGGAGTTTGGTATGCGCCTTCAAACGGAGGTTATACTGCAGTGCCGGCACCAGTTGGGGGAACAGTAAACAATATTCCGAGCGGTGCACAAACCGTTAATACAGGAACAGTAAACAATTACTACTACGGTGGAACTTATTATGAAAAAGATGGCAGTACTTACAAAGTTGTACCGCCAACGGCAGGAACAATAGTAGATAATTTGCCAGAAGGTGGCAAAGAAGTTACAATTGGTAATGTAAAATATGTGAAATTTGGTGAAACATATTATCAACCCATACAAGTTGACGGTAAAAATAAATATGAAGTAGTTTTGGTCGAAGAAGATAAATAAAAATTTATTATAGTTTATTAACTCTATATGATAAATAGGATTATATTTGTTTTTTGATATATTTATTTTTTGTATATATTTACTGACAAAATATTACTCGCTAAAAAACCATAAAAATGAAGAATAAAACCTTTTGGATTTTTGCCATACTGACAATCTCTATAATTTCAATTACTTACGGTGTAACAAAATTAATTACACCTAAAACAAAAGCAACAGAATTGGCTTTGGATTGTCATGAACTTCCTAATACAGCAGAATCATCTGCTTTTAAACCTACAATCGAAAATAAAAACAAACCAAAAGGAAAAGCTCCCGAAGGCATGGTTTGGATTCCCGGAGGCGAATTCTCTATGGGAAGTAATGTTGAAGACGAAAGTTTATGCAGCTTAAAAGGCGTTACAAAAGATGCTGCCCCTATTCATCGTGTATATGTAGACGGCTACTATATGGATGAAGCAGAAGTAACTAACGACCAATTTGAAAAATTTGTAAAAGCTACGGGTTATATAACTGTTGCTGAGCAAAAACCAACCAAAGAAGAGTTTCCAACGGCTGCAGAGGAAGATTTAATTGCAGGATCTGTAATATTTAACCCTACGCCATCTGCTGTAAATTTAAATAATTTCTATCAATGGTGGGCTTACGTTGGCGGCACAGACTGGAGACATCCGCTGGGGCCGGAAAGTTCTATAAAAGGAAAAGGCAATTATCCTGTAGTACAAGTTGCATATGAAGATGCTGCAGCTTATGCTAAATGGGCTGGAAAACGCCTGCCTACTGAGGCCGAATGGGAATTTGCAGCAAGAGGCGGTAAAACCGGAGAAATTTACGCTTGGGGAAATACTTTAAAACCTAAAGGAAAATTTCAGGCTAACATTTACCAAGGGCATTTCCCTATTAAAGATGGTGATACTGGCGAAGATGGTTTTAAAGGAATCGCACCTATTAAACAATATGCTCCAAATGCTTACGGATTGTATGATGTTGCAGGAAATGTATGGGAATGGACAAACGACTGGTATAGTGTTGATTATTACAAAACATTAAGCGAAAGCGGAAAAACAGCTAGAAATCCGCAAGGGCCAGATGCTTATAATGACCCTAACGATCCAACGCAGATAAAGAGAGTTCACAGAGGCGGATCATTTTTATGTACAGATCAATACTGTACAAGATATATGGTGGGGACCAGAGGAAAAGGCGAAGTTAGATCTGCTGCCAATCATCTTGGTTTTAGATGTGTAAAAAGTATTTAAAAGATAAAAAATTATCATGAAAAAGGATTCTCAATACAGAATCCTTTTTTTTATTTTTGAAGATAAACCGCAAATTTACCTGCTAAAAAAAATGTCTATATTTGCTAAAAATAAAAAGAAATGCAACATATCATAGATCGTTTTATCAGTTATGTAACAATTGATACTGAATCAGATCCGAATTCAAAAACAACCCCAAGTACAGAAAAACAATGGAATCTTGCCAATAAATTAGTCGAAGAACTAAAAACAATTGGTTTAACAGATGTTACGATAGATGACAAAGCTTACATTATGGCAACGCTGCCAAGTAATGTGGATCACGAAGTTCCTACAATAGGGTTTGTTTCTCATTTTGACACTTCGCCAGATTTTAGCGGAGCAAATGTAAAACCTCAGATTGTAGAAAATTACGACGGAAAAGATATTGTTTTGAATGCTGAAAAAAACATCATTCTTTCTCCTAATTATTTTAAAGATTTATTACAATATAAAGGACAGACAATTATTACAACGGACGGAACAACTTTGTTAGGTGCCGATGATAAAGCCGGAATTACCGAAATTGTTTCGGCAATGGAATACTTAATCCAGCATCCCGAAATTAAACACGGGAAAATCAGAATTGGTTTTACTCCCGATGAAGAAATTGGACGCGGTGCGCATCATTTTGATGTGGAAAAATTTGGCGCTCAATGGGCTTATACAATGGACGGAAGTCAGATTGGTGAATTAGAATATGAAAATTTTAATGCTGCCGGAGCTAAAATTACTTTTAAAGGAAAAAGCGTTCACCCAGGATATGCAAAAGGAAAAATGATCAACTCAATGTTAATTGCAAATGATTTTATCAATGAGCTTCCGAAAGGTGAAACGCCGCAGGAAACAAAAGGTTACGAAGGTTTTTTCCACGTTCATCATTTAACAGGAAGTATTGAAGAAACAGTTTTAGAATTGATTATCCGCGATCATAATAAGAGCAAGTTTGAAAAACGAAAAGATTTAATTGGAAAAATTGCCAAAAAAATCAATAAGAAATTTGCAAAACAATTTGGCGAAGATATTGTAACTGCTGAAGTTAGAGATCAGTATTATAATATGAAAGAAAAAGTGCTTCCGGTAAAGCATATTGTTGATATTGCCGAAAAAGCAATGCGTGAATTAAACATCAAACCAATCATTAAACCTATTCGCGGTGGTACAGACGGATCCCAATTATCATACATGGGATTACCTTGCCCGAATATTTTTGCCGGCGGACATAATTTCCACGGAAAATACGAATATGTTCCCGCAGAAAGTATTCAAAAAGCGACTGATGTTATTGTAAAAATTGCTGAACTTACAGCAACTCCTGGAATTTTTGATGTAAAAGAAAAATCTAAAACAAACAAATAAATAAATTGGAACCAGCGTCAGAAAATAAAGGCATGTGGAAATATAGCGGCCAATGGGAAGAGGAATTACTTCTCCTAAAAGCTATTATCGACAAAACCGAACTGACAGAAACCACAAAATGGGGCGGTCCGGTTTATGTTTACGAGAAAAAGAATGTCATTGGTTTAGGAGGTTTTAAAGATTATTTTGCGATTTGGTTCTTTAATGGTGTTTTCCTGAAAGATGATAAAAAGAAACTTATCAATGCTCAGGAAGAAGTTACAAAATCACTGCGTCAATGGCGTTTTACTTCAAAAGGAGAAATAAATGAAAAAGAAATATTAGAATATATCTTAGAAGCTATTGAAAATGAAAAGCAGGGAAAAATCATTAAACCTACAAAAAAAGAAGCTATAGTTTCTGAACTTCTTAATGTAGAAATGGTTAAAAATCCGGCTTTAAAAGATGCTTTTGAAAAGTTTAGCCCTTATAAACAATACGAGTTTCTGGAATATATTGAAACTGCCAAACAGGAAAAAACTAAACTTTCGAGAATTGAAAAAGTGATTCCGATGATTTTAGGAAATGTTGGTTTGAATGATAAATACAGGCAGATTTAATTATCAATATTTAAATTCCAAATTCCAAGCTATACTAAACCTTTGTCAAAGTTTAAAATTTTGACAAAGGTTTTCGCATTTTTGTCATTTCGAGGAACGAGAAATCGCACTAGTGAATCGACAAAGATTGACGACAAACTTTGCGTGGTTTCTTGTGCGATTTCTCCCTTCGGTCGAAATGACAAGATTGTGTTATCCTTTTTATTTGAAATATACAACACAATCTTTATCCGCGTTTTTATCATTGAGGAACGAAGCAACCACACTAACATGAACATCGTGAGATTGCTTCGTTCCTCGCAAAGACATTCCAGACGCTTAGCATAAACAAAAAATCCCAAACTCCTCCCGATAGCTATCGGGATGGAGTTTGGGATTTATCCCGAAACTTCGGGATTGGAATTTATTTTTTTTGAGTAAAAAAATTAAGCCTTTTTATTCAAAGCAGCACTCATTTCCATAGAAATAGCTGAACGTTCTAATTTTAATTTTCCTGACATCGTTTCAATTACTACAGTAGTTTCTGCTAACTCAGCAATTTTACCGTGAAAACCACTTTTAGTAACTATTTTATCACCTACTTTTAGGCTGCTTTCAAATTCTTTTTCGTTTTTTGCTCTTTTTTGCTGTGGTCTGATCATAAAGAAATAGATTACCACAAACATTAATAGAAATGGCGCAAATTGAGTTAATTGTCCCATAATTTAAATTCTGTTTTTTTGATTTATTATTAATATTTTTTTCTCTTCGACTTCGCTCAGAGTGACATTACTTTTTTATTCAATTTTGTTCGATTCTAATTCAGCTTGGAATGCTCTTCGACTTCGCTCAGAGTGACACAAAGGTAATTGTAATTTGGGATTTTAAAAATTGATTATTTTAAATTTTTACATCAAACCTCTACCTACTTTTACCATCTTTTTATTAGCGGTAAGTTCTTTTACAAGGTTATCTAAAATTCCGTTGATAAAAATACTACTTTTTGGTGTAGAATACTCTTTTGCAATTTCTAAATATTCGTTAAGAGTTACTTTTACAGGAATTGAAGGAAATTTCAGGAATTCGCAAATTGCCATTTTCAGGATAATCGTATCGATTTCGGCGATCCTTTCGCTGTCCCAGTTTGGCGTTTTATCGTCATATTCTTTTGCTAAAACAGCTTCGTTTAAAACTGTTCTTCTAAACAAATCTTTAGCAAAATCTTTGTCTTCAACATCCTTGTACAATTTAGGAACTCTAAAATCGTCTGGGTTATCTGTTTTGATTGCTTTTAATTGTTTGATAATATGTGTATTTACAACCGGAATATCATCAACCCAAGTCAATTTATCATCTTCTAAATACTCGTATAATTTATCATTCGGAACAATAACCTCAGCAAATAAATCAGCAATAAATTGTTTGTCTTCTTCAAAAGTATTGACATTATTGCTCATGTATTTTTTATACAAATCGCTTGCTTTAATATCATTTAAAAGCAAAATGATATAATCGTCGTTTAATGACCAGTTATTGATTTTACGATTTTCTAAGGCAATGCTTAAAGAGTTACTTTCGGCAAGAAGCTGAAAGATTTTGTTTTTGATGAACTTTTCGTTCGGGTTACGTTCTGCTGCAGTAGCAAGATGTTTTTTGCTTGAAAGATGCAAGAATACAGATTCTTTTTTGCAAATTTCAATCAATGAAGAAAGCATTATAAGATATAAATCCTGAATATTATCAATACTGTAAAAAAGAAACTTCTCTTCTTTTTCCATATTATCAGAACCGCTTTGGTGCATTGCATAAATGGATTGCATTACTTTAACGCGTATGTGTCTTCTATTTACCACCTTGTAAGAACATTTAAAAATTAGTCTGCAAAAGTATAACTTTTAAGGCATATTTTAAAATTAATTCGCAAAAAAGTCATGGTTTTAGTAGTCAGTCTTATTATACAGATAAATAAAGTCTCAGCTTACAGACCAAACTGTAAACTGAGACTGAATACTATACTGAACACTAAAAAAAGTGAACACTAAACACTAATTATTTCTTAGCGTTTTCAATTTTTCTCGCATCGATACGATTTTGAGCAATTGTAAGTGCAGCTTTGTGAGTTGTCATACCGTTTTTCACAGCATAATCAATAATTTCTAAAGTAGTATTGTAGATATTTTCGGTTTTAGCCATGATTTCAGCTTTACCATAATGCTCTAATTCAGCATAAACATTGATGATTCCACCAGCGTTAATCAAAAAATCAGGAGCATATAAAATTCCTCTTTCTTGTAATCTTGCACCATGAACATTTTCATCGGCTAATTGGTTGTTTGCCGCACCGGCAATAACTTTAGCTTTAATTTTGTCTACTGTATTATCATTAATTGTTGCTCCCATTGCACATGGTGCATAGATATCAACATCTGCAGTATATAAATCTTCACCAGTATAAATTGCTGCGTTGTATTTTGAAGCAACCTGATATAATTTTTCTTCGTTGATATCAGTAATGGTAACCTGCGCTCCTTCTTTAGTTAAATACTCAACCAGAGTTTCACCCACGTGTCCAATTCCCTGAACCAAAACTTTTTTACCATCTAAAACATCAGAACCAAACTGACTTTTTGCAGCAGCTTTCATTCCTAAATAAACTCCGTAAGCCGTTACAGGAGAAGGATTTCCAGATCCGCCTCTTTCTTCAGAAATCCCTGTAACATAAGGAGTTACATCTCTTACAGTGTCCATGTCTTTAGTTTCCATTCCAACATCTTCAGCTGTAATATATCTTCCGCTTAAAGAGTGAACAAACTCACCAAACTTACGCATTAATTCAGGAGTTTTCTGCGTTTTTGCATCACCAATAATTACTGCTTTACCACCGCCAATATTTAAACCGGTAATTGCAGATTTATAAGTCATACCTCTTGAAAGACGCAAAACATCATTTAATGCTTCCCATTCAGTATTGTAATTCCACATTCTAGTACCTCCTAAAGCTGGCCCCATAACCGAATTATGAATACCAATAATTGCTTTTAAACCTGTATCTTTGTCATTGCAAAATACAATTTGTTCGTGATCGTCAAAAGATAATTGACCAAAAACAGGATCCATTTTTTGAAGTTCCTTTCCAGTTGCGAAAGTTGCATCCATAGCGTTACTATTTAGTTGTTTAAAATTATGAATTTGTCAAAAAGACAACTCAAACATAAACAAAAAATATACATGTGCTAATTTTTTATCTTTAAAATAACAATTTTACAATATAATTGTTTTGATTAAATTACATTTTATTATAATTTTAATTAATAATAATTCATAAATTCAAATCAATTCAATATCGAATCTCTTAAAAAAATGAAAGAATTAAGCTATTTAAACAAATATTTTATCAAATATAAATACAGTTTCTCTTTAGGTATTTTAATCACTATAATCGCACAAATATTCTTTTTATTTACTCCAAAACTTGTCAGCCGCTCTTTTGATGTTATCGAACGGTTTTTAAAATTATCTGATGCCGATCGAAAATCTTCTATAATTATAGATTTTTATCAGCAGGAATTAATTCATAACGTACTCTTAATCACAGGAAGTGCAATTGTTGGAGGATTCCTGACCTTTTTAATGCGCCAAACATTGATCGTAATGTCGCGCCATATTGAGTTTGATTTAAAAAATGAAGTTTTTAAACAATACGAAAAACTTTCTCAAAATTTTTACAAACAAAACCGTACGGGAGATTTAATGAACAGAATCAGCGAAGATGTCTCTAAAGTTCGTATGTATGTAGGTCCGGCCGTAATGTACACCATAAATACATTTATCCGTTTTGCAATCGTATTATTATATATGCATAATGTTTCGCCTTTACTTACTTTATACACTATACTGCCTTTACCTATTCTATCTTATTGCATTTTCAAACTAAGTTCAGAAATCAATAAACGAAGCACTACTTTTCAGCAGTATTTATCTAAAGTTTCTAGTTTTACACAAGAAATTTTCTCAGGAATCAGAGTTATAAAAGCCTATTCTTTAGAAAATCAGCATCAAAATAACATGATAAATCTTGCGGAAGAAAGTAAACGCAAGAGTTTGGATTTAGCAAAAGTCCAGTCGCTGTTTGGGCCTTTGATGATTGCCCTTATAGGAATTAGTAATTTGGTTGTAATTTATTTTGGAGGTGTTATGTATATCAACGGCACGATTCCGAATATTGGTACAATTGCCGAATTTATTTTGTACGTTAATATGCTAACCTGGCCTGTTGCTTCTCTTGGATGGGTTTCGTCAATGGTTCAGGAAGCAGAGGCTTCTCAAAAGCGTTTAAACGAATTTTTGAAAATTGAACCGGAGATTAAAAACAACAATCAAAACCCATCAGATATACACGGCTCAATTGCTTTTGAAAATGTAAGTTATACCTATGAAGATACGAATATTGAAGCTTTAAAAAATGTAAGCTTTACAGTAAAAAAGGGAGAAACGCTGGCAATTTTAGGAAAAACCGGTTCTGGAAAATCTACCATATTATCCTTGATTTCCCGTTTGTATGATGTTACCGATGGCAGAATTACAATTGATCAAAACGAAATCAGTTCTTTAAATTTAAATGATTTGCGAAACAGCATCGGAATTGTTCCTCAGGATGCTTTCTTGTTTTCTGACACGATTAAAAACAACATCAAATTCGGGAATCAAAATGCAACTGACGAAGAAGTTATTGAAGCTGCAAAAAATGCTGTCGTTCATGATAATATCATCACATTTAACAAGCAATACGACACTATTTTAGGAGAAAGAGGAATCACTCTTTCCGGCGGGCAAAAGCAGCGTGTATCGATCGCAAGGGCAATTATAAAAAATCCTGCTATTTTACTTTTTGATGATTGTTTGTCTGCAGTTGATACCGAAACTGAGGAAACTATCCTACATAATTTATTTGAATTTTGTAAAAATAAAACTACAATAATTGTCAGTCATCGGGTTTCTTCTGCCAAAAATGCCGACAAAATCATCATTCTTGAGGATGGTGAAATAATTCAACAAGGCTCTCATAATCAATTAATAAATCAGGAAGGTTACTATGCATCGTTATATTTAAAACAACTTTCGGAAAAAGAATTACTTTAATTGTTGTGTAATCGATAAATTTTTATGATTTTTGAGTACTATTAATTACCAAAAATGATAGAACGTATTATGAGAGAAAATGACATGTTAGAAAAAGAAGAGATTTTTTCTAAAGTATTACGAGCAGGAAGAAGAACTTATTTCTTTGATGTGAGAGCTACTAAAGCTGACGATTATTATATTACGATTACCGAAAGCAAAAAATTTACCGAAGAAGATGGTTCTTTTCACTTTAAAAAACACAAAATTTATTTATATAAAGAAGATTTTAGTGCTTTTGCCGAAATATTAGAAGAAATGACTTCATACGTTTTGAACCACAAAGGCGAAGAAGTAATCTCTGAAAGACATCAAAAAGATTTTAAGAAAGAATACGGTTCTGATAAAGCTGAAACACCAAGATCCAGCTTTACTGATATTGATTTTGACGATATTTAATCTTATATAACTTTTCTAAAAGTTCAAGTCCAATATGTGCTGCATTTTTGGACTTTTTTTATACATTTAAGTTATCGGTTTTAGATTGTAAACTGTAGATTTTAGATTTTTGGAATTTAAGATTATTTAATGCAATTCAATTTTTTAAAAATGAAAAAGCTAACTATTTTACTTTGTTTTCTATTTATTGGAATTTCATCATTTGCCCAAAAATTAGAATATGAAACCAAATCAAATATTCAGTATTATTCTTCAGAAATAAATAAATCCGACAGTTACATTAACGAAAGATGTGTTCTGGATATTTATTATCCAAAAAACACAAAAGGCTTTGCTACGATTGTCTGGTTTCATGGCGGAGGTTTAACAGGTGGAAATAAAGAAATTCCTGAAGCTTTAAAAAATAAAGGTTTCGCCATTATTGGCGTAAATTATAGATTGTCTCCAAAAGCAAAAGCAGAAAAAGCTATCGAAGATGCGGCTGCAGCGGTAAGCTGGGTTTTTAATAATATCAGCAGTTATGGCGGTGATTCTTCTTTAATATTCGTTTCCGGTCATTCTGCAGGAGGATATTTGGGTATGATGATTGGCTTAGATAAAAAATATCTTCAAAAAGAAGGAATTGATGCTAACAGAATTGCAGGATTAATTCCGTTTAGCGGACAATGCATTACGCATTTTGAAGTTAGAAGAGAAAACGGAATCCCGGAAAAACAACCTACAATTGATGCTTTTGCGCCTTTATACCACGTTCGCGCCGATGCTCCGCCGCTTTTATTAATTACCGGAGATCGCGAACTGGAAATGTTAGGCCGATATGAAGAAAATGCATACATGGCAAGAATGATGAAACTAGTCGGTCATACGCAGACTAAACTTTACGAATTAGACGGTTACGGCCACGGAATGACTGAACCTGGTTTTCCGTTACTGGTAAACGAAGTCAACCGAATTGTAAAAGAAAAACGAACCAAAAAATAAACAATATAATTCCACGGCAATGGAAACACAACTATTAATTTTACCCGGATTAGGAAATTCCGGAGAAAAACACTGGCAGACCTTTTGGCATGAAAAATTTAAAAATTCAATTCGTTTGGTTCAGGACAATTGGGACGAACCTGTTCGCGAAGATTGGATTGCACGACTAAACGAAGCCGTTTCTAAATTGGAAAGCCCAACGATTTTAGTAGCACATAGTCTTGCTGTTTCACTAGTATTGCATTGGGCAGAAACACATTCAAATAAAAACATAATCGGAGCTTTACTTGTGGCTCCAGCCGATGTTGATTCACCTGAACATACACCGGATGTTATTAGAAATTTTTCTCCAATGCCGCTTTATAAATTGCCTTTTCCATCAATAGTTGTGGCAAGCGAAAATGATCCTTACGCCTCACTTGAAAGAAAACAATATTTTGCAGAAAAATGGGGAAGTGCTTTTGTAAACATTGGTGAACAAGGGCACATTAACTCTGACTCTGATTTAAGATATTGGGAAGAAGGACAGTTGATATTAGAACAATTAATTGCGAAAATAGATACTAAAAACTAAAGCTATGCAAACGAATTTAACCGCAAAGTACGCCAAAGGTTTTTACGCAAAGTTCGCAAAGTTTTTATTAAAAGCTTGCTGAATTTTTGATTCATTAAAGTTCACAAAGCTAGAGTTCAAAGAATAATTCGTGTAAATTGGTGCAATTCGTGGCAAAAATTAAAAATCATTTTAATCTGTTAAATCTGTGGCAAACTTAAAACTGCGACTGTAAACTTATCCTATACGAAGTCCATTTGGTATTTTAAAATCCGGAGCCAATAAAATAACATCTCCCTCCTCTCCTACAGCGCCAAGAACAAGACATTCGCTCATAAATTTTCCTATCTGTTTTTTAGGGAAATTTACAACCGCTACAATTTGTCTGTTTATTAAATCTTCTTTTTGATAGCGTTTTGTAATTTGTGCAGATGATTTTCTGATACCAATTTCGACACCAAAATCTATTGTGAGTTGAAAAGCAGGTTTTCTTGCTTCGGGAAAATCATTTACTTCGATGATAGTTCCTACCCGTATATCAGTTCTTTCAAATTCGTTCCAGCTTAAATCCATTTTTAAAAGTGTTTATTTACAAACCTATAAATTTTGTAATTAATACAACTAATTCTATAATCATTTTTTGATGCCGGCGGTTAATATCAGTGCTCAAATTTAATAATCATCTTAATCTGTAAAATCTGTGGCAAAAAAACTCTAAGCAGAATAACAATTCTTCTTATACTCTTTTATTTACAGATTATTAAAGCTATTTTTGAGAATTAATTTTCTGTAAAAAATGGCACGAACTCCTTCAAATATGATTCCGCTTGGAACACTTGCTCCAGACTTTAATCTAAAAGATACAAATTCGAATAACATTTATTCGTTTGAGGATTTAAAAGGATCAAAAGGTACACTTGTTATTTTTATGTGTAATCATTGTCCGTTTGTGCTTCATGTTATTAATGAAATCGTAATGATCTCAAATGATTACCGCGTTCAGGGGCTTGGTATTATTGCTATTTCAAGCAATGATATCGTAAAATATCCGCAGGATTCTCCTGAATTAATGACTGATTTTGCTTTACAGCATAAAATTGATTTTCCATATTTATTTGATGAAACGCAGGAAGTGGCAAAAGCATACGATGCAGCCTGCACACCTGATTTTTATTTATTCGATAATCAGGACAAATTGTTTTACAGAGGACAATTAGACGATTCAAGACCCGGAAACGGAATTCCGTTAAGCGGAACTGATTTAAGAAATGCCATTGATGCCTTGATTTATAACCGAATTTTAAATGAAATTCAGAAGCCGAGTATTGGGTGTAATATCAAATGGAAATAAAATTTGTAAGAATCAAAAAACTTTACTTATCTTTGCAGATCATAATTAAAATCACTCATTGTGAACACTATAACAATATTTACAGTTTTTATCCCGTTGTTTTCCCTTACAGGAAAACCGCTCTCTGCTGTATTTATTTCACATAGTAAGGCCTTTATTAATTAGGCCTCCGTCTATTTCAATTCTTCTTTCAGGCGGAGGATTTACATCAATTTAAACATTATTTATTTGACAAAAATTCAATTTTAGTCAGATACTTTTTTGTTTTTCAAAATAAATACTTTAGTCGCTTATCTTGTTTTAAGAACGGGCTGAGCAGTAACTCGCTTTAGAAAGCATAAAAGAAGAAAAATCATTCAAATTTTATAACAATAAATTCAATATAGATATGAAACCAACACCCACTTTCTGTAAATCAGATTATCAATTTTTAAGGGAATTGATTTTAAAAAGTAAAAATTCGACAAATACTAAAGAAGCAAATCAGCTTTCGCAAGAATTAGACCGTGCTGTAATAAGCAAAGAAAGCGAACTTGACAGCACTGTTATCAGAATCAATTCTTTTGTAACGATTGAAGATGTAATAGCGAAGAAGCAAATGAAAGTTCAGATTGTTTTACCATCATCTGCTGATATAAAGCAATCTAAAATTTCAATTCTGGCACCTTTAAGCGTTGCTATTATTGGTTTTAAAGAAAATGACGAAGTTGACTGGGAAATGCCGGCCGGCATCAGAACTTTAAAAATAATCGCGGTAGACAATACGGCTGTACATCATTCATAACTTTTTAAACACCTCATTCTGTGAAGGTGTTTTTTTATATCTATTTGAAAACCAAAAAACCTGTTCAATAATTTGAACAGGTTTTTTGTTATGCTTTTTTAAATACAGAATTACAATTGTGAATCAATATAATTTGTAATTGATGCCATTTGGGTTTCATCTAACTTAGCTTTTTTGCCCATTCTAACCAAAATTGGTCCCCATTCTTCTTTTGTATATTTCTTTGGATCTTTCAATTTGTGGCATTTTGCGCAATTGTTTTCATACAAATCTCTACCTGCTTCTAATTCAGGAGTTAATACCACTGTTTTTGCAGGTTCGGCAGGAGTAGCTGCAACAGCTGTTGTTTTTTGAGTTCCGCAGGAAACTGCAAATAAAGCAAGTGCCGCAAGGATTAAAATATTTTTCATTGTCTCTGGTTTTTATAGTAAATATAAAAAAAATCCCATTCGGCAGGCGAATGGGATTGCTATTTAAAACAATACTAAATTGCTTCTAAATTCTTTATTTTACGTCCATTAATTCAACGTCAAAAATCAAAGTTGCGTTTGGCGGGATAACTCCTCCAGCTCCTGATGGTCCGTAAGCTAAATCAGATGGAATTACAAAACGAGCTTTGTCACCCACTTGTAATAAAGCAATACCTTCGTCCCATCCTTCAATAACTTGTCCAATTCCTAATTTGAATTCGATTGGTTTTTTACGTGGGTAAGATGAATCAAAAACTTTTCCGTTTTCTAAAGAACCTTCGTAGTGAACAGAAACTGTTTTTCCAGCTTCAGCTCTTTTGCCTTCACCTTTTTGGATCATTTTGTAACGTAAACCGCTTTCTGTTTTATCAAAACCAGCAGCTAATTGTTCCATTTTTGCTTCTGACTCAGCTTTTAAAGCTGCTTCACGTTTTAAACGAGCACCTTTTAAACCAATAAAAGCTTCAATAGCATTCCATTTTTGAGCCTCTTCTCCAACTCTAATGATTTCTAAAGTTTCTAAAGCATCTCCCTGAGCAACAGCATCAACTACATCTTGTCCTTCTACAACGTGACCAAAAACACTGTGTTTTCCGTCTAACCAAGGAGTTGGAACGTGTGTGATAAAAAACTGAGAACCATTACTTCCAGGTCCAGAATTTGCCATAGATAAAACTCCCGGACGATCGTGTTTTAAACTTGATACAAATTCATCATCAAATTTATATCCCGGATCTCCAGTTCCAGTTCCTTTAGGACATCCACCCTGAATCATAAAATCAGGAATTACTCTGTGAAAATTTAATCCGTCGTAGAATTTTTGTCCTTGAGGTTTTACTTTATTCTCCATATTTCCTTCTGCAAGAGCTACAAAATTCCCTACGGTTCCTGGTGTTAAGTCGTGTGTAAGTTTAACTAAAATCGAACCTTTACTTGTGTTGAATTTAGCGTATATTCCGTTTTCCATGTTGTTATTTTTTAATTGAACGCAAATTTACAAATTAATTTCTTAATCAATTTGTGCTTTTTATTTTTTAGTCCCAACGCTTCGGGATGATTTATAAGTCAGTCCGTAAACGGTTAATGACAGTGCCGATAAAACCATACAGCCAATTGTTACAGCGTGCCATCCGCCCAGTTTCCACAATAATAATCCGTAGGCAGATCCGGCAGCAGTTCCTAAAAAGCTAAACGACATAAATACCGTATTTAGTCTGTTTCTGGCATCTGGCAATAGTGAATACACTCTGGTTTGGTTTGAGATGTGAACTCCCTGAATTCCGATATCAATAAAAACAATTCCTATCGCAATTCCGATTACGCTTTCTATAGAAAAATAAAAAATCAGGAAACTTATCAGGATTAATAAACAGCCGTAACCAACTGCAATTCTTGAATTTCCTTTATCTCCGATTTTCCCAACCAAAGGCGCGGCCAAAGCTCCCGATGCACCAACAATTCCGAATAAACCAATTGTGGCACTGTTAAAATGAAACGGTTCGCCTGAAAGCAATAAAACCATTGTAGTCCAGAAAGCTCCAAACTGAGCAAAGCTGAAAACGTTGATTGCTGTAGCTTCTCGCAAAACAGGCTGTGTTTTTATAAGTGTAAATAAAGACTTTATTAATTGACCGTAAGTTCCCTGAAACTGAGGTTTGTTTACCGGGAATTTACTCTGAATGACAAAAAAGATTAAAAGACAAATTATGGCTGCGATGTAAAACATCGATCTCCATCCCAAAACTTCTCCAATAAAACCGCTTAAAGTTCTGGAAAGTAAAATTCCGACCAATAAACCGCTCATAATGGTTCCGATAACTTTTCCCCGCTGTTCAGATGTGCTTAACGAAGCGGCCAAAGGCAAAATAAGCTGCGGTACAATCGAAGTGATTCCGATTAATAAAGAAGCTATTTGCAGAATAAGAAAACTTTTTGCCGTTGCTGCAATAAGTAATGCAATTACTGAAGCAAAAGTGGTAATTAAAATCTGCTTTTTTCGTTCTAATTTATCACCAAGCGGTACCATAAAAAACAAACCAATAGCATAACCCGCTTGAGTTAAATAAGTTATAGTTCCGGCGCTGGCTTCTGGAATTTTAAATTCGTTGGCAATTAAAACAATCAAAGGCTGGCAGTAATAAAGATTTGCAACTATAAGACCAGTGCAAACTGCCATAAACAGGACGTTGGTTTTAGATAAATTCATTTTGCAAAAATACCATCAATATTTAATCTGAACTTATAATTAAAGTTATTTTTTTTATAAAATCCGTGTAAATCTGCATCTTCGCAATAGCAAATCTGCGTCATCAGTGTTCCAAAAATTGACGCTGATTAAACGGATTCGCTATCGCGAAGACGCAGATATTTACTGATTTTCTTTATTTATTTCAAAAAATCTTCTCTTGCTGGGCTAAAAACGTCTGTAAGCATTCCGCTTTCTAAACAAACAACTCCATGAATTGCGTGAGGCGGAATATAAAAACTATCGCCTTCTTTTAAAGTTTGCGTAACTCCGCTTATGGTTACATCAAATTTTCCGCTTGCAATGTAGGTTACCTGAGAATGATAATGTTCATGTAAAACACCAATTCCTCCTGTTTCAAAATGAACATTTACAAGCATCACTTTATCATCAAAAGCCAGAATTTTTCGTTTAATTCCTTCTCCAACAACTTCCCACTCTATTTCGTCTCCTTTTATAAATTCTTTGCTTGTTTTGATATTCTGCATAACTTTTAAAATTGATTTTTATAAAAATAATCCATTTTGATGATTCCGTTTTAGATCAATTCTTTTGAAATAAAATCAAAACTTGTTTTAATGGATTGAAAAGAATCTCCAGCATAATTATTTTCCTGTTCTACAAAAAAGTGAATCATTCCGGATTGTTTTGCTTCTCTAAAGAAAGGTTTAAAATAAATTGATCCTGAACCAATTTCTGTATTTAAAGCTGGATTTATTTTGTCCATGTCTTTTACATGCCACATTTTAAAACGTCCCGGATTTTCTTTGAATAATTTTAGCGGATCATTTCCTGAACGAACTACCCAATATAAATCTAATTCAAAATAAACCAGGTTTTTATCAGTTTCATTTAATAAAATTTCATAGCCGGTAACGCCATCATGTTTTTGAAATTCGAAATCATGATTGTGATACGCTAATTTTAAACCCGCTTCTTTGCACATTTTTGCAGCCTGATTCAAACGCAGCGCAATCTTTTTATAATCTTCTATTTTTCTAAAAGGTTCATCAATCCACGGAACGGTTAAAAATTCACTTTTAAGAATCTTTGCTGCTTCAATTGCTGCTATTAATTCGGCAGTATTTTCATCATATAAATAGCTTCCTAAATTATAATGTCCGCTAACCGCTTTTAGTTTGTTATCGTCTAATATCTTTTTCAATTCAATTGGAGACAATCCCCAAAATTGATCTTTAATAGAAAAACCATACGTTTCTACATTTGTATATCCTGACGCAGCAACTTTTTCTAAAGTTTGTTTTACATTTTTCGGAAGTTCCTCACGCAATGTATATAACTGCAAACCTATTTCTTTTTTATTCATAGAAAATGCCAATGATGGTAAAGCCAGAACTGCCGCAGCAGCCAGACTTGTGTTTATAATAAAGTTTCTTCTTGTAACCATTTTGATCTGAATTTTAGAAAAGTAAATCTACTATAAAAATTGATTCTCAAAGTTATTTATAAAGTTTTGAAGCGCAACTTCTGTTCCTTCATTTATAATTTTTCCTTCAGCATCGATTTTTCCGCGAATACCCTGAATTAAAAGCTGCGTATTATCGTCAAATTTAGCTTCAAGGGTTTTCATAATCAACAAAAGCTGTTCATGCCCCATTTCTCCTGATGCTGAAGCGGTTATTAATCCCACTTTTTTATTAGAAAAAATAGTGGTCGACACACACCATTCTAAAGCATTCTTTAAACTTCCGGGCAGACTAAAAACATATTCCGGGGTACAGATTATAATTCCATCAGCCCCAATTATTTTATTTCTCAACAAATTAATTTCTTCTGGCGGATTCTCTGTATCTAAATCTGAATTAAAATGTGGAATCCGATCTAAATCTTCAAATATTTCAACTTCAAAATTCGGTTTTATATGTGCTGAAATATGCTTTAGAATTTTAAAATTACTTGAGTTTTTCCTTGTACTGCCTGTTATGGCAAATATTTTTATTGCTTTCATTTTTATCGAATGACTGAAATATCTTTTTTCATTATATCAGATTCCTCAGTAAGATTATTTCTTTTAAAAAAATTGTCTAAGTCGGTTAATCTCTTTTTATTATCATATTGAATACATGAATTTAATTTTCTCTGGCAGACAGAACACAATCTAATCGTACTTCTATCAGTTTCAGATAAACTGTTAGTTCCATTCATTACACAATCAGCATTAATACAATGATGTATTCCAAACATATGTCCTATTTCGTGAGAACTTGTTTTAAGCAGTCTTGTCAAACACAAATTAAAATTTTCGGCAGTAAGTTCACCATCCTGAAATCTGTAAATAGAACTTACACCCACTTTATCACGATAAGAAGCAAGTCCAAAAACATAATTCCATTCGGGTTTAGGATATAAATCCAATTCTGAAAGTCCCATTAATGCAATTCTATTTTCCGGTTTTTCTTCTTTTAATACATCATTTAGAAGATATCCAGCTAATAATTGTTCATGTCCTTCAGTAGACATTCTTCTTGCTGAATTTGGAACTATATCATTAGAAATTGGTTCTAATGTTTTTGTTTTTAATTGAAAAAAGAGTTCTAAATACTCATTAACAAGCTGAATCTGTTTCTTTTGCAAAGAATTAAAATTTCCAATCGGTTTTATGTAAATAATATTTTCCTCTTTAGTCGGAACAATGTGTTTTGATCTATAATATTGTTCAAAAGTCTGTCCATCTTCGGGATGAGAAAACAACCAATCTCCATAAGATGGTTTTGGCAATTTAACGTCATTAGTTTTGATATCCTTAAAATAGGACGCTTCTTCTGGAATTTGTTTTGGAGCCTGTTTTGAGGTTTCTTTAGCTTTTTCTTTGTTACAAGCGCATAATAATATAAGAATGAAGAAGGTTATTTTTTTCATTTATTTTGTTCAAAAATTAATAAAATAATAAATACTTGTAAGAAATGAAATTACTTTAAACTAGATTTTCAACAATTAACTGATGCAAATACTCCATTTCATATTTATCTTCAATCAATGCTTTTTTATAAGATTTCTTATTCTCTCAATTTTTGAATATTTCTGAAAATAACCAAAAATTTGAGTAAATAGGAATAAAAACAAAATCAAGATCGCAACAAAAGGCATAAAATAAAATCCAGATAAAATTAAGACTATATAAAATAAAAATACAGCAATAGTTCTGTACGTATTCATCATAATTGAAGTAGGTTTTAATTCTTTTAGAAGATTATCGGCATCTGTTAAAGCCGTATCAATTTTTTTTTCAATTTTCTCTAATCTACGAATTTGATATTCTCCAAAATCATTTTCTAATTTTAAATTAAAAAGCTCTTCTTCTTTAGCATTAAATATATTTAAAATCCTAATTAAATGATCCATATTCAATGATAAACTATTTAATCTTAAACGTAGAATAAGCACAAGAAGAAAAAACACACTACTTAAAAGACACAACAACATAATTAAAATATACAAATCACTCCTATTAAAACTGTCTTCAATTTGGATAAACCAACTAATAATTTCATTATCAAAACATTTTTCAAAATAACTTTTAAAATGTAAAATGAAATTATTAAAAACAACCGGTTCTTTACCTAGAAAATTAGCCGATGCTACTGTTAGAAAACCCGAAAATGCAAGTCCTCCCAAAAAAACACTTTCCAACATCCAAGCTTCTGATCGATAAGTAATATTTTTCATTTCACTTTCTAATTTTGCGATTCGAGTATCATTTAGGTCAACTGGATCTAATTCTATCGTTCCATAACCTATCAATTTATCAGACACAAAAATATCTGGATAATTAACGCTCACATCCTCATAGACTATATCATTTTCATTATTCTTATCTTTAACAATCTTGCATAATTGTGCTTTAGCACTAATTATTCCAATAGTTTCTCTATAGCGTACAGTAAAAATAAGAGGTAATACACAAACACATGCCGAAATTATTGAAAACAAGAATATCAAAATAAACATATACCAAGCATGTGATTCAAACGTATGATAGAAAAACCAAAAAGAGAATATAAAACCAAATAAGATTTGGTATATAACTAAACCATATGGAATTTCTTCTTCAATGGTAATTTTTGGGTCTTCATGTTGATATTTTGAATTAATATATAAGGAATACTTTTCTTTTAATTTATTTTTATAACTATTGTAAATTAATATTATAACTAACAAAATAAAATATTGAATGGAAAGAAATGCTGCAGTAGAAAAGTAATCTTTCAAATAGGCTATTAACAATATAAATCTTAAAAATTGGTCTAAAATAAAAAACCAAGGCGTATACTTAAATTTTAACTCTATTTGAAGATCTTGTGACAACAAATTGCTTTCACTCATAATTTTAATCTTTTTTTTAAATTTTCTTGCTTTTTACTTAAAGCGAATATAAAAACAAATAAATATTCTACAGTTATTCTCACAAGATTTTACTATAATAAAAAAATAACTATATATGATTTTGTTTTCGAAAGTATTAGCACGTCCACTTATTATTTAATAATATTATCTTTGCCCCAAATTATTGAAGAAAAATGAGAATTGACATTGTTACACTTTTACCTGAATTATTAAGAAGCCCTTTTGAGGCATCGATTATGAAACGTGCCATTGATAAAGGCTTGGTCGAAGTACATTTTCATAATCTTCGTGACTACAGCACTAATAAACAAAAAAGTGTAGACGATTATCCTTTTGGCGGCGGCGCCGGAATGGTAATGACAATTCAGCCTATTGATGATTGTATTACGCATCTTAAAAGTCAGCGTGAGTATGACGAAATCATTTATATGTCTCCTGACGGCGAAACTTTAAATCAAAAAATGGCCAACAAAATGTCGATGTACGAAAACATTATCATTTTATGCGGACATTATAAAGGTGTTGACCAGCGTGTTAGAGATCATTTTATTACTAAAGAAATTTCGATTGGTGATTACGTTTTATCCGGCGGAGAATTGGGCGCATTAGTTCTATCAGATGCATTAATTCGTTTAATTCCTGGTGTTTTAAGCGATGAAACCTCAGCGTTGACCGATAGTTTTCAGGACAATTTACTTTCAGGGCCAATATATACAAGACCTGCAGATTATAAAGGATGGAAAGTTCCCGAAGTTTTAACCAGCGGGCATTTTGCCAAAATAGATAAATGGCGTGAGGATAAGGCCTACGAACATACAAAAAACAGACGTCCGGATTTGTTAGAAGGAAACTAAAGTTGTTTCAAGTTTAAAGTTTTTTTGTTTCAAGTTCTCAAAATAAAGCAACTTGAAACCTGAAACTTGAAACAAAAAACACCCTTAAAGATCATTTTATCAACAACTTAAAATAATTTCAAATTTATAATTCATAATTTATAATTATTTTTTACATTTGCACCCGAATTAGACTAACCTCTGGCGAGATCCGTGAATGTTACTCTATTAAAACTATAATAATAAAATTATCATGGCAGATTTATTAAAGTTCGTTCAAAACGAATTCGTTGCTAAAAAAGATTTCCCTGAATTTGGAGCTGGAGATACTATCACAGTTTTCTACGAAATTAAAGAGGGTGAAAAAACAAGAACTCAGTTTTTTAAAGGAGTTGTTATTCAAAGAAGAGGTTCTGGTAACACAGAAACTTTCACGATTCGTAAAATGTCTGGAGCTATTGGAGTTGAGCGTATCTTCCCAGTAAACTTACCAGCTTTACAAAAAATCGAAATCAACAAAAAAGGTGCAGTTCGTAGAGCTAGAATTTTCTACTTCAGAGAACTTACTGGTAAAAAAGCTAAGATTAAAGATAAAAGAAGATAATCATTTATCAATCTGTTATAAAAAACTCGTTTCATGTTATTTGAAACGAGTTTTTTTTATGCCTTTATTTTAAGCAGTGTCAAAACCGTAATTTTTTAATATCAAAATCATCGATTTAGCAATTTTACGAAATCGTATTAGCAATCTGATAATTTCAGCAATTATCAGGAAAACTAAACCGTTTTCGGACTGTTTTTATTATATTTGCTCCGCTCATTTTGAGCCAACTCATACCTTTTACATCGCCATTCTTTGACGACACGATTATAAAAAAAAAAAAAATGACACAGAATTCAAAAATTTTTTACACCTTAACTGATGAGGCGCCTTTATTAGCGACTTATTCTTTATTACCTATTGTTCAAGCTTTTACTTCGACAGCTGGTATTGCTATTGAAACTAGAGACATCTCTTTGGCAGGAAGAATTTTATCTAATTTTCCTGAGTCTTTAACAGATGCTCAAAAAACAGGAGATGCTCTTGCAGAACTTGGCCAATTAGCAACTAAGCCAGAAGCTAACATTATCAAATTACCAAACATTTCAGCATCTGTACCACAATTAAAAGCTGCTATTGCTGAATTACAATCTCACGGTTACAACGTTCCTAATTTCCCGGAAGATCCGCAAAACGATGCTGAAAAGGAAATTAAAGCAAAATATGCAAAAGTATTAGGTTCTGCTGTAAACCCTGTTTTACGTGAAGGAAACTCTGATCGTAGAGCTCCAAGAGCCGTTAAAAACTTTGCAAAAGCAAATCCGCACTCAATGGGTGCATGGTCTGCTGACTCAAAAACTAAAGTAACTTCAATGACTGGCGGTGATTTTTACGGAAGTGAAAAATCATTAACAGTAAACGAAGCAAACGATGTAAAAATCGAATTTGTTCCTAAAGACGGAACTACAACTGTTTTAAAAGCAAGTACTCCGCTTAAAGCCGGTGAAATCATTGACAGCTCTGTTTTAAGTGTAAAAAAATTAAAATCTTTTGCTGCTGAAGCAATTGCAGAGGCTAAAAAAGAAGGTGTATTACTTTCTGTGCATTTAAAAGCCACAATGATGAAAGTTTCAGATCCAATTATCTTTGGCGCTATCGTTGAAGTATATTTTGCTGATCTTTTCAAAAAATACGAAACTTTATTTGCAGAATTAAATATTGACACTAGAAATGGTTTAGGTGATATCTACGCAAAAATTGCCGGAAGACCTGAGCAGGCTGAAGTTGAAGCTGATATTACTAAAGCAATCGAAAACGGACCAGCTTTGGCAATGGTTAATTCTGACAAAGGAATTACAAACTTACACGTTCCATCTGATGTTATTGTTGATGCTTCTATGCCGGCAATGATCCGTACTTCTGGACAAATGTGGAACAAAGATGGTAAGGCACAAGATACTATTGCAGTTATTCCAGACCGTTCTTATTCTGGTATTTATACTGCAACTATTGATTTCTGTAAAAAACACGGTGCTTTTGATCCTAAAACAATGGGAAGTGTTCCTAACGTTGGATTAATGGCTCAAAAAGCAGAAGAATACGGATCTCATGATAAAACCTTCCAAATAAAAGGTAACGGTGTTGTTCGTGTTGTTGATGCAAACGGAACTGTTTTAATGGAACAAAATGTTGAAACAAACGATATTTTCAGAATGTGCCAGGCAAAAGATGCTCCTATTCAGGACTGGGTTAAACTAGCTGTAAACAGAGCTCGTTTATCTAGTACTCCGGCTGTTTTCTGGTTAGACGAAAACAGAGCGCACGATAGAGAATTGATCACAAAAGTTCAAAAATATCTTAAAGATTACGATACTACAAACTTAGATATCCGTATTTTAAACCCGGTTGCTGCAACAGAGTTTACTTTAGACAGAATCATCAAAGGTTTAGATACTATTTCTGTAACAGGAAACGTTTTACGTGATTACCTAACAGATTTATTCCCAATTTTAGAATTAGGGACTTCTGCAAAAATGTTATCTATCGTTCCTTTAATGAACGGTGGCGGATTGTTCGAAACTGGCGCTGGAGGATCTGCTCCAAAACACGTTGAGCAATTTACAGAAGAAGGATATTTACGCTGGGATTCACTTGGAGAGTTTTTAGCTCTTGGTGCTTCATTAGAACATTTAGGACAAACTTTAGATAATTCTAAAGCAATTATTTTAGCTGAAACTCTTGACGAAGCAAACGATAAATTCTTAGCAAACGATAAATCTCCGGCACGTAAAGTTGGACAAATTGATAACCGTGGTTCTCACTTTTACCTTGCATTCTATTGGGCTCAGGCTTTAGCTGCTCAAAATAAAGATGCAGAATTAAAAGCGATCTTTACTCCTATTGCTGCAGAATTTGAAGCAAACGAAGCTAAAATCGATGCAGAATTAATTGGTGCACAGGGAAAAGCTCAAAACATTGGCGGATACTATCAGCCAACTCCTGAGCTAGTAAGCAAAGCAATGCGTCCTAGTGAAACATTTAATGCAATTATTGCAAAAATAAAATAAGAAATGCATATTTTTAAAATATAGACAAAAAGGGCAGCTTTTACAGGCTGCCCTTTTTTATTCTTAACTAATGTTTAACAATAGTTGGACTCTAATATTTAGTAAGAATTGCTAACTATGTAACTCAAAACCAAAACGATGATTACAAAAAAGATTAGTTTCCTTCTTATCATTATTTTTACCACACTTCATTCTTTCTCTCAGGATAAATTTACGCTAAGCGGTACTATTAAAGATTCAAAAAACAACGAAACCTTAATTGGCGTCAATATTTATATTCCGGCTTTAAAAATAGGAACTACAACAAACGAATACGGTTTTTATTCTATCACAGTTCCTCGCGGCGAGCATGAAATCGAAATTAGTTATGTGGGCTATCAAACTATTCAGCAAACCATCACTTTAAACCAAAATACCAAAAACAATTTTTCCATCAGCGAAAGCGGAGAAGAACTTCAGGAAGTTGTTATTACAGATAATAAGGGAAAAATAAATATCAAATCGCCAGAAATGAGCGTTAACAAACTCTCTATTTCAACCATAAAAAAAATGCCCGTAGTTTTAGGTGAAGTCGATGTTTTAAAATCAATTTTATTACTTCCGGGAGTTACAAATGCCGGCGAAGGAGCTTCTGGATTTAATGTTCGCGGCGGCGGCGCAGATCAAAATTTAATTTTGTTAGATGAAGCAACAATCTTCAATTCCTCTCACGTTTTTGGATTTTTCTCTGTTTTTAATCCCGATGCTATTAAAGATTTAAAACTATATAAAGGAGGAATTCCGGCACGTTTTGGCGGAAGAGCTTCTTCTGTTTTAGATATTTACCAAAAAGACGGAAGCAGTAAAGATTTTCATATGAATGGAGGAATTGGTTTAGTTTCAAGCCGATTGCTTCTGGAAGGTCCAATTGTAAAAGACAAAGGTTCTTTTTTAATTGGCGGAAGAGGCTCTTATGCCCATTTATTTTTAAAACTTTCAGAAGACAACAAAGACAATTCTGCTTATTTTTATGATTTAAATGCTAAACTGAGTTATAAATTAAACGACAATAACAATTTATATTTATCGGGATATTTTGGGCGCGATGTTTTTAGTTTAAACAAAAGTTTCACTAATATTTACGGAAATTCAACTTTAAACCTGCGCTGGAACCATTTATATTCTGATAAATTATTCTCTAATTTATCGTTAATCTATAGCGATTATTATTACGGACTTGACTTGGACTATGTTGGTTTTAAATGGGATTCGGGAATTCAAAACTATAATATCAAATACGATTTCAAACATTATATTTCAGATAAATTCAAACTGAATTATGGTTTAAACGGAATTTACTACGAATTTAATCCGGGAACTATTATACCAAGTAATACTACTTCTGGAATTAATCCCGATCAATTGGATAAAAAATATGCGTTTGAACCTTCGATTTATTTAGATGCCGAAAATCAACTTTCGAAGAGAATAACGCTGGCGTATGGATTACGTTACAGTTTATTTTATCGTTTGGGTTCTTCAACCATCAATTATTATGACAATAATAGTCCGGTTGTTTTCAATTCAGATATGCAGATTTATGAAAAGGGAACCCCGACTTCAACAAAGTATTTCGGCAAAAACAAAGTAATTCAGGATTATAATAATTTTGAACCAAGGCTTTCAATATCATATCAATTAAATGATAATCAAGCCATAAAAGCGAGTTATAATCGTATGACGCAGTACCTTCAGTTAATTTCAAATACCTCATCTCCCACTCCGTTAGACGTTTGGATGCCAAGTGATAATTATATAAAACCGCAAATTGCAGATCAGGCTGCTTTAGGATATTTCCGAAATATTAAAGAAGGTGCATATTCGCTGGAAATCGAAACTTTTTACAAAAAAATACAGAACAGATTAGATTATATTGACGGTGCCGATTTAATTGCCAATAATGCTATCGAACAAGTTATCCTGAACGGAAGAATGCGTGCCTACGGTTTAGAAATAATGGTTAAAAAAAATGAAGGCAAATTTAACGGCTGGGTTTCTTATACTTTATCAAAATCAGAACAGCAGACACCTGGAAGAACGCCGGAAGAAATTGGAATCAATAATGGTCAATGGTACAGTTCTGCTTACGACAAAACACATAATTTAGCGATAACTTCTGCTTATAATTTAAACGAAAAATGGTCTTTTGGAGCTAACTTCGCTTTGCAATCCGGACAGCCGGTTACTTATCCGAACGGGCAATATGAATATTTGGGAATTACAGTTCCAAGTTATGGTCTTCGAAATGAAAATCATCTTCCGGCTTATCATCATTTAGATGTTTCGGCAACTTTAACACCGAGAAAAAATAAAGGCAGAAACTGGAAAGGCGAATGGGTTTTCAGCATTTATAATTTGTACAACCGAAGCAATGCCGCCTCAATTAACTTTAGGCAAAATGCCGACACAGGTTTAAATGAAGCTGTACGATTATCAATCTTCGGAATAGTTCCAGCCGTTAGTTATAATTTCAAATTTTAAAATTCATTTCTGTAAAGAAAATAAAAAAATATAGTATGAAAAAAGTAATCGCATTAATCGTCTTCTTTACATCGGCTTTCTTCACAGGCTGCGAAGATGTTGTAGATGTTGATCTGGATACTGCACCTCCAAAATTAGTTGTCGAAGCTGCTATAAACTGGCAGAAAGGCACCACCGGAAAACAGCAGACAATAAAATTAACGACAACTACAGGCTATTTTGAATCAGTAATCCCAACTGTTTCCGGGGCTGTTATTTATATTAAAAACAGTGAAAATGTACAATTTAATTTTACAGAAGTTCCAAAAACGGGACGTTATGTGTGCAATAATTTTGTTCCTGAAATTAACGAAACTTACACGCTTACCGTAATTAGCGGAGGAAATACGTATACAGCTTCTGAAACTTTAAAATCTGTAGCACCAATTACACGTATTGAACAAAATAACGAAGGCGGATTTACAGGAAAAGATATCGAAATAAGAGCCTATTATAACGACCCTGCAGACGCAGACAATTTCTATTTATATAAATATGTGTACTCAAACAAAATCACATCTAATTTTTATGCTGATGAGGATAAGTTTTTTCAGGGAAATGAATTCTTTAGTGTTTCTGATGACGATGAACTCAAAGCTGGAGACGAAATAGAAATAACGCATTACGGCATTTCAAAACAATACTATAATTATATGAGTATTTTGGTAAGCATTGCCGGCAGTAATGTTGGCGGGCCTTTTCAATCGCCGCCCGCAACCGTAAAAGGAAACATCATCAATACAACGGATAAAGCAAATTACCCCTTAGGTTATTTTTCACTTAGTGAAAGCCAGACAAAAAAATTCAAAATAGAATAATAAATATGGAAGCCAGAATTGAAACTTTAAACGAAAAAAAGCTTATCGGAAAACGTATTGAAATGTCATTTATCGAAAACAAAACATTTCAGTTATGGAATAATTTTATGCCAAAACGAAAAGAAATCAAAAATACAATTAATGAAAATTTATATTCGCTGGAAGTGTTTTCTCCCGCGCATTTTGATAATTTTGACCCGGGCAGAACTTTTCAAAAATGGGCTGCAGTAGAAGTTGAAAATTATGACGAAGTCCCGTCAGAAATGGAAACTTTAATTATTCCAGACGGTTTATACGCCGTTTTTGTACATTACGGACCAGCATCAGAAGGACATAAAACCTATCATGCAATTTTTGCAGAATGGCTTCCAAATTCAGAATATTTAGTTGACGACAGGCCACATTTTGCCGTAATGGATCATAAGTACAAAAATGACGATCCGAAATCGGAAGAAGAAATCTGGATTCCGATAAAAAACAGGAATTAATCTCTTCGCTATGAATTATTCTTCTTAATTTACAACTAAAAAACATGTTAATCGAAACACTAAAAATACTTTTTAACAGGGATTTAAACAAACTCAAATTTGAAATTGAATCATACGAATTCGAAAAACAAATCTGGGCCGTTGACAAAAACATTTCTAATTCTGCCGGGAATCTTGCGCTGCATTTAATTGGAAACATCAATACTTACATTGGAGCCCAAATTGGAAAAACTGGATATATCCGAAATCGTCCTTTAGAATTTTCTCTAAAAGATATTCCAAAATCAGAATTAATCGATAAAATTGAAAATACAATTATAGTTGTAAATGACGTGCTGGATATTTTAACTGAAGAAGATTTAAGCAAAATATATCCTGAGATTGTTTTTGAAAAAGAAATGACAACAGGATTTTTCTTAGTTCATCTTTCGACACATTTAGCGTATCATGTAGGGCAGATCAATTATCATAGAAGATTATTAGATATATAATAATATGCCACAGATTAAAAAGATTAAAAAGATTAATCATTCTAATCCTTTTAATCTGTGGCAAAAAAATCTAAAATCAACACTCTAAAATCTAAAATTCAAGCCGTACCTTTGCCCTACATTCAAAAAAACTCACATGTCATCACATCATATAGTTCGCGACGATCAGGAACCAGCTTTAATAATTGCAAATGGAGCAGCCTGCGATCCTGAATTATTAGGGCAATTGCTAGAATGGTCTCCGCTTGTTATCGTTTTAGATTCGGCAATAGAAAGAGTTATTGAATTGGGTATTAAAGTCGATGTACTTTTAGGGGATTTTGACAGAGGCTTTGATCCAGAGATTTACAGAACATCGCAATATCCAATAGAAATTGTACATACTGAAGATCAGGAAAAAACAGATCTTGAAAAAGCCTGCGATTATCTCGTTGAAAGAAAAATTC
This sequence comes from Flavobacterium soyae, assembly GCF_021245985.1. GTDB lineage: Bacteria > Bacteroidota > Bacteroidia > Flavobacteriales > Flavobacteriaceae > Flavobacterium > Flavobacterium soyae. The sequence goes on along the minus strand of NZ_JAJQXA010000007.1, from coordinate 208,851 downwards.
CTGCCGTAAACGTAGTCTGGGCAACCGGAAAACGTGCAGATCATACTATTACAAATCTTACTAATATTGTTCGTCATCGAGATACACTTAAAATTGTAATTCTCGACGATCATTCAAAAATATTTCTTCTGCCAAGAAAATTTGAAAAATGGTATACAGCAAAAACTCCAATTTCACTAATCCCAATTGGTGTTGTGAACGGAATTTATTCTACCAATTTAAAATACGAATTGAATAATGATACCCTAACAATGGGTTACAGAACCGGAAGCAGCAATTCAGTAGCAAACGACGGTTTAGTTACTATTAATCACACAAATGGTGATTTGTTATTAATGGAATGTTTTGATTAATTTCTTTTTAAACAAATAAAAACATTCCTAACGAAAAGAGCCAGAGGCTCGGTTCATTTTGTAGGGCCGGATTTCAATCCGGTTTAAGCATACACAGAAATCAATAAAAATGAAAGCAGAAAACAATTCCCAAAAAGACAATTTACACCCAAGAAATCTTCATCGTTCCAGATATGATTTTGAACTTCTTATTTCAAATTGTCCTGAATTAAAAGCTTTTATTTCCATCAATAAATACGGAATCGAAACAGTTGATTTCAGTAATCCTCTCGCAGTAAAAACTCTAAATAAAGCTTTACTGCAAACCTATTACGATATTCAAAACTGGGATATTCCTAAAAATTATCTTTGTCCGCCAATTCCGGGCCGTGCAGATTACATTCATTATATAGCTGATTTATTAGCTGAAACAAACAATAATCAAATTCCAGAAGGAAATTCTGTTTTAGGATTAGATATCGGATCTGGTTCAAATTTAATCTATCCGATATTAGGAAATTCAATTTACAACTGGAGTTTTGTTGCGACTGATATTGACAAAAAAGCAATCGAAAACTGCAGCAAAATTATCGAAGCTAATCCAAGATTAATCGATGCAATCAGTTTACAGCAACAAACAGAACCCCGATTTATCTTTAAAAACATTATAATTCCCGAAGACCGATTTACATTCACAATGTGTAATCCGCCTTTTCACGCATCAGCAGAAGAAGCCAATAAAAGCACCTCGAGAAAAGTTTCCAATCTAAATCCAAAGGAAAAAAGAAACACAAATCCAGTTTTAAACTTCGGAGGCCAAAATGCAGAATTGTGGTGCAGTGGCGGCGAAATTGGTTTTGTAACCCAAATGATTTACGAAAGCGCAAAATATGCTTCGCAAGTTTTGTGGTTTACAACTTTGGTTTCTAAAAAAGAAAATCTTTCTTCGATTTACAAAACTTTGAAAAAAGTAAATGCTGTTGAAGTTAAAACAATTGAAATGTCGCAGGGTCAGAAAAATAGCCGTATTGTAGCGTGGAGTTTTTTAAATGAAGCTCAACAAAAGTCTTGGAAATTAGATAATCACAAAAATTCATCTGAAAACTATTCACAAGAATATAATGACGATTTAGAAACTGCTGAAGAAAATATCAAAAAAAGTAACTTTCATTCACATAATGAAATGAAAGGCAAAATTGAGCAATGGAAAAAGAAGTAATTTAGAAATTTACTACTTACAATTTAAAATTTTAGACCAACAAAACAACACCCTATATTACTGATTTTCAACTAAACTCTTGATTATATAATTTGGTTTTGCTAAATTTAGTAAACTATTTAAAATCAAGGTTATGGCAGAATATATTGGTTATCTCGCATCTGTTTTTATTGTTGGAGGTTTTTTGCTTAAAGATCTTAAAACAATACGACTCATAAACTTATTTGGATGTATTTGTTTTGTAGTTTACGGCATCTTTTTAAAAGATTACAGAGATTTAAGTCAATGGCTTTTACCGATTATTATCCCAAATGCAATTTTATCATTTGTTCAAATCTATCATTTGACAAAAAAGCATAACAGATTGTAATTATGATATTTTAAAACAAAATTCTGATACAATTTCCTTTTTCGATAATCGTAACTTTAAGTTCAAATTGAACTTATAACCATGTCAAAATTATACTCCAGATTAGCAATACTCTTATTTTTAGTAACAAGCTGCGCTTCAAGTAAAAAGGCAAAATTTGAAGATTATGTCTTTAAAACCAAAAGCGAAGAACAAAAATATCAAACCGCTTATAACAAGGCTTTAAAACTTTGGGATATTCCGTATACCGAAGAAAATGTAAAAACAAGTTTTGGAACTGCCCATGTCATCATTGCCGGACCAAAAAACGGAAAGGATTTAGTTTTACTCCACGGAATGGATGCCAGTTCAACGATGTGGTATCCTAACATTAAAACTTTAACTAAAAATCATCGCATTTATGCCATCGATTTTATAATGGAACCCAACAAATCTCATTTAACAGCAAAGCCGCTTTCTTCAGAAGAAATTGTCATTTGGTACAACAAAATTTTCGATCATTATAAATTAAAGAAATTCGACATAATTGGGGCTTCCCGAGGCGGATGGATTGCAGTATTATTGGCCATTCAAAAAGAAAATTCTATAGATAAAATTGTACTGCTAAGTCCGGCACAAACTTTTAAATTCATTGACAAACCTAGAAAAACATCATCAGCTTTACTTTTAAAACTTTTTCCTAGTGAAAAGAAATTCAGCAAAACATTAAAAACATTTTCTACGCATCCTGAAAAAATTAGTCCTATCTATAACAGGCAATTTTACTTGGCTAATAAATACGCCAAATCAAATTCGAGTATGTTAAAAATGATGCCTTTTTCAGATAAAGAATTAGAATCAATCAATAATCCTATTCTGATTTTAATTGGCGACAAAGATGTTATTAATTCTGAAGAAAGTTTAGAGCGTGCACAAAAGCACTTATCCAACAGCAAAACAAAAATCATAAAAGATGCCGTTATTGATTTTTTAGAATAAGATCATTTGCCACGAATTTCCACGAATTTATTTAATTGGATTATAGAAAAATTAATTCGTGAAAATTCGTGAAATTTGTGGCAAACTTGTATCTTAAATGTAGTCCCCTACGGGACAATTTGTACAAACGAATATTTGTTTTTCTACCGATATTTAATCTCTACGAGATATGCTTAATGGCAAATTATTTGTTAGAAAAATTATCATTTGGCTATTAAATTTGGTTGAAAAATTTCACTTGTATCTTAAAATAAATTCGAAAAAATTATCTCGTAGAGATTTAATATCGGTAGAAATAAATGATTATCATATTTTAAAATGCCCCGTAGGGACTATACAAATCGCCACCTTTTTTATCTTTTTTATAGCATTCAAACTTTGTATCTTTACAAAACCAACTTTTCATCAATAAAAAAATGAGTTTCCAAGTAGCTTCAGAATATAGTCCAAAAGGAGATCAGCCGCAAGCGATTCAAAAATTGGCGCAAGGTGTAATCGACGGAGAAAAATATCAAACATTATTAGGAGTTACAGGATCTGGTAAAACATTTACCGTCGCTAATGTTATTCAGGAAGTACAACGTCCAACTCTGGTTTTGGCACATAACAAAACTTTGGCTGCGCAGCTGTATTCAGAATTCAAACAATTTTTCCCGAATAATGCGGTTGAATATTTCGTTTCTTACTACGACTATTATCAGCCGGAAGCTTTTATGCCTGTAACAGGAGTTTTTATTGAAAAAGATTTATCTATCAATGAAGAGCTTGAAAAGATGCGTTTAAGTACTACTTCTTCCCTGCTTTCCGGTCGACGTGATGTTTTGGTTGTAGCCTCTGTTTCTTGTTTATATGGTATTGGAAACCCAGTTGAATTTAAGAAGAATGTAATTGAGATAACCAGAGATCAGGTTATTTCTAGAACTAAATTGCTGCATAGCCTTGTACAAAGTTTGTATGCCAGAACTGAAGCCGATTTTAATCCGGGAACTTTTAGAATTAAAGGCGATACGGTAGAAATTTATCCAAGTTATGCGGATGATGCTTACAGAGTTCATTTTTTTGGAGATGAAATTGAAGAAATAGAATCTTTTGATGCAAAGACTTCTCAGGTTATTGAGAAATTTAAAAGACTGACTATTTACCCAGCCAATATGTTTGTAACCTCGCCCGAAGTCCTTCAAGGCGCTATTTGGGAGATTCAGCAGGATTTGGTCAAACAAGTTGATTATTTTAAAGAAATAGGCAAACATTTAGAAGCCAAACGTTTAGAAGAAAGAACCAATTTCGATTTAGAAATGATTCGTGAATTGGGTTATTGTTCCGGAATTGAAAATTACTCCCGTTATCTTGACGGAAGACAAGCCGGAACAAGACCTTTCTGTTTACTGGATTATTTTCCAAATGATTTTTTAATGATTGTTGACGAAAGCCACGTTACGGTTTCGCAGGTTCATGCCATGTATGGAGGCGACCGCAGCCGTAAAGAAAATCTGGTTGAATATGGTTTCCGTTTACCAGCTGCAATGGACAACAGACCTTTGAAATTTGAAGAGTTTGAGGCTTTGCAAAATCAGGTAATTTACGTTTCGGCAACTCCGGCTGATTATGAATTACAGAAATCGGATGGAATTTATGTCGAACAGATTATTCGTCCAACAGGATTATTAGATCCGGTTATTGAAGTGCGTCCAAGTTTAAATCAAATAGATGATTTAATTGAAGAAATTCAGGTTCGCTGTGAATTAGACGAAAGAGTTTTGGTGACAACTTTGACTAAAAGAATGGCCGAAGAATTAGCCAAATACTTAACTAAAGTCAGCATTCGATGCCGTTACATCCATTCTGAAGTAGATACTTTGGAACGTATCGAAATCATGCAGGATTTACGAAAAGGCATTTTTGATGTTTTAATTGGTGTAAACTTACTTCGTGAAGGTTTAGATTTACCCGAAGTTTCGCTTGTAGCAATTCTAGATGCTGATAAAGAAGGTTTCTTAAGAAACCACCGTTCGTTAACCCAGACAATTGGTCGTGCGGCGAGAAACTTAAATGGTAAAGCGATTATGTATGCCGATAAAATTACGGCGAGTATGCAGAGAACAATCGACGAAACCAATTATAGAAGAACAAAACAGATTAATTTTAATGTCGAAAATAATATTACTCCTCAGGCATTAAACAAAAAAATAGAAAGTGCTTTTACCAAAAATCCTTTGGTTGAATACGAACTAGGCCATACTCTGTCAGTCGCTGCAGAACCAGAAACGGCGTATATGTCTAAAGCTGATCTTGAAAAAATGATTCGTGAGAAACGAAAATCTATGGAAAAAGCGGCGAAAGAATTAGACTTTATGCAGGCCGCAAAACTGCGTGACGATATCAAAAAATTACAGGAACAATTACCTTAATTGTGTTGTTCCTGAAAAACCCTTAATAAAACTTTAGGCTCAATCATGGCATTTGGAGCTTTTTTCATTAAATCTAAAATACGCTTTACTGCACTTGGATTTAATCCCATTTCGATTGCAATCTGCTGAATTCCTATTGCCTCTTTTTCATGTAAAATTCCGTCGCAGTGCATGATTAAAGCCAATCTGTAAAACTGCTGAATGCGCTGAAATTCTGATTTTACAACTACAGGTTTAATTTCCTGATGGAACAAATCATGAAAAACATCCAAACTAATATTTAATTCCTGAGCAACGTGCCACAAAAAATCATACTCTCTTTTATGCAATTGCCCATCAACTGTAGAAAAGGCAATCAATTCTAAAAGTAAACTTTTCTTTTGTGCTTCGGTATTCATCAATTTATTATTTTTAGCTAAAATATTGCTTTTAAATTAAAAACACAAAATCTAATGATGAGGGGATTTTTCATATTTATATTTCTTTGGATGATTTCCGGAAATGCACAAAGTACGGCTTCAAAAAATGTATCCACTTTCGAAATTGACGCACCTCAATTAAAGACCAAAAAGAAAATCTGGATTTATCTTCCCGAAAATTATTCGGCTTCAGCCAAAAAATACAGCGTGATTTATATGCACGACGCTCAAAACTTGTTTGATGCCAAAACTTCTTATGCAGGCGAATGGAATGTCGACGAAAAACTAGACAGTTTAAAAGCTCAGGTTATTGTTGTTGGAATTGAACACGGAAATGAAAAACGCATCGAAGAATTAACACCTTTTAAAAACGAAAAATACGGCGGAGGAAATGCGGATAATTATTTAGAATTTATCGTAAAAACATTAAAACCTTATATCGATAAAAACTACAGAACTAAGACAAAAGCTAAGAATACAATCATTTTTGGAAGTTCATTGGGCGGTTTGGTTTCTTATTATGGAGCTTTAAAATACCCCAAAGTATTTGGCAAAGCCGGCGTTTTTTCGCCTTCATTTTGGTATACAAACGATATTTTCACTTTTACAGAAAAGATACCAAAAATTAAAACCAAATTTTACTTTTTATGCGGCGATAAAGAAGATGAAAATATGGTGAAGGACATGACCAAAATGGAAAAATTATTAGACACAAAACGTTGTTACTGTCTTCATCTTACCAAATCTAAAATTGTAAAAGGCGGCGAACATAATGAAAAATTATGGCGGGACGGTTTTGTAAAAGCGGTTCTTTGGCTTAATTATTGAGAAAAAACATAAAAAAACAGCACAAAAATCATGAAACTAATTTTAAGAGAATATAACCTAAAACTAAAACACACTTTCACGATTTCAAGAGAATCTATTGATTTTCAGCCTTCGCTGATTGTTGAATTGCAAAGTGATGGTTTTTCGGGTTTTGGGGAAGCAACTTCAAATCCGTATTACAAAACAACGGTTCCAATGATGATGCAGGATTTAGAAAAAATCAGAAGCATTATTGAAAATACAGAAAATGAGACTCCAGAAGTATTTTGGGCAAAAATTCATCCGTTTTTAAAAGACGACATGTTTGCACTTTGTGCTTTAGATTTGGCCTATAATGATTTGTATGCTCGTAAAAAAGGTAAAAAGTTATACGAATTATGGAATTATACAACCGAAAGAAATCCGCTTACGGATTATACGATTGGAATTGCTTCTATTGAAAAAATGGTGTCAAAAATGCAGGAACTTCCCTGGCCTATTTATAAAATTAAATTAGGAACCAAAGAAGATATTGCCATTGTAAAAGAACTTAGAAAACATACTGATGCTATTTTTAGAATCGATGCCAACTGCGGCTGGGGCGTTGAGGAAACAATTAATAATGCCATTGAATTAAAAAAACTGGGCGTTGAGTTTCTGGAACAACCTATGAAAGCAGATAATTGGGAAGCGCACAAAGAGGTTTTTAAACATTCTGTTCTTCCTATTATTGCCGATGAAAGCTGTATTATTGAAGAAGATGTTGCCAAATGTCACAATCATTTTCACGGAGTAAATGTCAAATTGGTAAAATGCGGCGGTTTAACTCCCGGCAAAAGAATGATTGAAGAAGCTAAAAAATTGGGATTAAAAACAATGGTAGGCTGCATGACCGAATCTACTGTTGGAATCTCTGCGATTGCCCATTTATTACCTCAGCTTGATTATGTTGATATGGATGGTGCGTTACTTTTAGCACAAGATATTGCAACCGGAGTAACCATAAAAAATGGTGCTGTGAGTTATTCTGAACTTAACGGAACCGGAGTTACGCTTCTATAAAAATGATAGTAGAAAAATTTCCCGACCGTATTATTGAAATTGACCAAGAACAGTATTTGTATTTTGGCGGAACCGCTTATTTAGGATTGCCAACAAACAAAGATTTTCAGGATTTGGTGATTAAGAACATTCTTAATTGGGGAACAACTTACGGAAGTTCCAGAACTGCCAATATCAAATTAAAGGCTTATGATGAAGGCGAAAAATTTCTGGCGTCTCATATAAGTTCAGAAAGTACGGTTACGATTTCTTCAGGAATGCTGGCCGGAAAATTGGTTATAGATTTAATGAAAACGCAGACAGATTGTTTTTTTCATTTTAATGATACGCACAATGCAATCAGAATTGAAAATAGTTTACCATTATTCGTTAATAATAAATTAAATGAGCGTTTATTAGATTCAAAACAGGAGAAAATAGCCATTCTTACGGATGGTGTTCCTTCTTTTGAAACGAAGCCTGTTGATTTATCCTTTTTAAAACAAATTCCAAGTCATAAAGAAGTTACTTTAATTTTAGATGAATCGCATTCTTTTGGGATTTTAGGTGGAAATGGAGCTGGAATTTATTCCTCAATTCAATATCCAGTTAAAAGAAAAATCATGGTTTCTTCTCTCGGAAAAGCTTTCGGATTAACCGGTGGAGTAATTGCTGCTGATTTTGGTTTTATCAATGAAATAAAAGAAATGGAAACTTTTACAAGTGCAGCGGGAATGAACCCTGCTTTTGTACAAACTCTTTCTGATGCTGCAGAAATTTATACTTTACAGCACATCAAACTGCTGGAGAATTTAAAGTATCTAGATTCGATTTTAATCCAAAACAACAATATTAAGTTTGACAAAAACTATCCTTTGATTTATCTTTCATCAAAGGAATTAGTTGAAAAATTAAAAACCGAAAAAATTATTATTGCCAGTTTTAAATATACCAAAAACGCTGAGCCTCTAAATCGAATTGTAATTACAGCAAATCATCTCAAAGAAGATTTAGATAAACTTGCTGCGGTTTTGAATTCATAGCATTATTAAGGTTACCACGAATTTGCACGTTTTTTTTTGCCACAGATTAAAAAGATTTTAATGATTTTCTTAAGCAATTATAAATCCTCATAATCCTTTTAATCTGTGGCAAAAAACATAAAAAAATTAATTCGTGAAAATTAGTGCAATTCGTGGCAGAAAAAATAAATCGGCTGAATTGTTTTTAAACCGTACCTTTGCAAAAAATAAACGATGACAAATAACGATATACTTAAAAAACTTCGCGTGGCTTTGATGCTCCGTGATGACCAAATAGTTGAGATTTTAGAATTAGTAGATTTTAGAATTTCAAAATCAGAATTGGGTGCTTTTTTTAGAGCCGAAGATCATCCTAATTATATGGAATGCGGCGATCAGGTTTTGAGAAACTTCTTAAACGGATTGGTTATTCATTTAAGAGGAACGAAAGAAAATCCTAAAAACCCAACGGATGTTTTAGCAAAACATAAAGCAGAAATTCCGAAGAAAGAAACTTCTAAAGAAAGACCTGAGTTTAAAGCTGCTCCAAAAGATTCAGAAAAATATAGAGGCGACCAAAGTTCATCAAAGTCGGGTTCAGCAGCTGGAAAACCTAAAAAGAAATCATTCCCAAAAGGAAATGGAAAACCAGTTGTGGTAGAAAAAGTGGTTTACAAAAACGGTAAGAATAAGAAATAATTTAACCGCAAAGAACGGTAAAATTTTTAGCCACAGATTAAAAAGATTAACACAGATTTTTAAAATCCTTCTAATCTTTTTAATCTGTGGCTTATTTTTTAATTAGAGTTTTTTACGCAGAATATCGTAGAGACGCACAGCAGTGCGTCTACGTCTCGTGAATCCATAATGGAAAATACGTTGCGTAGACGCACTGCTGTGCGTCTCTACGATATACTTTGTCTTAAAAAATATTCTCAAACAGAATGTTTTTTGACATAATTACAAAAAAAATCCCTCCGAGAATCGAAGGGATTTTCTATATAATGATATTTTCTTATTTAATTAAGAAAGAGCAGCTTTAACTTGGTCAGCAGCTTCCTGGAATTGAACAGCTGATAAAATTGGCATACCAGAATTGTCAATTAATTCTTTTGCAATTTCAGCATTTGTTCCTTGCAAACGAACAATGATTGGCACATTGATAGCGTCTCCCATGTTTTTGTAAGCGTCAACAACACCTTGAGCAACACGGTCACAACGAACGATTCCTCCAAAGATATTGATTAAGATAGCTTTTACGTTTGGATCTTTCAGGATAATTCTAAAAGCTGTTTCAACACGTTTTGCATCAGCAGTTCCACCAACGTCAAGGAAGTTAGCAGGCTCAAAACCAGCATATTTAATTAAATCCATAGTTGCCATTGCAAGACCAGCTCCGTTTACCATACATCCTACAGTACCGTCAAGGTCAACATAATTCAAACCTACTTCTTTAGCTTCAACTTCGATTGGATTCTCCTCACGGATATCTCTCATTTCAGCATATTTAGCTTGTCTGTATAAAGCGTTATCGTCGATATTAACTTTAGCATCAACAGCTAAGATTTTGTTATCAGATGTTTTTAAAACCGGGTTGATTTCAAACATAGAAGCATCAGAACCAATGTAAGCATTGTATAATGCATCGATAAATTTCACCATTTCTTTAAAAGCATTACCAGAAAGACCTAGGTTAAAGGCAATTCTTCTTGCTTGAAAACCTTGTAATCCAACAGATGGATCAATTTCTTCAGTAAAGATTAAGTGTGGAGTATGCTCAGCAACTTCTTCGATATCCATTCCACCTTCAGTAGAATACATAATCATGTTGCGTCCTGTACCTCTATTCAATAAAACAGAAACATAAAACTCAGAAGTTTCACTTTCACCAGGATAGTAAACATCTTCAGCAACTAATACTTTGTTAACTTTTTTACCTTCAGGCGGAGTCTGAGGTGTAATCAACTGCATTCCGATGATTTGTTCTGCTAACTCTTCAACTTGCTGTAAGTTTTTTGCCAGCTTAACTCCACCGCCTTTTCCACGACCACCTGCGTGAATTTGTGCTTTTATTACATGCCATCCTGTACCAGTTTCGGCAGTTAATTGTTTTGCAGCAGCTACAGCTTCAACCGCATTGTTAGCCACAATTCCGCGTTGAACGCGTACTCCGTAACTTGCTAAAATTTCTTTTCCTTGATATTCGTGTATGTTCATAATATAGAATTTGTCTGGTTCTGAATTTATTTCAGAATAAAAGTGCGACAAAAGTAACAAAATACAACTTAAAAGTAAAATCTTTTTCTATTAAAAAATGACACTTAATAGGTATTAAACGTTTATTATTTCACAACGCAAAGAAATAGTTAACTAAATGATTTGTTAAAGTTAACTCAAAACCACTAAAACGTTTGATATTTAACAAAAACATCACCGTATTTATTAGCCTTGCGATGATTTTTCTTAATATATTTTAATTTGGATTATCATTTTATCATTTCGCAATGGTTAATATAATATTATTGTCAATTAAGAAGCCTTTTTCTAATATTACAACAAAAATGTAAGCAAAAGTATAATTTTAATACATTATGTTTAACGAAATCTTTATTTTTGTAGAAAAAATATCAAGAATGAAAGTTAAAGAACAAGGGCTTTATCTGCCTGAATTTGAACACGACAATTGTGGTGCAGGATTTATTTGTAATTTGAATGGTATTAAATCAAATGATATTATTCACAAAGCATTAGACATCTTAATTAAATTGGAACATCGTGGTGCCGTTAGTTCTGATGGAAGAACTGGAGACGGAGCGGGAATCTTATTTGATATCCCACATGATTTTTTTAAGAAAGTATGTGACTTTGAAATCCCGGAAACGCGTGAGTATGCAGTAGGAATGGTTTTTTTACCAAAAAGCAAAAACCAGGTGTCTTTTTGTATCAATGCATTTGAAGCAACTATTAAAGATCAAAACTTAAAGATCTTGGGTTGGAGAGATGTACCTGTTGAAGTTGAAAATTTAGGGCAGATCGCCGCAGAAAAAGAACCAACAGTTAAACAAGTTTTCGTTTCTAAAAATGGACAGGAATTAACTGAACAAGAATTTAATGCAAAACTTTTTGCAGCTAGAAAAATTGCTGAACATGCCGTAAGAGGATCTAAAACTTCTGAAAGCCACATGTTTTATTTTACTAGTTTATCGACAACTACTATAATATATAAAGGTCTATTGATGCCGGAAGACATCAGCCGTTATTATATAGATTTGAAAGATCCGGACCTGGTGACTCGTTTAGCACTTGTACACCAGCGTTTCTCTACAAACACATTCCCATCCTGGGACTTAGCTCAACCGTTTAGATACATGTGTCATAATGGTGAGATCAACACACTTCGTGGAAACGTAAGCCGTATGCGTGCTCGTGAAGAGCTTATGCAGAGCAAAGTTTTTGGCGATGATATCAAAAAATTATTCCCAATTATCTTAGAAGGAAAATCAGATTCTGCTTCTATGGATATGGTGGTTGAACTTTTATTAATGACAGGTCGTTCGTTGCCAGAAGCCATGATGATGGTGGTTCCTGAAGCTTGGGAAAAACACCAGACAATGTCTCCTGAAAAAAGAGCATTCTACGAGTTTAACGCTTGTATTATGGAGCCTTGGGATGGCCCAGCCTCTATTCCGTTTACAGATGGTAACGTAATTGGTGCATTACTAGACAGAAACGGATTGCGTCCTTCTCGTTATACATTAACAAAAAGCGGTTTCGTAATCATGTCATCAGAAATTGGTGTACTAGATATCGATCCTGAAGATGTAATTCAGCACGGTCGTTTAGAGCCAGGAAAAATGTTCTTGGTTGATATGAATGAAGGCCGTATCATCGAAGACGAAGAAGTTAAAAAAGCAATCGTTACAAAACGTCCGTACCAGGAATGGTTAGACGCTAACTTATTGCCTTTAGCAAAAGTTCCTTATACGAATAATCCAACTCCGGTTGAGAAATTAGATTTCCAGACAAGACAGCGTTTATTTGGTTATACAATTGAAGATTTAAAAACAATCATCAACCCAATGGGAGGACAAGGTGCTGAAGCAATCAGTTCTATGGGTAACGATACACCTTTGGCAGTATTATCAGACCAGCCTCAATTGTTGTACAACTATTTCAAACAATTATTTGCTCAGGTTACCAACCCGCCTTTGGATGGTATTCGTGAAGAAATCATTACCGATATTAGTTTAGCGGTTGGAGGAGATTTCAATATTTTCGAAATTGAATCTAAACAGTGTAAAAAATTAAAAATCCAGAATCCGGTTATTTCAAACGAGGATTTGGATAAAATCAGAAACATTGATCACGTAGATTTTAAATCGGCTACTATTTCTACATTATATAAAATAGAAAAAGGAGTTAACGGTTTAGAGCGTGCACTTGAAAAATGTGTTCAGGCAACTTACAAAGCAGTAAATGAAGGATGCAATATTATCATTCTTTCTGATAGAGGCGTGAGCGAAGAATTAGCTCCAATTCCAATGTTATTGGCTTGTTCTTACATTCACCACTCATTGAATATTTTACAGGTTCGTTCTAAATTCGGAATCATAATCGAATCTGCAGAACCTCGTGAACCTCATCATTTTGCTTTATTGTTCGGATACGGTGCAAGTGCAATCAATCCATACATGGTAAACGAAATTATTTACGATCAGGTAGCACAAGGTTTCATTACCGGAGTAAAAGCTGATTATGCAGTTGTAAACTACAACAAAGCAATTGCAAAAGGAATCGTTAAAATCATGAATAAAATTGGTATCTCTACATTACATTCATACAGAGCTGCCCAGATTTTCGAGATTTTAGGTTTAAATAAAACATTTACTTCTAAATACTTCCCTTACACTCCATCTAGAATTGAAGGAATTGGTTTAATGGAAGTGGAGAAAGAAGTGAAAAAACGTTTCCAAAAAGCTTTCCCAAATTCAAAAATTGCAAACTTGCTTTCTCTTGAAATTGGAGGTATTTACAGATGGAGACGTGGTGGCGAAAAACACATGTTTAACCCAACCACTATTTCTAAATTACAACAAGCGGTTCGTTTAAACAGCCCGGAAAGTTATAAAGAATACTCAAATGCCGTTAACGAGCAAAGCTCAAACTTAATGACTATTAGAGGTTTATTTGAATTCAACAATTTGGACCCAATTTCTATTGACGAAGTAGAACCTTGGACAGAAATTGTGAAGAAATTTAAAACGGGCGCGATGTCTTATGGCTCTATCAGTCAGGAAGCACATGAGAACTTAGCCATTGCAATGAACAGAATTGGTGGTAAAAGTAACTCTGGAGAAGGTGGAGAAGATCCAAAACGTTTCCAGAAAGAAATTAACGGAGATTCCAGAAACAGTGCAATCAAACAAGTTGCATCAGGACGTTTTGGTGTTTCAATCAACTATTTGACAAACGCTAAAGAAATCCAGATTAAAATGGCTCAGGGTGCAAAACCTGGTGAAGGTGGCCAGCTGCCTGGAGAAAAAGTAGTGCCTTGGATTGCTGAAACTAGAAACTCTACACCTTATGTGGGTTTGATTTCACCTCCGCCACACCACGATATTTACTCTATTGAGGATTTATCTCAGTTGATTTATGACTTAAAAAATGCCAATCGTGAAGCACGTGTAAACGTAAAATTAGTTTCTGAAGTTGGAGTTGGAACTATCGCTGCCGGTGTTGCCAAAGCAAAAGCTGACGTGATCTTAATTTCTGGTTATGACGGAGGAACTGGTGCCGCTCCACTAACATCTTTACAACACACAGGTATTCCGTGGGAACTTGGTTTAGCCGAAGCTCAGCAGACTTTAATCTTAAACGATTTAAGAAGCCGTGTAGTTCTTGAATGTGACGGACAGTTAAAAACAGGTCGTGACGTTGCTATCGCTGCTTTATTAGGAGCTGAAGAATTTGGTTTTGCCACTGCTCCGCTTGTAGCTTCTGGATGTATCATGATGAGAGCTTGTCACTTAAATACGTGTCCGGTTGGTATTGCAACTCAGGATCCAGAATTGAGAAAAAATTTCAAAGGAACTCCAGAGCACGTAATTAACTTTATGTATTTTATTGCAGAAGAATTAAGAGAAATCATGGCTCAGTTAGGATTCAGAACTTTAAAAGAAATGGTGGGCCAGTCACAAAAATTAAATGTGAACAAAGCCATCAAACATTATAAAGCAAATGGCTTAGACTTGTCTACAATTCTATACAAACCGGAAAAAGCTAAAACGGTTCCAAATCACAACACAACACAACAAGATCACCAGCTTGAAAACGTATTAGATTTTGATATCATCAAAGAAGCGATTCCGTCTATTTATAGAAAAGAAAAAACAAGAGTAACATTTAAAATTAAAAATACAGACCGTTCTGTAGGTGCGATTTTGAGTAACGAAATCTCAAAAATTTATGGCGCACAAGGATTACCTGATGACACTATTTTAGTTGATTTTGAAGGTTCTGCCGGACAAAGTTTTGGTGCATTTGCAACAAACGGATTGTCGTTTAAAATTCACGGAAACTGTAATGATTACTTAGGAAAAGGTCTGTCTGGAGGAAAACTAATTGTAAAAGTACCTCCTACTGCAACTTTTAAACCAGAGGATAATATCATTATTGGAAACGTTGCCCTTTACGGAGCTATTACCGGAGAGGCTTATATTAATGGAATTGCCGGAGAGCGTTTCTGCGTAAGAAATTCTGGAGCAACAGCAGTTGTTGAAGGAATTGGAGATCACGGATGCGAGTATATGACCGGTGGTACAGTGGTGGTTTTAGGAAAAACAGGAAGAAACTTCGCAGCTGGTATGAGCGGTGGTGTAGCTTATGTTTACGATCCAAATAAGAAATTCGATTCAACAGTATGTAACATGGAAATGGTTGCATTCGATCCAATGGAAGAAGAAGATCTTACCAAACTTAAACGATTGATTAGAAATCATTCATTGTACACAAGCAGTCCATTAGCAAAAGGAATTTTAGCAGACTGGGATAATCAACAAAAGCACTTCGTAAAAGTAATGCCGACAGATTACAAAAAAGCATTACAAAGAATTGCAGAAGAGAAAAAAATAGAAGAATTAATAGCGGGATAAATGATTTTAGAATTCAGATTTTAGATTTTAGATCGAACTAACCTCAAAGCTTTGTGAACTTAAAAACTCTCAAAGAATATCAAAAAAAGCCTTTGCGCTCTTTGCGGTTAAAAAAATTGGAATTTGGAATTTAAGAATTGGAATTTTAATCATTTAGATTTAATTAAAATGTCATGGGTAAAATAGGCGGATTTAAAGAATATAGCAGAGCCGACGAAAGTAATTTAGCAGTAGCAGAACGTGTTTCTAACTACAACGAATTTACTATTCCGTTAGCAAAAGATAAAGTAAAAGAACAAGGTTCAAGATGTATGGATTGTGGTATTCCATTTTGCCACAGTGGTTGTCCGTTAGGAAATTTAATTCCTGACTTCAACGACATGGTGCATCAGGAAGAATGGCAGAGTGCATTAGAGATTTTACAATCTACTAATAACTTTCCGGAATTTACAGGACGCTTATGCCCTGCTCCATGCGAAAAAGCATGTGTATTAGGAATCATCAAAGATCCGGTATCAATCGAAAACATCGAGAAAAATATTGTTGAAATTGGTTTTGCTGAAGGTTGGATTAAACCTCAGCTACCAAAAAAGAGAACAGGAAAAACAGTTGCCGTTATTGGTTCTGGACCTGCTGGTCTTGCAGCCGCTCAGCAATTAAACAGAGCTGGGCATACCGTTACAGTTTTTGAAAGAGACAATGCCATTGGAGGTTTATTACGTTACGGAATTCCAAATTTCAAATTAGAAAAAGGAATCATCGACAGACGTGTGGCTATTCTTGAAGCAGAAGGAATCACCTTCAAAACTAATGTAAACGTTGGTGTAAACTTTAGCGTAGCAGAATTAAACACTTTTGATTCTATCGTTTTATGCGGTGGAGCAACTGAAAGAAGAAGCTTGCCAACTAAAGGAATCGAAAGCAAAGGTGTTGTTCAGGCAATGGATTTCTTAACACAGCAGACTAAAGTTTTATACGGAGAATCAATTCCAGACCAAATTAAAGCTACTGGTAAAGATGTAATCGTTATTGGTGGTGGAGATACAGGTTCTGACTGTATTGGAACTTCAAACAGACACGGAGCAAAATCAGTAACTAACTTTGAGATTTTACCAAAACCTCCGGTTGGAAGAAGCGAGTCAACTCCTTGGCCTTTCTGGCCTTTGCAGTTAAAAACCTCATCTTCTCACGAAGAAGGCTGTGATAGAAACTGGTTGATCAATACAAAAGAATTCATTTCTAACGATAAAGGCGAATTAACCGGATTAAAAACAGTTGAAGTAGAATGGAAAATGACTCCGGGACAAAGACCTGAATTAATCGAAAAAGAAGGTTCTGAGAAAATCTGGCCTTGCGATTTAGCTTTATTAGCTCTTGGATTTACAGGTCCAGAGAAAACATTAAGCGAGCAATTAGGAATCGAAACTGATATAAGAAGCAATTACAAAGCTCATAATTATCAAACAAACGTTCCTCACATTTTCACTGCTGGTGATATGAGAAGAGGACAATCATTAATCGTGTGGGCTATTTCAGAAGGTCGCGAAGCAGCAAGAGAGGTAGATTTGTTCTTAATGGGCTCTACCAACCTGCCTACTAAAGGAAGAGGAGATTTACCGAGTTTATAATTTTTATAGATTCTAAGATACTGAGATGCTAAGGTTCTAAGTTTTTTTCCTTGCATTTTATTTAATCTTTATCCCAATAAACAACATAACTACTTACAAACCCTTGAATTATATTCAGGGGTTTTGTTTTTTTGCCACGAATTACACGAATTTTTATTTTCTTACCGATTTCAATTTCAAACATAGCCCGTGGTTTCAACCACGGGCTATGTTTCTAGCATTTTGCGGAAAATCTACAATTAAAAATTTGTTGAAATTCGTGTAATTCGTGGCAAAAAACCTTTGTACCTTTGGATCTCTGTTCCTTTGCACCTTTTAAATAGGTTACAGAAATTCAAAATAAGCAACTTTTTGTTTAAAATAAAACAATTTGTTACAATTTGTTATTTTTCTACAAATAATTTGCAGTTAGTTAAAAGTGTAATAACTTTGCTCAAAATGATTTAAAAAATGCAAGCAAAAGATTTACTGCAGTTAGCAGACCAATTTGGAAGTCCATTATATGTTTATGATGCCGAAAAAATCCAATCTCAGTACAATAGGTTAACTAAAGCTTTCTCTAAAGTAGAAAACTTAAGAGTTAATTACGCCATGAAGGCATTGTCAAACGTTGCGATTCTTCAGTTATTAAAGAACATCGGGTCTGGTTTAGATACTGTATCAATTCAGGAAGTTTTATTGGGACTTCATGCTGGCTATGATCCTGACAAAATTTTCTTTACACCAAACGGCGTTTCTCTTGAAGAAATCGAAGAAGTTGCCGCAATGGGTGTACAAATCAATATTGATAACTTATCTATTCTGGAGCAATTCGGAACAAAATATCCACAAATTCCGGTATGTATCCGTATCAATCCACACGTAATGGCGGGAGGAAATGCTAATATTTCTGTTGGACATATCGATAGTAAATTCGGAATCTCTGTACATCAAATTCCACATATATTGCGAATTGTAGAGAATACAAAAATGAGCATCGTAGGGATTCACATGCACACAGGATCTGATATTTTAGATATCGAAGTATTCTTATATGCTGCCGAAATTTTGTTCGATACCGCTAAACACTTTAAAGATTTAGAGTTTTTAGATTTCGGAAGCGGATTCAAAGTTCCTTACAAAAAAGACGATATCGAAACAGACATCGAAGAATTAGGTAAAAAATTATCAAAAAGATTCAATTCTTTCTGTGCTGAATATGGCAGAGATTTAACGCTGATTTTCGAACCAGGAAAATTTTTGGTGAGCGAAGCAGGTTTCTTCTTAGCAAAAGTAAACGTAGTAAAACAAACAACCTCAACAGTTTTCGCCGGAATCGATAGTGGTTTTAACCACTTAATTCGTCCAATGTTTTACGGTTCACAGCATTATATCGAAAACATCTCAAATCCAAAAGGAAAAGAGCGTTTTTACTCTGTTGTAGGATACATTTGCGAAACCGATACTTTTGCCAACAACCGCAAAATTTCGGAAATTACCGAAGGCGATATTTTAGCTTTCAGAAATGCCGGAGCATATTGTTTCTCAATGTCTTCGAACTACAATTCAAGATACAAACCAGCCGAAGTTCTATGGATGAACGGAAAAGGAATCTTGATTCGTGCTCACGAAACATTCGAAGATTTACTTAAAAATCAAATTCCGTTACCGCAAGAAATTGCAGCAACAGTTTAAAATAAAAAAAAAGAGAATATCACTCGAAGTCCCGTTTCTTAATTGAGGCGGGATTTTTTTATTGTAGATTTCAGTCCCAAAGCCTCAGGATAGATTTTAGATTAATGAACGTCTGTCAGGCTGAGCGAAGTCGAAGCCCAGCTAGCAGGAGAAAACTTAAAACATTAAACTCATTCTTCATAATAAGCTTCCTGAATTTTCATGATATATCCCATTACTTTTCTTTCGTGTTCACCATATTTAAATCGAATATTCAGAAAAACTCCTGCAGTAGTAGTCTCTAATCTTAATCTTCCTAAACCACCATTTAAGCCTTTTACAGTAAACTCAGTATAGGATTTTTAGGATGTAATTTTATCGTTTTCAGGTATAATAATATCATACCAAAAACCATCTTGAAGAAGTTCAATTTTAACAGCAATACCATCAATGTTATAGGCATAATCGGCCGCCACTACAGAAACAGAAACTAATTTTTGTATTTTCGGTGAACATGTAGATACAGCGTAATTTGCATTAGTCGTAATTTTTACCCCGTTATAAGGAACTATTAGCATTTCGGTTCCAATCATCTGAATTCCAAATATATTCTTTAGAGTATTCCGTTTATTTTAAAAAATTAGCTGTCAAAAATTTTCAAATTATTTTACATTTTCTAAAACAAAATTAAATGGAGCAGAATTTGGACCTGCTCCGCCTCCAGTAAGCACAATGTCTGCACTCGTAATTCCAAGCAAATTAATTTCTGTATTAATAGTAGAAATAATATCAGAATTTAATATATCACCCACTTGTATTTCAGGAGCAAGTCCAATAAAAATTCGTGGTTCAAATTCAAAATAAGCTTTTTCTCCCGGAGCCACTTTTGTTCTTATTGCCAGTGGGCTCATATTTCTATAACAGCTTACATCAATTGCACCGGTACGCCGCAAGTTAGTTACTTCGATTTCTGAAGGATTGGCTGCTTTTCTTGCCGAAACCTGAAGAACAAAATCAAATTCATTTTCGACAAACTCATACGTATTTCCGGCATCAGCAGGAACCATTGGACAAAAATTCCCGTAAGAATCAGCAGCAGTAACACCAAAATTCGGTGAATATTCAAAAGGATGATTCTCCATCACGCCACAGTTTTTAAATACTTTCCATGCAACTGCAATTTTTCCAAACTCCTGAGCTACATTTTGCTGAAAAATAACAATATTGCTGTTATTTATATCATTTGATTTGTTGATGAAATTTAATTTAATATTGTCCATTATTTAAATAATTTGGGATTAAAAATTTGCTTTTAGATGCTTTTAGCTTTTAGTTTACCGCAATCCAGAATTTATATTAAAACTTCATTCTTAAAACTGCCCTAAGATTTATCGTTCAGGTTTCTAATTTATTGACAATTTAAGGCAAAAAATCAATTAGAAACAGCGTATTTATACTTATTTTTAAACACTGCATAATTAATGCTGCAAATTCTCGATACAAGAATTATATCACTGGAATTATTTATATAACTTGCATTAAACAAAATATAAAAAATGAAACCACAAATACGAATCCTCCTTTATTCAATTCTCTTCTTTTTATATCTTACTTCGACTTCTGTTTTATTATTGCTGGGAGAAAAATTAAAAACAGATCCGTATATAACTTTGGGCTGCGGGTTTGCTTTTTTTAACCTTATTTATGCTTTTTTGGCTTTAAAATGGAAGCCTTTATTAAATATACTTTTCGCTATTGGGATTGCTGCTTTGGCTTTATTTCTGGCTTTGAAGTTTACAAACTTACATCTGCTTTTAAATTACGATCCGTATCAGGTTAAAACGGCAATATTTGCAAATGCAGTTTTTTCAATTATATTTTGGGAGATTGTTTATCAGGTGAAAATTAGAAGAGGATAAAAAACATGAAAAACCTACTTTTCTTAGTACTCTTTTTATTCTTTTTTCAAGCATCTTACTGTGATGTCGTTCCCGAAAACACACATTATTATAGAAAATGCGTCAAAATAATAAACATAGATGAGTTTCCTGATTATTCTTTTATTGGCTACATAAAGCAAGTGTCAGGAGATCACTCTACTGAATCGTATATTATAAATTCTAAAGATTGTATTCACAAAGGATATAAATTCAACATGTTTTATATCGTGGCTGCCAAGAAAAGCTATCTTTTAAATAAAAATTTAGATAATCTTAATTGGTTAGAAGATAAAAATGTTCTGAAGGCTAATATTTCCATCGGCAGTGAAGGCGGATATACCGATAATGACGATCCTATGTCATTTCTCGAAGAACATTATAAAATTGTAAAACTTACCAAAACAAGAATCATTTTATATAAAAGTACCGAATTACTGGAATATAGTAATGGAGAACCGTTTTCGGTAAAAGAATATGCATATGAAGAACAAAGCAAAAGCGATGTTTATCCTTTTAAAAATGACGACAGAGTAATTGAAATTTATCCCAACACTAAAATATTTCATTTTTTACTCGCATTTCTGGTTACAATTTTCATCGAAACCCTTATTTTATTTCTTCTATTTAAAACCAGATACAAGAAACTAAACATAACAAATAAGTTGTTGTTAATTACAGGATTTATAACTTCATTTTCAACTTTACCTTACGTTTGGTTTGTTTTTCCTGCCTTTATAACATCTCGATTTCCTTATATCGCATTTAGCGAATGTTTTGCAATACTTATTGAATCGGTTATAATCTATAAATTATTAAAAATAGACTATAAAAAAGCGTTTTTAGTTTCTATAATCTGTAATGTAATTTCATTTTCAATCGGACTGCTTATCAATTGGAATAATGTTTATGATATTATTGTGAATTTTATAAACTCTTAAATGTATATCAAACTAAAACCATAAAAAACTTAACCTAAATCAAATTAAAAACCTATGAAAATTACGATTCCCCTATCGGCATTATTCTTATTATTTACGGCAAATGTATTCAGTCAGACACTTGCAGATTTAAAACTAAAAACCAAAGAAGTTCCCAAAGGTTATACTCCTAACGACGGTCAGATCTGTGTTACTCCCCAGGCTTGCAATTTTTATACTGATATCGAAACGTACAGCAACATTGTTGGAACCGTAAAAAGCAAACAAATTCAAAGTTTTAAAAATAGAGCAGACAGCGGATCTATTATGTATTTTGAATTTGATCACGTATTTAAAGGCGATCGATTTCTGCAAGGACTTTTATGGGGAAAAGACGGTCAGCCAACGGATGAACATCCGGAAGAATATCTGGCAAAAGGAAAATTTCTAATCATCTGGAGTTTTCATCCTGACAGTCCCATTAAGGAAAAATCTGAAGCCAAAATAGAGGCAATTTTGAATAAATAAATTGTTTTTAATCAGGAAACGAAATTTGTTTGATTTCTTATGAAAACTATTGTTCTGGCTTAGCCCCGACAGAGCCGATATCCTCGTAATGGAATGGAGAGATAAAGGCGAAAGCGGGACTAAAGGTTATAACGAAAAACAGAATTCCCTGCTTCTAAAAAATTTTAAAAAGGCATAGTTGTTGAAAGCTAAAAAAGATATATTTACACCTTCAAAAATGAATACCATGCAAAAAATTACTTTTTTATTTTCTATATTATTTTTAGCCTTTTCTTCATGCGGCGTTAAGACAACTCAAGCTTTAATAAGCGATGGTAATTACGACGGTGCAATTGATCGTGCTGTAGAAGCTTTGAGAACCAATAAGGATTCTAAAGGAAAACAAGATTATGTGTATTTGCTTGAAGAAGCCTTTGCAAAAGCAAAAGACAGGGATTTGCGCAATCTTGATATGATGTCAAAAGAAGCCAATCCGGCAAATGCCGAACGTATTTACAATACGTATTTACAACTGAATAATCGTCAGGAAAAAATCAGGCCTTTATTGCCCCTGCCCTTATTGAAACAGGGAAAAAATGCCAATTTTCCGTTTGATAATTATTCAAGCCAAATTGTAAGCAGTAAAAATGCACTTTCAAAATATTTATACGAAAATGCCTCGGCACTTTTAAAATCAAACAATAAACTGGATTTTAGAAAAGCGTATGATGATTTTTATTATCTGGAAAGCATAAACCCAAATTACAAAAACACCAAAAAGCTGATGGACGACGCTCAGTTTAAAGGAACTGATTTTGTGGATGTTTATGCTAAAAACGAAACAAATATGGTGATTCCGAAGCTGCTTCAGGATGATTTATTAGATTTTAAAACTTACGGACTCGACGATAAATGGACGGTTTACCATAATGCGAGACAAAAAAATGTAAATTATGATTACAGTCTGATTATCAATTTCAGACAAATCGCTATTTCTCCGGAACAGATTAAAGAGAAAGAATTTATTAAAGAAAGACAGGTTAAGGATGGTGTAAAAACACTTCTTGACAATCGCGGAAGACCTGTAAAAGATAGTTTAGGAAGAGAAATAAAAGTAGACAATTACAGAATGCTTCGTGCTAATATTTATGAGTTCAGACAATTTAAATCTTGTCAGGTAACGGCAAAAGTAGATTATGTTGATTTAAAAACGAATCAGCTGCTGCAGACTTTTCCCGTAAGCAGTGAGTATATTTTTGAAAATATTTATTCGACTTATAAAGGTGATCGAAATGCCTGCGATGATAGTTACGTTTCGTATTTTAATAAACGTGCCGTTCCGTTTCCAAACAACGAGCAAATGGTTTATGATACGGGCGAAGACCTGAAAGCTAAATTGAAAGATATTATTGTTCGAAATAAATTTAGAGGATAGCACTAATTTGCATTCAAAAATTATTTAAGATCAATTTTGAACATTTTTCCTTTAAACCAAAAACCATGAAAAAACTCATAACGTATCAAATTGATTCTTTTACAAAAGAAAAATTTAAAGGAAATCCTGCGGGAGTAGTTGTAAATGCAGACGGATTAAAGGATTATGAAATGCAGCAGATTGCGAGAGAATTAAATAATTCTGAAACGGCCTTTCTATTCTCTCCGGACGATAATGACTGTGATGGTGTAATACGATATTTTACGCCAAGTATAGAAGTCCCAATCTGCGGTCACGCTACAATTGCCGCAATGTATGCCAAGGCTCTTGAAGACAACTTAGATTCATGTGTATTAAAAATGAAAACTAAAGTTGGCATTCTTCCTTTTGAGATCATTAAGGAAAATGGAGATTATCAAATTGTAATGACTCAGGGAAATTTTGAAGTCAGTCCCGCATTTGATGACGATACAGCCAAAAAAATGATAGACGCATTAGGACTGGACAATACTGATATTGATGAAAACTGCCCAATTCAGATTGCTTCTACAGGACATTCAAAGGTTATGATTGGGATTAAAAGCAGAGCGAAACTTAATGCTTTGTTACCAAAATATAATGATTTAGCCGATTTAAGTAAACAGATTAATTGTAACGGTTATTTTGTCTTTACGTTTGATTCTGACAGCAAAGACATCTTAACTTATGGCAGAATGTTTGCTCCTGCAATTGGCATAAACGAAGATCCTGTTACCGGTAATGCAAATGGACCGCTGGGTGGTTATTTAGTACAAAACAAGATTGTTGATTTTAAAAATGACTTATTTGAATTCAACGGAAAACAAGGAGAGAAAATAGACCGGCTTGGTATCGTAAAAGTTAGGGTTACGATTCAAAACGATAAACCTGATTTGATTCAAATAAAAGGTGATGCCGTTGTTGTATTCAAAACCGAAATAGAAATTTAAGAACATCTTCCTATTTACAGCACTTAGAAACGTATAGTAATACGTTTCCACTCCAATCAAACAAAACATTTCTATAAAAAAATCGCAAAAACATTTTGCGCAACCAAAAAGTTGCTTATATTTGCAACTGATTAGTTGCGTAATTTGTATTTAAAAATGAAACGAGATATTTTTCAGGCGATTGCCGATCCTACTCGAAGAGCGATTTTAGTTTTAATTTCTGCCAATGCATTAACACCAAATGCAATTGCAGAGCAATTTAATACTACCAGACAAGCAGTTTCGAAGCATATTAAAATTCTAAACGAATGTGAATTACTCGACGAGAAAAAAGTAGGCCGGGAAATTTATTATCAGCTAAAAATTGAAAAAATGAAAGAAGTTGACCAGTGGCTCGAACAATTCAAAAAAATATGGGAAAGCCGTTTTAGTCAGCTGGATCAAGTATTAATTAATCTAAAATCTAAAGAAAATGAAATCTAATCTATTAATGAATTTTACTGTAGACAAAGAAAATAAAACCGTAAACATAAAACGCGAGTTCGACGCATCTTTATCAAATGTGTGGTCAGCCTGGACAGAACCGGAAATTTTAGACCAATGGTGGGCACCAGCTCCGTTTAAATCTAAAACAACAAGTATGGAATTTAAAGAAGGCGGAAAAAGACTATATGCCATGGTTAGCCCGGAAGGCGATGAACGCTGGAGTTTTTTTGAATACACCTCGATTTCTCCAAAAACAAACTTTAAACATTCTTCAACTTTTTGCGATGCCGAAGGAAATCCAAATTCAATTTTCGGCAGTTCATATTGGGATTTAACCTTTTCTGAAAAAGGCGATTTAACAGTTGTTGATATTGCAATTAAACGAGACAGCCTGGAAGAATTAGAAAAAATAATCGAAATGGGCTTTAAAGAAGGAATTACTGCTACAATGCAAAGTTTGGATAAAATCTTTGAAGCACGAAAATAGAAATAGTTTCAATAAAGTAATAATGAATTTAAAATCTAAAGAATATGAAATCAAATCTTTTAATGAATTTTACTGTAGACAAAGAAAATAGTACTGTAAATGTAAAACGTGAGTTTGATGCATCATTAGCAAACGTTTGGTCTGCATGGACAGAACCTGAAATTTTAGATCAATGGTGGGCGCCTGCTCCATGGAAATCCAGAACAAAAAACATGGATTTTAAAGAAGGCGGACGCAGATTATACGCAATGGTTGGCCCGCAAGGTGAAGAACATTGGGCAATTGCTGATTTTACTTCGATTAGTCCAAAAACCAACTTTAAATATCTGGATGCTTTTAGCGACAGCGAAGGAAACTTAAATACTGATTTTCCGAGATCAAATTGGAATGTGAATTTTTCTGAGCAGGGAAATTCAACCATCGTTGATATTGCAATTAAACATGATAAATTATCAGATTTGGAGAAAATCATCGAAATGGGTTTCAAAGAAGGTTTTACAATTGCAATGGAAGGTTTAGACGATATTTTTGCCGGAAAAGCAAAATAAATCGCTGCAAATGGTATAAAAGACGAAAGCTGCAAGAAATAAAATTGTAACTTTCGTCTTTACAAATCATTTTAGTTCAATAATGAGCAAATTTTTTACCCTCACTTTTTTATTTCTTTCCTCAACACTAATTTTTAGCCAAAGCAGCAAATCTAAAACCACAGAAAAGACCAAACCTTTTGTTTTAGGGGTTATAGATGAAATTCAATCTAAGGAACTAGGCGAAAATAGAATTTTAAATATTTATCTTCCTGAAGGTTATAATCCAAAAGATCAGGAAAAATACCCGGTAATTTATTTATTGGATGGTTCTGCCGATGAAGACTTTATTCATATTTCGGGTTTAGTACAGTTTAATAGTTTTGAATGGATCAATCAGGTTCCAAAATCGATGGTTGTAGGTATTGCAACTGTCGATAGAAGAAGGGATTTCACTTTCCCCACAACTATTGAAAATGATAAAAACCGATTTCCAACAACTGGACATTCAGATAAATTTATTGCTTTTATCGAAAAAGAATTACAGCCTTTTATTGATAAAAAATACAAAACAAACAATTCTAAAACGATTATTGGCCAATCTTTGGGCGGATTACTGGAAACAGAAATCTTATTTAAAAAACCATCTCTTTTTAATAAATATGTAATTGTAAGCCCGAGTTTATGGTGGGACAATGGTTCTGTTTTAAATCAGGACTCTGAAATTTTTCAGGAAAACTTCAATCAGCAGACAGAGATTTACATTGCTGTAGGTAAAGAAGGACTTACTCCAACCCAAGTTCCGCGAGTTATGGAAGTTGATGCTAATTTACTGGCCGATAAAATAAAAGCTTCAAAAAGTAAAAACATCAAAGTCTATTTTGATTATTTCCCTGCAGAAAACCACGGTACAATTTTACATCCGGCAGTTTCGAATTCTTTTAAATTCTTTTATCCAAAAAGCAAAGAATAAAATGAAGTTTCCAACTACACCTGAAGATTTAAAAAATGAACTATTTAATTCCGTGGATAAAATAAATCTGGTTGGAGATTTGCGCATTCGTCAATTGATTCAAATTCTGCCAAAGGTCAATAACAAAGTAATTATTGAGGGTATTATTCAGATTTTTGAAAATGAAAAAAGAATTGATTCTGTTTATACAGATCAAAAATATGCCGGGATAATTCTGAAAAAAATAAATCCAAAAACAGAAGAAAGCGCGGCTTCAATCCTCAGTAGAATATTAAAAAACTGGAATAGAAGTGTAGAAGAATTACCTTTCTGGCTTAAAGATAATTACGGAATTGAAACCATTAAACAAGTATTTTCTGAATTGGAAAAAACTAATTTAACTGCATTAGAATCAGAAAAACTAAAAACAATGAAATGGTTCTTAGGGATTAAATCTTAGAAATAATATTCTTAATTTAGTTTAAAATTTTAATCATGACACCAAATAAACAAACCGTAAACGAATACATGGCCGCTTTTAGAGTAAGCGATCATGACAGAGTTCTTGCTTGCCTTACAGATGATGTAATTTGGGAAATGCCCGGAATTTATCAGCATGTGGGTAAAGAAGCATTTGATAAGGAAATCGAAAATGACAATTTTGTAGGCAGTCCAACGATTCAGATTATAAAATTAATTGAAGAAAATGATATCGTAATTGCCGAAGGCGCCGTTCAGGGAAATATGAAAAACGGAAATAAACTCGATGCCGTTTTTTGTGATGTTTTTGAAATGAAAAATGGAAAAATTAAAAAGCTTACCTCCTATTTAATGTCTAAAAATGCCAATTTAAAATTTGAGTAATCCGGTATTCAAATCTTAAAAAATATTGCTGGCGAATTACAGCCCAAGACAGGAACAGTTTACAAAGCCGATTCTAAAACAATTTATATCGATCAGGATTATTCGCTTATTGAAAATCAAATTTTGGTTTATGAACAAGCTCAGAAATTTAATGTTTCTGGCTTGCAGGAACATGATATAAAAATGAAGCTGAATAAATTTCTGTTTTCGCAAAATGACTAGAACAAACCTTGTTTCGCTTTAAGCGGAGGAGAAAAAATGCGTTTAATGCTTTGCTGTTTAACGATTAATAATCAGACTCCGGATATTATCATTCTTGATGAACCAACAAACAATCTTGATATTCAAAATATCGAAATTCTGACTGCTGCAATTAATGAATATAAAGGAACTTTAATTGTGGTTTCGCATGATGTTCTTTTTTTGGAAGAAATCCATATTGAGGATTTTATTGAGTTGAATTAAATTTTTTGTCATTTCGAGGTACGAGAAATCGCACTAGAAACTCGACAACAGTGCGTGCGATTCCTCGTTCCTCGGAATGACAATACTTTGTGTTCAATACATTTACAATCTAAAATCTAAAATCCGAAATCTAAAATCATCCAAGCCATCCCTCACGGTCCAAACTTCGATATTGAATAGCCTCCGCAATATGCTGCGAAATCACAACTGGAGCATTATCTAAATCCGCAATAGTTCTGGCAACTTTCAAAATCCTGTCATATGCTCTTGCAGAAAGGTTTAAACGTTCCATGGCATTTTTTAAAAGTTCTTTTGATTGTTCATCTAATGCACAATATTCGCGAATTAACTTGCTGCTCATTTGTGCATTGTAATGGATATTTTCGACCTCCTCAAAACGTTTCGTTTGGATTTCGCGCGCAGCAGTTACACGTTTACGAATTTCTACACTGCTTTCGGCTTTGCGGTCGTCTGCCAGTTTATCAAACGGAACCGGAGTAACTTCGATATGAATATCAATTCGATCTAAAAGCGGACCCGAAATTTTACTCATATAGCGTTGCATTTCGTGCGGCGATGAAGTATTGGGCATACTTGGATCGTTAAAAAAACCACTCGGACTTGGGTTCATACTTGCCACAAGCATAAATGATGACGGATATGTAACCGTAAATTTAGCTCTCGAAATAGTTACTTCTCGATCTTCAAGCGGCTGACGCATTACTTCTAAAACATCTCGTTTAAATTCCGGCAATTCATCTAAAAACAAAACGCCATTGTGCGCCATTGAAATTTCACCCGGCTGTGGATAACTTCCGCCGCCAACTAAAGCAACATTTGAAATAGTATGATGCGGACTTCTAAACGGGCGCTGATTCATCAACCCAACTTCTTTTAATTTTCCGGCAACACTATGAATTTTAGTGGTTTCAAGCGCTTCGCGCAAAGTCATTGGCGGTAAAATACTTGGAACACGTTTGGCGAGCATTGTTTTTCCGGCTCCGGGCGGACCAATTAAAATAATATTATGTCCGCCTGCTGCCGCGATTTCCATACAGCGTTTTATACTTTCCTGTCCGCGAACATCTGAGAAATCAAATTCTGGAAAATCCAGCGTTTTGTAAAATTCAGCTCTTGTATCAATTAAAGTTGGTTCAAGAATCCCTTTTCCAGCAAAAAAATCAATAATTTCCTGCAGATTCGAAACGCCGTAAACATCTAAACCGGCAACAATTGCAGCTTCTTTTACATTTTGAATAGGCAGAAAAAAACCTTTATAACCTTCTTCTTTTGCTTTTATGGCAATGGGCAAAGCACCGCGAATAGGCTGTAAACTTCCGTCAAGAGAAAGTTCACCCATA
Source organism: Flavobacterium soyae (assembly GCF_021245985.1). Classification (GTDB taxonomy): domain Bacteria; phylum Bacteroidota; class Bacteroidia; order Flavobacteriales; family Flavobacteriaceae; genus Flavobacterium; species Flavobacterium soyae. Next base: position 178,914 of record NZ_JAJQXA010000007.1, on the reverse strand, counting down.
ATAATATATTGTTCAATTTCCAGTGCTTTTATCTGATCTGAACCTACTAAAATTCCCATTGCAAGAGGCAGATCATAAGCCGAACCTTCTTTTCGAAGGTCGGCAGGTGCCATATTTATGGTGATTTTTTTTCCGGGAAAACTTAAATTATTATTTTTGAGAGCTGCCGCTATTCGATAACTGCTTTCTTTAATGGCATTATCCGGAAGACCAACTAAATGATAACCAATACCTTTATCCATATGAACCTCGATCGTAATCGTTGTGGCTTCAACTCCAAAAACAGCACTTCCGTAAACTTTTACTAACATAATATTCCTTTCATTAATTGTTTTTAAAACTAATGAAAAAAAATATTAAATGTAAATATTTTATTACAAATAAAAAGCTCTAAAATGGAAGCTTAATTTGGTTTTTAATTTCTTCAACCATTCCACTCAAATCCAAACTATTTTGATGTGACCAAAGTTTACTTTCGATTTGATTATTTCTGACACAATTATTACACTCAATTATTTCATGTGCATATCCTTTCCCTAAAGTTGGCAAATTATAAACAACTTCTTGTTCATTTTTAAAAACAGAATATCCATCAGCCATAAACCACGGTGAATTTAATTCGATTCGGCCTTTTGTTCCACCGATAATAGCTTTCATATCAGATTCTGAAACTATAGAAGAATGTAAAACTGCCTGCGCTTTATCATACTGCAAAATCATTGAAGTTTGTAAATCAATTCCATTTTTATGATAAAGAGCTTTTGCCATTATCTCTTTCGGAATTCCGAATACTATATAGGAGAGAAATAATGGATAAACGCCAATATCAAATAATGCGCCGCCGCCTCGGTTTTTATCAAAAAGTCTGCTTCTTTTTACATCATTTCCTATAAAAGCAAAATCGGCTTTTATGTAATTGGGTTCGCCAATAATTTCACTTTCAACTTTTGCCAAAACATCCTGAACAGCCGGAATAAAACGTGTCCAGAAAGCTTCCATAAAAAATTTATTATGTTTTTTAGAAGCCTCAATCATACGCTCTGCATCTTTATAAGAAAGTGCAATTGGTTTTTCGCATAAAACATGTTTACCGCTTTCAAGTGCTTTTATAGACAATTCGGCATGCGAATCGTGAGGCGTTGCTATATAAACAATATCAACTTCCTGATCTGCAAAAAGAGCTTCATAAGAGTCGTATGCTTTTGCTGCATTGTATTTTGCTGCAAATTCATCAGCTTTCAAAATATCCCGTGAAGCAGCGGCAAGCAAGTCTGCATCTGCTGCTAATAATAAATCTGTGGCAAATTGATGAGCAATATTTCCCAAACCAATTATTCCCCACTTTATTTTTTTATTTTTCATTCTTAAATTTTAATTATAAAAAGTGTTAAAAACATTATATTTACTTCAACAAAAAAACACAATTAGATGTTTTTAGATAACAAACAACAAGTTTAACTCAAAAAAGTGTATTAAAAAAATAGGAAAAATATTCGATTTGAAAACCAAGTAAAAAAAAACGCTGCCAAAATGTAAATTTTAAGTCTGTTTTAACAAATAGTTTTAAAATTGAGGGGGTTAAATTTAAAAATTAACAAAAATTAAACATTAGACTCTATTTTATTAGGGGGTATTAAATCATTTTATACTTTTATCAAAAATTTTAAAACTAAATAACTATGCGAAAAATTATTTTAAGTGTGATTCTTATCACTATTTTGGTACTAACCTTTATATCGAATTTCATCATCGCCGATAATCCAATTCCGGCAGAAGCTGTAAAGTTTGATACAGGAGATACGGCTTGGATGATCGTTGCAACTGCTTTTGTATTGTTAATGACTCCGGGATTAGGATTTTTCTACGGAGGTATGGTAGGTAAGAAAAACGTTATCAGTACTATGCTTCAAAGTTTTATGGCAATGGTAATTGTTACAATTTTATGGGTTGTTGTTGCTTTTGGATTAGCTTTTGGCCCTACAATTGGAGGAATTATCGGAAATCCATCTACTAATTTATTCTTTGAAGGTGTTGGAACAAGTACAGCATGGAGCCTTGCACCAACAATTCCGTTTATGTTATTCGCATTATTTCAAGCAAAATTCGCCATCATTACTCCTGCATTAATTACAGGTGCATTTGCAGAACGTGTACGTTTCTGGGCTTATTTATTGTTCATGGTTTTATTCATTATATTTATATATTCACCTTTATGTCACATGACTTGGCATCCTGATGGAGTTTTCTTTAAAATGGGAGTTCTTGACTTCGCTGGTGGAACTGTTGTACACATGAGTGCTGGATGGGCTGCATTAGCCGGAGCAATCTTTTTAGGAAAAAGAAAAATTCAAAAAGTTAACCCTGCGAGAATTACTTATGTATTATTAGGAACAGGTTTACTATGGTTTGGATGGTTTGGTTTTAACGCAGGATCTGCATTAGGATCAAATGGTTTAGCTGTACAGGCTTTAGGAACTACTACAGTTGCTGCTGCCGCTGCTGCAATGGCTTGGGTTTTCCTTGATAAAATTTTAGGACACAAATTATCTGCACTTGGAGCTTGTATTGGAGCTGTTGTAGGTCTTGTTGCAATTACGCCTGCAGCAGGTTTCGTTAGTATTTCTCACGCAATCTTCATTGGTTCATTTGCTGCAATTGTAAGTAACCTTGTAGTAAGCAAATTCCCTAAAGGAAAAATCGACGATGCTCTGGATGTATTTGCTTGTCACGGTGTAGGTGGTATGGTAGGTATGTTATTAACTGGAGTTTTTGCTTCAAAAGCTATTAACCCTGTTGTTGGAGATAATCAAGGTTTAATCTTCGGAACTCCAACTTTATTTATCAACCAATTAACTGCTTTAGTTATAGTTTCAATCTTCGCTTTTGTAGGTTCTTATATTTTATTCTTCATTGTAAATAAAATTACTCCTCTAAGAGTTACTGAAGAAAAAGAAGAATTAGGTTTAGATATCTCTCAACACGGAGAATTCTTATAAGAAATTAATTTTTATATACTACTTGCTGATAAAAAAAGCACTCTATATATTTTAGAGTGCTTTTTTGTTTGAATTAACCTTTTAAATATTTTAGATTAAAGCTTCATATCGACAAATATCTAAAGACAAACTTCTTAAAACATAGCCCGGGTTTCAACCACGGGACGCATAGAATAGAGGTTTGATATTGATTACGTTCCCGTGGTTGAAACCCGGGCTATGTTTTTGAAGGTGCTGATATTTTGAATCACCAGCAATTAAAAATTAGAATATCTCTTCATTCATAACTCACAATTCATAACTTACTTAAAGTTCGCTATTCCTTCTTTTAACCACTTCAAATATTCTGCAGCACTTACATAACTAATTGTTGGTTTAGAAGTGTGCAGATTATTACCTTCTAAGTCAGTAATTACATATAAAGGCTGTGTATTGGTTTTATATTTAGAGATCATAAAATCTGTCCATTTATCGCCAACTGTAATGATTTTGTCTCCGGCAGCGGTTACAAATTGCTCTTCTTTTGGCAATTCGCGTTTATCATCAACATAAAGAGAAATCAAAACAACATCATTTTTTAAGATTGGTAAAATCGTTGGTTCAGACCAAACATTGTTTTCCATTTTTCTGCAGTTTACGCAGGCATAACCTGTAAAATCAAGCATGATTGGTTTATGGATTTCTTTTGCATACGCTAATCCGTCTTCGTAATCGTGGAAAACCATAATACCATGCGGGCCTAATTCTGCTCCTTCAGGAAGTCCTTTTACATCAGTACTCAAACCTGAATTACCAGATCCTCCTACTCCAAACGGGCTTTCGCTATATTGCGGCGGCGGCGGAAATGCGCTGATTAATTTCAATGGTGCTCCCCAAAGTCCGGGAATTAAATACATTGTAAATACTAAAGTAAGTAATCCTAAATACAATCTTCCAACAGAAATATGCTGTAACGGACTATCATGAGGCAAAGTAATTTTTCCGAATAAATATAAAGTCAATGCAGCAAAAATAGCAATCCAAATTGCAATGAAAACTTCTCTTTCTAAGAAATGCAATTGTAAAACTAAATCGGCATTTGATAAAAATTTAAATGCCAATGCTAATTCTAAAAATCCTAGAACAACTTTTACAGTGTTTAACCATCCGCCAGATTTTGGTAATGAATTCAACCAGCCCGGGAACATAGCAAACAACATAAATGGTAAAGCTAATGCCGATGAAAATCCTAACATTCCAACAATTGGAGCAATTCCTCCATTTGAAGCCGCTTCAACCAATAAAGTTCCAACAATTGGCCCAGTACATGAAAATGATACAATTGCCAAAGCCAAAGCCATGAATAATATTCCAATTATTCCACCTTTATCTGCCTGCTGGTCTGCTTTATTTGCCCATGAATTTGGAAGCATGATTTCGAAAGCTCCTAAAAATGAAGTAGCAAAAATGATTAAGATCACAAAGAAAATAAGGTTAAACCAAACATCTGTCGACAATGCATTTAAGGCATCGGCACCAAATATTTTAGTAACAATAAGCCCTAAAATTACATAAATAGCGATAATAGAAAGTCCGTAAATAATAGCATTTCTAATTCCTTTTGCCCTGCTTTTGCTTTGTTTTGTAAAGAAACTTACTGTCATAGGAATCATCGGAAATACACAAGGTGTCAGCAAGGCTGCAAATCCTGATAAAAACGCAATAAAAAAGATTGACCACAAACTTCTGGCTGGTGCCGGAGCAGGAATTTCTTCATTTATCTCTTTTTCAGTTTCTGCTTTTACTGTTTGATCTTTCGTTACTTCTGCTTCTTTTTTAACGGTATCAATTGCTAAACCAGTTCTTTTAGTTTCGTCTAATTGTGCTGGTGCTATAACCGGAACTTCATCCATTTTAAAGGTTGAAGGAACTGTAATAGAAAATTTCTTATTTGAATTGATACAAACTTCTTTACAAACCTGAAAATCAAAATCTACATCAACCGTTTTTAGATTCGGGTTAATAATTTTAATTTCCTGCTCGATATGCGCTTTTCCTTCAAAGAAAGTTTCATTTACACCAAAAACATCATTAAAAGCAGTTCTGGTTTTACCTTCTTTGGCTTTGCCAATTAATTCATAGTTTCCTTTTTGATTTTTAAAGACTATTTCTAATGCAAGCGGTCCGCCTTCTGGAGTGAATTGCGAATACATATGCCAGTCTTTTTCAATCGTACCGTCAAAAATTAAAACGGCATTATTTCCTTTTTTTTCAATTTTAGAATTCCATTTTACAGGCTCTAAAATTTGAGCATTACCCGCCAAAGCAAAAAAGAAAAACAGAAAAAAGACAGTGATTTTATTCCAGATATTTTTAGCAAATATCATTTGATGGTTTTGATTAAAGTTCATTATTGCAATTCTATTTTAAGTATTTTATTTGTGGTGTTTTTTATTCTAAAACGTTCATCCTGCCTAATTCCAACAACCCATACGATTTGATTATCAGATGTTAAAATCCATGTTTTTTCCTTTTCGATCAGTGATAGTTTTTCGTCTTTAAAAAGTTTGCTCACTTTTTTAGACTTTCCGTTCATTCCAAAAGGCTGAAAAACATCTCCTTCATTCCATCTGCGCAAAACCAAAGGAAACCCGATTTTTTCGGCGTCCACAAATATAGTTCTATTTGAATCTATACTTATGTGATCAACGTTACAAAGTCTCAATTTTAAGGGAAAATTAACTTCTGTATCATTCGCATCGATTTGAAATTCTTCTTTTTCAGATATTTCTAAAATCGGGCTTAAAATCAATGTTTCCCGATTTTTCAGCAATCTAAATTCTTCCGAAAGAACCTGTTTTCCTGATTGTCCATCAACTAAATCATAAATATCGTTCCACGCCGAAAAGCCAAATTCATTCAGCCATTGGTACAAATACGATTTATAATTCGAAAGTTTTTTTAGCTGATTCAAATCAAAATAAATATCCTCTCCAACTTCTTTTGCAGCCTGCTGATAAATCATAATCGACGCATCTTCAACCATAACCTGCGATTCCTGCAAATACGATTGTGTTTTTTGAAATGCGTTTAAAAAATTGGGATTGATTTCTTTAAGAATGGGAACTAAATCGTGGCGAATTTTATTTCGCAAATATTTATTAGATGCATTGCTGCTGTCTTCTCTCCATTTTATATTATTTTCTTCGGCATATTTCAGAATTTCTTCTCTTGAAAATGGCAGAAGCGGACGTATTATTTTATCATTTTCTTCTGGAATTCCGGTTAATCCTTCTAATCCTGTTCCGCGGGTTAGATTAATAATAAAAGTTTCCAGATTATCATCTGCATGATGCGCTGTTAATATATAATCGAATTTTTTTTCTTTCAGAAGTTCATAAAACCAATTGTAACGAAGTTCCCGCGCGGCAACCTGAGTAGAAAGTTTATAATCTTTTGCAAAAGCTTCGGTATCAAACTGCGTTATAAAAACGGGAATATTATTTTGATCGCAATATTCCTGAATAAAATTCTGATCTCCGAAACTTTCTAAACCGCGAAGCTGGAAATTGCAATGCAAAACAGCAATTTCATACGGCAATTGTTTCAATAAATGTAGTAAAACCATACTGTCTAAGCCCCCGCTAACAGCAAGAAAAAGCTTTTTCTCGACTAAAAATGGAAATCTGGATGCGATATGATTTTGAAATTTTGAAAGCATTTGATAAAAGTAACAAATTAAATTTTATCTATTTTTAAATGAAATGTTAAGCGGTGATTTTTTTTATTTGCCACGAATTACACGAATTTTCACGAATTATTTTCATGCAGATTGAGTAGTTTTTTTGTCACAGATTTAAAGGATTAAAATGATTTATTTCTAAATTTTAAATTAAATCTGCAGAATCTGCGTGAAACAAAAAAAATCTTTTTAATCCTTTAAATCTGTGGCTATATTTTTTTACATCAAATTGAAGAAAAAAAATTAGTGGAAATTTGTTTAATTCGTGGCAAACCTTCTTTACTGTAAAACTTCGTGCATTGCTTTAGCTTTTAATAAACATTCTTCGAATTCTTTTTCTGGAATTGAAAGCGATGTTATGGCACTTCCTACTGAAAACGAAACGTATTGTTTTTCCTGATTGTACAATATACTTCGAATTACAACATTAAAGTCAAAATCACCTTCGGGTGTAAAATAACCAACGGCGCCGCTGTAAAGTCCGCGTTTGGTTTCTTCCAGATTTTCGATGATTTTCATAACCGAAATCTTTGGCGCGCCTGTCATACTTCCCATTGGAAAAGTTGTTTTTAAAACGTCTGCCGGAGAATATTCAGGATCTAATTTTGACGTTATGGTCGAAATCATTTGATGAACCTGCAAGAAAGAATAGATTTTGCAAAGTTCTTCAACTTCAACAGAACCTTTTTGTGCTGTATGTGATAAATCGTTCCGAACTAAATCTGTAATCATAATATTTTCGGCACGTTCTTTTGCATCAGATTCGAGGAGTTCTCTTGATTTTTGATCTTCTGCCGAATCTAAAAATCGTTTTGAAGTTCCTTTTATAGGCTGAGAAATAATTTTATCTCCCACTTTTTTCAGATAACGTTCCGGTGAAGCAGAAAGTAAATATTGTTTGTGATTTTTGAAGAAAACTGAAAATGGTGCTTGTGAAATTTCATTCAGTTTCTCAAATTTTTCTAACGGATTAATTATTGCATTTTCGGCAAAAAATTCCATGCAAAAATTTGCTTCATACATATCGCCTTTATGAATATGTTCAAGCATTTTAGTTACTTTTTCAACATATAAATCTCTGGAAATACGCTGCTCAATTTTTAAAGATGCTGCACTTTCGACTTTTGACTTTTGACTTTCGACTATCTCATTAAAATCATCTTCAACCTCATCATCACAAAGCAGCAAATATTGAATTTCAAGCTGATTTCCTTTTAATACAAATATTTTTTTTGGCTGAAAAAAGAACAAATCCGGAAATTCTAATCCATCAAAATTATTTGATTTTAAGTCTTCAATATCATTTTTTAAATCATAAGATAAATAACCAAACAGCCAGTCTCTTGTGGTTTGCTGATATTGTTTTAAGTCATCAAAAGCGTTGTGAAAATCAGTTTTTAATGATGTAAAAGCATCTACAGCCAATAAACAATCAAAACTTGAATATCGCTGCGGATAAGAATTACTGTCTAAAAAAATGACTTCACGAAATTGCTGTGCCCAGATTAAAAGCTGTTGTTTAAACTGCTCCGGGTTTGAAATAGGCTTGGTAATAGAAACTCTCAAAAATGAATGGATTTTTAAATTTCAAAATTACAACAAAAAAAGACCTTCGATAAAAGATTCGATAAAAATTATTGGCACGCTTTTTAGTACATCGATTTTATATTAATTCACAAACATTTTAACAAATTAAACAAATTAATACCATCAAAATATTTTATTCATTAATCAAATTTTAAACATTTATGAAAACAACTGCAAAATTAGGTTTGACCGCCTTAACTATTATTATTTTATTATTTTCCTGCAAAAAAGCAGATTACGCTTCTGAGGAATCAGCAGATTCTAAAATGACGGCAGACAGTACTGCTATTTCATCTTCTGCAGCAGTCGAACAAAAAGACAGCAAACAGAAATTTATCCGAACTGCTGATATTAAATTCAAAGTTAAAAATGTCGTCAAATCTACTTACGCAATTGAAAATGCTGTTCAAAAATTTGGCGGTTTTGTTACTTATACAAATTTACAAAGTAACATTCACGATCAGATTAAAACTAAAATCAGCCAGGACAGTACACTTGAAACTACTAAATATTCAGTAGAAAATAATATTACAATTCGTGTTCCAAATACAAAGCTCGACACCATTATTAAAACTATTGCCAAACAAATTGACTTTTTAGATTACAGAATAATACAGGCCGATGATGTTTCAATAAAGTTACTTGCCAATCAGCTTTCGCAAAAAAGAGGTGCTGTAAGCGAAAAAAGAGTAGAAAAAGCCATTGATTCTAAAGGCAAAAAAATAAATGATGTTATTGATGCCGAAAATACGCTGGCTAACCAAAAAGAAGAAAATGATAATCGCATCATTGAGAATTTATCGATGCAGGACCAGGTTAATTTCAGCACAATTACTTTACAGCTTTATCAAAATGAAACTATCAAACAGGAAATAACTGCGGGCGAAAAAGACAGTTCTGCGTACAAACCTAATTTAGGGATCCAGATTATTGATGCTTTAAAAAGCGGATGGTATATTTTGCAGGCAATATTAGTTTTTTTCATTAATCTTTGGCCAATTATATTACTTGTAATCAGCGGATTCTTTCTTTATAAAAAATATTATAAAAAATAAGAAAAGTGTTAATAAAACAACAATTTCGTAATAAAAAAATCATTATATTTGATACAGCATTAAACTAATCCCAAAGTAGAATATTATTGATTGTTAAATTCTCAATAAAATAAGACTTAAAATAGATTTCCGTTTTATTTGAAGAATATTGATTTGTATTATCAGCACACTAATTATATCATTTAACCTATTCAAATTCTAAGTATTATGAAAATTGCTACTATTATTGTCCGCGTTTTGATCGGCCTTCTTCTGCTGTTTGCTTCTATTTCGTTCTTTTTTAAACTTGCGCCGGAACCAGAAACAACAGGAAATTTTAAGGCTTTTAATATGGGTTTAGTTGCTTCAACTTATTTGCTTCCGTTAGCAAAAACTGTTGAACTGCTTTGTGGTCTTTCATTTGTAACAGGTCGTTTTGTGACTTTGGCAAATATTCTGATTTTACCAATTACGATCAATATTTTGTTTATCAATTACTTTTTAACGCCTGAAGGCCTGCCAATTGCCGGATTACTTTTTCTAGGCAATTTATTCTTGATTTACAGATATTGGGATAATTATAAAACTGTGTTTACGCCTTAATTATTTATCGTATAAAAACAAATAAACCCGACATTTAGAATGCCGGGTTTTTTATTTAATTTGATTTATCGTATTTTACCCAAACCAAGTCTGAATATGATATACTCTAATTTCCTGAGTTTTGATAAGAAAAACTGTTTTTAATACTTTCTGGCATTGTAGTTTCTCCAGAAAGATTCATATGTATTTAAGCTTTCGCCCGCAACAAGAGTATGTTTATAATCGTTGTTTGCTGCAACAACATTACATCCTGAATAAAGGACCAAAAAATGAGACTTTGAGCATACCAACATTGTCTTTTCTGACAAATTTGGCTTTCCCGATGCTCTGTTCCCACTTGTCTTTTTTGACACCATAGCCCTTATTATCGACTCTAATGGTACCGGTTATCGTTGAGAGAATATTTGGCGGTAACATTATCTAAGTTTCTTTCCCAATTGTAATCTGATCGTGCGATTTTATGCCATCTTAAATATCCGGCTTTATCAAAATTGGTAACTGCAGCAGCTTTTTTAGGAATAATAGAGCCGCAAGAATAAAAAACAGATTGCGATTCTTGCTCCTAACAAAAACTGGAGCTATATATCTAGTTATCAAGATGTAATATTTTTATTACCATAAAGATTACATCTGAATTACACATCTAATTTACAAAATTTTTCTCCAAGTTTATATTTTTTTAGGCATTAAAATTTGCTGTAAAATAAAAAAACCATCAGAAATAATTCCTGACGGTTTTTAAATATGATTGTACGTAAAAAATTATACGTGTAAAGCTCTATTTTCTGTCGCTGCCAATGCTGCTTCTTTTACCGCTTCCGCGAAAGTTGGATGCGCATGGCTCATTCTTGAAATATCTTCGGCAGAAGCTTTGAATTCCATAGCAGTAACCGCTTCAGCAATTAAATCGGCTGTACGCGCTCCAATCATGTGAACTCCTAAAACCTCATCAGTTTTTTCGTCAGCAAGGATTTTTACAAATCCGTCTAAATCAGCACTTGCTCTTGCACGTCCTAAAGCTTTAAATGGGAAACTTCCAGATTTGTATTTTATTCCAGCTGCTTTCAATTGCTCTTCAGTTTGTCCAACCGCAGCAACTTCTGGCCAAGTGTAAACTACACCCGGAATTAAGTTATAATCGATATGCGGTTTTTGACCTGCTAAAATTTCAGCTACCATTACTCCTTCTTCCTCTGCTTTGTGCGCCAACATTGCCCCGCGAACAACGTCACCAATTGCATAAATATTAGGAACATTAGTTTGTAAATGATCGTTTACTTCAACTTGTCCTCTGTCTGAAATTTTAACTCCGGCTTTGTCAGCGTTTAATCCGTCTGTATAAGGACGACGACCAACAGAAACTAATGAATAATCTCCTTCCAGCGTGATTGTTTCTCCTTTTGCATTTTCAGCCTGAACTACAACAGCATCGCCGTTTCTTTCTACTGATTTTACTTTGTGAGAAACGTAGAATTTCATTCCTTGTTTTTTCAACACTTTAGTCAATTCTTTTGAAAGGGAACCGTCCATTCCCGGAATGATTCTGTCCATGAATTCCACTACAGAAACTTGCGCTCCCAAACGTAAGTAAACTTGTCCAAGCTCGATTCCGATAACTCCACCACCGATGATAACTAAATGTTTTGGAACTTCTTTTAAAGCTAAAGCTTCAGTAGAAGTGATGATTCTTTCTTTATCAATTTTGATGAATGGTAAAGATGATGGTTTAGAACCTGTAGCAATTACAGTATATTTTGCTTCGATAGTTTCTGATGTTCCGTCAGCTTTTGCAACTGCAATGTGCGTTGCGTCTACGAAAGAACCTAAACCATTGAAAACAGTAATTTTATTTTTTTCCATTAGGTAGTTAATTCCACCTACGGTTTGATCTACAACGGCTTGTTTGCGTGCAATCATTTTCTCTAAATTGATTTTTACATCACCAGAAACTTCAATTCCGTGATCTGCAAAATGAGCAATTTCAGCATAATGGTGAGAAGAAGATAATAATGCTTTTGAAGGAATACAACCTACGTTAAGGCAAGTTCCGCCTAATGAATTATATTTTTCTACAATTGCAGTTTTGAAACCTAATTGTGCGCAACGAATTGCTGATACATATCCGCCAGGACCTGAACCTATAATGACTACGTCAAATGAACTCATAGTATTTTGTTTTTATTTTAGCGGTTACAAAATTAAGCAATAAAGTTTTGTTTAAAGTTTAATTTTCAATGTTTTTTGTGTGAAATTTTGGAGGAAGGTTTTCTGCCACGAAGGCTCTAAGACACAAAGTTTTTTTGTTTTTTTTTAGTCTCGCAAAGACGTCGAGGCGCAAAATTTATACTCAAGCTTGTTATCCTGAGGAACGAAGGATCACACGAGGGATTCTGTAAAGATTGGCAACTTGCTTTACGGAATTACTTTATGGAGTTTCTAGTGTGATCCTTCGTTCCTCAGGATGACAAACTGGACGTTAGACGCACTGCAGTGCGTCTCTACAGAAAAACCTTTGCTCCTTTGCTTCTCTGAACCTTTGAACCTTCAATCTAAGGTTTTCTTTCTGGATTTCTTGAAGTATGAAATACTGAATAAATAATTATTTCAGCACCAATAATCTCATAAATTATAACAAATGGAAATTTAACCAACGTCATTTCTCTATAACCTGGCTTTTTTTTAATTTCAAATAATTCTGGATTAGTTTTTAAAACTTTTAGATAAGATTTTAAATAAGTTAGAAATTGTTTTCCTAAACCTTTACTTCTACTTTCGTAAAATTCAATAGATTCATCAATTTCTTTTTCTGCCAATGGTAAAATTTTGATTTTAAAAACCATATTTAGCATTCAGTCGTTGCTCTGCTTCTTCCCAAGTACTTGCTTCTATTTCTCCAGACAAATATTTTTCTCTTTCTTCAGCAACTTTATTGTAATGTGAATCTGGAACGATTGACTCTTTTTCATCGTGATTGATGGCATCAAAAACGCTTTCCAAAATTTCTAATTTTGAATCGTCATCAATGATTTTACCAAAATCCTTTATAAGCTTGCGTCTTAATTCCTTCGTTTCCATTTTGTTTGTATTTAAACTCAAATTTAAGTTTTTTTAGCTTTGAATTTTGTTAATGTTTTCCATTTATGTATTTAACGTAATGTTAGACGCACTGCAGTGCGTCTCTACAAAAAAACCTTTGCTCCTTTGCTTCTCTGAACCTTTGAACCTTCTAAAACGAAATCACCGTCGAATTCTTCACCTCACTAATCATAAACATACTTTGCGTACTTCCGATATGCTGCAGTGAAGTCAGTTTTGTAACTAAAAACTCTCTATAAGCTTCCATATCTTTTACCAAGACTTTTAGAATATAATCGTAATCGCCGCTTACGTGATGGCATTCTAGAACTTCATTGAGTTTTATGACTTCGCTTTCGAATTTGGTTAAGAATTCTTTAGTATGTTGAATGAGTTTTAAATGGCAGAAAACTACAAAACCTTTTTCAATTTTGGATTTATCTACTAAGGCAGCATAGTTTTTTATTATTCCTTCTCGTTCTAATTTTTTGATTCTTTCATAAACAGCAGTTACCGAAAGATTAAGTTTTAAGGACAATTCTTTATTGGTCTTTTTGCTATCAGTTTGCAGTAAAACCAGGAGTTTTTTATCTGTAGCGTCTAAAGTCATTTTTAGTTGATGGTTTTTGGTTGATGGTTTTTGGTTGATGGTTGATAGTTTATCACAAAAGAAAGAAAATCTATTTAACTGTGTTTTTTACATCAAATTTAGATTAAAAATCAGCACAAATATACTTTTATAGTTTTAAATTCTAATTTTTCATTTTATAGTTGATTAATTTTCTTATTAGATCTTATTTTGAATAGAATTTCTTTTGAAAACGAGAGTCCTAGCCCTGATAGAAGTGGAAATCCTTTTGTGCCGGTCCCGATAGCTATCGGGAGGCACAAAAGATTGAAACGGATAGCAGGAAATAGCTCCTGATAATTTTGTTTCAGGTTTCAAGTTTCAGGTTGTTGGAACTTGAAACCTGAAACTTGAAACAAAAAAAACAAAAACTTACTATAATGAAAAACTTCAACCCAGCAGATAAAATTCAGGATTTGCAATATTTTGGCGAATTTGGCGGTGTGAATCCGTCGATTTCTGATTCTTCGACTTATACTTTTCTTTCGGCTAAAACCATGTTTGATACTTTTGAAGGCAATATGGAAGGCTGTTATTTGTATTCTCGCCATTCCTCGCCAAGTAATTTGTATTTGGATCAGGCTTTGGCTGCGATGGAAGGAACAGAAACGGCAAATGTTTCGGCTTCGGGAATGGGAGCGATTACACCTACTCTATTGCAATTGTGCGGCGCGGGCGATCATATTGTTTCGAGCCGAACTATTTATGGCGGAACTTACGCTTTTCTGAAAAACTTTACACCAAGATTCGGGATTGAAACGAGCTTTGTAGACATTACTAAACTTGATATTGTAGAAGCTGCAATTACGCCAAATACGAAAGTTTTGTATTGCGAAACGGTTAGTAATCCGTTATTGGAAGTTGCTGATATTGCAGGTTTAGCTAAAATTGCTAAAAAGCACAATTTGAAATTGGTTGTTGATAATACGTTTTCACCTTTATCAGTTTCTCCTGCTAAATTGGGTGCTGATATTGTGATTCATAGTTTGACAAAATACATTAATGGAAGCAGTGATACGGTTGGCGGTGTAACTTGCGCTTCTAAAGAATTTATCAATTCGCTAAAAAATGTAAATTCTGGCGCAAGCATGTTGTTAGGTCCGACAATGGACAGCTTGCGTTCGGCAAGTGTGATGAAAAACCTGCGCACGCTTCATATTAGAATTAAACAGCACAGCCATAATGCGCATTTTCTGGCCGATCAATTTGAAAAAGATGGCTTAAAAACGGTTTATCCTGGATTGAAAAGTCACCCGAGTCATGAATTGTACAAAACAATGATTAATCCGGAATATGGTTTTGGCGGAATGCTGACAATTGATGTTGGTTCTTTGGAAAAAGCCAATGAATTAATGGAGTTAATGCAAGAACGAAATCTAGGTTATCTAGCGGTAAGTTTAGGTTTTTATAAAACCTTATTCAGCGCGCCTGGAACTTCAACTTCTAGTGAGATTCCGTTAGAAGAGCAAAAAGAAATGGGACTAACTGATGGTTTAATCCGTTTTTCTATCGGATTGGATAATGATATTCAACGTACTTACGAAATGATGAAAGCTTGTATGAAAGAGCTTGGAGTTTTAAAAAAAGATTCTAAGGTTCTGAGTTGCTAAGATTCTAAGTTTTTTTACTTCCCCTCGCAGATGTAGCAGATGGGGCTGATCTTTTTTTTAGCAAAATAATCTGCTTAATCCGCGAGAGAAAAAATTATCCACAATAAATAAAATACATCTCTCAATAAATAAATTTGCACATTTTTTTAGATTGTTTTGAATCCGCTGGAGATCGTTCTCAAAGCGGATTTTTTATTTACCAAAAACACTCATTTACAAGTGTTTAAAATTTACAAATATCAATTTCATATTAAAAAATAACAAATTTTACGATTAATGTTTTTTAACTCATTATTTCTGATAAAGTTTTAAACACTAAAACGTTGTAGTAATTGGATTTCAAATTATTAGGTATTTCAAGTGTTAATAAAACATACTTTTGTCAGAAATTTAACCATTTAACCAACTAAACCGAAATTATGAAAAAAAACCTACTCTTGTTTTATGCCTTATGCATTCCCTTTGCTTTTTTGCAAGCACAAGTGCATACTTCTTACTTATGGCATCTGCATCAACCGACTTATTGGGGAGATATAAGTAAGGAAAACCCAAATCGATATCAAATCGTAAAAGAATCTCAAGACTTGAAAGTCTCGGGTGCCAATAACGATAAAAACGGATTGGCTCACCCGACAAACAATCTTGAAGAAATTTTTGGAGCAGGAGATCGGGTTGCCGCTTATCAATTTGCGCCAAAAAATGCTATTAATTCTATTCGTGATTTAAGCAAAGCGGGAGCACAAATTACCTACGGCGGTTCTTTGATGGAAAATGTCAATGAATTGGCACAAGCAAATCAATGGGGATATTCGAATTCTTGGACACAAAATATCAAAGATGCAAAAGCCTGGAAAACTTCAGGCGGATTTTCTCGTATGGAGGTAGTTTCTTTTACAATGCATCATGCGCTTTCTCCTTTATTGAGTGACGAGGCTTTAAAGAAAGAGATAAAAGCACATCAATACTATAGTGCTCAATTATTTGGAACTCATAATTCTAAAGGATATTGGCCAGCAGAATGTGCTTTTTCTGAAAGAATTATAAAAACTTTAGCTGAATGTGGCATCGAATGGTCTGTAATTGCCAACAGTCATTTGTCAAGAACTTTGGCCGATTATCCAATAAAATATGGCTCTGGCGGAAGCATGTGTGATCTTCCAAATAAAGCAGATCAGGTAGAAACTCTTGGAGGAACTTGGTTCTCTGCGCAAAAAGATGCCCGTGGCGGACAGTTTGCCGTACCTTATTCTTATCTTCCTTATAAAGCGAAATATGTTGATCCTGAAACTGCTCAGGAATATAAAATCACTGTAGTTCCGATGGCTGATTACGAAAGTTACGAAGATGGATATGCCGCAATAGGCACTTCCTTAATTGCTCCAATTGTGGCAAAAGCATCGACTTCGCCAAGACCGCCATTGGTATTATTTGCTCATGATGGCGATAATGCCTGGGGCGGCGGATCGTCTTATTACAACGAATCGGTGACGGGATTTTCTCATGCATCTTCTGCTAATGGAAATATTGCAACTACAATTCCACAATATTTATACGATAATCCTGTTCCAGAGTCGGCGGTTGTACACGTTGAAGACGGCGCATGGGTAAATGCCGATGGAGATTTTGGACATCCTCAATTTACCAATTGGCTTTGGCCTTTCTTTGATCCGGTTACTAAAAAATTTAATCCAAATGGCTGGACTGAAGATATGATGAATCAGGCGATAACAACTGCCGGAGAAAATCATGCAATTATGGCTGAGCAATTGGAAGGCAATAATCTTAGAATGAGCGAAATTGTAAATCCGACCGCTGCAGTAAGTCCTGCTGAAAAAGCATGGCACTTTTTAATGGCTGGCTATGACAGTGGAAATGCTTATTATGGACTAGCTGAAGATTTAGAAATAAAAACTACTCTTGCTGTTAATAGATGCGTGCAATTTGCAAAACCAACTTTAGATGCACATCCAGGAGCTGATGCAACAAAACCATCTGTTTTTATTCCGCAGCGCTGGCCTTATAATCCTGGTGAAAAAGGATATGGAGCGCCTTATGCGTATAAAGATTTCTTAAACTCTGCCGACTTTACCGTATATACTTTTGCTTATGATGTAAGCGGAATTGAAAGAGCAGAATTAAAGTATAGAATTGATGTTGACGGAAAAAACAATCTGAATTCCAATCAAAATGAAACTTATGCTGGCGGAAGCGAAGTAGGAAGCTGGATAACGCTGCCTATGGCAGAAAGAGTTTTCCCGAAAGGAAATGTTACCAATAATCCGCAAGCTGATTTATACATGCTTCCAGATGTAATAGCAAATCAATATTCTGCTGAAATTGCTGGAATATCAGAAAAATTATTAGACTATTATGTGGAAGTGACCGATAAAAAAGGAAATACCACTAAATCTAAAATTCAGCACGTTTGGGTTGGAAAAAACTTAGATGTTGCACCAAAAATTGCTTTTACACCAGATGCTGGAAATTCGACTACGGCTATAGATGTAACTATTACAGCAACAGACAGCACAGATCCAAAACCAAAATTATATTACACTATTGATGGTTCTACTCCAACAACAGCTTCGCCAGTTGTGGAGTCAGCAAAAACAATCAACATTGCACAAACTACAACGATTAAAGCTTTTGCAGTAGATAAAGACGGCAATCAATCTGATATTGTAACCAAAACGTATACTATTGGTGCACTTCCAGAATTTACGGTTTATTTTAAAAAACCATCCAACTGGAACTCTGCTGTAAAAATTTATTATTGGTCACCAACGGGAACTGCTCCTGCAGTAACTTATCCAGGAGTTGCAATGACGCAAGATTGTGGAGATTGGTATAAATATACTTTCCCATCGACAGTAAGCGCTTCAAATTTATTGTTTAATGATGGTTCCCTAAAAACAGGCGATTTAAGTTCAACTGGTGGAATCAAATTTTATGATAACGGTTGGCTAAGTGCTGAACCTGCAAACAGATGTCCTTCTGTCGCTCCCGATTTCACATTTTCGCAAGCAGGTGGAAATTTCACTACAGGAACCACTTTAAATCTGACTTTAACAGCAAACGAAAGCATTTCTGTAATCTATTATACTCTTGATGGAACAGATCCTACTACAGCTTCTGCTTCTGCAGTGGGTTCAAAAGCAATTACAATAACTAGTACAACGACACTTAAAGCTTTTGTCAAGAATGCTGCGGGAGTTAGTTCTTCCATAAAAACAGAAACCTATACTTTTAGCACTCCTGCTGCTTTTACGGTCTATTTTAAGAAACCATCTAATTGGAGTTCTTCAGTTAAAATTTATTATTGGTCTCCAACAGGAACTGCTCCTGCAGTAACTTATCCTGGCGTTGCAATGACGCAAGATTGTGGAGATTGGTATAAATATACTTTTCCGTCAACAGTAAGTGCTTCGAATTTACTATTTAATGATGGAAACCTAAAAACTGGAGATTTAAATACTACAGCAGGAACTAAATATTATGATTCTGGCTGGCTGAGTGCAGAACCTGCAAACAGATGCCCTGTTATTGCTCCAGATTTCACCAATTCTAAACCAGGAGGAACATTTACAACTGGAACCACTGTCAATGTTGTTTTAACCGCAAACGAAACGTCTTCTACTCTATATTATACTTTAGACGGTACAACTCCAACAACAAACTCTGCATCGGCAATTGGCAGTAAATCTTTTGCTTTTACTACAAATACAACTTTAAAGGCTTTTGTTGTCAATACGTCTGGAGTTTCATCAGCTGTAAAAACAGAAACTTACACTTTTACTGCAGTTCCAACACTTACAGTATATTTTAAACCTCCAACAACTTGGATTTCTGCTCCAAAAGTATATTATTGGAATGCCGTTCCATCAGGAAGTGTGGCTAATGCTGCTTGGCCAGGTGTAACAATGACAGCTGATACCAATGGTTTTTACAAATACACCATCACTGGACCAACATCGATCAATGTTATTTTCAATAATGGCTCTAGCGGTTCTGCAAATCAAACTGCCGATTTATTAAGTAAAACTGATGGCTACTCGTACACATGGGGAGCAAGTACGGCAAAAACAGCAATTAATGTAGCTGATAAAGAAGAAGCACAAGAAACCTATGCTGTTCGTTTATACCCTAATCCCGCAGATCAGACACTTCTTATAAACTCTACTATTGCAATAAGCAATTACACTATTATTTCTGCTCAAGGAAGTATTGTTCAGGAAGGAAAATCTAATACAAGCAGTATTGATGTAAGCCGTTTAAGCTCTGGATTATATTTTATTACCATCCGTTTAGAAAATGGCGTAGAAACAATGCAAAAAATTGTAAAAAAATAAATCTATTAAATTATTAATTTCAATAAAAAAGCCGTTCTGAATAATTCCAGAACGGTTTTTTGCAATTTATCTCGGCTCAAAATGTCTAAATGACTGCCAGTATTTATCTTTGTAGAGTTCGTAGCTTATTTCAAAAACCCCACTGTATTTTTTAATTAACTCATCGGCAATTTTGGCTGGTTTTCTAAAGTCTTTGCAAGTAAAAAAGATTTCTCTTTTATTGTTTGCCGTTTCTCTTCCAATATTTAAAAACCCGTCAGAATCTGGCAAAATTTGAATCATTTCTTCTTCTATTTCGTCTAGCAATTTATACGTTCTTTCATCTGGCAATCCGCCGTTGTTACAATCTTCAAAAGGAATTCCAACAATAAAAATCCACGGATGCGACGCTTTTTTATCCCACTCAATTAACGTTGTATTTATTAATGCCAAAACTACCAAACCATCCTTCCCTTTTCCTTCAAAATTAGCATAACTATCATTCTCCGTATTATGTCTTGTCCCTTCGTATTTTTCGACGAATTCCTTTTCTCTCCAAATTAAATAATCTTTTAATTTTTCGATCGGAATTAATTCTTCAGAAACATTTTCTGGGCCTGTAACAGCCAAGTTATCAATTAAAGTTACAGAATGCAGTTCTCCCAAATAATTATCTAGAAAAATATATACTCCGTTAGCTATATTAGATTTTTTCTCTTCAACAAAGTGATCATAAACAATTACCAGATCAATTTCGTCTGGATACTCTTCATGAATGCGAGGGTAAAATTTCAGGTTTTCTTTACTGAACTCAAAATCCTGATAAGTAATACCTATATTATTGATATCTGAAGCCGGCTTTAGAGCTGTAAATTTCCAGCCTTCAATTTTAGGGGCATTAGCAACTAATTCCTCAATTGCATAAATATTTCTAATTGCTCCGTCTGACGTTAAAACCAATTCGGCTGTCTGATCGTCAAACATTCCGGCAAGGAAATAAATTCCTTCGTGCATTTCATCTAGCTTTGGGGCAAGTTTATCAAAAAAACCTTGATGTATATTTTCTCCGCTTTGAACGGTTTTAAAAAACGCTTTTTCATTTGCTGAAAACCAATTCCAGAAATCATTATAAGATTGTATTGGAGCTTCTTTTTTGCCCAATATTTTATCTAGAAAACTCATGTATTACTAATTAAAATTTCACTAGAAACAAACTTAAGGAAAAGCGTTTTTAAAACATAGGAATATTTCTATAAAATATCAAGAATGCAAAAAGCCGTTCTGAAGTACTCAGAACGGCTTCTATGGTATTTAATTTTAATTTTACCCTATATTTTCTGTATTAAGTTTACTATTTTTTCTACTGTAAGTAAAGTAAATAAATAGTCCTATTAAGAGCCAAATCGTAAAATAAATCCAGTTCCAAACGCTTAATTCGGCCATCATATAAAGACAGCAGATCAATCCTAAAAGCGGAATTAAAGACAGATTTCTTCTAAAAGCCCAAACTGCTAGTCCAACCAAAACGAATAAGAATATCCACATTGGAATTTTGTGTTTGAATAAACTAAATCCTGATTCATATTTAGCAGAATCTGCAATTGGTAAACCTTTTACAACCTCAGCATATTTCGCTTCGTCGTCTTGATATTGTCCTAATAAATGTTCTAAATCCGAAGTTTCGGCAGTTTTATTGTTTACTTCGATACTTTCTAAATATTTGAAAACTTTTTCAGATTCTGATTTATCCAAAGATGTTACGATTGAAGCAGCATCATAAATTTGTGGCTCATTATTAATAAAAGCCATTGTCGCTTTATTATTGAAAGCAAAAGCATAATACAATCCAACGATCATTAAAACCGGAAGAATAAACTTCGAGTTAATATAAGGCGTTTTGAATTTTCCTCTTGGAATTTCAGGTTTGTTCTGTAATACCAAAACTCCTGCACAAACTAACACAAAGGCAAATAAAGTTCCGATACTGCATAAATCGGTTACCATTGTCAAATTCAAAAATAAAGCCGGAATCGCTACTACAAAACCTGTTACGATTGTAGCAAAAGATGGAGTTTTGAATTTTGGGTGAACAGTAGAAAATTTCTTTGGCAGTAAACCGTCACGGCTCATACTCATCCAGATACGTGGCTGTCCCATTTGAAAAACCAATAAAACGCTCGCCATTGCCACTACTGCACTTACAGCAATAATTCCCGACATCCATTTTAAATCTAATTTATCAAAAACAAATGCAAGAGGATCTCCGACATTTAATTCGTGGTATTTTACCATTCCGGTTAAAACCAAGGCAATAGCAATATATAAAATCGTACAAATGATAATCGCCCACATCATTCCTCGAGGTAAATCGCGCTGCGGGTTTTTACATTCTTCGGCAGTTGTCGAAATAGCGTCAAAACCAATATAAGCGAAGAAAACAGCCGAAACTCCTTTTAAAACCCCGCCAACTCCATTTGGAGCAAATGGATCCCAGTTTGCTGTATCTACATAAAATACACCTACAGCAATTACTAACAACACCACACAAAGTTTTACAACAACCATTAAGTTACTCGCGTTACGAGATTCTTTCATTCCTCTGTAAACCAAAGCTGTAATTAAAATAATAATGAATAATGCAGGGATATCGGTAACGAAATGGAAAGATCCAATAGTTGGCGCAGTTGTCCACGCTGTGTGTGCTTGCTGCAAAGCGACACTTAAATTTTCGAATGATTTTCCGCCTCGCATTAAAGCTTCGGCATCTTTAAATCCGTTTGAAGCGGTTAAATAATCCATCTGAATCCATTGTGGCAAATGAATGCCGCCACTCTGGAGCAGTCCCGTAAAATAGTCACTCCACGATATAGCGACGGTTATATTTCCTACGGCATATTCCATGATTAAAGCCCAGCCAATAATCCAGGCGATAATTTCTCCAAAAGCAACATATGAATAGGTATAAGCACTTCCCGAAACCGGAACCATCGAGGCAAATTCGGCGTAAGCAAATGCTGCAAAACTACAAGCCAAAGCTGTAAACAAAAACAAGAAAATAACAGCTGGTCCGCCGTCTGCACTGGCTTTTCCAATTGTACTAAAAATTCCCGCTCCAACAATAGCCGCTATTCCAAAAGCAGTTAAATCTTTGGTAGTCAAATGTTTTCCTAGTGCATTATGACCATCTGATTCATTCTGAGCAACTTGCTTCAGAATATCCTGTACTGTTTTCTTTCGGAATAAACTTGAAAATGCCATATATGTTTTGTATTATAAATTAATTTAATTCAGTTGTTATGGTTTTATTTTGCAAATAATGCAAAAATTATCCTTATTTCAAATATATAAAACGATTTTGTTTTTACAGGCGTTTTTTTTCTGCTGCAAAGACACTAAGTCACAAAGTTTTTTTGCCACAGATTAAAAGGATTAAAATGATTTTTCAATCTTTATCTAAATAATTTTTCAAGCAGATTTCGCAGATTTAAGCAGATTTAATTTAAAATTAGATATAATTAAAATCTGCGTGAAATAAAAATCATTCTAATCCTTTTAATCTGTGGCTAAACTTAAAATAAAACAAAAAATCCGCGTTCATCCGCTTTTTCACGAAGTGAATCCTTGTCATCCGCATGGCATTTCTCAACGCAGACAATTCCTCAAAATACTAACCGGATGCTGTGCTTCACGTTTTGTTCCATCATAAATTTGATGGCGGCAGCTCGTCCCAGCAGCAGCAATTTTTACATTTTCGGCAGTGTTGCGTACTTTTGGAAAAAGCGTGTCCTCTCCCATTTGCATGCTCACTTTATAATGCTCTTTTTCATAACCGAAAGAACCCGCCATTCCGCAGCAGCCCGAATTGTAAATTGTAACCGTATTATTTTTTGGAAGATTCAGCATGGCGAAAGTCGCTTCAACAGAACTCAATGATTTTTGATGACAATGTCCGTGAATTTTAATTTCTTTCGTTTCTTCAGAAAAAGAATCTGGCGTTATTTTTCCGTCAATGATTTCTTTTTTGAAGAATTCTTCGATTGTAAAAGCATTTTGTGACAATCGTTCAGCACTTTCTTTATCCGATGCCAATCGCAAATATTCATCTCTAAAAGTCAAAATCGCCGAAGGTTCAATTCCAATTAACGGCGCGTTACTTGAAATTAAGTCTTTGAATATATTGACATTAATATCGGTAATCTTTTTCGCTTCTTCCAAAAACCCTTTTGAGAGATAGGTTCTCCCGCTTTCTTCATGATTTACAATTAAAACTTCGTAACCTAATTTAGTTAGTAATTCAAAAGCATCAACCCCGATATTTACGTCATAATAATTCGTAAATTCATCAACAAACAAATACAATTGTCCATTTGGAAAATCCGCGTTTTTTGGTTTATTATTTTCATACCATTTTCTAAAAGTCTTTTTCGCCAAAAGCGGAACTTGTCTTTCTGCCGCAATTCCCATTGATTTTTTAACAAGCGGCTGATTCGAAATAAAATTCGTGATCGACGGAAACAAACTTCCCATTTTATTCAATTTTGCGTTGTTAGCAAAAATTTTACTTCGGGTAGAAAATCCGTTTGCTTTTTGGTATTGGTATAAAAATTCCGCTTTTAGAGTCGCAACGTCAACATTACTCGGACATTCGCTTGCGCATGCTTTACAGCTTACACACAACTCAAAAACTTCGTATAATTCTTTCTGGTCAAATTTGTTTTCTTTTTCAGAATACGTCAAATATTCGCGCAAAGCGTTTGCTCTTGCACGAGTCGTTTCCTTCTCGTTTCGTGTCGCACGATAACTCGGACACATCGCTCCTCCTGCCGATGGCATTTTTCGACAATCGCCAGAACCGTTACATTTTTCGGCAGCACGTAAAATTCCTAAACTGTCTGAAAAATCCTGAAACGTTTTAATATCGGGTTCTACCCTTCCTGAAATTACACGATGGTTTTCGTCCATTTTCAAAGCGTTGACAATCTTCCCGATATTTAAAACCGAATTCGGGTCAAACGCTAATTTGATTCTTTTCAGCAATTCGTAATTCTTCTCGCCAATCATAAACGGAATAAACTCACCGCGTACAATTCCGTCTCCGTGTTCACCGCTTAACGAACCTCTGTATTTTTTTACCAAATGCGCTACTTCTGTCGCTATGGTTCTGAATAATTTTAAGTCAGATGTTTTCTTCAAATTCAAAACCGGACGCAAGTGCAATTCTCCTGCACCCGCATGCGCATAATAAATCGCTTCTTGTCCGTGGCGTAACATCATTGCCGAAAATTCTGTAATATACGCTGGTAAATCGCTTAATTCTACCGCTGTATCTTCAATAGAATCGGCAGCTTTATCGTCTCCTACAATACTTCCTAAAAGTCCGAGACCGGCTTTTCTCAGTTCGTTGGCTTTATCAATATCAGCTCCGTAAATTTTAACAAGAGCGTAACCAAAATTGTGTTTTTCTAAATCTGCAATTAAAGCATTCGCCTGATTTTCGGCATCTTCTAAAGTGTGAGACGCAACTTCAAACAACATAATCGCTTTGGGTTCGCCAACTAAAAAGAAACGGTTTTTAATATGTTCACGATTCGTTTTCGTACAATCCAAAATCGTATCGTCTATCATTTCGCACGTATACAAATGATGTTTCATCGCCACCACAACAGATTCTAAAGATTCCTGAATGGTGTGATAATGTCCAACGACCATAATACTGTGCGCTGGCGGTAAATCGTCAACTTTTAAAGTAATTTCGGTCGTAAAGGCCAAAGTTCCTTCGCTTCCGCAAAGCAATTTTCCTAGATTTATAGTAGGTTCTGTTCCGCCAAATAATTCTGATCGTAACAAAATATCAACGGCGTAACCTGTATTTCGTCTATGAATTTCTGGTTTCGGAAACTCTTTTATAATTTCTTCCTGATTCTCTTTTACCGAAAGTTCGTCGTAAACGCTTTTGTAAATTTTATTTTCTAAAGAATCACCTTTGGTTTTCTCGATAAATTCCGCCGAAGTCAATTCGCCAAAAGCTACCTCTGTTCCATCGCTCAAAATCGCTTTTACCTCAGCAATTTTATCACGCGTTACACCATAACGAATCGAAGTTGTTCCAGATGAATTATTTCCCACCATTCCGCCAATCATTGCACGATTTGATGTGGAAGTTATTGGCGCAAAGAAAACGCCGTGAGGTTTTAGATATAAGTTCAATTCGTCACGAATAACGCCTGGCTGAACTGTAACCGTTTTTTTCTCGGCATTATAACCTAATATTTTGGTAAAATGTTTCGAAACATCAACCACAAGTCCGTCGCCAACTGCTTGTCCTGCAAGTGAAGTTCCGGCCGTTCTTGGCGTAATCGAAATATTATGTTCTGCCGCAAAGCGAATTAACCTACTGATATCTGCCGTAGATTTAGGCAAAGCCACCGCATTTGGCCGAATTCGATACACCGATGCATCTGTAGAATATAGTGTTTTATGAAGATCATCGTATAAAAGTGTACCTTCTAACGATGCGGCTAATTCTTGTAACTCCTTATTTATTGACATTCTGACTTATTTTTGTCTAAAATTCATGATCCTGAGTTACAAAAATACTTCTTTTTTAGGTGTTTTTATAAGGTACAAAGATACAAATTCACAGAGCAGCAAAGGGACAAAGGTTTTCTCTCCAAAACTAATTGTCACCCTGAGCGTAGTCGAAGGCTTATGGAAACGTAAATCCTATTTTTGGAATTTGGAGTTTTATTTTTTAGGAGCTATTTCCTGCTGTCCGCTATATCTTTTGTGGCGAACCCCGCCACAAAAGGATGCCGCTTCCATCAGGGCTAGGGCATTTGGTTTCATAAGAAAGAATTGGTAAACATTTACATAACAAATTTCCCCAATCTTGTCATTTCGACCGAAGGGAGAAATCGCACTAGAAATTACGCAAACATAATCGACAATCTTTGTGGTTACGAGTGTGATTTCTCCCTTCGGTCGAAATGACAAATTGCATGGAAATTTATTTGAGTTTATCTTTTTTAAAAATAACGCTTTATATTTACCACGTAGAGATTGTTAGTGTATTTGGCTCATTTTTAAGCTTTAATGAAATATATTATTTTTCTTACTTTTTGTCGTTTTTTTTAATACATTTACAACTCTTAAACTGCGACCTTAAGAACGAAATTGGCTTGCCCTTGTATTATGTGGACGGTATCGGAAACGACCGTAAACGCTGTCGTAGGCGTAAGAACCGCTAATTTACAAGGGTTTTATTATTCTTTTAAACTACGACTTTATGAATGAAAACACAATTTCAAAAGAAACCCAAATCAGGCTTTTGAATTTTTTCAACGAAAGAATTGAACCTGAAGAAATGGCTAAAACATTAAGGCAGGTAAATTTTACACTTGCATTAGGTATTATGAGCGAACACGAAGAACTTCAAAACGAAATCACCAAATTAAGAGACAGCTTTTACTGGCTCAATGAATTAGCTGAAACTTTAAATCCTTATTTGGATTTATAATGAGAATTTAGATTAGGGTAAACAAAAATCCTTGATATCAAAATCAAGGATTTTTAGGCATAAAAATTATCAAAAAGTCATTTACTACAAAAAGCTTCCTTACATTTGAATATCTTTGTTTAGAATATTATAATAATAAAATCTTCAAAAAATGGCATTATCATTAAGTGCAGAACAAAAGGAATTATTAAAAATTTTCAAAATTGAGGAACAATATGTCATACCGCCATATCAAAGACCCTATTCTTGGGAATATGATCATTGCTTTCAATTATATAATGACTTAGTAGTAGCATTCGATTCTCATCAGGATTATTTTATAGGGAATATAATAATTGCTAAATCAAATAGTAATAAAGATACTTTAGAGGTAGTAGATGGTCAGCAAAGACTTATTACCTCTCTTTTACTTTTTAAAACTCTTTATTTATTTCAACCAGAAATAAAAATTTTACAACTTTTACTAGAAAAAGAAGATTGGGAAGGCAATAACATTGTGTCAAGAGTTCGATCTGATGTTTTTGAAGCAAATGATGGAGATGCACTAAATGAAGTCTTGAGATATGATTATAGCAAATTAGAATCTCGTTTTATTAATGTTATTGATAAAAATGGAAAAATAAGTGAAAGATTATGCAATAGCAGATTTGAAGCCAATATTCTTTATTTTTATAGTTGGATAAAATTTTTTCAAGAAATTCGCAACGATTTAAAGGATTTCACCTCATATATCCTCAAACAAGTATATCTCTTGCCAATTGAATTAAGCGGTCAAACACAAGATGAAGCAAATGAAAAAGCGCTAGTTATCTTTGAAACAATTAATAATAGAGGAATGAATCTTGAAGATGCCGATATCTTTAAAGCAAAATTATATAATAAAGCAAAAAATATACAAGAGGAAAAAATATTTATAGATTACTGGACTGATTTTAAAAGTGGATGCGACAATCTAAATTTAAATATTGATGATGTTTTTCGTTATTACTCTCATATAATTAGAGGGAAAGAAGGAATTACATTGAGTGAAACAAATCTTCGTGAATTTTTTACCAATGAAAAATTTTCTCCTTTAGAAGTTAAAAAATATAAAGATGTTTTAGCTGATCTTTTTAAAATCTTAGAAATTTTAGAGGTAATTAATCAAGAGAAAATAAAAGAAACAGAAATAGCGAAATGGATTCAAATTATTGATGCATATACTAATCAATATCCCAAATATGCTATCGTAAATTATTTATTTGTAACTGAAATTAATCTTGATAATGATTTTACATATTTTCTAAAATCGCTTATAAGATATATATATTATTTAGGATCCACATCAACAGTAAAATTTGAAATTTATAATATTATTAAACAAACTTCTTCAGGGTTAACCATTGGTTCTTATTATCGAAATGATATTACCCAAGATTATTTTAACTATTTAGGAAGATTAAAGAAAGGATTTGCGTTATTAGCTTTCTATATAACGAAAAAAACAGCATTACCTACATATAACACTGATAAAATTATAAATCTCAAAGATAAAAAATTACTTTCAGATGACTGGAGAGATATCGATTTAAATAGTATAATTGATATTTTAGGAAATCAAGTTATTATTGATATTCCTAAGAAAAATATTTCTATTATAAAGAAAAAGGAATACTATAGTCATTCAGAAATTAAAGAAATTAAATATATCTTCAGTAATAAGAATTTTTCTTATCATGATTTAGAGAAAAGAGATAAAGAACTTAAAAATAGATTAGTTACATTTTTCACAGAATAATATTATGAATAAACTAAGAGTTGAAAAATTTAAAGCCTTTAATAGCGAAATAGTACTCCCATTAAACAACAAGAATCTATTGCTCTATGGAGAAAATGGTGCAGGTAAAAGTTCTCTTTACGAATCTATTAAAGTTATATTTTTTAAACAGAAAATTGAATCGATACTAACAGCTCCAACTCCGGAAGATTCTGAACAATTGAAAAATCAATTATGGAGTTCTTACAATAATAAAATTTCTAATTCTGAATTCGAAATTGAAATTAATGATGAAAAATATCAAACTTTTGTAACAACAGGATATCAAGTATTTATGATTTCAATAGAAGACCTTATTATTGAAAGTAGAATAAATTTAAAGGATCTTTTAGAAAAAATGTGTTTTGAAATTTCTGATATTTCGCAATTATGTATTCTACATTCGCAAGAAATACAAAATGGAGTTAATGAAGCCTTAGAAAATTTTCTTGAACCTATTACGATCGAAATAGATAACGAAGATGGTTATTCAATAAAAATTATCGATTCAGGGCGTAATCTTGAAAGTAAACTCGAAATAAAAAAATACTTTAATGAAGCTAAACTAAATATAATCATTTTATTGCTTTTATTAAATGCAATTGATAAATCAAAAGATGAAAATAAAAAAAAGATTTTAGTATTAGATGATTTTATTACCAGTTTAGATATTTCAAATAGAACTTTTATTATTAAATATATATTTGAAAAATTTAACGATTCTCAAATTTTAATTTTTACTCATAATATAAGTTTTTATAACCTCATAATGTTTAATATTCATGAGAGCAAAAAAAATAATGAATGGGAATTTTCGAATTTATATGAAATCAACAATCATCATAAGCTTTATATTAAATCTGAAATAGAAAGAGTTGAAAAAATTAAACATGATTTTATAAATATTCCTGCAAATCACAGTAATGACGATTTAGAAAATATCGGTAACAGGATTAGAAAAAAATTTGAAGTTTTACTTTACGAATATTCCAAATTATTAATGATCGGTGCTGTAGAAGATAGTAAAAAGATTCTTGAAAGAATAATTAAAAACCAACCTGCATATTATACAGAAGGAAAAACCGCGTCAGATTTACTTGAAGCAATAGAAGTTATATTACTAGAAAATAACAATAATAATTTAGTTCATAGATTAAATGAAAAAATTGCCCCTTTTAAAAATGGTGATTATTCAAACTTTCAAAAGATTTTAAAAGAATTAAAGTTATATCAAAAAGTAACAATGCATACCATGTCACATGCTAATGCTGTAGGAATGCCAACTTTTACTATTCGAGAAATAAAAAAATCAATAGAACTGTTAGAAAAAATGGAAAGCTATTTAAAGGCATTAGTAGACGATAATGTGGTTAATATCTAATAATTTTTCCATCAGTACTATAGTTTCCCCCAAATCCTAGTATTCAAATCCAATTCATGAACAATATCATGCATGAATTTCACAATCGAAAGATCGCCAGAGAGTAAATCGGGATCTAAAAGCGAAGAATGAATAGGCGCTTCAAAATAATTTTCCGACAACGGAAAAGCAATGTACATTTTAGAATGTATAAACGAAACCGAAATTGTTTCGTCGCATTTGCCGTTTAAGTCCAGAATTCTTTCCATCATGGCTGGCGTTAAAATATATCGCGCTTCGATTTGGTTACTGGAATAGGTTACAAATTTATTGCTGAAGTCGATGTTTTCTAATTCAATAACATCGGTGTTTCCAAAACTAAAAACGTTTTTGGAAAACCAGGAACCAAAAGCTTCTCCAAAACCTTTTGGACGAACAACTGTCGAAACATTGAAGTTTTTATTGAAATCCGCTACAAAAACAATTCCTTTAAAAATCGTGTGCCATTGTGTACGGGTTCCGTTTTTTGTGCTAGTTTCGGTTTTGTATTCAGCGTGAACTTCGGCAAACCAAAATGAAGTTTTATCGTTGGTTCCGCTTATTAAATCCTGTGTTTTATAACGATCAGATTCGGTTGTAAAAAGCTCAGAACTTCTAAACTCATATTCAGGAAGTCCGCTTTGCGGCGTTATCGTTAAACTTTCGTTGATATTTTTTAATGCAGATCCTACAACATTGGTCTTATAAGCCATTTTGTATTTCTTAACATCGTCGCCAATTCTAAAATGCATTACGATGCCAGTGATGGCAGAAACAGCAAATCCCAGAAAACCTAAAGTCGGGGAAACCTGATCAATAAACCAATTACCAGAATTACAATAGCAAGGCCAAATAAAATGTAGCACGTTTTATAAGTTTCGGCAATCTTTTTTCTCTCAACTTCTAATGTATTCAAAACCTCCTGCAAGGCTGAATTATTATTAATTCCTGAATCCATTAATTATTGAAAAGTTCTTTTGCACTAATATTTTTACGTTCTTCTTCCGGCGTTGCTAAAACATCAATTTTGGTATAATTCAGCATTCCTGCAAACAGATTTCCCGGAAACATCATAATAGCGTTATTGTAACTCGTAACCGAAGCATTGTACGTTCTTCTCGCAGCAGCAATTTGTTCTTCACTTTCTGTCCATGTACTTTGCAGGTTTAGGAAATTGGTATTTGCTTTTAAATCCGGATAATTTTCAACCGTTACCATTAAACCTTTTACAGCCGTGCTTAATTCCGTATCTAAACTTGCTTTTTCAGCATCGGTTAAAGAACCTGAAGTTGCTCTTGAACGAAGTTCTACGATTTTAGTTAAGGTACTTTGTTCGTAATTGGTATATTGTTTTACAATCTCCACTAAATTCGGAATCAAGTCAAAACGTTTTTTCAGCATTACATCAATAGAAGAAAAAGCATTAGTAACCTGGTTTCTTTTTTCGATAAGGGAATTGTAAATGAACACTCCGATTATGATGAAAACAAAAAGGATAATAACAACAATCATGGTTTATTTTTTAATTAGTTTGAAAACAAATATATAAAAACGGAAGTAAGTTTTGTTTAGCATTGTGTTTTTATTTAAACACATAGAAACATAGTTTTTTGGGAGTGAATAATAAGGATTAATAAAATCAAGATTTTACACATAGTCGCATAATATTCTCATTCCTTTTAAAACCACTGGCTATATTAAATGCATTGTGCTTATATTAATTTTAAAAAACCTCTATCTATGTTTGTTCAAAAAAAGTGAAACGCCTTTACCCACAAAGAAAACTATGTCTCTATGTGTTTAAAAAACATTTACGTACAGCCTTTAAAAAATAAATCTCAAAGTTTACTTATATTTATATGTAAAAAATCCCATTTTAGCGTTTCCAAATAAAATGCTTTTTTAAAACATCATTTTAATGAATAAAAATATAAGCTCTCTTTACGAAATTGCTCAAAAAGAGACTCGAAAAATACTAGGTTTAATGTCAGGAACTTCTCTTGACGGACTCGATCTGGCTCTCTGTGAAATTTCTGGCGAAGGCGAAAACACGCTCGTAAAAATCCAACAATTTGAAACCATCGATTACAGCGAAGATATTAAAACCGAAATCAGAAAAGTGTTTGCTAAAAAAACAATCGATTTTCAGCATTTGGTTTTACTCAACGAATGGATTGCAGATTTACATGCCGGAATGATTAATGATTGTCTTTCAAAATGGAATATTTCCGCAAGCGAAGTTGATTTAATCGCATCGCACGGACAAACAGTTTTACATGCACCAAAGTTTCTGCATCAGCAGGAAAAATTTCCCAATGCGACTTTACAAATTGGCGACGGCGATCATATTGCGGTAAAAACCGGAATTATAACTTTATCTGATTTCAGGCAAAAACATGTTGCGGCGGGCGGTGAAGGCGCGCCTTTGGCTGTTTATGGCGATTATTTGTTATTCAGCAAAAAAGGTGAAAACCGAATTATGCTCAACATGGGCGGAATCGCAAATTTCACTTATTTACCAGCTTCACAAAACGCCGAAGAGGTTTTTGTAACCGATACGGGAACCGCAAATACGTTAATCGATATTTGCACCAAACAGTATTTCCCTGAAAAAAGTTACGATAAAGATGCCGAAATCGCCAAAAGCGGAACCGTAAATCAGGAACTTTTAAGCGAATTAAAAAGCAATGCTTTCTTCCAAAAAAGTTTTCCAAAAACGATTGGCCAGGAATTATTCAACCATGAATTTGTGAACTCGGCTTTGGTGAAATTAGGTTTAGAAAATATTTCGGCACCAGATTTGCTTGCGACTTTAACACGCCTTAGTGCCGAGACAATTGCCGAAGCAGTTTTGTTTGTTGTACAAAATACTAAAACACCAATCGAAGAGTTTACAGTTTATATGTCTGGCGGAGGCGCACGAAATCCGTTATTGGTGAAATGGTTACAAGAATTATTGTCTTGTAAATTTGACAAAAGCGATGTTCTTGGAATTTCAGGCGATGCAAAAGAAGCCGTTTTGTTTGCCGTTTTGGCTAATGAAACCGTAGCGGGAGGAAATTATAATTTTGGTTCAAAAAAAGGAATTCCATCCGTAACAATGGGGAAAATTTCTTTTCCGGACTAAATAAATAAGTTTGCCACAGATTAGAAGGATTAAAAAGATTAATCCAAATAATCCTTTTAATCTGTGGCTATAAAAATGATTGCCACGAATTACACGAATTATCACGAATTATTTTTAATACTTTGAGAATAAAAAATTGGTGGAAATTTGTGTAATTCGTGGCAAAAAAACATTTAAAATAAAATTTAGCAGAATTCATTGAATTCCTAGCAAAACAAACTATTTTTGGTTCTTGTTAAAATTAAAGATTAAAATGCATAAAAATCAGCACTTACTATACTCAATCATACTTTTATTTTTCTTTGGATTAAAATCTAACTCACAAGAAAAAATAATGCATCCTAAAAATGAATTTAGAGGTGTCTGGATTGCAACCGTAGTAAATATTGACTGGCCAAAAACCGCATCTGATATTGTTGAAAAAGAAAAAGCTGATTATTTAGAAATTTTAAATACTTACAAAAAACTAAACTACAATGCTGTTATTGTTCAGATTAGAAGTGTGGGCGATGCTTTTTACCCAACAGAATTAGCGCCTTGGTCTAGATTTTTAACCGGAAAAGAAGGTATGGCTCCAAGTCCGTATTACGATACTTTGGCATGGATGATTGAAGAAGCGCATAACAGAGGTTTTGAATTTCATGCATGGCTGAATCCGTATCGAGCAACTTTTGATTTAAATAAACAGCAGTTAAGTCCGAACCATGATATTTTTAAACATCCGGAATGGATGATCGAATACGGTGGAAAATATTATTACGACCCTGCATTACCCGAAGTTCAGACGCATCTAACGAAAGTTGTAAAAGAAGTCGTTGACAAATACGATATCGACGCGATTCATTTTGATGATTATTTTTACCCGTATACTGTTCCCGGAAAAGTTTTTAACGACAGTGCTTCATACAGAAAATACGGCGCAGGTTTAAGTCTTCCCGATTGGCGTCGTGCCAACGTGAGTAACTTTGTACACACTATTTCAACAACTATAAAAGAAAGCAAACCGTGGGTTCAATTCGGAATCAGTCCATTTGGGGTTTGGCGAAATAAATCTGTTGACCCAAGAGGTTCTGACACTCAATCGACTGCAAATTACGACGATTTATACGCAGATCCTGTTTTATGGATGGATCAAAAATGGATCGATTACATTCTGCCTCAATTGTATTGGAGTATGAATAACACCCGAGCATCTTATTCGAAATTGGTAAAATGGTGGGCCGAAAATTCTAATAATACTGCTGTTTATATTGGTCACGCCTCTTATAAAATTAGAGGTGACAGCGACAAAAGCTGGAATTTTGTTTATGAAATTCCAAACCAGATTGATTTTGCCAGAAGTTTTAAAAATGTTTCCGGAAGTGCTTATTTCAGCGCCAAATGGTTCATGGACAAAAACTTTGATATTGTTCGTCTTTTAGAAGAAAACCAATATAAATATCCGGCGCTTCCTGCTGCAGTTCCAAATTTGAAACGTATTATTATTGATACGCCGGTTATTACAGATTTTACAAAAGATACTTTAAAATATAATTTCAGCATCAAAAATCCACTTAATACAAAGGTGCGTTACATTGTAATTTATGGCGGAGAACATATTTCTAAAGTAAATACAAACGATGCCGAGAAAATAATTGACAAAGTAAGAGCTGTCGAAAAAGACGGCATTATATCATTTTCTATTCCTGCAGAAAAAATCAACATGTATAAAGCTTGTGCTGTGACATTTATTGATTATTTTGCAAACGAAAGCACCCCAACTGCTGCCGACTTAAAAAAGAATTTTAAAATCTATTCACCTGCTCAGCCTAATGAAAACAGATAATAAACCCTG
The DNA here is from genome assembly GCF_021245985.1 of Flavobacterium soyae. GTDB lineage: Bacteria > Bacteroidota > Bacteroidia > Flavobacteriales > Flavobacteriaceae > Flavobacterium > Flavobacterium soyae. The sequence continues at coordinate 143,661 of NZ_JAJQXA010000007.1, read as the reverse complement.
GTTCTGGATTCCGCTTCTTAACTTCGCTTCTGGATTTCCTTATGTTATTATCATCTCCGTTTCGGTTTTGATGTATAAAAAGTTAGGAATAACTAATGAAGATATTGGTCTGTATACAAGTTTGCTCTATCTTCCTTGGGTAATCAAGCCTTTATGGAGTCCATTAGTTGAGCTTTATGGAACAAAACGAAAATGGTTTTTATGGATGCAATTGCTTATTTCTATTGCTTTTTTAATTGTTGGATTCACTATTCCCTTACAAAATTTTTTCCTTGTTACTTTGGCAATATTCTGGGCTGCAGCTTTTGCTTCTGCCTCAAATGATATTGCAAGTGATGGTTTTTATTTATTGGTTTTACCAAAAGAAGAACAGTCATTCTTTTTAGGAATAAGAAGTACATTTTACAGAATCTCTATGATTGCCGGAAATGGACTAATTATACTTTTAGCAGGATATTTAGAACATAAATACAGTGATAATACAAAAGCCTGGTCGTATACCATGATTTTTGTTGGCCTGTTAATGACTCTTATTACCATTTACAATTTCATTTTTACGCCTAAAAACGAAATTAATTTAGCAGAAAATAAAGAACATCACCATCAAAGTTTTGGAACTATTTTTATCAGCTTTTTTAAGAAAAAACAAATTGTAATAGTTTTAATTTTTATTCTGGTTTTTAGGTTAGGAGAATCACAGTTGTTAAAAATGTTAACACCTTTTTTAGTTGACCCCATTAAATATGAACTAGTACAAAAAACTGCCGACTCAAATGAAAAAAAGGCATTATACTTATATAATACTAAAGTAAAAGCAGGTGTAAAACTTGAGGCCTCAGAATTACAACTCTTATATTCGAAATTGCCAATTGCTGCTGATACCAGAAAAGAGAAAAAACCTATATTAGAAACTCAACCAAAAAAAGGCGAAGAGTATAACAAAGTAAATGAAGCAAGAATTCATTTTGTCGATGAATTAATTACTACGAATGGAAATCAGGCAACAATTCACAAAGGCGGAATGGGACTTGAAACAGAAGATGTTGGTTTAATTTACGGAACTTTTGGCCTTATTGCTTTAACCTTGGGCGGAATATTAGGGGGAATTGTACTGTCTCAGCAGGGTCTTACGAAATGGATGCTCCCAATGTTTCTGGCAATGCACCTTCCAATTTTAGGATTTATTCTATTAGCTTTCTTTCATCCATCATCAATTTATTACATTTACGTCGTAGTTATTTTTGAACAATTTGGTTACGGTTTCGGGTTTACCGGCTTTATGATGTATTTAATTCATGTTGCCGAAGGAGAATCAAAAACAGCGCATTATGCACTTGCAACCGGATTTATGGCATTAGGAATGATGCTTCCGGGAATGTTGAGCGGTTATATACAGCAATATTTAGGCTATCAAAATTTCTTTATTTGGGTTTTTATAGCGACAATTCCAGGTCTTATTTTATCACGTTTTTTAATTTTCCCGAAAGATTTTGGGAAAAAATCTGAAGAAGTTTAACCCCAAATCAAACTCTTACTTATGGAAATCAATGAAAATCTGCAGGCCGAACGCAACTTAAAAGGAGCTGAGTTCGAAAAAACCGGAAATCTTGAAAAAGCAATTGAATTATATGAGGAAAATGTCGCAGAAAGCTTTAAAGGAAACCATCCTTATGATAGATTAGCAACGATCTACAAAAACCAAAACGATCTCGACAATGAAATCAGGGTTTTAGAAAAAGCTATTGTAGTTTATGAAGAAATTACAATCGAAGACAGACTCGAAGGGCTTCCAAAACTCTTCCGTTTTAAAAACCGCTTGGATAAAGCAATTGAAACCAAAAAACAATTAGCTAAACAAAAAAAAGCAAAATTGAAATAAAACATTCTTTTAAACACATAGAAACATAGATTTTTTTGTGTGAAAAGAATAGAAAAGAGAAACTCGTTTCTCAACACATAGTCCCGAAGTGTTGGAATGTATTTAAATAAAGTGAAACGCCTTTTCCAAGAACTAAATACTATGTTTCTATGTGTTAGAAAATTAAACGATACTAATCTAAGCATTCTAAATCATGAACATAAAACGAACCAATTCAGATGATCCCGATTTTATAAAGTTGGTAGCTTTATTAGATCAGGATTTAGCGATTAGAGATGGTGATGATCATGCGTTTTACAATCAGTTTAATAAAACCGATAAAATAAAACATACGATCGTTTATTACGAAAATGACATTCCTGTTGGCTGTGGCGCTTTTCGCGAAAAAGAAAGTGACAAGACCGAAATCAAAAGAATGTATGTTCATCCTGATTTTCGCAAAAGAGGAATTGCTTCAAAAGTTTTAGCCGAATTAGAAATTTGGGCTAAAGAAGTTGATTATACTTATACTATTCTCGAAACCGGGAAAAACCAGCCCGAAGCCATAAATTTGTATCAAAAATTAGGTTACACAATCATTCCAAATTATCCGCCTTACGAAAAGATGGATAACAGCGTCTGCATGAAAAAGACTTTATAATAATGAAAATTACCGCCGAAGCATTACGACAAAAAATAGGACAATTCTTTTTTCCTGCCGTTTTTATTAACGATACCGAAGAAAATATCCAGGAAACCGAACGTTTAATAAAGGAACACAATATTGGCGGATTGACCTTTTTTCACAGCCGCGCGAGCGCTGCAACAAATTATGAAAGCAAGAAAAAAGTTGTTTTTAATGATGACAGCTATCAAAAAATAAAAGAACTCATCGTTCGTTACCAAAAAGCCGCTTCTACTCCACTTTTAATCAGTATTGATGCCGAATGGGGCTTGGCAATGCGTATCGAAAAAACACCGCAATATCCGTATGCAATTACACTTGGTGCTTTGCCTGAAAACAAATCTGATTTGGTTTACGAAGTTGGAAAACAAATAGGTTTAGATTTAAAAGCTGCCGGAATTCAGTATAATTTATCGCCTTTGGCAGATATAAATAATAATCCGAATAATCCTGTTATTGGGTATCGTTCTTTTGGTGAAAACAAAGAAAAAGTAGCCAGTTTTGCTGTTGAATATTTAAACGGAATGTCTGAAGCTGGCGTTTTAGGCTGTCTGAAACATTTTCCCGGACACGGAAATACCAATGTCGATTCGCATTTAGGACTACCGGTTTTAAAAGAAACGCTGGAAGAATTATTAGAAAATGAATTGTATCCATTCATTAAAGGAATTGAAAACAATGTCGATTCGATTATGATTGGACATTTGGCTGTTCCAAGTTTAAATGATGGAAAAGATACATCGGCAACCTTATCAAAAGCAGTTATTCAGGATCTTTTACGAGACAAATTAGGTTATGATGGTTTGGTAATTTCTGATGCTTTAAATATGCACAGCGTTTCTAAATTATACGAGACTAAAGGTCAGTTGGAATGGGAAGCTTTTAATGCCGGAAATGATATTTTATGCTTCGCCGAAAATGTTCCCGAAGGAATCGAAGCTATCTTTAGGAATGCATCACCAGACCGTATATTCGAAAGCTATAACAGAATCATGAAAGCTAAAGAAAAAGCAGGAATTCTTTCTGGAAACACTGCTTCTTCAGGCGAATTAAATTTTGAAAAAACATCTGAACTAAATCTACAGATTGCTCAAAATGTGATCACAGCCATTATTGATAATTCAAATTCAGAATTGGCATTTGAAGCACAGAAAAACGACAAATTAGCCAAACTGAATTTATATAAAAATACCGAAAATATTTTCTTTAAAACTTTAAATTCAAAATTACCTTCACCTGAATTTGCTTTAGAAAATTTAGAGGTTTCGGATATTTCATCTATCAAAAAACAATTAGAAAATTTCGAAACAATCTTAATTTCATTATTTGTTCCTAAAGCAAAGCCAGCAAATAATTTCGAAATTGACAATGCAGTTTTAGAGCTGCTTTCTGATTTACTTCAAACAAAAAAATGCATCGTTTACGTTTTCGGAAATCCGTATGCTTTACCAATAATTCCGAATTTAAAAAAGGCTTCAGGATTGGTTCAGGCGTATCAGGATTTTGAAGAATTTCAAAAAACAGCAGCAATTCAATTTTTAAATAAAATTTCTTTAAACGGCACTCTTCCGGTAAATATTGATATCCAATAAGTTAAAACATTAAATAGTCAAAATTTATCAACTTATAAATTTTTATAATCACGTCTTATTGTAAGAATCTGAACTTATACCCTACTTTTGCACCAGAAATAAATTTTTAACGTAAAACGAAAAATATGTCTTTAGTAGGAAAAAAATTCCCAAGTATTGCAGTAGATGCTATCTCAGAAATGGGTGACAATTTAAAAATCAACATTTTTGAAGAAGCAGTAAACAACAACAAAAAAGTATTATTGTTTTGGTACCCAAAAGATTTCACTTTTGTTTGTCCAACTGAATTACACGCCTTTCAAGCTGCATTACCAGAATTTGAAAAAAGAAATACTATCGTAATTGGTGCTTCTTGTGACACAAACGAAGTTCACTTTGCTTGGTTAAATACTCCAAAAAACAATGGTGGAATCGAAGGTGTTACTTACCCAATTTTAGCTGATACAAACCGTAACTTAGCTAACATTTTAGGTATTCTTGATATCGAATCTACAAGCTACAGCGAAGAGACTGATTCAGTTATCATCGAAGGTTCAAATGTAACTTACAGAGCTACTTACCTTATTGATGAAACTGGAAAAATTTTCCACGAAAGTGTAAACGATATGCCATTAGGACGTAACGTAAACGAATACTTAAGAATGGTTGACGCTTACACTCATATCCAGACTAAAGGTGAAGTTTGCCCTGCAAACTGGGAAGCTGGTAAAGAAGCTATGTCTGCTGACAGAATTAGTACTGCTGAATACTTAAGCGCAAACTAATTTTTTATAAAGGTACAAAGGTTCAAAGGCACAGAGTTGCAAAGTTTTTTTGCTGCTTAAAAAATTATCCCATTGAACCTTTGTTACTTTAATTCTCCTCTAAAAAAAATACCAAAGAATTTTATCGGTCTCAAACAACAAATGTAATTTGTTGTGATTTCTTATACAGTTTAAAAAACTTTGAGCCTTTGAACCTTTGTAACTTTGAACCTTAAAAAATAAAGAAATGTTAATCGACTTAAACGAAGATACGTTAGCAGATTTAGTTGCTAAAAACGAAAAAGTAGTAGTACAATATTCAGCATCATGGTGTGGAAACTGCCGTATTATGAAACCAAAATTCAAAAAATTAGCAGCAGAAAATGAAGCTATCACTTTTGTTTTGGTTGATGCAGAAAATTCTCCTGAATCAAGAAAATTAGCTAATGTAAGCAACCTGCCAACATTTGCAACTTTTGTAAACGGACAGTTAGTTGGCGAAACGCAGACTAACAAACAAGAAGTTTTAATCGACTTAGTAAACGCTATTGTTTAATTGGTTATTTGTTTATTCGTTTAATCGATTAAACAAAAAAACGATTTAACGCTTAAACAAAAAATTATGAAATTACCAGTAATAAAGCATTTAACACAATTTATCGAAGAAAACGATCAGGATTATATCATCGAAACGATCGAAGTTCTTGAAGCTATGACCGAAATTCCTTCTCTTAAAGATGAAGAATTAGATGTAATTGGCGAATTGATTTCGAATATGTACGGTGCTCTTGAAGTACAAAAACTTGTAGCTCAGGGAACAGATAAAAAAGAAGCTTTAAATACATTTATGAAACGTGTTTTAGGTTCAATCGATAAATAAATTGACCTCTTTTTCAAATAAAAAACAAAAAAACATGACTGAGAAAGCGTTTCATTTTTGAGACGCTTTTTTTTGTTGTAGTAAAATGGCACACGGATAACGCGGATTCACTTCGTGAAGTCGCAGATTTAAACGGATTTTTTTGTTTCATACGTAAAGACAAAAGAAATAAATCCGTTTAGATCCACATTTTGGCGTAAGCAAATCCGTGTCACCCGCGTTCAATCTATCCGGAAACCAAATAAAAATTCACCTCCTTAATCTCACCTTAAACCCTTAACAAATACTTTTAGATTCAAATATTAATCCTTACTTTTGAGCCTCATTAATTTAAACAAAAATCATGGCTTCAATCACATTAGGAGGAAATCCGGTTCATACATCAGGCGAATTACCAGCAGTTGGTTCAAAATTGGCTGACTTCAAATTAATACAAAACGATTTATCAGTTGCTTCTTTAAGTAACTTCGCTGGTAAAAAATTAGTTTTAAACATCTTTCCAAGTGTTGACACAGGAACTTGTGCAACGTCTGTTAGAAAATTCAACCAAAGTGCAAGCGGATTAGAAAATACAACTGTTTTATGTATTTCAAGAGATTTACCTTTTGCTCAAAAACGTTTTTGCGGTGCAGAAGGTTTAGAAAATGTAGTTAATTTATCTGATTTTCAAACAGGAAGTTTTGGTAAAGCAAACGGTTTAGAAATTGTTGACGGACCTTTAGCGGGTTTACATTCAAGGGCTATTATTGTAGTTGATGCTGATGGAACAATTACTCATACAGAACAAGTTGCTGAAATTGCAAACGAACCAAATTACGAAGCGGCTTTAGCAGCACTATAATATTTTCCACTAAATGGAGTTTCAAAAAGATAATACCTTTGTTACAGGTCGTTTAAAGAGTGTAACTTACGCTTTTAAAGGAGCTGTAAAATTGATAAGAACAGAACACAGCGTTATGGTCCAATTCTCATTGGGAATTATTATGACCATTGCCGGGTTCTATTTTCATATTTCTCAAACCGAATGGCTATGTCAAACCTTAGCCATTGGTTTGGTTTTAAGCATTGAAGGATTAAATACGGCAGTTGAAAAAATCGCCGATTTTATCCACCCCGATTACAGCAGACGAATTGGGTTTATTAAAGATATTGCTGCTGGAGCGGTATTTTTTGCCGCCATGACAGCAATAGCAATTGGTTTGATAATTTATATTCCAAAATTTATATAGGCGGAACGCAAGAATGGCAAAAACAAAAAAAGAAACTGTAGACAAAAAAACCGAATCAAAAGTCGCAGGCATTAGATCCTGGACATTATCCAAGCAGCAAAAATTTGTGCTGGGCTGCCTTTTGATACTCTTTTCTATTGCATTATTAGTTGCATTTATTTCTTTTTATATCAACGGGCAATGGCAGACAGACCAAAGTGCGGTTACTCAAATTGGTGATCGTGACGAAGTAGTACAAAACTGGCTCGGAAAATTTGGGGCTTATCTCGCTGATTTAATTGTTTACAGAGGCTTCGGCCTTGCCTCCTTTATAATTGTTCGTTTATTCTTTTTAACCGGATTATTTCTGGCATTAGAACTTTCGACCAAAAAATTAAAAAATACTTGGTTCTGGGATTTATTTGCCATTATCGTTGTTTCTATTTTATTTGGCTTTTTTGCTACTTCGGCACCAGAATTAGGAGGAACAATTGGTTATGAATTAAATCTTTTCCTTCAGGATTATATCGGGAAAACCGGAACTTTATTGAGCTTACTTTTTGGACTGATCGTTTATTTGATTTTCAAAATAAAAGTATCTCCGGAAAAAATACAGTCTTATTTTGATTCAACTAAAAATGAATTAAAATCTGAATTAAATTCTATCAAAAAACCGCAGCAGGATTTAGAACCTGAAAGCGCTTATAATTTAGAAGAATTTGCAATTGAAGAAGATCCTGAACTGGATAATATTCATTTAAAAACAGATGATTCTAAATTCGAAATCAACAAAGAAGCTTTAAAACCAACTATCAATCATTCGTCTGAAATTGATTTGAATCCGGTTTTAAAACCTGTACAAATGAACGTAAATCCGGTAACAGAAACTCCTCCTGTACACACAGAAGAATTTGTTATTGAAAAAGCCGAAGAAGAAGATATTATTGAAGAAAACCTTGCTTCTCGCCTAGTTGCTGATTTCGGATTATTTGATCCAACTTTGGATTTATCCAATTATAAATTCCCAACTATCGATTTATTAAAAGAATATTCGACTGGCGGAATTACAATTAATCAGGAAGAATTAGAAGAAAACAAAAATAAAATTGTAGATACGCTTCGTAACTACAAAATTGAAATTGCACAGATTAAAGCAACCGTAGGTCCATCGGTAACTTTATATGAAATTGTACCGGAAGCCGGAATCAGAATCTCTAAAATTAAGAGTTTAGAAGACGATATTGCTTTGTCATTATCGGCTTTAGGAATTCGTATTATTGCACCAATTCCAGGAAAAGGAACAATTGGTATCGAGGTTCCAAACAAGACTCCAACTATGGTTTCTATGAAAAGTGTTATTGGCGCTGCGAAATTTCAGGAAGCTGAAATGGAACTGCCAATTGCTTTAGGAAAAACCATTTCGAACGAGACTTTTGTGGTCGATCTTGCCAAAATGCCTCACTTATTGATGGCGGGTGCAACAGGACAAGGAAAATCGGTTGGATTAAATGCGGTTTTAACTTCGCTTTTATACAAAAAACATCCGGCAGAAGTAAAATTTGTTTTGGTCGATCCGAAAAAAGTTGAGCTTACACTTTTTAATAAAATAGAAAGACATTATTTAGCAAAACTTCCAGATACAGAAGACGCTATTATTACTGATAACGCAAAAGTGGTTAATACTCTGAATTCACTTTGTACCGAAATGGACAACCGTTATTCTTTATTAAAAGATGCGATGGTCCGTAATATTAAAGAATACAACGAGAAATTCAAAGCAAGAAAATTAAATCCGGAAGCCGGACATCGGTTTTTACCTTACATCGTTTTGGTTGTCGACGAGTTCGCTGATTTGATTATGACGGCAGGAAAAGAAGTCGAAGTTCCAATTGCTCGTTTAGCTCAGCTGGCGCGTGCTATTGGTATTCACTTAATTATTGCTACACAAAGACCTTCTGTAAACGTTATTACAGGTTTAATTAAGGCCAATTTCCCTGCGAGAATTGCATTTAGGGTAACTTCAAAAATTGACTCGAGAACAATTTTAGATACTCAGGGAGCTGACCAGTTAATTGGACGAGGAGATTTATTGTATACAAATGGAAATGACGTAACACGTGTTCAATGTGCTTTTATTGACACGCCGGAAGTCGAAAAAATTACAGATTTTATTGGTTCTCAAAAGGCGTATGCCACAGCATATTTGCTTCCAGAGTTCATTGGAGAAGAAACTGGCATCAATCTTGATATGGATATTTCCGAAAGAGATACCTTATTTAGAGAAGCTGCAGAGATTATTGTTAATGCACAGCAGGGTTCTGCTTCATTACTGCAAAGAAAATTAAAATTAGGTTACAACAGAGCCGGTCGTTTGATCGATCAGCTGGAAGCAGCAGGAATTGTTGGACCGTTTGAAGGCAGTAAAGCAAGAAGTGTGAACATTTTAGACTTAAGTGCTCTTGATCAATTCTTTAATAATGAACAAAATTAATCCAATCATGAGAACAAACATTCAGGAAATCAAAAACAATTCTATCACTAACATGACTAAAAAGTGTTTTCAAATGGCAGTTATATTGCTTTTGAGTTTCACTTCTATTCAAGCTCAGGATAAAAAAGCCAAAGATTTATTGAACGAAGTGACTGCAAAAATAAAAAGCTACGATAATATTGTTATTGATTTTAAATACTCTCTAAATAATGCAAAAGAGAATATTAACCAAGATAGTAAAGGAAATGTAACCATGAAAGGAAATCAATATGTATTGAATTTTATGGGTGTTACCAAAATTTTTGACGGACAAAAGACGTATACAATTGTTCCTGAAGACGAAGAAGTTACAGTTTCTAAAGTAAACGAAAAAGACGACAATGCTATCACACCTTCAAAAATGCTTACTTTCTTTAATTCTGGTTACAAATACAATATGGATATTGTACAAAATGTAAAAGGAAGAAAGATTCAATACATTAAATTAGTACCAACTACCGGAAAAGATCAAAGAAAAGAAATTCTTTTAGGCATTGATGTTCAGACAAAACACATCTATAATTTGATTGAAACTGGAAAAAACGGAACAAAAACAACTTTAACCGTTAATTCTTTTAAAACCAATCAGCCATTATCAAAAAATCAATTTACCTTTGTAGCGAGTAAATACCCGAAATACTACATCAATAAATTAGATTAATCAGAAGGTTGAAAATTCTAGACAAATACTTATTAAAAACTTTTTTAGTTACATTTACTACGGTATTTGTAATTCTTTTTTTCATATTCATACTGCAGACAGTATGGCTATTTATATCAGAACTGGCAGGTAAAGATCTCGACTTAATATTGGTCGTGAAATTCCTGCTTTTTTCTATGCCACGTATTATCCCGCTGGTTTTACCGCTTTCGGTTCTTTTAGCTTCGATTATGACTTTCGGAAATTTAGCAGAGAATTATGAATTTGCTGCCATGAAATCTTCCGGAATCTCACTTCAAAGAGCAATGCGTGTTTTAATTATTTTTATATTCGTTTTGAGTATTGTAGCGTTTTGGTTTGCCAATAATGTTATTCCTTTTGCTGAATATAAATTTGTGAACTTCCGTAAAAATATCGCACAGGCAAAACCTGCTATGGCAATTGCCGAAGGTCAATTTAATGATGTTGGAACCTACAACATTAAGGTAAACAAAAAATCTGGTGAAAACGGAAATATTCTGACAGGCGTTACTATTCACGAAAAGGCTAATAATTTTGGAGAAAACAAAACTGTTATTAAAGCCAAAGATGGAGAATTAATCAGCAACGAAAAATCGAGTATTTTGAAACTTGTTTTAAACGATGGTTACTACTATCAGGATGTTACTCCAAAAAAATATGAAGACCGTGCTAAACTTCCTTTTATTAAAGGAGCTTTTAAAACACATATCATTAACATCGATTTATCTGAATTAAACAAAGTTGACGACAGTAAAGAAAGTATCGCCGGTACAAATGCCATGCTTAATGTTAATGAATTGCGTTATACTTTAGATTCTTTAAACAAGAACCTGGATAATGAGATTATATCATTTTCAGAGAATATAAATCAGCGTGTTGGATTTAGAAAATCAAGCACTCTAATTAATCCAGATAAAAAAGAAAAAAAGAAAAAGACTTTACCAAATGATCTTTTGTCTTTATACACAAATAAACAGAAAGTTGATGTCCTTAAAATGGCAGGCAGTAATGTTACCAGCAACATCTTCTCTATTGAATCAACCCAAAAAGATTTAAAGGACAAACAGCGTGATATCAACAAACACTTAACAGCATTGTATGAGAAGTTTGTTATAGCTTTTGCATGTTTTTTAATGTTTTTTATTGGTGCACCTCTGGGGGCGATTATCAGAAAAGGCGGACTTGGTTTACCAATTGTTTTTGCGGTATTAATTTTTATTACTTTTCATTTCATTAATACTTTTGGAAAAAGATTATCGCAGGAAGGCGGAATGACTCCTTTTATGGGTTCTTGGATGTCGTCGTTTATTCTTTCTCCATTAGCAGTATTATTAACTTATCGTGCCACAAACGATAACGGATTGATTAATTTTGATGCGATAACGACCCCAATATCACAACTATTTCAAAAAATTTCCGAGCGGTTTTCACCAGCTCAAAACAAACAATAATTATGTCAACAAAAATTCAACTTAATACCATTGAAGAAGCTATAGAAGATATTCGTCAAGGTAAAGTAATCATTGTAGTTGATGATGAAGATCGCGAAAATGAAGGTGACTTTTTAGCCGCAGCCGAAAAAGTTACTCCTGATATGATCAATTTCATGGCTACACACGGACGCGGATTAATCTGTACACCACTTACAGAAAGCCGCTGCAAGGAACTTGATTTACGTGCCATGGTTACCAATAATACAGATCATATGGAAACTGCTTTTACGGTTTCTGTTGATTTAAAAGGAAATGGTGTTACAACCGGTATTTCTGCTGCTGACAGGTCTAAAACGGTACAATCTCTAGTTGATCCAAATACAAAACCGCATGATTTAGCTCGCCCGGGACATATTTTTCCTTTGATTGCTAAACAAGGTGGTGTTTTAAGAAGAACAGGACATACGGAAGCTGCAATTGATTTTGCAAGATTAGCAGGTTTCAAACCTGCTGGTGTTATCTGCGAAATTTTGAATGAAGACGGAACAATGTCTCGTTTGCCTGAACTTATAAAAGTGGCTAAGAAATTTGATTTAAAATTAGTTTCGATTGAAGATTTGGTTGCTTACAGAATGCAGCATGACAGCCTTATCATTAAAAAAGAAGATTTTGATATCGAAACCCGTTTTGGAACTTTTAGATTAAGAGCTTACGAGCAGACTACAAATAAACAAATTCATATTGCTTTAACTAAAGGAACATGGAACCTTGGAGAGCCTATTTTGACAAGAATTCACTCTTCGCAGGTAAATAATGACTTATTAGGAACATTGACTAATAATGCAGAACAGCAGTTAGACGATATGTTTAAAGTAATTAATGAGAATGGAAAAGGTGCTGTTATTTTTATCAATCAGGATATGACGGCTGTAAATTTATTAAACAGAATTTCTGAGCTTAAAACATTACAAGCTCAAGGAACATTAAAAGCGCCGAAAGTCATCATAGACAGTAAAGATTACGGGATTGGGGCTCAAATCCTTCACGATATTGATATTTCTAAGATTAGACTGGTTTCGAACACGGAACAAACAAAACGTGTTGGAATGATTGGATATGGCCTTGAAATCACTGAATACGTAACTTACTAATCTTTATGGGTACATTAGAAGAAAGAATTTTAAAATCTGAAACACATATTTTCAAAGCAGTTTTCCCAAGTACAACGAATCATTATGATACTTTATTTGGAGGAACTGCGCTTCATTTAATGGACGAAGTGGCTTTTATTTGTGCTACTCGTTTCAGTCGTAAAAAAGTAGTTACGATATCAACAGGTCAAATCGACTTTAAAAAAGCGATTCCGGCCGGTACTTTAATCGAATTAGTGGCAAAAGTTGACAGCGTTGGAAGAACGAGCTGTAAAATTCACGTTGATATTTTTATGGAGCAAATGTATTCTGAGCTTCGCGAAACGGTAGTTTCAGGAACTTTCTCGTTTGTTGCTGTCGATGAAAACAAGAAACCAACACCAATTTTGGACAACTTGGATTAATTTTTTCTAAAATCTATTTTTCGGAAATACTGATAATTAGATACTTGAAAATTATTTAAAAAAAGTTTCAAAAAAAGTCTAAAAAAAGTTTTGAGAACCGAAAAACCGTCTTATATTTGCACTCGCAATCACGAAATGATAGCGACATACTGGAGAAATGGCAGAGCGGTCGAATGCGGCAGTCTTGAAAACTGTTGACTGTAACAGGTCCGGGGGTTCGAATCCCTCTTTCTCCGCTGAAAAAAATCCTAAACGGTATCAAAACCTCGAAAATCCTATGATTTTCGGGGTTTTTTGCTTTTACAGACTTACCAAATTATTCATCGAATTCCATCTCTAAAGGGGCAAACGCGAGACCCTAGAAAAAACTAGAAATCTAGGGTCTCGCTAAAATCCTTTACCCCTTGCAAACATTGGGGTTAACAACGTGTTCAATAGCTTGTTCACTCAGTAAACATCTTGTCTGGCTTGGATTAGGAATTTAACTTGAAAAATAATTAATCAGTCAGTAAAATGAAAGCAAAAGTAAACCTGCATTTCTATGCAAAATCTACCAAGGTTAACGCCAAAGGGCAATTTCCAATTTATGTCCGTCTTACAGTAAACGGAGATAGAACAGAATTCAGTACGAAAAAATTCATTGACCCTAGCAGATGGTCGTCAGAAGCGTCTAAAATGAAAGGTACTACAGAAGAAGCCCGTTCAATTAATAGTTATCTTGACTTGATGAAATCTAAAGTACTAGATATTCAAATGGAGCTTATCCATAAGGGTGAAGATTTGAGCATTGATAATTTTAAAGACAAGCTATTTGGTTCAGAAGAAAAACAGCGTATGCTTGTTCCTATCTTCCAAGACCACAACAATAAAATTAAAGAACTGGTAGGCAAAGAATATGCTCCCGGAACATTAGAACGCTACACTACTTCGTTAAAGCATACCGTTGAGTTTTTGGAATGGAAATACAATGTATCCGATATAGAAATTACGAAAATAAATCATGCCTTTATTTCTGATTATGAATTCTATTTGAGAAGCGTTAGAAATTGTGCCAATAATACAGCCGTAAAATACATCAAGAATTTCAGCAAAATAATCAAAATTTGTTTGGCAAATGATTGGTTAGACAAAAATCCTTTTGCCAACTATAAATCGAAAGTTAAAGAAGTTGAACGTGTATATTTAGTATATTTAACTGAACAAGAAGTTCAAAGTATCATTGAAAAAGATTTAAAAACGGAAAGATTATCACTTGTACGTGATATATTCCTTTTCAGCTGTTTTACGGGGCTGGCTTACATTGATGTCAAAAACTTGACAAAATCCCATATAAGCATCGGTATTGATGGAGAGAAATGGATTTTTACCCATCGTCAAAAAACAGAGAGTGCTTCAAAGATTCCTATTCTACCGCTTACACAAGTAATAATCGATAAATACGAAAATCATCCTCAATGTATAGGAAATAATAAACTACTCCCTATTCTATCAAACCAAAAGATGAATGCTTATTTAAAAGAGATTGCAGGTGTTTGTGAGATTGATAAAGAACTTACTTTTCACATCGCCCGACATACTTTTGCAACAACTGTAACACTTACAAATGGAGTTCCCATTGAAAGTGTTAGTAAAATGCTTGGGCATAAGAATTTGAGAACAACTCAACACTATGCAAAAGTGTTGGATAGAAAAGTAAGTGAGGATATGATGATATTGAAGAATAAATTTCTCAACGTGAGTAACCAAAGTGCAACAACGAAATCATCTTAGTGGTCTCAAATTTTATCAATGCTAAATTTTAGTAATTCCATTTACTTTTATTTGAATTACAACATTTCTTCGTAACAAATCCTTATATATTGGTAAATAGTAGTTTGTGAAGCAAATAAAATTCAAAGTGAACCTCTCAGCAATACTATTTGAGCCTTATAACAAAGTAATTTTATTACTTAACACCTATCTTTGTTAAAAGTTTAATTGAAAAATTGACATTATATGGATACAAAGCAAAATGAAGACTTAAAAGTAATAAGCTATTCGGGCATATTTTTGTCATGCTTTAATGAACAAGCTGAAAAATGTGTAGAAGCTGCACCCGAACATATATTATCCTATCTATATTCAGGTCAGCAAACCATCGAAAACGATAAAGAAAGAATTAATATTAAAGCAGGTGAATGTGTCTTTATCCGACGAAATCACCGTGCTGTTATGTACAAGAAGAGTAAAGGAAAAGATTCTTACAAAGGAATTTCTCTTGTCTTCAATCGGACTGTATTACGGGAGTTTTATGCTAAAATGGATAAAGACAAATTACCAAAAAAATATGAATTAACAGAGAAAGGTATTTTTAAAATAAATCCCCAAGCTGACATTATTAGCTTGTTTCAATCTCTAACACCTTATTTTGATGAGAATGTAAAACCTACAGAAGTCATAATAAATTTAAAGCTTTTGGAAGGTATTTACGCTATATTGAATAACTCCGATATTTTTTTTCCCATTCTTTTTGACTTCACCGAACCGTGGAAAGTAGATATACTTGACTTCTTGAACAAAAACTACACAGAAGATCTTACGATGGAACAGATTGCATCCTATACAGGCAGAAGTCTGGCAACATTTAAACGTGACTTTTCAAGAATTAGTAACCTCACACCTCAAAAATGGTTAATCAAAAGGAGATTAGAGGCTGCTTACATTAAGCTAAAAGAGGATGGTAAAAAAGTAAATGATGTATATGTAGAGGTCGGTTTTAAAAATCCTTCACATTTTTCTATTGCTTTTAAAAAACAATACGGAGTCTCCCCAAATAAAGTATAGTTTATTCATGAATTTGAGCTTTATAACAAATAAAATTGAGCCTCTTAGCAATGTCGTTGAAAAGCTCTTAGTGTAATTTTGCTTTGTAATTTAAAACGAAGTAAAATGAAAAATTTAAGAATAAAAAGGATTACAATATTAATAATTTGCCTAGTTACGGGAACCGCTACTTTTGCCCAGAAAACATTTACACTTACCAGTAAAAATCTTCAAGGACAGGCAACTGCAAAAGAGAGACTAAACAGTCTTGGCTGCAATGGCGAAAACCAATCACCGCAAATATCTTGGCAAAATGCTCCACAGGACACTAAGAGTTTTGCCATTACAATGTTCGACTCTGATGCTCCTACTGGCAGTGGATGGTGGCACTGGATAGTTTTTGATATACCTGCAAATGTCAACGAACTGGTCTCAGGTGCAGGAAACATTTCTGCCAAACTCACACCAAAAGGAGCAATACAATCCTTAACGGACTTTGGTGTTCCGGGATATGGAGGTTCGTGTCCCCCTCCAAACACAGGAATCCATAAGTATACGATAACTATATATGCATTAAAGACAGATCACTTAGGTTTGAATGAAAATACACTTCCGCCGGGTGTTGGATTTAACCTCTTTAAAAACGCACTTGCTCAAGCAAGTTTAGTCTTCTATGACCAATACTAAGAAGTAAAAGTGGTAAAATAACTTGTATTCGAAAAGTAAAATCTACAACTTAAAACATCAAAATATGATAGATTGCTGTTAGATGTCTAGTGGACTGTCGTTGTGATTTTGATATATAGAAAAATAATAAACATAAAATTAAAAAGTATGAAAATATTAAAATTTATTGTCATCGTTTCAATAATGATATTGGGACAGGCATACGGTCAGAACAGTAAAACAAAATTAAATCAAAAAGAAAAGAATATGGAAACTTCAAACAATCAAGATCATTACACCTTCAAATTAAGCGATAAAGTTACAAGAGAAAAAGTAACTTTTAAAAATCGCTATGGAATTTCGTTAGTAGGAGATTTATATCTTCCAAAAAATCGTGGAAAAGAAACCTTATCAGCACTTGCCATTTCTGGACCTTTTGGTGCAGTAAAAGAGCAATCTTCTGGACTTTATGCCCAAATTATGGCTGAACGTGGTTTTGCGACATTAGCATTTGACCCATCCTACACTGGCGAAAGCGGAGGTATGCCTCGTAACGTTGCATCACCTGATATTAATACCGAAGATTTTGGTGCGGCTGTCGACTATCTAGGATTACAGACATTTGTTAATAGGGAACGAATTGGTATCATTGGTATTTGTGGAATGGCAGGAATGGCATTAAATGCGGTTGCTGTTGACAAACGTGTTAAAGCTGTAGCTACAACGAGTATGTATGATATGACTAGAGTTATGTCAAAAGGTTACAATGATTCAATGACACTAGAACAACGTACAGCAGGTCTGGAGCAAATGAGTGAGCAACGTTGGAAAGATGCAGAAAATGGTACTCCTGCTGCCGGTCCACGCGTTTTACCTGCAAAATTGGTTGGCGGAGAGCCTCAGTTTGTGGTAGATTACTTTAATTATTACTGTACTCCTCGTGGATTTCATCCTAACTCGGTAAATTCAAATGGGTCTTGGTTGATTACTAATCCATTATCTTTTATGAATATGCCGTTGCTAACATACATTAAAGAGATTTCGCCAAGACCAATGTTGCTAATCGCTGGCGAAAATGCACACTCAAGATACTTCAGTGAAGACATTTACAAAATGGCAGCAGAACCAAAAGAATTGATAATTATTCCAAATGCTGTCCATGTTGACTTGTATGATAAAGTTGATATTATTCCGTTCGATAAATTGGAAGCATTTTTTAAGAAAAATTTGATATAATATTTTAAGAATTTATAGAGTTTGAGGGAGTTCAATAAAAAAGGCTGAAGCGCAAACTTCAGCCTTTTTTAGGTAACTTTAGTTACACTCTTTCTTAAACTTTCTTGGAAGCACTTACAGCTGTTTCATCTTTTATTTTTTGACGGTGCTGCATACCCCATTTTGTCATAGCCCCAACAACCTCTTCGAGTGTATGGCTATAAGGCAATAATTCATATTCAATTGTTATCGGATATCCAACAGCAACTTTCTTTATGATAAATCCATTCATTTCCAATTCTTTAAGTTCACTTGAAAGTACTCTTGCTGAAATACCACTTACTTGTCGCTGGATTTCAGTGAATCTTTTGTTTCCTCTTGCCATTGAAATTATAATCATCAGTTTCCATTTACCTCCAATCGCATAAAGTGCGTCTGAAACAGCCATTAAAACTGTATTACATTCTTCAGTAAATGCTTTGCTGTCTATTTGATTTTCTTTTGAATTTCCCATAAGTACGCTTTTGTAAGTCGCTAACCTTTAGGTAACAACTAATAAATTGTTAGCAAATATAGTATAGATTTGTCAAATAATTATAAACAAGAAAAAAATAATCGTTATGAATATTACCATATTTGGAGGAACAGGTGTTTCAGGACTCCTTACAATTAAAGAAGCTTTGGAATCAGGATATCATGTTACAGTATTTGCAAGAAATCCTGAAAAGATTACATTTCAACACAAAAATCTTCAAATCATAAAAGGCGAATTGGACGAAGCGGATAAAGTAAATCAAGCCATAATAGGCGCTGATGCTGTAATTACTTTATTAGGTCCGATGAATTTTGACAAGTCTCTACCGATTTCTAAAGGCGTAAAACTAATAATCAAATCGATGCATCAGAATAACGTAAAGAGATTGGTCGCTGCTGTATCATCAAGCTTCAGAGATACTAAAGATAAGTTTCATTTCTGGATTGATTTTGGTGTTTGGATTCTTAAAATTATTGCAAGAAATTCAATATTAAAGGATATTGAAGAATTAGGAAAAACAGTTGAGAATAGTAAACTTAATTGGACAATGGTAAGACTACCAAAATTGAGCAACCAAAAACCAAAAGGCAAATTCAATATCGGATATTCTGGCGACGGTAAAGTTAAAAACTTTTGGCTTTCGAGAGCAGACTTAGCACACTTTCTAATCAAACAAGTTGATGATAGAACCTATTTACATCAAGCACCAATTGTAAGCAATTAATCATAAATAAATTTTCAAAATAAATTAAAACAACAAAATTATGACACTAGAGATTTTAAAAGCTAAAGAAGAATTAAGAAACTTAATTGATGCCTACGCATCTTTAGGCGATGAAAAAAAAATATCGCAAGTAATGGATTTATTCACACCCGACATGAAATACGATGTTTACATGAATAACCATCTAATATCCAGCGTTTCCGGAAGAGAGAATATGGAAAAGGATTTCAATGAGCATGCAACTCAAGTGAAGACATACTTTACCTTAAATGGTCAACATACTGTAGAAGTTAATGGCGATACCGCTTCTGGTATATCATTTACACAAATGAAAATGATTCGGGAAGTTGAAGGGAAAAATATTCTCACAGATTACAGCGTTAAATACGACGACAAATATGTTTTTCAAGGTGGAAAATGGTTCATTAAGGAGCGCATAGGCTACTTTATTATTATTGATGCTAGAGAATTAAACGTTTAATATCCATCCTTATGAAGACAAAAAAAATTGTTGCAGTTGTACTAACATCAATAACTACAGTTATGGTATTTATAAGCGGTCTTATGAAAGCCATTCATCTTCCTTGGTCAGTAGATGGTTTAGTTAAATTTAATTTACCAAACTCGGCAACTACTCTCGGCTTAATGGAAATAGGATTTGCGATTTTGTTTATCTTTCCAAAGACAATGCGCCTCGGCTTTATATTATTGTCATGCTATTTTGCAGGGGCAATGGCAACTGAATTGTCTCATGATGGGTCTATATTCAATCCTATTGTACCTTTGGCTTTCATCTGGGTTACTGCTTTTGTACGTGATAAATCATTGTTTATAGGTTCGCCGAAATCAACTGAACTTAGCAAAGAAATATAATTTTAAAATTAAATAAGTTGGTCTTGCAAATTGAACTATTGTTTAATGTGCGAGACCAACTTATTTATGATTGTTTAAAATACTTGCATTTACCGTTATTATAGAAATATTACAATAACTATGTACTAAATAAATTGAACTCAAAAATAAACCTACTGCTTTCCTCCCTTAATGAACAATTAAACTTCATTGATTTAGAAATAGATAATCAAATTAAAAAATGCGAGAGTGCAATTGATCTTATTTTAAAATCAATAAGTGCAGTCAAAAAAATTGTTGTAAAAAGCAATTTCAAATCGGATTTAGATGAAATTCATTTTTTCAAAGAAATAAAACCCCTTTTCACTTCAAAACTTATTTATTATAATATGATATATAAGGTTGAAATGAAAAGACCCAACGGCGGAAATCGAATACTAAAAAAATACTATCATAATGAGCTTTCAAAACTAAAGGCTTTCTTCGATAACGAATTAGAATTCTATCAATATTACCGCTCCGGAAGTATCTATTTAGATTATAAATATTTTCAAAGAGGTAAATTTGACATCAAACTGGCATTAGACAACTTTTCTCCGCTGAAAAAAATCCTAAACGGTATCAAAACCTCGAAAATCATAAGATTTTCGAGGTTTTTTGCTTTTACAGACTTACCAAATTATTCATCGAATTCCATCTCTAAAGGAGCAAACGCGAGACCCTAGAAAAAATAGAAATTTAGGGTCTCGCTAAAATTTGCAAACATTAGGTTTAAGAATGTGTTCAATAGCTTGTTCCTAAAAATTTAAGGACTACTCAACACTACACAAAAGTTTTGGATAGAAAAGTAAGAGAAGATACGAGGATACTAAAGAATAAATTTCAACTTAATAATAACCAAAGTGCAAAAAAACAGGCAGTTAATAATCATAACTGCCTATAATAAATTAATTCAAATTTCTGTACTCATTTGGAGACCTCCCAACCTTTTGCTTGAATATAAAATGCTGTAGATATTAGAACCTTAATTCACAAGCAAGCTACTTCACTTAATGAATTTATTAATATCAAAAAATCGCTCTTTGACTATATCTATTACTTTTAGTTTAAATATTTTTCTTGTGCAGAAACACCAATTTCTTTCTTAATAAATCTCCGAAATAGTTTGCTGATAAATCCAATTCTTGGGTGCAATAACCAACAGATTCCTTCTTTTTTTTTACACTACTAAAGTAAATTATACATTAATTGATTGATTGAATAGAAATTGTAGGTCCTACTTCTGTATCTCCTAAGGTTGTATTTGTAGTATTTCCTGTAGAGGTTCTAACACTTACTACCAATGGAGTTGTTCCTACAGTTACTAAATGAAAAAAACTAGTTGTTCCGGTAAAAGCGCCTCCGTTTACTGCCTCACAATGTGCAACACTCGATATTTTTGTATTAGTAGTATCATTATAAAGAGCAAATCGGAGAAATACCCCATTATTAAAATGTACCCATCCTACAGCAAAATCTATTCGATAGGTTTTTCCCGCCGGAAGTGTAAAAGTCCGATTAGTAGAATCGTAAACTATTGATGTCCCTGAGGAACTTAAAGTAGTTCCAAATGCAACTTTAGCACCTGTTGAACTGGTTATTGTCTGACCTGCTAAATTTGTATATAAACCATAATATAAATCATTTTTTACACGCACCCAACTTGTGCTGTCCCAATAATAAAAACCGGGTGTAACGATAGTAGCATCACTGCCATTTGTGGCTGTATTATAAACTAATGTTCCATTTATGATTGAGCCTCCTGCAGGGTTTGTTACCGGACTTTCACTGTTAGATGCTGTTAATGAAACTCGGGGCATCAAGAAGCCTTGTGTACTTGAAGTTATATCTAATATTCCATTAGGATTAGTCGTACCTATACCTATCTGAGCATTAAGGAAACTAACAAAAAAAAACATAAATAATAAGGTATTGATTTTCATAACTAATGAATTTAAAATTAATATTTGTTTTTTACCAAACTAAATCATAAACCTTAACTCAAAGATTTCAATTTTGAAATGCCAATTTCAAATATCAAAATTAATTTTTTTTTTTTCAAACATTATCAAAACATCCTTTTTACAATAAAAAACTATATTTACTGAAAAAATTGCAAAATATGGAGTTTAGTATAGATACGGCAAATGTTATGTGTTTTTATACCGATATTTCTGTGGTAGATATACATTATCACAGTTGCTATCAAATTGTTGTAAGTACTAAATTTACTTATGATAGTGTGATTGAAAATAAACAATACAAAAATCTTAAAGGATTCATTATTGATAAATACACTAAGCATTCTTGTACTGCACCTGTAGGAAGCTTTTTAGTTTATTATGTGGAAAGTAAAAGTTTTCTCGGAAAGCAGCTTAAAAGGATTTTGAATAAAGAAATCTTTATTGATATAGAAACCATACTTTCAAAGGAGCAATTAGATAAATTAAAGCTGGATTTTTCCAAGCCTGATTTATCGACAGCTGAAATTAAAAATTTGTCTGATGAATTGTTGTATAATATTTTTAACCTTTCTATAAAACCTCTTACTAACGAAAGCACAGATGATCGAATCATAAAGGCAAAAGAATTTATTAATCAAAATTTAAGTGAAAGCTTAACCTTAGAAAAAGTAGCAAATCATATTTATTTGTCTCAGGAAAGAACCCGTCATTTGTTTTTAGAACAAGTAGAATTACCCTTCTCGCAATACGTTCTTTGGAAGCGTATAAAAGCGGTATTGACCTCGGTAATACAAGGCAAACAATCTTTTTCTGAAGCTTCACTATTATATGGTTTCACCGACCAATCTCATTTCAACAGATTCTTTAAAAGAATGTTTGGCATTTCCGCCACAGTCATTTTAAAGAATAGCCGTTTTGTACAATTTATCTACCCGGAATTATAGCGATTTTTACCATATTTTTATGGTAAAATGAATAAATATAATTTAATCTCAGGATTTCGTCTGCAAAGAATTGAAGCCATAAGCGATGGTGTATTTGCCATCGCCTTAACCTTTCTTGCTTTAGATATTAAGGTTCCTGTAAACGATTTAGTGCATAGCGAAAAAGACCTTATCATTACATTTCTACAACTTACGCCTAAACTGCTCACCTACTTTTTGAGTTTTGTTACTATGGGTATATATTGGCTGGCTCAATCCACTCAGTTTCATTATATCAATAAGAGTGATAGAAACCTGAACTGGATAAATTTATTTTTTTTACTGGCAATTTCAATAATGCCTTTTACAACAGCATTTTTAAGCCAGTATATTCACTTTAAGTTTTCAATCTTTATCTATTGGTTCAATCTTAGTCTATTAGGACAATTATTAGGCATCAACTGGTATTACGCAAAAAAGAAAAACATTTTAAGCATAAATGATGATGAACAAAAAACAGTAACGAAGTCAATTAAAAACAGAATAATTGAATCACAAATACTATATACTATTGCGGCTCTGTGTTGTTTCATTAATGCTTATTTAAGTATTGGTTTATTAGTAGTTATACAGCTTAATTATGCTTTTGCTGTATTCTCAAAAAAAGATAATGTAACAAAAAAACATTCCTATGAATAGACGAGATTTTTTAAATACTGCCGGAGTACTAGGAATAAGTTCTGCTATTAATAGCGAATCTGTATTTGGGCAAACCAATTATGAAATAATGATGAAGCCATTAAAAAAAATAATTACCATTGAAGAACATTTCGTACTGAAAAAAATCTCTCAAAGAGCAGCAGAATTCAATAGTAAACAAAACGGAGGAATCTTGTCTAATGATCCTGTTCAAAAAGAATTGATGGCAATTGTGCTGCCTACATCTGATGATATTGAAGATGTGGGTAACAGAAGGATAAAATTTATGGATGAAAGTGGTATTGATATACAAGTGCTTTCTTATGGAGCAGGAAGCCCACAAAATATTACAGATCGTACATTGGCTATCGAACTATGTCAGGAAGCAAATAATGAGCTGGCTGGGTTAATAAAAATGCACCCGACACGGTTTGCAGGCTTTGCTATATTACCTGCTGCTGACCCAAATTCGGCGGCTGAAGAATTAGACAGAGCCGTGAAGCAGCTAGGATTTAAAGGAGCTATGCTTTCAGGTACTTTCAACGGACGTTTTTTTGATGAGCCTGAATTCTTGCCTGTTTTTTCCAAAGCTCAGGAGTTAAACGTGCCTTTGTACATGCATCCTGCCATAATTCCTAAAAGTATTGCCGAGTATTATTATAAAAGTGACAATTGGCCGTCTGTTACAAGTGCTATGTTTGCTACAGCAGGTTATGGCTGGCATCTAGATTCAGGTATTGCAACAGTACGATTAATAGCTTCAGGTATTTTTGATAAACTGCCTAATTTGAAACTAATTTCAGGTCATTGGGGCGAATTAGTACCTTTTTATTTAAACCGACTTGATGACCAATTAGGCAAGACATTACAATTAAACCGCAAAATATCCGATTATTATAAAAGCAATATTTATGTTACCCCAAGCGGATTATTTTCAGAAGCACAGCTAAAATATGTGATTGAAGAATTGGGCGCTGACAATATTATTTATTCTGGCGATTATCCTTTTTTAATTGATAAAAACACAAGAGGATTTCTTGAAAAAGCTACTATTTCAAGAGAAGCGAAAGAGAAAATAGGTTATAAGAATGCGGAAAAATTGCTGCATTTATAAAATGTTACGAACATTAAAAATCCTTAATAAAGATGACTATGAAAGATAATATCAACTATAGAAAAAACAAATTTAATCTAATCTTATTCCTATTATTCATAATGACACTAAGTTTTTCAACAGAGACATCGGCGCAGTCAAATGAAACATATATGCGTATAGCAAAAATTGTGGTTGATGGTACCCAATTAGAAAACTATAAAAATGCCCTCAAAGAGCAAATGAAAAATGCCTTAAATCTTGAAAAGGGCGTATTGGCATATTCAGCAGTACAGGACAAAAATAATCCTGCCCATATTACAATTTTAGAAACTTATGCCAGTGTTGAGGCTTATCAGGAACATACACAAGCACTACATTTCAAAAAGTATAAAGTTACGGTTGAGGATATGGTAATATCACTTGAACAGATAGAAGTCTTTCCTATAGCAATAGGCAATAAAAACAAGATTTCATTGTATTAATATGGCGTTTGCTTTTTTTAAACAGTCTTATTCTTTAAAAAGTTAGCCGTTTTATACAATTATTTACCCATACGGTGATTGTAAATTTACGACACAATTTAAAGAACAATCACAATGAAAAATTTACCATTAGTAGCACTGGGAACCTGGTCCTGGGGTACTGGCTTTGCAGGCGGAGATCAGGTTTTTGGAAATAATTTAGCCTCTGAGGATTTAAAGCAGGTTTTTGATGAAGCTGTTAATTCAGGATTAATACTTTGGGATACAGCAGCAGTTTATGGCATGGGTTCATCAGAGAGTATTTTAGGGGAACTTATTAAAGATTACCCGCGTGAAAAAATAATATTATCTACTAAGTTTACTCCTCAAATGGCAGGGTTATCGTCTAACCCGGTTGAAGAAATGCTGAACAGCAGTTTTGAACGTCTTGGTACAGATTATATTGACATTTATTGGATTCATAATCCTACTGATATTCAAAAATGGACTCCCTGCCTAATACCATTACTAAAAAGTGGTAAAGTAAAAAAAGTAGGAGTTTCAAATCACAATTTAGAAGAAATCAAGCAGGCAAATGACATACTTTCAAAAGAAGGCTTTTCGATTTCGCCAGTACAAAATCATTACAGTCTCTTGTATCGCTTTTCAGAAGATACAGGTATAATTGAGTACTGTAAAAAGAATGATATTACATTTTTTGCTTATATGGTTCTGGAACAAGGAGCATTATCCGGAAAATATAATATTCAAAATCCACTTCCTGAAGGCAGTGGCAGAGGCACTACCTACAATAAAGTACTTCCAAAACTGGAAGATTTAACCAATGCAATGAAAGAAATTGGTAAAACTAAAAATGCTTCTATAGCTCAGGTTGCAATTGCATGGGCAATTGCAAAAAATACACTTCCTATTATTGGTGTTACCAAAACTTCACAAATAGAAGATGCCCGAAACGCAATGGAAATCAAACTATCTGAATCAGAAATTAGACTTATTGAAGATTTTGCTCATAAAACCGGTGTCGATACCAAGGCTGCATGGGAAAGTCAAAAAAAAAAATAATTTTTTAATCTCTCTGAATCCGCTGGGTGTAATTCATAAAAAAATTATTTAACACATAGAAGCATAGTTTTTTTAAGCTCAAAAACACACTATAACATAAAGTTAATTAAGAAAAACATATAAAATGAAAACAGTTTCAATACTATACCATAGTGGTAACGGACATACGCAAAAATTAGCTGAAGCCGTAAATTTAGGTGTATCATCAGTTTCCGGAATTACAACAAATTTAATTTCGATCGACCAAAATGACATTATAAACGGACATTATAAAAATGAAGAAGTATTTAACAAGCTCGATGCAAGCGATGCTATTATTTTTGGAAGTCCAACTTATATGGGAAATATTTCTGCACAATTCAAAGCTTTTGCAGATGCCAGTGTAGGCAGTTGGTTTCAGCAAAAATGGCGCGATAAACTTGCTGCCGGGTTCACAGTATCGGGTACTCCAAGCGGAGACAAGTTAAGCACACTTCAATACCTAAATACTTTAGCAATGCAGCATGGTATGATATGGGTTAGTCTTGGAGAGAGTCCAATGCAGGCTAATGGTTCAAATCGACTGGGAAGCTGGATTGGAGTTATGGCTCAGGCTGAAAATGATTCTCCGGAAGTAACACCTGGAAAAGAAGACAAATACACAGCTATACAACTTGGTAAAAGAGTCGCTGGACTTGTATTAAAAATCAATTAAAAGATTAAAATAATTATGTTTAAATCAGTAAAATTTAAGAACAGAGCAAATACACTTGCTGGAAATCTTCATCTACCTGAAGGCTTTGATAAAAGTAAAAAATACCCAGCACTTGTTGGAATTCACCCTGCAGGTGGTGTAAAAGAACAAGTTATTGGTCTTTATGCCGAAAAATTATGTAAACACGGATATGTTGTTTTAGTTTACGATTCTTCTTTTCAGGGAGAAAGTGAAGGTGAACCTCGCTTGTTAGAAGATCCAACAGTAAGAGTAGAAGATGCTCGTTGTGCAGCAGACTACTTAACCACATTACCTTTTGTTAATGCTGAAAGAATGGGTGTGTATGGAATTTGTGCTGGCGGCGGATATGCAATTAGTGTAACTCAAACTGAGCGCCGTTTTAAGGCAGTCGCTACAGTAAGTGCAGCTCCGATTGGTGAGGGATACAGAAATTATTTAGGTACAGCAACTCCTCCCGCTGAACTTATAAAAATGTTAGAAACAGCGGCTAATTTAAGAACTGCCGAAATAAATGGAGCAGCTCCGTCATATACTCCATTTGTCCCTGAAAGGTTTGAAGATATTAATGAGAATACTCCGGATCTTTTAAGAGAAGGATATGAGTATTACAGAACACCAAGAGGTCAGCATCCCAGCTCTAAAGGGCGCTTCCTAACAGCCAGTATGGATAAATTGCTGGCTTACTCTGCTTATGACCATATTACAGATTATTTATCGCAACCGATGCTTATCATAGCAGGCAGTAAAGCTGACACAAGACTTTTTAGTGAAATGGCTTTTGAGTTATCTAATGGTCCTAAAGAATTAGTATTAGTAGAAGGTGCCACTCATATAGCGATGTATGATGTACCTGAATACGTAGAGCAGGCGGTTAATAAAATGGTGCGCTTTTTTGAAGTATTGTAATTAAATAATAAATGAACAATTAAAATTTAAAAAAATGAATAAAGGAAAAGGAACAGCAAAAGTGTTGTTTGTAGTAACAAGTTGCAATGTAAAAGGAGAAACTGGTATTCCGACTGGTTTTAATCTTAGTGAAGTAACACATCCATTGGAAAAACTTGAAGAAAAAGGTGTTGTGGTTGATATTGCTTCTATAAAAGGTGGTCACGCACCATTAGATGGATTAGAGGATTTTAATGATCCTGCAAATGCTAAATATTGGGCTGATACCGATTTTAGAAATGCTTTAGAGAACACATTAAAGCTAGATGAAGTAAATGCAGCAGATTATGATGGAATATTCTTTGCCGGAGGTCATGGTACAATGTGGGATTTTGCAGATAGCCCGGCGGTGTTAGAAATAGTTCCTGAATTTTACGAATCAGGTAAAATTGTTTCAGCCGTTTGTCATGGTCCGGCAGCATTAGTAAATGTAAAATTGAGCGATGGTTCTTATTTAATCGCTGGTAAAAGCGTAGCGGCATTTACAAATGGTGAAGAAGAAGAAGTACAATCAACGAATGTGGTTCCATTCTTATTAGAAGATGTTTTAATAAAGCATGGAGCAGATTATAAACATTCTCCTAACTGGAATAATAACATTGCTGTTCATGGCAGATTAATTACAGGTCAAAACCCACAATCAGCTGCAAGTGTAGGTTTAGCAATTGCAAAAGCCCTAAAAATTAATAACGATGAAAATACAGCTCCTAAGCCAGGTCTAACTGCCGACTTTGTTGGCAGCGTATCGCCATCACTAAGCAAATATTCTGTTGATACCTTAACTGCTGAAGTATGGGAAAGACCGGGTTTATCTAAACACGACCGCTGTATAGTTACTGTATCCAGCTTAATAGCCCGTAATCATACTGTTGGTATGCCTCATTACTTTGCAAAAGCTTTAGACAATGGAGTTACGCCGGGTGAACTTTCAGAAATAATCACTCATCTTGCTTTTTATTCAGGTTGGCCAAATGCAATTTCAGCAGTAGGTGTTGCAAAAGAATTATTTGAGAACAATAATATTTGGCAAGCTGAACTGCCATCTACAGACCCATTGAGGCTAAATAAAGATGAAGCATTACCTGGTGATGAAAACAGACTTGGATTTATCCAACAGAATATTGCACCAATATCAAAAGGCTTTGCTAAATATACCAATGAATTGTTGTATGGCGAAGTTTGGCTTCGTTCAGGTTTATCATCAAGAAGCAGAAGCCTGGCAACCGTATGTGCTATGATTGCAGCTGGCGATATACAATTTCTTGGGCTGTACATGGGTAGAGCCGTGCAGCACGGTATAACCAGAGAAGAAATGGACGAAGTTTTAACACAACTTGCATTTTATGCCGGCTGGCCAAAAATAGTCTCAGCATCATTAGTGGTAAAAGAAGTTTATGAAAGTGCCGGAAAATAATATTTTTCGATCTACTACTAACTATTGTTATTGATTGTGGTTAATCAGTGAGAAGTGCCCCTTGATGATCAATTGATAAATGGATAATGCTTTCATACATAATATCAGAAACTATTTCTAACCATATAACCTACTAATTAAAAAATGATGATGAAGAGATTTATCATCATTTTTTTTATAATTCTCAATTTTGAATAATAACATTAAGTTTATATCACAGCTGGCAAAGCTAAATGAGCAACTCAATTTTATTGATTTAGAGATTGACAATCAAATAAAAAAATGTGAAAATGCAATTGACATTATTTTAAAGTCAATAAATACAGTCAAACGAATTGTTACTAAAAACAAGTTCAGGTCAGACTTAGACGAAATCCATTTTTTCAAAGAAATAAAACCACAATTCACTTCAAAACTTATTTATTATAATATATAAGGTTGAAATAAAAAAACTTAACGGCGGAAATCGAATACTAAAAAATATTACCAAATAGAATTTATGGAATTCGTAGAAACCTACGGATTGCCAAAAGGATATTCTGTAGATTATAGCAGTTAATTAAAATTATGGGTAAAGCCTATTTGATAAGAAATAATTAATTCAAGCCGCTAGTTAATAAAGTGTAGTCCCTACGGGCAATGTCATTAAGTTAAGAAGAAATCTATAAAATTACTTAACAGTTTAATTAAGAAAGTAATTAGAAAAATCAGTTTTTATCAGCGTTTTCGCTTTAGCGAATCAGTAAAATCAGCGTCTAATTGTGACGCGGATAAAACAGATTTACTTCGTAAAAACGCTGATAAACACGGATTTGATTTGCAATAATTTTATTTTCTAAAAGCTTAACTTAATGACATTGCCCATAGGGATTAAACTTTTTTAGAGCCAATTTATTTATTAAACTAACAACTTGAATTAATTAATTTAGCAGAGAAATAAGTATCTTTAAACAGAAATTCAAACAAAAACAGTTATAATATGTTTAGGCACATCGGCGAAAAAAGAACTTTAAAGCATGACTTAGGGATTGCTTCATTGTTATCATTTGTTGCTGGTGTTGTTAATGTTGCAAGTTTTATAGCTGTTCAGCGTTTAACAACAAACGTAACTGGGCATTTTGCTTTTTTTGTGGATGAAGTTTTTAAATTTAATATGTGGCAAGGATTTATCTACTTTTTATACATTTTCTTTTTTTTCTTAGGCTCATTTACATCAAGTGTCTTAGTTGAAATTATGTCTAAAAGAAATAATAGGCAAATCTATTCAGTTCCTGTAATTATTGAAAGTATCATTCTATTTACTGTAGCAATATTTGGGCAGCAATTAATTTCCGAATCTCCTAATATTTTGGCGTTCTTATTGTTATTTGCAATGGGGTTACAAAATTCACTCGTAACGAAAATTTCTAATGCAACTGTTCGCACCACTCACTTAACCGGGTTATTTACAGATTTAGGAATTGAACTTTCACAACTTTTTTTTTACAAATTAAAAGATCAAAAACAAAAACTTTATTCATCAATAAAATTACGCTTGACAATTATTAGCTTCTTTTTTTTGGGCGGAATTTTTGGAGGAATCTTCTATTCCATAGTTAAACTATATGTATTGGGAATTGTTGGAACTATTTTATTGATTGGGTTGGCATATGACGACATAAAACTGAAATTTTCAAATAGGGCAAAATAATCGATACCATGATATATGAGATTAAATGTAATCGAATTGCAATGATACTTTAGCTAACATTTTCATACTTTAAGAGTCTTTATAACACCTTACCATGGTTCTTATAAGATATTAAATAAATTAAAACTATCAGGTCAAACTATTGTTCATGCTTCCCACTTTGAAAAAGCTGTTTATAGTAATCAATTAGAAGAAAACCAAACTGAAATAAATAATGATTACACACCAATTGGCTTAGTCTGCTTTCCAGAAACAGATGATTTAGTTAAAATTAGGAATCATTTTATACTAATAACAAATCCATTAGAATTCGATAAATTTCATCAAAATTGGAACAAAATAATTCAAAATTTAGATAAATGTAAATTAAAAATTATTGAATCAGATTTTGAATTAGATGCTTCCCTGAACATTTCTTAAAGAAAATTTAATCCCAGTAATTGATCCCTTTTTTGATAAAAAGTCTAACTTATTAACTTCAGGATTTGAAATTCGCAGCATGGAAAAAATTATTTCTAAAACAAATCATAAACGAGAAAAATGGAAAAAGAACAACAGCAAAACGGTTTACAACCATAAACATCATGAGGATTTCAATCTGGGTGTATGATGTTTTCATTTAGGGTAAAACCTCATTTCCTTCCAAAAGCAACACCCGAATTTTTATTGGCAGACCTGTTAAACAATCTCGACCAATTAGCCAAAAACCCAAAAGAAGCAGCATCAAAAGTGAAATCCAAAGCAAAAAAATGAATGCTAAAAAGCTAAAAAAATCACTTCAGGAATACGGTAATGTTAAAGCAAAAAATATTGGAGCCAGTTTTAACAACACAATATGTCTGACTACTTGCAGATAGTTCTGTAATTAAAAATATAAATTTAATTCTGAGAAAAATAAACGAAGGCAGAATTTGCCCTTGAAAATAAAATAAGGAAGATTTTTTATCATATTTGACCTTGAAAACAAAACAAAGGTAAAAATTGCCCTCGTTCAAAATCTTTGAAAAATGAGTAATAATAAATACAATTCAGCAATTCCATATAATGATTTACCCTTATTGCCACCACAAGCAGAAATAGAAAACACAGTTATTCTAAAAAAACAATTGCAGCAAGTAGAGCTTTATCAGAATTAAAAGGAGCAATCACAAATTTGCCCAATCCAACATTATTTATATATACAATCAACTTGCAGGAAGCACAAGCGAGTTCGGCAATAGAGAACATCATCACAACCCAAGATGAACTATTTAAGGCTTCAATCGCTGACAGGAAAAACGACAATCCTGCCACAAAAAAAATAATGAATTATTTACGATTAAAAGGGAGTAAAATCGGTTACCCCAATTTAAAACATTGATATATAGTGATTAAAAAAAATCCTATTCCCTCTTTCTCTGCAAGAATTTAAAACCTCAATTTTTATTGAGTTTTTTTGCTTTATATTCAATCTTCTTTAAACATTTACCCAGTGATAATAAAACAAAAAAAGCCTTTAAATATTAGAATATTCAAAGACTAATTTTTTTTATACCCTAAAGTTTAGATTTCACATCTAAACTAAAAAATCAAACTTCTAAAGAATAAATTTCACAACCTTATTACATCATCGTATTAATACGAATACTGGCTTTTATAAGTGCCAATGCTGATATTTTTGAAATATGTATATCTTTTGGCTGATGATGCGAATTCTGGCTTACCAATTTTACAAACTCTGATCCCTGCTCTGATTTCTGAACATATTTTACCGTAATATATTCTTCCCAGTCATTTAATTTGACGCTTAAAAGATACATTTCTCCAAAAAAAATATTATCAAATTCTGTTTCCTTATATAAAATTATATCTCCGGATTTTAATAACGGATACATACTATCTCCGGTTACAGAAATGGCTCCATCGCATTTCGGCAGATTTGGAATTTTTATAGTATCCAAAACTCTTTGCGGCTTTCCACTGCTAAATAATTCCCTTAAACCTGCTACAGCCTCTAAATCATATAATGGTATTTCCTGGCTCACATGCAGTGAATCGATTGTTTTTCGGTCATTATTCATAATTACAATATTAGTGTTATCCTCTTTTATCATGGCTCCGTTTCCTGTTAAAAGCCATTCTGAATTTATCTCTGGGTAGTGGTGTAAAATTTTACACGCTTTATCCGTTCCCATATTGCTGCTATTATCTAAAAACTTATTAGAAAAGCCTAAATCATTACAGAACTTATATTTAGTAATCCCTTTATAATCAAGATATTCTCTTATTCTTTCAGTCGACCCCATAAAAAGATGTATTTTTTTACGTTAAAAATTTGTTTTGATGTATTATTTTACATTATATTTGCAAAGTAAAGAAAAATAAATTTTAAAAACAAGACAAACACATACAAATTTATGCGGCATAGAAACTACACTCGAAATAAAAAAAACAAATAAATAATTGATTATCATATAATTATATCATATTCAAAACATTGAAAAGGAAAAACAAAAACACTACACTAAATCAGAATAAAACTACGAATGACTAGTAATATTAATCATTAAAATTTAAAAAACCTTATTCATCATTACTTAAATCATAAAAATGGAAACAAATCAAATCAAGGAAAAAATTCAGGAACTGGAAAATTGGCTGATTGAAAATCCAAATAGTCCCGAGAGAAACTTAATAGAATCTGACATCAAAAAATTACGAACCTTATTAAATAAAAATCATGAGTAGAAATCAAATCGAAATAAGAATTGCACAATTGTATCTGGCACTTCAATATTGTTCTGAAAGATCAAAATCTTTTACGCCCGGAGAAAGAATCTGCATTAATCAGGAACGTTTTCAATGGATGCATATTCTGGACGATGAAACCGCTTCTCCCCGTCCCGTTTCACAAGCAATAGAAAACAAATTAAAAGAAGTATTAAGACTTGCCGATCACTATAATTTTAAACCGTATTACGGTGATCCGTTTAAAGAAGAAATTCTTATTGCATAACTAAAATTATTATAAAAACTAAAAGCCAATTATTATGAACACTGCATTAACAAACACAATCAACCCATCTATGGATTTATCTCAATTTTCTGCACAGCAATTAAAAGAGGCCCTAAACCGAATTGAAAATAAAAAGAATGAAGAACGAGATGCTTATAAAAAGCTGGTAGCCGAAACTATTCCGAAAGCGCTTTCGAGATTACACGAAACTTCTGAAATGATGCGAAATGCAAAAACAGAAACTTTTCAATTGTTTGAAACTATTCTGGATTTAAAGAATCAGGTTTATGGTTTTAAAGAGAAACAAATGTCGCATACTTTTTCTAATGATAAAGAAGAAATCACGATTGGATATCGCATTAATGAAGGCTGGGACGATACGGTAACAATTGGTATTGAAAAAGTACAGAATTACATTTCTTCACTTTCTACGAGTAAAGAAACAGCATCGTTAGTAAAAATTGTTTTCAATTTATTAAAAAAAGATGCTAAAGGAAATTTAAAAGGTTCGCGCGTTTTGGAACTTCAAAAATTAACGAAAGAATTTAATAATGAAGAATTTACAGATGGTGTTGAAATTATTGCTTCTTCATTTAAACCAATTCGCTCAAGCTGGTTTATTGAGGCGAACAGAATTGATGAAAATGGTGTAAAAACCAATATTCCGTTGTCTATGTCATCTGTAGATTTTTTACAGGGATATGCTTTTAATTTCTTTAACCAGCAAAACGAACAAAGTCATGCAGCCTAATAATGATATTTACGCGTCGGCACTTTTAGCTCTTCTGCTTATTGCAACCAATTTAAAACCAATTCTTTTATTCCGTGAATGGTTTTATTTCAGAATCAAAATAATTTTTAAACAATACTTAAATGAGCGTAAAAATAAAGCCAATTACTGACCACGAAAGTTACAAGGTTAATGAACATACCATTTTTAAAGACGGACTTGGAAACTGGAATTGCAAAAATGATTTATCCAATAAAGAACGTCAGGCTTTTAATCAATATGAAAGCATCGTAATTAAAAATCCGAGATTTAAAAAACACACAACAGCCACCTACAAAGGCTGAATAAATCCCTCAAAATCTACATTATAAAAACTTAAGTAAACATAAAAAAATGGTTCCTGTTTTTCGCTTCTTTCTGAAGGAAAACAGGAACCGAAGATGGGCGGTTTTTACCCAAAAAAGCAGCCAAAAACCATTCTTTCTGTAAAGTTCCCAGTCTTTAGAGCTGCGGAACGAGATCATGATAGGAAGAGTACAGACCTCAATTGTTAAAAAATAATCTTTAACAAATAGCACCTCAGAACGAGGTTCAAAAAAAATGGCATTTGAAGTAGAAAAACCATTACTTAAAAAGATTAAATGGTTTGGCTGCTGTAAATCTTTATGTCGTTATATCGTATTCAAATAATTCTTAATCATGATTACATCTTCATTTTAATAATTCTTCTCTTTTCAAAAAATCTTTCTTCATTTTCTATCACTCAATAAACATCATTATCATGCCTATATCCTCAAACAGAAGCCTCGGAATTCAAAAAAATAAATTATTGCGCTACAAACTTGTTAAAGAATTGTATCAAAAACACAAGACAGAAGATATTCCTACTACGGTAGTATGGCGTAAATATGTTTATCCTGTTTACCCAATTTCACGAACTACTTTGTATGAAATTCTTTGTACGCCTATTACTTCAGAATTAAAAAAAATCGAAGAACTTATGAGCAATCAGGAAAAATCTTCTTAACTATTATAAAAGAAAAGCGAAATCTTTTGAGCTCCTAAAAAACATTGTTTTTATGGTGCAAAGATGAGCCATTTACTCTCGTAAAAATGAGCTATGTTCGCTTTCTGTACAACTATGTAAAGCCCTAGAATACTAATGTTCACACACCTTGCATTCGTTTTTTTTAGGGCTTTTTTTACCCAATCTTTGCAATCACAAAAGGAAAGGACGGCAGAAATCTAACTGCAAAAATTAAGATTGCACCTTCTCCAAAAAAACAACATTCTGATGTTGTTTTTCCCAAATCACATTTATTAAATATTTCAACATTAATACATTCAATGGAACAGTTTCTATACCCATCTCTTACGGCATTTTTTGCCGCTTTTATAACCTGGTTTTTCTCTATGCGAAAATCATTGGCCGAAGACCGCGCCGCCGAACTTGACAACGCTGTAAGTGCCGTAAAATATTACCGTGATCTTCTTGATGACATTACCGCTCGCCTGACCGCCGCCACAGATACCATAAAAAAAATGGAAGTACAACACAAAGAACTTATGCTTATTAACCAGCAGCTGGTTGATGAGTTACAAAAATTTAAACAGTTAAACGGAAAAAATTCATGACACTAACCCAAAAAACCTTAGAAATCGCCACGGCACAAATTGGTGTCGAAGAAATTCCCAGAAACAGCAACTCCGGCCCCGAAGTCGAAATTTATTTACGAAGCGTCGGCCTTTCAAAAGGATATGCCTGGTGTATGGCTTTTGTTTACTGGTGTACACAAAAAGCAGCGCTGCAGATTAATACAAAAAACCCTTTAAAGAAAACGGCCGGAGTTCTGGATCAATATAATTCGAGACCACTGTTGGTAAAAAAAACACCTCAGCCCGGAGATGTTTTCATTATGGATTTTAACAACGGCGCAGGCCATACAGGTTTCGTCGAAAAAGTAACTGGAACCACTATTTACACTATTGAAGGAAATACCAATGATGCCGGCGGCCGTGAAGGCTATAAAGTAGCCAGAAGAAAACGTGATATAAAAAGCGTAAAAGGCTTTTTACGTCTGCAAAACTAAATTTATAAACCAACCTTAATTATGACTAAAAAACTAAAATGCTTTGTTTTTTCTCTTTTCATTATTCTGATCGTGATTTCATGCCGAAGTCCGAAACCTATTGAAAACGAAAACAAAGTTCAAACTATTACTATTACAGAAACGCTGCACGATACAGTTTTTAAAATTGCCAGAGACAGCAGCTCTTTTAACGCATTACTTGACTGTATTAACGGAAAAGTAGTCCTTAAAAATGTTATTCAGGCCGAACCAGGGCGTACATTAAAAAGCCCAAGGGTTCGACTTGATAACAATAAACTCAGCGTTGACTGTGACTTAAAAGAACAGGAACTCTACGCTTTCTGGAAATCAAAACAGGTAAAAGATGTTCAGGAAAAAACAATTACGATTACCAAGTTTGTCAATTACTTAACTTTTTGGCAGAAAGTGCAGATTTGGATGGGCAGAGTTCTTCTTATTGCTCTGGTCTTTTTACTTCTAAGATTCGTCTACAAAATCTATAAGCCTTTGATGGTTTAAAATTAACTTTTAAATAATTCATTTAAATATGTCTTCACAGTCTCATTTTTTCGTGGAGTCAGGAGGCTTTACGCAAAGCCGCGAGCAAGCTTTTGGTCCTCAATCGAGTACCGAGTTTAACCTGACGTCCAAATTTTCATTAGTTTCTCCCAAAAAGGCTTATGCAATCTGCAAAGGAGTTGTTTTAGCGCAGCCTCAAACTGGCAGTCCTGATAAAGTAAATCTTATTCTTCGTCCTTACAAACAGCCATTTCCTGGATTAAATATCAAATATTTCATTTACAGAGGACTGCAAAGAAGTGATTTTTTTACAATAGGTTCTAATCCTAAAATAATTCAGAAAACAGATCAAACGTCTGATTTTATCAATAAAATAAATGATGATTTTGATGCTTTTCACGATAATCGTAAAGATGCTCAAAACAATCCTATTCAAAAACCAGATTTTACTGCTAAATACATTGGTTATAAAGACAATCCAACTGAGGAAGAGGAAGCAACAGAATTAGCAATTCCACTTTCTAGTTTCTTTTTTAAAGAATCTGAATTTGTTAACGCCGATAATACTTTCGACGAAACAGACGACTTCGAACTTCCTATGATTGATATGGGAAAATCGTTGGGGAAATTTACACAGGGAGAATGCGGAATTGACGTTGTTTTAAATTACGGTGATTACAAACATAATTTTGACAATGCCGAATTTAAGTTTGATTTAGAATATGCTCGTAAAGCTTTTGCTTCTATTTCAATTACAGAAGGTACTACGTATCAACAAAAATTATTGCGCGAGCAAAGTATTCAATTTATTGATATTGCTTCTTTTTATGGTTTGTTTGTTCCTCAATATTCTGTAGATATTGTAAGCGCAGGAACTCAAACAACTAAAAAAGGTGTAGAAATTTTCAATAGTGTTATCAATAATTTTTTCACTAAAAACTATTGGTATATCTATATTCAGAGCGATCGTACACGCAGTTATGATTTTTACGGAAACTACAAAATTGGCGATGGTCCTGAAAATCTTAAAACAGGTTTATTAGCGAATTCAGAAGGAATTGTCCCAATGACAACTATAACTTATGGAACTGATGGCTGGCCGGTTTTAATTGATAAACAAGAACAAGCTAATACTGTTACCACAAATAACCTTTATCTGCAATTTACAACCGATAACAATAACAATACTGCTTTTTACGGACAGATTGCAAAAGTTGCCAATGCACAAAAAGATAATTTCATTAATGCAGATGGTTTGCTATTACCGCCAGATGAAGAAGGAAACTATGCAGATTTAACGACAGCAATTCAACTTACAACTCCTGCTTATCAAGGGAAAAATATTGCAACACTTAATATTTTGCTATATCAGGGGAAAGTTAACACTTATAAAGCAGATGAAGTACTTGATGAAAATGGAGATCCAGTTGTTGTAATTGGACAGGCTAACTTTTTTGATGATGTGTTTAGTTTAATTAAGGCTGAACCATTATTAAAATTAAACGGCGATGATAATTATTCGAGAATGACTTCTGAAAAACTAAATCTTATCAATGAGTTTTACGACAAAAAACAGCAAGGAATTTCAATAGTACAAACTCTTACGGTAAACGATGTTATTGAAACCGGAATTGAAGAAAACCCTTTTATTGAACGCGTTACCTATCTTACAGAAGCAGTAGATGTCATGAACAATGCCGTATCTGCAACTGGAAGCACAACGCCAGATACAAAAACAACAGCTTCTGCAAGCAGTGCAGTTACAAAAAGTAAAACGTATCAATTACCAGATCCTTATTACTATAATTTAAAACTGTTTACAGACAGCACTCAAACTATTACAGGACTGGAATTAAAAACGCTGGATAGATCTACCCCTAATAAAATTATTTTGGGATTAACTAAAACTGAAAATGATGCTATTAAAGCATTAATAATGGATGACACAAAAAATCCTCGTTTGCTTTTGATTGATTTATTTGAAGATGGAAATGAGTTGATTTCTTCAGAGCATATAAAATACCAAAAATACAAAGTCGCGATTGTAGCTGAAAATGCTGATGGTGAAACAGTATTGTCTGAACTTGAAAATCCTGTTTTTGTTTATTCACTTGATCGGAAATATTACTTCAGCAAAGATTATAGCGAATATATGCCAATTATTTCAACAGGTATTGAAGGAGATAACTTAATTAATGAACAAATTACTATATGATTATGGAAGATTATGCAGTAGTATTAGCCAATAATTTGATAGTAAAGGCTTCAAATTTTGGTGGTATAGCAAATATTAAATTTAATAGACAAGGCAAAGTGACTTCATTTATATATGAAGGCCAAAAAAATATAGCTCTTTTTGAATTTAAATCAAATGAATTCTTGGACTATGTTGATGAATCTTATTTTGAAAAAATTAAAGTAAAAGAGGTTCAAAAAGAAGGAGATAAATATAATGGTGTAGACAAAAAATTATGGGAGAATTTTGTTTTTAAAAAGTATGAAAAACTTACACGTGCCCAATATAATGATACTATTTTTGGATTATTAAGAGATTCATCTGGATTATGTTATAACTATCATACATGGAATTATACAAATCCATATACAGTGCCTACTAGTCCTCAATTAGCTCCCAATGCATTGCCAAGTGGTCAATTATGTGATGTATTTACAAATGGTACTCATGCAAAAGACTTTTTTGATACTTATAAAAACGAAAAATTTCTCGACACCGACCAAAGCGATATTAGGCTTATTGGAGAAATTGCGTCATTACTAAAAAATGCAGATGAAAAAACAACAGAGGCATTTTTAAATTTTAACCTAACAGGGGTTGACACTACAAAATTTACGTTTCATACCACAGAAAATCAACTCTCAAGAGCAGAACTTTTAGAGTATAAAAAAGGTCTTGAATTATGGCTCAAAATGCTAAAAAAATATCAAACCGAGATTAGTAAATTGGGTCATGAAGAAAAGCTGTTTATAGCTATAGATGTAATGT
This sequence comes from Flavobacterium soyae, assembly GCF_021245985.1. Lineage (GTDB taxonomy): Bacteria > Bacteroidota > Bacteroidia > Flavobacteriales > Flavobacteriaceae > Flavobacterium > Flavobacterium soyae. The sequence goes on along the minus strand of NZ_JAJQXA010000007.1, from coordinate 103,334 downwards.
ATCGACATAACATGTTAACATTATTAACTGTTGATCAAAGAATTAGTATTCTAAAGATTTTAGTTGAAAAAAGATTGTTGATGAATTGGTATTGGGTCAATTTTTCTATTGGATTTGTTCATAAAGAAGATTTAGCAATTCATATACTTGAATCATTTACCAATGCGTCGGATGCTAATTCTTTCCTAGAAAAACTTGTTTCTGAAAGCGTTATAGAATCAGAATACAAAGATCATCAAGGAGTATTATTAGACACAAAAAAAATACCCCTTTACAAGATGTTATTCTACAGAATGGATGACTATGGCGGTACAGATAATTTTACAAAATTTGCAAAACAACTAGAGCGAATAGTGTTATTGAAAAATAATATTGTTGACCAAAATATTCCTTCCTCAGTTTCTATAGAAGAATTAAAAAAAACGACTAGAGCTCAATTTTTTTGGAGAGAAAAACAACCAGAAAAAGGCCCTGTTCAAGAAAGAATTAAATATAAAATTGTAAGCTCAACTGAAAAGCAAATTAAGATTAAAGAAAGTGTTTGGCTTAAAACTGAATTAATTGAACAATATACTACAACATCTTCTTCTGGAGTTGATGTAATTACAGGATATAAAGAAGTACCTGTTGATTTACAAGAACAAACCTTTAACTTAAATCATTTTGACTTAGTTTCGATTCATTTTTTTAATAATCCCTCATTCATAGATTTAAGTTTGGACCCAAGTTATGTTGGTGAACATTTTTATACTTACGCAGGTTTAGTTGAATATGTATTAGAAAAAGAAAGAACAAAAAAAGCAGAAGATGTATTTAATGCAACTCTATTTGTTATTTCGTTAATATTTGGAATTGGTGAATTAGCAGCAGCTTTAAGAAGTCTAAATTTTGCACGCACGTTATTAGGCGTAGCAATGATAACTAGTGACACTGCTGTGTACTTGTCCCAAGATACTGAATTCCATAATTACTTAGTAGAAACTTATGGAATAGTAATGGCCCGAAAAATAATTGACGATATGACAATTTTATCATCAATAGCTTCGTTGGGTGCTAATGGGATTGCTGGCTCGGGAATATTAAAAACATATTCCAGAGAGAAAGCATTAAGATTAGTCGGTACAGGCGAGGCCATACTAAAAGATTCTACAGCTTTATCAAAAATGTTACCAAAAGAAATAGAAGCATTAAATGAAGCTATCAAAAGAATTAAAAAGGAATTGTATTCTATAAGGAAAACACCTGAAGTTGTTGATATTATTATAAATACAAAAGCTGACGTGCTATTTTTTAAATTTCCAGGTTTAAAAAACGCTCTTAGTGAATTATCTGATTTTGAACGATTAGCATTTAGGTCGAAATTTCTTAACTTAAGTGAAAGGGAAATAAATGCCTTACAATCACGTTGGATTGGCTCAACATTTGCGACAAAACAAGAAATTATACAAAATTCAGAGATATGGATAAAAAATATTAAATTAGAAAAATATTTAAAAGAGGGGCGCTATGAACTAATTTCTATTCTTTATAATAAGGAAATTACAGAAGGGTATTTACACAACGGAATAAGATATGCAATGACAGCTACCGATGCAACATCAGAAACGCTTGCAGAGTTAAATAAAGCAAATATCATTGCAAATAGAACCGATGATGTAGCAATTATAGCCAACAACTGTGGATATCCAGAACATATCATTCAAAAAGCTAAAAATCATTTATTTAAAAACGAATATCTCATACTTAAAGACGATGGAACTTTAAGTTTAGGTAGATTACAACGATTTGAAACTATTGGTGACACATTTGGTGATAGTGATCTTTGGAATCATTTTGTTAATACTCCTTATGCTGAAATAAGTGATGTAAGAAAAGGAGAATTTAGATGGTTAATTGCCCATGAATATATAGAAGCGGGTCTTATGCAAAAACACATGCCCCTGAGAAGCTTTATTAATGGGGACAATGCTTTAAGTTATGATGTGGGAGCTCATTATCTTAGTGTTAATAAAACAGGACTAATGTACGATTTTGCACCTTATACTACTTTAGGAAGATTGCAAGTAAATATACCTCCTTTACCAACTCAAAATTTAGATAATTTGGATGACATTTTAAATCAGCTAATAACTTTTTATAAACTAGAATAAAAAAATGGAAAATTTTCAAGATAAACTTAAAGAATTTAAAAGGCAAATTAAAGGAAGAAAAACAGAATCAGATACTGCTGGAATATTATTGTTTAAAGATTTTTTATCAAAAATGACTGAATGGAATCATTCTATTGGTTTTACCGATGATTGGGTAAATAAAATTAGTAGACAACATGATTTATTAAATATTGTTGGAATAGTGGCTCCAGATTTGTTGAAAAATGTAATTTCTTTAAATGATTTTAGAAGTAATACTCCTCAAAATGGCGATACATTTAATTTGTCAAGTGCCCGAAGTCTTGATGCCGGTTTAATTCATGCATTGTTCTGTTGGGACATTTTCAAAAACAATTCTGTATTTGATAAATTTAAAAATTTACCCAATCCTTATGATGCTATAAAAATATTATACATTACAGGACATTATGTAGATAAATCAGAACCAACTAAAATTACAATAGACTCTAAATTTGACGTTAGGAGGCAAACAGATTTTAGATTACCATCATTAGATTATGATTTTTTAGACTATATAGACGAACAATGTCAAAGAAGTGGTAGTGGAGGAATTCCTAATCAAGAAAAAACAAATCAATTGTGGGAAGAGTTCAAACAGAAAAAAGGTTATTAATTTTTTGCATATAACTCAGTTCCCGCTTTTACGAGTGTACTACTCGTGAAAGCAAAATTGTCTGGTACCCTAGCCTGAAATAAATTTACACTAAAAGCATAAAACAACTCAAAGGCAAAAAATCTTTGGGTTGTTTTTAAAACTAAAATTTCTCAAAAGAGAAAAATACATTCCAAAAAAATCCTCCGCTGGCGTGGGCGTACCGCTCTTGAATATAAAATATTTCTTACATTATCTCAAAAATAATAAATGAGCAGAAAATACAAATTTGGAGACAAAACTGGAGCATACTTTATAAGTTTTGCTACAGTTTACTGGATAGATGTTTTTACAAGAGAAGAGTATTTTGGGAATATCGTAGAATCATTAGATTACTGCAGAAAAAACAAAGGAATGGAGATCTATGGATATTGTATTATGCCAAGTCATATTCATTTAATTTTTAGATCTGAAAATGGAGATCCTTCTGGTATAATAAGAGATTTTAAGGGTTTTACCTCTAGAAAAATGCTCAAAACAATTGAAGAAAATCCTCAAGAAAGTGGAAAGAATGGATGCTTTGGATGTTTGAAAGAGCAGGAAAGAAAAACAGCAATGTAAAATTAAGGCAATTTTGGCAGCAAAATAATAAGCCTATTGAAATTTGGTCTCTAACAGTTTTTGAGCAAAAACTAAACTATATTCATAACAATCCAGTTCAAACAGGCTTTGTTACTAATCCTGTGGACTGGAAATACAGTTCAGCAAGAAATTATGGTGATAATGATCAGACAGTTTTAGAAATCGATATTAATTGATATGCTGTGTGTTCACGAGCGGGACGCTCGCGCCAGCTGGGGGAAAATGTATATTTAAGTGTTGATATTGTACTTTATAACAAAAATGGGAAGAGAATTAGCGGTATGGTTCAAGAAATTGACGGTCTTTTAATTAAAAATAACAATGAAATTGACAAAATAATTAGTATGAAATTAGATGTTGATTATCATCGTTTTAAAAAGGACAATATTAAATTAACTCAAATAATAAGAGATTTACCAGATGATGGTTTAGAATTAAAAAATTATATAATAAATAATGATCACTTAAAAAAATTAAGTAATACAATAAAAAATGATGCGGTTGAAGCAAAAATATTATATATTGATTTAAGAAGCGGGAAAGAAATTATAGAATCACCGACTGTTTTCAGATCAAAAATTAAAGCGTCTTATGATCCGGTAAGTGATTTTCAAAAAATACATCCTGAAACCTTCAATACAACAAAAGATATATTAATAGAAAGTTCATATCAATCAATAAAAAATAAATTTTAATTATGGGGAAAATAAGATCAATCTTTTTTGAATACAATGAAGAAGATGAACATTTCGATTTTGGCACATTTTCATTATGTATGTATTATGCTGCTAAACTTAATCCTAGCAAAGCAAAAAAACTATTTGAAGCTACTATATCTGAATGGAAATATAGAGTTGAATATGAATTGCCATTGGAAAACTTAGAATCAAAGAATAGAGAAGTACATTTTATCCCTTCAGAAGTACAAGATTCGATCATTTTCTTAGAAAATGATTTAATTCCTGCATTAAACAATGAGACACAAGATTTATTAAAACAATATGGAGGCAAATCTAGTTTTATTAACATGTATTACAGCAGTGTTGATTTTCTAAAATTTAATGGAATAGATGAAAATGAATATTTTGATGGGAATGGAGAAAATTTAGCACATTATATGAATCGTCTGAAAATTGCTTTACAATATTCTTTGACAGTAAACCAACCCTTAATAGTGTATGTAAATTAATCCTTCTGTCTGTAACAAGATCATCACGCGCTCTTGTTCGAGTGTCCCCCCCCCGCTGGCGCGAGCGTCCCGCTCGTGAACGCAAAGTATTTCTTACATTAGCTCAAAAAAATAAATGAGCAGAAAATACAAATTTGGGGATAAAACTGGAGCTTACTTTATAAGTTTTGCTACAGTTTACTGGATAGATGTTTTTACAAGAGAAGAGTATTTTGGGAGTATCGTAGAATCATTAGATTACTGCAGAAAGAACAAAGGAATGGAGATCTATGGATATTGTATTATGCCAAGTCATATTCATTTAATTTTTAGATCTGAAAAGGGAGATCCTTCTGGTCTAATAAGAGATTTTAAGGGTTTTACTTCTAGAAAAATGCTCAAAACAATTGAAGAAAATTCTCAAGAAAGTAGAAAAGAATGGATGCTTTGGATGTTTGAAAGAGCAGGAAAGAAAAACAGCAATGTAAAATTAAGGCAATTTTGGCAGCAAAATAATAAGCCTATTGAAATTTGGTCTCTAACAGTTTTTGAGCAGAAACTAAACTATATTCATAACAATCCTGTTCAAACAGGCTTTGTTACTAATCCTGTGGACTGGAAATACAGTTTAGCAAGAAATTATGGTGATAATGATCAGACAGTTTTAGAAATTGATATTAATTGATATGCTGTGTGTTCACGAGCGGGGCGCTCGCGCCAGCTGGGGGGCATATTCCTGGAACCCATGCAGAAGTAAGGGCTCTAAATGAATTATTATGGCGATTACAAAATGAAAAAGGATTAATTATAACGAATGATATTATTAATGATATTCTTGGGTATAACAAAAATTACAGCACAATAGCAATAATGCCAAGATGTGCTGACTGCTTCTTTATCACTAAAGATTTTAAAATGATAATGTCAAATTAATAATAAAAAAATATGAGCTTAAAACAATCCGAAAAATTAAGATTAGATGATACTCAGGTACAATATGGTGGATGGGACGATGACGGTTATCGTATGATATTACATAATGGGGGTTTCTATACTGGATATTTGGTATTAGATAGAAACCTCGATGGGACTGTAGCATTTGAAAAAGAGTATAAAAACGGAAGCCATTTGGGCTGGGATAATGAATACAATCAAAATGGACAACTTATTAGGGCAACTTTAACTGTTGGAGAAACTAGTTTAGCTTTTTATGAATATGACCTTAATGGTAATCAAATTGGAGGTGGAAAGTTAACCGATGATAAGTATTATCAAAAAATGGTATCTAAATATAATTTAGATTAAAAAATGATTTTAGCTCCGCTGGTACGAATGTCCCCTGCTGGCGCGAGCGTCCCGCTCGTGAACACAAAGTATTTCTTACATTAGCTCAAAAAACAATAAATGAGCAGAAAGTACAAATTTGGAGACAAAACTGGAGCATACTTTATAAGTTTTGCTACAGTTTACTGGATAGATGTTTTTACAAGAGAAGAGTATTTTGGGAATATCGTAGAATCATTAGATTACTGCAGAAAAAATAAAGGAATGGAAATTTATGGCTATTGTATTATGCCAAGTCATATTCATTTAATTTTTAGATCTGAAAATGGAGACCCTTCTGGTCTTATAAGAGATTTTAAAGGTTTTACCTCTAGAAAAATGCTCAAAACAATTGAAGAAAATCCGCAAGAAAGCAGAAAAGAATGGATGCTTTGGATGTTTGAAAGAGCAGGAAAGAAAAACAGCAATGTAAAATTCAGGCAATTTTGGCAGCAAAACAATAAACCTATTGAAATTTGGTCTCTAACAGTTTTTGAGCAAAAACTAAACTATATTCATTTTAATCCAGTTCAAACAGGCTTTGTTACTAATCCTGTGGACTGGAAATACAGTTCAGCAAGAAATTATGGTGATAATGATCAGACAGTTTTAGAAATTGATATTAATTGATATGCTGTGTGTTCACGAGCGGGACGCTCGCGCCAGCTGGGGGATGGCATCACATTGAAGGAAATGTTAGCTCTAATAATTTCGGAAGAATTGATAATATTGTAGATGCCTCAGATTCCAGAGGTTATTTTACAGCGAACGTATCAATTAAAAATACAAGTGGAGTTTGGATTCCTAAAAGAGATGGTCTAGGAAATTTAATTGATAATGATATGTTTCCGAGACACTGGTCAAAACAAGAGCTAATTGAAAATATTTCCGTTGCTTATACAAATAAAGTTCATAATGGTATTGGAAATCAATATCGAGGTCTTATGAGTGATGGAAAAACAGTAATTATTTGTATAAATGGTAATTCAAATTTGATAGATCAAACAACAAGTATTAAGACCTTATGGCCAAAAAGATAATTTTATTAATAAATATAAACATATGAGTGCATTAAAGCCCTACAAAGTACAACTTACAAATAGACCTGGGTTCGGTAAACAAATATTTACAATTAATACATGGTTATCAGCGTATATTAATGATCATTATTACGTTGAAGAAGCGGAGAGGCTGTTAATAGGTAACATAAACAAAGTCCTTTCTGGTGAAGCATATAAAGGAGGAGGACAAACTCAGAGTTTATATTTTGCTGAAATATACAGAAACGAAACTAAAATATATCAAGATTTAGAAGCATGGGAACAAAACAATAATATTACCCCAGATTTTGTTCTTCCTACAACTGATTTTAAGGTAATTGTCGAAGCATGGAGAGATTTTTTGAAAAAATGATCTGATAAAAAACCCTGCCTATCGCTAGCACGAGCACCCCACTCGTGAACACAAAGTCTAAAAAGCTCAAAGACAAAAAAGTCTTTGAGCTCTCTTAAAAACATCATTCTTCCTTCAAAGAAAATGATAATCTAACAAACCCAAAAAACATATTTTAAAACCCAATCCGGAACTTAAAAATTAAGTTTCCTAACCTTTTATTGGCTTTTCTAAAAACCAATCATTACCCAAATATTTTACAAACTATGTAAAATAAAACTATTGTGACGCCACTAACACAATTTTAAAACAATCCATTTTGGCTGAAAACATGCTAAAAGAGGTCAAAAAACATCCTCTCTAAAAGCACAAATCAACCAGAATAAATTACGGTAACCCCCATAAGCCTTAATAAACGCCTATAAATTTTAAAACCCCGTAATAATTAATTAAAAATGAGTACAAATCACAACAGAATCAAAGTGGCAGATTTAGAAACAAATAAGTCTAACAAAATTTTAATAACCAACGAAAAAGGTGAATTGGAGTTTAATGATGTAAAGGATCTTCAAACCGAAAAATACAACGCACTTGATTGCACAACCGAAGGTAAAGCATTAGATGCCAGACAAGGAAAAGTATTAAAAGATATGATTGATAATATCAATGTGTCTCCGCCTTCTTTAGTGAATGATCTTACAACAGGAGGAACAACGAAAGCTTTGACTGCTGAAATGGGAAAAACTTTAGAAAACACAAAGCTTACAGCATCACTAGCAACAGATGTAGAAACGCAAATAGCATCAACTATAACAGAAGATATAAAAGTAATAAGCCGATTGAAATTATTCAACTGGTGGACATGGGTTAAGTCTCAGGCTCAAACTATTTCCGGAGCTTGGAATTTTACCAATAAAGTTACATTGGCATCTGGTACTATAAATTACCCTCCTTTAATTTTACCTACTGGTACTTTTACAAATACAGCACAAAATGGGGCTATTGAACGTGACAGTTCTGGTAAACTCTGGACAACAAGAAGTGGCGTAAGATATATGCTTACAGAAGATGACGGAAGTTACATTAAAATCATATTGAATGGTGGACAAAAGACTTTAGACACTCCATCACCTTATATTACAACAAACACAGTAACTGACACACTATTGGGTACATTCAATGCTGGTAGTTTGTCTAATACTATTTTGGCAAAATTATCAATGATGGGAAGCGCTGGTGATGTAGTTGCAGGCGGCGGAACTATAGCACCAACAGTAAGCAAATTTCAAATTGTTATAAAATTCACTAATGCTCTTCTGTCTTCTTCATATTGGGGTCCGGGCACAATAAGCGAATTAGTTTTGATAGATAATCTTAATGTAACAGGAACTACTGCAATGCTTACTGGTACTTATGCCGCATGGGATTCAAATGTTGGTTTGTTCAACGGTTTATATGCATGGGATAGTGCAAATCCGGCAAGTCCAAAAAACTTAAATGGCGTATCTGCGCAAATTTTTTGTAGAAGACGCACCGAGTTTGCCGATGCTACAAATGCAAATGGAAAAAATCAAGCAATAAGAGTTTATACAGCAATAACCTCAACTTTAATAGAGAGAATAAGAATGTAAGTTTACCGCCCTCTTTCTACAAAACTTAACCTATCTATATCCACTCTCTTTACAACTCTGTAAAGCCCCAGAACATCAATGTTCAACCACTAAGCAGCTGTTTTTTAAACCTCTTTTTTAGGCTGATCTTTACACTATCAAAAGGAAAATACTGCAAAAAAAAACAATTTTTCAGCTGCTTTTTTCGAGGCATTATCTAAATCAAAAAATACAATAAACCTGATCATCAAATAATCGATTCATTATTTGAATGCTCAATTTGGTTTGTCAAAACAAGAATTTAATCATGCAAAAACACGAACGAAAATTAAAGTCAAAAACAAATTAGAATATGCCAACTAATCCAATTCCAGCAACTCCAATTCCTACGGCAAGGTATTATCCTAGACTATCTGAGGTAATTACCGTAGATGACTTACCGGAGTTTTTATCCTTTGTAGAAAATGGCTTAAATGACATTTTCAATAAAATTCATTACAAAAACTTACAATATTCAAAAGGATATCGCGGCGACTCGGCTTTTTACAGTCTTGATATTGTAACAAGCGAAAAACTTGCTATTCCGTTACCGTTTGGTTTAGGTCTTGTACTTAATCCAGACCTTGACGGCGATTCGTCTATTTCGTCATTCCCAATTACATTAGAATATCAGTGGGAAATTTTAGCTTTCCTTAAAACATTCAGTTCAAGCAATTTTTCTTTTTCAATAAAAGATTTTTATTCGGTAGGATTACAAGTTTTCCGCATCAGCGAAGAACAAGTCATTGCTCACATCCTGAACATTTTTGTTGAAGCTGAAGAAGGAAAAACAAAATATGAAACGCTTTTAGAAGATATTAATATCCTTAAAGGGCTTACCGAAGAACAAAAATTAGAATTTCCAGAAGGAACTGAACAATCCATTAATGCTGTAATCACGCTTATTAAAAACAATCCGGCAATTACAGAATCTGTTTCGCTATTATTATTTGCAACTTATATCTTAAAATCAGATTTAAGCGCAACAAAACAAAAACTACAGGAATTCTACAACATTATTGTTCCAGATGGTATCGAAGCTCATATTAAAAGAATTATTACACCAAAGGCAAAAGCAACTTTAGCTTTAAGTGCCGGTATTGAGTTTCCTCAAAATATTTTAAAACCTGTTACAGATAAAGGTGAGGCTCTTCCGGATCCAACAACAAAATCAATGTTTGTATTTGGTCAGGCACAATTGTATGCTGATACTGAAGAAGGAATTGGCTATCAACTAGAATTAGGAGGATCATTAAAACCTGAATATGCCATGATTGGCAATACGGGTTTAATTCTTCAATTAGATACTTTAAAAGTCGACTTAAGCAAGAAAACCAACATTCCGGAAGCTGATGCAGACGGACGTCCAAATGATTTCGTCGGAGTTTATGCGCGTGCCGTTTCAGTTACTCTACCTTCAACATGGTTTAACAACATTGAAGAAAATCCACTAGATACAACTCCAACATTAAAAATTGGTGCCTCAGATTTATTAGTAGGTTCTGGAGGTCTTTCGGGAAATATTTATTTGGAGACAGTTCCAAGCGCAAATGGTGCTTTCAATTATTTCAATGACAAATTCAATTTTAATTACCCAATCACGATGTTCGAAAAAGATCAAAGTGGTGTGGCAAATAAAAAAGAAATTGCTGATTATGCTTCTTTACTTGTTTTTTTACAAGAATTAAATACTAAAAAAACTCCTTATGCTTTTGATTATCCTTTATCATTAACAACACTTTCTTCAGTAGTTTCCTCTATTGAACCTTCTACAACATATATTTTTACAGAGGCTAAAGATTATCAGAACTTTTTATTGGAGTTGTATGATAATACACTTTGGAAAACAATTGGCTCGTCAAACAAAGGCTTCAAAATTGGTTTCAATAAGTTTGATATTTCATTTAAACAAAACAAAGTAATTGGCTCTAATATCAAGGGTGCCTTAGAAATTGAAAAATTCAAAAAGGGCAACGATGCTTTTAAAATAGATCTTGAAGGTCACTTACAAGATGATGGCGACTTCAATCTTACCGCTTCTTTCCCTAAAGAAAATAAACCGACAGCAAACTTATTTGATCTCGTACAATTTGATTTCAACAGTTTCGAACTAGGAAAACAAGATGATGACTTTTATATAGGAACTTCATGTCATGTTTCTTTTCCTCAAGGTTCTTTAATTGGAAATCTTATGAAAGGTCAGGGCTTTGATGTTGAAAAGCTTCGTATTTACAGCGATGGAAATATTGAAGTTGAAGGAGGATCAATTCCTATTCCTATCAGTCTTTCTGTAAATCTTGGGCCTGTACAAATGGCGGTTACCAATATTAGTTTTGGCTCAACCCAAATTAACGGCCGTAAATATAATTTCTGGGGCTTTGACGGAGCCATCAGTATAAATCCGCTTGGAGTTGACGCTCGTGGAGAAGGTGTGAAATTTTATTATCCTACGGATGGCAATGATGAAGACGATCGTAAAGCAAAATCTTTCCTAAGAATCCAGACTATTGAAGTCGATTTAATTATTCCGGGAACAGCTACTGAAGCTTCTGCAATGGCAATCATTAATGGTATGATTTCGCTTCCTGAGCCTGGAAAATCACCGGAATTTATTGGTGAAGTTGGTTTAAAACTGCCAAAAGCAAAAATCTCTGGTGGTGTTGGAATGCGTTTTATGCCAAAATATCCAGCTTTCTTAATTGATGCTCATATCGAACTGCCTACTCCTATTCCTCTCGGATTTCTTGCTATTTCTGCTTTTAGAGGTTTGCTAGGTTTTAGATATGTTGCAACAAAAGAAGCCGCAGGATTGAAAAAAGATAATTCTTGGTATGAGTTTTACAAAGCTCCAAAACCAGGTATTAATATTAGAAAATTCAGCGGACCGCCAGATTCTATGCAATACAATTCTCCGTTCTCTATTGGAGCCGGAGCTACTTTTGGAACTGTTGCAGACGGCGGACATGTATTGTCTTTAAGAGCTATGCTTTTATTGTCTCTGCCTACTCTGTTTTATATCGAAGCAGGATTAAATGTTGTTGCCGGGCGATTAGGACTTATTGAAGATGATCCTAGTAATCCTCCATTCTTTGCGATGGTAGCATTTGGTGATGATTCATTAGAACTGGCAGCCGGAGCAGATTTTAGTATTCCAAAAGACAGCGGTGAAATTTTTAGACTTCATGCTTTATTAGAAGCCGGATTCTTCTTTAAAAATCAAAAGCCTTGGTATGTAAACATTGGAACTAAAGAGAATCCTATCCAAGCCGATATATTAACCTTATTTAGTGCTAAAGCCTTTATTATGCTTTCGGCTCAGGGAATTGAAGCCGGTGCCAGATTAGATTTCAATTTAGATAAAAGCTTTGGTCCTGCTAGAGTAAGATTATGGGCTTACTTAGAATTGGGAGGGAAAATTTCGTTCAAGCGTCCGCAAATGGGTGGATATATTACAGCCGGCGGAGGTATTCAAATTAAACTTTGGATCATTAATGTCGAGATTGTTTTAGATACTATTTTCTCTGTAGAATCATTTAAACCATTCTTAATTTATGCTAAACTGGAGTTGAGTGTTCGTGTAAAAATTGGTTTTATAAGAGTCCGTAAAAACTTTGTAGTCGAAATTCAATGGGATATTAACAGAGTTGTTGATCGTACACCTTACAGCCCGCTGCCAAAAGGAACATTTGGTGATGGAGTTGACAACAGAACTTTAGAAAATGTAAAAGGAGTTCACATGCTTACCAATCAAGCTTTTGCACTTGATTATTTCAAATCAACAGATGATAATGACTATGATCCTAGTAAGTTTTCTAATGGAATGCCTAAAGCAGATCTTATTACACAAATAATCCCTTTAGATACGTACATCGATATTAAAATGGCTAAAGGAGTATTACCAAATCCTGAATTGTCTCAAAAAATTGGAGGTTATACCGGAGATGCAAAAAACTATACCGATTTTATGCCCCCAAAAGACGATAATCCTAAAACAGCTAAGAAGCCACGTCAGGTTAAACATCAATATGCAATTAAATCTATTGATATAAAATCATGGAATGGTTCAGCATGGGAAGATTATCACCCATTTGAAGCTGTAAAAAATATAGATGCAACTGAAGATTTAAGCAATTTACCTTGGGCACAATGGCAGAAAGCAATTGATCAATATGATAGTATTCGTGTATTAGGAACGAACCCGTTTTCATTCTTAAGTGCAGCTGAACCTGGATGGCACGTTCCGGAGCAATTTGGAATCACCTCATCTAAATTATTCTGTGTTTCTCAAGAACTTGAACCTGAACATACCGATTTCCTTAATAAACAAATTGGACAGCGCTATTATGTACCATCCCAATATGAAGCAGATAAGATTAACGGCTTGTTTTTTAAATTGATTGGAGAGCTTCCTGAAATTTTAGAAAACAATAAAATTGAAGCTGGTGATTTTATGGCTATTTCAGGCGAAAGAAACCCGCATAATTATAGTAAATCATTATCATTTCAAAATTATAATGATTTAGAAATTATTTTCCCGGAATCTGCAATAGAACCCGTTTTAAAACTTACGACACAAGCCAAAGAAGTTACCATAAAAGCCTATACCTCAATTATTGAAAAAGAAGGTGATAAACTAACTACCTATGCACCTGTTGAAATAAGAAAAACAAAAGAATCAGCAGCTTTTGAAGAACTGACTTACACTAAAGCCGAATTACTAAATGATATAACATTATTTGATGTTGAAAGTGATGCTATTAAAAAAACTAAAATAAATAAAATTGTTATTACTCCTGTTGCAGCAAATGCAAAGCGTATAAAAGAAATCAGAAATGAAATTGCTTCATTATTTGAGACAACTTATGTCAATCAAACTGATGAAACTACGATTACATTACCAACTGATATTGATAAATATAATTCATTATTAGCTGAATTAGCTGCATTAAAAATCAATGCAGGAAATGATAATCCATCTGCAGAAACACCTGGCAAACTAACCTTTACAAATTATTACGGATATAAAGGAAAAAACATTTATGCATTTGATAAAATAATTAAATTCAACGATACTTACATTATCACTTTCCATCCAAAAGTCGATACAACAGTTCTTTTGCAAGTTGACTCAAAAGGAGATATTTTAAGGGAACGCTTATTGAATGGCGTTGTGACTTCGATGCAGATTGTAAATGATACTTTACTGGTAACACAGGCACTGAATGCTAAACAATGCAAAGGAATTGGAGATGCTATTATTGATTTTGATCTTATTATTGGCTGTGAATCTCCTATTGATGCGATGGCTGTTACTGAACTTGATGATGAATTGAATTTAAGTTCGGGAGTACAATATTTAAACAGTTATTCTTTAGGATTTAACAAAGTACTGCCTCTTGCAAATAACGAATTGCTTTGGGTTAATGCATTAGAAACTGAAACACAAATTAACTGGGTTAACGGAACTGATCGTGCTCTTGTTCAGCGTGCGACAATCAATGGAACTGCAATTAAAGTTCTACAGCATAATGCTGCTGAATTTAGTTTAGTTACTAAAGACAAAAAGATTATTCATTTTAATCTTAACACCAGTACAAATGCAATTTCTGTAATGGATACAAAAGTGCTTTCTGATCCTTCAGTTTCTGAAATTATTGATGCTGTTATTGCAAACGGAAAAGTTTTAGTTACCGTTAAGTTCTCAGATGAAAAATTTGGTTTAGCTCAAATTACAGGAAATTCATTAGATATTGTAAAACAAGATACGGTTTTTAATTCTCCAATTTATTTATCAAACAGTACTCTTGCAGATAATTCGATTATAGCTTATAACAAACAGCATTTATTTGTATTCAGTTCGGCATTAGCACTTACAAGATTAATTAAAAGAGGAAGCAATGTAGAAAATGCATCGATTATCCATCTTCAAAATGAACCTTCTGAAAATGAAATTCTGATGCTTTCCTCTAAACCAAAAGAAAAAGGTGTTTATTTTTCATTGTTTACTGATCAGTTTGATAATTGTTCTTTATATCCTGAACAAACAGTTACCATAACTACCTCTGCATCAGCTTTAACAACTGAAATGACAAGTTTGATAACAACTGCATTGGTTGAAAAAGTAAATTATATGAGAGCTCCAAAAAACTCAAAATTAATTTCGGTTAATGAGACAATTTGTGCTAACGGAAATGCTGAAGAAGATCCTGAATTGGATTATACAACTTCAATTCAAAGTATTGAATGGCTGAGTAAAGAAAGTTATTTCCATAACACAACTATTCCGCAGATAGAAGCTGTTGAAGAAGATAGAGAAGCAATGAAATCTGCAGTTGAAAATACTGTTCAGCCTATCTGGAGACCTAATACAACCTATTGTTTAGACTTTACTTTAACTGATAAAGTGGATGACAAAGATACAACTGAATTTAAATACTATTACGGATTTAAAACTTTAGGACCAGTAGGACATTATCCAGTTCCAGATCCGGTAACTCCTGAAGGTGAACAGCCGCCAGTTAAAAATGAACTAACAGAATTGTCGAAATCGCCATTAACTTCATTAAGACAATACTTAGATTATAACCGTTCTTACCCAAATGCTGATGGAAGTTTATTGCAATCGAAACCTGCTTTTTATGGAAATCAACAATGTAAAGTATCCTTGTTTTTTACAAATCCTTATGCGTATCACATGTTTAAAAATTGGGGACCATATACTGAAACCGTACCTGAAATAAAAGGAAAGTTAAATCTTTTTATTAAAGATCCGCTGACTGATTTGCTTATCGAATATCCGTTTAAAAATGAAGCGATCGCATATCCAAAACCAAATGAGGAAATTCTCGAGTGGAAAGACGATAACGATCCTAGGATTCCATTGGGTATTCAATTGATAAACAATATTCTTACTGATAAATCAGCGATGAGATGTAGTTTAGAATGGGGCGAACCTATAAAACCAAAATCATATAGATACGAGGTAGAATTAATTGATTTAAAACCTTCAAAACTTTATACCGTTTTAGTAAATAACTTTTTTGATGATGCGCAGCATGGAACTACCAGCACAAGCAAAAACGTATTGGTACACCAATTCGGTTTCCAGACTTCGCGCTATAAAGATTTTGAAGAGCAAATTCAAAGTTATTATTTAAGTGAAGACCAATCACACAGAGCTTTATATGATATTAAACTTAATCTGATTCAGGATCAAATTGATGCTTTACATGATGTAATTACTAACGAACAAAACGACTTAAGTGATTCAATGGCATCAAAATATCAACATTCATTTGACCGTGCAATTGAAGGAATCTTAAAAATATCTCCTCTTGATCCGGCACAAAATACGGAGGTTAATAAAATTATTGATATCAATACTGGTAATACAATTGCTCTTTTAGTGCGTAATCCAGAGCCATTTAATATACCAAAAATGCCTTTAGAAGAAATCAAAGATTCAATTGCAGTAGTTGATGAATTAGGAAGTCCTAAAGCTGGATATAAAGTATTGCATTCAAAAGATTATTCACAGGTTTTGGTTATGCATAGTGGCAAAATAATTCCAAAGGAAAATTTAAACATTCAGTTTGATTACAGAATGTGGAAAAATGGAGGAACAGCATTAACCGAATCTATTGACAAGCAAAACATAGAAGTTCAATTATCAGAATTAGAAAATACAAATCTTTAAAAACAAGAAAAAAATGAGTTCTATAAATCTTCAGGAAAGCCAGCTCTCTGGCTGCGAAAAATATATAGCAATCGTTGTTGACGAATCTGGTTCGATTAACACCAATGAAGCGCAGCAAATTAGAGACGGGCTGACTTCATTTATCAATTCTCAGGCTCAAAGCAACATCACACTTTCATTAATCGGAATGTCTAACAGCGATACTGCTGTTAGATCCGATAATGTTATCCAGAAAAGAATTGCAGATAACCCACAGGATTTTTTAAACTGGATTAATTTGTTTGGTAACGGAAGAGCCTACATTCAATCTGATTATTGGGCTTCTGGTTTAAATGCGGCTAAGAATCTGGCTGTTACTCCTGATATTGTTTTTGTTGTAACTGATGGTCTTCAGGTAAACAACTCTGAATTATTAAAAGGTTTGTTTTCTGATTTAAATCTTAAATCTCAGGTTTTTGTTTATGGTGTTACAAGCGGAATCGGCAACGCAAACGAGTTAACAACTCCATTAAATACCTTTTTGGGCAGAACGCCAAAATTAAAAGACAGCAGAACTTCGGCTCTAGAATCTGATTATCTTAGAGTTTCTGATTTCAGCACTTTAGGAGTAGAATTAAACAAACTGATTACTGATTTATCTACTGCACAAACAGGCTGTATTCCGAATGTAAGTATTATTGAAAATAAAATTGTTTATCCGGTTTTAAAGAAAGGTGTAAAAGTAAAGCTGGAAGCCGGAAGTTTAGTACTTCGAAACAAAAGCCGTGTCCCTCTTACTTTAAGCGCCGGAACGAGAATTCATGATGAAAGCAGTTTAAATGGTTTAATTTTTAAACTTCAAAGTGCAGTTACAATTCCCGGATCGGCACAAATTGAAGCTGCAATTCGAATTGAAGGAAAACCATTAGCTCTTGGAAATTCTTCAGCTCCAATCTTTTTAAGCAGCATTAAAAACCCTTTTGGCTTCAGCATTAACTTTAATGTTGGTAAAGAATCTGCTGTAATTGATATTGATCCGACAAAAACAAATCTGCAGTCAACTTATTTACAAATCGCAGCTGCAGGTTCGAGAGGAGTTGACAGTACAAAAGGTATTCACCTTCGCTGGATGCTTACCGGCAAATTAGGCGAAAAACATCTTCCAAAAGGAGATTTATATACTGGTCCGATATCTAATTTTAATAAACCAGATGACTTCGTAAAAGTTTACAGAGCTCCTTACGTAAAGAAAAACCATGTTCTGGATTTAAGTCAGGAACCAAATGTTGTTGATAATCAAAAAGGATTATGGATTTATAAAACTTCCAATTCAACACGATCAATTTATGTTACTTTTCATAATAAGACAAAATACAGATCGGTTAAACTTGCGATAGATCCATTGGTTAATCCTGCTGATTTTATTGAGGCTTATGGAAATAATCTGATCGAAATTGAAAATAAATCTGAGTTGTTTTTTGCTGCTGAATTAAATTTTTCATCTGCAAATGATTCCCGTAATGTAAGATTAGAAACATTATCAGTTGCTGAAAACAGTTTTACAGCTGCAAAAAGAGTTTCGAATCGTAAAACATATTCTTCATCTCAAGCAGACAATATTCGTTTAGTTGCTGAGAATGGAAGAAGCATCCGATTTAAAGCTAATAACTGTCTTTTAAATTCAATAAGTTTTGAGTTTTATTCAGATTTTATCACACAAGCTAATACAAACGGAGACTGGACTTTAAAAGGAAAATATGCATTAAGTGATAATGACACTAAAGTTTTTGAACAATTAGAACCAAAACTAAATGCAGTTCATGGAAAATGGCTAAAATATAATGATGATGATTATGCAAATATTGCTAATTATAAAGATAAATGGAACAGACCAGCCGCTGGAACAGATAACAGTGACAAAAACATTAAACAAATTGTAAGCCAATATCTTGATTTAAGTAAAGAAGCTGATAATCCAACTGCATCAGAGATAATCAATTTTGGAGATCTTGACGCCGGAAAAACTCCAACAGAGGAACAATTGGAGGATGAAAGATTCACACAAATATCTTATCTGGATCTCTTAAACATTGCTGCAAATGACTATCATATTGCGCGTATGTTAGGTTTGGGATGCATTGATATTGATAACGAAGTTTTATCAGGAGAATTTGTTTATCTAACAGAATATACCACTTTGGGCGATTTAGATGGCACGGGAGCAAATGAAAGACAGCATCTTTCTATGAGTATTCCAACATCTTTAAATACAGAACGTCAGTCACTTCCTGTACAATTGAATAAAATTGTTCCAGGTTTAAATATGAATTCTGATGAAAGTCAGACTACAAAAATTACAGGTCCCGAAGGTTACAGTTTTGATGGAAAGAAAAGATATGTAAGTTTATTTATGGATGATGTCATGGATTATGACATTAGTAAAGACTATAGAGATTTCTTTAAATCTACTTTAGAGTATGACGGAAGTACTTTTACTTTTCCACTTTATGCAGGAGTTGATTACAAAGTTAAAGAGCTGCATGAAAATTGGGTAAAACCTGAATTATCGCATGATTTAGAATACAAAAATGTCAATAAAAATCTTGGGGAATCGAATTATGAATCTGTTCCAATTATCATTCCCGAATCTGGAAAATCAATTATAAATATCCGTCAGGAAGAAATAGGGAAAAAAACTTATATCTATCAGGGATATGGTATTAATATTTTCTCCAGAGCAACAACAGGAAGACAAATAAGTATTGAATCAGATATTAAACCGGCAAACAATTTAATGCCGCCAGGTAATATCAACTCGCTTTTAATTACAGAAGAAAGCCCGTTAATGTTTACTTCGGCGTCTGAACAAGAACGTCTGGGCAAAATTACAGGAACGGATAAAACATTAGTTAGAATCCTGTTCGATTATTACTCTGCTCAGGAATTGGTAAATTATACTGTTCCCTCAGATATGTCTGCACAAACAGCTGAAGAAGACATAAACAGTATTTATCCTGATAGTGAAGAAATATTTTCAGATCATTTTAAACTGTATTACAAAGATGGGCTTCCAGATGTAGAATATGCAACAATTACAGATATTGAAAATAATACATCTGATAATCTTACTTCAATTATTACAATTAAAGAATACAAAGTTCTTAGCAGTGGTCAGGAAATCAAAATATCATTAACCAATGATAATCAGACAAAATATGATGGAGGAATCCTGACTATTGGGGATCAAAATTATGTTGTTAAAAATATTGAAGTTTTCACTAAAACAGTAGGTGCTGATGTAGTATTTGATTATGCATTAATCGAAGTCCTGAAAAAAGAAGTCAGCGACAGTGTTCATTCAGATGGAGATGCGACAATAGATTCTGATCAGATTAAATCAATTCAGATACCAGAAAACAAATTGTGTACTCTTGTACAAAATATGCAGACGGCTTCAAATTGGCATAATCCAGAAATTGATTTTAAAGTTGAATATCCTGCTTATTTTAATGAAATCCATCGTGAAGTTATTCAGCCAAAAAGTGAAAACACAAACGATTTACAACTGGAAAAAACAAGAGGAATCTGGAAACCTGCTGTAATTGAAAGAGTTTTAGAAAAAACTTATGAAATGAATGCAGATGGAACATATAAATTAGATGAAAATGAAGATCTCATTCCGTTAAGTACAGATAAACACTTAGGATTATATAAAATAACTTTCACAGGTTTTCATTTACCTCAACATCCTCAGTTCAATTCAGAAAACGAAAATTCTGTAGAATGGTCTAATGGTATTGTCCGTTTGTTTAGAAAAAGTGCTGTAAAAGAAGGAAGTACAATTCACGTAGAATCACGAAAAGAATTTAAAGTTTTTAGAACAGAAAATATTGGCGAAACAGGAGATTTGGTTTTATATATTAATGATACCGATTTTAAATTAGGAGATTATGTAAATCAAACAATGGCTGATAACTATAATGAAATCATTATCGGACAGCAAGACGTAAACTATTATCCTAGTTACAAAGTATATCTATACGCAGATTCGGCATCAGGAATTACTCAGGAAAACATTCAGCCAAGAGAAAATGAAAGTACGCACTACTCTATTTTCGGAATCAGTACGCGTGCTGTAAGACCAGCTTTTGAATACAGATCAAAGATTAGTATTCCTAGTCCGATGTATGCGGTTAAAATTGAAAAACCGATAAAGCCTGAAGAAATAAAATGTGATAGTTATTATGCTACAAGGCCAGATTTTTATAATCGTTCGACTTTCACTTTTACAACAAAATATAAAAAAGACCGCAAACCTTATGGTGCATTGCATTACAGAGCCAATGAAGAGAATTTCTTTAATGTTTTGTACAAAAGAGAAACTATAAATACGATTCGGGAAGAACTAAAAAAACTTGGCGGAAACGATGAAGTTAATTTTAAAGAAAGATGGAAAAACTTTTTAAACTTTAATCAACTTGAAACAGACGGTCTTTATAAAATTTTTCCGGAAAACAATCCTGAAGGCTTTGGTTTTCCTTTACCTGATAATGACGAATTAATAAACCTAATTAATGACTTTATCAAATGGCATAATGAGACACAAAAACCTGTAATCGAAGCTTTAGAAATTGAGAGTTTAACTTCATTAAATCAAATTTTAATTCCTAAAGGTGATGAGCTTGAATCAGATATGCTGGCTGTTTATTTTATCGAACAAGCCATTCAGTCCGCTTTTGTTCCTTTAACTGAAGTACCTATTATTTATGAGCATATTAAAGGTCAGGAATATACTCCAACCAATAAAAAGCAAACTATTAAAGATAAAAATGGTCATACCTTAAAACCAACTGACACTAATTTCGACATTGCCCCAATGATGAAAATCGTAAGTAAAACTGACAATATAACACAGTTTACCGATTTTAATCTTGATGGAAATTCGCAGAGTATTTATTTCTATGCGGTTCGTGAAATGGATATTAAGATGAATTTCAGTGAATTTAGTGATCTTTTAGGACCTGTAAAATTAGTTTCTTCAACTCCGCCTAAAATGCCGGAAATTAAGAGAATTATGCCAATTCTTGAAAATCAGGTTTTAGGAATTAAGCCTGCTATTCAATTCGAATTAAATGCTTATCAGCCGGAATTCAACGTTAAGAAAATTAATATCTATCGTGCTAAATCGATGCAGGAAGCACAATCGATAAGAACCATGACTCCGGTTAAAGAAGTTTTAATTGATGAAGAAACTTTGTCTAATGAATTTGATAATGTCTGGACTGTGTATGATGAATTTGAAGATCTTGAATCTGTTCCTTTTGGAGATGGTCTTTTTTACCGAGTTACCGTTTCAAAAGAAATTGAATATGCAGATCCGAGTTCAACTTTATTAAACCCAATCGTTAATATTGATTATGCGCCTTCGCAGCCATCAAAAATTACGGCAACTATTATTGCGGATAATGTTTCGCCAGAATCTCCAGTATTAGAAGCTTCGGGAGTTGAAACCGGAACAAACGGAGAAATCTTAAAGCCAGTAATTTTTAGCTGGAAAAAAACAGTTCACAATGGTAAATATCATTTATATAAAATGAATAATCAAGGCAACTGGGAGAAAATTCATGAAATAGCATCTAATGAGATTAATGTGAATTTGCCTCTGCAGGAAACTAAACTGGCAACAGATGAATTAGTTATTAAAAATGAAGATGGAGAAAGAATCTATCATCACTTTAAAGTAATTTCTGAAAACTCTTCAGGAATGTTCAGCAGCGAAGAAAAAATTCTAACTCTTTAAACCCATAAATACCAATGACTAACCTCATTGGTATTTGACTCAGGTTTTATTAAACAAACATTTAAAGCAAGAAATAAAATTAAATAACATGGCAACAAGCAGAAATGACTTTCACAGCAAATTCAATAATGGAGATATTCCGTCACATGCTGACTTCGTCGAAATTTTTGACAATTTCGTTCATAAACAAGATGACAAAGCCGATTTTCAAATGGTTGAAACTGGTACATCTAACGAACATTATATTACTCCCGCACTTTTAAGATCTGTTTTTCAAAATTCAGGAATTATTTCAGGAAACTGTTATTTTCCTTATAAAGAATATCGAGATGATTTTACCGGCACATTAATCCAGTTAGAAAATCCTCCTGTTGAAAACAGCGTTAAAATATTTAAAAACGGACAGCTTTTAGAAGAAAATGAAGATTATGCATTAAACTATAATACTGCCGAAATTAGTTTCTCTGGAGAAATTACAAACAGAAATATCGAAATAAATTATTGGTATCAGAATATGAATCCAGAATTAGGAGATTCTGATTCAATGTTTGGAAAATCGTCCATTCCGTATAAAGAAAATTTTAGTGCCGATGTTTTTAACAGTGATACTATTATACTGCAAAACAAACCTCTAAGATACAGCGTGAAAATTTATAAAAACGGACAGCTACTTAGAGAAGGAGAAGATAAAGATTATGCAATAGTTGATGGCACCAATGTTATTACGTTTTCTGAAACAATAAGCGATCGTAATATTGAAGTAGATTATTGGTTTGCAAGCTCAATATCGATAACTGATCAGCAATTAAATTCAAAATATGTTGATTTAACGACAGATCAAACCATTGCAGGAAATAAAACTTTTACAGAAGTGACTGAGAGCCAAAGCTTCGTAAAGACTGGCGGAACCTCTAATCAATATCTTATGGCAGATGGCTCTGTTTCTACTTCTACAGCATCTGATTATGATGCAGGACATTCTGGTTTTGATATGTTAACAACCAGCGGCTACCAAAAACTTAGTAATGGGTTAATATTACAATGGGCATATCTAACATCTGGAAGTGTAAGCTACAGTTTTCCTCTTGCATGGCCGGTAGGGGCTTTTAGCGTGGTATTATCTACTATAAGAGACTCCTCTGGAAATAAAGGTTTTAACCATGTCGCTAATCTTTCAAAAACATCATATCAGGCTATTATTGACGGTAACTATGGTTACATGTTTGCAATTGGGCGTTAATCTAAAAATTTAAAATAAAAAAATCATGTATAAAGGAACATACAACAAAGATGGAGAATACACAGGCTTTTATGTTGAAGGAATCCATGAGAATATCCCACAGCCAAATATTGAATTAACTGCAGAAGAATGGCAGCAGGCATTATCTAAAAATTATAAGGTAATTAATGGTAAACATACTTATTCTGCTTTCGTACAGAGTGAGGATAGTATTTTAGAAAATCTAAGAACAGCCAGAAATGCACTGCTGATTAGTAGTGACTGGACACAATTAGATGATTCGCCTCTTTCAGAAGAGAAAAAAACAGAATGGAGAAATTACAGACAGGCATTAAGGGATTTAACTGGTCTCGATGACTTAACATCTATTGTCTGGCCTGCACAGCCATCATAATAAAAACAATTATTCAATGACTTTCTAATGGTTTTTAGAAAACAAAAGACAACATTATTATTAACTAAAACATAATGTATGGAAGAAAATACAACATATAAACCTTTTAATTATTTAGAAAATTATACTCCTATAGAGGGTACAGAGGTTTATTATAATACAGAAAAAACATTAGCAGTTAAAAAAAATGATTGTTCTAAAGGAACAACAGGAAATCTGGTTACTTTAACCGCTAGTGCAAATAAATTTGTGTCAACTGTAAGTATAACTGATGCAAATGAACAGGCTGAATCATGGCTTAATGCAAATGCTCAGGCTTATGCTAATAATACTGGTATCTGTAGTATTAGAGAAACGGCATGGCGTGGAGCAAATCCATCTTGTGTAATTGAACCGCCAACTACTTTACAACCTTTCGATTATATGGTGATTAAGTACAGATGGGCATTAGGAGCCGGAAGTGATTTAGATACTTTTACTGGTTTTGTAAATACTGGTATTGATACTTTAGACAATCAGTGGGTAGGCTACGGACTAAAAAACGAACTTCCTTTAAATGCAGCTGCACAGGATTCTTATATCATGTGGGGCGGTGATATTACAGATTTAACGGGCACAGAAACATGCTTAATAAATTTCAAAAAAGTAAAAGAAGTTTATTCCAATTTAAATAATATTCAGGTAAGAATGGCTGCCGTTTGGTGGAGTTCTAAAGCCACAGGGAATATTGATGTAGAAATTACCACTTTCCATGGTGGTACAATGGAAAAAGTAGGGAAAGACATTATAAATAATAATGGCGAGCAAATCCAGCAATTAAACTTTTCAAAAAATATTTCTATACAAGGAAAAAATCTGCCAATAAACGATGTTGCTCATATTGGTTACATTAATTATTCTAATAATCTCTCAACCGCAAAGGTTATAATAACTTATTAAAATATGGCAAATACAGGATATAAATCTTTTACTTTATTAGAAAGATACTATAAAGACGATGGTACTTCGACTGGAGATATAAAACCAAATGTGACAACCGATCCAGATTACATCGCACCCATTTTAGATACAATAAGCTGTCCTCCTGATACAAGATATTATAATACAGAACAAACTAAAACTGTAACAAAAAATAACTGCTCTGCCGGAGAAGCTGGTACAGAAATTACTCTTACTGCTTATGCAAACCAGTTTGTATCTAATATCAGTGTTATTGATGCAAATAACCAAGCCATTGCCTGGCTGGAAGAAAATGTTCAAATTTATGCAAATAATTTAGGGACTTGTGTAATTAATATTCCTGCTATTACAAGTAGTCTTTCATCTGATGGAATGACGATAGATTTATCATGGTCTGTACCGCATAATAATATCGGAATTACCGGATATCAGCTATATCGAAAAGTAGATTCTGGTGGTACGTGGTCACCGCACATGTCAATAAATACTGCAGATATAACAACGTATTCAGATAATGCATTAAGTCCTAATACTACTTATTATTATAAAGTTTCAACAAGAAATACAGCCGGAGATCTTTCTGTCCCTAGTAATGAAACTTATCAGACAACTGGTGATAATTCAACTGGAGGATCAGGAGGCGGCTGTTTTGTCGAAGGCACGTTGATTACACTTCCAGATGGTTCTAAAAAAGCTATTGAAGAATTGCATCTCGATCAACTGCTTCTTTCTGCTGAGATTGAAACACTCATTGATACCAATAATGCTAATGAATTATACAAATGGTCTTCTAATTCTTTATCAGAAAAAAGAATCACATCACCAATCACTAAATTAACGCAAAAAGATGCTTATAAAACAATAATTGTCAACGACGGATTATTGGAAGCTACTCCAACTCACTTACAGCTCATTCAACGTAATGGCTCTTGGAGATTTATTCCTTTAGGAGATATTCAGGCTGGTGATAACCTTTATGGCATTAATAATGAAATTATTCCGGTTACAGCAGTTACTATTAATTTAGAGAAGAGAAGAATCTTTCCTTTGACATTAAATCCATTTCATACCTATTTCGCAAATGGAATTTTAACTCATAATTATAAAGAAGGAGAAAATCCAAATCCTTAAATTAAAATTGGATTTAAGTAAAAACTAAAACATTTTTCTTCTTTTAAATCTTTAAGATTTTCAAATTCGGCATAGATAAATTTAACCTAAACAGATTTTTAAATTTAAAATAGGATTTATAATGCCGGATTTGGAATTAAACTATTATCAATCAAATTTAAGGATTAAAAATGTTTTTAAAATAAAATAAAATGGGTTCACTAATACAAAATACTATTTTTGGAAGAACTAAAAATTCTTTCGTCTCTACCTGGAGAACTTCAAACACTTCTACAGGTTCAAGTAGTTCTACACAGGTAAAACTACCTTTATTATCATCCGGGACTTATAATTTTATAGTAGACTGGGGTGATGGAACAAGCAATAATATAACTTCTTGGAATCAAGCACAAACTACTCATACATATACTATTGCAGGAGATTATACAATTAAAATAACCGGAATTTGCACAGGCTGGCAGTTTAATAATACAGGAGACAGATTAAAAATATTATCTGTTTCTCGTTGGGGTAAATTAAAACTAGGAACAAATCAGGGAGTATATTTCCAAGGATGCGCCAATTTAGTCTTATCAGAAGTTTCAGACATACTAGACTTAACTGGAACAACTAGTTTTCAAAATGCTTTTACAGGATGTACATCACTGACAACAGTGGGAAGGATAAATGAATGGAATACATTTTCATTTAACAATTTATCGGCTGCTTTTTCAAGTTGTATAAATTTCAACCAAAATTTAAACAATTGGAATACTTCCAACGTTACAAACATGAGTGCTACATTTCAGGGATGTGCTACTTTTAATCAGCCTATAGACAATTGGAATACAGAGAATGTGACTTCAATGTCCCAAATGTTTCAAAATGCTACTGCATTTAATCAACCAATTGGGTCATGGAATACCTCAAATGTCACTAATATGAACTTAATGTTTCAGTCTGCTATTAATTTTAATCAAGATATCGGCACATGGAATGTTACAAAAGTTACTATATTTTCCAACACATTTGTTTCATGTATGGCATTCAATAATGGTGGAAGTCCAACTATAAATAATTGGGTTTTAAATACTACAAACACAATTGTAATGAATAGTATGTTTTCTGCATGTCCTAAATTCAATCAGCCAATAGGAAACTGGAATACTTCTTTAGTTACAAATATGTCATCAATGTTTAGTGGTGCAAGTGTGTTTAATCAAAATATTGGAAATTGGAATGTATCAAATAATACCTCATTTTCGAGTATGTTTTCATCAGCAACAAAATTCAATAATGGAGAGTCAAACACAATAAATAACTGGTTATTAAAAACTACTGGAACAATAACAATGAACAGCATGTTTCAAAATGCATCATCTTTTAATCAGCCTATTGGAAATTGGAATACTATTGCAAATACAACTTGTCAGCAAATGTTTCAAAATGCATTAGTATTTAATCAAGATATTGGAAACTGGAACATGAGTAATGTCCAAAATTGTTTATCCATGTTTAATACTGTAACAGCCAGCGCATTTAACAATGGTGGAAGTTCAAGCATAAACTCATGGAATACCGGAAATGTAACAACTATGCAATTTATGTTTGCTCTTGCTGTTAATTTTAATCAAAATATTGGCAGTTGGAATGTATCAAATGTTAGTAATATGCAAGGTGTCTTCCAAAATGCAACTTCATTTAATAATGGGGGTATGCCATTTAATTGGGATACTTCAAAAGCAACAACCATGAATCAAATGTTTAGTGGAACAGCATTCAATCAAGATATCGGTGGATTCAATGTCCAAAACGTAAGTGATTTTGGATATATGTTTTATTATTCACAATTTAATAATGGAGGATCAAATACAATAAATAATTGGTCATTGAAAACGACAGGAACTTTGAACATGCAGAATATGTTTGGAAACTGTCCTTTCAACCAGCCAATCTCAAATTGGAATGTAAGTGCTGTTACAAACATGTCTGCAATGTTTCAAAACAGTATTCCTTTTAATCAAGATATCGGAATGTGGAACGTTTCAAATGTAACAAATTTTACAGGGTTTATGACAGGAAAGACTCCTGCTAATTTTTCAGTATCAAATTTAGATGCGATTTATAATGGCTGGAGTTCCCAATCTGTAAAACCTTCTTTAACAATTACTTTCGGAACAGCAAAATATACTACAGCAGCTTCTGCAGGAAAAGCAATTTTAACAGGAGTACCAAACAATTGGGCAATAACAGATGGAGGAATATAAACTATGTTAAATTTCTTTAAGCATCATATCCTCCATGCAAATTTTAAGAAATCTATCTAATCACAATAAATAAAAACAAAAATGAGCACAAAATATAACAGAATAAAAGTAGCCGATTTAGAAAAAAATCAACCAAATAAAATTTTAGTAACTAATGAAAGCGGTGAATTGCAATTTAGCGATGCTGCTCAAGAAACACAAAACCTACAATCTGTATTAGAGAATGGAAATTCTGCCACCAATACAAGTATGCAGTTTATTGGCTCGCCATTCAGTTCTGTAGTTAATATGGACTATCAAGGTATTAACGTTTTAGTTCCTTCTACACAGATGAAAACATACATACAGCCTTCTGCTATTTCTGTTACGGATGAATCAATTAGTTCAAACACGATAGCGACTAGAATTACTCCTAATCAAATTGTTTTTGCAAAAGGATCAATTTATTCCACGGTACTAACTTCTGATAATTCATCTACAACTAATATTGAGTTGAAACTGCCTTCAAAATCTAATGGTTCGTATACTTTAGCTACAATAGATGATATATACAGTCAATTAGAAATAAGTACAAGTCAAGATATTCCCGCTTCTTGGCATGGAAAAACAATACTTTTCACAACAAGCTGCACAATTACAGTTCCATCTTCGTTAATTGACAGTTTTATTTTTAACGGTATTACATTACCCGGGGTAAATGTAACATGGGCAATTACAGCACCTCATACATGGTTATTTGGAACGCCTTCTGTAACAACTGAAAAACAAATTTTTACTTTCACAAAAAGAGGTAATACAAACAGTGTATTATTATTAGGGGTATAATTATGGGAAGCTTATTACAAAATACCGTATTTGATAAAAATAGAAGTTAGCAAATAATTTGGCAGCGTATTATAAATTTAATGGAGACGTTACAAAATCAACTGGCCTATCCCCAAATGGAATTGCTACAAATACAAATATATGTAACCGGAAAAAATAGGAAGTGCAATAAATTTTCCTTCATCAAATATAGCATATGTTGATATACCAAATAATGTAAACTTTAGTTTCACATCAGGAAATGGAGCAGATATTCCTTTTTCTATTTCCTTTTGGTTTTATGCAGTTAATTTTTCATCGACGGGGAACTGGATTATTAATAAAAGAAATAATTCTACAGATGTTGAATGGCAAATACATTTAACGCCTTTTGGTGCTGCGACATTAACCAAATTTCCAGCAGGATCAAGCATAACAAAAATCGGTACTAGTATCTGGGTTTTATCTCCAACTTTAAGACATGTTGATATGTTGAGGAACTTGTTATTTGGAAGAATAGAGTATTAAATCAAGATGATATTAGTAAACTGTATAATTCAGAAAATGGGATATCTTTTGCTTTTTAAAAAATAAAATACAGTAAATCCCTTTTCATTCTTAAGAAAATGTCCTTGAATATTTTTTAACATTCAAGGACATTTTTCTTTATAGCTGACAGATCTTTCTTTTCTGATATTTCCCATTTACAAAACCATTCCTATCCAAAAAACAATTAAATTTGGAGACCTTAAATCACCAAATTAATTATGATTTCAAAAAGAAATTCTTATTTATCCGCCTTACTAATGATACTATTTTCTGTATCATTTTCTTACTCACAGAATGCAGTTTCAAAAACAGAAAACAAGTCTAAATTATTTGAAGAAACCGCAACAGATAGTGACTACTTAATGTCAATTGAAAAAGCCGGAGATGTTTTGCAATCGGCTGCAAATGATGCCGAATTTGAAGGAAACACTTTTCATTTGTTTGGGGAAATTAAAAGAACAGAAAGTAAACTCGATTTAATATTGGCAAGCCTTAAAGGTGCTAATCCAAATGTGCGAAATCAGCAAATGTACCGCATTGTTTTAAAAGAAATCGAACAGGAATTAAATGAACAAAATAAAGCGATAGATCACCGCAATGCAAATCTTGAAAAAATTAAAAATAAAATTCTTGATCTACGTAAAGACAAAACTTTATTTACACTTATAAAAGATACCATTCGCAGAAAACAATTTAAAACAGAATTAGCCAGTCTTAAAAAAAGTTATCTAAAAACAGACAGCCTGATGACGAAAAATCAGGAAATTTTAAATATCAAAAAAAGGCTGACAGTAGAACACAAAATAGCAGTTTCTAATGCATTAACAACTGTAGAGACAAAACTCGAAAAATCTGGAATAAGCATTCTTAAAAAAGAATATCCATCGTTATGGAGTACCAATTCTACAGCAAAAAAAGTGGTGTCTCACAACATTAAAGCAAAAGTTATAATTGAAGAAAATGTTGCTGCTTATTATTTAAGCTATAAAGCCGGCGGGTTACTTACATTATGTTTCTTCATGGGACTTTTAGCATGGTATATTTCTCGTAATTTGAAATATTTAAAATCTAACGGTCATGCCGAAAATCTTTCTCTTTTTAATTTTAAATATTTAAACAGAGGCATTATTTTACCTGTAATTGTTATAGGCTTAAACATTGCTATAGTTACAAACTTATACGCTCCTGCCCTATTTTTAGAACTACTTCAGTTAGGTTCACTAGGGGTACTTACAATTTTATTTAAGAATGATTGGTCTGGAAAATCGATGCGAAACTGGCTATTGCTTTTCGGATTGTTTTTTGCTCTCTGTTTCCTGGATCTTTTCATTGAAGTTGGAATGTTTCAGCGTTGCTTTTTTATCATCATAAATATCTTGGGAATTCGATATGGTTTAGTTCAAATTAAGAGTTTAAAAGATCAATTGTATATCAAAGGATTTTTTAAATGGGCCAGCATTATTTTTATCGGATTAAATGGGTTATCAATACTTTATAATATTTTCGGAAGAGTTTCGCTATCAAATATGTTGAGCCTAACAGCATTTATTTCGCTTACGCAGATTGTTGCCTTAAGTGTTCTTTTAAAAATAATTCTGGAAATAATCCTTTTACAGATTTATACAACAAGAATAAAACGCGGAATTGAAAAGATTTTTGATTACGAAAATTTATCGGATACACTTAAAAAACCATTTATTATCGTAATCAGTTATATGTGGCTGGTGGTAATTGCTTCCAATTTAAACATTTGGGAGTCATTACGTTCTTCTGTTGGCACTTTACTTAGTCGTCCAAATACCATTGGAAGCATAACTTTTACTTTAGGAAATATTGTTTTATTTTTCATTATTATCTGGGCTGCACATTTACTACAGAATTATGTTGCTTATTTTTTTGGAGAAATTGAAGATGAAAACGAGGAAAACATTAACAAAAGACAGCATTCTAAATTATTAATTACAAGACTCATTGTTTTGATTGTGGGTTATCTTTTGGCCGTTGCAGCTTCTGGAATGCCTCTAGATAAATTGAGTATTCTTTTAGGAGCATTAGGGGTTGGTGTTGGTCTTGGACTTCAAAATGTAGTAAACAATTTCGTTTCGGGTATTATTTTAATTTTCGATAAACCTATTCAAATTGGAGACGTTATCGATATCAGTTCTGAATCTGGAAGAGTAAAATCAATGGGATTAAGAACAACCAAAATCAATGCCCCAAATGGTGCCGAAATTATTATTCCGAATGGTAATTTATTGTCTCAAAACATCACCAACTGGACGTATACCGATAACTTTAAATTGGTTGATATTGCTATCGAAATTAGCGGCGATGCAACTCCCGAAAATATAAATGCAACTATTTTAAGTTCGCTTGAAAGTCTTCCTTTAGTAAATAACACCAAACCATCTCAGATTTATTACAATTCTATTTCTGATGGAAAATTTAAAATACAAATTAAATTTTGGTGCAGTATTTATCGCACTGAAGAGACTATAAGTACAGCTAAACAAGTTTTGTTTACTAGTTTTAAAGCTAAGGGGTTGACTTTTTCGACATAAAAAATTCTTTTATTTCAACCATTATAAAAGCAAAGAGCAAAGTCATTAGATTTTGCTCTTTTTAGTTTCAGTAAGTTAAATACCCTGCTGACGCAAGCTTCCCACTCATGAACGTAATCAAAGTCAATAAACAAAAAGCCGCTTCATAACAAAAGCTGCTTTTTAATTTATATTAATCCTGTTTTATAAAATCCAATTCCTCATCATAATTCGCAATACTTACCAAAGCATTATAAATATACTTACTCACCAAAGCACCACCTTCAAAATTAATTAAATCAATATCATCTTCAGGAGTATGATATTGCGGATGTCCGCCTGTGTGGAAACCTACTGCAGAAATCGAAGCTTTGTAAAAAGAAACATGATCAGATCCGCCAACATCGCCGGCGAATACAACTGGGTTTAGTCCGCTGTTTTGGCCTAGTTTTTTCATTAGGTCGACTCCGTTTGGAAAAGTTCCTGCTCCGCCCATATAGATTTGTCTTTCGGTATTTAATCTTCCTACCATATCCATATTCAGCATTACTTTTACGGCTTCTTTTTTGATCGGTAAATGATTTATGAAATATTTTGAACCCAATAAACCTTCCTCTTCTCCGCTGAAAGAAATGAAAATAATACTCCTTTTAGGTTTGATTTTCAACTTCGAAACTTCTTCCAAAATACATAACAAAGCCGAAACTCCAGATGCATTATCATCTGCTCCGTTATGAATGGCAATGGTATCTTTCTTTTTGCTTCCGGAACCGCTTCCGCCCCAGCCCCAATGATCATAATGCGCGCCAATAACGATAAATTCATTTTTGAGTTTTTCGTCAGATCCTTCAATATATCCTAAAACATTTTGGGTCGAAACACTGTCTGATTTTGCTTTGTTGATTCCTTCTTTTACAAATACTTTAAAAGGCTGATAATAGTTGTTATTAAATTCCTTTAAACCATACTTTTTAAAATATTTTTTAATGTATAAAGCTGCGTCGTTATTTCCTTTTGTTCCAACGAAACGACCTTCTAATTTATCTGAAGAAAGATATTTATCATGTTTATAAAATGTCTGTGCTAAGTAGCTTTTTTGAGCATTTACAATACAACTAAAAAGTAACAAACCGTAAACAAAGTTGACCTTTTGCAAAAATTTCATAATTATAATTGTCTAAAAATTGGCACACGGATGAGACGGATTCGCTTCGCGAAGACACGGATGGACACAGATTTATTTTTAAAATCTATAAATAAAAATCCGTTTTAATCAGCCTTTTCGCGAAGCGAATCCGTGTCATCCGTGTGCCATAAATTTTATTTAAGTTCAAAAATTTTATCCATTAAAACCCATTTTTCTCCAGATTTGGCTTGTGGTAAGGCTTTTTGGAATTTCCACATTAGCGTTTCCCATTCCTGTACTTTCGGATTTTCGGCGTCTAATTTTGCTTTTTCTTCGAATGAGAAATCATCATTGGCCTCTATAATCATAAACAAACGATCGCCAACATTGTAAATCTCTAAATTGATAATTCCAGAATCTTTGATACTTTTCTGAATTTCAGGCCAAACATTTTTATGGTAATCGATATATTCCGCAATTAAATCTGGGTGGTTATTTAAGTCTAAAGCGAGACAGTGTTTTTGCATAGTTCTGTTTTTAAATTTTATTTCAAATCAAATGTTGTATGCTTGATAAACTTTCGATTATAAGTATACAAAATATGAATCTTTTTATCTGAAGTCTGAATAATGGCCGGATAACTGAATTCCCCTTCCGGCTGGTTTTCTAAATCAAATAATTTGTTCCAGTTTATGCCATCTTTAGAATATTCTACATCTAAAACATTTCTACCGTTAAACCAGTCTTTTCCCATCTTTAGTGGATTATTCACCAATAAAAAAGATTTATTAGACAAAGTTACGGCATCAACTCCGGAATTTGAGTTTACAACATTAATGCTGTCTGTTTTCTGCCATGTTTTTCCGTTATCTTCAGACCATGATGAAATTAATTTATTATGTCGGCTTCGGGATAAAATTTGAATTTCTTTATCAGAGTGAACTAAAAAAGTCGGCTGTATAATATCAAAGTTTTTCTTGTCATTAATATTCGTAATCGTCCAGCTGTCTGTCGCTTCTGCATAAGTTTCAATAAAAACACGCCATTTATTATCGTCAATACTTTCGGTGCTGCTTCCGCATAAAATAATTCCGGGAGTTGTTTCAATTGGTTTATTCCGAATTGGTCCTAAAATTCCTTTTGGAAGATATTTTGGATTACTCCACGTTTTTCCGTCATCTTTTGAAACAATCATGGCACCAAACCATTCTCTCGGATTTTTCCCTATTTTATAAAATAAGTATAAATTTTGACTTTTACTTTTAAACAAAACCGGATTCCAGCAAGGCAGCGTGTCGCCATCTTTAATTAATGGTTCGATAAGTTTTTTAGGTGCCGACCATTTTTGTTCTTTGTAAGATGAAATATAAATACTGACATCTTTTGCGCCTTCGTATTTTCCACCAAACCAGGCTGCTAAAAGTGTGTTAGGCTCTAATTCAACTAATGTTGAAGCGTGACTAGCTGTTGTAACCGGATTTGCTGCTATATAATTTTGAATAATGTTAACTGCTTTGGGTTCGTTTTTAATTGATTTACAAGCAAAAAAAACAGAAACTAATAAAACTATTGACCCATATTTTTTTAAATTCATAATCTAACTTTTATATAAAACAAAAGGAGAGTTTCCTCTCCTTTTGTCATTTTAAGTAAAGATTGTGTGTCTCTTTACTCAACCAAATAATTATTTTGTATCCCACCAAAGTTTAGTTCCTCCAGAATCAGGACCACCAAGTTTCGAAATTCCATCTTCAACAGCTTCTCTGTTTGAAGAGTATTCGTTTGTAACATAAATGATACGTTTCATTAAGCTTTTTCCAACTCCAGGGTCATTATTGTCGGTATTAAGCGGCGGATAAATAACTTTTGCATCACTTCTGCGTAAATCAGCCCAAGATTCCCAAGATTCAGGGAAAATTGCTAAATATTTCTGAACTGCAATTTGTGTACGCTGATTCGCTTCTGTTGAAGACCAAGCCACAGGTAATTTAACCGGGATATCTAATAAATCTAAATTTGGATAAACTGTAAGAACGTTTGGTAAAGTTGGTAAAGTCGACCCTGCAATGTAAGCGTTAATTGCTGTATTGTCAACAATTCCCCATTGCTGTAAAGACAATCTAATACCAGTTTCGTATAAACTTTGTGCTGTTCCGCCCATATTCCATCCATTTAAAGCTCCTTCAGCTCTGCTCAAATAATTTTCAGAAGCCATGAAGATTTCAATATTTTTAGATTCACTAAGATTTCCTGCAGATCCGTTACCCAAAACATCATTATTGAAAGCTGAAAATTTAGTTGTTCCAAATTGATCTTGCAAACCTCCAATAGGCTGACCTCTGTAAACTCCTGTATCGATTGGAGCAAACCATTTTGATAAACGCGGGTCATTATATCCAACCAAAATACTTTCCATAGAAGCGGTCATCACATAACCCCAGCTGTTTACAATCATATTTAAATTGTTTGGAGTAATGTTGCTCGCTTTGAAATAAGCACTTTGAGCGTTTGTCTGCATTACACCTGCAGCTACAGCTGCTTCTGCTTCTGTTTTTGCTTTTGCAGGTTCTTTATCAGAAATTCTCAAAGCTAAACGAAGTCTTAAACTGTTACCAAAAACTCTCCAATTGGCTACACTTCCTGCATACACTCTGTCGCTTGACTGAAGTGAAGCCACAGTTGTTGCAGAAGTAGAAGATAATGTCGCATTTGCTTCGTTCAATAATTTGAAAAAGTCTGTGTAGATAAATTCTACACTGTCATAAGCTACTTTCTCTTTTCCGTTTCCTGCTTCAGTATAAGGAATTGGCCCGTAAGCATCAACCATTTGATTGTACATGAAAACTTTCCAGATTTTAAGAACTGCCAAAGCTTCAGCGTTTCCTTCAGATGCTTTAATAGCATTGTTTAAAGCCGGAACTGCAACGGTGTAAAATCTTAACCATCCACGGCCTTCGTAACCGTTTACGAATGCATTTCTCTCTGTACCATATCTACAATCTAAGTATTGAACAAAAGTAGAAGATAAAATACCTGTAGCAATACCCCATGTTCCCTGATCATCAACACCAGGCGATGAGTAAGAACCGTTATGAATACCCGCATAAAGCGCCGATGCAAATGAAGGCCCCGCTAACGTAGCATCTAACTGATCTTCAGTTAATGAATTAGGATCTTTGTTTATTTCATCAAAGTCGCCGGTACAGCTTGATAAAATCGAAACTGCCATTAATGCAACTCCTAACGTTTTTATTTTAAAACTATATTTCATGATATCTCTTTATTTAATTAAAATCCAAATTTAACATTAACTCCATAATCTCTCGTTGAAGGAATGTTGAAAGATTCTATACCTTGCAGGTTTCCTGTTCCTGCTCCTGCCTCTGGATCAAAATATTTAGCTTTGTTCACGAAGAAGAATAAATTTCTTCCTACCAATGAAAAATCAATACTTGTAAATCCTGAATCACCTAATAAACGTTTTGGTAAAGCATAACCCAAAACAAGCTCTCTTAATCTAATGTTTGTTGCATCATAAATAAATGGCTCTGCAATAGGAGTTCTTTGTCCAATAGCTGTCCAGTATTGCTCTGCAGTAATACTTGTAGTATTTGGAGAATAAGTTCCGTTTCCGTTAGAAACAACACCATCAACAACAATTCCACCGCTTCTTCCTGCTAAAGTAATATCGCTAACCCCTAAACCAGCTTGTCTGGCCTGAGTGTATGAAATAACCTCGCCGCCAATTCTAAAATCAACTAAGAAGCTTAAAGAGAAATCTTTGTATTTAAAGTTATTTTTAATACCTCCTGTCCAGTCCGGGTTAAAGTTACCGGCGCGAACATCAAAACCGTTTGTTGCTAATGGAATACCTGCACTATTTACAATAATATTTCCGTTTGGATCTCTTTGAAAACCTTTAATATATAAATCTCCGTATTCGCCGCCTACAACAACTTTACTTCTTACTAAACGCCCTTCTCCCAGAACTAACTCTTCTCTTCCATCTGCAATAGATTTAATTTTTGATTTATAAGAAGCATAGTTTGCAGTAACATCCCAAGTAAAGTTCTCTGTTTGGATAGGAGTTGCAGTAAGGGTAAGCTCGATACCTTTATTACCAATATCCCCACCATTTACGATTGCTCTTGAATACCCAGAAGACTCAGGAGTATTGATGTAGAAAATTTGATTATTCGTTAATGAATTGAAATAAGTAAAATCTAAACCTAAACGATTATTGAAGAATCTAACATCAGCACCAAACTCTGTAGAAGAAGATAACTCTGGTTTTAAGTTTGGATTAGCTTTTGTACTTTGTCCGTATAACATACCGCCATTTCCTCCAATATAAGAGAATCTTTGCTGTGTTTGGTAAGGATCAGTATCATTACCTACT
Source organism: Flavobacterium soyae (assembly GCF_021245985.1). Lineage (GTDB taxonomy): Bacteria > Bacteroidota > Bacteroidia > Flavobacteriales > Flavobacteriaceae > Flavobacterium > Flavobacterium soyae. Next base: position 65,533 of record NZ_JAJQXA010000007.1, on the reverse strand, counting down.
TTTGCGTATGAAGCTCTTACTTTTGCAAAACTAATTACTTCAGGTAATTTGACCATGTCAGAGATAACAGCTGAAAGACCTGCAGAAGGGTAAAAATAATCATTTGGTAAAGTAGAAGACCAGTCATTTCTTGCTGTTAAATCCAGGAATAAATAGTTTCTGAAACCAATTTGACCAAACCCGTAAACTGAGTTAATTCTTTTTTCTGAAGCTGTAGAAGTAGATGTAACTGTTGAAACATTACCTAGAGCAAAATAGTTTCTTTTACTTAAAACTCCTCCAGAAGTTAAAGCTGAACTGTTTTGCTGCAATGAACTGGCACCAGCATTAAGTCCAACAGAAAAATCTCCAAATTTTTCATTGTAAGAAAGTAAAGCATCAATATTCAATTCACTTACAGTTTCATAAGATTCGCTGTATGAACCTAAGTTATTATTGAATGCAACAGTTGCATATCTGTTTCTTTCGTTTTTGTTTGTCATTTGGTCTAAACCAGCTCTACCCTGTAAACTTAACGTTTTTGTAAATTCGTATTTAAGAGATGCTAAACCAATAAATCTGTTTCTTTTATCTGTACGAGCGTCATCACGTAATGCAGACCAGAATGGGTTTCCTCCTGGAGATCCAGTTTCGTCAACAAAATAATTTAATTGTCTTTGTCCTGCACCATCAAAATATTCGAAATTTTTATAATCGTTATAAGCGATACTACGAGGTAATAAATAAGCAGATGTTCCGATAGATTCTTCACCTGTTCTCAATAAATTATCAATATCCTGAAAGATGTAGTTAGTTTTTACATCCAATGATAATTTATCAGAGATTTTGCTGGTCAATCTTAAGTTAAGATTGTGTCTGTCTAATTTGTTTCCGCCAACGATACCTTCAGCACGGGTGTTAGTATAAGAGAAATACCCCTGAGCTTTTTCGTTACCTGTTACAACAGTTAAAGTATTAGCTAAATTGTAACCCGTTTTGTAAAAATCAATAACGTTGTTAGGCTGTGGAGAATAACTTTGTGTAGCCGGCCCTGTATAATTTGGGTTACGAACTAACTGCCAGTTTGAAACCTGGCTTCCGTCTAATCTTCCTCCCCAGCTTGATGTAGAAGTTGGATTGTAAACTCCATTTGTTCCCTGACCATACTCATTTTGCAGGTTCATCAAATTATAAGCAGATGAAGCCATGAAGTTAGACGATACCGAAACAGATGTTTTTCCTGCTTTTCCAGATTTTGTAGTAATTACGATAACACCATTACTCGCTCTTGATCCGTAAAGAGCTGCTGCCGAAGGTCCTTTCAAAACTGTCATCGAAGCAATATCCTCCGGGTTGATGTTTGAAATACCATCTGGCTGTGTAGTTCCTCCTGTATCAATATCAGGGTTAGTTGTCGTTGTACCGTTACTAATAGGCACACCATCTACTACATATAATGGCTGGTTATTTCCGTTAAGAGATCTGTTACCTCTTAATGTAATTCTTGAAGAAGAACCAACACCATTTGAAGTCGTAGAGTAGTTAAGACCTGCCACCTTACCAGAAAGTGAATTAGCAACGTTTAATGATCTTGCCTCTGAAAGTTCATCTACAGAAACATTTTGAGCTGAGTAAGTAATTGCTTTTTTCTCTCTTTTAATACCAAGAGCAGTTACTACTACCTCACCTAATTGTTGTGTAGCAGCACCTAAAGTGGCATTAATAGTAGTTTGGTTTCCTACGGCTACTTCTTTTGAAGCTGAACCAACATAAGAGAAAACCAAAACTGCAGATTGATTTGGAACAGTAATAGAGTACTTACCATCAAAATCTGATGATGTACTTGTTTTTGTTCCCTTAACCACAACATTTGCTCCAGGGATCGGAATTCCGCTTTGAGCATCTGTTATCGTTCCTTTTACTGTTGTTTGTGCCTCTAGATTTTGAAATCCAAATAAGCATATCACAAACAGTAATTTTAGTACGTTCTTGATCATATTTAGTTGTTTTTTGAGTTAATAACATGTTAAACTTAAGAATACATTTTGTTAACAGGATATAATTTCGACAAATGACAAGTTTGAAAAGGTGTTGGGAATACATTTATCATTTTAGGGTGCGAAAACGTTTTAAATTGTAATCTTAATCCTCCTTATTTTACTGATCTCTAATCGAATTAATCGAATCAATTTATAGTTTTTTTAACAGCATTCTTTTTTAATTATCTTAAACGTTAAACATATTATTCATTTTACAGATTTTAGTTCAAAACTTTGAAATTCGTTTTTAATAAATCTGTAGAATTTCCTCCAACCATTACTTCAAAATCTCCTGGTTCAACAACTCGCTTCATTTCTCTGTTCCAAAGAGATAATTCATCAGGTGTAAGTATAAATTCAACGTTTTTCGTTTCACCTTTTTTAACATTTAGTCTTTTGAATCCTTTTAAGGTTTTTTCTGGAGTTGTAGTACTGCTGTAAACATCTTTAATATATAATTGTACAACTTCATCTCCGTCCCTGCTTCCAACGTTTTTAACGTCAACTGAAACTTTCAATTCTCCGTCAGTTTTAATTTCAGTAGTATTGATTTTAAGATTTGAGTATTCAAATTTCGTATAACTTAATCCATAGCCAAAAGTGTATAATGGATGTTCACTCTCTGCCACGTATCTGTGAATCGCAGATCGTTTTTGGTTGTAATATATAGGTAACTGCCCAACAGATTTGGGAACTGTTATAGGAAGTCTTCCTCCTGGATTGTAATCTCCAAATAAAACATCAGCAACCGCTCTTCCTCCTAATTCTCCCGGAAACCAGCCTTCAACCACTGCCGGAATATTTTCAGCAATCCAGTTTGTCGAAAGCGGACGACCGTTTAACAATACGCAAACCACAGGAGTTCCTGTTTTTTGAATTTCTTCAATCAATTCCTGCTGCATTCCATATAAGTCTAAAGAAGCAACATCTCTGTTTTCTTCAACCAATTCGTTTGATTCTCCTAAAACTACAATTACAACATCTGCTTTTTTAGCAGCATCAATTGCAGGCTGTAAGTTTACTTTTTCTAAATTCCAGCGTAAGTGGGCTCTGGCTCCCCAGCCTCCTTCCCACATTTCAATGCGGACTTTGTATTTTTTTCCTGCTTCTATATTTTTTGGAGTTGTAACCATGCTTGTCGCACCTTTTGTCCAGTTGTCGATTACCAATTGATCGTCAATCCACATTCTGATTCCGTCATCAGAACTTAAACCTAACCAGCCGTCAAATGCTTTATCTGATTTTATGTAACCCGTCCATCTAATTGAGAAATCATCATCTGTAACACCATCACCAGGAGACCAGGGCCAGTCAAACTCTAATTGGCTGTCAATACGTGTCAATGCCGGAGTTCCTTCAACATTTCTGTTATTGAAATATTCCCCTTTTAATCCGTTTTGAGATTCATCTGGAGTAAATAAATATTTCGACGGAATAATCTGTCCTTTTACAATCAAAGGCACACCTTCTTCATAAAGTACATTTGCGTTTTTTCCCACAATTTGCTGTACTCCTTCTAAAACAGTTGTTCCAACTTTGTTCTTAACCGCATATCCTCCTAGTCTTGAAGCATTTGCATTTGGCCCGATAACAGCAACTGTTTTAATGTCTTTATTTAAAGGTAATAAATTATTCTCATTTTTTAACAAAATGATAGATTTATGTGCAGCTTCTAAGGCCACATCCTGATTTTCTTTAGTATGAAAACGTTCTTTAATGAGGTTTTTATCTGTATATGGATTTTCAAATAATCCTAATAAGAATTTCAATCTTAAAACTCCTCCGGCAGCGCGGTCAATCTGTGCCATTGTCAATTTCTTTTCGTTTACCAATTCTATAATGGTGTTTTGCCAAAATTCATTTGTAAAGTCATAAAACTGCATATCAACTCCCGCCGCAATCGCTTCTTTTATACTTTCTTTTGGAGAACTTGTTACATAATGTGTCGTCTGCAAATATTTAATAGCTCCTAAATCTGAAACTACAATTCCTTTAAAACCCCATTCGTTTCTCAAAACATCTGTTAACAGCCAATGATTTTCGGCACAAGGAATTCCGTCTAATTCAGAATACGCGCACATAGTTCCCAATGCTCCGCCTTTTCTAAATGCTTTTTCAAACGAAGGAAGATGGTCTTCTCTGGCCGAACGTTCTCCTACCAAGATTGGAGAAGAATTTCCTCCTGCCTGCGGAATACCGTGAACAGCAAAATGCTTAGGTTCTGCAATAATCGAACGATCTGATTTTAAATCATCACCCTGCATTCCTTTGATCATCGCCAGACCAATTTCGCTGTTTAAATAAGCATCTTCACCAAAAGTTTCAGCAACACGTCCCCAGCGTGGTTCACGACCAAGGTCTAAGTTTGGGCCAAGACCAAAATGAACTCCGTGTGCTCTTGCTTCCATAGCAATTACTTTTCCCACTTTGTCCATTACGTTAACATCCCAGGTTGCTCCAAGACCAATATTCATTGGGAAAGCAGTACTTCCGTCATCTAAATAACCATGAAGCATCTCGCACATAATCAGCGCAGGAATTCCCCATTTATTCTTTTTAATTACTTCGCTTTGAAGGTCATTAATCATTTTTGCCGAACGCGGATAAATGTCATGAATCGCTCCAATTCCCAAATTTCCAATTTTAGCATCTGATTTTGATTTAGAGAAATCTTCCTTTTCTTTAAAAAATTCACCTTTGTACATATCCATCTGGCGTACTTTTTCTTCAAGCGACATACGGCTTAACAAGTCTTTTACCCTATCTTCTACTGGTAGTTTTGCGTCTTGATACGGGTATTTTTTCTGTGCATAGGTTTGGTTAAAAAAACCTACAGCCATTACAAAAATAATGGCTGTTTTTTTGATTTTTAGCTGTAACATAGTTGTGCGGTTTTAATTTTGAATCACTTTCAGTGTTCCTCCATTCACAAAATCATCGTGTGAAATAAAATAACTGTTCAGTGGCTTTCCGTTTAATTCCATTGCTTTGATTTTTCCGTCAGTATTGACTTCTTTTTCAATGACAATATTTTCTTTTTTATAATATCTTGAATCTAATTTGATCGTTACTTTATCGAACATTGGTGTTGTGATCGTATAAATTGGGTCGCCGGGAGATATTGGATAAAACCCCATCATTGAATATACTAACCAAGCCGACATTGTTCCGGTATCATCATTTCCCGGCAGTCCTTTTGGTTTGTTTTGAAAATATTCCTGTACCAGTTTTTTGACCATTTCCTGACTCTTCCATTCCTCTCCTTTTATATAATTGAATAAATAGGGATAAGCAATATCCGGCTCGTTTGCCATATCAAATTGTTTGGTATCAAATACTTTTTGCAATTGATCTGAAAAAGGCTTATCACCGCCCATTAATTTTATCAATCCCCTGATATCATGCGGCACCATAAAAGCATACTGCCAGGCATTGCCTTCAATAAACCCTGCATTTGTCTGAAAATTAGCCCCTGCTTCAGGATCAAAAGGTTCATACCATTTTCCGTTAGCAGTTCTTGGCCGCAGTAATTTTAAATCTTTGTCAAATAATTTTCGATAGGATAATGAACGTTTAGCAAAACGCTTATAATCTTCTTTTTCACCCAAAGCTTTCGCTAAAAGAGAAATCGCATAATCTGAAGTATTATATTCCTGCGTTGTCGAAACAGGTCCTGGATAATTAGTTGATAAATACCCTTTTTCTATATATTCTTTAAGCCCCGGACGCAGCGGATTATTTTCAATCTGGTCTGCACCTTTTAGCATGGCGTAGTATGCTTTGTAGACATCAAAATCCTGAATCCCCTTTAAGCAGGCATCTACAATAACTATACTTGCCGGATCTCCTACCATTGTAAATGTTTCTGTAGAATTTAATTCCCATTTTGGCAGCCAGCCGTTTTCATCATACATTTTCAACATGCTTTTTATCATATCAGACTGCTGCTTAGGATAAACTAAAGATGTTAAAGGATGCATATTTCGGTACGTGTCCCATAATGAAAATACGGTATAACGGGTACCATCGGTTTTACCAATTTTGCTTCTTTTTATCTGCGGATACTCTCCGTTGAAATCATTTAGAGTATTTGGATGAATTAACGTATGATACAAAGCCGTGTAAAAAATCGTTTTATCATCTTCTGAACCGCCTTCAACTAAAATCTTCGAAAGTTCTTCGTTCCATTCGTTATAAGTATCTTTATAAACAGCATCAAACGATTTATTTTCGGTTTCTTTTTCTAAATTTTCTCTGGCATTTTCGATACTTACATATGAAATTCCAATTTTAACTTCAACGGTTTCTTGTTTGTCGAATTTATAGGTAAAATAACTTCCAATACTATCGCCAACTACTGTTTTGATCGTATTTTTCATTATTCTCGCCTTACCGTTATATCCCATCCATTGTGCTTCAACACCGTTGTATTTGGAAGGTTTTTTCCAAACGCCGAATTTTTCAGCAGGTTTCGAAAACTTAGCCACAAAATAAACCGGATATGCATCCTCAGGGCTATTATAACAAAACGAACCAACAGAACGCATTCCTTCAATTTCTGTCGAAGAAACGACTTTGATCATCGAGCCTTCTTCATTTGTTAATCCTAAACCAAGATTTATTAAAATGTTGGACTGCCCTTTCGGGAAAGAAAATCTGCTTACTCCTACTCGTTTTGAAGCTGTAAATTCTCCTTTAACTTTATATTTCTTGAGGTCAACGCTGTAATATCCGGCTTTTGCCACTTCATTAGAATACGTCGATCCATATTTTAAATGATCGATTTCTACATTTCCAGTTGTTGGCATCAATAAAATAACGCCCAACTCCGGACAACCCACACCACTTAAATTAACCTGACTAAATCCGGTTAAAAAGGTGTTTTCATTTACATATGGATTCGAAAGCCACTGACTGTCTTTTTCCATTGGAGTATTTTTAGCCCCGGCAACATTAAACGGACTTATACTTGCCATACCGCGCGGCGCAATCGGCCCCGGAAAAGCGGCTCCAAAGTTGGAAGTTCCAATAAACGGATTCACATAATCTGCCGGTTGTTGTGCAAAATTTGTGATGCTAAAAAACAGCATGTAAAAACTACATGCTGTTTTCGATATTATTTTTGATATTGAAAACATATTTTTATCTGTTAATAGCTTCAATTTTTAAAGTCCAGGCTTCTTTTGCAGGTAAATTATTTCTTAAACTTTCCGGAATTACAACTTTAAATCCTTGTCCTTCTTTTGTCCATTTTAGAGAAGTTTTAGAACCTAACATTGTAATTTTTGTTCCTTTTTTAGGGCTGATAGATTTTACAGTAACTACAGCAGGAATTTTATCTTCTCCGTCTTTTGCTAAATAAAATGCGAATACATTTCCGTCTTTGTTTTGTGTAAAACAAATATTATCTTCTTTAAAAGGCTCAATTGGTTTAGTATCATAAATCGCTGAACTGTTTACTTTCATCCAGTCTGCATAAGCCTGCAATAAATCATAAGCACCTTGCTGCCATTCTCCTTCCGGGCTTGGCGCAACGTTTAATAATAAGTTTCCGCCTTTTGCTACAATATCAACCAGCATATGAATTCCTTGTCTTCCAGTCATGTATTTTGCATCTGGAGTATAAGACCATCCACCTCCAGAAGTAATACAAGATTCCCAAGGATAAGGCAGTGTTTTTGCAGGAACACGACCTTCTGGAGTTAAGTAATTTTGGTTTTTTCCGTGAACCGCTCTGTCAACTACAATTAATCCTGGCTGTTTTTGGCGTGCTTTTACCACCAATTCATCCATTTTAGGATCCTGATCTACAACTCTGTGTTTAATGAAACCGTTTTTAGATTCGTTTTCAGCAAATTTCTCGTCGTAGTTTTCTTTTAAGTTTTGCTGATCTCTTTTTCTAACCCATCCCCCATCAAGCCATAAAATATCTACTTTACCATAATTTGAAAGAATTTCTAAAATTTGGTTGTGTGTAAAATCAACATATTTCTGCCATTTTTCAGGATATAACGACGGATCGTAGTTTACGTTTCTGTCGAAAGGAGGAAAATACGGATCCCAGTAATTTTCGTTATGCCAGTCTGGTTTAGAGAAATACGCTCCGGTTGAAATATTTTCGTTTCTAAAAGCAGTAAAAACTTCTTTTAAAATATCTGCTTTTGGATTAGTACTGAAAGGACAAGCTGCATCTGTTACTTTATAATCAGAATATTTAGTGTCATACATATTAAATCCGTCATGGTGTTTGGTGGTAAAAACCATGTATTTCATTCCCGCTGCTTTTGCTGCTTTTGCCCATTTTGCCGGATCAAATTTCGTTGGATTAAAAGTCTTTTTCAAGCCTTCATAATCTTGTACATATTGGTTATAATTGGCCGGATTACTTCCTTTTTTACGTTCGCACCATCCATAATCTTCCGGGCATATTGACCATGATTCAACAATTCCCCATTGGCTGTACGTTCCCCAGTGCATTAATAATCCAAATTTTTTGCCCTGCCAAACTTCTAAATTTTTCAATACTGCAGGATCTGTTTCCGGTACGTATCTTTCATCTTCATAAATCGCCTGAGCGAATATTTGAGCTGAAAATAAAAGGGCGATTATGAATATTCCTCTTTTCATCTTTAATCTGTTTATTAGGTTTATTATTTTTTGTTTTCTTGTTTAATAGGTAATCTCAATTTAATTTTTCAAGTATCGGTTGATCTGCAAAAATTAATTCTGTTTTGTTACTTTCATTAAGTTGCTCTAGTACAACAAACTTATTCTCGCCCGCTTTCAACCAACAGCCCGGTACATAAAGCGTTTGTTGCGGTCCTACTTTCCAGTAGCGTCCAAGATTGTGGCCATTAACAAATACAATTCCCTTTCCCCAAGCAGACATATCAAGAAAAGTATCGGCTGGTTTATCTATTTTTACTGTAGATTCATATAAAACTGGTCTTCCAGCTTTTACCGTTTCATTTTTAAGAACTGGCACTTCATTCATTGGCATTTTATACATTTCCCATCCACCGCTAATTTCATATTCATTAATGTAAACTGGAGAAATAATTCCTTTAGTATTATGTACTATTTCGGCTCCGTAATTAATACGCCCCATATTTTCAACTAGAATTTCTAAAATACCGTTAAACGGAATAGAAACGGTCAACTCGTAATTTTTGAAAACTCTATTCAATTCACCCACCTTAACTCCATTTACATAAACTGCAGCAAAGTCTCTCAATCCCTCTATTTTTAATTTGCCTGAAATTGGCTGCGTAAATCGTTTACGATATAAAACATATCCATTTCCCTGACCTAACTTTTCAAATGTTAAGGGCTGGTCATTTACAACAGCTTTTTCTTTTTTGATCCAACTTAAAACATCCATACTGGATTTGATAAGCTGATTAGGATATTTTGTAACTGGTATTTTCTCTGGAATCGGTGCTAATTTTGTTTTAGAATACTTTTGCATTACTTCACGTATAGCCATGAATTTTGGTGTTGCCCAACCTGCTTCGCTAATAGGCGCATCATAATCATAACTTGTAATATCCGGCTGAATATCACTTTCTTCATTATAATTTGCTCCAGAAGTAAATCCGAAATTAGTACCGCCGTGCACCATATAATAATTAAAAGAAACACCTGCATCAAGATACTTTTTAGTTTGACTTGCAATCTCTTCAGATCCAATTTTAATAAATGGTTCTGCCCAATGATCCAGCCATCCAGAATAAAACTCTGCAACCATGTAAGGCCCTTGCCCTTTGTGGTATTTATCAACCTGTTTTTTTAAATTATCTATATTTGTTTCCCCATTTGCAGTTGGCAACACGCCTTCAACAGCACCGCCTTCAAACAGCCAAGTACCGTCAGAAGTAAAAAAAGGCTCTGGAAACCCAGTTTCTTTAAGCATATTGTAAATTGCAGTTTTGTATGCTTTATGATCCTCAGCACTAATATCGGTTCTTTGAGAAACATAAGAACCAAATTCATTTTCTGCCTGAACCATAATAATTGGCCCTCCTTGATTAGCAAAATTTCCTTTTACTACTGCATACAAATTTTCCAGATACTTTTTGCAAGCTTCTAAAAATGCTTTGTTATTGGTACGAATTACTAAATCTGGATTGTTTTGCAGCCACCAAGGATATCCTCCAAATTCCCATTCACCACAAGCATACGGGCCTGGTCTAAGAATTACATATAATCCTTCACTTTTAGCAATACGTAAAAACTCTGCCAAATCTCTATTTTCCGTTTTAAAATCCCATACACCTGGCTCAATTTCATGATAATTCCAAAACACATAAGTTGCTACGGTGTTCAATCCCATAGCTTTAAGCATTTGCAGCCTATGTCTCCAATACTCTTTAGGAATACGTTCATAGTGCATTTCTCCCGAATGTATTTTTATAATTTTCCCATCTTTTTGAAATTCTCCATTAGATATAGAAAATCCTTTGGTTTGCGCCGTATTAAAAAACGGCATCAAGCAAATCAATAATATCCCGAGCTTAAATAATATCTTATTCATTTTTTTTCAGATTATACATTTATAAACTTAAAAAACTGCAATCTTAAAGTAGTAAACAACCTTGATAATCAAATACTACAGAGAGTTATTCTTTAATAATTTTACTTTATCGAAGTGACAAACTTTGACAAAGCTGTCACAAGCATTTCGCATTAAGCTATGTGTTGGAAACTAGTTTCTTTCTAAACTTTTTTACCAAGTTTAAAAAAAAATCTATGTATCTATGTGTTTAAAAATATTTAATTCACCAAAATTTCATCCACAAACAACCAAGAGCTTTCTCCTTTCGGGCTTTTCTTCAGGTTACCGCCAATTACTTTTACAAAACGTGCATTTTGCTTTTGGAAATTGATTTTGAAATCTTTCAATTCCGGAACTGGATTTACTGCATACGCACGTGTTATTTTCCCAACTTGCGTATATTTAATTCCATCAGTAGAAATCAATACTTTCAATTGAATCGGGAAATTAACTCCAGCACCTTGACTTTCTAAAGCTCCAACTGTAACTTGTTCAATGCTTTCTGTTTTTTCAAGATCAATTACCAATTCCATATCATTAACCAGCCAAGCCTGCCATTGCCCGTCATGGAAATTTTTGCTTCCTCTAATACTGTTTACCATAGTATTGGCATCCCCTTTATAATTATCATTAAAAGGCGTTAAGTATTTCACTTTTTTCGCAAATCCCTTATGGAAAACTATAGTATCTGTAAATGTTTTTCCAACTGGTTTTTCGTCTTGAAACAAAGAAGCTTTTAAAACTGTAGTTTCTTTAATTTCAATTGGAGTAGTATATTTTATAGCATGATAATCAATGCTTTGGTTTCCAAAAACATAGCGGATATCTGGATTAGGGAATTCATTTTTCAACTCGACTTTAATTTGTTTATTAGCCAAATCAGCCGTTGAAGAAGCGGTAACCAAATAAGCACTCTTCGCATAATTTAAACCCTGATAATCGTAACGTTTGAACATTGAGAATAATCTTGATGTAAAATCATTCCAATTGCGTTTTTCTTTCGGACTCCATAATGTTTCTGATAAAGCTGCCAATCTTGGAAAAATCATATACTCAGAATCTTTTGGCAATGCTAAATGTTCTGCCCATAAATTAGCCTGTCCGCCCAATACGTGTGCAGCTTCCTGAGGCGTCATTGTTGAAACTACAGGATCAAATTTGTACACTTCGCTTAACGGATTATAAGCATCAAAAGCTAAAGGTTCTTCGTTTTGAGGACCTTGGTAAAAATTGAAATAACAAGGAGTTTCAGGTGTCATAATTACGTCATGACCTTGATCTGCTGCTTCAATTCCGCCTTTCATTCCTCTCCAGCTCATCACAGTTGCATCTGGAGCTAAACCACCTTCTAAAATTTCATCCCAACCGATAACTTTTTTACCTTTTGAGTTGATGTATTTTTCCATGCGTTTTACAAAATAACTTTGTAATTCTTCTACGCTTTTTAAATGTTCATCTTTAATTCTTTTCTGGCAATTCGGACATTTTGCCCAATTGGTTTTCGTAGCTTCGTCGCCGCCAATATGAATGTATTTTGAAGGAAAAATTGTGATTACTTCATCAATTACATTTTGTAAAAACTCAAATGTAGATTCTTTTCCAGCACAATAAATATCTGTAATTGGCCATAATCCACCAGAAGGAACTCCAATTCTCTGATTGAAACAAGCCAATTCTGGATAAGCTGCAATTGCAGAACTTACGTGAGCCGGCATTTCGATTTCTGGAATAATTTCGATTCCTTTTGTAGCTGCGTATTTTACAATTTCTTTTAATTCTTCTTGTGTAAAAAATCCACCGTAAGTTCCTTTTTCGTCAGGATTTGTAGTCAATCTGGCGTTCCAGCTTGTATTTTCCTGATCTACTCTCCAAGCGCCGACTTCTGTTAGTTTTGGATATTTTTTTATTTCAATTCTCCAGCCTTGATCATCAACTAAATGCAAATGCAAAACGTTCATTTTGTGCATTGCCAAACGATCAATTGTAGCCAGAATATAATTCTTATCAAAGAAATGACGTGATAAATCCAGCATTAAACCTCTCCACTTAAAACGCGGTTCATCATTAATCGTTAAACTTGGAATCTGCCATTTTGCAGAAGTGATTGCATATTTACTTTCAATAGCTTCAGGAAGTAATTGTCTAACACTTTCTAAACCATATAAAAAACCAACATTTCCTTTTGCAGAAATAACAATACTTGTCGGATTAACATCTAAAACGTAAGCTTCATTTTTTAAGTTCGGATCTACTTTAAACTGAACAAAATTGCTTATTGGAGCTTTTGTTATCGTTTCTGGTTTCCATCCTGCAGCAACTTCAAATTTAGAAGCCAAAGCATTTGCAGCATCTTTTTGGAAATCACCGTTTACTACAAACTTTGTATCTTTTGTAAATTCAAAAACACCTGTTTTAATAAGAGTCTGACTTGGTTTTGGAATGATATGGATATCACTTTCTGTGTAAACTTTCTGCGCACGAGCCGAGAAAATTGAAATGATTAGGGTTAATAGGACTAGTAATTTTTTCATTCTTTGTTTTTTGGTTTTTGTTTGTCATCCTGAGGAACGAAGGATCACACTAGGAATTCCTCAAAGCAACTCGCCAATCTTTGTCGATCTACTTGTGTGATCCTTCGTTCCTCAGGATGACAAAACTGTGTCGTTAAACTTTGTCAAAGTTCTAAACGTGATAATTATTTATCCCAGGACATTTTAAATTTAGCATCTTCCATTCTGTGGCCTTTTTCGTCATCAGAAACAGCATAATTAAAGCCAGATCTAAGGCTGTAACCTGCATGTTCGCCATTTTTATTTAAGGCGATAAAACCAACCTGCAGGTATTCCATGTCTTTGTGGTTTTTGTGTTTGTTGTAAATACGTTCTGTAATTTCTTTACAGGCATCAAAAGGTGATTTTCCCTGACGCATTAATTCGACAACCATTGCACTTCCAGCTGTTCTTATTACAGCTTCGCCCAAACCGGTTGCTGCCGCAGCTCCTACTTCGTTATCCAGAAAAAGACCAGCGCCAATGATTGGGGAGTCACCGACGCGGCCATGCATTTTCCAGGCAGCGCCGCTTGTTGTGCAGCCACCCGCAAGATTACCATCCTGATCTAACATTAACATACTTATGGTATCGTGATTTTCTATATTAATTACTGGTTTGTATTTAGAATCTTCCAGCCACTTTTTCCAGTCTCTTTCTGATTCCGGAGTTAGTAAATTTTCTTCTTTAAATCCTTCTGATAGAGCAAACTGCAATGCGCCTTGTCCGGCAAGCATTACGTGCGGTGTATTTTGTAATACTCTTTTTGCTACAGAAATTGGATGCATAATATTTTGTAAAAAACAAACCGAACCACAATTACTGTTGTGATCCATAATACAGGCATCAAGAGTTACTTTTCCTTCGCGGTCCGGATATCCTCCATAACCAACGCTGCGAACATTTGGATCTGCTTCGGGAATTTTCATTCCGGCTTCAATTGCATCTAAGGCTGATTTTCCGGCTTTTAATTCTTTCCAGGTTTCCTGATTTGCAGGCAAGCCGTGATTCCATGTCGAAATAACAACCGGCTTTTTTACTTTTTTTGAAGGAAATTCTAATACGCCTTCTTTTTCATTTTCTTTCTCTTTCGCAAATCCGCTAAAACCGACAGAACTTACGGCTGCTGCGCCTAAAGCTGCTTTTTTGATAAAGTCTCTTCTATTTGACATGCTGTTTACTTTTAGTTTTATTTAAACACATAGGGACATAGTTTTTGAAACCGAATAAAAAGCGTTTCACTTGCATTAACAAACATAATTATACCGGATGAACTTTGTCAAAGTTTAAAACTTTGACAAAGTTGAATTATCTATATTATGTTTCTATGTATTTAAAAAATATTACTTTAAACTTGCTTTTGTTTCTTTGATTGTCTTTAAATTGCTTTCTGACAATGCATTTCCGTCAAAAAATGAAACACCGGCTGCTCCATTTTCTTTTGCTAACAAAATAGCTTCTTTTAGTTCTTTATCGTTTTTCAATCCCGGAATATAAATTCCTGTATTGATTTTCGTTTTCTTACCTTCTAAATCTGCAGCACCTTGTTTTGTGGCATAACCTACCCAGTCAATTTCTTCATTGTAAAAACTGTGGTAAATCATTGGATATACTTCGTCAATATTCCATTTGTCCCAGCGCTGGCGCACCATATGGTCTGCCATTTCCGGATAAGGAAATACAGCTGCGGTTAATTGTTTGTTGTGTTTGTGCGCAATTGCGTAAGCATCGTTTACAACGGCTTGTATTGCATTTAATCTGAAGTTTTTCCACTCCATATCGATAGAAGTGTTGTGGCTTTCTTTTGGATTTTTATGGTGGATTTTTTCAAATGCTTTTACACATTCGTCACAATAACAAAAATCAAATTGAGGTAATTCTACATCCTGAACTAAGTTGTATTTTGGTAATAAACTAATTGGTAAAAAGATGTCCGGGAAACGAATATAATCTAAATGAACACTTTCGATTCCATCAACTTTTGCCAGTTCTTCAACTAAATGTAAAACATGTTCTCTTGATTCTTTTCTGGTTGGGCATAACCATTGATAATAATCAACATAAGGGCGGTTATCGAAGCAGGATTTACCTTCTTTGCTTACCTGATACCATTCCGGATGCTGTAATGCAACAGAATCTCCGGGTCTGTTCATGGCCATAATCCAGGCGTGAACTTTTAGGCCTTCTTTAGTGGCAAGGGGTACTAATCTTTTTAAAAGTTTAGGATCTGTTGTGGTATTAATTAATACTTCGTCAATACCGCCGTCTTTATATTTTTTGAATTCTTTTGTGTAGTCTGCATCTGATTTTTTGGCGTCTGCGGTTGTCCAGACCCCAAATTTAAATGTGGTTTCTTCTTTTTTGGCACAAGAAAAAATGCTGAATGCCAGTAAAAAAAGTAATAGTTTTGGTAGTTTCATAGTGGTTTACTTTGTTATTATTTTCCCGTCCTGCTTTATAACAAATGTTTGATTTGAAAAAGGACTTTTTACTGAAATATTATATCCTGCAGAATGGTTTTCTAAGATAGGCTTTAAAATTTTATTATCAACACTGATAGTTTCTTTTGTTAGATTCGACAGCGATTTTGCCCAAACTTTATTCTTTTGAAAATACTCTTTTTGAGCTCTGTATAAATTGTAAAGTTCCCATTTTACTTTTTCGTCCTGCGGAATTGTAAAGTTATCTTTTGTTTCTTTAGTAGAAAAATAAACATAACCCCATTTTTCAGGTTCATGCATATTAATTACACCCATTGGCGACCAAACCCAGTTGTACTCTGGCAGAAATTTTCCTTCAGCATCTTTTTTGCGTTCGTATTTACCGTCAACAATTGAATGCTGCCAGTTTACCCTTGAGAAATTGACTCTCCAGAATTTATCTGCAGGCACGTTTTGATCGAAATAAGATGTTTTGTAAGATGCCCACGGAATCGCCATTTCTAAAACCCAGCCCTGATCAATATCGGTTGGATTATTAAGTGTTCCGTGAATTTTAACTGCTGATTTTAAACCCGGAATGTTCCAGTCGTTTAAAACAACATTATCGTTTTCTCTGTAAGGTTTTGATAAGAATAGATCCCAAGCAGTGTTCAAGGCGTTTATTTCTAATTCGTAATAGTTAAAAGTGTCGCTGTCGGGATCTATAAAAACTTCAAAGTCATTGTTGTAAAAAATAATAGTGTCACGTTGCTTTAAATTTGCCCAAACGTGCGGCTCATCAATCTTTGCTAATATATAAAAATTGGTTTCGTCCCACAGCATTTTAACTTTTGTTGCATATTTAGGCTTTACATCATTTTCTATATCTTCAAAAAGATCTGTCCAGTCTGCTTTGCTCCATGAAACGTCAGATTCGTCTCCATCGATTGTGATTGGACTTGTCGTTTTTGCCGCTGTGTATGTTTTAGGAATAATCGTATTTTTTTTTGACTGTGCAAAACCCACAGCCGAAAAAGAAACTAGAACAACTGTTAACCATTGAAATTTTAAACGCATGTTTTTTTCTATAAACTATTATCTTTTGTAAACTGAATCACTTCACTTAATTTACCAAATGCAATGGCTACGGCTGTATCTGCTGCACCATAATAAACAGCCAGTTTATCTTCCTCAGTATCGTGTAAAGCGGCACATGGAAAAACAACGTTAGGCACATCTCCTACCATTTCATAAATCTCTGCTGGCCCTAATAAATAAGGCTGTGTTCTGTATTTTACTTTGTCTGGTGAATCTACATCTAAAAGCGCTGATCCCATTGCATAACGGAAACCATTGCAGGTATTGATAACTCCGTGATAGATCATCAGCCAGCCTTCGTTTGTTAAAATAGGAATTGGTCCAGCTCCTACTTTTGTACACTGCCATGCGCTTTGCTCAAAAGGACTTGGTTTCATTACCAAACGGTGTTCTCCCCAGTATTTCATATCCGGGCTGTAGCTGATCCAGATATCTCCAAAAGGCGTATGTCCATTATCACTTGGACGGCTTAACATCGCGTATTTTCCGTTTATTTTTTGCGGAAATAATACTCCGTTTCTGTTGAATGGTAAAAAGGCATTTTCGCATTGAAAAAACTCTTTAAAATCAAAAGTATATCCAATACCAATTGTTGGTCCATTGTAACCATTACACCAGGTAATCCAGTAACGGTCTTCGATGAAAACCACACGCGGATCGTATTTATAAGCAGATTCAATCATGTCAGTATTACCTGACTGCATTACGATTGGTTCGTGGTTAATGTCCCAATCGATTCCATTTTTACTAAAGCCGGCAAAAATATTCATTTGAACCGCTTTATTATCACATCTGAAAACTCCCGCATAACCATCTCCAAAAGGAACTACAGCACTATTAAAAATACTGTTTGATGATGGTATTGCATATCTGTCGATAATTGGATTTTCAGAATATCTCCACATTACATCGTTACTGTTTTCGGGTCTGTCTTGCCAAGGAATACTGCTCATTTTTTTGTTTTTTATTGTTTTTATTTTTTTGTTTGTCATCCTGACGAAGGAAGGATCACACTAGAAACTCCGCAATCTAAATCGATAATCTTTGTCGAGTTATGTGTGTGATCCTTCCTTCGTCAAGGATGACAAACTCTATCTTTAATCTTTTTTCTTAATCTTCAATTTTTCTAACCTTATCCAACCATGTGAATTTTAATATCGTAGTCGTTACTAAAAACACAATCAAAGCCGTAATTGCTTTTGGATAATCTCTGATGATGAAGAATATCGGAAGTAAAATCATGCTTGACTGCCACACAATTCCTATGGCGCAATTCAGCATATCTCTCCAGAAATCATTATTTTTTTCGAAAGCCAGATCTTCTGCTTTTAATACTTTATAAACCGGGTTCCAGAATCCCCAAGGTCTTACGTTAGTATAAAACGATTTTAAAACTTCCATATCTGTTGGTTTGCTTAAGAACGTTCCTAAAATACATCCTAAAATAGAGAAACCAAATATCAGCGGGAAAAGGTAAATAGCCTGCACTTGTGCTAAATCATATAAAAATGATCCCTCGGTTAAACTTCCTTTGCTTTGACCTAAAACAAATTGCAGAGAAGCTATGATTAATCCGGCGAACATTCCCCAGAAATAACCCCAGCCGTTAAAACGCCACCAAATCCATTTTAGGAAATTCGCTGCTACATAACCTCCGTATAAAGCACTTGTAATCCAAAGCGTTAAGGAATTGATTGAATCTGCAAAGAATCCCATAAAAACTCCTAAACCAACCACTAAAAAAGATGAAATCTGACTTACTTTAATATAATGTTCGTTTGTCGCAACCGGCTTAAAGTATTTTTTATAAATATCGTTTACAATATAGGCCGGTCCAGCATTTACAAACGCTGAAAATCCAGACATGAAAGCGGCTAATAAACCTGCCAGTAAAATTCCTTTAATTCCAACCGGGATATATAAATTTACGACTTTTGGCATTAATAATTCCAGATCGGCTCCTGTTAATCCTGCATTTGCATTTAATTCCGGTGCTAAGTTTACCAAAGCAATTACCACAATTCCTGTGATTAATAAATATCTTGGGATGAACAAAATTAAATTGGTGAAACCGCTCATATACGCCGCTTCTTTTACTGATTTAGTCGAAAGAACTCTTTGTAAATCATAACTCGGCGTTGGTCCGGCAACACTTGCAAAGAAACCTTTGAACAAGGTCATTCCAATAAAGGCACCAAACATTTTATAACCTTCAGAGTCAATTAAGTTATTGAAGGTTTGGAATTTATCGCTCCATTGGGTTTCAAACTGCCAACCGAAGAAAACATTTTTCCATTCTTCGGTAATAACCGAATTAATCTGAATATCAGTATAATTGATAAAAGCATATCCGGCAATTAAAACGCCGGCTATAATCATAATTAAATATTGTACAACCTCTGTAGCCACTACAGAAAACATTCCTCCCTTAACGGTATAAATCGTAGTTAAAAAGATGATGATTAATGCATAAGAACGCTCTGATGTTAATAAAATCAAGTCGCCATAATGAAGCGTTAAATCCCACGGAAGAATAATGGTTACAAATTTTCCGATTCCTTCGAAGAAATAAGCGATGAAACCAATTGTAGAAATAATGGCAAAAATAGCCACAATAATATGCGATGCTTTTCCGGCTCTGTCACTACCAAAACGGGTTAAAATCCATTCAGAACCTGTCATTACTTTTGATCTCCTGATCCAGACTGCAAGGAACATCATAACAAAAATCTGATTCCAGATTGGCCAAAGCCACATGAACATAAAACTTTTTACGCCGTATAGAAAAAGTACCCCAATCATCCAGGAAGTTCCGGAAACATCAAACATTCCAGATCCATTACTTAGACCTAAGAAATACCATTTGATTGTTTTTCCGCCAAGAAAATAATCATCTAATCCTTTTTTTGCTTTTCTTGAAATCCAAATCCCTATACTTACCGAGAGTAAAATATAAGCTACGATTATCGATACGTCAATAATATCCATTAAATTATTTATTAGTTAGGTTAGTTTCGTCTTTTGTCTCTGTTTATTTTTTTACTCCCCAGTTTTTATTTGGCTGTGCCCCCATTACAAAATGTAAAACCCCTCCTTTTAAAATCTGCTGATGTGTGATTGCTGTTTGATTGAATTCAACTCCGTTTAAAACAGCTGACTGTATATAAAAATTTTTGTCTGAAACATTTTCTGCTTCAATTACAAACGTTTTTCCTTTTTCAAGATTAATGGTTGCTTTTTCGAAAATCGGGCTTCCAATTTCGTATTCTCCAGAAGCCGGGTTCATTGGGTATAATCCCATTGAGCTGAAAACATACCAAGCGGACATTTGCCCGCAGTCTTCGTTTCCGCTTAAACCATTTGGTGTTGTATTGTATTGTGTATCTAAAATATGGCGCACCCAATATTGTGTTCTCCAGGGCTGACCTGCGTGGTTGAACATATATGCAATATGATGGCTTGGCTCGTTTCCGTGTGCATACTGCCCAATTAATCCCGAAATATCTGCCGAAACATTGTTTCCTGTAATTTCTGAACTTTCGGTAAACAACTGCTCTAAACGTTTGGTAAAAATTTCATTGCCGCCGTGCAGCGAAATTAAATTATCAACATTTTGTGGTACAAACCAACTATGCTGCCAGGCATTTCCTTCGGTATAATCTGTGTGTTCCCTATGATTGGAATGTTTTGGATCAAAAGGTTCGTTCCATGATTTTCCGTCTTCAGATTTTCCTCTCATAAACCCTGTTTTCGGGTCAAATAAATATTGATAGGCCTGAGAACGTTTTAAGAAAAATTGATAATCGTCATTTTTACCCAAAGCTTTCGCCATTTGTGCGACACACCAATCGTCGTAAGCATATTCCAAAGTAATCGTAACCGATTCGTCTAATAAATTATAAGGTATATATCCGTATTTTTTATAGAAATTTAAACCACGTTCGTCCTGCTTCATGGTAGTTTTCATGGCTTCGAATGCTTTTTCGGCATCAAAACCTTTTATACCTTTCAAATAAGCATCAACAATTACAGGAATGGAGTGATAACCTGTCATTGTGTTCGTTTCGTTCGCATATAAAGTCCAAACTGGTAATATTTTTTTCGTATCGTAATAAGTTAACATTGAGTTTATAATGTCTGAAGTTTTATCTGGAGCCAATAAAGTCAATAAAGGGTTTTCGGCTCTAAAAGTATCCCATAGTGATAAAGTTGAATAAGCAGTATAATCTTTTGCCGTAACAATTTGATCGTCCTCTTTTCTAAACTGTCCATTTTTATCACTATAGGTTACAGGGGCAACTTGTGTGTGATACATCGCAGTATAAAACATTGTTTTTAATGAATCTACCGGTGTTTCAACTTTAATTTTACTTAATTCGTTATTCCAAATCGAAGAGGCTTCTGATTTTATATTGTCAAAAGCTGCATTTTCTCCATCTAAATTTTCTTTGGCATTGGCCGTACTTACAGATGATAACGCTACTTTTATAAATAATTCATCTGAGTTCTTCGGATCAAAAAATAATTGTGCTGATGTATTTGCTGCTTCTGCTTTTTTAGAATTAACTATTTCTTTATCAGCCGTTAAAACTGATTCTGAAATAGGTTTTGAAAACTTAGCCACAAAAAATACTTTTTGGTTTTTTGCCCAGCCTGTACTGTATCGGTAACCGCTTATAGTGTATTGGTCTTCAATTGTAATTCCGGTTTTTAAGGTTTTGTCCCAATTTATGGCAAATCCTAAATCGACAACTACTGATTGTTTGTCATTTTTGGCAAATGTATACTTATGATAAGCTGTTCTTTGTGAAGAAGTTAATTCTACATTGATTTTAGGATCCTTAAGAAAAACCTGGTAAGAACCCGGTGCTGCTTTTTCGTTAACATGACTGTAAAATGATTTATAAGGTGATTGATCTCTTGAAGTTGTTTTTAATGTTAAATCGACTTTTTTGTTTGTCGGCATAAATAAGATGTCTGCCAAATCGCCAATTCCCGTTCCGCTTAAGTGCAAATGACTAAAACCAGACACAATAGAATCTGAATAATGATAGCCTGAACACCAGTCCCAGCTTGAGATTCCGTTATCCGGGCTTACTTGTAACATCCCAAAAGGAACCGTTGCTCCCGGATATGTATGACCGTGTCCGCCAGTCCCAATAAAAGGATCAACGTGATTTACAAAAATATTTTCTTGATTATTATTTTTGTATGATTTTATTTTACAACTTGTAACCAGAATTACAAATAAAGCAGGCACGAGAAATTTCTTCATATAAAACAACCTTAATTTAACTTTAAATTTAAATAAACTGTTTTTTTATTAAAACTTATTTAGACGGATAACACATAAACTTAGATAAACATCAAAAAAAGACAAAAAACATATCATATTATGAATTTCAATTCTAACAAATTATATCGTATCCCATTGTATTATCATGTGGTTTTTTGGCTGACTTATTTCTTATTTAATACTTTTAGATGGGGAAGCTATTTTAATGATTATTGGTATTCGATAAAAACCAATTTACTGGGTTTCCCAATTCACATGACGCTGTGTTATTTGAATATCCTGATTTTTATGCCTTATCTGGTGTACCGAAAAAAGTATGTACTTTATATACTTGCCGTTTTATCAGCCATCTTTATCATGGTACTTATAAAGTTCAATCTTACTTATATGCTAATCACGCATAATGTATGGCCGGAAGGTCCGCAGACAATTGATAAACTAACGCTCAATTACACGATAGATATGATGATGGGAGAGCTTTATGTAATGACTTTTGTGACGGCGATTAAAATCACTTTAGACTTTTTAAAAGAACAAAAAAGAGTTACCGATCTTGAAAAATCACAATTAGAAACAGAACTGCTTTTTCTCAAATCGCAAATCTCACCGCATTTTTTCTTCAATACTTTAAATAATATCTATTCTTTATCTGTAGAAAAATCAAACAAAACACCAAAGATTGTTTTAAAACTTTCAGAATTAATGCGTTATATGCTTTATGATACGCAGGGAAAAAAACAAAGTTTAGAAAACGAGATTCTCTGTATTCAGAATTATCTTGATCTGGAACGAATTAGAAACGACGAACGCCTGGAAGTTAACATGGAAGTTTCCGGGGATATTCACGATAAGGAGATTTCTCCGGTAATTTTATTGACTTTTGTTGAAAATGCCTTTAAACATGGCGTGAACAAAAATACAGGAAAGGTTAGAATCAACATTGACTTTAAAGTAAAAGAAGATTTTCTGCATTTTACAATTTCAAATCCAACGCCAGAAATTACACAACATCAGGATAATTTTAACAAGTCAAGTGGCATAGGGATTGAAAATGTTAAAAAAAGACTGGAATTAGGTTATAATAAAAGTGACTATAAGCTTTCATTTAAAAATAAAAAGAATATTTTTGTTGTAAAGCTTGTTATTAAAGTAACCTAATACAGCTTTTCCTCGTATATAATATAAAGTTTACCTGCTAAATTATTTCGCTCAAATAACATAAGATTATAGAAATGAAAATAAAATGTTTGATTATCGACGATGAACCATTGGCAATCAATGTTATAAAAAACTATTTAGAGCCACTTGAAAATTTTGAGGTAATAGATACTTTCAGTAATCCGATTGAGGGCCTAAACTTTTTGAAAAATAATAGGGTTGATGTTATTTTTCTGGATATTAACATGCCGGTTTTAGACGGAATTAATTTTATAAAAAGTCTTGAAAATCCGCCTTTACTGGTAATTACAAGTGCTTACAGCCAGTTTGCAATTGAGACTTATGAGCTGGACGTTTTAGACTATCTTGTAAAACCAATCGAGTTTCCGAGACTAATGAAAACGCTGAACAAAGTCAGCAAAAGATTGGAAAATAAAACCAATTCTCCACAAGAGAATAACGCAGACAGTCCTTTTATTTTTGTTAAAATCGATAAAAAGAGAATGAAGAAGATTTTCTTCAACGAAATTTTGGTTATCGAAAGCCTGAAAGACTATCTAAAAATAAACACCTTAACAGGGAAATACATCATACACAGCACATTATCTGACTTCACGGATTTACTGCCGGAAAAAAACTTCCTGAGAATTCACCGTTCATACACCATCGCAATTGACAAAATTGACGCTGTTGAAGGAAACAGCATTGAAATTGAAGGACTTAGATACGTTATTGGAAGATCGTATATCGATCATGTAAAACAGAGAATTTTAAATTCTTCAATTTAATCGATTGTCAGTCTGAGCGTAGTCGAAGACCTTTTTTATATAACGAGACCTTTATCAAAATTTGAAATTTTGACAAAGGTTTTTTCGTTTTAGTTGAGGTTTGTCATTTCAGAAATGACATAAAATGCGGAGCTTCTTTGCGCCCTTCGACTTCGCTCAGGGTGACAAAAAATGAGAAAAAAAAACTTTGCTCCCGATAGCTATCGGGATTGCGTAAACCTTAGCGCTCTTTGCGGTAAAAAAAAACTTTGTGGTTAAATCTCAAAAACAAGCATAAAAAAAATGCAGCCAACCACGGCTGCATTTCAAAACTTGGTAACTAACCAAATAAACCACATGAAATAGTCTATTATATTTTAAAGATTTTCTTAGAAAAAATACCTCTTAAAGGCCTCAATTGCAGAGTAATCTGCCAAACCTAAAGCGTGATATTTTTCTGCAGTTAATCTGTTTCTGTCTTCTGCTCTAATCCAGAATTCTCTGCTGTCATCTCCCTGAAACATTACACCATCTTTTTGAGACTGGTGATAGAAAATCGCGTGACGTTTTTTCAGCACCTGATCCGGACTCATTGGAACCGCCATTTCAATTTGGTACGTTTCCCACTCATGCCAAGCACCTCTGTACAGCCAAACCCAGCAGTCATCCATAAAACTTTTGTGTTTCAATCGTTTCAAAGCTTCAAATAAACTATCGAGGCAGACTTTGTGTGTTCCGTGCGGATCTGCTAAATCTCCGGCTGCATATATTTGATGAGGTTTTATTCTTTCGATGATATTACACATAATTTCAATATCAGCTTCGCCAAGATTATTTTTCTTTACTGTTCCTGTTTCATAAAAAGGAAGATCAAGGAAATTTACATTAGAATCCGGAAGGCCTAAATAACGTGTTGCTGCAAGAGATTCGCTTCTTCTAATCAAGCCTTTTAATTTTCTAACTTCCAGCGAATCGATATCATTACTTTTTTTGTTTTTCAAAAAGTCAATAATCTTTTCAGCTTCAGCAGAATCAGCATTTAATGCTTTTGTAATTTCAGCAAATTTTAAAGCTTCCTGATTTGAAACCGCAATATTTCCAGAAGTCTGATATGCAATATGAACATCATGTCCCTGCTCCACCAATCGATCAAAAGTTCCTCCCATTGAGATAACATCATCATCAGGGTGCGGACTAAAAATGATAATTCTTTTTCTTTCCGGAGCAGCACGTTCCGGTCTGTATGTATCATCGGCATTTGGTTTCCCGCCTGGCCAGCCCGTAATAGTCTGCTGCATTTTATTGAACATTTTAATATTCAAATTGTATGCAGTTCCTTCTTCGCTTAAAACACTAGACATTCCGTTATCGTTATAATCTTTGTCAGTCAGTTTCAAGAAAGGTTTTTTAGTCAATTCGCTTAACCAAGCCACTGCTTTCAGCTTTAATTCGTCTGTCCAGATTACAGATTTTACTAACCAAGGCGTTTTTACTCGCGTTAATTCTGACGAAGCTTCGGTATCTAAAACAAAAGTTGTGTTGTTGTGCTGCTGTAAATATGTTGCCGGAACCCGGGATGAAATTTCACCTTCGATTGTTTTCTTTATAATTTCTGCTTTGCTGATCCCCCATCCAAGAAGTACAATTCTTTTAGCATGTTTTACTGTACCAATTCCCATTGTAATTGCTTTTCTAGGCACATTATCAATTCCTAAAAATGATGATGCCGCATCAACACGCGTTAAGTGATCTAAGGTAATGCTTCTGGTTCCTGAATTTACGTGAGAACCCGGCTCATTAAACCCGATATGTCCCGTTCTTCCAATTCCTAAAAGCTGAAAATCTAATCCGCCGTAAGCTTTAATTTTCATTTCATAATCAATACAATATTGCTGAAGGTCTTCATTGCTGATGTTTCCGTCGGGAATATTGATGTTTTGAGGCAGAATATTAACATGGTTAAAAAGATGTTCATGCATGAAATACCAGTAACTCTGAATATCTTTTTTATCCATTGGATAATATTCGTCTAAGTTGAAAGTTACTACGTTTTCAAAACTTAAACCTTCTTCTTTATGAAGACGAACTAATTCTTCATATACTTTTATGGGTGAAGATCCTGTTGCCAAACCTAAAATACAAGGTTCGTTTAATTCTTCTTTTCTCTGAATTATATTGGCTATTTCCTGAGCTACTAAAATAGATGCTTCTTTAGACGAATCGAAAATTACATTATGTATCTTTTCAAAACGCGTTTCTTCAAACTTTCCTGCTTCTTTGAAATTTATACTTTCTTTAATCATTTGCCTGTAGTTGTAATTATTTAGTATAAAATTAAATATTACATAATGTAAATAATCAAAAATTCGACTAATAACCTATAAGCTTCGCTATAGGACAAAATTTGAAACTTTAAGCAAAAAGATTACAATTCAAAAGGCAATTATAATGTTTCGATCACGTTTATTTCTGCAATAGAAACAGTTGATCCCTTCGCCACCGCTGACTTGGCAACGAAACGAATGTATCTGGCTTTGGTCTTTTTGAAAGTCTTAACCTGCTCGATTGGGTTGTGTTTAATATTCGAAAATTCACCTTCAGACTGCAATGTCCAGTTCACATTATCAATACTTGTATAGAACTCATAATTTGAAATTAAATTAAGATTATTACCCACTTGCTGCGGTATATACGTAAAACCGTTTAAGTATAAAAGGCTTCCCATATCGATGGTTATTTCCTGCGGTAGTTTATTGGTTTCATTTCCAAAACTCCAATCCGTATTTGGATTTCCGTCGATAATTCGGTTTGCAGAACTTAAATCGCCGCTTGAAGCCGTTACAATTTTCCAGTTTTCTTTAGATGCACCGTATTTTGCCGTTTTTACAGCACTGCTGATATTTTCTGCAGCATCAATAGCAGCCGCTTTTATAGTAACCGCTTTGTTGTATTTAAACACCCCTTTATATAAAGTGCTTTTTTTCGTTGGATTTTTTCCGTCAAGCGAATAATAAACAGGATTTCCATCTTCAGATTTTATGGTTACATCGCCATTTTTATCACGCTGAATTTCCGGCATACGCACAAAAGTGGGCGCATTGTAAGCCTGAATATTCGAAATTACAATGTTTGCTTTTGAATCGGTAATATTGATTCTTAATGCCGATGCTTTAACTCGGTCGATTCTTAAAATTCTTTTGTAACCAATAGTGGTTTCATTTGCAGCGGTTTTCCAGTTTCCATCAACTTTAACTTCAACATTAAACGCTTTTACACGCTGTCCAAGTGAAATATATTCCTGAAGCAAAATCCGGTTTATAGCCGTAGGCTTGTCAAATTCAAAAGTAATGGAAGCTGTTTTTACATTATCGTCGGTTGCCCAATACGAATTTTTATTTCCATCAGAAACGTTTTTTGCTGCAAATTCTAAACTATTCCCTCTAACATTATCCGCAGAAATTTTTGTTTTGGATAATAATTCCGTTTTAAAATCGGCTTTAATGGTTGCAACTAATTCCTTTAATCTCGCTTCGTCATTTTCGTGAACCAAACCTCTTTTATCAACCGGAAGATTCAATAATAAAGTCGCATTTCGTCCAATTGATTCATAATAAATATCGACCATTTCATCCAGCGAACGTACTTTATCATCTTCAACCGAATGATAAAACCATCCTGGTCTAATCGAAACATCAGCTTCGCCCGGAACCCATTTTTCTCCATCTTCATGCCCCGACATAAATTCAGTATAATGAACCTTTCCAGCCAATTCATCTTTTTGACGAAGAAGAGACCAATTTGTTTTTCCGGCCCGGCCTTCTTCATTTCCAATCCATCTGGCTTCAGAAGGGCCAACTCCCCAAACCAAAGTTTTAGGTGCGATTTTATAAATTAATTTATAAGTTTCATCCCAATTATAATATTCAAGCGTATTGATTTTTCGGGTTTCATTTGCACCTCCATAATATCCATCACCTCCATTGGCACCATCAAACCACATTTCGAAAACATCCCCGTAATTTGTCAGTAATTCTTTCAGCTGATTTCTAAAATAGGTAATATATTCCGGTTTGCCATAATCTGCACGGTTTCTGTCCCAAGGCGAAAGATATAGTCCTAATTTTAAATCGTATTCTTTACAGGCTGCTGCCAGTTCTTTAACCAAATCGCCTTTTCCGTTTTTCCACGGAGAATTTTTCACAGAACGTTCTGTATACGCCGATGGCCACAAACAAAATCCGTCGTGATGTTTCGCAACCAGAATAATTCCTTTCATCCCGGCCGCTTTCACGATACGTGCCCATTGACGAACATCAAGATTTGTCGGGTTAAACAATTCCGGAGACTCATCGCCGTAACCCCATTCTTTATTGGTAAATGTATTTAATGAAAAATGCACGAAAGCATAAAATTCCATTTCCTGCCAGTCAATTTGTTTTTGCGTAGGAAGCGGTCCAAAAGGTTTTGGGACATTCGCCAATTCCTGACTTATACTGTTAGAAATCACGCCCAAAAGACATAAGGAAAGAAAAATATTTTTCATTGCTGATTTACTTTAAAATAGTCTATAAAACATAAATGTACAATAAATTGAAATTTGGCGATGCAGAATTTCGACCAACAACGGATTTGAATTGTTAATTGTTGATTATTAATTGTAAAACAAAAACAAAGTATATCGTAGAGACGCACAGCAGTGCGTCTTATGTGCAAAGTTATATACGTTGCGTAGACGCAACTCCTGTACGTCTCTACGTAATAAAATGAGAATATTTAATTCTCTAAAAAATGAATTGTCTCCTGCTTTAGCTGGAGGTTTGATATGAAAACATGAAAGACTTTAGTCCAATTTTAAACTTTTGGCTAAAGCCATTTTTTAATAACTTTTTTTCCTCCAGCTAAAGCTGGAGGCAATTAAAAAAAATAAAATTCAACACAAAGTACATCGTAGAGATGCACTGCTGTGCGTCTTATGCGCAAAGTAATATTCGTTGCGTAGACGCACAGCAGTGCATCTCTGCGGAATAAAATGAGAATATTTAATTCTCTAAAAAATGAATTGCCTCCTGCTTTAGCTGGAGGTTTGATATGAAAACATGAAAGACTTTAGTCCAATTTTAAACTTTTGGCTAAAGCCATTTTTTAATAACTTTTTTTCCTCCAGCTAAAGCTGGAGGTGATTAAAAAAATAAAAATCAACACAAAGTACATCGTAGAGACGCACTGCTGTGCGTCTTATGCACAAAGTTATATACGTTGCCTAGACGTACTGCTGTGCATCTCTACGGAATAAAATGAGAATATTTAATTCTCTAAAAAATGAATTGCCTCCAGCTTTAGCTGGAGGTTTAGGATATGAAAACATGAAAGACTTTAGTCCAATTTTAAACTTTTGGCTAAAGCCATTTTTTAATAACTTTTTTTCCTCCAGCTAAAGCTGGAGGTGATTAAAAAAATAAAAATCAACACAAAGTACATCGTAGAGACGCACTGCTGTGCGTCTCTACGGAATAAAATGAGAATATATATTCTGTCAAAAAAATAATTTAGTCTCAACTTGAAACCTGAAACTTGAAACAAAAAACTTCCCCTTTATGATTTGAATCATAAAATGAAGCAATCCTGCAGGATTAAATTTGCGGATATCAATTCTAAGATCCTTTATTTCTTAGAATTTCAATTTTAAATCCTAATCAAATTATTTAAAATGAATCCACTTCAAAAAGAGCTTATTAAAGCTACGATTCCTATTTTACGTGCAAGCGGCGAAGACCTGACCAATTATTTTTATTCCAGAATGTTTAAACATCATCCTGAATTACGAAATATGTTTAATATGGGAAATCAGGCAAACGGAAAACAAAGATCTGCTTTGGCAAATGCAGTTCTGGCTTACGCCGAAAATATAGAAGATCCGTCAGTTTTAATTGGCGTATTGAAGGGAATTGGGACCAAACACCGAAGCCTTAATATTCAGCCGGAACAATATAAAATAGTAGGAACACACCTCATTGCTTCTATTGGAGAAGTTGCCGGAGAAGCCGCTACAACAGAAATTCTTGAAGCATGGACGGCTGCTTTTCATGAACTTGCAGAAATTATGATTGATCTTGAAAAAGATTTATATAAAGAAAATATCGCGAAACCCGGAAGCTGGAATGGCTGGAGAAAATTCGTAATTAAAAAAATTGTCGAAGAATCGACTGAAATTAAATCGTTTTATCTTTATCCCGAAGACGGAAAAGAAATTACCAATTTCCATCCTGGACAGTTTATCAGCGTTCAGGTTTTTGTGCCTGAATTGAATCTTTTACAGCCAAGACAATATAGTTTATCAAGTAATTTCAATCCCGAATATTACAGAATTTCGGTAAAAAAAGAAACCGGAATTTCATCAAATCCAAATGGACTGGTTTCTAATACGATGCATTCTAAATCTGAGGGCGATATTATTTCGATTTCTTCTCCCGCAGGATTATTTCATTTAGAAAAAGATTCTGAAAATCCTTTAGTATTAATAAGCGGAGGAGTTGGGCTTACGCCGATGTTAAGTATGCTGGAAACAAATTTAAATTCGTTTCAAAATAAAAAAACAATCTGGATTCACGGCTGCAGAAACGAATCTGTTCATGCTTTCAAAGATCAGATTTCTGCTTTAAAAAATGAGGCAAATAACTTAGAAACCTTTACTTTTTATGATGCTGTTACACCTGAAAACACGATTTCAAATGAAATAATTCACGGTCGCGTTGACCTTCATAAATGCAAAGATTCTATTTTATTAGAAGAAGCCCGATATTATATCTGCGGACCAGAAATGTTTATAAAAGTCCAATATGAAGCACTTATTAATTTAAACGTAAATCAGGAAAATATTTTCTACGAAGAATTTGGACCTAAGCTAATTAATTTGAATTAAGATAAGGATTGTCTGGTTTTATAATAGAAAATTATTAATTCAAATACTTCAAAATCTGAACCAGAATGAGTTGATTAATATTGTTCGTAAAACATGCTGAATTACTTTTAAACGAAAATTACATTTTCAGTTGTTGATATTTGTTCGCGATATACGTTGTGTAGACGCACTGCAGTGCGTCTCTACAGTGAAGAATGGATGTAAAATAACAATACTATCAATACAAAGCATCCGTAGAGACGTACTGCAGTGCGTCTCTTATACGCAAAGTATTATTCATTCGGGATATAAAATTATTTAATATCTGCTTCAAAAGGCGACGCTGGCAAATTTTCTTTATTGTATAAATTCGCTTTTACTGGATTATCTGCCCAGGCATATCTTACTTTTACGGGATTCGCGACTAAATCACTACTAACAATAACTTTATCACCATCGATAACAGCTTTTGCCCAAATAAATTTTCCATCATTTCCGGCGATTGCAAATTCTTTTAATTCATTCCCGTGTTTTATTTGCAATCCGTTTCCAACATCTGAAAAACTTAGAATTAACTTGTTTCCTTCTTTTTTTATTGATTTAAAAAGCGGCCCGGAAGCAACTAAATTTTTCTCGCCATAAACCAGTTTTCTTGCCTGAAGCGATAATCTTTTCCCAACATCGTATTTGTTTAAAGGATGAATATCGTTCCATTCGCCTAAATCGATAGTTACAGCCATTCCGGTATTTGGAATTTTTAGAGTATTTAATTGCTGCTGCCTTAAAGCAGCCCAGTTACTTTCGACCGGTTCTGATTTTGTTTCCATATAATTGGTAAGCTGAACGAGTAAAAAAGGCAGTTTTTCCTGTTTCCATTGCGCACGCCAATTGGCAATTAAAGTTTCCATTAAAGCCAGATATTCTGATGGCTTTTGGGTACTCGATTCTCCCTGATACCAAAGTACGCCTTTTATGGCGTAATTTTTTAGAGGCGCAATCATGGCATTATAAAGTCCGACTGGTTTTAATCTGACGAAAGTCTGCTCCGGAAGCGGTAACATTTTTGATCCTAATTTGTATTTCCAAATTCCTTTTAAATCAATGGTTTGGCTGCCAATGATTAACTCATAAGGCTTATCGGGTACAAAACCGCCTTTGCCCGAATTACTGATTACGCGAACGGTAATTTCGTTTTTTCCTTCTTTTAAAATATTGGCATCAAAAGAATAAATTCTTGGCGGATATTGATAGGAAGTTGTGCCAACAAAATGTCCGTTTACAAAAACTGAATCGGCATCGACAATTCTTCCTAAAATAATTTTCGCCTGATTTTCTTTTATTTTTTCCAGCGTAAATTCTTTTTTAAACCAAACGGAACCGTTTATATTTCCGAGTTCACCGTCTGCCCAATAACCGGGAATATTCATAGTTTTCCAATCGGAATTATCGATTTCAGCTGTCCATTTGTTTTTTAGTCCGGGATCTGTTTCGTCTAATAATTTGTCCCATTCTGAACTTACTTTATCGTCATTTTCGTCGATTTTTTTTTCGAGGCTTCCATCTTTAAATCTTAAATACTCCTGATAATAATCGGGAAATTTTTTAATGTTTTCTTCACTGATCCAGGCTTCTGCAGGAGAACCGCCTAAAGAGGAATTGATTATTCCAATTGGGATTTTGTATTTTTCATAGATTTCTAAAGCAAAAAAATAAGCAACTCCGGAGAATTTCAAAACGCTGTTTGGGTTTGCTGCGATCCATTCTCCTGAGGAAAAATCGGTATTTTCTCTTTCAAAAAAATATTGATTGGGAACTAAAAATTGTCTGATATTTGGATTCTCCGCTTTAGCGATATAATCCTGATATTTATATTTAAGCCGTTCCATTGAAAGCTGCATATTTGATTGACCGGAACAAACCCAAACGTCACCAAAAAGTATATTTTTCAGGGTGATTATGTTGGATGCTTTTAAGGTCATTTCGTAAGGACCGCCCGCATTTTGTGATGGAAGCTGAATCAGCCATTTTCCGTCTTCGGATGTAATGGTTTTGTATGTTTTGTGGTTGAAATTGAGTTCGATTTTTTCTTTTGGTGACGCCCAGCCCCAGATATTGACTTTTGTATCGCGCTGCAAAATCATTCTGTCGCTTATAAGTCTTGGAAGTTTTATTTGAGCATTGGCATTGAAAACTATAAGTATTGCTAGTATTATTTTTTTCATTGATCTTGTTTATGTTAATTGACCACGGATGACACCGATTGTACAGATTTACACTGGTTGTTTTTTTGCCACAGATTATAAGGATTAACACGGATTAATTTTAAAAAATCATTTTAATCTGTGTTAATCTGTGGCTAAAAATTTTCACGCAGATTAGGCAGATTTTTTTATTTGTTTAAAAATAATTCGTGTTAATTCGTGAAATTCGTGAAATTCGTGACAAAAAACTACTCATAAATGTATAGTTTTATTTTTTGAATTTCATAATCTCCTGCTGAAATTCTCAGGTGTCTTCCCTGATGGGTTTGGTCTCCGTTGAAATGTCTGATGGTTCTCCATTTTTCGTTTTCAAATTTTCCCTGGTCTGTTTTTAGTATTCCGGCGTTTGCAGTTTTATTTTTTAAAGGTTTAAAAGTTACCACAATTCCTGAACCTGCGATGTAAAATTCATCGGGTGCGATTTCTATAATTATCGCGCTTGATGTCGGCCAGATATCTGCTTTTGCGCCGTCTGACCAATTTAGGGTGTAATCGTGTTTAAAGGTAAATTCGTAGTTCCCTAAAGTAATAATCTGTGAATTATTTATTTTGTCTAATAGAACGCCGTCAATTTTTCCTTGTCCTTTATTGGCTTCAATAACTGGTGTTAACTGCTGTACTAAATCATAAATTTTTCCTAGCGGTTCTTTTTTGGCATCGGTAACAGATTCTATCGAAAAAGGTGAAAAACCAATGGCTTCATAATGTCCAATTGCGTATAAACCTTTAAACGGAGCAGTTTCATCAAAACGATGTTCGGGAATAAATAACGGATTGCCTTGTCGTGTAAACAAATCATTCCATTGTTTGAATAACGGATTATAAAAGTCTGGTGAAAGAAAATCTATGGCGTTTCCGGCTGCTTTCCAAACATCCATTACGTGCGGCAACGGTCCTGCGCTTGGATATTCTCCCGGTTTTTTTTCTGGCGCGTTTAAGGCTGCGTTTACAAACATCGGAATTGGGTATGCATCTTTTCCGGCTTTGGCAATGGTATTGGTGAATTTTGAAAAATACCAGGCCATAAAAATTTCATCTGTCTGAAGACTTTTTCCGAATATTTCTTCCCAGTTTCCTGTTGCTTTAAATCCGTTTTTCTTCCAGATTGCTGAGAATTCAGGAACTAATTTTTCTTTATTTTTCTGCAGATATTGGATGAATTCTTTTGGAACTTCTTTTTTGAAAGCTTCATTTGCTAATGGATGATAATCTCTGGCAGTTGGCAGCATTCCGATTTCGTTTTCGACCTGAACCATAATTACGGTTTGCTCTTTTTGGTCAAAATCTTTAATATGAGACATTAGTTTCTGGAAAGCTTTTAAATCTGCCTGAAGGTTTTCTTCGCTAAAAGGCGTTAGAATTTCATGGCTTTTATTTTTGTCGTCTTTTATTCTTGGATATTTCTTCTGATTCAGTTTTACCCATTCCGGCGCGTGGCTTGACATACTGTTTTTCCACGATCCAAACCAAAGAAAAACGAGTTTTAGATTTTCTTTTCGGGCTCTTAAAATCAATTCATCAACTAACGAAAAATCAAATTTGCCTTCTTCCTTTTCTATCAGTTCCCAATAAATTGGCGTTAAAACTGTGTTGAGGTTCATATCTGTCAATTTTTGCCAAATTGGCTCCATGCTTTCCATACTGGTTGCCGAAGAATTACCTAATTCTCCACCCCGAATAATGAAAGGTTTGTTGTTAACGATGAACTGTGTTTTATTTCCTTTTTTTTGAAGATGCGGTATTTTTTCCTGAGAATATCCGAATTGTAAAAAAGCCAAAAACAGAATAACAATTGTATTTTTTGGAAACGTAAACATTCTGATTCTTTTAAATTAAAAAACAAATAATCCATAATACAAATCCTTTTACAGATTCATATTATGGATTAAGACTACACTAAACTTACTTAACCAACTCTCCTGAAAAATCTTTACTTACATCTTTTCCTGCAAGACCATCAGCAGTTCCTTTATAGGCGTGTTTACGAACGTAATTTGCATCCCAAAGATTTGGTGATTCGTCCGGAAGCCAGAATTCATGCTCTTTGGAGTTATCAGAAACTCCCCAAATTGTAATACCGTATTGCTGCGCTGCAGGAATGTATTTTTTATACATATCCACTACATATTGATACATTTCGGCCTGCGATGCCTGCTGTGCAACGGTTGGAGCATTTGTTCCTAATCGAACATCTAACTCAGAAATTTTAATCAATTTTCCTGTAGCTGCAAGTTTTTGGAACATCTGAGCAATTTTATCTTTATCTGTAGTTAGACCAATGTGCATCTGCGTTCCAATTCCGTCGACTTTTCCGCCCTGACTTTCGATATATTCAACATAATCAATCAATCCGTCACATTTGTCTAATCTTGATTCTAAATTATAATCATTAATGAAAAGCTTATCTGTTGCATTTCCGTATTGACGTGCCAGTTTAAAGGCTGTTACGGCATAGTCTTTTCCTAAGTATTTTATCCATGAGAAATAATCGGCTGCGGTATCACCTTCTGTTCCATTTCTTAATGTTCCGTCTTCTTTCATTGGTTCATTTACCACATCCCAGGCAAAAACGCTTGTTTTGTAGTGTGTCATCATTTTAGAAATCCAGTCGGCCATTGCATCGCCAATGATTTTTGTTTTCTCGGCATCGGTTTTATCGATCGTAATTGGTGCTGTTGGTCCTCCGCCTGATGATCCATCCGTTACTGAAACATTGTCTATGTAATAAGTTCCGGCAGTTCCTCCTAAATCAAAGTTTAAACCTGTTTCAGTTCCGTTTCCGGTAAATTTCCATTCTATTAATTTCCATGTTGGTGATGTTGCCTGATCTCCCTGATAATGTGCCGTTGTTCCTGTTGTTGAACATCTTACAGAGCCAGCTGCTTCAGAACGAATCATAAATGAAATTGTATATGCTTTTCCAGATGTTAAGGTTGAGGTAAAATTAGCATGAATCTGTGTTTTCCATTGATTTGCTGCATCAGATACTGCGTTTACGACTTTCATCGCTCCGTTTCCTTCATACGCATCTGCTGCACCTGCTGCACTTAAAGCATCTGCTGCGCCATTGTATTTTGACCATCCGCTGATACCTGCATTAAAATCACCATTTGTTACCAGATTTGTAACTGTTTGTGCCGCGTCAAGGTCTACAACCGCTAATGTATTTACATCAATTAAATACGTCACATTTGGCAGATATCCCAAATCGATATTGAACTTAAAATTAGTACTTCCGCCAACGAAATCCCCTGGAGCTAATTTAATTTTAACTTGCTGCCATGTTGATGTCGTTGCAAAAGCTTCTGTCCACGATCCGCCTGTACTGAACCAGTCTTTGTATGGATATTGGTTTGTTAATGAGTTATTGAAAGAAATACGTCCTTTTCCAGTTACATCTGATTTAATGTAGAAAGAAATTTCATAATTATGACCGCTTACAATGGATACATTTGGAGATGTCAACTGCAGATTATAGGCTGCAGAAGATGTTGCGCTCGACTCTAATTTTATGGCTTGTGAAGTACTTGTTAAACCTTCATTTGCCACAATAGAAATTCCTTTTCCGGGATTATTTCTCGCCCAGTTTGTAAATGTTCCGTTTTTTAAACCGGCTACATCTAATGTATTAGTTCCGCTTGACCCCGGAATTACGGTTGGTGCAATAATACTGTTTAAATAACTTGCATTTTGGTTCGAATGCCAAACCAGAGTATGTCCGAAAACTTTTAATCCTGCTTTTTTGGTTTCTGCAATAAAAGCGTCGATCGTAGTAAAGTTTATTTCTCCTTTTGAGTTTACCATTGCACCGTGTTTCATAGCATAGCCCGGCGTAACCTCATCAAAGTTTTCGTTTACAATTTTACGGTAAGTTTCGTCGCTCATGTATAAATCGGTACCAATTCCGTTTCCTAAAACAAAATCAGTGTAGGTTTTAAGCGGTTCATATCGGCTTATTTTTTCGACTAATGCCAGCGGAAGTTCTGCTCCTGTTACCTCTCCATGCTCAGGGTCTTTTTCCCATTCCATTAAATTATCATCACAAGATGCCAGAAGCATTAAGGATGAAGCAATTACCGTTAATATATATTTATATTTCATTTTGGTGTTTTTTTAGTTAGCAAAATCATTGTAAACCGGAGTATCTAACGATACAATTCTCCAGTTGTCTGTGTACACTTTTACTGAAGTTGGTTTTGAAGCAAATTCTACTTCACTTGCAGTTCCTGTAACATTTGAAAGTTTTATATCAGAATTTTCAAAGTAAAAACCGAAATTTTGGTACGTTGCAGCTTCACGATATGCTAAAACTGTTTCGAAAGTAAATGCTTCTTTAGACCATGCATAAAATTTATTTAGCGGAATTGTAACTGTTGTCCATCCTGTGGTTTGAAAAGCAACCGATTTTCCGTCAACAATCCACGGAACATAATTATAGACAGCTCCTGTCCATTCTCCTCCATTAAAATTATTGGCCATGCATATTTTTAAGAAACCTGAATCTTTCCAGGCATCCGGAACATATACATCAAATTGTAATGCTACTTTGTCAAGCGGTGTGCTTGCCGGAATATATGGTGTTAATTGTGTTCTCCAGTTATCGACGCCGTTTCCTGCTGTCCAAACTTCTGAGCAGCGGTTTTTGGCAGCTTCAAAAGAAGCAATTCTTGCCGGGCGGTGCGGTACATATTTTCCTTGTGAAAGATTTCCTGTTCCTAAAGCTAATGATTCTAAATCTCCCGGCTGGATCATGCTCGTTGAAGTTCCCCAATAGCCATGCTGTCCTTTTCCGTCAAAATTTAGTAAAATGCCTTTTTTGAAGTTGAAATAGGCCGGAGAATAAACGCCTCCGTTTGAACTCTGAACAAATAATGAACCTCCATTTTCTGAAACCCCATTTGGTACAACAACGGTAAAAAATTCGCCATCTTCATCAGAAGTTATTCCTGATGTTACTTCGATATTGCCCGGAAAAACAACTTTGCTTACTTCTGTTAAACCCGTTCCATAAACAGTAATAGTTTCTCCTGCATTAGGCATTGTGTTTGAAATGTTTGTAATGGCTGGTTTTCCTGCGCGGATTTCAAATGAAAATGTCGTCTCGTTATTATCGTTTACAAATCTAATTGTATTTCTAACTGACGGATCGGCATCTAAAATTGGCGTATCGGCAGAAACATTTACCAGCATCGAATTATCTGATACAAAAACGACATTAAAATAAGTCGAATAGCCATTTATATAGACTTTTCTTAAACCTGTAAAACCAGAGCCTTGTATACGTAAAGCCTGTCCTAAACGGGCAAAAGTAACTTCTCTATCCGGTACAGTTGAGTTTACATCTTCCAGAAAAACTTTTGTTATGGTTATTTTTCCGCCCTCTGAATCGTTATTATCACAAGAAGTAAATAGCGTACTAAAGAACATTATTCCCAGCAGTGCAATGGGAGCCCAATACTTTTTATTTAAAATATATTTCATATTAATATTTTTTAGATTGTTGTTTTTCAAAATACTAGAACAAGTCTGTTATTTTTTCTTCTGTAAATTGATACGGAACCGGATTTTCTCTCAACAATGGATTTTGTACCAGTTCTGATTCCGGATAAGGCAGAAGGAAAATTGTTGCATCGATTACGCCAATAGAACGCGGACTGCTGCTTCTTGACGGATCTATAGAAACTGTATTTGTTGCTGTATCGTAAAGAATTGGCTGAATTGTACCACGGTTTTGTGCTGTTACATAATTTACCACTTCTTGCTGCTTGTAATATGCTCTTCTAACTAAATCGTACCAATACTGCCCTTCCATTGCCAGTTCAACTCTTCTTTCATGAATGATATCTGCATACGTTAAAGTTGTTTTTAGGTCAAGACCTGCACGAACACGAAGTTTGTTTACGCCATCTAAAGCTACAGCATCTGATGTTGAAGCGTTGTTTCCTAAAGCTGCTTCGGCATAATTTAAATACACTTCTCCTAAACGCAGCATATAAGTATTTAAAGCTGAGTTCATACGGGTAATTTTTGAATTATCTTTTGTAGAGCCTACAACTCCTTTTTTTACTGTTAAGAATTCTTTTGCGTGATCGACTGTATAACCTCCGTTTGATTTATTGATTTCAGGATAAAAATCATCATCGCCCATCCAGGTCGATTTACGTCGAAGGTCTTTAGATTCGTATTCTTTTAAAACATCGTAAGAAGCTCTTGTCCAGTAACCCCAGGCTGCATCATCTCCTGTAATATCAGAACCTAAAGCAAAATAAGCCTGTTGTGTATTGTTAACTCCGTAATCTCCGTTTGGAACCCATTGCAGTGCAAACATCGATTCTGTATTGTTGTTGTTATCGATCATAAACAAATCTGCATAGTTTGTCATTAAACTATAAGGGCCTGAATTGATTACTTTTTCGGCTGCTTTTTTTGCTAAATCTAAATATTGCTGATTTCTTGATCCGCTGTTTGGGTTGTCGCTTACTCCCGAAAATGATAAGTAAACACGAGACAACATTCCAAAGGCGCTGTATTTTGTTAAGCGTCCGGCTTGTCCTGCAGTTTCAGGCAGATATTTTGCTGCAAATTCTAAATCGCGAATCGCAAATTCGTAAACATCTTTTAATGGATTTTTGTTTACAATTGGATTTTTAACCAATTCTCTCGGATCTGTAGAAATAATTACATCTCCCCATAAAGAAGCTAAATACCAATATGCGGTTCCTCTCATAAAACGTGCTTCGGCAATATATTTGTTTTTAACGCTTTCATCTACTTTACTTCCGGAAATACCGATAATAACATTATTTGACTGCTGTACAACATTGTATAAAGATCCCCAGGCCGAAACCAATGGCCCTGTTAATCCTGTTTCAGATAAATCAGTAAACGGGTAAACATAATCAGAAAATGGAGCGTATAAGTTATTAGAACGTCCGTCTCCTAAACCGTAGTAGAATTTATCATTAAAGTCAAACCAAACCCTGTTGTAAAGCGGGCCTGTTGCCGATTGAAAATCTGCTTCTGACTTATAAAAGTTTTCTTTGGTGATTTGATCTTCCGGTTCAACATCTAAAAGATCACTGCAACTAGTCCAGACAAATGGCAATGCGATCATAAGAACCGTGTAAAATATTTTTTTTGTTTTCATAGTCTGCAAATTTTAGAAATTAACGTTTAATCCAAGCGTAGTAATAATTGGCGAAGGGTAACGGCCATTATCGATACCGCTTAAAAGCGCATCCTGATTAATTGATCCAACTTCGGGATCATAACCTTTGTATTTTGTAAATGTTAAAACGTTTTGGGCGTTTGAGTATATTTTTACATTTGAGATTCCGTATTTGGCAAATAATTTTTTAGGAAGATTATACCCAATCGAAATATTTTTAATTCTCACATAAGAACCATCTTCTACAAAGCGGTTGCTAAAACGGTAGTTTGAAGCTGATGATGCAGACGACGCCGCAATTCTGGTCATATAAGGATCTCCGCCCACAATCTGCACATTACGATAATCGTTTGGGCCATTTGGATCAATTAATTCTAATTGTGCATATCCTAAAGCTGATTTCAATAAATTAGTGTTTTCACGAGGATTTTCCAGCCAGCGTCTTTGGTAGTTTACAACATCATTTCCGTAAGAACCTGTCAGTAAAATGTTGATATCAAATCCCTGGAATGAGAATATGTTTCCGATTCCGAAAGTGAAATCAGGGGCCGGATTTCCGATGTAATCACGGTCTTTTTCATTGATGATTCCGTCTTTATTTACATCTTCAAAAATATAATCTCCAATCCAAACACCGTTTTCCCCAATCGCCATTCCTTCTGGTAAAGCAGTTGGTTTTACCACTCCGTCTTTATCTTTATAATAGAAATCTGTTGCTTTTTCAAATCGGCCAATCACTTTATATCCGTAAAATTGTCCAATTGCTTCTCCAACTGCCGTTCTTGTAACTGTTGTAACATCAGAACCTTGTTGAATTGTTTTGTTTAATACGCCAGATTCTGTATTAAGTGCCAGAACTTTGCTTCTGTTCATAGAGAAAACAACATTTGATTTCCATATAAAATCTTTTCTCTCCATATTGATGGTATTCAAACTGAACTCAAATCCTTTATTTTCAAGAGATCCAATATTTACTGTCGGCGGTCTTGTAGATCCCTGACCAGTTGTTCCTACATAAGCCGGCAATGGAAGTTCAAGAAGTAAGTCGTTTGTTTTTTTGTAATACACATCGGCAGCTAATTCTACCCTGTTATTAAAAAGACCAAGGTCTAAACCTAAGTTGCTTGAATAAGTAGTTTCCCATTTAATGTCTGGGTTTGCGGTATTTCCTGCCAATTGTCCTGTTCCCCAGTTTGTTGCTGAAGATCCATAAATTGAAGTATAAGCGTAGTTTGGCGCGCTTTGATTACCAACTGCTCCCCATCCTAAACGTAATTTTAAATTGTTGATAGTTTTATTTTCTTTTAAGAAATTTTCATTTGAAATTTTCCATGCCAAAGCGGCTGACGGAAACCATCCCCAGCGGTTTTCTTCTGCAAATTTTGAAGATCCATCTCGTCTTAAAGTCGCAGTCAGTAAATATTTATCATTGAAAGAATAAAACAATCTTCCGAAGTAAGAGCTGATAGAACTTACACTGCTTGCATTAGAGTTTCTGGCTGTTGTAGCATCTCCGGCATTTAAATCTGTAGCACCGTTTGTGATGTAACCAGAACGATATCCGTAAAGGTTTTCCCAGCTTGATTCCTGCATTTCCTGCCCTAACATGGCATTAATTGTATGTACGCCAAAAGTTTTATTGTAAGTCAATAAATTGTTCCAGCTCCAAAATGCACTGTTTGATTTTGTTCTTGTTCCTTCGCGCACATCGTTTACCAATGCTCCAAAAGTATAAGATGGATTAAAAGTATAGTTGTTTGCAAAGCCATAATCTAATGAATATTGTGTTTTGAATTTAAGGTCTTTTGTAAAACCAATTTCAGCATATGTATTAGCTCTAATGGCGTAATTTTTATTGTGATTGTCTTTTATAGAAGCTAAACCTATTGGGTTGTTTTGAACGAATTCTGTAGTATCAGGCCCATCAAATGTTCCATCAGCATTACGAACCGCAACGTTTGGTGTTTGTTTTAAAGCTGTTATAATTAAAGCATCGTCTGTAACAGTTGTTGTTTGGTTGTATTGACTCAGGGCAAAGTTTACTCCCACTTTTAAAAAGCTTTTTACCTGCGAATCGACAACTCCTCTTAAATTAAAACGATCAAACGAAGAACCAATTGCGATACCTTCCTGGTCTAAATAACCAATTCCTAAAGAGTAAGTTGTACTTTCTGATCCTCCTGAAGCTGATAAATTGTAACTCTGCATTAAAGCGGTGTTGAACAATTCTTTCTGCCAGTCTGTTCCTTCGCCTAATAAATCAGGACGAATAAAGGTATTGTCGCGCTGTACAATTCCTAAATCTGAACGTGTATTTTTTAATGTTCCGTATTCTCTAAGGTTTAATAAATCTAAGTGTTTCGGAATTTCCTGCCATCCTACATAACTGTCAAAGTTTAAAGTAAGATCACCTTTTTTACCGCGTTTTGTGGTTACGATAATAAC
The DNA here is from genome assembly GCF_021245985.1 of Flavobacterium soyae. Lineage (GTDB taxonomy): Bacteria > Bacteroidota > Bacteroidia > Flavobacteriales > Flavobacteriaceae > Flavobacterium > Flavobacterium soyae. Next base: position 22,901 of record NZ_JAJQXA010000007.1, on the reverse strand, counting down.
TCCGTTTGCTGCTCTTGAACCGTAAATTGCAGTTGCAGAAGCATCTTTTAAAACATCCATCGAAACAATATCTGACGGATTAATCATAGAAAGCGGATTAGTGTTTACTGAACTTGTTGTATTGTCGATAATAACGCCATCGATTACAAAAATTGGCTCATTTGATCCGGTTAACGAACTGATACCACGAATACGAATAGAAGAACTTGCTCCCGGTGCACCGTTGTTTGCCTGTACGTTTACACCCGCCGTACGTCCTTGCAAAACCTGCTCAATCGAAGTTGTTACAGATTGTGCAACAGCCTGACTGGTTACAGATGAAATTGAACCTGTTAAGTCTGATCTTTTCATGGTACCGTAACCTACAACTACAACTTCTTTTAAGCTGTTTACATCTTCTTCTAGTATTACATCTATTTTGCTTTTGTTCGCTACTGCTACATCTTTTGCTTTATAACCAATAAAGCTGAAAGATAAAATTGCATTTGCGGGAACCGGGCTAATGGTATAAGTTCCGTCAAAATTAGAAACCGAACTGATTTTAGTTCCTTTTACAAAAATATTTACTCCCGGTATTGGTCCGTTACTATCAGTAATAGTTCCTGACACAGTGGTTTGTGCATTTACCGCAGCAGAAAATACTAACATCAGGATTAGGCACCCTAAATTTTTAAAGTATTTTGATTTGCTTTTAGTAATTAAAAGGTTAGTCATAAATAATTAGTTTAATTAGTTAATAGTATGGTTTAGTTAGTTGATTTTTTTGGTTTGATGTAAAAGCTGATTTTTAGAATAAAACAACTTATAATCATTATTGAAACAAATATATATAAAAAACAACAACACACAATCGGTTGCGTTAATATTTTTTAAGAATTATAAAAAAATATTAGATTAAAAAAACATATAGTTTATTTATACACCTAAAACATTGTATTATCTTCATATTTTAAAACTTGTTAGTTTAAAAGATTATGAATTAAAAGATGTTTTATTCAAAATATTAAAAAATGTATAAAATATAGAATTTAAGATATTTTTAATATCCCTACATCGTTTTAGTAATACTAAAATTACAGGATAATTGAAATTTTAACTTAATATTCTAAAGAAAAGCAGAATACGAGCGCATCTCTAAAATTATTTACTTAAAAACAGTTCAGAAAGGCAATCGGTTGTTGAAAAGTCATAAAAAAAGCCCTTTTCAGAGCGAAAAGGGCTTTAAACAGTTGTATGTTTTTTCTAGTTTAGAGATTCATTTTTTTTAGCATCTTCAACAAACTGTTTTAAACCAATGTCAGTAAGCGGATGTTTTAATAATCCCTTAATTGCCGAAAGCGGTCCGGTCATTACATCTGATCCAACTTTGGCACAATTTACGATATGCATTGTATGTCTTACCGAAGCTGATAATATTTGTGTTTGATAATCATAATTATCGTAGATCTCTCTGATTTCAGCAATTAGGTGCATTCCGTCTGTCGAAACATCATCTAATCTTCCTAAAAATGGAGAAACATATGTTGCTCCGGATTTTGCGGCCAATAAAGCCTGACCTGCAGAAAACACCAGCGTTACATTAGTTTTTATCCCTTTAGAAGAAAAATATTTACAAGCTTTTACTCCATCGCCAATCATAGGTAGTTTCACCACAATCTGCGGATGTAAAGCGGCCAGCTCTTCTCCTTCTCTTATCATTCCTTCAAAATCAGTAGAGATTACCTCAGCAGAAACATCGCCATCGACTATATTACAAATGTCTAAATAATGTTTCAGGATATTTTCTTTTCCGGTAATCCCTTCTTTTGCCATTAAAGACGGATTAGTGGTTACACCATCGAGAACACCAAGTGATTGTGCTTCCCGAATGTCTTCCAGATTAGCGGTATCAATAAAAAATTTCATAAGTTTTTGTGTTTAAAGTTGGTCGTTATTGTGTGGTCTGCAATTGTTTTAATGGAGTATGTGAGGTTTGTCATTTCGACTGAAAGGAGAAATCGCACAAGTAATTCGACATGTAAAATCACCAATCTTTGTAGAGTTTCTTATGCGATTTCTCGTTTCTCGAAATGACAAGATTGTGTGTAGAAACGCACAGCAGTGCGTCTAACTTTTAGTGAGTGAAAATGTGCATCTCGACCGATTCTGCTCTTCAAAAAACCTTCAATAAAAAAATAACTCACTTAATAATTTTATCAAACTGACTTTATTTTTAAACTTCAATTTTCAAAAAATAGTAACTAAACCTTCTAATCTATTTTTCTTCAATTTTCATTCAAAAACAAGTCATAATCTTAATACACATTTCTCATTTTATATCACAAAAAATAATCAAAAAAATCGATGAGGCAGCTGTTGAATAATTGCCACTTTCTAAAGCTGTCACATTAAAATTTAATTTTATTTCTTAGATAGTTTCTCACTAATAAATTTTAAACACATAGATACATAGTTTTCTTTATCGATAAAGGCGTTTCACTTGTTTAAACAAATCCCAATAACTATCGGGACTATATGATAAAATCCAGATTTTATTTAAACAACCTTATGATAAAATTTAAATCTATGTTTCTATGTGTTTAAATAAAATATTAAATATATTGGTTAATGATATTTTCAAACAATTCCTGTTTACCGCTTTGAAGCGTTAACTCTCCGTTTTGGTTTGCTATATCGTATAAATCTTTAAGGTTTAATTTTCCGTTTTCGAAATCTTTTCCTTTTCCAGAATCAAAAGAGCTGTATCTTTCTGTTCTTAATTTTTCGTAAGGAGAAGAAGTGATAATTTTATCTGCAGTCAATAAAGCTCTTGCAAAAGTATCAGCACCGCCAATATGAGCTAAGAAAACATCTTCAAGATCTGTTGAATTTCTTCTGATTTTAGCATCAAAATTAACTCCTCCGCCTTGCAGTCCTCCGGCTTTTAAGAAAACTAACATTGCCTCAGTAGTTTCCTGAATGTTATTTGGGAACTGGTCCGTATCCCAGCCGTTTTGGTAATCACCTCTGTTTGCATCGATACTTCCTAACATTCCAGCTTTTGCAGCAACTTCTAATTCGTGTTGGAAAGTGTGCTGTGCCAATGTAGCGTGGTTTACCTCAATGTTGATTTTGAAATCTTTGTCTAAACCGTAATTTTTTAAGAATCCAATTGCAGTAGCTGAGTCAAAATCGTATTGGTGTTTTGATGGCTCCATTGGTTTTGGCTCGATAAAGAAAGTTCCTTTAAAACCTTGCGCTCTTGCGTAGTCTCTGGACATTGCTAAAAATTGCGCCATGTGGTCTAATTCTCTTCCCATATCTGTGTTTAGTAAAGACATATAACCTTCTCTACCACCCCAGAATACATAGTTTTCACCGCCTAAAGCAATTGTTGCGTCTAGAGCTAATTTTACTTGTCCTCCAGCTCTTGCCACTACATTAAAATCAGGATTTGTAGCTGCACCGTTCATAAATCTTGGGTTTGAGAAACAGTTTGAAGTTCCCCAAAGCAATTTAATTCCAGACTCTGCTTTTTTCTGTTTTAAGTAATCTGTAATGAATGCTAAACGTTTTTCTGATTCTGCAAAAGTTGCACCTTCAGCAATCAAATCGTAATCGTGAAAACAGAAATAATCGAATCCCATTTTACTGATAAATTCAAAAGCAGCATCTGCTTTATCTTTTGCAGCCTGATACGGATCTGAAGACTGATCCCATGCAAATTGCTGTGTTCCTGGCCCGAATGGATCACTTCCTTGCCCGCAGAATGTATGCCAATATGCAATTGCAAATTTAAAATGCTCACGCATTGTTTTTCCAGCTACAATCTGGTCTGGATTGTAATATTTAAATGCCAACGGATTATCAGATTCTTTTCCTTCAAATTTAATTTGGCCAATACCTTTGTAGTATTCTTTATCTCCTAAAACTATCATTTGATTTTTTATTTAGTTGTTAATATTAATTCTAATTCTTTTTTCCATTTTTGGTAAGCCGCTTCATATTCCTCTTTATTTTTTAAAGGTAAAAAGGTCATTACGTGATCGTTTGTTGTAATTCCTGAACCAAATTTTTCAAAGTCACCATCTGTCAAGCCTACTGCTCTTGCCGCTCCTACTGCTCCGGTCGTATTGTAAATTTCTATTTCATGTCCAATTAATGTGGCAACTGTATTAGAGAAAATTTCGGAACGGAAAAGGTTATCATTTCCGGCTCTAATTACATTAATCGTTGCATTATCATCTTTCAGGCATTCCATTCCGTAAACAAAAGAAAATGCAATTGCTTCCAAAGATGCTCTGAATAAATGCGCGTTGGTATGAATATTAAAATTCAGATTTAAAATATGTGATCCAATGTTTTTATTATTGAACATTCTTTCAGCGCCATTTCCAAACGGAATGACAACCAATCCTTGCGAACCTACATTTATCTGAGATGCTTTTTCATTCATTTCTTCATAAGACTCATTTCCGATATTGTTTCGCATCCATCTGTATTGGATTCCTGCTCCGTTTATGTTCAGCAATTTTCCAACTCTCGGATTTGATTCAGCATAATTTACATGAACGAAGTTGTTTACACGAGTACTTTTTCCTGAATTTGTTTCTGTAACGGCATAAAAAACGCCTGATGTACCACCTGTTGCTGCAACTTCTCCTGGACGAAGCACATTTAATGACAAAGCATTATTAGGCTGATCTCCTGCTCTGTAAACGATTGGAATTCCTGCAGGAAGCCCCGATTCTTTTGAAGCTTTCTCTGTAACAATTCCCTGGTTCGTAAAATTCTCTACAATTTTTGGTGTCAGCGATTGGTCAATTCCGTAATAATCTAAAAGCCAGTCAGCTACTTTATTTTCTTTATAATCCCAAAGCATTCCTTCAGACAAACCATTTTTGGTAGTCGTTACTTCGCCTGTCAATTTCAAAGCGATGTAATCTCCCGGAAGCATGTATTTATCAATTTTATTGTAAACTTCAGACTCGTTTTCTTTTACCCATTTTAGTTTCGAAGCCGTAAAATTTCCCGGAGAATTCAGTAAATGTTCCATACATTTTTGCTCTCCAATCTCGGCGAAAGCCTTGCTGCCAATTTCAACCGCACGACTGTCACACCAAATAATTGAGTTTCGCAGCGCATTTCCGGCTTTATCCACAATTACCAATCCGTGCATTTGGTATGAAATACCAATTCCCTGAATTTTAGATGCATCTATATTAGCTTCGCGAATTGCTCTTTTGGTTGCCGTACAAATGTACTGCCACCAAATTTCAGGATCTTGCTCTGCCCAATCTGGGTGAATCGACAAGATTTCCATTTCGTTCTGCGGTTCATTCAAAACGATTACTTTTTTACCCGTTTCTGCTTCTACCAAGGCTGCCTTGACCGAAGAACTTCCAATATCATATCCGATATAATACATAATTTACAATGATTCTCTTATTATTAATTTTGTCGGCACATAACACTGAGTTTCTTCTTCATGCGTAATAAATGCCGCTGCTTTGGTTCCTAATTCCATAAAATCAGTTGACACAACTGAAATTCCTTTGTATATAAATTTCTTCATTGGCGTTTCGTTATACGACAAAAACCCAACGTCTTTTCCTGGTTCAAAATCTTTCTCTTTACACTGCTCTAAAAAGTGTCCCAAAATCCTGTCGCTTACACTGATATAAGCAATTCCTTTTTCGATATTGAACTTTTTAGAATCTGTAACAATCTCATATTCAAAATTAAAATCAGCACAGAATTTCTTAAAAAAATCAACCGTTTCCTTCGGGTGATTTGTAAAATCAGGATACACAAATTGTATCTTTTTGTACTTTTTAAACAAATCAGCTGCTTCTGTCAAAGACTCATAAAACGCTTTCCCAAAATCCTGAAAGACATAATTATTACTTTTATCTGCCTGAATATTCCAGTCTATCAAAAGCAATTTATCTTTTGAAATTGACGACAAAGCCGAAGCAATTTCTTTGTGATCAAAATTCATAACCACATATTTATAATACTTCCCAATTCCGTTATTGATGATCGTTTTAAAAACATCAATATTATAATGATGAAACTGCACATCAGTAATCACATTATCCGGCAGATTATTCACAAACGAATGATATAAAACTTCTTTATATGCCTTAAAAGTGTCTAAAACCAAAAGCACTTTTCTAGTTTTACCCGAAACGTAATATCCTTTATTTGGTACAGAATCAATTGTATTCTGGTCTTTTAAAATCGTATATGCTTTAAAAACCGTATCTCTCGACAACTGATTCGTTTTACAAATACTATTTACCGAAGGCAGCAAATCTCCTTTCTTCAATATATTTTCAGCAATGGCATTTGTTATTCCATCTACCAATTGCTGGTATTTAGGAATATCACTTTCATGATTTATTTCAAATACAAATTTTTCTTGTTCTTCATTCAGCATACCGTTCTGTTCCGTTCTGTTATGGCTTGCTAAAATAGTTAATTGTCTTTTATAAAAAAATACTTTTTACATTTAAATTGTTATCTTTTTATTTTATTCAAATTATATACTTTGGGCTTGCCTCTTCTGGTCGTCCCCAAGCTTCGGGATCGTTTCAGGTCCTCGCACTTCCTTCGTCAGGCTCCGGGCTTTCCACTGCTATCTCTCACGCAAATAATACATATCAAAAGCCAGCATAAATTACACAACCGATTGTAATTTTTGTGAAATTTTTTTAATCAGAATTTAATCAATTAATCTTCTTATTCCATAAGGATCAATTGTAACAATCGAACCATCTTCAAGATAATCAATTTTAGTTACTTTCATGCTTCTTAAATGCGTCACACCTTTTGATAAACTCGAATCGTGATAAAACAAATACCATTCGTTTTCAACCTCGCAAATAGAATGATGTGAAGTCCAGCCCACAACCGGATTTAAAATTCTTCCCTGATAAGTAAACGGACCATACGGATTATCGCCAACTGCATAACAAATAAAATGCGTATCTCCTGTTGAGTATGAAAAATAATATTTTCCGTTATATTTATGAACCCACGAAGCTTCAAAAAAACGACGGCTATTATCTCCGGCCAACAGAATTTCTCCGTTTTCATCCAGAATTTTAATTTCTTTTGGGTCTTCTGCAAACTCCAGCATATCATCACGAAGCAAAGCTACAATTGGACCTAAAGCAGGTTCATTTCCATCTGGTTCTTCATTTTCCTGATCGTATTTATTGTTTCTGTATTTTTGAAGCTGCCCGCCCCAAATTCCGCCAAAATAAATATAATGTTTGCCGTCTTCGTCTTCAAAAACTGCAGGATCAATGCTGTAACTTCCTTTTATGGCATCTGGCTGAGGTATAAAAGGCCCTGAAGGAGAATCGCTGATCGCTACTCCTATTTGAAAAATTCCGCTGGCACGTTTTGCGGGAAAATACAAATAATACTTTCCGTTTTTATGTGCTGCATCTGGCGCCCACATTTGTTTTTCTGCCCAGGCAACGTCATCAACATGCAATGCAATACCATTATCTACGGCTTTTGATGAAATGCTGTCCATCGAAAAAACGTGATAATCTTCCATCCCAAAATGATCTCCATTATCATTAAACGGAATTCCCGCATCGATATCATGCGACGGATAAATATAAATTTTACCATTAAATACATGCGCCGACGGATCGGCTGTATAAATGTGAGAAACTAAAGGCTTTGAAATCGCCAATTCATTAATTTCCTCAAAATTAATTTGTTCAATGCTATCTTCGGACATAGTAATATCTTGGTTTTAAATAATTAAATTCTTCTTTCTTTTAACTCGGTTTCAATCTGCACTTCCATTTGTTTATTGATTTTATAGAAAAACAATAATCCGGCTCCAATTAAAAATGGAATTGCAGGAAATATGCTGACTAATAATTTGATTCCGTTAATTGCAGTTTCGGTCTGTACTGCAGAATTTGGGGCATAGTGAAAATATCCTAAAAATAATGTTGTCAATGCGCCGCCAATACTCAATCCGGCTTTTAAGCCTACCATCATTGCTGAGAAAATAATAGCTGTGGCGCGGCGATTGTTCAGCCATTCTGAATAATCGGCAACATCAGCAATCATCGCCCAAAGAATTGGAATTGTTATTCCGTAGAAAAATCCGTGCAAGATTTGAGAGAAAAATATCAGACTAATTGATGTTGGCGGAAAGAAATAAAAAGCGATAATAAACAGCGTTGAAATAAATAAAAACAAACCAAATATATTTCGCTTTCCATATTTATCTGCAAGGTTTTTAGAAAATGTAATTCCAACAATCATAAAAATAATTCCGCCGGCATTAAACAATCCGAATCCGGCCGAAACAGAGTCTTTACCAAAATGATTCAAACCAATATTCGATAAAGCATCTAAAATAGGCTGAATAAAAACGGCTAATTGACCTTTATCTACATAGTTTTCAAAATAATACACATACGAACCGCCTTTCATTGCCAGTGTAATAAAAACCAAAGTTGTAAGCGAAAGCATAATTACCCACGGTCTGTTTTTTACTAAATCGCTTAAATCTTCTTTTATACTTGATTTTTGTTCCGGTTTCGGAATAATTCTTTCTTTTGTAGTCAAAAAGGTGATTAAAAGCATAATCGTTCCAATGATTGCTAAAACGGTCATTACTTTTTCGATACCAATTGCTTTATCTCCGTTTCCGGCACTTTTAATAATTCCGAGCATAAATACCTGAACAAAAAACTGTGCAAACATAACGGCCACAAAACGATAGGATGACATACTGTTTCTCTCTGACATATCGCCTGTAATTACACCACTTAAAGCGGAATACGGCAGGTTATTTCCTGCATAAAAAAGCAGCAACAAAGTATAAGTTGCAACAGCATAAATTACTTTTCCTTTATACGAAAAATCAGGAGTTGAAAATGCTAATAATGCCACTATTCCAAGCGGAATTGCGGTTGCCAAAATCCACGGTCTGAATTTTCCCCATTTAGTACTGGTTCTATCTGCTAAAACGCCAATAATAGGATTGAAAATAAAAGCTGCAACTAAACCCACAATCAACATGATGATAGAAGAATCTGTTGGCGATAATCCGTAAATATCGGTATAGAAATAAGCCAGATATGTCATCAAAGTTTGAAAAACTAAATTGGCCGCCAAGTCTCCTAAGCTGTATCCAATTTTTTCTTTGATGGATAATTTTTGTGAAGTGTTATTCATTTTGTGGTTTGTGGTTAGTTAATTTTTTGTTTTAAACTTAGTTCTTTTTTGTCAAGGAGGAACGAGAAATCTTCGTTTGCTGACCCAGCTTGTGGAGTTACTTGCGAAGATTTCTCGTTCCTCGAAATTGACAAGATTGTGTTGAATTTTATTTAAAACAATCGGTTGTGTAAAATTATACAAAAAAACATATCATGCAAATTTACTTTACTTTATTTAAAGAATATTTTTAAAAACAACCGATTGTTAATAATATTTTAATTCCAAACCTGATTTAACTCGTTATTCTTTCGTTTTCTTCAACTTTAAAATACTATCGTAAGCTTGTTTATGTTTCAAATCTTTATCAAATGGAAGCGGATAATTGGTTCTTCCTTTTATCGGCCAGTCGTTTAACCACGATTGTCCATCATAAACTCCCCAAAAAGTTACTCGACTAATCTTGTCTTTATGCTTTAAAAATAGTTTAAAAATTGATGCATAACGTTCTACCAGCTGTGTTTGAACAGAATCAGGCAGTTTTTCAGGATACGGATTCATTTTGGCACTTCCTTCAAATTTCTGATTTACATCCGCGCCTTTTAAATCCCACGGATTTGGTAAAACGGTAATATCCAGTTCTGTAAAAGCAACTTTAATTCCCAATGCTGAATATTCTAAAATACTTTTTTCAATTTCTTCTATCGATGGGCTTTGCAGTCTCCAATGTCCCTGAATACCAACACCGTCAACTTTTCCTCCTGCTGCTTTTATTTTTTTGATTAAAGCAATTGCTCCAGCTCGTTTTGCCGGTTCTTCAATATTATAATCGTTGTAGTACAAATCCACTTTTGGATCGGCTTTTTCTGCCAGTTTAAAAGCATCTACAAGATATTTTTCACCAAGTGTTTTAAAAAAAATAGATTGTCGCAAAGTTCCATCATCGTTCAAAGCTTCATTTACAACATCCCACGAATTGATTCTGCCTTTGTATTTTGAAACGATTGTCGTGATATGATCTCTCATAAAAGCTTTCATATCGGTACTATCTTCTATTTTTTCCATCCAAGGGGCTAATTGACTGTGCCATATCAAAGTATGTCCATGAATGAACATTTTGTTTTTCTCGCCGTACGCCACAAATTTGTCTGATAAAGCAAAATCATATTTGTCTTTTTGCGGATGCGTGTACATCGATTTCATGATGTTTTCTGCTGTTATAGCATTAAACTCTTTCTTAATCAATGAATCAACTTTTGCATCTTTTTCTTCAATTTGATCCGCACTTAAAGCTGTACCAATGTAAAAGTCCTTTTTATAAACATCTTTTAATGAAGTGACTCCTTTTTTAGCAGAACAGTTTACAAACAAAACCGCTGTGACTGCCAGTAAACATGGGTTAATAAATTTCATATATTTTGGGTTTAATAGTTATTTTGTCAACAGGGACCTGATAGGTTTTAAAAACCCGTCAGGTCTAATCTGCGTTTATAGTTTTGTCAATTTCGACGAAGGAGAAATCTTCCGCAGGAAACTCGACAAAGATTGAATTCTCGTTGCGGAGTTACTTGCGAAGATTTCTCGTTCCTGAGAAATGACAAACAGAACTTATAATAATTACTCTTTTCTAAAACTCTCCGGCGGCCCTAAATACGACTTCAAAATTTTACCTTCTTCAGTCTCAATTACAATCTTCTGAAGCACTAAAGCCGGATCAATTCCGTAAAATTTTAAAACATGATTTCCAGCCTTTTCAATTGTATGCACTGATGTGATAATTTTGATATTATTTGCAACAGATTCCGCCCAGTTTTTCTCTGAATTATCTGCATTAAAATTGATTATTTGAGGTTTTTCTTCATCAAAAGCAATTCCATATTTCAAACCGTCACGAGTCGTAAAATTAATCGTTGGCGAAAAATACGCATGAACTTTTACATTCCCTTTGCTGAAAAAATGAACATCGTATTCTAATCTTGGCGATTGTTCTGAAATTTCAATAGGTTTAATATTCGAAGGCTTTAAAGTTACTCCGGATTCTGTTCTTCCAAGATTTGGAATTGTGGTCCATTTTACTGCATCTGAATTTATTGCTCTTGAATAATTTTTACTTTCTATTGAAATGTAACCGTTGTCCTCAACAAAACCACGAACATGATATAAATCTCTATTTTTATTAATCGATGTTTCAGACTTTGGAAAATCCTCAGCAGCAATCTTTGTCACCTCTTTTATTGCAAGCTCGATTGTTTTTGTTTGTGGAATTATATTTTTATCCGGCTGCTGCCAATTATCATAACCAATGTGTGTCTGCGACATTATATGATTCCATTTTCCGTTGGCCAATTTTGTATGATAATAATTCGTGAGCAGACTATCTCTTCCAAATAATTCTTTTACTTTTTCAGCATATAAATTGGCAGAAGCTCTTCCCTGACTTGCATACAACTGATTTTTAGCCACAGCGACATACATTTCAATTAAATTGGAACTCGCTAAAACAGGAAACAAAACCAATTGATAAAAAGCATCTTTATATTCTGGATGTAATTTTTTGTTTATTGAATTGGCTTTCTGAACTAGTTTTTTATAATCTTCGACAACTTTTTCCGCTTCATTATAATTCGTGATGCTGTACGTTTTTGAATCTAACAATTCGGGTTTTCTTCTGGAATTGTATTTGGTGTATAATTTTAAAATTTCGGCAATATCATTTGTATTTTGGTCTCCAAAATTTTCTTTTGCCCAATTTACATAATATTGATCTAAATTTCCGGCATTGAACTTTTCTGGATTCCACGCCATATCTAAGAAAAATTCTATTGGAAATTCCATGGGTTTAATGTCGCCAACATTTACAATCCAGATTTTATCAACGCCGTATTGATAAGCCAAATTCATTTGTTCCCAGATACGTTCAATTTGGTTCGTGTTGATCCATTTGTAATTTCGCGGCCCGCCTACGTAATCAAAATGATAGTAAATTCCGTAACCGCCTTTTCTTGGTTTTGAATCGAGCTCCGGCAGTTTTCTGATATTTCCCCAATTGTCATCACACAACAAAAGCGTAATATCATCAGGAACCGTCATTCCCTTATCGTAATAATCCTGAACTTCTTTATAAAGCGCCCACATTTGAGGCGTTTCTTCGGCTGGTTTATTAGTAATTTCTGCAATGATATTTCTTTGGGTTTTTACGATATTTTCTAATAACCCAATTGCAGTTCCTTCGGTCATAGGTTCGTCGCCGTCACCGCGCATTCCAACAGTCACAATTGTTTCGTTGTTTCCCATTCTTTTAATTCCGTCTTTCCAGAAATTAATCAAAGCTTCTGAATTGGTATTAAAATCCCATTTTCCGTTTGACTTACCCCATTCTGCATGTGCCCTTGTTAACGGTTCGTGATGCGAAGTTCCCATAACAATTCCGTATTCGTTGGCCAAAACAGCATTCTGCGGATCTTCGACATAAAACATTCTGCCCCACATTGCTGGCCACAAATAATTGCCTTTCATTCGCAAAATCAATTCAAAAACTTTATCATAGAATTTCGAATTGAATCCGCCATATTTTTCAAATGCCCAGCCGGATAAAGCGGGAGCTTCGTCGTTTATAAAAATCCCTCTGTATTTTACTTTTGGTTCTCCCTGCGAATGAATTCCAGGTACAACATGTAATTCTGATTGTTTTTTAATCGGAACATCTGCCCAATAATACCATGGCGAAACGCCAATTTGATTGGATAAATCGTAGATTCCGTAAATCGTTCCTCTTTTATCCGAGCCTGCAATTACCAATGCTTTTTTAATTCCTTTAAAAGGATTCTCGACAATTTGTGTGGTAAATTTTTCCCATTTTCCGCGAAGTTCGTTTGCATTAATTTTTCCTTCTTTGGCTAATTGATCTATAATTTTGCTTTTTCCGAGTGTTCCAATAATGACCACAAAATCCCGAGCCTCTGAAATTGCACTAATTCGTTTTGGATGTAAATCTGAAACCTGAAAAATGTCGTTTTCTAGATGTCCTGCTACTTTTAAAACGCCTGAAAAATCAGTTTTGCTTATTAAAATTGAAGCCGTTTTTCCTTTTGAAACCAAAGGGAAATTTTCGGCGGAAGCCTGATTTACTATGTATTTCTCTGGATTTATGGCATACGATTTTGTGCTTAATCCGAGAAGGAAAAGCGACAAAAACATATTTAACAGCTTAAATTTTAAACACATAGAATCATAGATTTTCTTTGTTTGTAAAAAGACGTTTCACTTGTTTAAACAAACATGATTTTCTCTCAACAGAGACCTGACAGGTTTTTAAAACCTGTCAGGTCAAAATTCTCGACAGTACCCCCAGTTTTGTCATTTCAACGTAAGGAGAAATCGCACCCGGGATTCGACAAAGATTGGCGATATTTTGTGCGGAGTTCCTGGTGCGATTCCTCGTTCCTCGGAATGACAAACGAAACGTTTTACAAATTCAATTTATAAGCAATTCCTATTTCTAAACCTCGCAATTCAGCAAGCCCTTTTAATCTTCCTGTCAAAGAATATCCAGGGTATGTTTCTTTCGTTTCGTCAACCGAATGTAGAAACCCATGATCGGGACGCATTGGCAGGCTGATTTTTGTTTTGTTCATTAACAATAATAATTTTTCTACGATAACTTCCATATTGGCATCACCATTTAAATGTTCTGATTCCCTGAAAATAGTTTCGCTTTCGCGGATGGTATTTCGAAGATGTAAAAAGTGAATTCGGTCTCCAAAATCGTCTATAATTTTCTCGAGATTATTATCTGGGTTTGCTCCTAATGAGCCTGTGCAATAACATAAACCATTTGCTGTTGATGGAACGGCACTGAAAATGACTTTTAAATCAGCTTCTGTCGAAACAATCCTCGGAAGTCCTAAAACCGAAAATGGCGGATCATCTGGATGAATGGCTAGTTTTGAACCTGTTTCTTCTGCAACTGGAACAACTTCTGATAAAAAATAAATCAGGTTTTCTCTTAGTTTTTCGTTATCAATATTGGCATAATTATCTAATAAAGATAAAATCTGTTCAGCCGTAAAATTGATCGTACTTCCCGGCAATCCTAATAGAACATTTTTAAATAACAATGCTTTTTCAGGTTCCGAAAGTTTGTTCCCAAAATGCAGTGCATTTTGTTTTTGAACTTCAGAATAATCATTTTCCGCGTCTTGTCTTTTTAAAAGAAAAACATCAAAATAGGTAAAAGCATCCTGATTATATAGCAAGGCTTTACTTCCATCTTCGTTAATAAAATTATGATTCGTTCGCACCCAATCCAGAATTGGCATAAAATTGTAGGTGATGATTTTGATACCGCATTCTGCCAGATTTTGTAAACTGATTTTATAATTTTCGATGTATTGCAGATAATTTCCTGAAGCTCTTTTGATTTCTTCATGAACCGGAAGACTCTCCACCACAGTCCATTTTAGTCCGTTATTTCGAATGATTTCCTGTCTTTCTTTTATATCTGCAATTGTCCAGACATCGCCAACGGGAATTTGGTGCAAAGCGGTTACAATTCCTGTTGCTCCGGCTTGTTTAATATCGATTAAACTTACGTTGTCGTTTGGCCCGAACCATCGCATGGTTTGCTGCATTTTTATCATACTGACTATTTTTTGTGCCACGAAGTCGCTAAGTCACAAAGTTTTTTAAAATAGAACTTTGTGACTTAGCGACTTTGTGGCATTTTCACAATTAAAACCCAATACTGTTTCCGCCATCAACTGGCAAAACGGTTCCTGTTGTATATTTTGATTCGCTTAAAGCGAAATAATAAACGGCATCTGCAATGTCCGAAGGTTCTCCCAAAAAGCCCATTGGGGTTCTTCCCAGTACTTTATTTTTTCTTTCAGGATCATTGTCTAAAGCTGTTGATGACATTTTAGTTTTAATAAATCCCGGTGCAATACAGTTTACACGAATGCCAGACGGAGCCAATTCTACCGCCATTGCTCGCGTCATAGATTCGATCGCACCTTTACTTGCCGAATACGCAATTACTTTTGGGATTCCGTACTGCGAAGCCATAGAACTGATGTTGATAATGCTTCCTCCTCCATTTTCTTTCATGTTTTTTACCACTTCCCGGCTCACGGCAAAAACACTTAAAAGATTGGTATGAATTACCGATAGAAAATCTTCATCGGTTACATCTGAAAATTCTTTTTTGAGATTGATTCCTGCATTGTTGACCAAAATATCAATTAAGCCATTTTTGGTGATACTTTCGATCATAGCGGGAATTCCGGCAATGTCATTTAAGTCAAATAAAACCGGAATTGCATTTTCGCCAATTTGGTTACAGGCTTCTTCTGTTTTTTCTTTTGTTCTTCCTATGATGTAGGTTTTGATTCCGTTGTCACATAATTTCTTTGCGGTTGCAAATCCTAAACCTGAATTTCCTCCGGTTACTATTGCTGTTTTTTTACTCATAATTTTTTTAATATATTTTTGTTTTGGTACGCGGATGGCACGGATTCGCTATCGCTAAAACGCTGATTTACACGGATTTTTTTTATTTTTTTTATTTTTTTACTTCAAAAAATCCGTTTTTTTCCGTGTCTTCGCGATAGCAAATCCGTGTCATCCGCATTACATATACTCAATTTATTATCCATTTCCCGGTGCAAATGGAAATTTTAATGATTTAAAATACTCTAAAGTTTGTGTTGGTTTTTCTACTCCTGCAGGAAGTTCTTTTCCTGAAAACTGCTGAAAATACAATAAACAGGCATCACTCCACCATTTTGCTTCTTTCTGCTGAATTTCTAGTAACATTTTAACTTCGTTGAAACGTTCGCTGTCCACATATTTTTCTGCTTGATTCCAAACATTCTGCATTTCTTTGACTTGATTTACACCTTCTTGATATTTCAATGCTAAACCATTCCAAAGTGTTTGTCCGTTTTTTAGTTTATAATCCCATGAAACGTGATGAAACCATAATAAATCTTTCTCTGGGCAGGTTTCTGCAGTATCAAAAAGTTTCTCTATTTTGGGCGCATATTGCGAAGTAGCATTGGTTCCTAACTTTGATCTGTCAAAACCAATTCCATTTTTATCTGCTTTATGATAATAAACCGGGTTCCATTCAGGGCGTGATAAATTAGAAACCCACGGTCCAGGTCCATAATGATGTCCTGTATCCATAATATGATGCAGACCCAGCGGTGTCATATAATTGACAACCGCTTCACGCGAATTTATCATCATATTTTTAACTGGTTTTATGAAATTTTCATCGTTCGAAAATGTACATCTTAACCATTCATCGGCAATTGTTTCAGAATCTAAATAGGGATTCCAGGCCAATCTTCCGAAACCATACCAATTGGCCTGTGCAAAAGGATGTCCCGTCCAGTTTAAATCGTTCCCAATGTTTGATACTCCGGCAATTCCGGTTAGTTTGTTTTGATATAAAGTGCCGTCAATAACTTTGGCTACGGTCGAACCTTTTCCTTTTTGATAAGTATCTGATTCTAAAACTTCCTGAAATAATTTTGGAAGAAAAACCAAATGGGTGCTAAATCCTAAATATTCCTGCGTGATTTGA
The DNA here is from genome assembly GCF_021245985.1 of Flavobacterium soyae. Taxonomy (GTDB): domain Bacteria; phylum Bacteroidota; class Bacteroidia; order Flavobacteriales; family Flavobacteriaceae; genus Flavobacterium; species Flavobacterium soyae. The sequence continues at coordinate 6,136 of NZ_JAJQXA010000007.1, read as the reverse complement.
AATTCCATCATTAAGGGCGTTTTAGGCATCGCTCCAAATAACGGATGAAACGGTTCTCTGGGCTGAAAATCGATGGCTCCGTTTTTTACCTGAACGATTACATTTTCTTTAAATTTTCCATCATACGGCTGAAACTCAGCATAAGCTTGTTTTGCCCTATCGTTTGCATCGTGTTCTGAATATACAAATGCTCTCCACATAATTACGCCTCCAAACGGAGCAACTGCATCTGCCAGCATATTTGCGCCGTCAACGTGATCTCTTCCGTAATTTTGAGGGCCGGGCTGACCTTCTGAATTGGCTTTCACTAAAAAACCTCCAAAATCAGGAATTCGTTTGTAAATTTCAGCAGCTTTATTTTTCCACCAATTAATTACTTCGGGATCTATTGGATCGGCAGTTTTTAGATTTCCTATTTCGATTGGTGCTGAAAATCTTGCCGTTAAATAGACTTTTATTCCGTAAGGTCTAAAAACATTTGTTAAAGCTTCTACTTTTTCTAAATATTGTGGTGTCAGGATTAATGCGTTTGCATTTACATTTGTCAAAACCGCTCCGTTAATGCCAATTGATGCATTTGCTCTCGCGTAATCAATATAGCGCTGATCGATAAAATCAGGCAATTTCTGCCAATTCCATAAAGAGAAACCTGCGTAACCGCGTTCGACAGTTCTATCCAGATTATCCCAATGATTTAAGATACGGATATTTGTTTTTGGTGAATCGGCAATACTTAAGTTTTTGATTGATTTATTGGTCTGCATCAATCTTAAAAAATTAAAAACACCGTATAAAACTGCCACATCATTTTTTCCTGAAATGACAAGCTGCTTTTTATTTTTAAAACTAATTGATTTAATGATAAAACCTTCGTTGCTTATTTTATCAAAATCTGCTTGCAGCGCTTTTTGTAAATCAGGGTTTAAAGAAAGTTGAGAACCAATAATCAGATTATTTTCTCTTTTTATTTCTGCTTTAATTTCCAACTTATTTCCCAGCATACCAGCAATTCCGTTTTCTAATTCTTTTACAGCAATTCCTGAAGTTTCGGAATTTCCCAAAGAAACAATTCCCTGAATATTGTTTTTATATTCTGAAGCAATTGTTGAATTTGTTATTCTGTTATATTGAAGCCATAATTTATAATCCTTTTGCGCTAAAGCCGAAAAAGAAATCGAAAGAAACAGGAATACAAATTTTACTGAAGTCATTTACTAATTAGTTTATTCTTAAAAATTTCATTTTACAGCATCAGCATTTTACAGATTAATAATATTATTTGATAAAATTTTAATCTAAAAAATACATTATTATAAATAAAACAACAATTGCAATCGGTTGCGTAAAAATATAGGATTGTTGTTTAAGAAAAAAATTTTAGCACTCTTTTTTTCTTAAAATATATTTCTATAACAAATAAAAGCAGGATAATTATAAAAACTATCCTGCTTTAACGGGGTTGAATTCAGACTCTAAATCCTGAAATTAGATATTATAAATTTGATTTTATCGTTTGTAATAGGCAACAATACTCGCCTTTGCCAAGGTTTGATTCCAAAGATTAAAACCAACTACAGCCGGATTTGTATTTTCGTTAGTTCCCAATTTATCGGTTTTTAATGCATAAACAGTAATTATATATTGATGAAATCCGTGACCTTCTGGCGGGCAAGGACCTCCAAATCCTTTAATACCGTAATCTGTAATGCTTTGAATAGCTCCTTTTGGAATTAAATTGCTTTTTGTTCCAGCATTAGTAACCAATTCATTTACATTTTCCGGGATATCAACAACTATCCAATGCCAGAATCCGCTTCCTGTTGGCGCATCCGGATCGTACATCGTGATGGCAAAACTTTTTGTTCCTTCTGGAGCATTTTTCCATGACAACTCTGGAGATTGATTTTCTCCCGAACATCCAAATCCATTGAATTCCTGAATCTTAGTGATTTCTCCACCTAAATCCTTACTGGTTAAGGTAAATGTTTTTTGGGCAAAAATTGTTGTTGTAAAAATTAGTGACAACACCAAAATTAAATTTAGCTTTTTCATTTTACTACTTTTTAAAATTTTAAGCAAATTTAAGTTCGGCGATGCCAAAGAAATTTTAGAGAAAGGATCAAAAACTGTTGCTAAAAGTTCAGACTTTTTTGTGATCTCTGGGCGTAACACCGTATTTTAACTTATAAGCCTGGCTAAAGCTTGAAAAGTTTTCGTAACCGGCTTCAAAATAAACTTCGGAAGGGCTTTTTTCCTGACTCAGTAAATAATGCGCATGCTCGAGTCGTTTATTCTGAAACCATTTCATAGGAGATTCTGAATAATATTTTTCAAATTCTCTTTTAAAAGTTGAAACACTCATATTACACAAAAATGCTAATTCTTTTACAGTTAGTTTGCTGAGATGGCTGTTTTCTATAGTACGAATGAATTTTTGTGCAGTATGGTCGCCGTTTGTCGCAAGAGAATAAAGAAAATCAGTTCCATATTTATCAGTTAGATAAAGCATTATTTCTTCAAACTTCACTTCAAGCAATTTTCCCTGAACTGTTACCGAAAGTTGGGAAATATCAACTAAACTGTCTACAAAACGTTTTATAAACTCATCATAATCAAAAGCATAAACAGATTTTGACACTATTGATTCATATCTCTCTAATTTCATTTTTCTAATGAAGTTATTTACTGTATCATTAGAGAAAAATAAAAGTATGCTTTTGTAATTTGAATTTCCCGAAATCTTTTTTTCAGTCATCAAACAATTTCCGGATCTCATTATTATAAATTTAGAAGAATCTATAGATGATGCTGCATTATCGAAAATAACTTCTTTCGTTCCTTCAATAAGAAAACTAATGATATTCTGATTTAGTATAATCTGTTGTTTAGAAACATCTTTAGAACTATTGTAATCCACAACATGCACCAACTGTGCTTTTTCTAAATTCATTTCATCAGGAATTGTAATTGTTTTCATAATTTGTATTCTAAAAAATAAGAATATAATAGCTTACCAAATTACAAACGAATTGATATGCCATAATTAGAATTGCGTTAAATTTATTTCTGAGAAGATTCTCTTGCCAGCACTTCTGTATTTAAGAATGTAATTTCTTTTGCATCATCGTTTTTAGATGATTTCAAATTTTTGATAATAATTTCTGCTGCTGCTTTTCCCATTTTTTCGGCAGGATGGGTTATAGTCGACAAATTAGGATCTATAATTTGCGAAATGGGGTCGTTATTGAAACCGATTACTTTGAATTCTTCCGGGACTTTAATACCCCTTTTTTTAGCTGTCTGCACAGCACTTACGGCCAAAATATCTCCGGGAGCAAATAATCCGTCCGGCATTGGTTTTAGATCAAATAAAGCGTTGCTGGCCTTTACTCCTTCTTCGTAGGTTACAGAATTCAAATTAATAATCAATTCTTCTTCTACGGGAATATTATGATCTTTTAAAGCTTCTATATATCCTCTTTTCCTTTCATTGTACAGATTACCTAATTCTGAACCGGCAGTTAAATGTGCAATACGAATGCAGCCTTGCTCAATAAGATGTTTTGTTGCTTTGTAACCTGCTGTATAATTATCGATAACAACTCTAAAAGTATTGTAATCTTTAGGAACCCTGTCAACAAATACTAGCGGAATATTATTGTTTGAAAACTGATGAAAATGTGCCGTATCTCTGGTTTCCATTGCCAAAGAACAAATTACACCGCTTACACGATTGCTATATAAGGATTTAGCCATATTTACTTCTTCTTCATAAGAGTCATGTGACTGCATAATAATTACGGTATAATCCGATTTTTGAGCCGTAATTTCAATTCCGCTGATTAAGGACGATAAAAATGGCTGTGTAACGGTTGGAATTAAAACACCAATAGTTCTGGTTTTATTACCGCGTAAACCCGCAGCTAAAGTGTTGGGAACAAAACCCATTTCTTCGGCAGTTTTTTTCACTTTCTTTATCGTTTTATCACTAATAGTGTGATGGTCTTTTAAAGCGCGCGAAATAGTTGATGTTGCCAGATTTAAACGCTCGGCAATATCATAAATTGTTACATGTTTATTCTCTTCCATGAAATAAAAAATAGAAATGTAAATATAAACTATTTTCTCTCAAGATGTTCTTTCGTAAAAACTGGTGTTAAATAAAAGTATTTATTTTTCTTTTATACCATTCTTTTTATCTTTTAGAATTTTACCGTCTTTTGTAAACTCTAAATCGATTTTGTTTGTTAAATCAACATCCAAATCTTTGTGTCCATAGTCTATATGCGTTATTTTTTCGTTTGGATGATTTTTGGCAGCATAAGCTTTGATATTATCCGGAATAAAAGCAGTTGGAATTGGTTTGTCTCCACCATCCACTTCTCGATAAGATCCGTCTTTCCAAAATTCTACTTCTGTTCCGTCTTTTAATTTTACTTCAAAACCTTTTTCACCATATTCTGCATCTTTTTTGGCACTTACAACTGTGGTATGGCTAAAATGTTTTTTTAAAAATTCCTGTGCTGGTTTTGGCAGTTCTGTGACTTCTATTTTCTTCTGTGCACTAGCCGAGATTGTTATGGTGAACAATGCTATGGCCAAAAATATTTGATTTTTCATAATTCGTTTATTTAAGTATAGTCTCACTAATTTACTGCAAGAAAATTTGGCTTCAAATCTATTTAAGAAATTTTTAAAGTTTTTAAAACATATACACTATAATTTGTAACTTAGTCTAAACCATTAAATTATAAGCGCATGCGTTATATTCTAGCATTAACAATTATTCTCCTTATTGCATCTTGTAAAAAAGAAAACAACACTAATCTTTCCAATTATTTTACTTACGATCAAAGTAATGTTGAATCTGCAGGAGTGAAAATGATACCGATAAAAACACCTGCAGGAGAATTTAAAGTTTGGACAAAACGCTTTGGCAATAACCCAAAAATAAAAATTCTGCTATTGCATGGAGGTCCGGCAATGACACATGAATACATGGAATGCTTTGAAACATTTTTTCAACGGGAAGGTTTCGAATTTTACGAATACGATCAATTAGGGTCTTATTACAGTGACCAGCCAAAAGACAGCAGTTTATGGACAATTGACAGATTTGTAGACGAAGTGGAACAAGTACGTAAAGCAATTAATGCCGACAAAGAAAATTTTTATGTTCTGGGAAATTCCTGGGGAGGAATACTTGCAATGGAGTATGCCTTGAAATATCAGCAAAATATGAAAGGGTTATTAGTATCGAACATGATGGCCAGTGCTCCAGAGTACGGAAAATATGCTGACGAAGTTTTAGCAAAACAAATGAAACCCGAAATTTTAGCAAAAATAAGAGCTTTAGAAGCTAAAAAAGATTTTAGCAATCCAAGATATATGGAATTATTACTCCCAAATTTTTACAAAGAACATCTATGCCGATTACAAGAATGGCCAGACGGATTAAACCGTGCCAGCAAACATCTAAATGGAGAAATTTATACTATGATGCAAGGACCAAGTGAATTTGGCATTAGCGGAAGATTAGCCAAATGGGATATTAAAAATCGTTTACATGAAATCACAATTCCAACTCTGATGATTGGTGCAAAATATGACACAATGGACCCAAAAGCAATGGAAGAACAAAGTAAATTAGTCAAAAAAGGACGTTATTTATATTGCCCAAACGGCAGTCATTTAGCAATGTGGGATGATCAGAAAGTCTTTATGAATGGTGTAATTCAATTTATTAATGATATTGACAATAAAAAAATATAGTAAAAAACAAATCATAACATCCTGTAAAATATTGCCTGCGGTTTCAACCGCAGGATCGTTCTGCATGAACGTTATACATATATTATGATTAGAGAATTCAAGGAGAATTTAAGATACTAAAGATTTCCAGAAAATATTTTGGTTCTGGATCCAAAACATCTGTAAAACAAAAAATCCTCATCAAATGAATGATGAGGATTCTTCAAAGAAAGGCGACGACATACTCTCCCACAATACTGCAGTACCATCTGCGCAGGCGGGCTTAACTACTCTGTTCGGGATGGGAAGAGGTGAGCCCCGCCGCAATAACCACCTTAAGGTTTTTAGTTGTTGGTTTGTGGTTGTCGGTTGATGGATTTCTCCA
>NZ_JAJQXA010000079.1 GCF_021245985.1 Flavobacterium soyae | reverse complement strand
CGGGGTAGCCGGCTGCGCATTGATAACCGCAGCAGAGGATGCACCCGAAGTACAGCCGTTTGCTGAAGCCGTTACCGTGTAGCTTCCTGCCGGTGCCGTTACAGTATCCCCCGACTGGGAAACACCTACCGACGGGCTTACCGTATAGGTATTCGAAGCATCATAGTTTGTAATTGTAAAACTTCCAGATGCCGTTAAGCATGTAGGCTGGATCACAGCGCTTAATGACGGAACTGCCGGGGTAGCCGGCTGCGC
>NZ_JAJQXA010000078.1 GCF_021245985.1 Flavobacterium soyae | reverse complement strand
TTTTTCTAATCTTTTTTCTGAAAAATTTTTCAGTTTTGATTTTCATTTCTTGCCAGTGTTTCAGGGAACGTCTTTCGCTGTTGCGGGTGCAAAAGTACACAACAATTCCAGTTACGCAAGCCTTTTCGCAAACTATTTTTAATCTTTTTTATAAACCGCTGGTTTTGCGTTTTTTACAACGCAAAGTTTTTTTCATCGTTTTATCTCTATTGCGGTTTTTAGCCATTTTGCCCTGCTTGGTCCGGTTCTGCCGCG
>NZ_JAJQXA010000077.1 GCF_021245985.1 Flavobacterium soyae | reverse complement strand
ACTGCTTATTGGTGCTGATCTGCAGATTGTAAGCCGGTTTTAATTGGCCGTTCAGCATATGGTCCTCTTTCATACGCATAAAAGTGGCATCGGTATCAGTCTTGGAAAATGAGTTTCTGTTTTGAAGGATTTCTTCTTGCTGTTCATACTTTTCAAGGTTCTTTGGCCAGTTCTTTTTGGCATAATTAAGCTTCTGGCGTACTTTCGAAGGAACTTTTTTCTCTTTCAAAACTGCATTGATCTTGTTGATGGCAG
>NZ_JAJQXA010000076.1 GCF_021245985.1 Flavobacterium soyae | reverse complement strand
AACGTCTAAATGGGCAGATTAAAGAAATTTTCACCCAAATTGTCCTTTTGTTGGAAAGGGAGGGCATCGTAAGCCTTAAGACTGCCTTTGTTGACGGTACAAAGATCGAAGCCAATGCCAACCGTTACACTTTTGTATGGGGGAAGGCTATTAAAAAGAGTAAAGAACGTATTGAACAACAGCTGGAAGAACTTTGGCATTATGCACAGAGTGTAGCCAAAGAAGAACTTAAAAATACAGAATCTGTTGATTTTG
>NZ_JAJQXA010000075.1 GCF_021245985.1 Flavobacterium soyae | reverse complement strand
CCTTATTTTGGCCAGTTCAGGATTGTTTTGCGAGGCGGTTACCTGTTTGGTCTTGCAGTCTCTGTCAAAATAATTATACTTAACAAAGGCTTTTATTTTTCTGGCTTTTAACAAGTTGTAGTTTTCCCGCGAACCATAGCCAGCATCGGCAACTAACTCTTTGGGAACTTTTTTGTATGAACTCTCAAAACTATCAATATGCGGGATAAGTGTTTTGGTGTCGGTGGGATTCGGATGCAGGCTGTAGTGCAGGAT
>NZ_JAJQXA010000074.1 GCF_021245985.1 Flavobacterium soyae | reverse complement strand
ACGCAGAAAAAGTAGAAGCTGCCATCAACAAGATCAATGCAGTTTTGAAAGAGAAAAAAGTTCCTTCGAAAGTACGCCAGAAGCTTAATTATGCCAAAAAGAACTGGCCAAAGAACCTTGAAAAGTACAAACAGCAAGAAGAAATTCTTCAAAACAGAAACTCATTTTCCAAGACTGATACCGATGCCACTTTTATGCGTATGAAAGAGGACCATATGCTGAACGGCCAATTAAAACCGGCTTACAATCTGCAGAT
>NZ_JAJQXA010000073.1 GCF_021245985.1 Flavobacterium soyae | reverse complement strand
CTTCACGCCGCCTGCTTCCAGCAGATCCTTCACAACGACGCTGACCATGATCAGCCCCGCGACCGGCGGAACAAATGCGTTGCTGGACGGCGGCTGCTGCGCCTTGCGGATCTCCGGGGCGTTCTCCGGCACGATGCGCTGCGTGACGTCCTCGCGCGGCTTCATCGGCTCCTCGTCGGAGAAGACGACCTTGACGCCCTTCTTGATGCCGTCCTTGCGAAGCTTCGTGCGCACGACGCGCGCGATGGGATCGGTATGCGTCTTGGAGATGTCCGCGAC
>NZ_JAJQXA010000072.1 GCF_021245985.1 Flavobacterium soyae | reverse complement strand
GAAAAACCGCCGCGTGCAATTGCACAACCAGATGCAGACGCTGCACATTGTCAGCCCCCTGGCGACCCTCGGCCGCGGCTACAGCATTTTGCTCGACGAACGCGGCCAGGCGATCCGCAGTGCCGGGCAAACCCAGACCGGCCAGCGCCTGACCGCCAAGCTCGGCGAAGGCGAATTGCTGGTACGGGTCGAAGACAATCACCTGACGCCGGTCACCCTTTCTTTACTGGATTGATTCATGCCGCGATATCTCGCCCCCTTGCTCTTGCTGTGCCTGAC
>NZ_JAJQXA010000071.1 GCF_021245985.1 Flavobacterium soyae | reverse complement strand
ATTTCGACAAGCTGGCCGAAAAAGCCAATATGAAAACCGCCGAGGACATGTTCGCCGCCCTCGGTGCCGGCGATCTGCGCCTGGCGCAGTTGGTCAACCTGGCCCAGCAACTGGTGGAGCCGGAGCGGGGCAACGAGCAACTGGAGCTGATTCCGCGCAAGGCTACCGGCTACAAGCCGGGCAAGCGCGGCGATATCCAGATCCAGGGCGTGGGCAACCTGATGACCCAGATGGCGGGCTGCTGCCAGCCACTGCCGGGGGATGCGATCGTCGGCTACA
>NZ_JAJQXA010000070.1 GCF_021245985.1 Flavobacterium soyae | reverse complement strand
GATCGACGTGGTGTTCATCCTGCTGCTGTTTTTCGTCGTGACCACCACGTTCACCCGGGAAACCCAGCTCAAGGTTGAATTGCCACAGGCCGTCAGCGGCTCGCCGGCCGAAGACCAGCAACTGAAGAACCTGGAAATCACCATCAGCGCCGAAGGGGCGTTCTCGGTGGACAACCAATTACTGCCCAAGAGCGACCTGGCGAGCCTGATCGAGGCCCTGCAGAAAGAGTCTGGCGGCGACACCAACCTGCCGCTGTCCATCAGCGCCGACGGCAAGAC
>NZ_JAJQXA010000006.1 GCF_021245985.1 Flavobacterium soyae | reverse complement strand
CAAAAAATAGCGTGAAAACACAAATGGCTTTACACGCTATAGAGACTAGCTCAAAGACTGTCTTGAAAAAACAAAACTAATAAAAATTAAGATTTTAATTTGGAAATCAACACAGAATCTTTGCGGTTAAAAAAAACTTTTAGTAAATCTTACAAATCATTCTCAAAATTATACAAACCGTTGTAAATCTTACTTCGGAAATTTGCATTGTAATACCTTAAAAACGAAAAAACAATGACTCATCAATATATAATTTCAGGAATGTCGTGTAATGGCTGCCGTACCAAAGTCGAAAAAACACTAAATGAAGTTGAAGGAATTCATGCCGAAGTAACGTTAGACCCGCCAGTAGCAGCCATAACAATGGAAAAACATGTTCCAACAGAAAAATTTCAGGAAGTTTTATCTGCTGCTGGAAAATATACTATTGAAATGGATTCTCCTAAAAAAGCCGAATCTACAGTAAAATCATGTTGTTCAGGTCATAAAAAAGAAGATCATACTTCGCATTCTCATAAAAAAGAAAAAATGGTAATTCCTCATAATGCAACGGGAGTTTTTTACTGCCCAATGCATTGCGAAGGCGATAAAACTTATAACAAACCCGGAGACTGTCCGGTTTGCGGAATGGATTTGGTCCCTCAAATAGCAATTGGAACACAATTTACCTGCCCGATGCATCCGGAAGTTATTTCTAATGAGCCGGGCGACTGTCCAATCTGCGGAATGGATTTAGTGCCAATGCAGGCATCAGATTCTGAAGAAAATAAAACCTATACCGACTTATTAAAGAAAATGAAAATTGCGACGTTGTTCACACTTCCTATTTTCATTATTTCAATGTCGGAAATGATTCCTGATAATCCTCTTTTTAAAATCATGTCTATTGAAAAATGGAACTGGGTTCAGTTTCTGTTTTCAATTCCGGTTCTGTTCTACGCCGGATGGATGTTTTTTGTACGCGCCTGGAAATCAATTATTACTTGGAATCTCAATATGTTTACTCTAATTGGAATTGGGACCAGCGTTGCGTTTCTATTCAGCGTTGCGGGAATGTTCTTTCCGGATCTTTTCCCGTCCGAATTTAAATCGCATCACGGAACTATTCATCTTTATTTTGAAGCTGCAACGGTTATTATAACACTGGTTTTATTGGGTCAGCTATTAGAAGCCAAAGCCCACGGACAAACTAACGGTGCGATTAAAGAATTACTAAAATTAGCGCCAACCGAAGCTACTTTGGTTGAAAACGGAACTGATAGAACAATCTCCATTCATGATATTAAAAAAGGGGATTTATTACGAGTAAAACCAGGAGAAAAAATTCCGGTTGACGGAAAAATAACTTCCGGAGAAAGCAGTATTGACGAAGCCATGATTACCGGAGAACCTATTCCGGTTGATAAAAAAACGGGCGATAACGTAATTTCGGGAACTATAAACGGAACAAAATCATTTGTTATGACTGCCGAAAAAGTAGGTTCAGAAACTTTACTTTCGCAGATTATTCAAATGGTAAATGACGCAAGCCGTTCGAGAGCGCCAATTCAAAAACTGGCAGACCGCGTTGCAAAATATTTTGTTCCAACTGTTGTTGCCATTTCTATATTAACTTTTATTATCTGGGCAAAATTTGGCCCTGAACCTTCTTATATCTATGGATTAATAAATGCTATTGCGGTTTTAATAATTGCTTGTCCTTGTGCTTTAGGACTGGCGACTCCAATGTCGGTTATGGTGGGAGTTGGAAAAGGCGCTCAACATGGAATTTTAATCAAAAATGCCGAAGCACTCGAAAACATGAATAAAATTGATGTTTTAATCACCGATAAAACGGGAACAATTACAGAAGGAAAACCAACTGTCGAAAAAATTTATGCGATCGATAATAACGAAGATATTTTATTGCAAAACATTGCTTCACTAAATCAGCACAGCGAACATCCTTTGGCGCAAGCCGTTGTTAATTTTGCGAAAGAAAAAAATCAATCCTTACTTGAAGTTCCGGATTTTGAGGCCGTTGCCGGAAAAGGAGTTTTAGGAACCGTTAATAATTCAAAAATTGCATTAGGAAATAAAAAACTAATGGAACAGATTAAAGCTTCGATTTCTGATAATTTTGAAAGCAAAATTACAGCCGAGCAGAATCTTGGAAAAACAGTTTCATACATCGCCATAAACAATATTGTTGCTGGTTACGTAACCATTACAGATTCCATAAAAGCTAACAGTGCGAAAGCAATTAAAAATTTAATCGATCAGGGTATTGAAGTTATCATGCTTACGGGTGACAATAAAAACACAGCCAAAGCGGTGGCAGATCAGCTTCATTTAAGTTCTTTCAAAGCGGATTGTCTTCCTGAAGAGAAACTGAGAGAAATTGAACGTTTGCAAGCTGAAGGAAAAGTGGTGGCGATGGCCGGCGACGGAATCAACGATGCTCCGGCTTTGGCAAAAGCTGATATTGGAATTGCAATGGGAACCGGAACGGATGTTGCCATTGAAAGTGCTAAAATAACGCTTGTAAAAGGAGATTTAAACGGAATTGTAAAAGCTAAAAAGTTAAGTTTTTCGGTTATGAAAAACATTAAGCAAAATCTGTTTTTTGCTTTTATATACAATGTTTTGGGAGTTCCAGTTGCAGCAGGAATTTTATATCCGGGATTCGGGATTTTGCTTTCGCCGATGTTAGCTGCATTGGCTATGAGTTTAAGTTCGGTTTCGGTAATTGCAAACGCTTTACGATTGCGAAATCTCAACCTTTAAAAAATCAATATGAAACTACATACTATTTTAATTGTCTTTTTAATTGCTTTGAGTGCAAAAGCCCAAAAAGTAGTTCGTTATGATTTACACGTTCGGGACACGATTGTCAATTTTTCGGGAAAAGAAAAACGGGCTCTAACTGTAAACGGGCAAATTCCGATGCCGACATTGACTTTTACGGAAGGTGATATTGCAGAAATTTATGTGCATAACGATTTAAAAAATGAAGATACTGCCCTGCATTGGCACGGATTATTTCTTCCGAATAAAGAAGACGGTGTTCCGTATTTAACGCAAATGCCTATAAAACCTGGAACAACGCACAAATACACTTTCCCTATTATTCAAAATGGAACGTATTGGTATCACAGTCATTCAGGATTACAGGAACAAATTGGTTTGTACGGACTTTTCATTATCAATAAAAAGAAAGACGATACTACCTTTAGAAAAGGGATTGACGATTTGCCGACTGTTCCGGTTATTTTAAGCGAATGGACGGATCTTAAACCGGAGAATGTACAGCGAATGCTTCATAATGCTAACGATTGGTTTGCCATAAAAAAAGGAACAACGCAAAGTTATGCTGAAGCAATTAAAAAAGGTCAGTTTTCAACAAAAGTCACTAACGAATGGAAACGTATGAATGCCATGGATGTGAGTGATGTTTATTATGAAAAGTTTTTAATCAACGGAAAAAATGAAGATCAGCTTTCGCAGTATAAAGCCGGAGATAAAGTTCGATTACGAATTGCAAACGGAGGTGCATCAAGTTATTTCTGGCTGACATATGGCGGTGGAAAAATAACGGTTGTGGCGAGTGACGGAAACGATGTTGAGCCCGTAGAAGTCGACCGTTTGATTATTGCCGTTTCTGAAACTTATGATATCGTGGTTACGATTCCTGAAGATAAAAAATCCTTTGCTTTTTTGGCTACAGCCGAAGACAGAACCGGATCTGCTTCTTTATTTTTAGGCGAAGGAACCAAACAGTCTGTTTCTCATCTTCCCAAATTAAAGTATTTTGAAGGGATGAAAATGATGAACGATATGATGAAGATGAACGGCGAAATGAATGATATGGGTATGAATATGTCGCTGAACAAAATGGACATGAATGCCGTAATGTATCCTGAAATTTCCGGCGAAGAGGAATCTGCAAAAACTGAAGATCATTCGATGCATAATATGGGAGGTATGGAAATGTCTAATGATTCTATCGGAACTTCTGAAATTGTAACACTGAATTACGGAATGCTGAAATCTCCAACCAAAACAACATTGCCAAAAGACGCTCCGGTAAAAGAATTACGTTTTACATTATCTGGAAATATGAACCGTTATGTTTGGAGTTTGGACAACAAAGTCATTTCTGAAACGGATAAAATCTTAATTAAAAAAGGAGAAAATGTCCGAATCGTATTGTACAACGGATCGATGATGCGTCACCCAATGCATTTACATGGACATGATTTCAGAATCATTAATGAACATGGTGATTACTCTCCGCTTAAAAATGTGATTGATATTATGCCAATGGAAACGGATACTATCGAGTTTCAAGCAAATGCGGATGGCGATTGGTTTTTTCATTGCCATATTTTATATCATATGATGGCGGGAATGGGACGTATTTTTAGTTATGAAAATTCGGCTCCGAATCCGTTGATTCATCATCCTGAAATGGCTTACAAAATGCTAAAAATGGACGATCGTATGTTTCACTTTATGGCTGAAAATGATTTTGCTTCAAATGGAAATGACGGAGAAGCGATGTACAGCAACACGCGCTGGAGCATTGGAACAGAATGGAGACTTGGTTATAACGACAAACACGGTTATGAAACGGAAACGCATATTGGCCGATATATTGGGAAAAATCAATGGCTTATGCCTTTTATAGGTTTTGACTGGCGATACCGAAAAATGGGAATGGACGAACAGGAACAAAATCTTTTTGGACAAAAAAACACGAAAGACAATCGCTCGGTTTTCAGCATCGGTGCCGAATATACATTACCAATGTTAGTAAAAGCTCAGGTTGAAATGTATACGGACGGAAATGTGAGAGTTCAATTTGAACGAAAGGATATTCCGCTTTCGAGACGTCTGCGAATGAATTTAATGTGGAATACGGATAAAGAATATATGGCTGGTTTGAAATATATTGCGGGACGAAATTTCGGAATTACAACACATTATGACAGCGATATGGGAATTGGTTTTGGAGTGAATTTGAATTATTAACAATAATTTTAATATTGTTTTGATACGCATTAACTTATCGTTGACAATTTCCAAAACTAAATCGCATTATATTTGAACCAACATCTTCAATCAAAAAACGAAAATTACTAACAACTAAATTTCACAAAAAATGCAAAAATTATTTACTGTTTTAGCCATCGCTTTATTTACAATTGGATTACAAGCTCAGGATACTACACCTGCTAAGAAAGAAAAAGCTAAAAAAGAATCTTGCTGTAAAAAAACAGATGACAAAAAAGACAAAAAATCATGCTGCGCTAAAAAATAATCGCAACATGTATTGATGAATTTAAAAGGTCTCAAATATTTGAGGCCTTTTTTGTTGTGTTTTTTTCGCCACAGATTTCACAGATTAGCACAGATTTTTTTTAAACAAACTTTGTCAAAGTTATTCACTCAGAAATCTTTTTAATCCTTTTAATCTGTGGCAAAAAAACTTAAAAAAACTATTTCACCGTTGCAACATTTCCTGTTCTGGTCAGCACTCCCCAGCTTTGACTTTCGCCTTTTATTGCTCTTCGCAATGCTCTAAATAAAATTACATACATCAATTGTCTGTATACAAATCGCTGCGGAATTAGCCATATTAATTTAGTCAGTCTTTCTTTTTCGAAAATAAAAGCAACCACACTAACCAGCATATCTACAAGCATAAAAGCTATATAGTAAACCAATATTTTATGAAGACTGTCCGGATCATTGAAATTCCAGATTAAGCTCAAAATAAGAACTAAATCTGCCAGAGGCGCAAAGATTGGCAAAACGATTTGAAAAAGAAGAATGTTTGGCAGAGCGACCATTCCTAATCCTTTATATCTTGGGTTAAAACACGCATCCCTGTTTTTCCAGAAAGCCTGTATAATGCCATAACTCCAGCGAAAACGCTGTTTCATAAATTCTTTCAAACTTTCTGGAGCTTCTGTTACCGCAACGGCCTCAATGCAGTTTATAATACGATAATCGTTTCTTAAAATCCGAATCGTTAAATCGCAGTCTTCAGCAAGTGTATCGGTTGTAAAACCTCCTGCTTTTTCTATTGCTTCTTTCTTAAAAGCGCCAATTGCTCCGGGAACAACCGTAATTCCGTTTATTAAATCAAAAGCCCTGCGGTCAAAATTTTGTGCTGTTGTGTATTCAATACTCTGCCATTTGGTAAGCATTGTATTTTCGTTTCCTACTTTTACATTTCCCGCAATGGCGCCAATTTCTTCATTATTTTCTAACTGAATGGTAAATCCTTTCATTAATTGCGAAATAGCATCGGTTTTTAGCTGCGTATCGGCATCTATACAAACAACATATTCATTTTCGGTTAATTTAATTCCGTAGTTTAAGGCAGATGCTTTTCCTCCGTTAGGCTTGGTATTAACTTTTACTTTCGGGTTATTGGCAAAAGCTTCATTAATCATAGCGAAAGTTTTGTCTTTAGATCCATCATCTACAAAAACAATATCAAAATCAGGATAATCCTGACCCAATAAATTTTCGATTGTTTTTACTGCATTTATTTCTTCATTATAAGCCGGAACAATAATGCTCACTTTTGGAAGAACTTCACTAGATGGCTTATAAACAGGCGGATATTTGTGATCTTTCCACTTTTTTATAAAAGCCATAACAGCCATTAATGCAATTCGGAAAAAACCCAGAAAAATAGCAACCCAAAAAGTAGCCGTAATAAAATGTCCAAACCAATATCCGAAATCAAAAATTAAATTATCGACTGTAATAAAAGGCCCTTCTGCTTTTGGCATGATTTCGTCTTTGGTTTTACCAAGCAAATGAGCAACAGTTGTAAACTGAATATGTCTGTCTTTAAAATATTTAATAATTCGGGGCAGAGCAGCAACTGTAGCTTCTCTGTTTCCTCCGGCATCGTGAAGCAGGATAATTCCTTTATCGGGATTTGCTTCATATTGTTTTATGGTTCGAATATAGACAGAATCGGCACTGACGCCTTTTTCCCAATCATTTGGGTCGATACTTTCTCCAACGGTATAATAATTTTGTGCTTTGCTTAAGGCAATTGGTTTCAGTTCGGCTTCTGTTGTGGGTTCAGCATCTGCATTATAAGGCGCTCTAAAAAGCACGGTACTTTTTCCGGTAACGGCTTCGATTAATAACCGGGTCGTTTCCATTTCTTTCGCAGCCCTTTCCGGACTTACCAAAGCAATATTTGGATGCGTAAAAGTATGATTTCCTATTTCGTGGCCTTCTTTATAAATTCTTTGCAGCAGCGGAATATTATTTTCTCCCTGAATGCCAATCACAAAAAATACTGCCGGTACTTTTTCTCTTTTTAAAATATCTAAAATCTGTGGGGTATAAACAGGATCCGGCCCGTCATCAAAAGTTAAAATAACTTGTTTGTTTACGTTTCCAAATTTGCTGATTACGTATTTTGTTGGTAATTCTACATATTTCTGTTCTGTAATAATATCATCATCTTTATCGATTTCCAGTTCTATTTTTCCTGGTGCTGGATCGGCAATAACATTTAATATTTCGCCGTCACCAATATAAGCGGGACTTTCTATTCGTGTATTGACACGTTTCATTACATTAAAGTCAAGAGGCTTTTTATTGATGCTTTCGTTTGTTAAGCTGCGCTGATAAAAGCTCCACAAACGCTGATCTTCGCTTCCTAAACGCCACAAAGCAGTTCCTCCCAAACCATATTCGTCACTAAACCTTATGGTATTAAAATTAGTGGCGGCATCTTCAAAATTAACCACATGTTTTTTACCATTACCATCGGTATAATTAAAAGAGTTACTATAACTGTTATTATCAAATTTTATCACGGCATTATGCTGTTTTGCAATGGCAATTGCCTGATCGTAGGTTATGGTTTCTCCTTCTTGTTTTTCCTGCCAGTCGTAACCATAACCAGCAAAACAAAGAATAATTTTATCTGACGGAATTTCCTGCGCAGTTTTATCTACTATGCGTTCTATCCATTTTTGACTGCTTACATCTCCCGGAACACTGCTGGCATAATGTTCATCATAAGCCATCAAAAACATGTAGTCATTGTATTGTGCCAATGCTTTTACGTTAAAATCATCGTCTGATGCCATAATATCCTGCGAAACAAGATAACCCAGCGGATGCAGTTTTTCATATAAGGCTTTTTGAAAAGCGATTATGGGTTCATCGCTGTTTTCTTTAAATTCCTCAAAGTCAATATTTATCCCCTGTAAATCATATTTTTTTAATGCTTTTGCAATGTCATTAATTAGTCTTTCTCTTTTATTTGTATCGTGAAGAATGCGATGAATAAGATCGCCGTCAAATTCTCCTTCACCTAAAGATTCGTTAATGTTGTTAATTAACGGAAGGATTTTTACTTTTCCTTTTTTCATTGCTTTCAATGCTGCCGTATCAATTTCTGTTCGCAGCAAATCTGTTTTGGGATCAATAAAAAACCATTCCGGAACGACCATATTGAGTTTATCAATATTTTTTTGCAGTGAAAATAAACTCTGCGGATCCCAGTCTACATAAAAAGCAGCCCGAACCTCAGCAGCTGTTTTTGGTGCGATTGGTTGTTTTCGTAATTTATCTATTTTAGTTTTTTCTCTTAAGAAATAATCAAACCCTTTAAACTTTTTGAGTTCTTTATCACTTAAATCTTTTGGTGTAACAGGGTTTTCTAAACTATGTCCGGCTCGGCTGCTGTTAGCCAAAAGCGGTAAAGGCGGTTTTAATCCTCTTTTTAAAGTGATGAAAAAAATTGGAACCATTAAAATAAGAAGAAACAAAATAAGCCGGCTTGACCATTGAAAAGTTCTCCAGCGTTTTTGGGTAACCGTCTGAAATATTTGTTTTTTATCATCCATATACTTTACTTTTTTAGGTAAATGCTATAAATATTTATCATACTTTACAGCTTAATTTGAATGTAAAACTATTATTACTAAATGAAGATCAAATTAATATGCAGAATTTTTATAATGGGAATTACAGAATAAAATTACAAAAGAAAAACTCAACAAAACAACAAAAAGTACTGATTAACAAATAAATACAAATAAAAAAGACCTCAATTGCCTGAGGTCTTTCTTTATGTTTGTTTTTGCCGCAGATTAAAAGGATTAACACTGATTTTTTCTATACATAAACTTTGTCAAAGTTCTTCAAACTGAAATCCTTTTAATCTTTTTAATCTGTGGCAAAAAAACTAGAAAAATTATTTCAATCTAACGCTCCATTCAAAATCCATTTCAGAAACCTGAACGCCTTCTTCATTAGTTCCAATAGATTTCATCCAGAAGGTTTGCCCTTCGCCTGTTGCAATGGTCTGCTTAATGGCTTCAGCAATTAAATGTCCGTCATTGCAGACAAAAGTTATTCTTCCAGTTGCTTTTTTTGTGAAGTTTCCTTTATTATTTGCAACCAGCATTGAGATTTTTTTACCGCTTTGCTGAATTTGAGAAATAACCAAAGCTCCGGTTGTTAACTCGGCAGCCATTGCCTGAACTGCAAAATACATTGAATTAAAAGGGTTTTGATTGATCCAGCGGTGTTTTACACTTACTACACATCTGTCTTTGTCGATTGCTTTTACGCGTACGCCACAAAAGTATGCCGACGGTAATTTGAATAATACAAATTTGTTAAGTTTAGATACAGATATTGCCATTTGATATATTTTTTATGTAAAAATACAAAAAAACTATGCATGCACAATAAATTGATATTACTTTATAAAACTATCAGTAAAATCAATACTTTACAGTGATTTTCAGTTATTTATATTTCTTAAATTCACTTTGATTTTGTTAATATTTTGTTAATATTTGGTACTATGCAAAACAAGATACTGTCTTTTAGATATATATTTGCATAAGAAATTACTATATACTTTTAATCATGCAATCATCAACACCACTCATCATGGAAAAATCATCAGAAAAGAATACTTCGGCATTTGCCCATTTAAGTACATTAAGTCAATACATTATTCCGTTTGGAAATTATATTTTTCCAATCATCATTTGGTCAAGCTATAAAGACAAATCGGAGTTTGTAGATCATCACGGAAAACAAGCTTTGAACTTTCAGTTAAGTTTATTGCTTTACACGTTAATTCTGGCTTTAATCGCAATCCCGATTTTTGTTACGGTTTTTTTACAAAACCTTCCAATCGAAGCTGTTTTTAATGACAATGAAGATTTCTACATCAGAAATTTCAATTTTGACGGAAACATTGGCCTATTAAGTATTGGCGCTACGGCAGTAGTACTTTTTGGACTTTTAAAATTTGTTGAATTCTTTTTAGTGATTTATGCTTCTATAAAAGCTTCAAACGGAGAATTATACAAATATCCGCTAACGATTCCTTTTATAAAGTAACACTTCGATTTCGCTCAGTGTGACAAAAAGATTAAAGGTTATAGCACAAAAAACAATCAATCATCAATCAATTATCATCAATCAAAAAACGAATTGTTCAATCTAAAAAAAACAAAATGAAATTATGAACATTGAAAACACAAAAGCACAGATGCGCAAAGGTGTTCTTGAGTTTTGCATCTTATCAGTATTAAAAGAAAAAGACGCATATACATCTGAAATATTAGACACTTTAAAAAACGCAAAATTACTAGTTGTAGAGGGAACAGTTTATCCTCTTTTAACTAGATTGAAAAACGACGGTTTACTAAATTATCGATGGGAAGAATCGACATCCGGACCACCAAGAAAATATTATGGATTAACCGAAATAGGGCAGACATTTTTAAACGAACTTAGCGGTACCTGGACAGAATTGTCTGACGCTGTAAAACTAATCACCAATCAAAATCAATAAGTCATGAACAAAACAGTAAATATTAACTTAGGCGGTATGTTTTTTCACATCGATGAAGATGCATATTTAAAATTAACACGCTATTTTGACGCTATAAAACGATCACTTAACAATTCATCTGGACAAGATGAAATTATTAAAGATATCGAAATGCGTGTTTCTGAATTATTAACAGAAAAACAAAAAAGCGAGAAACATGTTGTTGGACTGAAAGACGTTGACGAAGTGATTGCAGTAATGGGACAACCTGAAGATTACATCATTGACGAGGAAGAAAAATCGAATCAGTCTTTTAAAAATTATAGCGGAAGAAGTCACAAAAAATTATACCGTGACAAAGAAAATGGTATGATTGGCGGTGTTGCAACCGGTCTGGCCCACTATTTTGGAATTGACGCTGTATGGATTAAAATCGTGTTCTTAATATTTGTTTTTGCAGGTTTTGGAACTGGGATTTTAGCTTATTTCGTTCTTTGGATTGTAACTCCTGAGGCGGTTACAACTTCTGAAAAACTTGAAATGACTGGAGAACCGGTTACAATTTCGAACATTGAAAAAAAAGTTCGTGAGGAAATAGATTCATTGTCTGAAAAATTTAAAAATGCAGATTATGACAAAATGGGAAACCAGGTAAAGTCGGGAGCTGAGAGAATAAGTAGTTCATTTGGAGACTTTGTTATGACGGTTTTTAAAATCTTTGCTAAATTTTTAGGGATAATTTTAATCATGTCAGGAATTGCCGTTTTAATCATGTTATTGATTGGGGTTTTTACTTTAGGAACTAATGCTTTTGTTGATTTTCCCTGGCAGAATTTTGTTGAAGCCGGAAACTTTACAGAATACCCACTTTGGTCTTTTGGTTTATTAATGCTTTTTGCCGTTGGGATTCCGTTTTTCTTCTTAACATTATTAGGATTTAAATTGTTGTCTCCAAACCTAAAATCAATCGGAAACATTACTAAATATACATTGCTTGCCGTATGGATTATCGCTATTGCAATAGCAATTAGTATTGGAATTAAACAGGCTACAGAAATCTCTCGAGATAATAAAGTGGTCGAAAAGAAAACAATTGCCATTACACCAAAAGATACTTTGTATGTAAAATTCAGATACAACGATTATTACGCTAAAGATTTATATCGTCATGGAGATTTTCAATTTGTACAGGATTCAGCAGGTAATGATTTAATTTACTCTACAGATGTTCGTTTACATGTTTTACGTACTGATGAAGCTTCTCCTTATATTCAGATAGAAAAAAGCGCAAGAGGAAATTCATTTACTAATGCTAAAAAAAGAGCAGAAAAAATCAATTTTAAGTACCAGGTTAACGGAAATCGTTTAATTTTGGATAATTATTTTCTGACTGATGTTAAAAATAAATTTAGAGGTCAGGAAGTAGATGTATTCTTATATTTACCAGAAGGTCAATTATTTAAACCAGATGCATCTATACAAGATTACGATGATTCTGAAGATGATTTCTTCAACCTGCACTTCAGCGGAAATTACAATTATAAAGTAGAAGGTTCAAAAATTAAATGTTTGAACTGCCCTGCAGAAGAAATTGACGATGAAGATAATGATGGAAATTATAATGAAGAAAATCATATTGAAAGTGATACTGTAAAAGAAGTTTCTATTAAAATAAACGGAAAAGAGGTCCTAAACGGAAAAAAAACTAACGGAAAGTTAACCACTGATAAAAACGGAGTTATAATTAAAATTAACTAAGCCATGATAAAAATAATCATTCATATTACGAAATTTATTATTGCCACAATTACTGCACTATTGTTTGCTTCATGTAATAACTTAAACCTGAACACCATTGAAGGCAGCGGCAATGTAACAACTGAAAAAAGAATTATTCAGGGAGATTTTAAAAACATCGAAGTGAGCAATGCAATAGATTTAGTTATTCAGCAATCTGATTCGGTAGACATTACAGTTGAAGCTGATG
The DNA here is from genome assembly GCF_021245985.1 of Flavobacterium soyae. Taxonomy (GTDB): domain Bacteria; phylum Bacteroidota; class Bacteroidia; order Flavobacteriales; family Flavobacteriaceae; genus Flavobacterium; species Flavobacterium soyae. The sequence goes on along the minus strand of NZ_JAJQXA010000006.1, from coordinate 299,456 downwards.
ATAATATTCAGAAAGAAATCATTACAAAAGTCGAAAACGGAACTTTGGTAATTAAATGTAAATTCAGTTCTTTCCGTAATGTCAGCATGAAAAAAGTAACGGTAAAAATGCCTCATATTGGTAAAATAGAAGCATCGAGCGCCGCAAGTGTTTCAAGTAAAAATGCTCTTCAGGGAGAAAACATAGAGTTGGAAACGTCAAGTGCAGCATCGATGCATGTAGATGTAGAGTCTGATAATATTTCTTGTAATTCAAGCAGCGGAAGCTCAATTGACATTAAAGGAAAAGCATTAAAAGTGCAAACTTCAGCTTCTAGCGGATCTTCAATCGAAGCCGGAAAATTATTAGCAAATGATGTTGATGCCGAAGTTTCAAGCGGGTCAGTGATAAGCGTTCATCCTATTTTAAGTCTGAAAGCCCAAGCAAGCAGCGGTGGAAATATTAACTACAATAATGTTCCAAAAACGATCAATAAAGAGACAAGTTCCGGAGGAAGCGTTAGTCAGAGCTAACATTTTTTAACTGTTAAATATAAAAGAAATCATTCATCTAAAGTGGATGATTTTTTTATATTTGCCAAAATCAAATCTAAAATAAATGAAAAAAAATACAGCCCTGTTCCTATTGCTTTTGGTTACAACATTAACATTTGCTCAAAAAAGAGAAAAAATAAAAGGTTCTAAAATTGTAATTACTTCAATTAAAGAAGCAGGAAGTTTTGATGCCCTTGAAGTCGATGATAATATAGAAGTTTATCTTGAAAAAGGAGAAAAAAACGAAATAAAAATTGAAGCCGATGACAATCTTCATGAAATCATTGGAATGGACTTAAGAGATAAAACGCTTCGTTTATATACATCAAAAGAAAGTACTATTTTTAAAAAACTTTCGGTAAAAGTTACTTACACCAGTTCATTAACGAAAGTAATTGCAAAAAATGAAGCAAAAATTTATGCCATTCAGGAAGTTCAATTAGACGATATTACATTTAATAGTGTCGATTATTCTAAATTATACCTGAATGTTAATTCAAAAAAATTCAGTTTAATTGCTGATGACAAATCAAAAACAGAATTAAACTTAAAAGCTGAAGACGGAAGTTTGCAATTGAGCAAAAGTGCTTCGATTAAAACTCTGGTTTCTGCTATTAAATTTAAATGTGATTTGTACCAAAAAGCAAATGCAGCTATTGAAGGAATTGCCGAAAAAGCTACTATTCGTTTAGATAATAATTCGGTTTTCACCGGAACAAAGTTTACTTTGAAAGATGCTAATGTAACTGCCGAAAACAATTCTGTTGGAAGCATTTTAGCCGAAACAACTGTTTCTATTGCAGTTGGGGATAAAGCAGAATTATCTTTATTTGGAAATCCAAAAATTGAATTAACCCGCTTTTCTGAAGAAGCTAAACTGATTAAGAAGATTAAATAATTTGTTTCAGGTTTTCTTTGTTTCAGGTTTCAGGTTGAAATTAGGGACGTTAATTATAAAAAAATCCCAATCTAAAATTTAGATTGGGATTTTTTATTTTAAGTTTTACGCTCCAATAACTTGAAACAAGAAACCTGAAACTTTTAACTTACTCCTTTGAAGCTAAATAACGCTCTGCATCAAGTGCAGCCATACAACCCGTACCTGCGGCAGTAATTGCCTGGCGGTAAACGTGGTCTGCAGCATCTCCGGCAACGAAAACACCTGCTACATTTGTATTAGAAGTTCCTGGTGTATTTACGATATATCCAGTTTCATCAAGAGTGATGTAATCTTTAAAAATATCTGTGTTTGGTTTGTGACCAATTGCTACGAAAAATCCTGTTGCTGGAATTTCAATAGTCTCACCAGTTGTTTTATTTAATGCTTTAATAGCGTGAACAACGTTATTGTCACCAAGAACTTCAACAGTATCGTGATTCATTAAAATCTCGATATTTTCTGTTTTACGAACGCGTTCTTCCATAATTTTTGAAGCTCTGAATTTCTCGCTTCTTACCAACATCGTTACTTTTTTACAAAGTTTAGATAAGTAATGTGCCTCTTCACAAGCAGAATCTCCTGCTCCAACAATTACAACTTCTTGGTTACGGTAGAAAAATCCGTCGCAGACAGCGCAGGCAGAAACACCGCCGCCCATATTTAAATAGTGCTGTTCTGATGGTAATCCTAAATATTTAGCTGTAGCACCTGTAGAAATAATAACAGTTTCACAGTGCAATTCGATTGTATCGTTAATCCAAACTTTATGAATATCTCCAGAAAAATCAACCTTTGTAGCCCATCCATCACGGATATCAGCTCCAAAACGTTTTGCTTGTTCTTGTAACTGAACCATCATTTCCGGTCCTGTAACACCATCAACATAACCAGGGAAATTTTCTACTTCATTAGTCGTTGTCAATTGACCCCCAGGCTGCATACCCTGATATAAAACCGGATTCATGTTTGCTCTGGCCGCATAAATTGCTGCAGTATAACCTGCAGGGCCAGAACCTATAATAAGGCATTTAATTTTTTCGATTGTATCTGACATAATGTGTATTGTTTTTTTGTGATGCAAATGTAAACTTTATTATAAAAAATAACACCGAAAATAAATCTGAAATAGCTATCTCAAAATAAGTTTTATTTATTTTCATTTTTTCCTTTCGTAAACAAATTTTATTACTATATTTGCATCCGCTTACGGGCATTACAATAAATACATCTTCGGGGTGTAGCGTAGCCCGGTTATCGCGCCTGCTTTGGGAGCAGGAGGCCGCAGGTTCGAATCCTGCCACCCCGACAAAAGTCTTTTCATTTACTTGGAAAGACTTTTTTTTTGCCTTAAACTAAAATAAAATAGAACGGTTATCACGTCTCGATTAAAAATCGGGAAGACCACAGCTTCTCCCGAAAGTTTTCGGGACTGCCACCCCGACAAAAGTCTTTTCATTTACTTGGAAAGACTTTTTTTGCTTTAAACTAAAACAGAACGGTTATAGCTTCTTGATTAAAAATCGGGAAAATCGCAGAATACAAAAGATTGTTTCCACACAAGACAAGATGCCGATATGTGCAAATCCTATGGTTTAGCCGCTGCCGTTAATATTTAACAAGCGAGGTAGCTTTTTGATACAAAAGGATACCATAGTATGGCGAAGTTTTAATGAGGTTTGCAGATGAAATTTTTTATTGCATGACAAACTGAATAGGAATAGTTAAACTAGTTTGCTTTTAAAATCTGGGACTTTTAGAGTCTCCCTTCTTATTCTTATAAATACATTAATGACATTTTTACTAAAAAATATTTTTTATGAAGACCCAGGTTCTGACAATTAAAACCTATGACGACCACAAACTTTGGAATAAACTTAAAGCGGGTGACGAAAAGTCGTTTTCTCTGCTTTTTGAAAAGTACTATGGTGATTTAATTAAATATGGAAACTCATTTTCTCCTTTTGCTGAAAGAGTTCAGGATTGTGTTCAGGACGTATTTGTAGATGTTTGGTTATATCGTGAGTCCCTGCAAGAGCCAAATGTGGTAAAGGCTTATTTATTGTCAAGTGTACGAAAGAGAATTGCACGTATGTACGAACGGGATCATTTTTTAAGAAATACTACAACTACAGCTTCAATTGAATTTCTTTTTGATTTTTCGATTGAGAAAGAACTTATTGATGATGAAATAACAGCAGAAAGAGTTTTCTATCTCAATAAATTATTAAACGATTTACCCCCACGTCAAAAAGAGGCTTTATTTTTAAGGTATAATCAGGGGCTCGGTGTAGAAGAGATTGCAGAAATGTTAGACGTTAATTATCAATCGGCAAATAATCTTTTGCATCGCGGATTACTTAAACTTCGCAAAGAATGGAAAGGAAATCTTCCGATTATTGCATTACTGTCTTCAGGTCTTTTTAAATTTATTTAAAAAAAAATATAATTGGTGAGTATTTAATAACAAAGCCGCCCTCTGTGTTTTTGTAACCTTATTTTATAGATGCAAAAACGTAATTATTATATCGAAATTGAAGATTTCTTATCTGATGAATCATTCCAAACATGGATTTTGTCCAAAGTTGATGAACAAGGCTGGGAAGAATGGACTTTAGAAAATCAACAACGTGCCAAATTAGTTGAAGATGCCCGGCTTTTATTACTGGCAATGAAAGTACCTGCTATTGTTTCTTCTTCAGAACTAAAAACTGCATTACAATTAACATGGGTTAAAATTGAAGATTCAGAAAACACCCATAAATCTGCTAAAAGCAATACCAGCATCTACTTAAAAAAATATTGGTTAACAGGAGTTGCCGCTACTATGTTTTTTGCCTTTTTATCTATTTGGTTTTACAAAGATCAATCACAAACCAATCATACTGTAGTTACATATAAGGAACTTGTTAATGATAATAAAGAAGGACTTGTTGAGCAAACAAATAATTCTAACAAGCCTCAGGTAATTACCCTATCCGATGGCAGTTCTGTCATATTAGAACCCAATAGTAAATTAAGTTATCCAAAAATCTTTACAGGAAACGAAAGGAAAGTTTATTTATCCGGTGAAGGCTTCTTCGAAATTAGTAAAAATCCCCATAAACCCTTTTTTGTTTACGCAAACGAAATTATTACAAAAGTAGTTGGTACAAGTTTTCGTGTAAAGGCTTACTCGGACCGGCCAAATATTGAAGTGCTTGTTCGTACAGGCAAAGTCAGGGTAAGTTCAAATGAATTGGCTGCAGATTCAGACCTGAAAAAGGAGGTTGTTTTACTTCCTAATGAAGCCCTGCGCTTTTTTAGAAGTGATTTCAGTTTCAATAAGATCACTAATATCACAGAAGACAAAACATTGGCAAGTAAAGCTGGCAATATTGAACAATTGAGTTTTGAATTTACTGATATTCCTGTAAATCAAATTCTTAAAACAATAGAACAGGCATATCTGATCAAAATTGATTTTCCTAAGAATAAATTAAAAAATTGTCATTTAACAGCTTCATTAAGTGACGAGCCATTATCAGAAAAACTTAAAATTATTTGTAAAAGTATTGGCAGTGATACCAATTTTGAAATGAATGGAAATCAAATTATAATAACCTCACAAGGCTGCTATTAAGCAACATACAATCAAACTCAATATATAAACTTTAATAAAACTCAATTTTTGCCTATGTGACAAAACTATATTAAAAAAAGTGTCGAAATGTTGCAACATTTCGACACTTGATAAAATAAAATAACTCTCTGGAAAGAGTCATTTTATTGTGTTTCTAAAAAATACGCTTGAACAGTATTAATCAAAACAAATCAAAATTATGAAAAAATCAGTTGGTAAACAACGATTACTCTATCGAATAAGAAAAATAACACTATTTCAGTTCGTCTTGTCACTTGTGTTTTCAAGTGTAGCTCTGGCTAACAATGTAAATGGACAAAGAAAATTAGATACAAAAGTCACCATAGCTGTTGAAAATTTAAGTCTAGATAATGTTTTATCTAAACTTCAAAAGTCTGCACATGTAAAATTTTCATACAATTCAAGATTACCTCAGTTAAATCAAAAAATTAGTATACAGGCTCATCAGGAAACATTGTCAAGTATTCTCAACCGAATTCTGAAACCACTCAATCTAACTTATACAGAAATAAGCGATCAGATTATCTTGCAAAATAATCTAAAATTTGAGAGTCATACCGATCCTGTTATTAAAGGAAAAGTTACAGACCAAAATGGAGCACCCCTGCCTGGGGTAACAATCACGGCTAAAGGAACTAATACTATCGTAGTCACTGATTTTGATGGTAGTTTTTCTATAAAAATACCTATAACCTGCCACCATCTGATCGCTTCTTATGTTGGAATGGAGACCAAAGAAGTTGAAGCAGAAAGTACTTTTCTGACGATAGTTTTAAATGAAGTAGAAAAAAGCTTAAAAGAAGTCATAATTACAGGTTATGAAAAAACATCAAAAAGAACTTTTACAGGAGCTGTTAGTAAAATTCCCAATGAAGAACTTAAAGTAGACGGAATTGTTGATATAAGCAGGGCAATAGAAGGAAAAGCGGCAGGGGTTATTGTACAGAATGTTTCAGGAACTTTTGGTGCAGCTCCAAAAATTACAATTCGCGGATCTTCTTCAATTTTTGGAGACACAAAACCATTATGGGTTATTGATGGTATTGTTCAGGAAGATATTATTAATGTATCGGCATCTGATTTGGCCTCCGGAAATTCTGCAACATTATTAACCTCTTCTGTTACCGGAATCAATCCTAATGATATACTGAGCATTGAATTTTTGAAAGATGCATCTGCAACTTCTATTTATGGATCAAGATCCCTAAATGGGGTTGTGGTTGTAACTACAAAGCAGGGAAAAAAAGATTCTGCTTTGAAGATAACATATTCATTAGATCAAACGGCCAGAACAGTACCTAATTATAGTCAATATGACATCTTGAATTCAAAAGAAACAATGGGTATTTTGAAAGAAGTTGAAGCAAAAGGATTTTTAGATCTTCCTTCAACTGCACAGGGGCGTTATGGAGGGGTTTATAATATTTTAGCCAGAGGAATTAATACTTATATTCCCGAAACAGACAGCTATTTAGTAAAAAATGACAGGGCTGGACGTAATGCTTTTTTAAGAAAATATGAATTAGCCAATACCAATTGGTTTAAAGTACTGTTTAGACCTTCGATTGCCCAAAATCATTCCTTGAGTTTTTCGGGAGGAGATAAAAATAATGCTATGTACGCTTCATTAGCTTTTTATAATGATCCGGGATGGAGTATTGCTGATCATGTAAAACAACTTTCATCAAACTTAAAAGGTACTTTTTATGTTAACGATAAATTAGATATTACATTAACCACACAGGCTTCTATAAGGAATCAGGGTGCTCCTGGAAGTTATGATAGTGAAAAAGATATTGATTTTGGATCGAAAACCAGAAATTTTGATATTAACCCTTTTAAATACACCTTAAATACAAACAGAACACTAAGGCCTTATGATGACAATGGAAATTTAGAATATTATAGAAGTAATTGGGCGCCAATTAATATTTTAAATGAACTTGCAAATAATTTCATGGAAATTCAGGTAAAAGACATTCGTTTACAAATGGATTTAGATTATAAAATTAATCCTTACCTAACTTATAATTTTACCGGTTCAGCCCGTTATGCCAACACTGACAGAGAGCATAAAATTCTTGAAAATTCAAATGTAATAGGGGCTTATAATGCTGCAGAAACAACTATTGTAAGAGACGAAAATATATTTTTATATCAGAATCCAAATGATTTAACAGCTCCAAAAGTTTCAGCGCTGCCAAACGGAGGAATCTTAAGAAAATTTACAAACGACCTGACTTCCTATTATATAAGAAATAGTATAAACTATAAACGTATTTTAAATGAGAAACATGAATTTGAGGGATTGTTTGGTACTGAGTTAAGGTCTCTAAATAGAAACAGTGACAATTTTACTGCCTATGGGTTACAATACGATAAAGGCCTTACAGGTTTTACAGATCCAAGAATATTAGAAAAAACTATTACCGAAGGAGATTCGTATTTTGGATTTAATGAAGAAAGAGAAAGAACGGCAGGTTTTTTTGGAAAAGCAGGATATACCTACAATCGACGTTATACAGCATCTGTTACCGGGCGCTATGATGGTTCAAACAGACAAGGCAGTAATACTTCATCCCGCTGGCTTCCTACCTACACTTTTAGTGGAAAATGGAATATTAAGGAAGAGGATTTTATGAAAGAGGTTGAACCTATAAATAATTTAGCATTAAGAGCTTCTTACGGACTTACCGCTACGGCAGGACCGGCTACCAATTCATTAGCAATTTATAAAAGTTATATCACGAACCGTTTAAATCTTGATGACAGGGAATCTGGTATTAGTATAGACCAATTGCAAAATGCAAATTTAACATGGGAAAAACAATTTGAAACCAACTTAGGTTTTGATCTTGGTGCATTCAGTAACAGAGTGCAATTAACTACAGATGTATATAGCCGTAACGCTTATGATTTAGTTGATTATGTAATAACATCAGGAATTGGCGGACAAAAAATAAAACAAGGCAATAATGCCGATATGAAAACCAAAGGTCTTGAGATTAGTCTTGCCTCTAAAAATATAGTTACTAACAATTTTAAATGGTCAACCAATATTAATTTTTCTATATATAATCAGAAAATTACAAAACTGGGGAGCCAGGCAGCAGCTTATGATCTAATCGAAGGATCAGGAGGAAATACTATTGGTCATCCAAGAAACGCTCTGTATTCTTATCATTTTACCGGATTAAATAATCAGGGTCTGCCAACTTTTATAATGAAAGACGGACAATTGGATAACGTTGCCGGTGCAAATTTTTTTGATAATGATAATGTAACTAAATATTTAAAATACGAGGGATCTATAGAACCTAATAAATCTTTTGGACTTTCAAATACGTTTACTTACAAAAGTTGGTCATTATACGTTTTTGTTGTTGCATCTGGAGGAAATAAAGTTCGTTTAAATCCTGTTTATTCAAGCGAATATAATGACTTAACTGTTTTTACAAAAGATTTTACCAATCGCTGGATCAGTCCCGGAGATGAAAACAGAACCAATGTACCCGTAATAGCAGATAAAGCTTTGATTAATAATTATGATGCTCAGTCCAAATCATTAGAAATTGCTTATAACACATACAATTTCTCAGATGTGCGTATTGCAAATGGGGATTTTGTCAGATTAAAAAATGTATCCTTAAGCTGGGAATTCCCGAAAACTTTGAAGGAAAAATTAAGAGTAACAACTTTTACATTAAAAGGATCAGCAATTAATCCATTATTAATTTATTCTGATAAAAGATTAAACGGCCAGGACCCTGAATTTCGTAATACGGGAGGTGTAGCATTACCTGTTACAACCCAATATACATTTGCCCTAAATATTTCATTATAATCTATAAATTTTTATGAAAAAGTTAAAAATTATACCAGCATTATTACTGCTTATAACTATTAGCAGTTGTGATAATTTTCTTTCTGAAGTACCCGATAACAGAACACAAATAGACACACCTGAAAAAATTTCCGAATTATTGGTTAATGCTTACCCTGATGCATGTTATATGGAGTTTGCCGAAACCATGTCCGACAATGTTTTTGACAGCGGTGATCCAGGATTATTTGTACCTCTGAATACAGAAAATTACAACTGGGAAATGAACAACAGAACAGACATAGACAGCCAGGCCAATTATTGGAATGCCTGTTATAATGCAATTGCACGCGCAAATAAAGCACTTGAAGCTATTAAGCAATTGGGCGGTCCTGCAAGTCTTAATCCGCAAAAAGGTGAGGCTTTACTGGCCAGGGCTTATGCACATTTTATGTTAGTTTCTTTTTGGTCTAAACGTTATGATCCTGCTACTGCCGATACCGATTTGGGAATACCATATGTAACAGAGCCAGAAGATGTGCTGATTAAAAAGTACAAAAGAAATTCTATGCGTGAAGTTTTTGATTATCTTGAAAATGACATAGAAGAAGGCTTAAAATATGTTACAAACGAATACAATCAGCCAAAATTCCATTTTAATAAAGATGCTGCCAAAGCTTTTGCATCACGCTTTTACTTAATTAAAGGAAATTGGAACAGAGTCATTGAACTTACAAATGAATTAACTGCTAACCCGGAAGGAAAACTAAGAGATTACAGCTCTTATCTGAATCTTGATTATGATACTCGTTCCAAAATTTATGCTGACCAGAGCCAGGAAACAAATTTATTAATTGCCTCAGTATTGTCTTTGTATTCAAGATCTTTTTATCAAAACAGGTTTCAGCTTACAGTAGCCAAAGAAGGTGAAATCTTAAGTTCCTCAACAAACATTTTTAATAAAGACTGGTTCATTACAAGTACAACTTACAATTATGTTACATCATTCGTACCCAAATTTAGTGAATATTTCAAATATACAAATTCCAGTGGAACTGGTGGTGACGGATTTGATGCAATAGTATTATTGAGCAATGATGAATTTTATTTAAATGGAATAGAAGCACTTGTGATGACAGACAGAATAGATGAAGCAAGGGCAGCATTACAATATTTTATCGGAACAAGAACGGCAGATTATGATCCGGCAGCCGATATTTTGACAAATGAATTAATAGTTAGTAAATATCCTGTAATTCAAAATGAATATACTCCTTTTTATGCTTTAACCGATCTGCAGAATTCATACATAAAAGCAATAGCAGAACTACGCAGGAGAGACTTTATACATGAAGGCATCAGATGGTTTGATATTAAACGATTTAATTTAGAGGTTAAACACGAAATATACAATGGACCATCAAATGTTTTAACTAAAAATGACAATCGCAGGGCGTTACAAATACCACTTCAGGCATCAGCAAATGGTATCGAAAAAAATCCAAGATAATTTAACATCAAGCAAATGAAAATAGTAAAACAATATACAATGACATTTTTGGCATTAGCAGCAATTGCTTTTGCAGGATGTACACATGAGGATCTGCCTGAAGGGAGTGATTTAGATGTCTCAAATCCTCCTCAGTCAACATTAGATGAGTGGATTACGACTAATTATTTTAATCCTTATAATATAAATGTCCAATACAAATGGAACCCGAATAACGTTGACCTAAATACTTACCTGTACCCGCCGGAGGAAAATAAAGTACAGCCCGCTTTAGAAGTTATACAAAAAATCTGGTTAGATAGTTATCAAACAATTGCCGGTCCTGATTTTATAAAGAAAATTGCTCCCCGGGAAATTGTATTGGTTGGGGGAATAAGTTTGGATTTAAACGGAGTTACTACTTTGGGGCTGGCAGAAAGCGGGCAAAGAATAATACTTTTTGAAACTGATAAAATAGATAAAACGGACAGGGAAAACGTAAAAGAATTTATTCATACAATTCAGCATGAATACATTCATATTTTGAACCAGCATAAACCATACGATGAAAAATCTATGGCAAAAATAACACCATCCGGTTACACGGCCAGCTGGTTTGATACCTCAGATAAGGATGCTAATGAACAAGGGTTTATTACAGCTTATGCAAAAATGAATATTAATGAGGATTTTGCTGAAATGGCTTCTGTTATGCTGATTAATTCTAAAGATGAATATGAGGCTATTTTGGCAGGTATACAAAATGAAGACGCTGTTGCAGCCATAAGGGCCAAAGAAGCTGTTGTTGTCAAATATTTTGAAAAAGAATTCGGCGTGGATTTTTATGCTTTAAGGGATGAAGCACAAAAAAATACTACTGCTGTACTGAATGGAAATTAAAACTAATTTAAGTTAGGATAACTTAAAAAGAAAACATTATGAAAATAAAAAATATATTTAAGTTTCTAATTATTGCTTTTCTAACAGCACAATTAGGAGCCTGTGTTAGTAATGAAGCAGAACAAAAATTTGATCAGACACCTGCTGAAAGATTAAATGCCCGCGAAAAAGAACTTAATGATCTCTTGCTTTCGTCTGAATATGGGTGGAAAGCAGTTTATTTTACAGATAACACACAGCTTGGCGGATTTACACATTTGTTTAAATTTTCTGCTGACGGAAAAGTAGCCATGGCATCTGATTTTGACAGCAATACCAGTACTTATAACAGTGATTATAGTATTGAGATTGGGAGTACGATTAGTTTAGTGTTTACTACTAAAAACAGAATACACCTGTTATCTGATTCAAATAATTTTCCTGTGCCCGGATTAAAAGGCAGAGGATACGAAGGAGATTTTCAGTTTTTATATTACGGAGAGGAAAATGGCGAAATCATTTTTAAAACCAAACGCAGCTTTGAAGAATTACGCTTCGTAAAAGCAACTGCTGAAGATTGGACAGATCTGGAACTAAATACAGAAATGGCTCAAAATATAATAGGTTCAGATAAACGTTCTCTTTTTAGATTATTGGAAATTAATGATGGTACCAATATCCATAAACTAGATTTTAATTATGCTCCCAGACCCCGGTTTGCAATTGCAAATTCTGTAGAGCAGGGTTACAATATGAGTTATAATATGGGTATTGCGTTTACAAAAACAGGTATTATTGTGAGTCCGCCAGTAGTGGTCAACGATCAGAAATTAACTGAATTTATTTATGATGACAGCACAGGTAGTTTTACTGCAACGGGTACAAATGGTGTGAGTGCTGCAATTAAATATACTGATAAACCTTTGATTTTAACGGATGATTATACATTACTATTGCCCGGAATTGGAAATGGAAATAATGCCTATGCTTATATACATGATTATACAGAACTTGAAGGAGCAAACTCTGCATTATTTTTATCTTTATTAAATGATATAGAGGAAGCTAACGGTGAACCCCTGCAAAGAGCACAGTTTTGGTTTAATAATGCTGATGGCACTAATTATGTAGAATACAGAATTGGAAGCGTAATATATTATCATTACTTTACTTTAAAAGCAGATGATGTAAACAAAACAATCACATTTATTCCTGATGCCTGGAAATCTGGTCGTAATCCCAAATCACCAACAATCACAGCCCCTTCTTTTTTAAAAACACTCGATGATGAATTTATGAATCCTCAAGGTCTTTATTTTGCAGAAATACCGGTTGTTGGTTATAGGGCTTATACTTTTACAAGTACAACAACCCCTTTTAGAATGGTTGCTTACTCATTTCAATAATTAATTTAAATACGATTTAAAAAGAAAATAATCATTACAAGATTCAGAAAAGAGGACTTCCAAAACAAAGATTCACACTCCTGATGATGAAAATTACACTCAAATACAAAACGATCCGCATTATACCATTATTTCTCCGGCAAATGCGAGATTAAACAATCCCAGTCTGTACTGTACCTACAGTATTTTAAAAAAAGTCGTCTCAATTTAAAACTTGAGGCGGCTTTTTGATTTTTTCATATAAACAAAAATTGTTAAAGACGTAAATTCAGGTATAATCAGCCGCCTGTTTTGTTTTATTAAATTCAGGAACCAATAATTGGTACATTGAAATATATAAATGCTTAAAATTTATAACTTATTCCTGCCTTCAGGAAAAAAGGGGTACCGGGAGTAAAATGAATTTCTTCTACACCAGTCGTTTCATTCTTTAATCTGGATTCTGTGGCAAACTGAGTTTCATTCCATTTTGAATTGAATATATTTTCAATCGATACTCCAAAAACTATTCTTTTAAATGTATAATTTATATTGAAATCAGAGATAAAATATCCTTTTGCAACAATCGAATTATCTTCGTTGGCTGGACGATTTTTCATGTATCGGTAACGTAAACCTCCTGAAAAACCTTTCCAGTTTTGAAAACTTAGCCCTCCCGTGGAAGTAAAATCCGGGGCCAGCGGAATGTAATTTTTCCCTTCAGGCTCATTAATACTTCGTGCATATGTATAATTGGCATCCAGATTAAAAAAGAAATAATCACTTAGCTGATAGCGAACTCCCAAATCAAAACCAGCCCGCCTCGTTTCTCCGCTTGGCTCAACAACTCCTGCATCGCCTACGTATACAAACTCTTGCTGCAAATACAAATACCACAAGGCCGAATTAACAATTAATCTTGGAAACGGTTTCCAAATCGTGCCTAAATCTGTACCAACTGCAGTTGGTAAAATTTCTTTTCCATTATTTGCTGTCACAACTCTGGCATCATTCGAGTGAAACCCCATTCCTGTTTTGAGATAAAATTGTAAATCATTATTTTGTGAGTAAACAAAATTTAGTTTTGGCGATACTTTTACCTTACTTTCGGTCTGTGTTTTGTAATTAGCAGCCAGCTTATCCTGATACCCAAACTTAAAATAATCCAGTCGAACAGCAGGATTAATCAGCCACTTACCCAAACGAATCTCTGAGTTTAAATACGTAAATATATTTGACTCATCAATATCGCCTAATTTAATTTGTTCTAAAGTGGTTTTTCTATTCAATGTATGTGACAATTCGGTATTGGCTGCAGCATCGTTTCTCACACCAAATCCCAGTTGAAATAATAAATCAACGGATTCTTTATGAATGTTTTTATTCAGCTCTGCATTGATTCCGAAAAGATTTCTATCTTCTTTTTGCTTAATCTGATCCCCATTTACAGGATCTTCCAGAAAAAAAGTAAAATTCGAAAACAATTCGAATTTATAATTTGAATAAAAGGTATTGGCTTTCAAAAAAGTATTCTCATCGACCGGTTTAATCAATGAAACATTAAAATTAGATCTTGAAGTTGATCCGCCTTCTGTATCATCTACAGATCCAAATCTCGAAATCGTTCCGGCATCCACCAATCGCTGCGGCACTTGTCCTGAGGCATCCCATTTGCTGGTGAAACGGGAAGCTGTAACTGAAAAACGGCTGTTATCTTCTAAAACAAAAGAATATTTTCCAAACAAATTAATTCTGTTAAAATTTTGAGGCGAATCAAATGGTCCGTCAGTAAGAATATATTCGGCAGCAATATAAGCACTTTGCTTTTTGTTATTTCCCAAAAGATCAAACAAACCTACTGTTCTAAAAGTATTAAACTGCCCTGCTTCTATTCTAATACTGCTAAAATCGAGTTTTTCTTTTGTTCCAAAATCAACATATCCGGCCGTTGCAAAATCACCTTTGTCTGCATAATACGTTCCTTTTCCAAAATCTATTTTCTCGACCGTTTCCGGGATAACAAAATGTAAATCGGCATAACCTTGTCCATGCGCATGAGAAACCATATTTACGGGCATTCCATCCACATTAATTGCAATATCAGTACCATGATCGATGTCAAAACCCCTTAAAAATATTTGTTCTGCTTTACCCCCGCCGGCATGCTGTCCAATAAACAATCCCGGTACTTTACGCAAAATTTCCTGCGAAGAATTCACCGGAGTGGTTTCCAGATCAATTTTAGAAATCACATTAATTGCCGCTATTTTAGACTGAATAACCACTTCTTCCAGTTTAAAACTATCACTTTCCATCACAATACTAATTTCAGAATTGGTAATGGCATAAATCATTTTTTTGTACCCAAATGCAATTATATTCAGTACATCTCCAATATTAGATTTATCAATATTAAATACTCCGGTTTCGTTAGTATGCGAATGTGTATTTGATTTTGGATTAGTAATCGTGGCGTTTTCTATTGGTTTTCCGTTTTCATCAATAACAATTCCTTTTTGAGTCTGGCTGAAAGTGGTTAAACTAAATAATAATGCGAAGGTAAAAGCATGTTTTCTCATATTTAAATCAATTGGCACTTTAAAAACAGTTCAGGAAATGGTAGATTGGTTTGTATTCTTTTTACGTTTGATCCAGTAGTGTCCTCCAAAAATAGTTAAGGAAAAAAGTGCTAACATAAAAATTCCCCAAGGAGCAAGCCCATAATTATTTTGTATTAGGATTGATATCTTATTTGGTTTTTCAAAAACCCGTTCCGAAATCCAGGCCAGGGAAGCAATTCCGGCTAACAGTGCCCATACAACTCTAACCCATTTATATACAGGAGTCTGACTCAATAGAATTAGCCATGGAATTATGAGAATAACTACAAACATCTGCATTATTTCTATACCAATATTAAAACTCAAAATACTTAAAGCCATAACACCTGCATCTAAATTTAAAACGGAAAGTACTGTCGCAAAAGCCAAACCGTGCACTAACCCAAAACCAGCTGCAACATAAACTTCTTTGTTTGGAAAAATAGGATAAATGGCATGTATTGCAGAAATTAAAATAGAAACAGCAATTAAAATCTCAACAGGTTTCACCGGCAGGTTAACCCAGCCTGATGCTCCAATTAAAAGTGTAACAGAATGTCCAATTGTAAAAGCGGTGACAATTTTCAGCAATCGCATAATGCTGTATTTGGTTCCTCCAAAATTTCCCCATTGTTTTCGTTTTATCACCAGAGGGGCCGGTAATAATAAGACAAGCAGAAACAATAGATGATCGGTGCCTTCACGTATATGTTCCATTCCTAAAAAAAACATTCCTTTGAAACCTGTCCACCAATTACCTCCTTTTTCTAAATTTATTTCTAATGGATAAATAAGCGATGATTGGGTGTCTACTCTTATAACGCCAGCTTTTACAGGCTCTTTGTTTGTTTGTCCCAATTCCCAGTCACTACGAATAGAAACCAAAGCACTATGGGTGACCAATTGATGCATAATTACATCATAATCAAAAATGAATTTTCGGGTACTTTCTCCTGTTGGGGGAATAAGAACAAGTTGTACAGTAATTTCCTGATATTGCCCGCTCCCTGTTTGTTCAGCTTTTCCAACAATCATATTGGTCACTTCAACTATCCAGGGTTTATTTTTTTCAGTCATTGGATGAATATGCGCTAATAAATATTCTTTGAGCTGTGATCCAAATTTTTCAATTAAATGCTCAGGGTCTTTTGTAATTTCATGCCCAAAAGCAAGTTCTAATTCCCCAAGAGGCAATTGGAGTTCGACAGAAACCGCTTTAGGATTTACATCTAATAATACAATCGTACTTGGTGTTTGATGCGCAAATATTCCTTGAGAAGTACAGCACATTACCAATGTTAAAAAGAAAAACAACCTCCATCCCAAAGGATGGCGGTTGCTTAAAATTAATTTATGAATCATAGTTTCGTATTATTTTACAATCCGATATAATCACGGGTATGATCTCTAAAAACGGTATGATAATGAATTCCTGAAAGCACTACTCCGCTTTGGCATATAAATTCTATCCAAACACTTGGCCCATCAATTCTCACATAGTCAGTATTTGCTGTTAGAAAACTACTTGCACTTCCTGAAACACCACTATTATTGCTCGCATAGGTTACATAAGTATTGGCCAATTCATTCGTATATAGGGTCGTAAATGTCGCTGCTGACGCTGCATCTACATCATTAATCCAAGGCAGCATTGCTGCTAAAACTTTTGCCTGGGCAGCTGTACTTAATTCGCTTACCTTAATCCCTAATTTTGTAGACGGGAAAGTATTTGTTGTAGAACCAGGTACCATTAAACAGTCAGAAAACGTTGAAGAAGTTTTCGCAGCAGCTAATTCGGCAGTTGAAAAAGAAGCAAGCATATTTGCCATTGCAGCTTGTTCCGATGCTAATGGACTTGTATATGTTGTACCGCTGTAAGTAAAAGAACCTGCCGGCTCAACCGCTTCGTGCATAGGCGTAATACTTGTTACAGCTCCTGCATCATAAGTAATATTTTGAGCGTAATGATGCCCGCCAAACTGCAGCATCCATTTTCCGGTTGTACTTGGTGTCCCTAAAAATGCAATTACATAATTACCTGACGAATACCCGGATGCCGTTGTTCCTAAATAATCATCTGCTGTTCTAATTGTACTAAATTCATCATACCCTTCGCCAGAATCAGTACCTGCAGCCGCTTTAATTAATGCTAATGCAGCTGTTTGCTGAGCAGAAGTAAGACTGCTAAATAATAACCCATTTCTACAGGATAAGGCACAAGGCAGATTAGACCATCTTTTGGCATTGGAAAGATTTAGTGTAAGCATCACTGATGTTTGCTGCGTTGTAGTTAATGTAGCCAAAAAAGCATTGGCTAAACAAACTACTTTTGTAACTCCGGTTTCTGAAGAGCAATCTACCGTAGTGGCAGAATTTACCGTTAAAGTAATGGTTACAGTCTGCCCTCCAAATGTAATTACAAAACTGGCAGTCCCTGATGATGCAGGTGTTCCTGTAATAGTGTACGTCAGGCTGCCGGCACCGTTTGCAAGTGTTCCTGCCGTCAGGGTAGCTGTTAATCCGGTGACACCAGTTGAGGCAATAGCTGTTCCTGCTGAATAAGACACGCCGTTACCGCCTGTGTAAGGGAGTGTAGCAGTTCCTGTATAAGCAACATTAATAGTGGCTGTTGAAGAAAAAACAGCAGATCCGCTTACAAGTGTCGTAACCGAGGCTGAACTAGAAGAGTCATCATCACTTTTGCTGCAGGCAAATACAATTGCTAAAAGGAAAGCAATAACTCCTAATAAAATTAATTTTGTTTTTTTCATAGTAATTTATAGGTTTAAAGGTTTATTGGATTTTCAAACTTCAAAATTATATGATTATTTCAGCGGGGTTCTTTTTTGTGGCCAACAGTACTTTTGTAGTGGTAAGTAAATGAAAATCATCCCCTTTTCTTTTCACAACAATATACACAACTACATTTTCCCATTTCACCACATTTTTTTTGCTGCTGTTTAATATTGTATAATTTTACATCATTATGCAAGAGAAACTAAAATCATATTTGTTTTTAATTATAGGAAGCTTAGTCTTTCTGTTTCTTCCTCTATTGTTTTCTCCTCGTCCTCCTGAGGAGGAAAATTATTTGTTTACAAAAGCTACCCAACGGGATTTTTTAGCCAATTTGTTAATGCTTCTTTTCTTTTTTCTTAATTTTTATGTTTTGATTGAAACTCTTTATATAAAAAAGAAATATGTTTTGTATGGTTTTATTATTATCATTTGTTTATTGATTGTTTGTATTGTACCGTCTATCCTTACAGGTCATAATCCTTTTACCCCGCATAATGAATTTCTTCCCGACATCCATAAACCTGACAGGGATTTTATGCCTAAAAAACGTCCAAACGGATTCTTTTTTCTCGAAGAAATCAGGCATCATATTTTTCTATTTACAGCCGTAATTTTTTCTTCTGCGTTTCTTAGGGAAAAAGTTCGGAACAAAGTCATTGAAAACGAGAAATTACAAGCAGAACTTTCCCATCTTAAAACACAAATTCATCCTCATTTTTTATTCAACACTTTAAATAGTATTTATGCTTTGTCTATCAAGAAAGACGATAAAACTGCCGAAACAATTGTAAAATTATCGGAGTTCATGCGCTATTTGCTTAAAGATTCTAATCAGGACGAAGTACTTTTAGAAAAAGAGATTACCTATATTGACAATTATATTGATTTACAAAAATCTCGATTGCGAAATGCGGTCGATTTAGAATATAAAACCAACGGCGATTTTTCAAAGTACAAAATTGCACCATTATTATTATTCCCGTTTATAGAAAATGCTTTTAAATATGGGGTAAACCCTGATGAAAATTCAGTTATAAAAATAGCAATTGAAGTATCTGAAAACCATTTAAGTATGACGGTTTTTAATCACAAAGTAAGCATTATAAATATAGAATCTTCAAAAATTGGCCTGCAGAATACCTATGATAGATTACAGTTATACTACCCCAAAAAGCATACTTTAAAAATTGAAGAAAATGAACATATTTACACTGTAAATCTAAGAATTGAACTAGTATGATAACAGCAATTGCATTAGACGACGAATTACCGGCACTGGAAGTTTTAGAAGCTTTTTGCAATCAAAGCAAAGAAGTGAATTTAATAAAATTCTTTACAAAAACGCAGGATGCACGGTTTTACCTGGAAGAATATCCGATAGATTTACTTTTTTTGGATATCAATATGCCTTCTGTCTCCGGAATTGATTTTTACAAGTCAATCTCACAACAAACAACAGTAATATTTACAACGGCTTATGCAGAATATGCTGCAGAAAGCTATGAATTGAATGCTGTAGATTATTTAATGAAACCATTTAGTTATGACCGCTTTTTGAAAGCTATTGATAAAGTTAAAAAGCTAAATCAAATTCAAAAAGCTGATAAACAAAATTATATTCTTTTTCGTGTTGATTATGGTTTGACCAAAGTGTTACTATCAGATATTTTATACATCGAAGGATTAGATAATTATTTAAAAGTACATATCAAAAATCAAAAGACTTTGGTTGTAAGAATGACAATGAAAATGTTATTAGAAAAATTACCTTCGCAAGAATTTTGCAGGGTGCATCGTTCTTATATTGTATCCCTATCTTATGTACAGTCTTATCGCAATAAAATTATAAAAATTAACGATCAGGATATTCCGTTAGGGAATAATTATGAGACTGATTTTTTACAGATATTTAATGATTTATCTCAGTAATATTCAGGAAATAATTAAATTTCTTTATATCCCACGGTTGAAACCTTGGGATACAAATCTCATAAAAATATAATGTCCTTCAATGGTTTCAACTGCTGGCAATACTTATAATAAATTGAGTTTTACTTTGTTTGAAAAATTTTCCAGTGTGTATCTTTTCTTATTTACTTCTCCATAACAATATACGCAGGATATGATTCACGATTGGGCAAATCAAATTCTTCATCAAAAGGTTGTGTGCCTTCTCTATTATTGTATAATGCCACACGTTTTACACCAGCTGCTGTGCTGCCGCCAATACCATTAATAACGTTTTGAATATTACCCGGGCCAGCAAAACGGGTGATACACATTTTTTCGAGTTTCACATTTGGGTTGTTAGGCGCTTCAAAGCCATTTTTCTTATTCACATTACCATCAGTTCCTGTAAAAACTGCATAAGAACCCATTCCTATACTATGATAATCTTTTACAGTGTTCGCTATTTTAAATGCTGCATAACCATCAACTTTACCTCCCTGACTGCTCCAGCTTGCTTGATTTGGAGCATCGTATGGCGGTTCATTTTGGAAGAAATAAGTTCTGCCGCGTTCTCCTAACCATAAAACTTCATATTCCTGAAAATGTTCTGTAAACAAAGCATAAAGTGTAACATCATTTCCTGCAACAATAAGTCCGTTTTTACATCTGTCCCTTGTCCATCGCAAATCTCCGCCTTTCTGCGAACCATGATCGGCACGCCACAACCAGAAGTGATCGCCCGCCACATTACTGCTGTTTATTTGCATAGCTGTATGTATCTGAATATTTTTTGACTGAACCCCGCCTACTCTACAAGTAATATCTGATAGCAAAATCGGATTTGCTGCATGGTCTGCTTTTGCACCTTCCTCACCAATTCTAACCTGATACGTTGTACTATTAAATGAATCTGTAAGAAGTCCGGCAATGATAATTCCATCCTTGTCATCAGCATAGATACATCCCCAAATATTTTTCTCAGTAGGCTCCAGTGTAACCGAAGCTATACCGGCACCCAGAAGGATTGCATCTTTTCTATTTACCTGAATAGGCGCATTCAACGCATAATGCCCCGGTGTAAAAAATATATTTTTACCTGTCTTTAATGCATTATTGATTTCTACATCGGTGTCACCTTCTTTAGCAACGTACCAATCAGTAAGTAAATCTTGAATTTTACCTTTTCCTATATCAGTTGACGACCATGAAACTCCTACTCTATCTTTTTGCCATGCCGGAACAAATACTTTGTATTCACCATCATTATCCATAAAAAGAAAAGGTTTTTCTCTGATAACAGGTGTAGTAGGAATTGGAGAGTTGACATCATCTGCTTGCGGAGGATTAACACAGCCTTGCCAAACCATATTATACGAGCCTCCCATAGCTCCTGAGTCCGACGGAAAAATAGTATTTCTCGTGTACCATTGCTGCTGTCCGCCCCAATTTGGTCTGTTTGATGTATAATGAGTATCGGCAATAAAACCGCCGCTGCCCCAAAAGTTGGTGTTTCCAACATCTGAAATATATTTTGAAGTACTTTCAATCAGCATTCTTCGTGCGCTTGTTGATTGAGAAACTGTCCAGGCAAAATCCCGTATTACTTCTACATTTTCTACAGAACGCCAAAATGTACACGTCGCATTTGCCCCGCCAGAAAGGTGAGGTCTTGTGAAGATAGAACCCAATTTAACATCTGATGGCACTTTGCCCAAACCTCCAATGTGAGAGTAGAACCCTAATTCTATTGAATTGGCCTCTGCCGATGATGCAGAACCCAACCCGCCTGAATCATAAGTCTGGCCATGAACATTTGCTTTAAAATAATAGGCCTGACGTTTTGTTGTCCATTCACCATTTGCTCCGCCCATGCCAATAGCACTAAATTGCGAATTAATATCAATTCGTGCAGTTTCAGCTTTTTCATATTTTCTATCGTAGAAATACATATTACTGCCAAAAATTTGGTTTTCCAGCGAAACTATTATTGTTATATCGCTGCGAGTAATTTTATAATAGTTCTCGTATTTATCTTTGTTTGGTTTATTATCTGTAAATGTCAATTTTGAAGTCGAACCCACCGACACAAAATTGGATGCCAGACGACTGCCTCCTCTTGTAATCACATAATTTCCCGAAGAGCCAAATGCCGGCCACGATAATGTTATGTTATGCTTTTTCTTGTTGTAAACAATTTTACCTTCTGTTTTATTCTCCTGTTTTTTCTTATCAGATGAAGATGAACTGGATGCTGCAAAACTGCATAAAATCAGCATAAACACAAATGCTGTAAATACTGAGGTTAACTTTTTAATCATAAAAATTGTTTTTGGTTTAATAGTTTTTAGGGTTCCTAAAATAGTCATAATCTTTAACCTGTATCTTTCAATTTTCTTATCAAAAACTATACAACGGTGCCAAATATGCCTTTTAATAGCATAAATAAACCGTATACGATATTCTCATTTTTTAATAATAGATTTTTTTTGCGCCCAATAGAAATTAGAAAATGAAAATAATACTACTCTATATTGCTTTAGCCTTTTCAGCAGCAGCCGCAGCACAAGAAAACTCAATTGATACAGACCCCAATGCTGAAAACAACCAGTATATCTTATATAAAGAAAATGCGCACGCTTCTTATTATCATGATAAATTTAATGGAAGAAAAACAGCAAGCGGTACAAGATTCAACAATGATGAGCTGACTGCTGCCCATAAAAAACTTCCTTTTGGCACAAAACTTAGAGTTACAAACGAAAAAAATAATAAATGTATTATATTAGTAGTTACAGATAGAGGACCTTTTATTAAAGGAAGAGAAATTGACTTAAGCAAAAGAGCTTTTATGAACATTGCTTCAAATATAAAGAGCGGTTTAGTTTATGTAAAAATTGAGATTATAAAATAAAAATCTTGTTCATTATTTTTTATTATTGATATTTTTAGAAAAGAAAAAACAGAATGAGATCATTTCTACAAAGTAAATTTTAAATTCGTTCACTTTTTACTGCAAAAACAACTTTCATCATGACCAGAATCTGGTCTGTAATTCTGCTCAAAACTTAAATTAATTTCTGCCGAACACGCACGAAACAACGATTAAGCGAAGTTTCATAAATGTTAACAAAATAGATTTTCAAAAACCATAAATAATTGTATTTTTACGGTTCAAAATTCAGAAAATAAATGGGCAAAATCATTGCGATTGCTAATCAAAAAGGAGGCGTTGGAAAAACTACAACATCTGTAAATCTTGCAGCCTCATTAGGTGTTTTAGAGAAAAAAGTATTATTGATCGATGCTGATCCTCAGGCAAATGCTACATCTGGCCTTGGGATTGATGTAGAATCTGTTGAAGTTGGTACCTACCAAATACTTGAACACAGCCATACACCAAAAGAAACTGTTATACAATGTACAGCACCAAATGTTGACGTTATTCCTGCTCACATTGACCTTGTTGCCATCGAAATCGAATTGGTTGACAAAGAAAACAGAGAATATATGCTTAAAAAAGCATTAGAAAGTGTAAAAGACGAATATGATTATATCATTATCGACTGTGCTCCTTCATTAGGTTTATTAACCTTAAATGCTTTAACAGCTGCCGACTCAGTAGTAATTCCAATTCAATGTGAATATTTTGCACTTGAAGGATTAGGAAAATTATTGAACACTATAAAAAGTATTCAAAAAATCCACAACCCTGATCTTGACATCGAAGGTTTATTACTTACAATGTATGACTCAAGATTACGTTTATCTAATCAGGTTGTTGAAGAAGTTCAAAAACACTTTAACGATATGGTTTTTGATACCGTTATTCAGCGAAATGTAAAATTAAGCGAGGCACCAAGTTTTGGAGAAAGTATCATTAATTATGATGCTACAAGCAAAGGGGCCGTTAATTACATTCATTTAGCTCAAGAAATTATAAAGAAAAACAGTAAATAGTTTTTATGACAAAAGCAATTAAAAAACAAGCCTTAGGAAGAGGATTATCAGCGTTATTAAAAGATCCGGAAAACGACATTACATCAGTAGAAGACAAAAATGCTGACAAGGTTGTTGGAAATATTATTGAGCTTGAAATAAGTGCTATCGAAATAAATCCGTTTCAGCCTAGAAGCAATTTTAATGAAGAATCATTGCGCGAATTAGCCACTTCTATTAAAGAACTTGGTGTGATTCAGCCTATTACTGTTCGAAAATTAGATTTTAATAAATACCAGTTAATTTCTGGAGAGCGTCGTTTGCGTGCTTCAACTTTAGTTGGTTTAACTCATGTTCCGGCATACATTCGTATTGCTAATGACAATGAGTCTCTTGTTATGGCACTAGTTGAAAACATTCAGCGTCATGACTTAGACCCAATCGAGATCGCACTTTCTTATCAGCGTTTAATTGACGAAATTCAATTAACACAAGAGCAAATGAGCGAGCGCGTTGGAAAAAAACGTTCTACAATTGCCAATTATTTACGTCTTTTAAAACTTGATCCAATTATTCAAACTGGTATTCGCGATGGTTTCATTAGTATGGGACACGGCCGTGCCATTATTAATATTGAAGATTTAGACGTTCAGACTGATATTTACCAAAAAATCGTAAGTCAAAATTTATCTGTTCGTGAAACAGAAACTTTAGTAAAAAATTATCACGAAAGTTTACAGCCAAAAGCAGAAGGAAAGCCTAAAGCAGATTCTTCGTTTGTGGTTAGGGAAACACAAAAAAACACTTTCAATGATTATTTTGGTTCGAAAGTTGATATAAAAGTCGCTGGTAACGGAAAAGGAAAAATCACAATCCCGTTTAATTCTGAAGCCGACTTTAATCGAATTATAAAATTAATAAACGGATAGTGAATAAAATTGTCCCCATAAGTCTATTGTTCTTTCTCATAGGAACCGTTTCTCTTTTTGCCCAGGCAAAAAAAGACACGGTTTTAGTCGTTAAAGACACAACTGCATTAATAGAAATAGATCCGCTTACACCTGCAAAAGCAGCTTTCTATTCGGCTATTTTACCTGGTTTGGGTCAGGTATACAATAAAAAATACTGGAAAGTCCCGCTCGTATACGGAGCAATTGGTACAAGTTTATACTTTTATATTGATAACAATAAAAAATATCATGATTATCGTGATGCCTACAAACGAAGATTAGAAGGCTATAATGATGATAAATACCAATATCTTGACGAAAGCAGACTTATTGCCGGTCAGAAATTTTATCAGAGAAACAGAGATTTATCTGCCTTATTTGTTGTTGGCTTTTACGTTTTAAATATCATTGATGCCAATGTTGATGCGGCTCTGATTCAATTTAACGTAAACGAAAGATTATCACTTCGTCCAGAAATTTATCCCGCCGATGTAACATTTAAACCAAATGTCGGACTAACTTTTAATTATCGTTTTTAAATAGTTTCTTCTATTTAAAAATTCACAAATACATACAAAATGAAAATTGCGCTTTTAGGATACGGAAAAATGGGTAAAGTAATCGAACGAATTGCTTTAGAAAGAGGTCATGAAATTGTTTTAAAGAAAGACGAATTCAATACATATGACGGACTTTCGACTGCAGATGTTGCGATCGACTTTAGTGTTCCGTCAGCGGCAGTCGACAATATTACTGCATCTTTTAATGCTAATGTCCCTGTAGTTTCAGGAACAACAGGATGGCTGGAACATTATGATGAAATGATTGCTCTTTGCAATGAAAAAAAAGGAGGCTTTATTTCCAGCTCAAATTTCAGTCTGGGCGTGAATATCTTCTTTGGGTTAAATGAATATTTAGCCAAAATCATGAATCAGTTTGATTCTTATAAAGTTACGATGGAAGAAATTCACCACATTCACAAACTTGATGCTCCAAGCGGAACTGCAATTTCTTTAGCACAAGGCGTTATTCAAAACAGTGATTATTCGAACTGGACTTTAGATGAAGCAAAAAAAGGTGAAATTCATATTGAAGCTAAAAGAATTGGAGAAGTTCCGGGTACACATACCGTAAACTACGATTCTGCTATCGACAGCATTGAGATTAAACATACTGCCCACAATCGTGAAGGTTTTGCCCTTGGCGCCGTTATCGCAGCAGAGTGGCTTGCAGGAAAGCAGGGAATTTTCACTATGAAAGATGTATTAAACTTACAATAAATTGATAAAAATTCTGGATTAAACCAAACATTCAATCCAGAATTTGAAACTTAAAATACTATATTATGACTCTTTACTCTTGGTTCGTATTTTTCTTAGCTGTTCAAATTATTCATTTCGTTGGTACTTGGAAATTGTATCAAACAGCAGGGAGAAAAAGCTGGGAAGCGGCAATTCCGGTATATAATTCAATTGTTTTAATGAAAATTATCAGCCGCCCAACCTGGTGGACATTATTACTTTTCATTCCAATTATTAACTTAATTATGTTTCCGGTTGTTTGGGTTGAAACACTTAGAACGTTTGGCAAAAAATCAACTTTAGATACTATTTTAGGGATTTTTACTCTTGGTTTTTACATCTACTATGTAAATTACACACAGAAATTAGAATATAACGCTGACAGAAAATTAACTCCTGAAAACAAAACAGCAGATACTGTAAGCTCTTTACTTTTTGCAATTATTGTTGCCACTTTAGTACATACTTACGTTATTCAGCCTTATACAATTCCAACTTCTTCCTTAGAGAAATCATTATTAATTGGAGATTTCCTGTTCGTAAGTAAGGTAAATTATGGCCCAAGGGTTCCAATGACAACTATTGCGCTGCCAATGGTTCACGATTCTATCCCGTTAACGAAAAGAAAATCATATTTAAGCTGGCCGCAATTACCCTATTTCAGGCTTCCGGCTTTTGAACAAATAAAAAGAAATGACATCGTAGTATTCAACTGGCCGGTTGATACGGTACATTATTTTTATGAGCCAAAAGGAAGACCGGGTGTTATTAAACCAATCGATAAAAAATCAAATTATGTAAAAAGATGTGTTGGTATTCCTGGCGACAGTTTATCAATTAAAGACGGCTTAGTTTTCATCAACGGAAAAAAACTTATTTTACCTGAAAGAGCAAAACCTCAATATTCTTATTCTGTAGCTTTAGACGGAAAAACATCTATTGATTTTGAATCTTTATTTAAAGAATTAGACATTACAGATCCAGCAGGTTTTAGAACTGAAAAAAGAGATACGCTTTATTTTAGAGCTCTGACCGAAGCAAGTGCTGAACGTTTAAGAAATACTCCTGGCGTTACTGCTGTAAAAAGAGAGATTGACAAAGGAAATGACAATGCCATTTTCCCGCATATCAACAAATGGAATCAGGATAATTTTGGCCCAATTTATATTCCGGAAGCTGGTAAAACAGTTGCTTTAACGAATACATCTCTTCCGTTTTATAAAGAGATCATCACGAATTACGAAGGAAACACTTTAGAACTAAGCGGCTCTAAATTTATCATAAACGGAAAAGAAACAAACACTTATACCTTCAAACAAAATTACTATTGGATGATGGGAGACAACCGTCACAACTCTGAAGATAGTCGTTATTGGGGTTACGTTCCTGAAAATCACATTGTAGGAAAACCAGTTTTCATCTGGATGAGCTGGGACACAAACGGAAAAGGTATCAACAAAATTCGCTGGAGCAGAGTTTTCACTACTGTTGACGGTGAAGGACAGCCGCAATCGTATTTCAAATATTTCCTAATTATTCTTGCCCTATACTTTGTTGGAGAATTTTTCTGGAGAAAAAGAAAACAGAATAAAGCATAAAAAAAACGTTAATTCGTTGAACTGGTAAATCGTTTAATCGTTTCTTAAAAGTACGGTTAAACGATTTACCGATTAAACAAAAAAAAATAATCATGAATTCCTTATTACTTCCTACATATTTTCCATCAATTAGCCACTTTGCAGTTATGGCTCAATCTGAGAATATAACTTTTGAAATGGAAGATAATTTTCAAAAGCAGACAAATAGAAACAGAACGTATATCTATAGTCCGAATGGAATTCAATTATTAAACATTCCTGTTAAGCATTCTAAATCTGCGCATCAAAAAACAAAAGATGTATTGATTGAAAACGAATTTGACTGGCAGAAACAGCATTTTAAATCCTTAGAGGCAGCTTATAGAAGTTCTCCGTTCTTTGAGTATTTTGAAGATGATATCGTGCCTATTTTCGAAAAGAAACATACTTTCCTTATGGATTTAAATATGGAAGTTTTTGACACGGTTACAAAGTGTCTCCGAATGAAATTAGAATTTGGCAAAACTGCTGAATATTTTCATGAAGTTGAAAATATTTCTGATTTCAGATACCTGGCAAATGGAAAAAAAGATCAAAATTCTTTTGAAAAATATACTCAGGTTTTTGATGACAAACATGGTTTCATCAACAATTTAAGTGTTTTGGATTTACTTTTTAACGAAGGTAAGTTTGCAATGGATTACTTAAAAACTCAGCAACTAATATAAGTTATAAGTCAAGACTTATGAGTTTAAAGTTTGAAGTGTAATGATTTATAACTCATAACTTAACTCATAACTTTTTTTAAAACTCTCTACTAAAACTGTTCTATTGAAAGTCTGGTCATTATTGGGTAATGATCTGAATTTTCAAAATCAGAAAAGCTTTCGAACTGCTTTACTTTCATTTTAGTATCTGTAAAAATATAATCGATTCTGGCCGGATAATATTTAAATTTATAAGTCGCTCCAAAACCTTCTCCTGCTTCTTCAAAAGCATCTTTAAGTTTTCCTTTAATATTACGGTAAACGTATGAAAACGGACTGTTATTCATGTCTCCGCAAATAATAATCGGATTCTTGCATTGTTTGATGTTTTCTTTAAAAATTTCAGCCTGTTCCTGCTGTTGTGTAAAACCTTTGCTTATTCTGGCATAAATACGCTGAGATTTCTGCTGGTTTACCTTATCAATATCATCAGAGATCTCACTTACATCAGGAGAAATTTTAATCGACTGCAAGTGCATATTATAAACACGAATTACGTCTTTCCCGCGTTTAATATCAGCATAAATCACATTATTATCTGATTTAGGAAAAATAATATTGCCTTCGTTTATAATTGGAAATTTAGAAAATATTGCCTGTCCGGTTTTAATCTGGTTTCCGTCAATAAAAATATAGCGGTGCGGATACACTTTTAAATCCAGATGCGCTGAGTTTGAATATTCCTGAATACATAAAATATCCGGGTCTTTTTCATCAATAAATGCTTTTATATTTTCCGGGATATCATCACGGTCCAGCCATTTAAAGACATTAAAAAGGCGCACATTATAACTCATTACAGAAAAATCCCTTTCGTCTTTTACGTATTCTTTAGCCGAGAATTTATAAAATTTGCTAATAAAAGTAATTCCGGTAAGCAAAACCAAACCAGATAAAATAAGGCGTTTTTTAAACTGAATTGCCCAATATAAAAAGAAGAGTCCGTTTGCCACAAAAAAGGCCGGCATAAACAAAGTAAGCACCGATAAAAGCGGAAAGCTCTTAGGTGCTAAAAACGGCAAAACATAGACACTAAATGTAAGCACAGTCAGTACTATATTCAAAAAGAACATTATTTTATTAAACCACGAAAGGTTTTTCATATTTTTTTGCTAAGGATTATTTTCCAGCTTTAAATAAAAACTCTTTTTCTTCTTTTGTCAGGCAGTCATATCCAGACTGGCTGATTTTATCTAAAATCTCATCAATTTGCTGCTGCGTTTTGTCTTTTGTAACAATTCTCGATGAAGTTTTTTCTGTAGGTTTTTTGTAATTTTTATGAACTTTTGTAAATGGGGTCGTTGGGGATTTTCTAAAAAGATTAGCAAAGAAATCTAATGTTCTAGAAACAATAATACTTAAATCTGTACCATTCTGAAGTAATTTTATATAGGCAAATCCAAAGAATGCGCCTGCCAAGTGCGAAATATGCCCGCCCATATTACCTGAACGTAATTGCACTAAATCTAAAATCAAAATTACAGCCGTTATATGCCAAAGTTTTACGTTTCCGAATAAAAACAAGCGAACATTCATTAATGGAAAATAGGTCGTAGCAGCAACTAAAATTGCCATTATTGCAGCCGATGCGCCAACTATTGAAGCAGAAGTTCCTAAAACATAAAAACTTAAGACAAAAACAACTCCAGCAAAAAGAGCACTTAAAAGATATAGTCCTAAATACTGTTTCTGATTAAAAAAAGTCAAAAACAAATTACTTGCAAAGTTCAAGACCATCATATTAAATAACAGATGCAAAAAATCGAAATGAAAAAAAGCATAAGTTAAAAATGTCCAGGGCTTAAACAAGAATACTTGAGGATCTGAAGACAGAGCCAGCCAATTTGGGTAAGCAAATGCTCCAGCAAAATTCGGCCAGAAAAATACTAAAGAAATAAGAAAACAAGCGATGTTCCAATAAATAACCTGCATCGCAATGCCGCCTAATTTATATTGAAGTTTTAAATCGTCAAGAATATTCATAAAGTCTTCTTTTGGTTTTTAAATTTAATTAATTAAAGTTAAAAATTAATTCCATCGATTATTGTTAAACTGATTTTTTTTCCAGTATAACATCATTAAAAAACCAGCAACTGCACCGCCAATATGTGCAAAATGTGCAATTCCTGTTCCTCCGCTTCCAAATAATGAACTTCCTTTAAATCCTAAAAACAAATCGATTGCCAAAATTCCAGGAACGAAATACTTTGCTTTGATTGGAACCGGAATAAATAACAAAGCAAGCTGTGCATTAGGAAACATAAAAGCAAACGCAGTCAATAAACCATAAATTGCTCCGGAAGCACCTAACACAGGGGACTGTACAATTCCGGCTGCCTGTCCTAAAACATTAAATTGTTCTTGAGTACAATGTGCGTTTTTTAGAATAGCTGCAACCTCACCTTGTATAATTTCGCCAGATTCATATCTTGTATTCAAAATCAAATGAAGGTCAGCTTTAGATAAATTTAAATCTGACACAGAATTTAAAAGAGATTGTAATTGCAGATAATTCACTCCTGTATGAAGCAATGCTGCTCCAAGTCCGCAGGAAATGTAGAAAAACAAGAATTTTTTTCCTCCCCAAAAATGCTCTAGCGCAGAACCAAAACTATATAATGCAAACATATTAAATAAAATATGGGCAAAGTTTGGTAATGGTGCATGCATAAACATGTGGGTAATAACCTGCCAAATCCTAAAATTATCGCTTTCCGGATAATACATTGAAAAATATTCATAAGAAACCGGCACCAGCTGAGCACCAATAAAAAATATAATATTAATAATTAGCAGTTGTTTAACTACTGGAGTCATATTCATCATAAGGCAAACTTTTTATCTATATCTTCAACACGCATAGTGATGAAGGTAGGTTTTTGAAAAGGTGAAATATTAGGATCTTTACAAGCAAACAAACCGTTTACTAAATTATCTTGTTCTTTTTCGGTTAAATAAGATCCTGTTTTAACCGCTAAACTTTTTGCCATCGATTTAGCAATGGTATCATTTTGACTGTAGCTGCTTGCCGGAATTCCGTCCTGCAAATCGCTTAGTAATTGTTCAATTACAATAGAAACTTCACTTTCGGTAATGTTTACCGGAATTCCCGAAATTACAATATGATCTGTTTTTGCTTCTTCAAAAATAAATCCGGTTGTTTCTAACGAAGGCTTTAATTCTTCGATTAATTTCATTTCTGCAGAAGAATAAAATAAATCTAAAGGAAAAAGCAATTTCTGACTTGAAGCTTGGTTCACAGTCATATTCAACAAAAATTGTTCGTATAAAATACGTTGATGCGCACGCTGCTGATCAACGATTATCATTCCTGATTTTATTGGCGAAACAATATATTTTTTATGAATTTGATACGTTTTCTGAGCTGCCTGTTCAACTTCATCATCATTAAATAAAGATGATGTTACTTCTTCATTTTCGAATGTAAATGGTGAACTTTCGATACTTTCAGCATTTTCTGTATCTAAACCAACATACAAACTTTCCCAGCTTACTGTTGGCTCTACTCTTTTTGAATAGCCTGAATAAGACGAAGATGAATTTGAAGAGGAAGAAGATCCTGAACTATAACCAGAACTTGATCCTGAACCCGCTTTTGTGTAATGTTGATTGGTTTTATCATCTGTAAAAGGATTAAAAGTTCCATCAACCTGAATTGTTGGCACTTCTGCTTCTACATCTTTATAATGATAAGGTGTATCTAAATTTGAATCTCTGTCAAAATCTAAAACCGGAGCCACATTAAACTGCCCTAAACTATGTTTGATCGAAGCTCTTAAAATAGCATATAAGGCTTGTTCATCATCAAACTTAATTTCGGTTTTTGTGGGATGAATATTGATATCGATTGTATTTGGCGGAACTTGCAGATATAAGAAATAACTTGGCTGAGAACCATCTTTCAAAAGTCCGTCATAAGCTGCCATAACCGCATGATGCAGATAACCGCTTTTTATGAAACGATCGTTTACAAAAAAGAACTGTTCTCCCCTGTTTTTCTTGGCAAATTCTGGTTTACAGACAAATCCCTGAACATTTATAATTTCTGTATCTTCATTTACTGGAACTAATTTTTCATTGGTTTTACCAGACATAATCCCAACAATACGCTGACGATATCCTGCCGCAGGAAGATTATACAATTCGCTTCCGTTATGATAAAAACTAAAATGAATATTTGGATGCGCTAACGCCACGCGTTGAAATTCATCCATTACATGGCGAAATTCAACTGTATCTGATTTTAAGAAATTACGACGCGCCGGAATATTAAAAAACAAATTCTTAACAGCAAATGATGTTCCTTTTGGTAAAACAGCCACTTCCTGCGAAACAAATTTACTCCCTTCAATAACAATATGTGTTCCTAGTTCATCCTGTTCTTGTTTAGTTTTCATCTCCATGTGTGCGATTGCCGCAATAGAAGCCAATGCTTCGCCGCGAAAACCTTTTGTAGCAAGAGAAAACAAATCTTCGGCCTGGCGAATTTTTGATGTAGCGTGACGTTCAAAACACAAACGTGCATCTGTAACGGTCATTCCCACGCCATTATCAATAACCTGAACTAATGATTTACCGGCGTCTTTTATAATCAATTTAATATCAGTTGCCTTTGCATCAACAGCATTTTCTAACAGCTCTTTTACAACTGAGGCGGGTCTTTGAACCACTTCTCCAGCAGCAATTTGGTTAGCAACGTGATCAGGAAGTAATTGAATAATACTCGACATTGAAAATTTTAGATTGTAGATTAACGATTTAAGATTTTTGATTTAAATCTAAACCAAGCTGCACAAATTTAGTGAATTTATACTGGCTTTTTGAATATGTGAAATCATAAAAAAAACAAAAAACCTATACTATTATGACACAGTATAGGTTTTAATATTTTAAAACAAATGTGTTTTTATTCGTTCTCTATTTTTCTTGGAGAATCTTCTATCTGAAGTGCACCAGAAGTCAATAAAGGCTGATTAAAAGGATGCGAGATAGAGGCCTGCTGGCGAATGTATGCCATTTTTATGGCAGCAATTGCAGCTTCAGTCCCTTTGTTTCCGTGAGCACCGCCGCTTCTGTCAATTGACTGCTGCATATTATTATCTGTTAAAACACAAAAAATAACCGGAATATCTGTTTGAACATTCAAATCTTTAATTCCCTGCGTTACACCTTCACAAACAAAATCAAAATGCTTGGTTTCTCCTTGAATTACACATCCAATTACGATTACTGCATCAACGTTTTGTGTTTGAAGCATTTTTTTTGCACCATAGATAAGCTCAAAACTCCCTGGTACATTCCAGCGAATAATTTGCTGCGCGGGAACATCACAATCAATTAGTGCGTCAAAAGCGCCATTGTAAAGTCCTTCTGTTATAACATCGTTCCACTCAGAAACAACAATCCCAAATCGAAAGTCTTTCGCATTTGGGATTGTGTTTTTATCATATTCTGATAAATTTTTATTTTCAGTAGCCATCTTTAATATTTAAGATTTTAGAATTTTGATTTCAGATTGTAAAAATACAAATCTAAAATCTAAAATCTTAACTCTACAATAATATTATTGCGCTAATCCAATCAAGGCATCAACAGCACCAGCTTCTGGAGCTGCATCGAAGTTATCTTTAATATCGTTTAGATATTTTAAAGCATCTTCTTTTTGACCTAAAGCAATTGCTGTTTTAGCAGCTTTTAACAAGAAACGAGGTGTTGTAAAATCGTTTTTGTTAGCCTCAGCAGCTTTTACATAATAGTTTAAAGCTTCTTTTTGATTGTTTTTTTGAGAGTAAGCATCTCCAATTGCTCCTTTAGCCAGAGCGCTTAAGATTAAATCATCTGATTTAAATTCTCCTAAATACTTAATAGCATCATCAAATTTACCTGTATTTAAATATGCCATACCAGCATAGTAATTTGCTAAATTTCCAGCGTCAGTCCCAGAATATTCGTCAGCGATTTTTACAAATCCAAATTTACCTTCAGACCCGTTTAATGCTAATTTATACAATGAATCACTTGCAACACCATCAACAGCTTTTTGAAAGTTCTGTTGTGCAACAAACATTTCGTTTGCAGCTTCGTCTTGTTTAGGATTTTCAATAAATTTTTGGTAAGCCAAATAACCAATAGTAGCAACTGCAATACCAGCAACTAAACCAATAATGATTTTTTGATTTTTAGCAACCCAATCCTCAGTTCTTGAAGCAGTTTCATCTAATTTAGAAAAAACACCAGCTGTTGTGCTGTCTTTTTCGTCAATAATTACCTGTTGTTCTTCATTTACTTCTTTAACTTCCTTTTCTTTTGGTGCTTTATATCCTCTTTTATTGTAAGTAGCCATTTAAAATTAATTTAGTGAACGGCAAAAATAAAATTTTTCTTGAAACTGAGGCAAAAAAAATCAATTTTATCACTATTTTAAAACAAATATTTTTAATAATCCTAACTCCTTTCGCATCAGCACCAAAATAAATCAACTTGAAACGCACCAAAAGTCCTTTATATCGATAATTTTCGATAATTTGCACCCTCAAATTTTTGATGTTTCAAATAACATTTTTCTGAGCTAAAGCTTGGTTTTAGCCACAGATTTCACAGATTTTCACAGATTAAAGAGTCTCTGTAAAAAAATCTTTTTAATCATTTTAATCTGTGGCAGAAGAAAAAAGGCAGCAAATTAATAGAAAACATCAAATTTTATCTTTTTAGAAGTCTCTTAAAAATGCATTTAAACAAAATTTCTTTATTCAATTATAAAAATTTCGCTGAAGCCAGTTTTGATTTCGACATCAAGATCAATTGTTTTGTTGGAAAAAATGGAATTGGAAAAACCAATGTACTAGATGCCATTTATCATCTGGCTTACGGAAAAAGTTATTTTAATCCGCTGGCGATTCAAAATATCAAACACGGAGAGGAGTTTTTTGTCATTGATGCCGAATTAGAAAAAAACGACAGAACAGAACAAATTGTCTGTAGTTTAAAAAAAGGCCAAAAGAAGATTTTAAAAAGAAACGGAAAGGCTTATGATAAATTCTCAGATCATATTGGTTTTATTCCGCTCGTAATTATTTCTCCTGCTGACCGTGATTTAATTGTTGAAGGAAGTGAAACACGCCGTAAGTTTATGGACAGTGTTATTTCGCAGTTAGATTCGACTTATCTGCATCAGCTTATTCAATATCAAAAAGTAATTGTACAGCGAAATGCACTTTTAAAATATTTTGCGCTCAATCATACTTTTGATAATGATACCTTATCTATATATAATGAGCAGTTAAATGAATACGGAAAATCGATTTTTGAAAAGAGAAAAGATTTCCTGGAACAATTTATACCTATATTTAATGTACATCATCAAGCAATAACCGGTTCTGAAGAAACAGTTCAGTTAGTTTATGAAAGTCATTTGTTCGAAAAAGATTTGTTGACACTTTTACAGGAAACCATCAATAAAGATCGCGCACTGCATTATACAAGTTCTGGAATTCATAAAGACGATTTGTCTTTTGAAATTGATTCGCATCCCATAAAAAAATTCGGATCTCAGGGACAGCAAAAATCTTTTTTGATTGCATTAAAACTGGCTCAGTTTGAGTTTTTAAAAAAACAAAGCGGTGTAAAACCTATTTTATTATTTGATGATATTTTTGATAAGCTGGACGAAACCCGTGTTGCCAAAATTGTCGAAATGGTAAACAGTGAAACTTTTGGACAGCTTTTTATTTCAGATACACACCCGGAACGAACTGAAGCAATTGTAAAATCTACGCATCAAACCTATAAGATATTTAATTTATAAAGTTTTTTTTGCCACTAATTACACGAATTTTCACGAATTAAAACTTTGTCAAAGTTGTGCGATAAGCAATTAAAAAATTAGTGTAAATTCGTGTAATTAGTGGCAAACTTAAAACAACTGCAATAAAAACACATAATATGCTTACGAAAGAATCATTACAGTTTTTAGACGATTTAAAAAAGAACAACAATAGAGACTGGTTTCAGGACAATAAAAAGCGTTATGAAATCTTCAAAAAAGATTATCATCAATTAGTGAGTGATTTTCTGGATGTAATGAAACCTCTTGATCCTTCGCTGGAATTATTGGAAGTTAAAAACTGTACTTTTAGAATTAACCGAGACATTCGTTTTTCTAAAGACAAATCTCCTTATAAAGCACATTTAGGCATCTGGCTTTCATCTGGCGCAAAAGGTCTAAACCGTTCGGGATATTATGTTCATATTGAAAAAGGAGCTAGCTTTATAGCAGGAGGATTTTATTCGCCTGAAGCGGAGGATTTGAAAAAAGTACGTAAAGAAATTGCTTTTTTCCATGATGATTTAGAAGCTGTTTTAGCAGATAAAAATTTCAAAAAAGAATTTGGAAGTTTAGATGTTGATGAAAATAATTCGCTTAAAAATCCGCCGAGAGGTTACGAAAAAGATCATCCGGCTATTGAATTTTTAAAGTTGAAAAGTTTTACAGCTTCCCAAAAATATGATATTTCTGAAGTGACTCAAAAAGATTTCGTTTCAAAAATGAGTAAAAAACTGATTGCTTTAAAACCTTTAAACGAATTCATAAACCGTGCTTTAGACACTGATGAATCTTAATTTTATCTGCCACAGATTTCACAGATTAAAATGATTTTTTTTCGCTACGCCCCGAGCGATAGCGAACAGGTGAAGCAATTACACAAATTAGCACTAATTAATGAATTTGACAAAATTTTTTAAACTTTGTCAAAATTAAACCAATCACAATTAAAAATTTGTGGAAATTTGTGCAATTCGTGGCAACTTTACTATAAATCCTTTTAATCTGTGAAATCTGCGGCAAAAAAACTCATTTAATGAAAAGAAAAATACTTTTTCTTGGTGAATCATATCGCGCCGATGCTATAACCTGGACGAAAGGCTTGAAAGAATTTGGCGATTTTGAAATAATTACCTGGGAACTTCAATCTCCCAGCAATTCAAAACTTAACCGATTCAAACGCATTTTAGAATATTTCTTCGCTCCTGTTTCGATTCGAAAAATAATCAGGACAGCAAAACCAGATATGGTTATTGCCGAAAGAACTACAAGTTACGGATTTCTAGCTGCTTTATCTGGCTCAAAAACTATTGCTGTTGCACAGCAAGGCCGAACTGATTTATGGCCGGAAAATTCTGTTTTATATCCATTTAAGAAATTCATTCAGAAATATGCTTTCAAAAAAGCGCACTTAATTCATGCCTGGGGGCCAGTTATGACGATTTCCATGAAAGCCATTGGCGTTGACATGAACAAAGTTTTGGTTCTTCCCAAAGGGATTGATTTATCGCTTTTTACACCTTCAGCAAACCATTCAAATAAAATTGAAGCGATTGTTACGAGATCGCTGCAACCGGAATATCGACATGATTCTATTTTAAAAGCATTTGGTATTTTACATCAAAAGGGAATTGATTTCTCGCTGACTATTGTTGGCGATGGAACAAGGCTGCAATTTTTAAAAGATTTAGCTAAAGAACTGCAAATCGAAAACAAAGTAATTTTTACAGGAAGAATCCCAAATACAGAACTGCCAAAATTATTACAGCAATCGAATATTTATATCAGCATGCCAATTACCGAAGGTGTTTCGGCATCATTATTTGAGGCTATGGCCTGCAATTGTTATCCTGTAGTTTCAGATATTCCGGGAAATCAAAGCTGGATTACGCATCGTGAAAACGGACAATTAATTGAAATTGATAATATTGAAATGCTTGCCGATGAATTAATTTGGTCTTTTGAAAATCCTGAATCCCGAAATGAGGCAATTATTCGAAATAGAAAATTTGTAGAGGAAAATGCTAATTATAATATTAATATGAAGGTTATTGCGGATAAATATCATGAACTTTTAGATTCCCGAAAAGCAATTTAACCGCAAAGAACACAAAGTTTTACGCAAAGTTCGCTAAGGTTTATGCCCTTAGCGTAAAACTTTGTGTTCTTTGCGGTTAGAAAAAAATTATAATCCTTACTTTTGACCTCAGATTAAAAAGCCTTTTACACATGCATATCCAATCCAATTTTTCTTTAAAAAACTATAATACTTTCGGCATAGAAGCCAAAGCTAAAAAATTTACTGCAGTACACTCTGTTGAAGAACTGAAAACTATTTTAGAAAAAAACAAAAACGAGAAAAAATTTATTCTTGGCGGCGGGAGCAATATGCTTTTAACAAAAGATATTGACGCATTGGTTATTCATATCGATTTAAAAGGCAAAAAGATTATTAAAGAAGACAATGATTTTGTCTGGGTTGAAAGTCAGGCTGGCGAAGTATGGCATGATTTTGTACTTTGGACAATCGACAACAATTTTGGCGGATTAGAAAATATGTCTCTAATTCCGGGAAATGTCGGTACAACTCCTGTTCAAAATATTGGTGCTTACGGAACTGAAATTAAAGATACTTTTGTTTCCTGCGAAGCGATGAACATTGAAACTCAGGAAATAAAAACTTTTACCAACACCGAATGTAATTTTGGTTACCGCGAAAGCATTTTTAAACACGAAGTAAAAGATCAATTTATTATTACTTCGGTAATTTATAAATTGACAAAACGCAATCATAAAATCAATACATCTTATGGAGATATTTTGGCTGAATTGGCTAAGAATAATGTCTCTGAACCTACTTTAAAAGATGTAAGCAACGCTGTAATTGCTATCAGGCAAAGCAAATTACCTGATCCTAAAGAATTAGGAAACAGTGGCAGTTTCTTTAAAAACCCCATTTTATTGAAATCTGATTTCGAAAAAATCCATCAAAAATTTCCTGAAATGAAGTTTTATGAAGTTTCTCCAACCGAAGTAAAAGTACCTGCAGGATGGCTTATTGAACAGGCAGGCTTTAAAGGAAAACGTTTTGGTGATGCCGGAGTTCATAAAAATCAGGCTTTGGTTTTAGTAAATTACGGAAACGCAACCGGCCGGGAAATTTTAGACGTTTCAAAACAGGTGCAGCAAACAGTTTTTGAAATCTTCGGTATTCAAATTGAAGCCGAAGTAAATGTGATTTAAAAAAACTCATACTTTACAAGCTTACCAACCAAACCTTAATGAAAGAATTAAATATCAAAGTTATTTTACTCCAAATATTCGGAATGATTTTCCTTATAAATGGTATTCTGCAGCTTAGATTTTATACAGTATCTGAAAAAATCATCTGGGCAGAAACACATTCTCAATATCAGCACTCACAATACTGGAATAAATTATTACCCGCAGATGAAGGTGTTTTTAACTTTTGGCCAAGTGTATATGTCTGGATATTTTTAGGTTCATTGATTGGAATTGCTATACTTTCTTTTGTAAACTGGAAGAGTAAACTTTCATCACTCAATTCAATTATAGTTGCAATTGTATTATACATTCTGTTAAGAGTTAAGTTTTTCAGAAAAGAAATAGTATCACAATTATTTCGTCCCGTTAGAACCTTATTTTCTGATGATTTTGGAACACAATGTTTAATCGAAGGAATAATTTTTACTTTTATCGGTGTTACTATTTTATACCTAAGCGTAATTCAAATTTATTTGAACTCAAAAAAATTGAGCTGAAATTTAAACTGATGATTAAAAAATCTTCCTTATAAATTAACAACATCAAAAACCGAAAAAGTTATAGAAAGTACCTTTGAATTATCAACAAATCTTTATCTTCGTTTTGAAAAATTCAAGAATTCATATTGATGCTGAAGTGAACGCAGTAACAAAAAAATCTTGAAAGCAAATTCAGAAAATGTACACACCAGAATTATATAAAGATGAAGATCCGGAATCAATCAGAACTTTTTTAAAAGAGAATAGTTTTGGAATCCTAATCAATCAGACTAACGAAAAATTATGTGCAACGCATATTCCGATAGAATTAGAAATTAACGCTGATGGAAAAGAAATCCTTCAAGGGCATATTTCTAAACTGAATCCACAAGCTGAAGGTTTTGCAGAAAACGACCAGGTTTTAGCCATTTTTACAGGTCCGCATAGCTATATTTCATCCTCTTGGTACGATCATGAAAATGTTCCAACATGGAATTATATAGCTGTACATGTTTACGGAAGAATCAAAATTGTAGATTACACCACAACTGTAGAGCAGCTCAAAAAGCTTGTTGACAAATACGAAGCAAACTCTGAAAACCCAGTTCGCGTTGAAAATTTATCTGCCAAAACCATGCGCGAAGCCAGAGGGATTTTTGGTTTTGAAATAGAAATTAATGAAATTCAGGCCACTAAAAAATTGTCTCAAAACCGCGACGACCACAATTATAAAAACATAATTTTGGAGCTGGAAAAAACAGAAAACCCTCAGTCTATTGCTATTGCAAAAGAAATGTCAAAATGCCGAAAGTAAATTAGGATTAAACATTGAAAATTAGGAATTCATAACTACCTTTGTTCTCGCAAAATTTGGAACATTAACAGACATTAAGACCATATGCTTATAATTTTACTTTACTTTTTTATTGCTATTGTTTTTATTCAACTTTTCTATTATTTAGGGATTTTTGGAAAATTTGCTTTTGGTAAACCTCAAGATGTTAAACCAAAAAATGTTCCGGTTTCTGTTATTGTCTGTGCAAAAAATGAAGAAGAAAACGTAAAGAAATTTATTCCGTTATTAGCAGAACAAAATTATCCTGATTTTGAAATTGTTTTAATTGACGATGCATCGAGTGATGAAACCCTTGAAGTATTTGAAGAATTTGAGCAAAAATATCAGAACATCCGCTTGGTTAAAGTTGAAAACAACGAAGCTTTTTGGGGAAATAAAAAATACGCTTTAACCTTAGGAATTAAAGCTGCAAAAAAAGAATACTTATTATTTACAGATGCAGATTGTTATCCTACTTCGAAAGAATGGATTACTACAATGGCTTCGCAATTTACCACAGAAAAAACTATAGTTTTAGGTTATGGTGGCTATGAAAAAATAGAAAATTCTTTATTAAACAAAATTATTCGTTTTGAAACTGTTTTAACTGCTGTTCAGTATTTTTCCTGGGCAAAAGCAGGACTTCCGTATATGGGTGTTGGGAGAAATTTAGCTTATAAAAAAGACGAATTTTTCAATGTAAATGGTTTTATTGATCATATCCAGGTACGTTCCGGCGACGATGATTTATTTATCAATCAGGCTGCAAACAAATCGAATACTACAATATCATATACACCGGAAAGCTTTACTTATTCAAACCCAAAAGAATCTTATAAAGACTGGTTTACACAAAAACGAAGACACGTTTCTACGGCTGAACATTATAAATTTTTTGATAAATTTCAATTAGGACTTTTCTTTGTTTCACAATTATTTTTCTTTTTATTAGTTATAATCCTGCTGGCTTTTCAGTTTCAGTGGATTGCTGTTGCAGCAATTTTAGCAACACGTTATACTGTAGTTTGGACAGTAATTGGCTTTTCTGCAGGAAAACTCAAAGAAAATGATATTAAAATTTGGTTTCCTGTATTAGAAATTGCGCTTATTATAACGCAAATTAATATCTTTATAACTAATATTTTTTCAAAACCTGTATATTGGAAATAAATTCTAAAATAGAAAAAGCAAAAAAAGGTGACCAGGTCGCCTTTACTTTTTTATTAGATTATTTTTGGAATGAAGTTTATGGCTTTATGCTTAAACGCACAGAAAATGAAACTACGGCAGAAGATATCACCATTGAAACTTTCTCAAAAGCATTCGATAAAATAGGTTCTTATAACCCCGAATTTCAGTTTAACACTTGGTTAATTGCAATTGCAAAAAATGTTTATATTGATTTATTACGTAAAAAGAAAACCAATCTTTTTATAGAAATCACTGATACTGAAGATCAACAGGCATATAATATTGCCGACACTACTCCATCTGCAGAAGACGCATTAATTAAAGAGCAGAACCTCTCCCGTTTGCTTTTATGCATCAAAGAATTAAAACCCCATTATCAGGAAGTGATTCATCTTCGTTATTTTCAGGAAATGTCCTATCAGGAAATTGCCGACAAAATTAATGAGCCTCTAAGCAGCGTAAAAGTGAAATTACTTCGTGCTAAAAAATTATTGGCAGAAATCATCGAGCGTAATAGATAATTTATTATCTTTAGAAAAAGAATAAAATATAATCATATTTTTTCTTAAAAAAATAATTTATTCACACACTAAAACAACAACTTCTGCGTTGTTTGCTAAAACCCAATTCCATATCGCGTATGATTTAAAGTTACTTAACCTTAAAATCCAAAAATCATGACTAAATTAAGCATCTATGAAAACAAGTGGATCGATCTTGTTTTCGAAAACAAAAACAAAGAATACGGAGCGTACCAATTACGCCAGGAAAACTCTAAAACAACAGTTACGGCATTATTTATGGCCTTGTTGTTACTAACAGCCTTAGGAAGTGTATCGATGCTGATTAATAAATTTAGAACACATGATCCTGTTGAGGAACCAGTTCCTTTTGACCCTGTTATTCATTTAACAGATGTTGACCCAATAGTAATACCAAAAACAACGGAACCTATTGCTCCTCCAGTGCAATCAACTGAACCGGCGGCACCAATAGTAGAGTCAAGCCAATTGACACATCCGGTTATAGTAACATCAGATCAGGCAACACCAGACATTGCACCTAACATTAATAACACTCCTCATGTAGACAATGCTACAGGGACAGATGGAACGGTAGTAAATGCAGTGCCAGGAACTGGCGGTGGAGAACCAGCAATTGCTGATTCAGGCAGCAATGGAACAACAATTGTAAACACAAGTGTTTTAGACAAATTACCAGAGTTCCCTGGAGGAATTAAAAAGTTTTACACTTATGTTGGTAACAATTTTACAAAACCAGAATTGGATGCAGAAAGAACTTTGCGTGTTTACGTTTCATTTGTAATTGAAAAAGACGGTACAATGACTGACATTATTGTTAAAAACGATCCAGGATTTGGAATGGGAAAAGAAGCTGTTAGAGTTTTAAAATCATTAAAAACAAAATGGGCTCCGGGCATATTAGCTGGAAAACCAGTTCGTACGGCGTACAATCTTCCAATAACAATACAAACAGGACAAACTGAATAAAAATAAAATATAGAAAAAGAAAAAGCAGAATTTAGGTTCTGCTTTTTTTATGGCTAAAAATAGAATTTCACCATTAAGAGATTAAGAAAAATAAGTTGAGCTTCTAATCCAAGTCTTAATTTTTCTTAATCTCTTAATGGTTAGAAAACTTTTTTATTCTCCATTTTACTTATTTTTACAAGATATTCAAAGACAATTAATCAATTTAAAAACAATAAAATGGGAATATTTTCAGCTCTTATGGGCAATGCCGGTACAGTAAGTCAGGAAGATTTACTTAAAAAATACGGTCAGCTTTTAACCGATAACGAAGAAATTGAAATGGGATTCAAACTTATTCGTGATACTTTTATCTTCACAAACAAAAGATTAATTTTAGTAGATGTTCAGGGATTAACAGGTAGTAAAACAGAATACAAATCTATCGCTTACAAAAGCATTACTCGTTTTAGCGTAGAAACAGCCGGAACATTTGACCTTGATGCCGAACTAAAAATCTGGGTGTCAAGTGAATTAAATCCTAGTATCGTAAAACAATTTAATAAATCTGTAAACGTATATGATGTTCAAAAAGTTTTAGCACATCATGTTTTAGGTTAATTATAAAATAAAAAACGGCAAATCTAAGACTTGCCGTTTTTACATGATATCAAAAACTATTTTTTCTTTGTTGTTGTCTTCTTTGTTGTTTTTTTCGCAGTTGTCTTTTTAGGAACTGTATTATCGATTTTTTGCTGAACGTATGGTTTATATACTCCATCTTTTTCTGCTCTTGCCTTTGCATCATCAGCTCTTTTCTTAGAATCAGGATGCGAACTCATCATTTGATCAATAAATGAAGCTTCGGCTCCTTCACTCATTTTAGCTAAAATTCTGAAAGCAGATTCTTCAGCATTTACATTATAACCGTTTTTCTTTAAGAAGTTATAAGAGTATAAATCAGCTTCTGTTTCTTGTTTACGGCTGTGTTTACTATCGATTAAAGCACTTCCAATTTTTCCTAACTGGCTGTCTGTTACTGCAGATATTTTAGCAGATTGTGATGATGCTCCATCAATTAATGCTTCTTTTTGGTAAGCCGCACGCATCGCATCTCTTGAATCATTATTAGCAACGTGACCAATTTCATGGCCAATTACGGCTAATAATTCGTT
Organism: Flavobacterium soyae; assembly: GCF_021245985.1. GTDB lineage: Bacteria > Bacteroidota > Bacteroidia > Flavobacteriales > Flavobacteriaceae > Flavobacterium > Flavobacterium soyae. The sequence continues at coordinate 254,589 of NZ_JAJQXA010000006.1, read as the reverse complement.
ATCATCCATGATATCCATTAATCCTGAATACACACGTACACTTCCATCTGCAGTTGCAAAAGCATTTACTTCTTTTAATTTATATACTTTATAATTTAAAGTAAAACCATCACCTGCTGTATGTTTTCCAAAAATTCTATTTAATCGCAAAGTATAACCATCATTTGGTCCTGCTACTTGATTTTCGGTATCTAATTTAGCTACTGCTTCTTTTGAAAGTGTTGCGGCATCAGCATTTGTTAAAGTGAAAGCTGTTACACCTTTCTGAACCGCTCCTATCGCTTTTTCACCTAAATTAATCTGTGCATTCATTTTTGTAAAACCAAAAACAACAAACAAAACCCCTAATGCGATAATTTTCTTTTTCATATCTAATTCAATTTACAATTTAACACCAAATGTATTACAAATAAAATTTCAAAATAAATTCTTTTAAGTTTATTTTATAACAATTAAAGGTATAAAAATTAAACGAGTAATAATCAATCAACTATGAATATTAATATTCTAAGATTTAAAATATAGAGAAAAGACACAATGCAAAACCGTTTTATTTCACAAAACACAGCTTTTTAACTTTCCAGCAAAACAATCCTCATTTTGCCAGACAAAAACAAAAGTTCATATTTTCAAAATAACCATCAAACAAATCATCAAATAAACAACATTCCGTATCTTTGTGTTCTGATTTATGATATATGGAAACAGTCATTGAAAACATACCGCCTGCAAAACCGAAATGGTTAAAGGTAAAATTACCAATTGGACAAAAATATACTGAACTGCGCGGTTTGGTTGACAAATACAGCTTAAATACGATCTGCACCTCTGGAAGCTGCCCAAATATGGGAGAATGCTGGGGAGAAGGAACAGCAACTTTCATGATTCTAGGAAATGTATGCACCCGTTCCTGCGGTTTTTGCGGTGTTAAAACCGGACGCCCGGAAACGGTAGATTGGGACGAACCTGAAAAAGTAGCGCGTTCTATAAAAATTATGAATATTAAACATGCTGTAATTACAAGTGTTGACAGGGATGATTTAAAAGACGGAGGCTCTATCATTTGGATGGAAACTGTAAAAGCAATCCGTAGAATGAACCCAAATACTACTCTTGAAACTTTGATTCCGGACTTTCAGGGAATTGAAAGAAATATTGACAGAATTGTTGAAGCAAATCCTGAAGTAGTTTCTCATAATGTTGAAACCGTTCGCCGTTTAACCCGCGAAGTTCGTATTCAGGCAAAATATGATCGCAGTTTAGAGGTTTTACGTTATTTGAAAGAAAAAGGAATAAACAGAACCAAATCTGGAATTATGCTTGGTCTTGGCGAAACTGAAGAAGAAGTTTTTCAAACCATGACCGATCTGCGTAATGCAAATGTTGATGTTGTTACCATTGGTCAATACCTGCAGCCAAGTAAAAAACATTTGCCGGTAAAGGAATTTATAACCCCTGATCAATTTGCAAGATATGAGAAATTTGGTCTTGAATTAGGATTTCGTCATGTAGAAAGCGGACCGCTTGTTCGTTCTTCATACAAAGCACAAAAACATATTTTATAAAAAAGTTTAACTGTTTAATCGTCAATTTGTTTAACCGTACTCCGATTAAATGATTTACCGATTAAACAATTAAACAAATAAACAAAACATTGAAAACAAGAATTGCTATTAATGGTTTTGGAAGAATTGGAAGAAATTTATTTCGTCTTCTTATAAATCATCCTGAAATTGAAGTTGTTGCAATTAATGATATTGCAGATAATAAAACCATGTCGCATTTAATAAAATACGACAGTATACACGGAGTTCTGCCTTTTCCTGTAAGTTATGATGAAACAGGAATTATTATAGATGAGAAGCATTATTTATTTTTTCATGAAAAAAATATTTCAAATCTGGACTGGAAAAGTCAGGCAATAGATTTTGTAATTGAATCGACGGGGAAGTATAAAACGCATGAAGAAATAAATGCGCATATTGAAGCCGGAGCAAAAAAAGTGATACTTTCTGCACCATCAGAGGTTGATACTATCAAAACAGTAGTTCTTGGAGTTAATGAAAACATACTAGACGGAACAGAGAATATTGTTTCAAATGCAAGCTGTACGACAAATAACGCCGCTCCGATGATAAAAATCATTGAAGAGTTATGCGGAATTGAGCAAGCATACATTACAACGATACATTCTTACACGACAGACCAAAGTCTTCATGACCAGCCACATAAGGATTTACGCAGGGCTAGAGGTGCAAGTCAGTCAATTGTTCCAACAACTACAGGTGCAGCTAAGGCATTAACAAAAATTTTTCCTAAATTGCATGAAAAAATAGGAGGCTGCGGGATTCGTGTCCCTGTTCCCGATGGTTCATTGACAGACATTACATTCAATGTTAAGCGCGCTGTTACTATTGAAGAAATTAACATTGCATTTCAAAAAGCCTCAAAAACAAATTTAAAAGGAATATTAGATTACACAGAAGATCCTATCGTTTCTGTTGACATAATTGGCAATACACATTCGTGTTTGTTCGACGCACAATTAACTTCTGTCATTGATAAAATGGTAAAAGTCGTGGGTTGGTATGACAATGAAATTGGCTATTCATCAAGATTAATTGATTTGATTTTACTGATAAGAAAAACATAAGATTCATTGTAAATGCACTGCCATACATGAAGTACTATCTTTTATCTGTTGTTTGTTTTTTTAATTCATTTTTGTATTCTCAAATCAAACAGAATACAGACAGTGTTTCCTATTATAATAAACTGGCAAATAAAAAACTAAACAGCAAAGAGTACAGTCAGGCCGTTTTTTACACTAAAAAATCAATTGATTTTTGCGAAACTAATGACATCCCTGAAAATTTAGCCAACCAAACTTTTAAGCTTGGAAAAATTTACTACAACCAGCGGAAGTATGACGAAGCATTAAAAAACTTTCACAAAAGTGTTTCTTCATTTGACAGCGTAAAACCAACTTGCACTAAAATCTTAGCATTCCAATATATTGGAGCAGTAAATACCGCAAAAGGTGATTATAAAACTGCAGATATTTATTATGCAAAAGCCCAAAAACTTTTAAAACAGCTTGGCATTGTTGATAGTTCTGAAATTTTAGATTATCAAAAAGCGCTCGCATTTAAAACAAATAAAAATTTTCGTTTAGCTGCCAAAACCTTCCAAAAAATCATCAGAAAACCAGATAATCCATTGATTTTAGAAACCAAAAGTGATTCTTATTATCAACTTGGATTAATTGAAGCACAGCTTAAACGGAATGATTCTGCTATGATTTATTTTGAAAAAGCTCTTGATTATACTGATAAAACAAATAATCTTTCGCAAAAATCAAAAATAACTTTAGCAATAAGTCAATATTATAAACAAAATAGAAATTTTGATTTAGCTTATTCTTACTTAGATGAACATTATCAGTTAGAAAATTATATTCTAAAATTAAAAAATGCGAAAATAGATTTTAACGAATTTCAAAAATTCAAAAAAAATCAAACCTTAAACAATACGCTTAAACGAGAAAGCGAAGAAAAAATCCAGCTAAAAACGTATCGTTATTCTAAATTAGTCAGTATTTTGGCGATTGCCTTAATTTCGATTCTATCACTTTTGAGTTTAGCATTGTACAAAAACAATATTATTCGAAATCAGAATAATTTACTTTTAAGAGAAAAAAACAAAGAACTTATCCTGGCAAAAAATAAAGCCGAAAAAGCATCAAAAGCAAGATCAGAGTTTTTATCAACTGTAAGTCATGAACTGCGGACGCCTTTAAATGCGATTAACGGAATCACACATTTACTTCTTGAAGATAATCCAAAAAAAGCACAGTTAAAATACTTAGAATCGCTAAAATTCTCAGGAAATTATCTTACTACTTTTATAAACGAAATTCTTGAAATTAATAAAATTGACTCAACTAAAGTTGAAGTTGAAAACATTAGTTTTAATTTAAAAGAATTACTTTTTAATATTCAAAGTTCTCTAAAAGAACTGGCAACGGCTAATAAAAACTATTTCAATCTCGAAATTGACGATGCAATTCCAGACAGTTTAATTGGCGACCCTACCAAATTATCTCAAATTATATTAAACCTAATTAACAACGCACTAAAATTTACACAAAACGGAAATGTAAATGTAATTGCGAAATTATTTGCACAGGAAGATGAAAATGCAACCATTTATTTTGAAATAGTCGATACCGGAATTGGTATTCCCGAAGATAAACTGCAAACCGTATTTGAAAGTTTTTCACAAGGTTCTATTGAAGTAAATCGAAAATATGGCGGCACAGGATTAGGGCTTACGATTGTTAAAAAGTTAATCGAACTTTTAGGAGGTGAAATCAAACTAAAAAGTGAAGTTGGCAAAGGATCAACTTTTACTTTCAAATTAAATTTTAAAATTAACAACGAACCTTTGGAAGCGGTTACAGAGGAAAAACCATATAACGACAAACAATTAAAACACAAGTCTATTTTACTGATTGAAGACAACAAAATCAATCAAATGATTACGCGTAAAATGCTTGAAAACAAAATGATTTGCTGCGAAATTATCGACAATGGCGAAGATGCAGTCGAGCTTTTAAAAGTAAAACGTTTTGATATGATTTTAATGGATGTGCATTTGCCCGGAATTAACGGAACTACTGCAACACAGCAAATACGGGACTTTGATAAAACAACTCCTATTATTGCATTGACAGCTATTTCGCTTGACGAAAACAGGGATATGCTTTTATCTTTTGGAATGAATGATGTAATTACAAAACCTTTTGTTCCCGACGAGTTTTACAGTACAATTGCTAAGTTTTTTGATTAGTAAAAGCTTCTAAGATGCTGAGTTTCTAAGATTCTAAGTTTTCTTTTATATACTGTAAAATCGAAACATCAAAATTTTGCTGATGATTGATAAACATGCTTTTTATTGGCAGGTAATACAATTGAGAAACCAGCTTTGAATCTTTTAAGCGAACATAATCTTTCTCGGTTGTAATAATTTTTCTTCCGTTTGCTTTATTTTGGATAGAATCTAAATCGGCATCAGAAAAATGATGATGATCCGGAAAAATCAAACATTCGTCATTTTCATTTTTTAAATAATCAAAAAATGGTTTTGGTTTTGCAATTCCTGCTAAAAGCAGCTTTGATTCTGATTTAATTTCATCAACAGCAATCTTTTCATTTTTGCCATAAATTACAGTATCATAATCTATAAAAGTAAAGAAAATCTGCTGTGAATAATTTAGCTTTAATTTCAAACGAATCTCAGCTTGTTTTTCTTCCGATAAATTATTTGGACATTTAGTAACCACAACAATATTAGCTCTGTTGGCTCCACTTCTGCTTTCTCTTAAATTTCCTGTTGGCAGCATAAAATCATCTGCATATAAATCTCCGTAGGAAGTCAGCAGAATATAAAATCCAGCTTTTACTTTTCGATGCTGATAAGCATCATCTAATAAAATTACCTGTGGCTTATTTTTTTGCGAAAGCAATTGTGTAATTCCGTTTGTACGATTGGCATCAACTGCAACCTGAACATTTGGGAATTTTTGATAAAATTGAAAAGGCTCATCGCCCAGAATTTCAGCATTCGAAACTGCATCTGCCAAAACAAAACCTTCCGATTTTCTTTTATAACCCCGGCTTAAAGTCGCCACTTTATATTTATCAGATAATAACCGAATCAAATATTCAATTTGCGGAGTTTTCCCGGTTCCGCCTACGCTTAAATTTCCAACTGCAATAACCGGAATATCAAAAAAAGTTGATTTTAAAATTCCTTTGTCAAAAAGAAAATTACGAATGCTGGTTATGAATCCGTATAGAATGGCGAAAGGGAAAAGTATTTTTCGAAGTAAGTTCATAGAATTATTTATCTGAATAATGATCCATTGCAGAAACAATAATAACAGTCACAATTTCCTCTTCTACCCTATAAATTAGTCGGTCTTTTTTATTGATTTTTCTCGACCAATAACCTGTATAATTGTATTTCAATTCTTCTGGCTGTCCTTCCCCAGAAAAAGGACTTTCCGTTAATTCTAAAAGTATTTTTTCAATTTTTTTAATAGTAGCTTTATTTCCTGATTTATAGTGATTTTTTAAATCCCTACGAGCAATATCCTCAAAGTCTACAAAATACTTCCCCATATATCATCAGGATTTAATCTTGTAGTTTTTCCTTTTTTAATATTTGCTTCTGCTTTTTTAATTTTCGCAACAAATTCAGGACTATATATACTCTCTGTTTTTTTAATTTTTTTTGAATCTGTTTCAATAATCTCTATTCCATCTGCATTTTTAAAAAAAGATTCAGACATAGCGATAAAAGCTTTTCCCGCTTTAGTGCGTTCGTTAATTTTTATTGTTATTGTAGTCATGTTTATCAATTTAAACACAAAGATACAAAATTAGTAATAGCCGTAATACTGTATTATCCGTATTACTAACTACAAAAAAATATCAAATATTTTAAAGTTGATATGTTTCTTCGTTAATTTGTTTTAGCTTTAAGGTTTGTCATCTGTTGAAAAAACTTGAAACCTGAAACAATAAAACTTGAAACAAAAAATGAAGATCAAAGACATTATAACCGTACTAGAAGAAATGGCACCTCTCGCCTATGCAGAGGATTTTGACAATGTGGGACTTTTAGTAGGAAATCTGGAAAACGAGAGTAACGGAGTTTTAGTTTGTCATGATGCGCTAGAAAATGTAATTGAAGAAGCAATAACTAAAAATTGCAATCTCGTAGTTTGCTTTCATCCTATTTTATTTTCTGGAATTAAAAAAATTACCGGCAAAAACTATGTCGAGCGAGCTATTTTAAAAGCCATTAAAAATGATATTGCAATTTATGCCGTACATACTGCTTTAGACAATCATTCGCAGGGAGTTAATAATATTTTCTGTAATACCTTAGGTTTAATAAACACCAAAATTTTAATTCCAAAACAGCAATTTCTGCAAAAATTAGTTACTTACACCGTTCCTGAAAATGCTGAAAAAGTTCGAAATGCCATGTTCGAAGCCGGTGCAGGAACTATAGGAAATTATGATAACTGCAGTTTTAATTCTGAGGGCTTTTTTACTTTTAAAGGAAATGAAAAAAGCAATCCGGTTATTGGAGAAAAAGAAAAATTACATACCGGAACCGAAATAAAAATTGAAGTTATTTTTGAAAAACATTTACAATCCAGAGTTTTAAAAGCACTCTTAACGAATCATATTTATGAAGAAGTGGCTTATGAAATCTACGATTTACAAAACGCACATCAAAATATTGGTTTAGGAATGATTGGCGAATTAGAAAATGAAATGGATGAAAAAGAGTTTCTACTTTATGTAAAAGAAATTATGATTGCACGCGGTATTCGTCATTCTGCCTTTACCGGAAAAAAAGTAAAAAAAGTAGCTGTTTTGGGTGGCTCGGGAAGCTTTGCCATAAAAAATGCAATTCAGGCTGGAGCCGATGCATTTTTAACTGCTGATTTAAAATATCATCAGTTTTATGAAGCAGAAAACAAGTTACTTTTAGCCGATATTGGTCATTTTGAGAGTGAACGCTATACAAAAAACTATATTGTTGATTATCTTCGAAAAAAAATTCTTAATTTTGCGATCATTTTATCGGAAGAAAATACAAATCCAGTTAAGTACTTATAGAATATGACGAATACGAAAGAATTAAGTGTTGAGGACAAGTTAAGAGCAATATATGATTTACAGCTTATTGACTCTAGAATTGACGAAATCAGAAACGTTAGAGGAGAACTTCCTTTAGAGGTTGAAGATTTAGAAGATGAAGTTGCAGGTTTGAGCACTCGTTCAGAAAAACTGAAAGGTGAACTTGAAGTGATTGAGGAGCAAATCAAAGCAAAGAAAATTGCTATTGAGGAGCATAAAGAGGTTATCAAGAAATACACAAAACAACAAGAATCAGTTCGTAACAACAGAGAATTTAATTCTTTGACAAAAGAAGTTGAATTTCAGGAATTAGAAATTCAATTAGCTGAAAAGCAAATCAAAGAAATGAAAGCTTCTATCGAGCACAAAAAAGAAGTTATTTCTAATTTAAAAGAAAAACTTGATGCTAAAAGCTCTCATTTAAAACATAAAAAATCTGAATTAGATGCTATTATGGCTGAAACTCAAAAAGAAGAAATCTTCTTATCTGAGAAATCAGCTGAATTTTCAGCTCAAATCGAAGACAGATTATTAGCTGCTTACAACAGAATCAGAAGCAGTGTTCGTAACGGATTAGCTGTAGTTTCTATCGAAAGAGGAGCTTCTGCAGGATCTTTCTTTACGATTCCGCCGCAAACTCAGGTTGAAATCGCTTCAAGAAAGAAAATCATTACTGATGAGCACTCTGGAAGAATTTTAGTTGACACTCAATTAGCAGAAGAAGAAAAAGAGAAAATGGAACAATTGTTCTCAAAATTCTAAATATCAAGTCCCGATTAAATCGGGACTTTTTTTTGCCATTATTTTTGCCGCAGATTAAAAGGATTAACACAGATTAAATTATTCTTATGCTGAATAAAATCTTTTTAATCCTTTTAATCTGTGACAAAACATTTTTTACCTTTAGAAAAAATTTAAGTTTTGGGAATTAAAAAAGGCATTCGTTTTATTACATTAAAATCAGTTGGATCTTATATTAACTTTTTGAGTTATGTGCGCCCGCAAAAAGCTATGGAACTTTCTTATGCTCTTTTTAGTCAGCCAAGAATTGGGAGATTAAAAAAAGAAACACTTCCAAAAGTTTTAAGAAATACAGAATCAGAAATTTTCCATCATAACGAACATCATTTTCAAACCTATATCTGGAAAGGAAATGAAACCAAAATTTTATTGGTTCACGGTTGGGAAAGTAATGCTTCACGCTGGAAAAAAACATTACCTCATCTACAAAAATCAGGAAGTACTATTATTGCAATTGATGCGCCCGCCCACGGTCAAAGCAGCGGAAAAGAATTTAATGTTCCGCTTTATGCCGAATTCATCAATAAAGCCGTAGAAAAATATCAGCCAGAAATTATTATTGGACATTCTATTGGCGGTGCAGCCTGCGTTTATCATCAGTATTTATTTCCGAATACGAGCATTAATAAAATGGTTATTCTTGGCGCTCCGTCTGATTTAAAAACTTTGATTGATAATTACATTTCAATGCTGAGTCTAAACAGCAAAATGTTAACTCTTTTAGAAAGCAAATTCATAAATCGCTTCAACTTTAAACTGGAAGATTTTTCAGGACAAAAATTTGCATCTCAATTTACTATTCCTGGTTTCATTGCGCATGATACTTCTGATAAAATTGTGGCTTTCGCCGAAGGAAAAAAAATAGCCAGCAACTGGAAAAACAGTCAGTTTATTGAAACCAAAGGCTTAGGCCACGGGATGCATGATGATGAATTGTATCAAAAAGTGATTGAGTTTCTTTTTGAAGGAACAAAGTAACAGAGGTTCAAAGGGACAAAGTTTTTCCAAAAATCTAAAATCTGAATTCTAAAATCAAAAATCAAAATGATCGCAGTAATTTTTGAAGTTATTCCTAATGAAGGAAAAAAAGAAGAATATCTTGATATCGCTGCAAGTCTGCGTCCTGAATTAGACCATATTGAAGGTTTTATTTCTATTGAGCGATTTCAGAGTTTTTCTGATCCTTCAAAAGTTTTGTCATTATCTTTTTGGAAAGATGAAGAAAGTATTCAGCAATGGAGAAATCTTGAAATACATCGAGCTGCGCAGGCAAAAGGCCGAAATGAGGTTTTTAAAGATTATCATTTACGAATTGCAACTGTTGTTCGTGATTATGGAATGTTTGAAAGAAAAGAAACTCCTGAGGATAGTTCGATTTTTCATGATTCTTAGAAAAGGTTCAAAGGTGCAGAGGTTCAAAGTGACAAAGGTTTTTTTTATAGATTCTGAGGTTCTGAGTTGCTAAGGCCCTAAGTTTCTTTTTTGGTATAAGCTTTTGAAAATCTTAAATTCTAAGAAGTCTAACAATCTAAGAAGTCCTAAATTTTAGCTACTTTTGCAGTATGGAAGAAAATCTTAAACGTCTTAATAAATTTATTGGTGAAACGGGTTATTGTTCCCGTCGTGAAGCCGATAAATTGATTGAAGAAGGGCGTGTAACAATAAATGGCGCTGTGCCGGAAATGGGAACTAAAGTTTCGCCAGATGATGAAGTACGCATAGACGGAAAATTAATCGTGGAAAAGCACGAAAAAATGATTTATTTGGCTTTCAACAAACCGGTTGGAATCGAATGCACCACCAATCTTGAAGTTCGAAATAATATTGTGGATTATATCAATTATCCGAAACGTATTTTCCCAATTGGAAGATTGGATAAAGCGAGTGAAGGATTAATTTTTATGACGAATGACGGTGATATCGTAAATAAGATTTTACGCGCCAGAAACAATCACGAAAAAGAATATACGGTTACCGTAAACAAACCTATTACAGATCGTTTTATTCAACGAATGGGAAATGGTGTCCCGATTTTGGATACTGTTACCAAAAAATGTAAAGTAGAACAAATCAGTAAATACACTTTTAAAATAATTCTGACCCAAGGTTTAAACCGTCAGATTAGAAGAATGTCTGAATATTTGGGTTATGAAGTTACGGCTCTTAAACGTATCCGAATTATTAATATTTCTTTGGATATTCCGGTTGGTCGTTACCGCGATTTAACCGATGCTGAAATTAAAGAATTAAATCAGTTAATTGAGCCTTCGAGTAAAACAGAAGAAGCTAGTCTTCCTAAAGTTGAGGCTCCAAGTCAAAGTACTAATCGAAGAACAACGTTTATTTCTAAACACGATCCCCGATTTAAAAAAAGAGGTGACAACAATTAAATAAAAGTCCCATTTGAAATTTCAAATGGGACTTTTAAATTTATTTCTTATTATCTAAAAATTCATAATACAAAGCCTTAGATAAAAAACCTGCATTTTGATAATTTGAAATTAATTCTTCTCTTATACCTTCATCATAACCTCCGCTTAGATTATTTTTTGAAAAATAGTCTCTTCTGGCATCATCATTAAAGTTTAATCCGCTTAAAAATACTGGTTCTACTCCTTTATTTACCGAAATATTATAACTGGTTACTAAATTTCCCCAATTTACATAACTGCATATCAATATTGTTGCATAGAAATACCAAACCATTTGATTGAAAAGATAGGCATTTGTTTTTTGTTTCGTTATTTTTAAGAAAGAATAAACTAAACCGATAATGGCTAAAATTAAAAAAGCATAAACTCCGAGACGTTTGTATGTTAAACCGTAAAAAGAAACATATTCTGAGTTTTTAACTATGGCACTTACAATTAAAACTACATTTAATACAATCCATGTTTTTGCCAGTTTTTTTAATGTTGTGGCTTTTTCATCAAAATTGAATCCACCTTTAAAGTAAAATAAGATTACGCCAACTGCCATTAAGATTGAAAATATAACTGCATTTACTCGTTCGTGCGTATCTGCACTTAGGTTTGTTTTTTCGACTACTTCAAAAAATTGCTCGTAATTATATGTTCCAATGAAGATTAGAAGCATAATATTCAACATAAATAATGTGATCACCCCGCTTTTTCTTTCAAAATCCAAGTCTAAGAATGAGAATGTACTTTGATTTTTTACTTCAGAAATATTCGTGAATTCATTGTTTAGTTTTGGATTGAACTGATAAGAAATATCCGGAACCCAATAATTCCAAAAACTGAATGAGATATAAAATCCTAAAATGCACATAGCTATTAATTGAGGCAGATTAATATCTAATGTATAATCAGTAAACAATGAAGAGAAATGATTGCTTCCGAATGAGTAAACGATAAAAAATAATCCAAGAAATATTACCGGAATAATTACAAACGCTACTATTTTTTTAGCAAAATCATTGTGAATTTTTCGTTCAGGAAGCCATTGGCTAAATATAAAAATACGCCCTATTGTAGTGATTCCGTTTAGGAATATTAAGGGGAAAATCTGAATGATTTTAAGTTCTCCATCCTGTGTTTTAAATTGCAAAAACAAAATTGATAATGCTAAAGCAAAAAATGATGCAGCGTCTCCATACCACGCAAAGGCGAAACAAGACAAAATAGAGGTCATAACAAGAACAAGATGTGATCTGTTTACAAACTTTTCCTGAAAGAAATAACTAATTAACAGAGTAAGTATCACTCCAAAAATAGAAATGTTGATTCCCACAGATTCATTGTAAAAAAGCAGTATAAAAACCGCTGTACAAGCTAGAATAATTTGATGTTTTTTCATGATTTTAATTTTTAAAAGTACTTTGTAATTCAAAGTTTTTAGGTAAAAAAATATAGTTATTAGGATTTCATTAATTTTTCGAGATAAGAAAGGTGTTCTTTAAACGCTGCGCGGCCTAGCGGCGTTACCTGATAAGATGTTTTTGGTTTTTTACCAACAAATTCTTTCTTAACTTCGATGTATTCAGATTTCTCCAATGCTGAAGAATGACTTGCTAAATTACCATCGGTGATATTTAAAAGCGTTTTCATCTCGGTAAAATCTACCCAGTCGTTAACCATCAGAACGGACATTATACCCAATCTGACACGGCTTTCAAAATCTTTATTTAGTTTATCAATAATTCCCATTGGGTTATTTGTATTTTTTGAACATCACCAATCCATATGCGATATGCAGGATACCAAATCCTAAGATCCAAAATAGTAAACTATATCCAATATAAAAAAGCGAAATACATCCTAACAAAAGCTCAGAAAAGCCTAGATATTTTATATCTGAAAATGTATATTTTTCAGCATTGATAACGGCTAGTCCATAAAATAATAAAGTAGACGGTGCTACTAAACCGTAATATCCGTGGTATATTAATGCTAAACAAAATATTCCTCCTGCTGCCAGTGGAACTGCCAGATTAAACAACATATTTTTTGTGGCAGAGGTCCAAATTGGCAAATTGTATTTTTTGCTTTTTCTAACAGTAAAAAAAGTTCCAAATACAAATGCGCAAACTAAAATTATTACCCCAATCCAGATTAATTCTGAAACTAAGCTTCCGGATAATATTATATGTTCATCCGTAAAATATTCTATGCCATTTACTTTAAAAAGCTGATAGACATATAATCCGCCTATCAATGCCGAAAGTCCCGCGAAAACTCCTGAAAGTCCGCTTAACGATATAAATCTTGAAGAACGTTCCATCATGGAACGAATATGTGCTAAATCTTCTTGGTGCTTTTGATTCATAATTAAAGTACTTTGCATTACAAAGTTATTATTTATTTTGAATTAACAAATAAAAAAATGCATTTTTATTTTAATTATTTGTAAGTGTAAAAATGAATTGCGTTGCGTAGGTATGAAATGTGTAATCCCTACGGGATATTTTATCACGGGGATATAAATATTATGCTACCGATATATAACTCCTAACGGAGTATCTAGGAGAGATTAAATATCGGTAGATAAAAACATATGTCACGAATTTTGTCCTGTAGGGCAATATCATTAAGTTAAGCTTTTAGAAAATAAAATTATTGCAAATCAAATCCGTGTTTATCAGCGTTTTTACGAAGTAAATCTGTTTTATCCGCATCACAATTAGACGCTGATTTTACTGATTCGCTAAAGCGAAAACGCTGATAAAAACTGATTTTTCTAATGACTTTCTTAATTAAACTGTTAAGTAATTTTATAGATTTCTTCTTAACTTAATGACATTGCCCATAGGGACTACACATTTAATTGATCCTGAAATTATACCTACAAGGTTTTGGAAACCTTGCAGGAACGGGATTTGTTTTTACCTGAGTGTGCGTGAGGGATAGGAGCTGGCTACCGAAGTAGCGCGGATAGCCCGACCGTCCCGATATAAGAAGGCCTATTTACATAAAGTATATTGGCCTTCTTATATCGGGACGGTCACGCCCAAAGTATAAAAACAAAAAAGCCTATTCGTAATGAACAGGCTTTTACATTATTATAAAATTTCAATTTAAAACCATCTTCTTCTTTTGAATAAAAAGACTCCGAAAGTTGATAAGATAACGGAGACTAACAGCAGAATCCAGATTCCGTATTTACTTTCTTCCAGACCATTTGGCACGTTCATTCCGTACAAACTGGCGATTAAGGTCGGAATCATTAAGATGATCGAAATTGAAGTCATCTGCTTCATGATGTTATTCATGTTGTTTGAAATTACCGAAGCGTAGGCATCCATCATTCCGGTTAAGATGTTGCTGTAAATATTAGCGGTGTCTTGTGCCTGGCTTAATTCGATTTCAACATCTTCCAGTAAATCTGAATCGTAATTTGCTTTATACGCTTTTAGGTTTTTAATGCGTTGAAACAAAACATCGTTTGCTTTTAATGAGGTAATAAAGAATACCAAACATTTTTCGATTTGAAGCAATGCTTGTAGTTCTTCATTTTTAATTGACTTTTCTAAATTATCCTCTGCCAGTTTTATCTTTTGATTGACTTGTTTTAAGTATTTCAAATACCAAACGCTTGATGAAAGAAGCAGTCTCAAAACCCAGTCGAAATTGTCTTTAACCTGAATATTTTTGCGTCGGGAATACAACATAAAATCATATATGATTTCTGTTTTGTAAAAAGTTATGGTTACGCAGACATCATTTTTAAAAATTACGCCTAGCGGAATGGTTTGAAAAGGGAGTTTAATATCGTTACTTTTTATAGGAACGCGCATGATGATAAGCGTCCAGCCGTCTTCAATTTCTATACGGGGTCTTTCGTCAATATCTTCAATATCATTGTAAAAAGCTTCGGGAATTTGAAGTTCTTCTAGTAAATATTTTTTTTCTGTTTCTGATGGATCTTCAATGTTTATCCAGCAGTTTGGAGTCCATTTTGGTATTTCTAGTAATCCGTTGTCATTTGTGTAAAAGGCTTTCATTTCAAAATACAGGGGTTTAGCGCAGCATTTTGAAAGATTTCAAAAGCTGCTTTTAATTTAATACTAACGAATAATAATCGTCCATTTGGAGAAGTGTTTTTTAAGTGTGGCAAAAGTATCCTTTATTTTTAAGAACCAAAACTTTAAAGTATTAATTAAATATTAAAATGGTTTTTAAACACATAGAAACATAGATATTATAAGTGTAAAAAGGCATTTCATTTTTTCTAAGCAAACATAGTTAGAGCCAGCTATGTGAGAGAAATTTGCTTCTCTTTTGTATTCTTTTATAGACTTAAATCTATGTTTCTATGTGTTAGAAAATTTTCAGTTGTATAGTACAAAAAAGCCTGTTCAAATTGAACAGGCTTTATAAATTATATTAGAAACAAATTACTTGTTTTTCTGGCTTCTCATTTTACGTGCTAAAAGTGTATTTTTAAGCAGCATTGCAATTGTCATTGGCCCTACTCCACCAGGAACTGGTGTAATAAATGATGCTTTTTTACTTACTCCGTCAAAATCAACATCACCTTTGATAACGTATCCTTTTGGGTTTGATGCGTCATCTACGCGAGTAATTCCAACGTCGATAATTGTTACTCCTTCTTTTACCATATCAGCTTTTAAGAATTCCGGAACTCCTAAAGCTGTAATAATAATATCGGCATTTTTAGTAAACTCGGCTAAGTCTTTAGTACGGCTGTGAGTTAGAGTAACTGTCGAATCTCCCGGGTTTCCTTTGCGGCTCATTAAAATACTCATTGGTCGGCCTACGATGTGGCTTCTTCCAATTACTACGGTATGTTTTCCTGAAGTTTCTACTTTGTAGCGTTCTAACAATTCCATAATTCCAAATGGTGTTGCCGGAATAAAACTTTCCATTTCAAGTGCCATTCTTCCAAAGTTAGTCGGGTGAAATCCATCTACATCTTTATCAGGATCGATTGCTAATAGGATTTTTTGCTCGTCGATATGTTTCGGTAAAGGGAGCTGTACGATATATCCGTCTAGGTTATCATCTTCATTTAACTCTTTAATTTTAGCAAGCAGTTCATCTTCGGTAATTGTTTCCGGCAGACTTACTAAAGTTGAATCAAATCCGATTTCCTGGCATGATTTTACTTTACTTCCTACGTAAGTTAAACTTGCTCCGTTTGTTCCAACTAAAACGGCTGCTAAATGAGGTACTTTTCCTCCGGCTGCTTTTATGGATTGAACTTCGGCTGCAATTTCGTTTTTAATGTCGTTAGATGTTTTTTTACCGTCTAGTAGCTGCATTTGTTTTGTTTCAGGTTTATCTTTTTGTTTCAAGTTTCAGGTTTCACGTTATTTGTGAAACTTAAATATTATGTAATTAAAAAAGTTTCAAGTTTTGGCTTCTTAACTTGAAACCTGAAACTTGAAACTTTTAATTTTATTATCTCGGCATTCCTCCTGGCATTCCTTTCATGCCTCCCATCATTTTCATCAGGTTTTTTCCGCCTGGCCCCTGCATCATCTTCATCATCTTGCTCATTTGGTCAAACTGCTTCATTAACTGATTTACCTGCTCGACTTTCGTTCCGGAACCTTTTGCAATTCTGGCTTTTCTTTTTACGTCGATAATGGCTGGTTTGCTTCTTTCTCCTGGTGTCATGGAGTGAATGATTGCTTCAATATGTTTAAAAGCATCATCTTCTATTTCTACATCTTTCATGGCTTTTGAAGCTCCTGGTATCATTCCTACCAAGTCTTTCATATTACCCATTTTCTTTACTTGCTGAATCTGCGTTAGGAAGTCGTCAAAACCGAATTCGTTTTTAGCGATTTTCTTTTGAAGTTTTCTTGCTTCTTCTTCATCAAATTGTTCCTGAGCTCTTTCTACAAGCGACACAACGTCTCCCATACCTAAAATACGCTCAGCCATACGATCTGGATAGAAAACATCAATTGCTTCCATCTTCTCCCCTGTACCTACAAATTTGATTGGTTTGTTTACAACCGATTTGATCGAGATTGCTGCTCCACCACGAGTATCACCATCTAATTTCGTTAAGATAACTCCATCAAAATTCAGGATATCGTTAAAAGCTTTTGCTGTGTTTACAGCGTCTTGTCCTGTCATAGAGTCGACAACGAACAATGTTTCCTGAGGCTGAATTGCTTTGTGTACACGCGCAATTTCGTCCATCATTTCCTGATCGACTGCTAAACGTCCTGCAGTATCGACAATAACTACATTGAATCCGTTTGCTTTTGCGTGTTTGATTGCGTTTTGAGCAATCTCTACAGGATTTTTATTTTCTGGTTCTGAGTAAACCTCAACACCTATTTGATCTCCAACAACGTGAAGCTGATTGATCGCCGCAGGACGGTAGATATCACACGCTACAAGAAGTGGTTTTTTATTTTTTTTCGTTTTTAAGAAGTTGGCTAATTTTCCTGAGAAAGTAGTTTTACCAGAACCTTGAAGTCCAGACATTAATATAACGCTTGGATTTCCAGATAAATTAACCCCGGCAACATCACCTCCCATTAATTCTGTCAGCTCATCTTTTACCAGCTTCACCAATAATTGTCCTGGCTGAAGCGTTGTTAAAACGTCCTGACCAATTGCTTTTTCTTTTACTTTGGTTGTAAAATCTTTAGCAATTTTAAAGTTAACGTCGGCATCAAGTAAGGCACGACGAACTTCTTTTAAGGTATCGGCAACGTTTACTTCTGTAATTTTACCGTGTCCTTTTAATATATGGAACGCTTTATCTAACTTTTCACTTAAATTATCAAACATACTATTTTCTTTATTTGAAGTGCAAAGATAATCTAATTAGATATTTCAGGCAATTTTTATTTGTGTGCAATTTTTTGCCACGAAGGCACAAAGACACAAAGTTTATTTTGTTTTTTCTTGTCAAGGTACCAATTTTTTCTTTTTCGCAGATTTAGCAGATCGGCAGATTATTTTTTAGATAGAATATGAAAAAATCAGCTATATCTACTAAATCTGCGAGAAAAAAAAGCGCAAAAGAAAAAACCTTTGCGCCTTTGTAACTTTGTTCCTCTGAACCTTCTAAATTAAAATTGGAAATAGATAAACGGTTGTGAGCCGGCTACTGCTGTTGCGTAAACGATCCAGTAAACGAAGCCCAGAATTATTGCTTTTATTAGTAATGGTGTATTATCAAAAACCAATTTCATTTTGTCTGTGATAACTTCTGGTAAGAAATGCCAAACATATCCGAATAACATTAATAGGAACACATTTTTATATCCTAAAACTATGGCTTTCCAGTTTTGCGGCTCGAAAGTTAACTGACCAATATTATTTATTACCTGCAAGGCTGTTTCGAAATCTCTTGCACGAAAGAAAATCCAGCAGAAAACTACAAAATGGAATGTTATTAAGATTGAAAAGAATCTCCATAAGAAATTACTTTTCCCATCTTTTTTAGAAGGAAAGAATTCAAGGAAAATTTTGTGAACCGCTAAAGCTAATCCATGTAAAGCTCCCCAAACTATAAATTGCGCTCCGGCTCCGTGCCACAATCCGCCTAAAAGCATTGTGGTAAAAAGGTTAAAATTGGTTACTAAGGTTTGCTTTCTTTTACTTGAAAACAGAAATGATAAACAAAAAAGCAAAATGGAACCAAACGCAACAATCAACGGAATTATACTGGTATTGTAACTTGTAATTCCCCAAAGCAATAATCCGAAGAAGAATAAACTTGGGAATAAAAATCCGGCAAATGAACCTTCTCTGTTTCCTCCTATCGAAATGTATAAGAAATCTTTTAACCAGGTCGAAAGTGAAATGTGCCATCTTCTCCAAAAATCGGTAATCGAGGTTGATTTATATGGCGTTCTAAAGTTGGCTGGTAATTTGAATCCTAGCAACAAAGCGATTCCAATTGCCATATCTGAATATCCTGAAAAGTCGCAATAAATCTGGATGGCATATCCGTAAGAGGCCATTAAATTTTCGAACGAAGTATAAGTCAATGGCGTATCAAAAACACGGTCAACAAAGTTTACTGAAATGTAATTTGAAATTACTGTTTTCTTAATTAATCCGCCAATAATCAAAAACAAGGCGTTGTTTACATCTTGTTTTGTCAAGTTTAATTTTTGGTAAATCTGCGGTAAAAAATCTTTTGCACGCACGATTGGTCCGGCAACTAACTGCGGAAAAAACGAAACAAAAAACAAATATTCAATGTAATTTTTAGTAGGTTTAATTTCTTCACGATAAATTTCGATAATGTAACTCATCGATTGAAAAGTGTAGAACGAAATCCCGACTGGAAGAAAAATATCATGAAATTTAAAATGTCCATTGAACATATCGTTGTATGTTCCAATCATAAAATTCATGTATTTGAAATATCCTAATAATCCCAAATTCAGGATTACACTAATTACAAGATATATTTTCTTGGCAGCGACTTTTGTTTCTTTATAGATAATCTGGCTCAAGCCATAATCTACAACTGAAGAAAGTAGTAACAGTAAAAAGTAAATTCCGCTTGACTTGTAATAAAAGAAAAGCGAGAAGAGAATAACGTACGTTAATCTTAAATAAAATGTTTTGCGTAAAAAGCCGTACACAAAATAAAAAACCAGAAATAATCCTAAGAATAAACCTGTATTAAATAATAGTTTTTCGTCTGGATTATAAATAAACCAGCTTTTAACTTGTTCTATTGTAATTGCACCAAAATCTTGAATGAACCAATTATTGATGTTATCTATTGTTATCAACTTACTTCTTTAATTTAAAATTATCGTATGCTTTTAAAAATGCCTCTGAAAACAAATTCCCTTGTTTTTCGTATCCTTTTTTAGAATAATGAACCCAATCCGGGCCAATTAATTTTGCCGATTTTAGATTTCGAATTCCTTCCATTCCTCCAAATTCATCGTATAAATCCCAAACTGCAAAACCATCTGTCTGCGCGATCTCGATAATTTGTTTTGTGTAATTTTGAATGAATGTATTTGGTCTTTTTCTAAGCAGCGATGGCGGCGGCGTCATTACAATTATCGGAACATTTATATTCTGCGCTTTTATATTGCTTATAAACTCTCTTAATTGCTTTATATAATTTCCCGATTCTAATTTCTCGTAACTTTCATTTGTTCCGAGAGAAAACACCAGCATATCCGGATGTAAAGCTTTTAACTGCTCAAAAAACAACGGATATTTATTATAATCTGAATATTTTGCTCCGTTTACTCCAATGCCGCTGTAGATTAATCCCGGTGAGTCTTTTTCTAAAACAATTCCGTTTAGTTCAAATTTTGAAGCTTTTTTATTCGGAATCAAATAAATTTTATCTAAAGCTTTTTCTGAATTATAATAGTGCGAATACGAGTCAGATTCCATGTTTAAAGAAACATATTCAGATGTTTTTATATTTCTTGACTGCGTTTCGTTTGTTGGAATTTTCAATATTCTTCCTGCACGAATGTTATTTGATTTTAGCGAATTCGCTCTTTTTATCTCAGCAATTGAAACATTATATTTATCAGCAATTACAGAGATGGCTTCTCCTTTTTTAATTTTATGCTTAATTATTTTAGGTTCTGCTGTTTCAATAAATTTTGTTTGAGATGCTGTTGACAAATCAAACATATCTTCATTTTTGGGAGTTATTATTTTTATTGAATTAAACTTATACGACGGATCTTTAATATTCAGTTCTAAAACAAATCCGCCAGAATCTCTCCAAAGTCCGATACCGCTTAAACCAACAGGATAATTTCTAACCGGATAAATGTTTCGATATGTTTCCCAAACTCTGTTGCAGCGAAAACGCTCGTTATATGATCCGTTTGTTTTAGCCAGTTGATACGGAAAAACTAATCCGCGGCCGGCATTACCGAATTTTCTTTGCAGATTTTTCCTGATTTCATTGGTCATTAAATCTCCCTGAATGTGAGAATCTCCAATATGAACAATATTTATTTTTTGATTATTGTTGCTTTCATTGTCTTTTAATTTCTTAAAAAAACTTTCTAAAACTTTCGCATTATAAATATTATTTCCGTTGAAAGATTCAACAGTTGTTGAATCGACTTTACTAACCATATTTTTAGTTATTGGAGGTGAGACTGGATTTTGCGGTTTATCATTTGTTGAGAAAAATAGACAACAAAAGAAAATAATAAGTTTATTCATTTACGCTATCTTTTTCTACAGAGACGGAATCTGCTTTGGGTTTTCTAATCGCTTTAGGTCTAACGCTTGTTTCACGTTTTTGACGTAAAATTTTATACTGCTCGTATCCGTTATTTAACTGACTGTATAACAAATTACCAATTGCTCTTGCGCCTCTTTGGTTAAAGTGTGTATAATCTTTATTGGCTTTTGCCGGAGATTCATCAACCCATTTTACCATCGATCCGTCACCGCCCATCAAGGTATATAAATTCACAAATCCAGATTCGGTTTCTAAAGCGTATTTTTTCTGTGCTTTCATTAATGGAACAACTGCTGAATCTGTTTTCATTTCTAAATCGTATTTAGTCGATTTATCTGCTGTTGAAACAATTAAAATAGAGACTCCCGGAAATGATTCTTTTATTTTGTTTACAGTTTTTGTCATTCCTTTTTCATACCAGAAATAGTTTTTGGTTCCGTAATTCAAAACGTTAGTTCCGTAATGAAGTACAATTAAATCGTATTTGAGGTTATTATCAAAAGCCTGCATTACACTGGCATCAAACATAGAAATTGGCAGTCCTGAATTTCCTCTTTGAGAGAAATTATCAACGTGAACACCAATGCCGTTATCAAAATTAAATCCGTAAATCGGGATTGAATCGGCATGAATAAAGTTAGCTTTGAAAGCTTTTATACTTCCCGAAGTAACTTTTAAGGTATTTACCAAGTTGTTTGGAGAAAGGCTTTTTTTCAATGTATCTTTTCCGATAATGAAATTTACGTTTCCTCTTTTAGACGATCTTCCGTAAAATAAGGTTGGATTATCTAAAGTAGTTGTATGCTTTGGAAGCCCAGCTTCATATTGAACCCAGGTTGGGTTTGTCTGATCATTTGCAAAAAACACATGCCCGTTTACACCAAAAGGGCTTGCCGGTCTTTTTACATTTAGGTACGATTGTGTTTTCCAGTTTTTAGAATAGGTAGCTTTAACCGAACCTCTTGAGGCTGCAGATTCTGAAGTTATGGATACGAAACCAACTCCGTTTCCGCCAAAACGATCCTGATAATTGTTACGCACATCCTGAACAATTAAATCTCCATCGGTCATAGAATCTCCGTAATAAGCAATTCTAACATGCCTTTGCGGATTCTGTTCCAGTTGATATAATTTTTCGTAAAAGGAAATCAGGTATTGATATCCTTTGTAGTTATCGAAGGTTTCTGATGGAAATTCGATTCCTTCAGAGGCATCGTAAACAATTTTCTGCTGGCCTAATCTACGCTCGCTTTCTTCGATGCTGTCACTTTTTAGCGACAATGAATCTTTAGCTACCGATTCCAAAAGCAAGCTGTCTATAAGTACATTTTTGGAATCTATTTTACTATCAGAAAAAATTTTATCTGGTAAGATCTGTTTAAAACCAATAAAAGCAACAAATGCTAATGCTACGATTGCAAAAGACTGAAAGAAATATGACTTAGTATTCACTTAATAAATTAAATTTAAGAAAAGAACTACAAAAATTAAAGAATATGTAAAATTCCTGTTAATTCTTAATATATAAATGCAGACAAAGATAGAATTAAACATTCATTTATAATAATAAAGAAATAAAAAAAAGAGGTTAGATAAATCTAACCTCTAAATCAAAAAAAAAAAAAAAATAAAAAAAACAAAGCTAATGATTAACTAAATTTTTGATGCTAAAGCATCCTAAAATTAGAATGAAATAATCTTTATATTTTTTAGATTCTTCATTATGAATTATTTTAAGATAGCGTATTCCAAAGTTGGATATCCTCTTTCTCC
This sequence comes from Flavobacterium soyae, assembly GCF_021245985.1. Classification (GTDB taxonomy): domain Bacteria; phylum Bacteroidota; class Bacteroidia; order Flavobacteriales; family Flavobacteriaceae; genus Flavobacterium; species Flavobacterium soyae. Next base: position 231,649 of record NZ_JAJQXA010000006.1, on the reverse strand, counting down.
TGCAGCATTTGTCATTCCTAGGAATTTAACTTTATAATAATTTCCAGCAGCATCCTTCACAACATAAAAACGATCTGTTCTGATACTTGGCAAAGTGTTTGGTCCACCACCACTTCTCCAGTTAGCACCAATCATTCTTTGATCTGTAGCAGAAACTGTAAAATTAGCTTCTACAACTTTAGCTTTTGTAAAATCTGCATAAGTAACACCATCAGCAACTAAAACTTGGTAAGCTTGAGTTCCAGCTTTTGCATTTGTTGTGATAAAATCAGAATATCCGTAAGTAACTTCAGTTCCTGCATTTAAATAGTTAGTAAATACCGTAAAATTTAAATCCCATTTTGCTTTTTGAGGCTCAACAGAAACTGTATTTCCTGTTGTTAAACTAAAAAATGTGAAGTTAAAATCAGCATCTTTAGTAATAACTTTTTCAGTAAAAGTAGCAGAAGCTAAATCAGCATATTGAATTTTATATCCATTTCCGCTTCTCAAAATTCTAACTTTTTTCCATCCTCTTGCATCTCCATCTACACTAACTGAACCTATTGCAGGTTGAGTCGTAGAAACTGCAAATCCTAGATTTACTAAATAAACTTTATTGTCTGCATCTGTAGCAGAAATCTCTGCAATTGCAGTTCCAATTCCTGCGCCTGCGCCTGCTAAAACTCCAGTTGGATTATCAACATATCCATTTGATGCTGCTGTAGTTCCTGCCCCAACTGCTACATCAGAATCACTTTCCTGAGGTAATGTAATATCAGAAGTTGCTAATTTTTTTACCGCCATTTTAACAGACCCATTGATTACTACTCTAAATTCAGAACCTGTAGAAAATCCAAAATCCCAAGCAGCTCTATTTACTGATTTAGATTCTTCAGAACTTAAATCAAGATAAACTTGGTTTGGTTGGTTTGGTCCACCTACTGCTGGTTGTAAAGTTGCTCCAACCGTTGGGATTTCAACTTCTGGAGTATTATCATCATCACTTGAACAAGATGCAAGAGATAAGAACGCGAATGATAGTAATAATAATTTTTTCATTTTTATTTCTGTTTTTATATTAAAGATTAAGGTTATATGCTAATTTTAAAAAGTAGGAACGTCCGTATGCAAGTAGTAAATTTGATGCTGAGGCATGTCCAGCTCCTTCATTTGTTCTAGATTGATTTACATTGGTTACATCTAAAATGTTCCTTGCTCCTAATGTTACTTCAAACTGATCTTGAAAAAAGTTTTGTCTAATAGATGCATCTAACCAGCTGCTTGGATCAATTTCGGATATAATGTATGCAGAATTCCCTTCTACAAACTGTTGTGTTTTCCCGTTATACTTATAATATCCAGAAATTATTGTCTCCCATTTTGGAATTGTATAAGAAACACTTGCGTTTAAATTAAATGAATACAGAAATTGGTCATCTGAAACAAATACTGCATTATCAATTTTTTGTGAAACGCCTATAAATGCGGCACCAATATTAATTGTCAGGTTATCTATTTTTAACTGGTTCGTTGCAGAAAAATTCCACATTCTATATTTACTAATGTTTATATATTGATATTCCGGACTTCCTGTATCCGGATTATCTCTTACATACGCCATATCAATTCTGTCATTTACATCTAGGTAACTTCCGGCAATGGTATTTGAAAGCTGTACCCCTGAAGAAAATGAAGTGAATTTTTTAACACTCGCTTCATAAGAAGTGCTGGTTTCCGGTATCAAATTTTCATTTCCAACAAAGAAATGCCCGTCAAAAATTTGTTTTGAATATAATTCTTCAAAATTTGGTGTTCTAAAACCTGTACCATAAGACCCTCTAATTTCCAACCCTTTATCAAATAAATATCTTAGTCCGATAGAAGAAGCATATTGATTTTCAAATTTTGACTGTGCTGAAAATCTTAATCCTGGTTTAATTGAGAATCGCTCAGTAGCCATGATTTCTGAAGATGCGAAAAAATCATAATTTTCGAGCTTTTTATGTACCGAAGAAGTCTTATTATTTGCTTCCTGAACTAATGCAAAACCATTATTATTTACAAACTCATATCCTAATTGTAAGTCAACACTTTTATCAGAGAAAAAATTATTTAAAGTTCCAGTAGAGGAAAGAACTTCCATAGACTGATCTTTTACAGTAATATTTTTGGCTTCTTTTTTAGTATACAAATAATATTCAAAATCTTCTACTTCACGCTGTTGTTTTTGATGAGAAACAGATACATTATAATTTAATTGAGAAAACAATGTCCCCGCAACATTTAAATTGTGAAAATATCTATTAGTAAAATATCTTTTGTCATTGGCATAACGATAGGAACCTAGCTCCGGAGTATAATTTGATTGTACCGTACTATTATAATAGTCTACATTTTCATCTAAATATTCGAATTTATAGAAAAATCTAAAATTATCCTTGTGATAAGATATTAATGCACTTCCATTTAATTGGTCTTTTGGCAGCCAGCTATAACCTCTCGTAGTATCATTTTCAAGATAATCTTTTCCGTTTTTATCTGCTAAATATCCTTGAAAATCATTTCTATTTGCTCCAACACTTACAAACCAATTTTTACTGAATGTATGTGCAATGCGTAAAGATTGGATATGGCGCCCTTTTTCAAAAAGAGAATATTCATTATTAACCGTTTCTTCTTGAACAGCTGCATTTATATTCCATTTATATTTCGAAGATTTTTTTGTTATAATATTTAAAACACCGCTTACAGCGTTAGCTCCATAACTAACTCCCATTGAACCTTCAACAATTTCAATATGATCAACATCGTTAAGGTTAATTTGTGATAGATCTGTATTATTTCCCAGACCACCCTCATTAACCAATGGAATGTTATCTACCAAAATTTTAAAATATTGTGCATCTAATCCAAATAAAGAAACTGTAGAACGTCCGCTTGTGCTGCTTGGTCTTACTGTAATATTTAAATATTGGTTTAAAACATCTCCTAAATTATTGGCTGCTAAATTTTGTATATCCTGATTTGATATAACTCGAACATTAAATACCGATTTTTTTATAGACTGTGGCTCAAACTGTCCTGTAACAACCACTTCTGAAAGTTTTTCTTGAGATGCAATAGTATCTTTTTGCTGCGCAAAAGAAATTTGACAGAAAGTTAATACAGCAAAAAGAGGTGATTTTATTTTCATTATTTTTATTCAATCTTAATAATCGATGCAAATATATAACTATTTTTAATTGTTCTAAATAAATTTTATATATTTGCAAAAATTAAAACTAATAACTAAGTTATGATTACAAAAAGCCTCTATTTTTCAGCCGTTATGGCTTTAACATGCAGCCTAGGTTTCAGTCAGGACGCAAAAAAACAGCAAGACATAAAATCAATTAAATCTATGTGTGGCTGTTATGAAGTGAAGTTCAACTTTGCAGAAACTTTTCAATACGCAAAAGATTCGGCTGCATACAAACCTTCACAAACTAAACATGAATCTGCTTTAGAATGGGTAGAATTATTAGAAGATACTCCAAACAAAATTGTTATGCAGCACTTATTAATTGTAAGTGACGATATGATTATCAAACACTGGAGACAAGATTGGTTATTTGAAAACACAGACTTATATTCTTTTGATAAAGGAACTTCTTGGAAATACAAAAAATTAGACAAAAAGGCTGTTAAAGGACAGTGGACTCAAAAAGTGTATCAGGTAGATGACAGCCCAAGATATGAAGGATCTTCGACTTGGGTACATGTTGACGGACAAGATTACTGGGCAAACGTTGCTGATGCTCCACTTCCAAGAAGAGAGCAGACAAAACGTAATGATTATAATGTTTTAAAAAGAAGAAACATTCACCAAATTACTGCTACAGGATGGAACCATGAGCAAGATAATGATAAACTTATTCGTGATGATGCAGGAAAAGATGTTTTGTTAGCGCAAGAAAAAGGATTTGATGTTTATACTAAAGTTCCAGACATCAAATGTGTCGCTGCTCAAAAATGGTGGAAAGAAAACAATGCCCTTTGGAAAAATGTTCGTGATAAATGGCAGACTCTTTTTGACAGACATAAAGACTTAAACTTAGAAGCTAAAGTTGATAGAAAAGCACTTTATTCTCTTTTGTTTGATTTAAAACCAACAGCAGCAAAAGCAGAATCTGATGCCATTATCGACAAATTTGTAAAATAAAAAATGGTTTGTGTTAGTTGTAAAAAGCCGGTAATTTTTAGGGTTACCGGCTTTTTTTAATTTAAAAATTAATCTATATCCCAGAATAATTTTGTTTTTAGTTTATCCCCACCTATCGAAGAGGAAGCAGCATTATAATTTACCGCATTCAATGTTTGCTCTCTAATTGGATAGGTCATTCTAGACGGAATTTGACCTTCAGCAGCTGCATCAGCGTTTGATGGAGGTACTAATGCAGGAAAATTAAGTCTTCTTGTAGATGTCCAACCTTCAAATCCTCTATTAAATAAGGAATACCATGCCTGCTCCCCAATTTTTTGCTGCCAAGTTCCCGTTGCCGTAGCATATGCTACAGTTGATTGAGTCAGATAAGTATTTATGTCGCTTTCTGATACTCCCCAATCTCTCATAGAGGCTTTTATAGCATTTGTATAATGAGATTCAGCTGTTCCATCAACAGCTATTCCTCTTTCTATAGCTTCTGCTAATAAAAACTCAACTTCGGCATAGTCTAAATAAGTTCCTTTAAAGTTAGGTAATTGAATTACATCTCCTACATGCGTAAATTTTCCATAACTATTTTTAACTCCAATTACTCCTCCTTTATATGGCAATGCGTTCCCATCCTCATCTTTTAAATTTTGAGCAAAGTAGACTTTTGTTCTAGGATCGTTTTTTGATACTAATGCATCTACGAATGGTTTTGCAGGCACAAAATCATGTCTTCCTGAAAAAACTAAATCAACATAAATTGGGTTTGTATTTGGAACATTTGTTTGATATTCAATTTTAGCATTGTCTTCATTTGATGTAAATGTACCTTTTGCCGCTGTGACAATCGCTTCATCAGCAATTGTACTCTCTAAACCAGAAGCTTTTAAGTTAATCCCTAGCTTTAATTTAATACTATTTGCAAATTTCACCCATTTTGACAAATCATCTCTATAAATTACATCTGCGGTTCCAAAACCAGCATAAGCAGTATTTATATTTTTAATGTCGTTATCAAGACGCTTAATTAGATCTTTATAGATTTCTAAAGCTTTATCATATTTAGGCAGATAATTTCCTGCGCCTTTTTGAGCATCAGAATATGGTATATCTCCAAAAGTATCTACTAGAATTTGATATGAATAAACAGTAAGAATGTCTATCATTGCAAGTCTATTATTTTTAATAATTGTCTTAGACGAAAAATTAGGATCAGAAGCAATTATAACTTCGTCTTCAACATACGATTTAGCCATTATCAAATCATTAATAGATCCATCATTTGTAGATGTTCCAGAGAAAAAGGCACCCCAATGGTTATCTGAAATCTTTCGTGTTGTCCACTGATAAACTGACTCATCTATATAAGTCGTTTCTGTCCATTGCTGATTAACTAATCTAAAAATATTTTTGTTTACACTTGTATTAATAACTTGTTCAGCGATACCTTTTTGTGCACTGGTAAACAAAGAAGAAGCTGGTACTTTTGATGGGTTTTTATCATCTTCATTTAAGTCCGTTAAATCGCTGCAAGAACTTGCAAGTAATACGAAACTAAAAAAATAAATTATTTTTTTCATGCTTTTTATATGTTAAAATTTGAATGTAAGATTGAACCCAATGTCTCTTGTAGTTGGCAGTGAACCTACAGAATAACCTCTGGATTTGTTTCCTGATGATAATCCACTTTCCGGATCTGCATATGGTAGATTCTTGCTTATAATCCATAAATTTGATCCTAACAAACTTAATGTTGCTGCGTTTACAAATGTTCCTTCAAACATTGTTTTTGGAAAAGTGTAAGTAATAGAAACCTCTCTTAATTTTATGTAAGAAGCATCATAAACAAATGCTTTCGCCGGCTGTGCCAAGTATCCGTAATTATTGGAATATGCACCTGGTCCTGTTTTAGCAGGTGTATCGTTTGTATTTACAGTTGAAACTGTATTTGGAATCACGGTTGTACTGCCATCTGAATTTGTTATAACTCCTACGCCTTGGTTTACGATACCATTTTCTCTTTGATTTCCAATGGCAGTTTCAGGATATAATCCATTTGCAAGACCATAATACATATCTAAAGAGAATATATCTCCACCTTTTTGAGTATCAATTAAGAATCCCATAGATACATTTTTATAAGTAAACTTATTTCTAATGCCGCCAATCCAATCTGGAGTAATATTTCCTATCACATTATCTGATGTACTGGATATAAGATATTTTCCCGTTTTTTGATCTACTGTACGCTCCCCATTCGTGTAAACATAATCTGTTCCTTTTAGAGTACCATAAGCTTCTCCAGGGGTTGCATTAATCGTTACACCTCCCTGAAAAGATGCAATTTGTAAGTTATCAACTCCTGACGGTAATGAAACAACTTTGCTTCTATTATTAGACCAGTTTACGGTTACATCCCATCTAAAATTTTCTGTTTTTACAGGAGTACCTGTCAACTGTATCTCTAATCCACTATTTTCAATATTTCCTCCATTAACCCATGCAGTAGTAAATCCAGAAGAAGATGATACAGCTGTAGAGACAATTTGATCTACTGTATTTGTTTTGTAATAGGTAATATCAAGTCCTAAACGTTTATCAAAAGTGCTTGTTTCCAGACCAACTTCAAATGATTTTGTACGTTCTGGTTTTAGATTAGGGTTTTTATTTGTGTTTGGTAAAGTATACATTGATTCCCCATTAAAATTAGAACTTCTTGTATAAGTGTTTACTAAACTTTGTGGTTCTGCATCATTACCAACTTCTGCATAATTTACTCTGAATTTTCCTAAGTTCAACCAATTAGTTTTTACTAAATTGGAGAATAGTAATGATCCAGATATTGCAGGGTATGTGTATGCGTTATTACCTTTTGGCAGTGTTGAAGAAACATCTCTTCTCACAGAAGCATCTATAAAATAAGTATCCTTATATCCTAGAGAACCTTGGGCATATATTCCATTAACTCCCCAATCTGCAACATTTTCTGTAGGAAAAGGCAATTCATACCTGGAATTTGAAAGTGCATACATCCCCGGCTCAACTAATCCTCCAATTGTAGAAGAGAGTACATTATCTCTTTTATCTCTTCTAATATTTGATCCCAATACTCCTGTCAAACTGATATTATCTCCAAATTTTTTATTAAAGTTCAACATAAAATCATAATTGATTTCCTGAAAATTAATATCATATCTTTGATAACCAGATTTTTCATCAACAGGTGACAATCCAAATCCGGTAGCAGTAGATCCCACAGCTCTTCTTTCTTCTTGAAGTTGTTTATAAGTATCTAAAGAAACTCGTCCCAGTGCACTTAACCAACTTGTAATCTCATAATTAAGAGAGGCATAACTAAATAATCGAGTCTTATTATCCGAAGAATAGTTTTGGTAGCGGGTAAAATATGGGTTGTCCCAATACGCAGGCTGTAAATCCGCAGAAGTAGGATCTGCCCAGTTCCATGTAATATTTTGACCTCCAGATGCATTATAAACATTTTTCAATTCCTTAACGTCTACATTTGTTTGCCACCATTGTCTAAATTCTCCCATTATATTATCATTATAACCAGTTGAATTTCTACCAACAGTATTTTGCAATGTAACTGCTGCATATGCATTTGCCGTTAGCTTATCTGTAATTTTTTGACTAAATCTTGCACTCAGCTGATTTTTCTTCAATTCACTATTTGGCAAAATTCCTGTTTGAATTGTATTTACATACGACATCGACAAATTAGATCTTTCAGTTGATTTTTCCAGAGATATACTATTTGTATTAGTTTGGGCAGTCTGGAAAAAAGTGACTGGTCCATTAGCTGCTGCACTCCAGGGAGTAGCTTTTCCATAATTTTCTGAATAAGGTGTTACCGAATTCCATTGGTAAACTGGTTTTCCATTGAAAGCATCACCGTATGAAGCATCGTTTGAAGTATCAACTGTAGGGATTGCATTTTCATCAAGGAAAGAAGTTCCAAACCCATATCCGCTTCCATATTTATTTTGATAGGTCGGAAACGTCGATTTATCAACTGTACCCACACTCATACTGCTCGAAAAGGTAAATCCAACTTTTTTATCATCACCCTTTTTCCCTTTTTTTGTCGTTACCATTACAACTCCATTTGCAGCTCTTGATCCGTATAATGCAGTTGCAGCAGCACCTTTAAGAATATTTATGCTTTCAATATCTTCTTGGTTTATGTCTGCAACACTATTTCCATAATCGTAACCTCCTCTTCCTGTAGTTTGATTCGCTGTATTATTATTGGAATTATCCACTGGCACTCCATCAATAACCCAGAGTGCTTGATTATTTCCTGTTAAGGATTTATTTCCACGGATTACTACGTTCGTAGACCCCCCAAAGTTTGTGTTTCTTGAAACTTCTACCCCAGCAGCTTTACCTGACAAAAGATTCGAAACGTTTTGACTTCCTGCACCTCCACTCACAAGGTCTGCACCAGAAATTTGTTGTGAAGCGTAACCTAAAGATTTTTTCTCTCTCTTAACACCTAATGCTGTAGTAACAACCACTCCTTCAAGCTCTACCGATTCATCTTTTAGCGTTATATTTATAACCGAAGAATTTGCAGGAACTTCTTGTGTTTTCATTCCAATATAACTAAATATTAGAATTTGATTTGACTCAGCCTTAATAGCATATTTTCCGTCAAAATCTGTTTGTGCTCCTGATGTTGTTCCTTTAACTAATACACTAACACCTGGTAAAGGTATTCCTGCATTATCAGAAACTGTTCCTGTAATTTTTTTTTCCTGAGCATATGATATTTGTAATACACATACGCAAAAAAGCAGCCAAAGCCCTTTTAATTTTTGATTCATTTATTTATTATGTTTTGATTAAGGGGCGCAACTTATTAAAATTTTACAATTTTAACAAGAATTATATATTATTTAACACAGTAAAATATAAAATAAATACTACAAATAAAGTTTAAAGCTAATCTGACCTAAATATTCATTAATAAATGATTAAGGGCTTTATTAAAAATCCGCTCTAAACAAAAAAACCGCCTAAATACTTAGACGGTTTATCCTTTTATTATTTCTACTAAAAGCTTACTAATTCAAAATAGTTAAAAATTAATATAAGGAAAAGATTTTAATCGTATTTTTTGTTTTTGCTATATATATACAGTGCAAATATAGTTATAAACAACAATAAAAACAAGTATATTCTTACATTTTTAATTATAACTCATTTTGCTCAATTAATGGATTAGCATCTATTTCGACTCTTGGAATTAGCCACTGCCATCTTTTATCCTCAGCAGGAACAATAAAAATTCCATTTATAATCGATGAATCATGGTTTGCTCCTGTTCTATCAAGATTAGAATTTGTTCTTTTTAAATCAAAAAATCTAAATCCTTCTCCCCATAATTCAATTCTTCTTTGCAACAATATTTCATCCACCAAGGGTTGTCCAGTATTAGTAGACAACTTATACTCTGGATCTCTTGCTTTTTCAAAATCAAAAAGTATTTTTGCTGCATCAGGCCGACCCAATCTTGCTTTAGCCTCTGCTTCAATTAAATACATCTCAGCAACGCGCATATATGGGACGTCGCATCTACTATCTCCAGTGCTTACAGATAAAAATTTCTGACTAGTATATGGAAATTTAGAATAATTGCTTGGAAGTGATAAATCAGGATGATTACCATCTGGGCTAAAAATAGTCGATCTTACATCGGTAACAGGAATTAAACTATACAATTTGCTATTTATAGCTTTTGGGCATGACCGAATAACTGTTGAATTGTAATTTCTTGACATGAATGCTCCAAAATTTCCAAAGTAATCCGTTTGAACTTCACTAATATGGCTAGCCCACATCCATTCTTTATTTGTGAAATCATTAAATCCTTCTCCATATTCTAGAATAGACATTAAACTTAATCCAGTTCTGGCTTTATTCGCGTATTCTGCTGCAATCTCCCAATTCCCTTGAGCCAGTGCTACACGAGCTTTTAAGCCTTGTGCAACACTTAAATTTAAATGCGATTTATTAGGCCTTGAATATCCAAATAACAAAATATTAGCTTCATCAAGATCTTTATTTATTTGGGTATATACTTCTTCTACAGTAGAACGAGGAAAATTATCATTACCAACAGTTAGAATAATAGGAACTCCCAACTGAGAATTTATTACCCCATTTACATACCGTTTACCATATAATTGCACCAATTGAAAGTGACAAAATGCGCGATATAATAGAGCTTGTCCCTTTACAATGTTTTTATCAGCTGTCAATCCGATAGCAACATCTGCGGCATTAATTATTGTATTAGCATTTCTTATTATTCTATAATATGTTCTGTAAGGAAATCGAATATCTTGAGAATTTTCATTATGCAGACCACTCCAGTTATATACGGTTAAAAACCAACCATTTGTAACTGGAAAAACCACATCTTCCCCAGCAATATCAGTCTGTTGCATTAAACTTCCAAGACCATTTTCACCTTGAGATTCATATCTGACATATAAAGACCTGTGTATACCATTTAATGTCGTCATTAAATTTTCAGTTGTCTTAGTTGCAGCATCATAGTCAACAAATTCTGTTGGTTTTTTATCCAAAAAATCTTCCGAACAAGATCCGAAAAATGCGATTACAGAAATTGTAAAAAATACCTGTTTTATATAATTTGATTTCATGTTATATTAAAATTAAAAATTTAAATTAAACCCAATAGAAAATACTCTTGACGGAATATATCTGTTTTGAGTCGTACCATTAAAAGTTTGAGTTGGATCCATACCTTGACGTTTTGTAAACAACAATAAATTCTCTCCATTTATATAAAAAGTTGCATTATCAATATCCAATTTTGATATTAAATCCGAAGGTAATTTATATGACAAATTAATCTGTCTCAGCGATAAATAATCTGAACCTTTTAACCATCTGTCAGAAGCAGCAGAAGATTGAGTACTCCTATTAATATCTAAACGCGGAACATCTGTAATATCACCTGGCTTTTGCCATCTTCTAAGAATATCTGTGCTAAAAGCGGAACCATAATTATTCCCTGTGTGCATCAAAGCCGCATAATTACTATCATACATTTTGCCTCCTAATTGATATGAAAACATAATATCAAGTTGAATTCCATTATATTTGAACGTATTCCCAAAACTACCAAACAAGTCAGGAATTGCCGAACCAGCATAATGATAAAGAGCCTTATTTTGATCCGTTGTTACATTAATTCCATTAACAACCCTTCCGGTTGGATCATTCGCGATCATTAAATTGGGATCAGCAACATATAAAGCATAACCATCTGATGGGTCAACTCCATACCAGCTTCTTAACCAGTAATCATAAATTGATTTACCAACCATCAACTTTTTTGTCCCATTTATAATCTCTTCTTGAGGCAGACTAGTAATTTCATTTTTAATAGTAGATGCATTAACATTTAATTCCCATGAAAACTCTTTAGTTTGAAGAATGATACCATTCAATGATATCTCAAAACCTTTATTTACCATAGACCCAATATTCTCAACTCTGTTATCTAAACCTGATGATAATGGATTTGGCACTGAAAAAATAAGACCATCAGTATTTCTATTATAATATTCAACACTGCCTTTTAATCTGTTTTTAAGCAATGCAAATTCAACAGCTACATCTCTTTGAGTATTTACCTCCCACTGTAAATTTGTGGCTGCAGCAGCATAAGTAATTATTCCTCCTTCATTACCATTGTCATATCCCAAACTATAAGTAGGCTGACTCGCATAATAATTCAATCCATCATTACTAATATGGGAATCATTTCCAACACCACCAATTGAAGCTCTTAATTTTAAATCATTTATATATAAATTATTCGTTAGGAAATTTTCTTTAGAAAGTATCCAGGCTCCACTTAAAGACCAAAAATTTCCCCATCGATTATTTCTATCAAATTTTGAAGAGCCATCTCTACGAAATGATCCTGAAAAAATATACTTATCCATATAATCATATCCTACTCTTGAAAAATAAGATTCAGTAGCATAATTTCTTGTGTACGAAGTCAACTCTGTTGTTGTAGCGTAATTAATAAATTCCATAATTTCTGGAACAATTTGACCTGTTTTAACCCCGTTTGTCAAACTTGCCGAATAATCAAAACTTTCATGACCTAATAAAGCCGTAACAGAATGATTTCCTATTTTTTTTGAATAGTTTAATAACTCATTGAAAGTAGTTCCTGTTAAAACTCTATCCTCTTTAGCCAACAATCCTGTTGGGGCACCATCACCAATTAATGTATTGTATGAATATGTTCTGTTAGAATAAGTTTTGTCAATAGAAATATTTGTTGTGAATTTGAAGTCTTTCAAGAAAGTAACCTCAAAATATGTTCGTCCAGAAAGCGCAAGCTTTTTAACATTATCCGTATCATTCAGCGTTTCATAAACTACGTTTCTACCATTAGAAGCACCCGAACCACGTATAGTAGAGTATACTTTGTCTCCATTTGAATCATAAGCATAATCACCATTTGGTGTATGAGCAAAAACAGGATAAATTGGTCCCATATAACGCATTGATCGAAATGGATTTTTAAAAGAATTTGTATCAGTTACACCATCGATCCCTAAATTAGAATTACTAATTGTACCAGAAATATTAATTCCTGTTTTAAACCAATCCTTTAAACTTGTATTTAAATTTAAACGCCCAGTTGTCCTTTCAAAATCAGATTTTTGAAGATACCCTTCTTCATTTAAATATCCTAGGGAGGCAAAATAATTTGACTTCTCAGATTTTCCCTGATATGAAAAATCTACATTCTGACGAACACCAGCTCTTTCTAATTGTTTTTCCCAATTCAAATCTTCAGGATATAATAATTGTGCGTCTGGATTTAATTTTCCATCTGTTCCTACAATACTTGAATTTGGAACATTAAACGGATTTGTTACCAATACAACTGGCACTCTAGCAGAAGCATAAGTATTAGCCGCATCTTTCTGAGCTTGTGTTGCCATAGGTCTACTGTTTCTAATCGCTTCCCATTCTAAAGGATAGTAATCATAAACATTAACTCTGTCATAGTCTTTGATTGCACGTGAGGTCATTCCTGTACTAACGTTCAAAGAAAATTTATCTTTAGGTGATTTACCGGTTTTTGTTGTAATAATTATAACACCATTTGCTGCTTTTGAGCCATAAAGAGAAGTTGAAGCTGCATCTTTTAAAACAGTTAAACTTTCAATATCGGCAGAATTTATATTACTTATATCTCCTGCAAATGGAACTCCATCCACAATATACAATGGGTTATTCGAACCATTTACTGAACTAAATCCTCTAATTCTTATTTCTGGTGATGCCCCTGGCTGTCCAGCTGAACTCTGAATTTGAACTCCAGAAGTACTGCCTTCTATTACCGAAAGGGAATTAGTTAATGGTCTGTTCTCAAGTTGTTCAGACTTAATTTGAGCAGCAGATCCAGTATAAGTTGATTTCTTTGTTTTACCATAGGCAACCACAACAACTTCATCTAACACTTTACCCCCTTCTTTCATTTTAGTATTTATTACCGAAGAAGAGCCAACAACAATACTAACATCTTCCATTCCCATATACGAGAATAAAAGAACATCTCCCGTTTTTGCTTTAATAGCGTATTTACCGTCAAAATCAGTCTGAACACCATTATTTGTTCCTTTAACTACTACATTAATACCCGGTACCGGCCCCATATCATCAAATACAGCTCCTGAAATTACCCTTTCCTGTGCAAAAAAGAACTGCGTACAAAGCACTAAAAGCAGTACTAAAAACCTTTTAATTTTCCTTCTCATAATCATCTATTTTGAATTAAGGGTTGCAACTTATAACATTATATTAATTTTAACAAGATTTTATTTAGTTTTAACAAATAATATTATAATCTTTTTACTACAGTTAAATGATTCTAAATTAAAATTAATAACTTATTTAGAATGGAATGAGTAACCGATTTTGTAGATAGTCTATAAAACAAAAAGCCGATAGTTTTGAACTATCGGCTTTTTTAATTCTTATATAAAGTTTTACATTCTTTCGGGAACTTCAATTCCTAATAACGCAAAAGCAGATTTTATAACTTCGGCAACTTTCTGAGAAAGCTGTACTCTAAAAATCTTTTTAGTCAAATCAACTTCACCTAAAATGTGAACAGATTGATAAAACGAATTGTATTCTTTAACTAAATCATAAGTATAGTTTGCAATTAATGCCGGGCTATGATTTTGTGCAGCATTTTGAATTACTTCTGGAAAAAGTTCGATTTGTTTTACCAGTTCTTTTTCTTTTTCGTGGAGCACTTCGACTTCGCTCAGTGTGACACTGTAATCAAAATCAGCTTTACGGATAATTGACTGGATTCTGGCGTAAGTATATTGAATAAACGGACCTGTATTTCCTGCAAAATCTACAGATTCTTCTGGATTAAACAAAATACGTTTTTTAGGATCTACTTTTAAAATGTAATATTTTAAAGCGCCAAGACCAATTGTTTTATACAATTTTGCTTTTTCATCGGCAGAATAACTGTCTAATTTTCCTAAATCTTCAGAAATTTGTTTGGCTGTATCTGTCATATCCTGCATTAAATCATCAGCATCTACAACAGTTCCTTCACGGCTTTTCATTTTTCCAGATGGTAAATCAACCATTCCGTATGATAAATGAAATAAACTTGAAGCCCAGTCGAACCCTAATTTTTTCAGGATCAAAAACAAAACTTTAAAGTGGTAATCCTGTTCGTTACCAACTGTGTAAACCATTCCGCCCACATCTGGCATATCTTTAACACGCTGAATAGCAGTTCCAATATCCTGCGTCATATAAACTGCAGTTCCGTCAGAACGCAATACAATTTTACGGTCAAGCCCTTCATCTGTCAAATCAATCCAAACAGAGCCATCTGGATCTTTTTCAAAAACACCTTTATCAAGACCCACCTGTACAACATCTTTTCCTAATAAATAGGTATTGCTTTCGTAATAATATTTATCAAAATTAACTCCAAGATTGGTGTATGTAGTTGCAAAACCATCGTAAACCCATTGGTTCATTTTTTTCCAAAGCGCAATAACAGCTTCATCACCAGCTTCCCATTTTTTAAGCATTTCCTGCGCTTCGATAATAATTGGCGCTTGTTTTTTAGCTTCTTCTTCTGTTTTACCGCTTTCAATTAATTGGTTAATTTGTGTTTTGTAAGCTTTATCAAACTCAACATAATATTTACCAACTAATTTATCTCCTTTTAAATCAGAACTTTCAGGAGTTTCTCCGTTTCCGAATTTCTCCCAGGCCAGCATTGATTTGCAAATATGAATTCCACGATCGTTGATGATCTGTGTTTTATACACTTTTTTACCCGATGCTTTAATAATTTCTGCAACAGAATATCCTAACAAATTGTTACGAACATGTCCTAAGTGCAAAGGTTTATTTGTGTTTGGAGAAGAATATTCAACCATAATTGCTTTATCGGCAGGATCAGGCGTTACATATCCAAAATTTTGATTGTTTTTTATTTCATTGAAGAAATTCAGATAATAACTATCTGAAATTACAATATTCAAAAACCCTGAAACTACATTGAAACGAGCAACTTCAGAAACATTTTCGACTAAGTAGTTCCCAATTTTATTTCCTAATTCGGCAGGATTGCTTTTAATCAATTTCAACAAAGGAAAAATTACCATTGTAATATCGCCTTCAAACTCTTTTCTGGTAGTTTGAAACTCGATTTTATCAACAGAAACGTCAAATAATGCCTGTATTGCTTTTTGTATAGAAGGTGTAAGAATTTGTGATAATGACATGTAAACTTATTTTAAAGTGAGCAAAGATACTGCTTATTCATCAATTACAGAAAATGAAAAACATATTAAATAACATAATCCTGTTAGAATTTCTTAAAAAACGTTTTGTTTTGAATGTTAAAATTATCAAAAAATTAAAACGCTAACCTGCTACAAAACAGAACTTCCCAAAAAATCAAAAAGTTTTTTTTGCATTTTATGTAACATATCTACAACAAAATAGTCTTAATAGAGACTTTAAATTTTATTTGAAGCAAAAGAAAATCAAAACAAAAACAAAAAAACAACCTCATCATCAATCAAATCAAAATAATCATTATCTCATTATGAAATTAAAATTCTTTCTGCTTGCATTACTGGGGGTAATTGCAACAGCACAAGCCCAGAATTCAGGAACGGTCACGGGAAAAATTACCGAAAAATCAAACAATGCACCAATTTCTTATGCAACAGTTTCTCTTAAAGAAAACGGAAAAGTGGTATCTGGAGTTAATACTGATGACAATGGAGATTTTACTTTTAAAAACGTAGCACTAAAAAGTTATACTATCGAAATTCAATACATTGGATTTAGAAAATATATTGGCTCTGTAATTTTAGCCGATAATAAAAAATCTGCCACTATGAATGTTTCTCTTGAAGAAGAAGCAACACAGCTAAAAGGTGTTAATATTGTTGCCGAACGTTCGACAATGGAACAAAAAATTGACCGAAAAGTAATTACTGTAGGAAGAGATTTGACAACTGCCGGAGCCTCTGCATCAGATATTATGAGCAATATTCCATCTGTAAATGTAGATCAGGACGGAAAACTTTCGCTTCGCGGAAACGACAATGTTCGTGTGTTAATTGACGGAAGGCCTTCTAATATTGATCCTGCACAGTTATTAAAACAAATTCCTTCAACTTCTATCAAAAAAATTGAGTTGATTACAAATCCTAGTGCAAAATACAATCCGGAAGGAATGTCTGGAATTATCAATATTATTTTACATAAAAATTCGAATACTGGTTTTAACGGAAGTTATAGCGGCGGAATTACTTTTGGTGAAACGGCAAAATACAATCAGTCTTTAGACTTAAACTATAAAACCGGAAAAGTAAATTTCTTTGGAAATGCCGGTAATAATTTTGGAACTTATTTTAATGATGGCCATATTAAAAGATTAGATCAGGATGTTATTCAAAAATTAGAAATTTCTAATGATAATGATAACTATTTGTATAAAGTTGGAATGGATTATTTAATCAATGACCACAATACTTTATCTTTCTATACAAACCAAAATAAATCAAAAGGAACTGGATTAGTTAATACTGATATTGATTATAATAACGGTGACCCGGATATTAAAAATATTTACCAAAAATCGAGATATGAAGGTCCAAACGAAACAGGAACTTATAATTTAGCATACAAACATATCTTTAAAAAAGAGGGGCATACTTTAGATTTTGAAGGGAACTTTAGTAATACCAGAGAAACTCAAGATGCAAGTTTTGACACTAAAACAACGAAGCCAGATAATAGTGCCAGCTCACTTTTGTACAGCGATTATATTAATGACAAAAGAAAATTAGGTACAGTAAACGTTGACTATGTTAATCCGCTAAATGACAAAACGACTCTTGAAGCAGGTGCAGAAGCGAGAATAACAAGAACAGACAATATTTACAATACAACCAATCCGGCATTTGCTAATTCTATTTATACTTATGATACAGATATTTATTCTGCATATGTAACTTTTGGTCAGAAATACAAAAAATTCAGTTATCAGTTAGGAGCTCGTTTTGAGAGTTATGATGTGAAGTCAAATTTAAATTCTGGTGAGAAAAAATTTAATGATGACTACATTACATTGTATCCATCAGCTTATTTAACGTATAACTTAAATGAGAAAAACGTTTTGCAATTAAGCTACAGCCGTCGTGTTGACCGGCCAAGTTTAGAGCAGACAAAACCTATTCGTGAATTTTCTACTCCATTGGTAACTTCATACGGAAATCAAGAATTAAGACCTCAGTTTACAAATTCTGTTGAAGTAAATTATACTAAAACTCTTGAAAAAGGAAGCATTACCGCCGGCGTATTTGTAAGAGCTATTAACGATCAAATTAGCCGAACTTTAAGCCCAGATCCTGATGATCCTTCTGAGAAACAAATCTTAAGTTTTACAAATTTCGATCACAATAGTGCTTATGGTTTTGATATTTCTGCAAACTATAAACTTACTAAGTGGTGGGATATCCAGCCATCAATTGATTTCTCAAGCATAAACCAGCAAGGTGTTGTGTTCCAATATGATCCTGCAACAAAATTAAGTTCGCCTTTAGAGCGCAGTGTAACAACTTCTGCATTCAATGCCCGTATGAACTCAAACTTTAAACCTACAAAACGTTTAAGCTTTTTATTATTTGGTTTTTACAGAGGTCCGGTTAATGAAATTCAGCAGAAAAGAAACGAAATGTACAAAATGGATATTGGTTCACGCTATACATTGTTAGATAATAAAATGAATATCAGTGTACGCTTTAATGACGTTTTCAATACAATGAAATATTCATTTGATGGTATTTATCCTTATCCTCAAACTGGTCAGTTTACCTGGGAAAGCCAAACAGTTTATTTAGGTTTAACTTATAACTTTGGTGGAGCAAAAATCAAAAAATTAGAGCGTAAACAAAGAGAAGAAAACACTAATCAAGGTGGTGGCGGAATGTTCTAATCACTGCTTTTATTAGAATCAATTTTAATATTTTTAAATAATTTTCTTGTAGAAAAAAGCCTGAAGTTTGCCAGCTTCAGGCTTTTTTATTTTTGAGAAGTGTTATAGGAAATTTTTTAATTCTTTTATTTCTTCGGGATTTGCAGTTTCTGAATTGTTTGTAATTGCTGATGAATGGTAAAAAGTCAAATCTAATCTTTCCTGTAATAATTTAATATTTGAAGATCGTAAACCGCCGCCCGGCATTATTTCGATTCTGTTTTTAGCAAGGTCTTGTATTCGTTCCAAGGCCAAAATTCCTTCCTCTACATTTATTGCCTGTCCCGAAGTCAAAATCGTTTTAAACCCGCAATCGATAATATCTTCAAGAGATTTTTCTACATCTTTGACCACATCAAAAGCACGGTGAAAAGTACAAGGAAGCGGATGTGCCAAATGCACTAATTCCCTATTCTGTCTTTTATTAATATTTCCGCTGTCTTTTAAAATTCCAAAAACAAAACCATCAACACCTAGTTTTTTATACTGTTTAATATCCTGTTTCATTTCTGTTAGTTCTTCATCAGAATAAACAAAATCACCGCCGCGAGGCCTGATTATAACATGCATTTTAATAGATAAGCTTTCGCGGACTTTTACGACTAAAATAGAGTTTGGTGTTGTTCCGCCAAGTTTCATGTTTTCGCATAACTCAATTCGATCTGCACCATTTTCCTGAGCTATTATGGCCGATTCGTAATTAAAGCATGCTATTTCCAGTTGATTTTTTTTCATTGTAATTATCAAAAAAGGGGCTTCGACTTCGCTCAGCCTGACAAAAAAATTAAAACGACTTTTGGCTCAATTGTCACCCTGAGCGAAGTCGAAGGCTAAGTTACAATTAAAGTTCTTTTTTATTAAAATTTTTATGACTTGTTTTATTTAAACATTCGGATAACTTTTTTAAATCTTCCCACTTATCATTTATTATTGCTTCTTTCTTTTTCCTACTCCAGCCTTTTACTTGTTTTTCGAATGCAATAGCCTGATTCACATCATTAAATTCTGTACAAAAAACTAATTCCAAAGGTCTTTTATTAAATGTATAGCATTCTTTATTTAAACCGTAGTTGTGTTCATTTAATCTTCTATTAATATTATTTGTAAATCCCGTATAATAACTATTATCAGAACATTTTAGTATATAGACGTAATATTGTTTCATTTTATTAAAAGTTTTGTTTTTAAATAAAAGTAAGAAAAATATTTCTTTTAATTCAGTAAGTATTGAACTACGATTGTCAGGCTGAGCGAACTCGAAGCCCCGCTCCTATTGGCACGTCCATAAATTAGCGCAGCGAACAAAGTTTGTTTTGTGTAAAATTGATAGTTTGTCAATTAGGACGTAGGCTTCGACTTCGCTCAGCCTGACAAAATGCTATTGCTTAATTTGAAACCAAATGTCATCCTGAGCGAAGTCGAAGGCTTGCCAATTGGAACGGGGCTTCGACTTCGCTCAGCCTGACAGATCGTTATTCATCCAAATAAAAAGTATAAAAAAACCTGCTCCAAAACAAAGCAGGTTTTAAATATAATGTAAGATGAATTAATTTACCATTTGATGATTGCACTTGCCCAAGTAAATCCACTACCAAAAGCGGCTAAAACAACGGTATCACCAGATTTGATTTTACCTTGTTCCCAAGCTTCTGTTAAAGCAATTGGAATAGATGCTGCGGTTGTGTTTCCGTATTTCTGGATATTATTATGAACCTGATCATCTGTCAATTTGAATTTGTTCTGAATGAACTGAGAAATTCTCAAGTTGGCCTGATGTGGAATCAACATATCAATATCTGAAACCTGAAGTCCATTTGCTTCTAAACCTTCGTTAATAACTTCGGCAAAACGAACCACTGCATTTTTAAATACAAACTGACCGTTCATGTAAGGATAATAGCTTTCGTCATTAGGATCATTATCTGCTAAAATATCTGTTACCCAGCGTGCTCCCATTCCCGGTGCCTGCAAAGCCAATTCTTCGGCATGCTGTCCTTCTGAATGTAAATGCGTAGATAAAATTCCTTTTGTCAAATCTTCTTCACGGCTTAAAACTGCCGCTCCTGCTCCATCTCCAAAAATTACTGAAACGCCGCGTCCGCGAGTCGTCATATCTAATCCAGTTGAATGAACCTCTGAACCAATAACCAAAATATTTTTATACATTCCGGTTTTAATATATTGATCTGCAACAGAAATTGCGTAAACAAAACCAGAACATTGATTTCTAACGTCTAAAGCTCCAACGGTTCTTAATCCTAAATCACGCTGTACTAAAACTCCGGGTCCTGGAAAATAATAATCCGGGCTTAATGTAGCAAATACTACAAAATCAATATCTTCTTTGGCAACGCCAGAACGTTCTATAGCAATTTTAGCGGCTTTTACACCCATTGAAGTTGTTGTATCTTCTCCACGAATGATGTGTCTTCTTTCCTGAATTCCTGTTCGTTCCTGAATCCATTCGTCATTGGTATCCATTATCTTAGACAAATCATCGTTTGTCACAACATTTGAAGGAACATAATATCCTAAGCCTGCTATTTTTGAATGATACATATAATATTGTTATTTGTTAAAATTTTAGAATGCAAATTTACGTATACTTTAAAACATAAGAGTACAAATTACTATTTTTTTCGGTATTAGCAATTTAATATACTTTAATTATGAGACTGTTTAAAAACAATTACTTTTTGAAAAAACAGTTTTTAAAGCAATTCATTGAAAAGAATGGAAAATAAGATTTTAATGCCTGTAAGATTTCTTGGCTTTAATTTTTTTACCACGAATTACACTAATTTACACTAATTTACACTAATTTTTTTTCTGCCACAGATTAAAATGATTTTAATGATTCTTAAAAAGCATTGAAGCTAATCCCTTAAATCTGCAAAATCTGCGAGAAACTCTTTTTACAAAATTTAAAAATAAATCTGCTTCAATCTGTTAAACCCGTGTCATCTGAGTGCCATCTCACATTTAATTTTTAGCAAGCAACTAGCTTATGTAAAAAAACAAACCCGACAATTTCAAAACTGTCGGGTTTGTTTTTACAAATAATTCAGCCCAAGAAATATTTCCTGTTCGAGTGGAAGATCGATTTCACTTTCGAAAAATATTAACTGCCTTTTGTAAACGGTTTCAACTAAATAATGCCCTCCTCTAAAATAAGTCCTTCTAATTTTTACCGGAAGTTTAGATTCTGAAACCATTTTAAACTGATGCGGATACACTAATGTTTTGTGAGTTTCATCTTCATACGGAAGCAATAAATGTGTTGCAATTTCATTTACCTCTCCAAATAACGAAGCCACATATTTAGTTTGCGGATCTTCGTATATTTTTGCCGGATCACCTTTTATGATAATTTCGCCATGTCGCATCACAATTGCTTCATCTGCAAAAGACAAAGCATCTGTACTGTCATGTGTTGCGATAATGCAGGTAATTCCTTTTTGTTTTAAGTATTTAAATAAGTTTCGACGTAAAGCATTTTTACGAAAAGCATCAATCTGGCTAAAAGGTTCATCTAGCAAAATTACTTCTGGCTCTAAAGCCAAAACCCTAACCAAAGCTACTCTCTGCTGCTGTCCCCCGCTTAAAAATTTAGCTTTAACATTAGAAAATTGTTCCATTTCTACCATCTCTAACAATTCCTGAACACGAAGTCTTTTCATGTTTGCAAAACCATTCGAAAGAAACTTTCCAACGTTCTCTGCCACTGTTTCATAAGGAGACAAATCGAAATCCTGCGCCAGATATTTCATATATGGCATTCCGGGAATCAAATTGTATTTTGGCCCCAGAATAGGTTTTTCGTTATAAAATATTTTGCCTTCGTCTAAATCGAACAAACCGTACATAAGCTTTAAAAGCGTACTTTTTCCACAACCGCTTTCGCCAATAATGGCAATATTTTCGCCTTTATTGATCGTAAAAGAAACATTATTTATAACTGGTTTATCAGTATACGAAAAAGATATATTTTGAATATCAAGCATGTGTTGTAATTAGAGAGGTCAAATTTACGATGTTTAATTTCTAAAGTCAAAAAAAAAGCTGCTTCAATTATGAAACAGCTTTTTTTAAATTTTATTTTATCTGAAATTACTTTCCAGCTTCAGCTTTTGCATCGTTAACCATTTTGTCATTTGCTGTAATAGAGAATTCAACACGACGGTTTTGAGCTCTTCCTTCCGGAGTATCATTTGTTGCAATAGGATCAACAATACCTAAACCTGAAGTTTTAAAACGGCTTGATTTTAATCCTTTAGAAACTAAATAAGCCTGCACAGAAGCCGCTCTTTGTCCTGAAAGTGTCAAATTATATTCTGGTTTACCTGTATTATCAGTATAACCAAATATTTGAATATCAGTATCTCCATACTCATTAAAAACAGGAACTAATTTATCTAAATTTGCTTTTGCCTGAGGAGTTAAAGTTGATTTGTTTGTATCAAAACGAACAGCATTCTCATTTAAAGTTAAGTGAATTCCCTCACCTACTCTTTCTACAGAAGCACCTGGTAAAGCCTGATCAATTTCACGGGCTTGTTTATCCATTTTGTTACCAATTAAAGCTCCGGTTCCACCACCTACAGCAGCTCCAATTGCAGCTCCTAAGGCAGCGTTTCCGCCTTTTCCTAGATTATTTCCTAAAATACCTCCAATAATACCACCGGCAACTACTCCAATTCCGGCACCCTTTTGAGTGTTATTAGCATTTTTTACTGAATCGCAGCTTGTAAATAAACTAACCAATACAAGTAAACTACTTAAACCTAAAACTGTTATCTTTTTCATTTTTTATCTTTTTAAATATTAATTAGCTCTTTGAAATTGGTAAGTAACATCCTTTACTTGTCCGCCAACATTGATATTATCGATCAACTGAAAAGAAGTATCAGTTAAACCAGCGACTTTTAGTAAGTATCCTTCTTTTACATTTTTTGATTTTGTTCCCGGATTAACAATTTTAAGAACAAAAAGTCCCTGATTGTTAATGCTCCAGACAATTGGCGAAGTAAAAGCTGTACAGCTTGCAGAATTCAATGTCATTGTACCTTTATTGTTATTAGAAATAAAGTTCCATGAACTGCCAATAAAACATTTAGAATCTGCCAGATCGAATGAGGTGACTTTAATATAATCAGAACCTGGATAAGTTACATTGGTAAGCACCCAATTTCCTTTAATAGCTACTTGAGTGGGTCTGTCAAGTTTAGTAGAAAGCGTAGTTGCTTCTGTTGAAGTTGAAGCTGTAGACGAAGCTGATTTACACGCAAATAACGTCGCAGCAGCCATGCAAATGAAAATAATCTTCCTCATTTTGTACATTTATTTAAGTTAATACTTACACGTTTAACAATTATTATACCACAAATATACAATTCATTAAGCGAATTTCTTTTTTAAAATTTAATTATTTTCTTTCAAAATTAACATTTACGCCAATTTGTCACCTTAAAAAAAATGGTATTTTATTTGACTAAATGAAAATCATCAAGTTAAATTCAAAAAATAAAAAAATATGACAACAGGTAAAATTAATGTTTCAGTAGAAAACATCTTTCCCTTAATCAAAAAGTTCTTATACAGCGACCACGAAATCTTTTTACGTGAGCTGGTTTCAAACGGAACTGATGCGACATTAAAATTAAAACATTTAATAAGCATTGGCGAAGCTAAAGTAGAATATGGAAACCCGATTATCGAAATTAAAGTAGATAAAGAAGGTAAAAAAATCCATATTATTGACCAAGGTTTAGGTATGACAGCTGATGAAGTTGAAAAATACATCAATCAGGTTGCTTTTTCGGGAGCTGAAGAATTTTTAGACAAATACAAAGATTCTGCAAAAGACTCTGGGATTATTGGTCACTTTGGTCTTGGTTTCTATTCTGCTTTTATGGTTGCAGAAAAAGTAGAAATCATTACAAAATCATACAAAGATGAGCCTGCTGCACACTGGACTTGTGACGGAAGCCCTGAATTTACTTTAGAGCCAGCTGACAAAACTTCACGTGGTACAGAAATCATTCTGCACATTGCCGAAGATTCTTTAGAATTTTTAGAAGATTCTAAAATCAGCGGATTATTAAATAAGTATAATAAGTTTATGCCTATTCCAATTAAATTTGGAACAAGAACAGAAACCCTTCCAAAACCAGAAGATGCTCCGGAAGATTATATTAATGAAACTATCGAACTTGATAATATCATTAATAACCCAAATCCGGCCTGGACAAAACAGCCTTCTGAATTATCTGATGAAGATTACAAAAATTTCTACAGAGAATTGTATCCAATGCAGTTTGAAGAGCCGTTATTCAACATTCACTTAAATGTAGATTATCCGTTTAACTTAACTGGTATTTTGTATTTCCCAAAATTGGGTACAGATATGCAAATCCAGAAAGATAAAATTCAATTGTACCAAAACCAGGTTTACGTTACAGATAACGTAGAAGGAATTGTACCTGAATTTTTAACGATGTTAAAAGGAATTATCGATTCACCGGATATTCCATTAAACGTTTCTCGTTCTGGTTTACAAGCAGATGGAGCAGTTAAAAAAATCTCTAACTACATTACTCGTAAAGTAGCAGATAAATTAAAAGCTTTATTTAACGAAAACCGTGCTGATTTTGAAGCAAAATGGAACGACATTAAAATCGTTTTAGAGTACGGAATGCTTTCTGAAGATAAATTCTACGAAAAAGCAGGCGCATTTGTTTTATATCCAACGGTTGACGATACTTACTTTACTTTAGAGGAATTAAAAGAAAAACTAAAAGAAAACCAAACTGATAAAGATGGTAAATTAGTAATTCTTTATGCTGGTAACAAAGATGCACAGCACTCTTATATTGAAGCAGCAAAAGAAAAAGGATACGAAGTATTGCTTTTAGACTCTCCTATTATCTCGCATTTAATTCAAAAAATTGAAGGTGATAACAGCGGATTAACTTTCGTTCGTGTAGATTCTGATCACATTGATAATTTAATCAAAAAAGAAGAAAACACGATTTCTAAATTATCTGATGAAGAAAAAGCAGCTTTAAAAACTTCATTAGAAGCCTATATCCCTAAAGCATACAGCGTTCAGCTGGAAGCTATGGACAGCCAGGCAGCTCCATTCATTATTACGCAGCCAGAATTTATGCGTAGGATGAAAGAAATGAGCCAAACGGGCGGCGGCGGAATGTTCGGAATGGGAAATATGCCGGAAATGTATAATCTGGTTGTAAATACAAATTCTGATTTAGCTTCAAGTATTTTAAATACCGAAGACAAAACACATCAGGAACATTTAGTAAAACAAGCTTTAGATTTAGCTAAATTATCTCAAAACCTATTGAAAGGTGAAGCGTTGACTGCTTTTGTAAAAAGAAGCTTTGAAATGATCAAATAAAAACCTTTTACAAGAATATTTCAAAATCCTGCAGATTAGTTTCTGCGGGATTTTTTTTACCTTATACTAATTTCAAATATTTTAAAAAAGGGGAATTCTCCCCTTTTATGCCTATAATCGAATTTATAATTTTACACATCTGAAAATCAAACAATTAAATAAAATTATTTTGCAGAAACACAAACTACAAACATAAACTCTGGAAATCATGGAGAAAACGAAATTTACAGAAAACGGTGAAGTCTTATCGATTATAAAAGATTTAAAAGAACAGATCAAAGAGAAGAAAAAGAAATTCTCAGATATTGTAGATGTAAACGGTAACGAATATGTAGATTTAGTTCAGGAAGGCGGCGGTGTTCTTGGTGTTGCATTAGTTGGATATGTCTATGTTTTGGAACAAGTAGGGATTCGGTTTCTAAGTTTAGCCGGAACATCGGCCGGAAGTATTAATACCATGCTGATGGCTGCTGCCGGACCAATTGATACAACAAAATCTGAATGGATTTTAGAGTGTTTATGCAATAAGAATTTATACGATTTTGTAGATGGCGATCACGATGCACGCGAATTTATTGATGCATTATTGAGCGATGCCGGCAACTTAAAACTGGTAATGAAAGGCTGTCAGGTTGTAGATAATTTTAAAGATGATTTAGGATTAAATCCTGGTACTAATTTTCACCAATGGATGACTAACCTGCTTTCGCAGAAAGGAATTAAAAATTATGCCGATTTAAAAGCACTGCGCGAAAAAGGTGTTTCAAACGACAACAAATTGTTTCGAATAATGGAAACAAATCCAGAAGACAAACAAGAATATACAAGAAAAGATCATTGGAGTGAAATAGCTATAATAACCGCTGACATTACTACAGAAAGTAAAATTATTTTTCCTAAAATGATTGACTTGTTTTATTCTAATCCTGATGTTCAAAATCCAGCCGATTTTGTGAGGGCTTCAATGTCGATTCCGCTTTTCTTTACTCCATTTAAAATTAAAAATATTCCCGGCGGTATTGAAGCATGGAATAAATGGAACGAAGCAACATGTCTGCGTGCATCGGTTCCGGCAGAAGTTATGTTTATGGATGGCGGTATTATCTCTAATTTTCCTATTGATATATTTCATGAAAATTTAAATGTACCGGCGTCACCAACTTTTGGTGTAAAACTCGGATATGATAAAAACGAAATCAATAAAAATGAAAAAATCACGAATATTATAAGTTCTATGTTTGACACCGCTAGATTTGGATATGATTCAGAATTTTTAAGAAAAAATCCCGATTTTAAAAACCTTATAGGATATATTGATACCGGAAACCACAACTGGCTCAATTTTAATCTTACTGACGATGCAAAAATTGATTTGTTTATTCGCGGCGCCCAAAAAGCTGCAGAGTTCTTAAACAAATTTGATTGGGAAGAGTATAAAAAAATCAGAAAAGCCAAAAGCGAATATTACAAAACCGTTTAAAACAATTGATTTACAAATAACTAAACAACAAAATCCTGAAAGTAGAATTTTCAGGATTTTTTTTACGAGTTATTTTTTTCATTACATTTGAATGCCTTTAATCTAATCTTAAACAAAAACCAATATGAAAAAAACTGCTATTTTACTTTCTATTATTTGTGCTTCGGCATTTATTTATGTTTCATGCTCCAGCGATGAAGTCGTCAATCAGGCCGACACAACAGCTGTTAGTGCCTCTGTTGTAATTGACGCTGTAAACGAAATGGATGTTAAAACAGGATTAACTGTAACGAATACAAATCCTGCTGCAAAACCATCAGAAACTTCTCCCGAAGTCTGTGCCAGCATTACTATTGAAACCCCAAACGGAACACCTTACCCAAAAGTTTTTACTGTTGATTATGGTACAGGCTGCACCACAAATCAAATTACAAGAAAAGGGAAATTAAAAATTACGCTTTCTGGTCCGGTAATTACAACTGGAAGCAAAATGACTGTAGAAAGAATCGATTATTCTATAAACGGATTTAAACTGGAAGGAACTATAGAATACACTAATACAACTACTGTTGCAACTGTACCGCAATGGAGCAGAAAAGTAACAAATGGAAAATTTACAGATTTGCTTGGAAGGGTTTTTACAAATTCAGGCACACATACTATAAAACAAACTGCCGGTGTTGATACTCCATATGTTTTAGAAGATAATATTTATGAAATGCCAGAAGGAAGCCACACTGTTACTTCAGAAAAAGGAGGGACTTTGACTTTAACTGTACAGGAAACCTTAGTTAAAAAATATTCGTGCGAGTATGTATCTAAAGGGAAATTAAAAATCCAGGGAGGGTTTTTAAACGGTGTTATAGATTATGGAAATAATGACTGTGATGCCAAATATACTTATACACACGAAAATGGAGCAACTTACACTTTATCAATGTAACCAATTCATTTTTAAAAAAATATGCAGATCCCAATTTAGAAATAGATTGGGATTTTTATTTTTTAGAAAAATTAAACAGCGACTTATTTACATTCAAACTATTTTCTTTATTTTGCACCAAAATCCAATAAACTAATGAAAAAATCAATTATTGCCTTTGCCATTCTTACATTACTTGCATCATGCAGCAAAAAAGAATCAGCCGCAGATAACTTACACCTTACAGGAAATATAAAAGGATTAAAAACCGGAACTTTATATATTCAAAGAATCGTTGATACATCGCTTGTTGCAATCGACAGTATCAAAATTGACGGAAATGCAGCTTTTGAAAGTGACATCAAATTAGAATCTCCAGAAATGCTTTACCTGTTTCTGGATCGCGGGGTAACAAACTCTTTAGACAATAATATTTTATTCTTTGCTGAACCGGGAAATATTAATATTGATACCAATTTAGACAGTTTTATTGGCAGCGCAAAAATTACCGGATCTAAAAACCAGGAATTATTTGAAGAATACAAAAAAGTAAACTCTCGTTTCATTGATGAGAACTTATCAATGGTTGAAGCCAGATTTAAAGCTACTAAAAGACAAGATCAAAAAGCAGTTGACAGCATTGATGCAAAACAACAGTCAAATATTAAAAGAAAATATTTGTATGCTACAAACTTTGCCATTAACAATAAAGATCATGAAGTAGCGCCTTATATTGCTCTAGCAGAGATTTATGATATCAACATTAAGTTTCTTGATACGATTCAAAAATCGATGACTCCAAAAGTAGCACAGTCATTTTACGGAAAAAAGCTTACTAAATATGTAGCCGATATTAAAAAAGAAGAACAAAAACAAGACTAAACAACTCAAAAACAACGTATTACACTTAAAACTCTGTTTTTTAAATTATAAAAAAATCCTGTTTTTATCATTATAACAGGATTTTTTTATTTTGTTTATTTTGTTTTGCCATATTAAATCATAAATAACTGACAATTAGATAATTCTAAGTAAAAAAGTCAGAAATTACATTACTATTTTTATTATTTGTAATACCTTAGCTTCATAAAACCAAACTTATGAAGAATTTACAAAGCAATATCAGTCACGCAAAGTATGATTTTATAAATTCGTTAGTTTTCGAAAAATTAGAATCTTATACTCCGGAACCTAGTTCAAATCTTGAAAAAATCCCCTCTCAAGATCCATACACTTTAAACGGTCAAAAATTACGTCTTAATTTTATCCGTCAGCACCTAAAATCAAATGTAGATTACCTGTCAGGAGAAAAGATTTTTGATAATAACGAAAGCCTGAAAGGTAATATTGAAAATTACATTGGGATGAGTCAAATCCCAACCGGAATTATTGGACCTTTAGTTGTAAATGGAAGTGTAGCTCAAGGTCATTTTTATGTTCCTCTTGCCACTACCGAAGGAGCCTTGCTTGCATCCTATAACAGAGGTGCTAAAGCTTGCAGGGAATCAGGAGCAATTACAGTAATTACCCTGCAAGAAGGCGTGCAAAGAACTCCAACCTTTAAATTTAAAAATTTAATTGATTTAGGAAAATTTGTCTCTTGGGTATTAAACCACAAAGAAACTTTTGCATCGTTAACCAGAGAAACCAGTAATTATGCCATCTTAAATGATATAGGTGTAAATATAGAAGGAAACATTCTAATTTTAAGATTCGAATTTACCTCTGGCGATGCATCTGGTCAAAACATGGTTACGATATGCAGCGATAAAATCTGTAAGTACATTATAAGCAATTGCCCTGTTAAACCTGTATTTTGGACTATTGAAGGCAATGCTTCCGGAGATAAAAAAGCCACCTCATTAACCACAAGGGTTAGAGGAAGGAAAGTAACTGCCGAAATCACATTAAAAAAAGAAGTTATTGCCTCTGTTCTTAAGGCAACACCGGCATTACTATATCATCAATGGAAAATATCTCATTTGGGCTCTATAAAAATGGGTTCCATTGGTACAGGTATGCATCCTTCAAACGCTCTTGCTGCATTATTTATAGCTTGCGGACAAGATGTAGCCTGCACCGGCGAAGCTTCTACCGCCATTACAAGAATGGATATTGACGAAAACGGTGATTTATATTGTGCTATTACGATGCCAAATATAATTGTGGGAACTGTTGGCGGCGGAACTTCATTTCCTACACAAAAAGAATGTCTTGAACTAATAGACTGTTATGGCCCGGGTAAAAGCGGTAAACTTGCCGAAATTGCTATTGCATTATGCCTTACAGGAGAAATTTCAATTATATCAGCTATGTCAGCAGGACATTTTACCGATGCTCACCAAAAACTTGGAAGATAAAGACACAATCCTGTTATTTCGGCGAAAGGAGAATACTTTGCGCTCATTTATTATTTCATCGTAAATACTATTCTAAAATCTAAATCCTAAAAAACTTGGAATTTGGAATTTAAAAAAATGGAATTTCTGAGGCATAAAAAAACCATCACAGATTATGATGGTTTTTTTGAGCCGATAGAGGGACTCGAACCCACGACCTGCTGATTACAAATCAGCTGCTCTAGCCAGCTGAGCTACATCGGCCTATTTTACGGGTGCAAATATAAAATTGTTTTTTAATATTCCAAAATATTTTCACACCTCTCTCTATAAATAAAAAAACCATCACAATTTGTGATGGTTTTCGTTGAGCCGATAGAGGGACTCGAACTCACGACCTGCTGATTACAAATCAGCTGCTCTAGCCAGCTGAGCTACATCGGCCTCATTACGGGTGCAAATATAAAGCGGTTTTTCGTTTTCCCAAAATAAATTTGCACTTTTTTACACTTTTTTTTGCTTACAATGCATTGATTTTTTCAATCAATTGATTAGCAGTTTGTTCTAATTCAACATTGATTTGTTTGAAGTGTGCTTTTTTATTTTCAACGTTTTTAGCGTTAACTTTTGTAATCAAAGTATCAAATGCAGCGATAGCTTCATCGATTAAAGCATTCGTTTCTGGAGTAGGATTTCCTGTTGTAGACATCTCAAACAAATAAACTGCCTCAATAATATCTCCTAATACAAAATTGATGTCTTTCTTTAAATTTTTAACGTTTGCCATTTTTATTATAATTTTAATTTGCGTCTGCAAAAATACACATAATCTTTAGATTACATGCTATGAAATGTAAATTTCTAAAATTGAAGCTTTTCCACTTAAATTAAATGCATTTATCGCAGCCGGAACTAAAACTGTGTCACCTTTTATATAAGTGTGTTTAAATCCGTCATATTCAATTTCAAAACTTCCCTCAATACACATATAAACCGTAAATGTTTCGCCAGATTTAGAAACTTGTACTTTATCTTCTAACGGAATAAGGTTTGTCGTAAAATAAGGACAATCTACGACTACGTTTGAAGTATTTGCTTTTGAATCGTATTTCTTTTGTGTATCAACTTTATTGTAATTAATCGCATCAAGTGCTAAATCTACATGCAGTTCTCTTTTATTTCCCTGAGCATCTACACGATCAAAATCATATAAACGATAGGTAATATCAGATGTCTGCTGAATTTCGGCAACTACCAAACCGGCACCAATAGCGTGAACAGTTCCTGTTTCTAAAAAGAAAACATCTCCGGCTTTTGCTTTTACGCCATCTAAAATAGAAACTAAAGTATTATCATGTAAATGTTTTAAATATTCTTCTTTACTTGAATCTTCTTTAAAACCAACAATAATTCTGGAATCAGTATCAGCCTGCATTACGTACCACATTTCGGTTTTACCAAATGAATTGTGACGCTCTTTTGCTAATTTATCGTTTGGATGAACCTGAATCGAAAGATCTTCGCGTGCATCTAAGTATTTAAAAAGTAATGGAAACTGTTTTCCGAAACGCTCGTAAACTCTCGTTCCTAAAATTTCATTTGGAGTTTCATTAATAAGTTCCATTAACGATTTTCCTTTTAAGTCTCCGTTTGCAACAGTACTTACATCACCTTCTACTGTAGACAATTCCCAGCTTTCACCGGTAATTTTAGAAGTAATTGGTTTGTTTAATAATGTTTTTAATTTCTCTCCGCCCCAGATTCTTTCTTTTAGGATTGGTTCAAATTGAAGCGGATATAATTTTTCTGGTTTCATAATTTTTAAGTTTTCGGCAAATATCTATATTAATTAAACAATGGTGTAATACTATTTTCTAAATCTACAATACTAATTCTTTTATTATCTCCAGCGCTTTCGAAATATGTTTTGCGGCATTCATACTATCAAAAATATAAATAACCACTCCGTTTCTGTCGATAATATAAGTTACTCTTCCCGGTAAAAGCCCGAACAGATTATTTTTCACCCCAAAAAGATGTCTCAATCTTTTGTCCTGATCTGAAAGTAAAATGAATGGCAGTTTGTGTTTATTGGCAAATTTATGATGCGATTTTACACTATCGGCACTTATGCCAATAACTTCAGCGCCTAAATCCTTAAAATCTTCATATTGATCTCTAAAACTGCAAGCTTCAGTTGTGCAGCCAGGTGTATTATCTTTTGGATAAAAATAAATCACTAGTGGTTTCCGGCCTAAAACACTTTTGCTTTCAAAAACTTCTCCGTGACTATCTTTTGCAGTAAAATTCGGAACTATATCTCCTATTTTTAATGACATTTATTATTCTCCTTTATAAGTTACAAAATTGCGGTCTGTTTCATAAAGCACGACTTCTAAATCAAAATCGGGCTGAATTCTTTTTCTAATTTTATTCCATATCACAACCGCAATATTTTCTGCAGTTGGATTCAAATCCTGAAATTCCGGAACATCCAGATTCAGGTTTTTGTGATCAAACGGAATTTCTACTTCTTCCAGTATAATATCCGCTAATACTTTCACATCTAAAACAAAACCAGTTTCCGGGTCAATTTTTCCTGTAACACTTACTGTTAAACCATAATTATGACCATGAAAATTGGGACTATTACATTTTCCAAAAACAGCATTGTTTTTTTCTAATGACCAATCTTTCCTGTGCAATCGATGTGCAGCATTAAAATGCGCTTTTCTTGATATGGTTACTTTCATTTAGGACTTTGGTTAGTTTGGTTATAATTTATGGTCTTCGAGATAATGATCAAATTCATCAAAAATTATCTTAAACCATACGGTATAAATTTCGGGCTGTTTCTCAATATCTGCTTTAACATCTCCAATACTCATCCATTTCCAGTCTTCTACTTCATCCAGATTTATATTGGGTTCTTCATCATAATAACCAATCATAACATGATCTAATTCATGCTCAGTTAAGCCATTGTCAAAAGGAGCTTTATAAATAAAATGAAACAGCTCTTTTAATTCTGCTTTAAAACCCATTTCTTCAAATAATCTTCGGCTTCCTGCCTCGATATTGGTCTCATCTTCACGTTGATGACTACAGCAAGTGTTGGTCCAAAGTAAAGGAGAATGATATTTATGATGAGCACGCTGCTGCAGCATGATTTCATTTTTACTGTTTAAAATAAAAACCGAAAATGCACGGTGCAAAAGCGCTTTTTCATGTGCTTCTAATTTTGGCATTAAGCCAATTTGTTCATCATTTTGATTAACTAATATTACGTTTTCTTCTGTCATAAGGCTTCTTAAGCAAACAAAAATACAAAAAAAGAAATGGCTTAAAAGTACTGCTCTAAGATTGTTAAAAGCTTAATTTGAAGGTGATTCCTATTTTTCTGATTTACAATGCAATAATTTATGCTAAAAATTAAAAGCTGTTAAAATTAAGACATAAAAACTACATTGCCTTGTTTTACGTAACTAATAAAAAGTTAAAACACACTTAAAAAAATCTCAATTATAACATAGAACATAATTTGAAGCTAAATCTCGATGTATCTTTGAAATACATATTAAAGCATCCAAAAATTTATGAAATCGAAAAACCTATTTTTTAGTCTTTGCTTTCTCGTTCCGCTTTTTATTTTACAGGCCTGCGGACAAAATACAAAAAAACAGCCTGTAAAAATAGTTACTATGGAAAACAAAATAAGTAAACCCGGAAATCCTTATTATTCAAATACTGATACGACTAAATTAAATGTAAGCAACGCCGAATGGAAAAGGGTTTTACCAGAAGACGTTTATGCTGTAATGCGTGAGGCTGATACCGAAAGACCTTTTACAGGAAAATATTGGAACACAGATGAAAAAGGAACGTACTACTGTGCATCTTGCGGAAACTTACTTTTTAAATCAACCGCTAAGTTTTCAAGCAGCTGCGGATGGCCTAGTTTTTTTGAACAAGACAACAAAAAAAGTGTTGTTTACAAAAATGATAACTCACTTGGAATGGAAAGAATTGAAGCGCTTTGCGGACGCTGCGGCGGGCATTTAGGCCACTTGTTTGACGATGGTCCGGAACCGACCGGAAAACGTTACTGCATGAATTCGATTGCCCTTGATTTTATTCCTGATAATAAATAATTATACAAATGAAAAATATACTTTTAATCTGCCTTTTTACTTTATCATTAAACGGCTTTTCACAAAATAAAAAAACTGATTATGAAACTATTACGCTTGGCGGAGGATGTTACTGGTGCGTTGAAGCAGTCTACGAAAACCTGGATGGGGTAAAATCTGTCGTTTCAGGATTTTCCGGAGGAAATATAGCCAATCCTACTTACGAAGAAGTTTGCACGGGAGAAACCGGTCATGCAGAAGTTGTACAAATTACGTACGACAAAAACATAACGGATATTAATGAAATCTTTAAAGTCTTTTTTACCGTTCACGATCCTACAACTTTAAACCGTCAGGGTGCCGATGTTGGAACGCAGTACCGCTCTGTAATTTTCTACAAAAATGCCGAACAGAAAAAAGCCGCAGAAAGTATCATTGCCGAATTAAACAAAGCAAAAGTGTACAACAATCCGATTGTAACGAAAGTCGAGCCTTTTAAAGTTTTTTATAAAGCCGAAGATTATCATCAAAATTATTATGCAAACAATAAAAATCAGCCGTATTGTAAAATGGTGATTCAGCCGAAAATAGAAAAATTTGAAAAGGTTTTTATAGACAAACTGAAAAAGAAACAAAACAACAGCTAACAAAAAAGAGGCTGTCTCAAAAGTAAAATCAAGCTGTTGAGAATCGCGTAAATGGAAAATTTCTCCGATAGGTATCCGAATAAAAAAGAGGCTGTCTCGACTTTTGAGACAGCCTCTTTTTCTTATATATAGATTTTGAAACTATTGTTTTGCCGCTTTTTTAAATCTCATCATAGGTACATCGCCCTGAATTAAATTTAGTTTTCCATCTTTATCAACAGAATAACTTGTAATTTTTTTCATTTGCTGTAAAAATTGCTGTTCTCCACCGCCTTCACAAAACATCATTGTAGTTGGTCCCGGCTCTCCAAAAGTTAAAGATTTTCCGCTTAAAGTATATGGCGCGCTATAACCGTTACAACCATTATTACCATAAACTTTTGTTTCTTTTTGATCAAAAGTAATTTGTGGTTTTTTATTTGGAAACAACCCTTCAAAAGCGATTCTTGGACCCGAAATATATTCTAATTCCCAAGTTGTATCATAAATATTGGCTGTACCTTTTGTATCTTTTGATGCCATACACGAAGTTATTAATAAAGCTAAAACCGAAACGATTGCAATGGTATACTTTTTCATAAATTTTACTTTTTAAAGATTAATATAATTTGTTTTTTGAAGATTAAAATTATGCGGCAAAATTACTTTCTCAATATTCATGCCCAGTTAGAAGCTTTAGTAAAAAAAACAGCGTGCTTGACTAACAGCCAAATTGTAATTTTCTGATCTCTAATTTACGTTATTTTATTTAAAACAATATTAATCAAGTATTTAAATTCTAATATGTGACTGCATTTTTTTGTAATTTGTATCAATAAAAAATCATCAATAAAAAACCAATTCAAAGCCTCATTTAACTTTTTAAGTGAGGCTTCTTTTTTGATTTTTCACGTACTTTGTATTCTAAATTAATTTAAAATGAAAGCACTTACCTTCTCTACTTTCGGAGATTCAAATGTTTTAGAATATATCGAAATTCCAAATCCTCAATTAAAAAACGATGAAATTTTAATCGAGATGAAAGCCATCGGATTAAATTTTGCAGACGTTTACAGACGAAAAGGAAATTATCATTTAAAAGGGAACCCTCCTTTTATTGCCGGTTACGAAGGCGCCGGAATTGTTGTAGATGCCAATAATCATTCTGAATATAAAGTTGGCGATCGTGTAGCTTTTGCCGATGCTCCTTTTGCAAATGCAGAATTGGTTGCCGTAAATATAAATCACGTCCTTCCTTTACCTGAAAACATTTCGTTCGAAACCGCTGCTTCTGTTTTATTACAAGGTTTAACAGCACATTATTTAGCAACAGACAGTCATAAAACAGTAAAAGGCGAAACAGTTTTAATTCACGCTGTTGCGGGCGGCGTTGGACAAATTCTAACACAAATCAGCAAACTTCTGGGCGCAACTGTTATTGGATTAACCTCATCTGCCGAAAAAGCAAAAGTTGGTTTTGACCAAGGTGCAGATCATGTTTTTCTTTATAGTGACGATTGGAAATCACAGGTTTTTAAAATTGCATCAAATGGCGTCGATGTTGTTTATGACAGTATTGGAAGTACTTTAAAAGAAAGTTTCGAAGTCACAAAAGAATGTGGTCAGGTTGTTTTCTTCGGAATGGCGGGCGGTGATCCTGAACCTGTAGATCCGAGAATGTTAATGGATGGTTCAAAAACTCTAACCGGCGGCGATTTATGGAGTTATTTAAATTCTAAAGAAGAAAGAATTAAACGTGCAACACAATTATTCAATTGGATTATTGAAGGAAAAATTAAATTTTCTGAACCTACTTCTTTTAAATTATCAGAAGGAAAACTGGCACATGATTTTCTGGAAAGCAGAAAAAGTACCGGAAAAATTATTTTGATTCCGTAAAGAACTATTTACTCAATTTTGTCATCCTGACGAAAGGAAGGATCGCACTAGTAATTCGACAAAGATTGGCGACATTCTGTGCGGAGTTCTTGTGCGATCCTTCCTTTCGTCAGGATGACAAATTTACAATTGATCAATCTCAATTTTCGTCAATTCAGATAATTCTAAAATCCTGCTAACATCATCTTTATTGGCAATAAAAAATAAATAATTATCACCATTAGTATTATAACTCATCAATTCCAAACCATGCTTTTCTAAAGCGGATTGAATGTAAGGAAATAAATCATGGCTATAAGTCTCTTCTGGATATTCGAAATTTAAATCTTCACCAATCATTTCAGAAATGAAATATTCAGCATCTTCGGGATCAAATTTCCAGTCGCTGTTCCAGGCATTTATGCTTTCGAACAAATCATAATGTCCTTCAATAATTGTGTGATATTCATTAGTCTCTTTTTGATAGTTTTTGAAAAGCTTTTTAGATTGCATTTTCAGTTCTTTTTCTTCAGTATTTCCTCTTGAAACTAATTTGACAAACTCTTCAAACGTTTCTATTGTAACTTCTTCATTTTCTATTAAATTTTCTGATGAAGGAAGTTCAACACTTTGTGGGATTTCGATATTTAAATACTGACAGATTCCCTGCAATACTATTTTAAAATCCTTAACTGCAATTTGCTGTGTTTCATTTTTAGGGTTATTTATATCCAGTAATTCAGCATCCAATAAACCTTTTGTATAATCTAAAAAATGACTGCCTGAATATAAAATTTTGAAATCGTTTGTTTCCAGACTATTTGTGCAGCAAAAAAAGATTATAAAGTTATTGACAACACGTTTCAAATACTTTTTTACTTCAGCACTCGGCTCTGAATAGAATTCAATATGTATGAAATCGTATTCTAAACCCTGTTCTATTGTTTCTTGGAAAAGAACTCCAATATCGATTTTTTTATAAAGTTCATTTAAAACCTCATAAGCATTATTAAAACCCGCTTTTTTAATCTCTGCCCTTCCTTCTTCATGATCGAGTGAACCGGGAAAATAATACAGATTGACCAAAACATTATCCTGAATTCCTTTTACTTTAAATTCAAGATTGGGCTGCTCATTATATAAATACGAATAAATTGGATCTATAACGTCAAAAGAAATAATCGATTTTGGATCATTATTTCTATTAAACAAATTCGAAAAGAAGTTTTTCATTGGGTATATAATTATTAAAACTAAATATATTACAAATTTTAATAATCAGAAAGCCAATCGACAAGTTACTTCAAAGATTCAGCAATCATTAAAGCACATTTTTCACCATCGATTGCTGCAGAAATAATTCCGCCGGCATAACCTGCTCCTTCTCCGCACGGATATAATCCTTTTATCTGCAAATGCTCTAAAGTATAAGCATCTCTCGGAATTCTTACGGGCGATGAAGTTCGGCTTTCCGGTGCGTGCAAAATGGCTTCATTAGTTAAATAACCTCGCATTGATTTTCCAAACTCCTTAAAACCTTCACGTAAAATCTGCGATAAAAATCCTGGGAAAACCTGCCCCATTTCCACAGATGTTGTTCCCGGAACATAAGACGTTTTTGGAATATCAGCCGAAACTTTATTTTGGGTAAAATCGATCATTCGTTGTGCCGGAACTTTTTGAGTTCGTCCTGCCAAATGCCAAGCTTTTTGTTCGATACTTTTTTGGAATTCAACTCCGGCCAAAGCACCAAATTTTGCAAAAGGCTTAAAATCTTCTAATTTCAATTCGATTACAATTCCAGAATTTGCCGTTGCCTGATCACGTTTAGATGGCGACCAGCCGTTTGTAACTACTTCACCCGGACTTGTCGCGCAAGGCGCAATTACACCTCCAGGGCACATACAGAACGAGTACATTCCACGTCCGTTTACTTGTTTTACAATTGAATATGGTGCCGGAGGCAAATGTTCGCCGCGATAATCACAACTGTATTGAATACTATCAATTAATTCCTGAGAATGTTCTGCACGAACCCCCAAAGCAAAAGGCTTAGCTTCGATTAAAATTTTCTTTTTATCCAATAATTCAAAAATATCACGAGCCGAATGTCCGGTTGCTAAAATCAATTTATTAGCCAGAATCTTATCTCCGTTTTGAGTTACGATTCCTTCAACTTCATTATTTTTTACCAAAATATCAGTAACTCTGGTATCAAACAAAACCTGACCGCCAAACTCAATGATTTTATTTCGAATATCTTCAATGATTTTCGGAAGTTTATTTGTTCCGATATGTGGATGCGCTTCAACCAAAATATCTTCTGAAGCGCCAAAAGCTACTAAAAGTTCTAAAATTCTAGTTACATCGCCGCGTTTTTTAGAACGCGTATATAATTTCCCATCGGAATAAGTTCCGGCTCCACCTTCTCCAAAACAATAATTAGAATCTTCGTTTACGATATGTTCACGATTAATTGCTTTTAAATCACGTCGGCGTCCGCGAACATCTTTTCCGCGTTCGATTACAATTGGCTTTAAGCCTAATTCGATTAATTGCAAAGCAGCAAAAAGTCCGGCCGGGCCTGCACCAACCACAATTACTTCCTGTGCAGAAGAAACATCTTTATATAGAGGAAGTTCAATTTTAGTTTCCTGAAAAGCTTCTCCTTTTAAATATATAATAACTTTCAAATTGATTTTAATCGCTTTCTGGCGTGCATCAATCGAACGTTTTAAAATGGTTATATGCTGAATTTCCTGCGGAGAAACTTTTATTTGTTTAGACAAATAATCTTTAAGCAGCGATTCGTTTGCTGCAATTTCCGGCGTTACCTGAAGTAAAAGTTCTCTTGGCATTGTATCTTTTTTATTCTATTAGCTTTTCTTTCTATGAAAAGAAGATGCAAAAGTACTATTTTGAAATGAGATTTTATGTTTGCTGTAAAATTTGCCCACAGGTTTGCACAGATCTAAACAGATTTATATTTAATTATCTTCTTTACAATCATTGTCGTTATTTTTTTTGCCACAGATTATTTGGATTAAAAAGATTCCTTTTAAGCAGTTAAAAAAACTTAGAATCTTAGCATCTCAGAACCTCAGTACCTTTTATTAAAAATAGACTTTGTACCTTTACCTCTCTGAACCTTTGCACCTTTAAAAAAATGTCTAGAAAAATAAAACTGATTTGGGATTTCCGTGGTCCTGCTTCTGCAAAAACCGCAGAACATCACGAAATTCACCTGAAAGAATATATTCTAATTGAGAAATTACCTTTGAATATTACAGGTTTTTCAATTCTTAATGATATGCATGCAACCGCTTTTATGGTTGTAACCGATGAAAATATGATTCAGGTAAGAGATGCTTTGAAACCGCATCGTGGGGAAGTTTATGAAGGTTAAAATTCCAAACTTGAAGAAATTCCGATAAAAAAATTCCAAATTCCAATTGCTTCGACTGCTTGGAATTTGGAATTTATATTTTACTATTGCTTTTTTTGGAATTTGGAATTTAAAAAATTGGAATTTATTTTTTTTTAATTCGCCACCTCGCTAATAAACTTTATACGCATTAATCGTAATTCGTCAATATCATAATCACCGTCGAATTCTTTTAAAGCGTCTTCGATTTTATCTGATTCTGATTCCATGAAATAATCGTGGATTTCTTCCTGCTGATCATCGTCTAGCATATCGTCAATCCAGTATTTGATATTTAATTTTGTTCCAGAATATACGATTTGCTCCATTTCTTTGATTAAAGCATCCATCGTTAGACCTTTTGCAGAAGCAATATCGCTTAATGGCAATTTTCTATCGATATTTTGAATGATGTATAATTTATTGGCAGAGTTTACTCCTGTAGATTTTACAACTAAATCGTCTGGGCGAATGATATCGTTATCTTCAACATATCTGCTAATTAAGGTAACAAATTCACCACCGTATTTTTTAGCTTTTCCTTCACCAACACCATGAATATTATATAACTCTTGTAATGTTATAGGGTATTTTAAAGCCATATCTTCAAGAGAAGGATCCTGGAAAACAACAAATGGAGGAACACCTAATTTTTTGGCTACTTTTTTACGAAGTTCACGAAGCATTCCCATTAAAACTTCATCGGCTGTGCCAGAAGATTTTGATGATGCCACTATTGCTTCGTCATCTGCTTCGCTGTATTCATGATCTTCAGACATCATAAATGAAACCGGTTTTTTAATAAAATCTAAACCTTCTTGCGTAATTTTTATTACACCATAAGTTTCGATATCTTTTGATAAATATCCGGTTACTAAAACTTGTCGTAATAGTGCCATCCAATATTTTTCATCATGGTCTGAACCAGAACCAAAATAAGGCTGTATATCTGTTTTATGTGCTTTAATTACCGCATTAATTCGTCCAATTAAAGTGAACACAATTTCTTTTGATTTGTAGATATGTTTGGTGTCCCGAACAATTTCAAGTAATTTGACAACCTGATCTTTGGCTTCAATTTTATTTTTCGGGTTACGAACATTATCGTCCATATCTGCTCCTTCTCCAGTTTCGCTGTCGAATTCTTCTCCAAAATAATGCAATAGAAACTTTCTACGCGACATTGAGGTTTCGGCGTAAGCCACAACTTCCTGCAAAAGTGCAAAACCAATCTCTTGTTCGGCAACTGGTTTTCCAGACATAAATTTCTCCAGCTTTTCTACATCTTTATAAGAGTAATAAGCCAGACAATGTCCTTCTCCTCCATCACGCCCGGCACGACCCGTTTCCTGATAATAACTTTCTAATGATTTTGGAATATCATGGTGAATTACAAAACGAACGTCTGGTTTGTCGATTCCCATCCCAAAAGCGATTGTTGCCACAACAACATCCACATCTTCCATCAAAAACATGTCCTGATGTTTTGCTCTTGTTTTTGCATCTAAACCTGCGTGATAAGGAACCGCACTGATTCCGTTTACTTGTAAAACTTCGGCAATCGATTCTACTTTTTTGCGGCTTAAGCAGTAAATAATTCCAGATTTGCCTTTATGCTGCTTTATGAACCGAATAATATCCGATTCTATATTTTTTGTCTTTGTACGTACTTCGTAATATAAATTTGGCCTGTTAAATGATGCTTTAAAAGTATTGGCATCGGCCATGTCAAGATTTTTTAGAATATCTTCCTGAACTTTTGGGGTTGCAGTAGCAGTAAGACCAATAATAGGTACTTTACCTAATTGTTTAATAATGCTTCTTAAATTTCTGTACTCCGGCCTAAAATCATGTCCCCATTCTGAAATACAATGCGCTTCATCAATCGCAACAAAAGAAATAGGCACACTTTGTAAAAAGGCTACATATTCTTCTTTCGTTAAAGATTCGGGAGCAACATACAAGAGTTTGGTTAAACCAGCACTAATGTCTTTTTTTACTTGTGCAATTTCTGTTTTGGTAAGAGAGGAATTTAGCACATGCGCAATTCCGTTTTCTGATGAAAGGCTTCGAATCGCATCTACCTGATTTTTCATCAAAGCAATTAAAGGAGAAACAACAATAGCTGTTCCGTCCTGAATTAAAGCGGGTAATTGATAACAAAGAGACTTACCGCCGCCCGTAGGCATAATTACGAAAGTATTCGTTTTACCTAAAATACTCGTAATGACTTGCTCCTGCAAGCCTTTAAATTGGCTAAAGCCGAAATACTTCTTTAATTCCTTGTGTATTTCAATTTCGTTTGAATTCATTCTTTATTTAAATGGATATTTTTGTATAAATTTGCAACACATAAAGATACAACTTTCTTTTATACATACAAATTTTAAATATTCTGTTTTGATCTCAAAAGAAAATATACTGGCAATCGCCAAAAAAACTATACTCTCTGAAAGTGAAGCAATTATAAAGTTAATTGATTTTCTGGACGAAAATTTCTTCGAAGCAACACAACGTATTTACGAAACTAAAGGCCGATTGATCGTTACGGGTATAGGAAAAAGCGCCATAATTGCTCAAAAAATGGTGGCTACTTTTAACTCTACAGGAACACCTTCAATGTTTTTGCACGCTGCAGAAGCAATTCACGGTGATTTAGGAATGATACAAAATGACGATATCATTATATGTATTTCAAAAAGCGGTAATAGTCCTGAAATTAAAGTTTTGGTTCCGTTATTAAAACGCTTTGGGAATACCTTAATTGCTATTACCGGAAATGTAACTTCATTCCTGGCAAAAGGCTCTGATTTTGTTTTAAACACTACGGTTGATACCGAAGCCTGCCCTATAAATTTAGCCCCAACAAACAGTACAACAGCACAGCTTGTTATGGGCGATGCTCTTGCAGTTTGCTTAATGGAAATGCGCGATTTTAAACCAGAGGATTTTGCAGTTTATCATCCGGGTGGTGCTTTAGGAAAAAAACTTTTGCTTCGTGTAAAAGATATGATCGAGCATTCATTGAAACCAGCCGTAACTCCAGATACTTCTATCAAAAAAGCGATCTTCGAAATTTCTGAAAAAAGACTTGGCGTTACTGCTGTTATTGAAGATAATAAAATTGTTGGAATTATTACGGATGGTGACATTAGAAGAATGTTAAACGACCGTGATACTATTGCAGATTTAACAGCTAAAGATATTATGTCCAAAAATCCTAAATTAGTATCTTCGGAAACTATGGCAGTTGATGCTTTAAATATTTTAGAAGATTTTTCTATTACACAGCTTATCGTAGCTGACAACGGCGAGTACAAAGGAGTATTACATTTACATGACATTTTAAAAGAAGGAATCGTATAATGGCAAAGAAAAACCTTGGCGAGATGTCATTTTTAGACCATCTTGAAGAATTAAGATGGTTATTAGTTAGAAGTACAATTGCAATATGCATTATGGCATTTGTTACTTATTTTGTTAGTGATTACTTATTTGATGTAATCATTTTAGGTCCAACCAGACCTAGTTTTTTTACTTATGTGTGGTTTTGCGACTTATCACATCAATTAGGTTTTGCAGACAGCATTTGTATTACTGAA
The DNA here is from genome assembly GCF_021245985.1 of Flavobacterium soyae. Taxonomy (GTDB): domain Bacteria; phylum Bacteroidota; class Bacteroidia; order Flavobacteriales; family Flavobacteriaceae; genus Flavobacterium; species Flavobacterium soyae. The sequence continues at coordinate 187,031 of NZ_JAJQXA010000006.1, read as the reverse complement.
CTAAATTTCATTATTCAAAACACTGAAATGGAAGGACAGGTAAATATATTTGTCTGGATGTGTCTTTTAGCAGGTTTCATACTAAGCTTCCCTTATATTTTATGGGAACTTTGGAAATTTATCAGCCCGGCGCTTTATGAGAAAGAAAGAAAACATGCTAAAATTTTTATCTTCACTTCTTCACTGCTTTTCTTTTTAGGGGTAATTTTTGGTTATTATGTAGTAATACCAATGTCGGTAAATTTCGTTGCTACTTTCTCTATAAGTGATGTTGTTGTAAACCAATTTACTATAGAGTCTTATATGGGAATGGTAAAAACGAGTGTTCTGGCCAGCGGCTTGTTTTTTGAACTGCCTATTATTATTTATTTCTTAACTAAATTAGGATTGGTAACGCCTGATTTTTTAAGAAAATATTGGAAATACGCTGTTATAATTATTCTGATTATTGCTGCAATTGTGACTCCGCCGGATGTTGTGAGCCAGACTATTGTAGCAATCCCAATGCTAATTATTTACGAAGTAAGTATCCTGATTTCAAGGATTGTTTATAAAAATAAATTGAAAGAAAATGTCTGATTTAATTCAAGATTTTAACGACTATCGTTCTAAAATGAACGAAAAATTACTCGCTGACAACAACAAAATTGTAAAGCGAATTTTTAACCTTGACACCAATGCTTATGCAGAGGGAACTCTTGATGTAAAAACAAAAGAACTTTTAGGTTTAGTTGCATCGGCTGTTTTGCGTTGTGATGACTGTGTAAAATACCATTTAGAAACGAGCTATAAAGAAGGTGTTTCTAAAGAAGAAATGATGGAAGCAATGGGAATCGCAACCCTTGTTGGAGGAACAATCGTAATTCCGCATTTAAGAAGAGCTTACGAATTCTGGGAAGCTCTCGAAGAACAAGGCAAATAAGATAATTTGATAATTAGTCAATTAGATAATTTCTTGACAATATGTTAATTCGTTTATTCTATTGATTTATTTTCATTTATTTTGCCCATTGGAGATACAATTATCTCATTATCAAATTGACACATTATCTAATTAAAAAAAATGAAGCTAAGAGCCGATAATTTAATCAAAACCTACAAAGGCCGAAGTGTTGTAAAAGGAATTTCTGTTGAAGTAAACCAAGGAGAAATCGTTGGGCTTTTGGGACCAAATGGTGCCGGAAAAACGACTTCGTTTTACATGATCGTAGGATTGGTAAAACCAAATTCAGGAAACATCTATCTTGACGATTTAAATATTACTGATTATCCTATGTACAAACGTGCACAGCAAGGAATTGGTTATTTGGCACAGGAAGCTTCTGTTTTTAGAAAATTGAGTATTGAAGATAACATTTTAAGCGTTTTACAATTAACTAAACTTTCTAAAGAAGAGCAGATTGCCAAAATGGAAAGTTTGATTGAAGAATTCAGCTTAGAACATATTCGAACCAACCGCGGGGATTTACTTTCTGGAGGAGAACGTCGTCGTACAGAGATCGCACGTGCGTTAGCAACAGATCCAAAATTTATTTTATTGGATGAGCCTTTCGCCGGAGTTGACCCGGTTGCGGTTGAAGATATTCAAAGAATTGTAGCGCAGTTAAAAAACAAAAATATCGGAATCCTGATTACAGATCACAACGTTCAGGAAACTTTAGCGATTACAGATAAAACATATTTAATGTTTGAAGGAGGAATCCTGAAAGCCGGAGTTCCGGAAGAATTGGTAGAAGATGAAATGGTTCGCCGTGTTTATCTTGGGCAAAACTTCGAACTTCGTAAAAAGAAATTGGAGTTTTAAAAAAAGTGGTCAGTGTTCAGTTTTTTGACTGAACACTAGAACACTGATCACTAATCTAAAATACGATGAATTCAGAAAAACCAACTCAGGAAGATTACGACAATTGGCACAAAGATCCAAACAATTGGTATTTGTTCTGTTTTTACTATAACCCTAAAGACAAACGATTGCTTCCGCCAAAAAGAATTCAATGGATGGGATATACGGTAAATTTTGCGAATCCTTATTCAGTTTTAATTTTTCTAGCTTTTATTGCCTTAATTCCACTAGCGCTTTTATTTTCAAAATAAGCATTAAAAAGTATTCAATCTCAATTTTCATTCTCGGCAAACTGAAAACTGCCACTGCGACTGCAAACTTATTCAACCGTAATAAACTGCAGCTGTTCTATATCGCCATTGTAAATATTAACATCAACACGATGTTCGATTCCCGGCAGAGAAGCTTTTTCTGTAAACTGCCAAAACAGCCAGTCGTCTTCAATTTTTTCCCGGTAGAAATTATAGTTGGCAATCCAAAACAAATATTCTCCAAATTCTTCTTTTAAGAAATCTGAATAATATCTTTCTCCTGAATAAATTATCGGGCGTACCTGATAGTGTTTTTCAACTTTAGTTAACCAACGCTTTAAACCTTTTTTTAAACTATCCAGAGATTGATTTTTTGGTAATTTCTCAATATCTAAAACAGGAGGCAGATCGCCTTTTTGCAATTTTACGGTTTTAATAAAAAGATTGGCCTGCTCTATTGAGTTTTCGTTTGGACGATAATAATGATAAGCGCCGCGTATTATTTTATTTTCTTTGGCACCTTCCCAGTTTTTCTTAAACTGACCATCAACGCGATCGTTGCCGGCAGTTGCACGAATGAAAACAAATTGTACGGGATATTTTTCGTCCAGAATTTCAACTTCATCCCAATCGACTTTTCCTTGAAATTCAGATACATCAATTCCAACAACTTTTCCTTTATGATTTTCGAGAACGCGAATATTCCTCACATCAGAAAGATGTTTGTCTACCTCATCTTCATCTAAAACTTTTTCTGATTTAAATCCTAAATAATAAGCTAGTCCTTTTCGATAGTGATAAATAATTCCAATAAAAAGAAGCGCAAAGAAAATTAATAAAAGAGATCGAAAAAGCCTGCTTAGAAATGATCTTCCTGCGGGTTTTCTTGAATATGTTTTACGATAAGTCGTTTTTCTTGCCATTCGAATAAAACTACTTTTTTTTCAAAAACAAATTATTTACAATTGATAACAACACGTAAAAAATGATGATTAACGGAACGGCTCCAAAATGAAACAACAGAAGTAAAGCGAAAGAAATCAAAAGAAATACGATCTGCAAAGCATTATCTTTCAAATTAAACTTCTTCACTTTTAAAGCAAACAATGGAATTTCGGCATTCAAAATATAAGCACTGCATAAAGTGATTACTAAAAGAATCCATTGGTTTGTCAGGATTTCAAGCAATAATAAGGAATCTGAAAATTTTAAAACTAACGGAAGGCTTAAAATAAAAAGAGAATTTGCCGGAGTTGGCAGTCCTATAAATGAATCTGTCTGACGTGTATCAATATTAAAATTGGCTAAACGATAACAAGAACCTAAAGTCACGATAAATCCTAAAAACGGAATAAAAGCATTTGTTCCTAATTCGTGTGCGCTGTTTGTAAACAAACTGTACATAACGTAACCCGGAGCAACTCCGCTGGTTACCATATCTGCCAATGAATCTAACTGCAGACCAAGCGGACTTGAAACTTTGAATAATCTGGCGAAAAAACCATCAAAAAAATCAAAAAAGATCCCTAAACAAACCATGTAAAAAGCCATTTCGTAATTGGCCTGAGAAATAAAAACTATTGCAATGCAGCCACAAAAAAGATTAATTAATGTAATTAAATTCGGAATGTGCTTTTTAATATTCATGTTTTATAAATTTTGATAATCTTGGAGAACAAATTTAGCATAATATGCACATGAAAAACGTGTTTTCGCAATTGTTTTTTATTTGAAATTCTAACTTTCACAATATTTCTAAAAAGGAAGAAATTAGATGGGTAAAATATTATATTTTTGATGGAAATTAAAAACAGGCATCAGTCTGCAAAAAAACAGCTTTTGAAAAAACTTTCTGCGTTTTTATTATTTTGGAGTTTTACTTCGCAATATGCTCAAACTGTTCGAAAATATTCGAATGAGTTTATGAATATTGGCGTTGATGCCGCTGCGTTAGGAATGTCGAGTGCCGTGACAGCTTCAACAAATGATGTAAATGCTGTTTACTGGAATCCGGCTGGTTTAACGCATCTCGAAGACCATCAGATTTCATTAATGCACGCCAGTTATTTTGCCAATATTGCGCAATACGATTTTATTGGCTACGCAAGCCCTATTGACGATCGAAGTGCCTGGGGAATTTCGATGATTCGTTTTGGAGTCGATGATATTATGGACACGACTCAATTAATTGACAGCCAAGGCAATATTGATTATAACAGAATTCGTTTATTCTCTACCGCCGATTACGGTTTTACTTTTTCATACGCCAGAAAACTTCCTGTCGAAGGGTTTCAATATGGGGTAAATGCAAAAATCATCCGAAGAGTGATTGGTAAATTTGCCAATTCATGGGGTTTTGGTTTTGATGTCGGACTTCAGTTTGAGCATAACGACTGGAAATTTGGATTGATGCTTCGCGATATTACGACAACTTACAATGTTTGGAATATTGATGAGGAGGAATATGAAAAAATCGCCAATGCTATTCCGGGAGAAAATAATGAATTACCGGAAAGCACCGAAATTACGCTGCCAAAGGCACAATTGGGAGTTTCTAAAAAATTCGAATTCCATGATGATTACAGCCTATTGGCAGCAGGAAATTTAAACATGCGTTTTGAGCAGACAAATGATATTATTTCGTCTAAAGTTGTAAGTATTGATCCTGCGCTTGGTTTTGAATTTGGTTATACCGATATTGTTTTTTTAAGAGCCGGAGCAGGAAATTTTCAAAATGTGATGCAGTTAGATAATAGCGAAAAATTAAGTTTTCAGCCTAATATTGGTCTTGGATTTAAATACAAAGGCATTCAGATTGATTATGCTTTAACCGATTTAGGAAACCAAAGTGCGGCTTTGTATTCTAATATTTTCTCTATAAAAGTTGATCTTGGTATTTTTAGATAATAAACTTCTTAAAATTTTAAATTATGAAAAAAGTCCTTTTACAAAAAACACTTTTTAGTTTACTATTATTACTAAGTTTTACAATTGGTTTTGGTCAAAATGTACCATTATCAAAATATGCTAAAATAAGCGTAATTACCTGCGGATTAGGAAACGAAACGTATTCTTATTTTGGACATACTGCCATTCGTGTTGCAGACCCAATAAACAATCTTGATGTCGTTTATAATTACGGTGCTTTTGATTTTAGAACGCCAAATTTTGTTGCCAAATTTGCGAAAGGCGACCTGCAGTATTTTGTAGCTGCGCATTCATTTCCAGATTTTATAAATGATTATACTTATGAAAAAAGAAGTGTTTTTGAGCAGGAATTGATTCTTTCGCCTCAACTAAAACAGAAACTTTTTGACAAACTAAACGCTGTTTTATTATCAGATGAACGCTATTATACTTATAAGTTTATTGATAAGAATTGTACATCGATGGTTGTTGATGTTATCAATTCAACTTTAGGCGGAAATGTAATTGTTAAAAAAGAAGACACAGATAAAACATACCGCTCTGTGCTGTTTCCTTATTTTAAAGGACATTTTTATGATCAATTAGGAACAAGTATTATTTTTGGAACTAAAGTTGATCAATTAGCAGCTAAAATTTTTCTGCCTTTTGAACTAAAAAACAGTTTAGATCAAACCACTTTTCAGAGTCATCTTTTGGCAGGGAAAAGCAAAACACTTTTAAGTTTTAAAAAAGAAACTCCAACATCTTGGTGGAATAACATTTATACTTATCTGTTTATTTTAGGATTTGTAGTTTTAGTACACAACAAAATTGTAGACAAAATCTATTTATTGATTTTGTCTTTAATGGGAATCTTTTTTGTTTCTGTTGGATTTTATTCTTTTCACCAAGAACTGGCGATGAATTATAATGTATTATTGTTTAGTCCGCTTTTGCTGATTTTGATTTTCTTTTCGATTGTAAAGAACAAAAGATGGACTTATAGATTTGCTGTTTTACATTTAATATTTCTGGTTGTTTACAGCTTATTTATGATCAATAAAGCACATTTTTTAATTGTACTGCCAATGATTATTACAAGTGGTTTTGTTTTGGTAAGAGTTGTGATACGCAACATAAAACGTATACCAATAATTATCTAATTTACTGGCCTCTGTAAAATAAAACAGTAGTAATTGTTTTAAAAGTAATACTCAAATCAAGAAAAACACTTCTATGTTTGATGTAGTATAAATCGTATTGCAGTTTTATCAGGCTTTCATCTATCGATTCTCCATAGGAATAATTTACCTGTGCCCAGCCGGTAAGTCCCGGTTTTATTACATGACGGGTTTCGTAAAAAGGCATTACCCTGGCAATTTCCTCTACAAAAAATGGTCTTTCAGGTCTCGGGCCAATTACCGCCATATCCCCTTTTAAAATATTATAAAACTGCGGCAATTCATCAATTCTTGATTTTCGCATGAATTTACCAAAAGGAGTAATTCTTTTATCATTAAAAACGGCAAAAACAGCACCGTTGGTTTCAGAAGCTTCAATCATGGTTCTGAATTTATAGATTTTAAAAACGTTGCCATTTCTCCCAACCCGATCCTGTGTATAAAAAAGACTTCCTTTGTTGCCAATAAGATTTGCGATAAAAATAAAAGGAATGAAAACCGTGCAGATTATTAAACCCGTAAAAGAGAACAAGAGTTCTATGAAACGTATTAAAAACAAATACAATTTATTGTTATTGCTGCGGCTGAAAGGGAAAAAACGATAAAAATCCCGAGCTATATAATGTACCGGAATACGTTGTGTTTTACTTTCGTAAACTTGTGTATATTCCCGGATAATATTTCCGGATTCCAGTAAATGAAGTAATTGCTGATATAAATCGGCTGTGATTCCATCTGTTTTTTGTGAAGCAATTACAATTTCAGAAACGCTGTTTTTGATTACAAAATCTTCTAATTCGCTTTTATCAATTTCTTTTACATAATGAAAATCAGAATTTGTTGTAGAAAGGGAATCAGAATTAACAAATCCAATAATTTTATAATGCGGATCAACATTTTCAAGTCCTAATACTAATTCTTCTACCTGATCCTGATCGCAAATTAAAACCACGTTTTGAGAAAAACGATAAGATGCCAGAAATAATGCATAAAAGAAACGCCATAATAATACAACTAATAACATTGTTAAATAAAAAATCAATATTATCAATCGCTGCTTTGGCAGTCCCGGCGATAAAATAGGCGTAAGAAGATAAACCAAAACAGTTATAGAAACCGAAAGAACTACACTTTTAAGTATTTGAAACTGATTACTTGCAACCTGAAGATTATACATTTCGAAAATTGTTCCGAAAATGTACAAATAACCAACTAGTATAATAGGTCTGTAAATAATTTGAATCTCTAAAGCAAAGTAATGATAGTTAAAAAAGAAACTTAAAAAATACAATGCAGACAAAACAAAAATAGCATCAAAAGCAAAAAGCAATACTTTTCGTTCTGAAATTTCAAAATGCATTTTATTACTTGAACGCATATTATGATAGGTTTAGGGGCTTAAACTGGATGCAAATGTATTATAAAAACAAAACAAATACTTCTATTTTTCTGTTTTTACTGGTAATTTAATCTGAACTGAAAGAAGTGTAAGTGCATAAACAAATGCAGGTGCTGCTGTTCTCATAGCCGCATGATTTATTGTTAACAGCCAAAAGATAAAAAAAGACAAGAAATAGAGGTGCTGTCGATTATTAATGTAAAGAATAAAAGGAACTGTCAATAGTATTAAAAGCCCTATTATCCCAAATAAGCCATGTTCACTTAACATACGAGAAATTTCATTGTGGGCAGCTACTTCTTCACCCAATGAATCTTTTCTTAATTCTTTCCCCATTCCTGCACCAATACCCAAAATTGGATTATCAAAAAATAATTTAAGATCTGCATCTATAATTGCCTCCCTGCCGCCTAACCGATCTTTTTTCTCTCTTCCTTTGGCATCCTTATTCGCATATCTTTTTTCTATCATTCCTCTAGTCTGAAGTGATGTATAACTCCATACCCCCAAGGCAAGAAAACCCATTAAAACAAAAATCAAGCCTATCTTACTCTTACCCATTGAATTAGAAAAATAATACAGCAGCATTAATAAGCAAATGATCATTACTATTCCTGCAATGACTCCTCCTCTGGAAAAAGTGACTATTGCCCTATAACTAATACAAATTAGCAAAATTCCATTTATAATCATTTCCTTTTTTGATTTTGAAAACAAAACCAATTGCGAAAAGAAAACAAACATTCCAAGTCCTAAAATTGTAGAAACCTGATTTGGCCCAAATCCTCCTGAGGTTTCAAAATTAGATTGAGTGCCCGTAACAACATCCTTAACACTTGGATTATATAAAAACAAATAAACGGTAGTAGTAATAATAGGAATCCCCATTGCTAATACAATATTTTGCAGATCAGAAAAAACAATTCTCCTATTAAACATATATATTGCACATATGCATAAACAAAATGGTCCTGATAAGTTAAAAACCAGTGCTTTTTTAATATCCACATCAAAATCAGCTGCGTTCATCGCTATAAGAACTCCCGGAATTAATAACAGCAGAAAGAATGCATAAATAAAAGCATTTGATGAAAAATTGCTGTATACCATTCCTAACAACATGAAAAAAATAACAGTTATTTTTACATATTCGTTATTAAAATTACCTCCTGTCATTCGTAAAAAAACTTCAACTCCAACTAAATATGCTGCTACTAAAAGTGCCTCATTGTTCCTGTTTTTTTTTCGATAAACTATAAAAAAACCAATTATTGGAATTAATAATGCATAAACTTTTGACAAAAAGGGTACTACAAAAACTGCCACTGCAATTATTGCATGTAATATGAGGAGTGAGATATATGGAATTTTATTATTTTTCATTATAAACTTTAGATGGTAAAGTTAATTAAAGAATTGAACCACGAAATATACTTTTCAATAACTGATTCTTCACTGTAATTTAGTTTTATTACTTTATTTAGCTCTAAACCTATTGCTTTTCTATAAATTCTATCTTCAATTAATTTTTGGATTGCTTTTGTAAATTGTTCCAAATCATTTGACGGGACAATTAATCCTGTTTTTTCAGAAGTAATTATTTTTGATATTTCTCCCACGTTTGCTGCAACAACAGGCATTTCATATAATCCATACTCTAACAAAGCCAATGGAAGCCCTTCTGAAAGTGATGGCAGTACTGCAATTTCAGACTGTTTTAAAACCGAAGGAATATTATTAATTGTACCATAAAAAAAGACATTCTCTGTTAGTTTTAAATCTTCAACTTTTCTCTTCAATTCATAAGAATGTATGTCTTCAAAATCTTTTCCTATTAAATGAAAAGTCCAGTCAGGAAATTTATTTCGAATTATACTCGCGGTATTAATCAAAAGTTCGTGATTTTTTTGAGGCCGAAGATTCGCTACGCAGACAATCCGTTTTCCGTCTAATCCTTTTAAGGAAATCTCAGCATTTAAATTAACATTGCTTTCAATAAAATTTGGCAGGTAAATAACCTTTTTACACCATAAATAATCTTGGGCCCAATTTTTTAGTGCTGAATTGACTGAAATAATTCCAGTAAAAAAAAGGGAACCAAATTTTAAGCTTAAATTTTTTCTTGATTTTAGATCTTGCGAAATTCCATAATGATCATGCCATATTATTTTAACTTTAAAGAAAGTCAATTTCACTAAAACAGCAATAAAAAAGGAAGAACTGTGAGCATGAATAAAATCTACTTTATTGTTTTTTACATAATTTCTCAGCTGGAATATAGACTTAAAATCAATTTGCTTTTTTTTATTTAAAAATAAATAATCGACATTATTATTAATTTGTTCTAAAAGCAATCCTTGTTTTCGGGTCGCAATTAATCCCGAAAACTCTATTTTTTTAGATAAAGCATTTGCATAATTAATGGCCATTTTTTCTGCACCGCCCACTTCGAGTGAATCTATAATTTGAATGATTCTCATTTACTTTTTCTTCAGCAAAATATTGATACTTCCAGCCATTAATTCCTGATCACTATAATTTTTGAAATCCTCGTGAATCTTTAATTCTTTAAATTTTTTAAAGCTCTTCGATTCCACATTTATTTTATCATGTTCAAAAAAAAGTATTTCAAATTTATCTTTAAAAATCTCTAAATATTGAGGAAGTCTTAATCTATTGTGATAATCAAATTTAGTTTGAATATGATTCCACTCTTCTTCACTATACTTTAAAAAATCCTGCAATGAAAGTGTTGAATCACTATAAGCACGATGGTCGCTTGGAGAAATTAAATGCAAAATATGACTCCCGGATTCTAAGTTAGAATAAAGAAAGTCATGAATTTTAATAATTTCATTTGGAGGAACATGCTCCAGAACAAATCTGGATAATACTAAATTTATGTCTTTTAGATTTCCGTCGCAAATATCTGTTTTAGGAAAATAGTTAACTCCTTTTGCTAAAGAATATTTCTTTTTTTCATTTACTGCAAAATCGTATTGTTTACTGAAATATTCATTGAGCTTTAAAATTTCTTTTTCGTTGTAATGCTCATTTATATCATATGTATCAACACATTTTGCATTTCCTTCAAAAATTAATTGATATGGAAAAACAGGAACCCACCCCGATCCTAATTCTGCAATTTTTGAATCTTTCAGTGTAATATCATTTTTTAATAAAATTCTTTTTACGGTTTCAAAAGTATTGTTTGTAGACTGAATTTTATTTTCAAGGGTTACTTTACTTCCAACGTTCTGCAAAAAGTGATATAAAAAATATCCTAAGCGATCTGGCAATAAAGAAATTGCTTTAAATATTTTGGTTTTTACTGTATGTTTCAAGGTTTTAGTATTTTTTCTATTTCTGATTCAAATAGATCCGTTGTATATTTTTGTGACCACTGTGCCGACAAGTTACTTTTAATGTCAAAGCTATTTTGCTGCTCTGCAATATTTAGTATTCGGGAAATATCTTCTTCTATATTCATTTCTAATAAAATCCCTCGATTGCCAAAATCTAACATAAAAGGAATGCATGAAACTTTTGTAGCAATAGGAATGCATCCCCAAAACATTCCTTCGGCAATTGCTTTTGGCCATCCTTCACTTTTTGATGGTAAGATAACAAAATGGCTTTTTTTGTATGCGCTTTTCAAAGTCTCATAATTTTGATTTCCGTGCAGGAAAACAAAATTTTCAAGTTTATTTTCTTTGATGTACTTTTCTAAAGATGCTTTTTCGCCGCCATTCCCATACAGGTTCAAAACTGCATTTTTCCCTCTTTCAATTAATTTTTGAACTAGTTTTATGGCATAAACGGGATTTTTGCCTTCAACTAAACTTCCAACAAAAATAAATTCTATCCCTGAATCAATAGTAGTTTTTTCAACTGTTTCTTTTTCAGATTCTGAATAGGTAGCCGTAAAAAAAGGTTTTACATTTTTAGACTGGTTCTCCCAATCTCCGTAAACCAGAATTTTAATGTTTTTGGTAAAGAATGTATTGCTTAAAATTTTCTTTTGCAGTTTATATGTCCAGGGCTGCTTGCTTTTTGGATCCCAATTTCCTGCATATTTTGCCGATTTTATTTTATTTGGAAAAAATACCTGAACAAAACTTCCTAACAAACCAATATTTCCCGGACATCGCAAATGAATGTGATCTGCATGATACATTGCTTTAAAAATAATCAGCGTATTTAGGATAGAACAAAAAACGCTTTTAATAATATTACTGAAAGTATTTAAATTAAAGTCAATTAATTTATAGTGTCTGCTAAATTTGAATGGAATTTCATCGATCAATAATCCATTCTCCTTTTTCCATACCGGACAGCAAAAAGCAATTTCATCTGCATATTTTTCCCAAATTACTAATTCTTTTACATAAGGGCTGTAAGCATAGCATTTGTTATCTTTAAATATAAATGGAGCCGATGAAAGAATTAGTAACTTCATTAAATGTAGCCTTTAGATCCGTTTTGTGATATTACAACTGCAGGAACTCCCAAAACTACCGAATTATCTTCAACAGAAGTATTTACCATTGAACAAGCTCCAATTAAAACTCCGTTTCCTATATTAATATTTCCTGATACAACGGCATTTGCTCCAATATACACTTCATTACCAATTACAGGAACTCCTCGTTTTTCGCCGCGTCCAGACACTCCTATTGTTACTCCCTGAGAAATATTACAATTATTACCTACAACGGCATCTGCATTAATAATAATACCTCCAAAATGCCCAATATAAAATGAATCTCCAATTTTTGAAGATGCTGAAATTGATATCCCTGTTACAATTTCAATAAATTTTTGATTGATAAGCATTATAAACAATCCTAAAAATCGAAATGGCTGCCATTTTATTTTTGAATAAATAAAATGAGCAATTCTATATTGAAAAATGGCCCAAAATCCCTGAGTTAAAAATATAATCCCAAAGAAACTGCCTCCATATTTTTTATATTTCCTGTAATCTGATTTTATGAGTTGAAATAAATTCATCTTTTTTATTTTTTAGTCTTCAGATTTAAGTAACGATTTATAAAAAACAATATTTTGATCCATAATAGTATTCAGTCCGTATTTTTGAACCACAAATTTCCTTGCTGCTTTTGCTATTATTTCTTTTTTTTCTTTGTTTGAAAGAAACCAGATAATTTTTTCAGCAATATCTTTTGGATTATAAGGGTCACATAATAATCCTGTTTTATAATCTTCTACAGCTTCTGGTCCTGGTCCTAGTTTTGTAAAAACAACTGCTTTTTCCATAGACATGGCTTCTGGTGCAACTAAACCCTGTGTTTCCATATGCGACGGAAATACACATACCGCCGCCTCCGAATATGCATTGGGAATACCATTAAATGAAATTGCTCCTTTAAAACAAACATCTTCTGCCGCTTTCTCTATTTTTGGTAATTCTTTTTCTTTCAACATCTTAATATAGGATGTTCCATCAGGAAAAAACCAGTCACGTCCATAAATTTCTAAAACAGCGTTAGGAATTTCTTTTTTTACAAATGGGAAAGCCTGAATCAATTGCCTTATTCCTTTTTTTTCACAAACTGTTCCGGCAAAAAGGATCTTGTTATCAGATTCATTTTCACTTATTGGTTTAAAAAAATCAGTATCAATAGGGTTACTTATATAGGCTATTGGTTTATTATTGTAACTTAAATATTGTTCGGTATGTTTTTTTACATACTGAGAAACAGCAATAAAAGCATCTGCTTTACTAAAAGATCTTTTTTCCTGAAATCCTTTCCATTTGTTGATTTTCCTGTTTTCACTTTCAGCAAAAAAATGATGGCCTCCGTGTAAACGGATAATATATTTTATGTCTTTTATTTTAGATAGGAAAGCAAGCCCAAGTTCCGAAGATTCAATAATATGTATTGGATTTTCTTTGTGAAGCTGCTTTATTTTTTCATTAAGTGCCTTCGAATTAAAATACCAGGAAAATCCTTTTATTGTACTTTTTTTTAGTCTATAAACATTTATTCCTTCTACAATTTCAGTTTCATTATTTGGAGTATAGTTAATTCCGACAACGGATATTTGAAAACCTTTTTTAACCAACGAAACAGCCAATGTCTTAACAAAGCTGCCAATTCCTCCATGTGGAAAACCTTCTTTTGGAAATTCGTTAGTTATGAAACAGATGTGCATATCTACCTAATTTATTATTTTCCGAATATTATTAGATGCATTTTTATAATCTCCAAGTATTATTTCTTTCCAATTAATCATATCAATATTATTGCTTGTCTGCATAACAATCTTTTGAGCGATTTCATTTTTACCATTTAACCAAATAACTGATTTTTTATTTGGCATACTTCTAAAATGTTGAAATTGATAAATTGTTTTCACCGACCAATCTTTTACATTTTTATTTGGCTGATCATAATTAATAAATATACAGGGCTTATTAAACATTGCAAAATCAAAAGCCATTGTAGATCCAACATTCACAACTATATCAGAATAAAAGGCAGTACTCACTAATAACTTAACATCATCAAAAGTTGGATAAACAGTATTCCATTCTTTTGATTTACTGAAATACCATAACGGCGGTGCTTCTTTAATTAAATCTTTATATTGCTCTACGATCTTATCAAATCTTCCTGAAAAATCAACTGGACATCTTCTTAATAAAATTTGATATTCATTCTGCAAATTTGCTTTGATAATTTCCTCGGCTATATCTTTCAAATAACTTGGATCATCTGGAGAAGTTTTAGTGTCATCCCCAGAAAAGCAAATAATTCTTTTGTTTAAATCTAAATTATATTTCTGATAAAAAATTTCTTTATCAATTATATTTTTTGGTTCATCGTAAAATTCAAACTGTGGAGTTCCTGTAATATGAATATTTTCTGCTGGAATTTCAGAATAGAATTGTTTTAATTCATTTTTCATATAAAGAGACCAAACTAAGTAATTATCTGCCCGCAGGGCTAAACGAGCTTTTGGCAAATTATCCCATGAATAAATTACGGTGCTGGTTTTAATTCCCAAATCAGTCGCTGCGGCAAAAACCGGTGCAGCAGTTAATGCTCTTTGATGTGAACAGAATAAATGGCTTACTTTTGCATCGCTCAAAATATTTTTTACCTGATAATAAAAAGGATTTTGACGAATTGCTTTCTGATACATTTTTTCGAGTTTTAAAATACTCGGATATTTTTTAAAAAATATAGAGGATATCTGTATTAGTTTATAAAATATCTTTTTAGACAATCCTTTTTGTTTCCAATTCCAATTGGTTAACAAAGTTGGATTGTTAACTTTAGAATTATTATAGTATAATCTTGAAATACAGATTAATTCTCTTAAAAATTTTTCTTTTAAGGATTCCTTATAATTAGGAATCAAAATATCGTTATCAATTAAAGTATCTTCCTTAATTGAAGTTATGGTTTGAGGATCAAAACCATGAAACAGGATTAAATCTTCTGATTTATAATTATTGAATGTATTAGAAAAAAGATAATTCCTAATTCCAACACCATCTGGGAACAATAATAAAATCTTATTTTTTTCCATTTTACTTATTGAAAAAATCTTTTAAAATTCTTGCCGTAAATATTTTTGCACCAGCATCATTCATATGTCCGCAAGAAGAAAAGTATTTATCTTCTATTACCACATTTTCATAATTATGAATTTCCGGATAAACCTTTTTGACTTTTTCAAAATAATTCATTCCTGTGGTGTTTTCACAAATTGGTGTCATAACCGCAATGAAATTAATATTATGTGCCTTACAAAGGTTTTTAATTTCTTCGTAATATTTATTGTGTTTTAATGGATTTAAATTGACAATATTATTTTTCATATTGCCATTTTTATGCTTTACCAAAGGATAATAACCCAAATTATCTAAAGCATTTGTTTTTTTATCAATTGTAATAAAAAAAGTTTCCCTGAACCCTATTTTTCCATCATATTTAATATATCTGTAAAATGGAATATAATACAGTTCATTAAAATCTGCTTCATTTGAAAAATGATCTTTAATCACTTCTGAATTGTGAATATAAGGCAGGAATCTCGCAGAAATCCCTTCAGCCTGATGTTCATTAGACAAATTCAAGTCGGCTTCGAGAATAACATTTTTTATTTCATATTTTCTTTCAATCATTAATTTCAACATCAAAGAAGCCTCAAATAAATGCCCGCCGCTCATTCCGTAATTGAATGCTTTTAATCCTTTGTCTTCAAACATTTGTGCCACAAAATGATTGTTTGCTCTTGAAGATCCTAAAAAAACTACATCGTATTTCTGGGCTTTTGAATTAAAAACCTTTTCAATTTTTCCTCTATTATTAGAATGCCTAAAAATATAGGTGTACAAGCCATCTAATAGAAATGCTATTAAAACAGTTACTACACTAATTTTAGCTATATAAATTAAAAACTTCTTCATTAAAACTGAAAATATATAAATTCTTTATAATCTGAAAAAGTTCCAAAAGCCATGATGGCTAAAATTGCCAAAGCAGTTTTTAAGGTACTCCATTTTCCAGAAAGTGGTTCTACTTTACTGCGGTTATTCCATTCGATTAAAACAAATATTCCAATCATAAGCAGCAGTTCGTAACTGTAGCGTTCGTTGTCTAAATACTGAAAACTAAAATCTTTACTGGTAATAATTCGCTTTAAATACAAAACAGCATCTGTAATTGTTTTGGCTCTAAAAAATACCCACGCAATACAGGTTAATGCAAAGGTGTAAAGTATGCTTAGAAACACTTTTACAGAATCAAAATTAAATTTGAGCTGAATTGTGTCCATGTTATTTCGATTACTGTTTGAAAGAAGTAATGGCAGGAAATAAACTGCATTTATGAATCCCCAGGCCAGGTATGTCCAATTTGCGCCATGCCAAAAACCACTAACAACAAAAATGATAAATGTGTTTCTGATTTTCATCCAAAGCCCGCCTTTACTTCCTCCTAACGGAATATATAAATAATCTCGAAACCAGGAAGAAAGTGAAATATGCCAGCGGCGCCAAAACTCCGCTATATCTCTTGAAAAATAGGGATAATTGAAGTTTCTCAATAAATCTAAACCAAACAATTTTGATACGCCAAGTGCAATATCTGAATATCCTGAGAAATCTCCATAAATTTGAAAGGCAAAATATACAGCTCCTAAAATAAGTGAGAAGGAATTCATTGAAGTGTAATTATCGAAAACTGCATTGGCATATGGTGCACAAGTATCTGCAATAATTACCTTTTTTACTAAACCCCAAATAATTTGATAAACTCCCTGTTTTGCATTTTCTAAATCAAACTCGCGCTTAACTTTTATCTCCGGCAGTAAATGTGTTGCTCTTTCGATTGGTCCGGCAACTAAGAGCGGAAAATAACTCACAAATAAGGAATAATCTACAAAATTGTATTCAGCTTTTATTCTTTTAAAATAAATATCGATAACATAAGAAAGTCCATGGAATGTATAAAATGAAATCCCGACAGGCAAAATAACATTCAGTAAAAAGGGGCTTGCTTTTACTCCGGCTGAATTTAATAATTCTGAAAATGAAGAAGCAAAGAAATTATAATATTTAAAAACTCCTAAAAATCCAAGATTAACCAAAATACTTAACCAAAACCAAAATTTTCGACTTTTCTCTGACTTTCCTTTTTCGATTTGAATTCCTGTGTAATAATCCAGAAATGTGGAGAAAACCAATAAAAATAGAAATCTCCAATCCCAACAAGAATAAAAATAATAACTGGCAATGATTAATAAAGCATTTTGGGTGCTTTTGTTTTTATTAAATACAAACCAATACAGAAAAAAAACGATTGGTAAAAAGATAGCAAATGCTATGGAGTTAAAAAACATAAGTGTTTACAATGGTATTATTAAGGGATATTATATATCTCTAAATTGTTTTTGGTGATTCAGCTGCCAAATATCGTTTTTCTTTAGTGATTGCAAAAACAATTCGTTACTATTTCCTTCCCCAAAATCATTATCTGAAACCTGAACTTTGTGAGAACCTATTTTAGAAAGTGCTTCAAGGATGTCTTTTTCTGAATAATTGACATTGATAATATCGGCATGAATGGCTCTGTTTTGCTGACGGGTTCCTATATTTATAATTGGAATTCCATAATAAGGAGCTTCGCGAATTCCGGCACTGCTGTTGCCAATTATAAATTGACTGTTTTTTAATAATGTTAAAAAATATTCGAATCGCAATGATGGAAAAATTCTGAATCTAGTATTTCCTTCCAGTCGTTTAAATTCGTCGATTATAAATTGACTTCCCAAATCATTATTTGGAAAAATAACAATATAGTTACGCTTATCTTTCAATAGGCAGTCAACAAAAGTAACAGCATATTCTTTCATTGAATTAAATTCTGTCGTAACGGGATGAAACATTACAAGTGCGTAATCATCAAAAGAAATCTGATAGTATTGTTTTGCTGTTTCAAGAAAAGGCAGATTGTTTGAAAACATAATGTCTATATCTGGCGAGCCAATTGTAAAAATAGACTCTTTTACTTCTCCCATTTGCTGCAGCCTTTTTGCAGCCTGTTTATTTGATACAAAATGTATGTGGCTTAGTTTACTCACACTATGACGAATTAATTCATCAACAGTTCCTGAAACTTCACCGCCTTCAATATGAGCTACCAAAATATTGTTTAAAGATCCTACAATGGCGCCGGCAAGTGTTTCTACTCTGTCTCCGTGCACCACAATCATATCTGGTTTTATGGTTTTGCAGTAATTTGACAAACCTTCAATGGTTTTTGCCAATGTCAAATCCATCGTAGTTTCGTGCGTATGATTTTCGAATGTAAAAACGTTTTTAAAATTGCAACGTTCTATTTCGATCAATGTATAGCCATAAATTTCCTGCAGATGCATTCCAGTAACGAAAACAAAAGCTTCAAAATCCTGTTGTTCTTCGAGAGTTTGAATAAGGGATTTTATTTTTCCAAAATCTGCACGGGTGCCGGTAAGAAATAATATTTTTTTTGAAGAATTACTCAAAATCAGTAAAATCTAATTGTTCGTCATTTTCAATATCTCTCGCAGCAGTTTTTCCAATTAAATCATTAAAGTGTTCTGCTAAAATTTTACCAGTTCCCGGGCGTTTAACCCAAATATTTTCTTTAGATAAAATCTCGCCTTTTTTAATTGATTTAATAGCGCAAACAGTAGCAAAAGCAAAATCAATTGTAACTTGTTCTTCTAGAGCTGGTTTTTTAGTTCCGCCTCGCATTAAGGCAATTTCTGCGCTTGAAACAATCAATTCTCCACATGCTTTTTCATCCATACTGCAAACAATATCCGGACCTGTACGCTGCATATGATCTGTAAAATGTCTCTCTAAAATACTTGCCCCAAGAGCGACTGCACCTAAACAAGCATTATTGTTTAAGGTATGATCGCTTAACCCAAATACTTTGTTTGGAAAAGCTTCGTGAAGTTCTGCCATTGCCCCAAAACGAACTAAATGAATTGGTGTTGGGTATAAATTTGTTGTATGCAATAAAGCAACCGGAATATTATATTTATCAAAAATGGCAACCGCTTTTTGAATACTTTCTATTGTATTCATTCCTGTGCTTAAAATTACAGGTTTTCCAAATGAAGCAATGTGCTCTAGCAAAGGATAATTATTACATTCTCCCGAACCAATTTTATAGGCTGGAATATCAAATTTCTTTAATCTTTCGGCAGCTGCTCTTGAAAATGGAGTTGAAATAAAAATCATGCCTTTGCTTTCGACATAATTTTTCAATTCTAATTCTTGAGATTCATTTAGCGAGCATCTTTCCATAATTTCATAAATAGAAACATCTGCATTTCCCGGAATTACTTTTTTTGCTGCGCCAGACATTTCGTCTTCTACAATATGAGTCTGGTGCTTCACTACCTCAACTCCTGCCCTGTGTGCTGCATCTACCATTTCTTTTGCTACTTCTAAAGAGCCTTCGTGATTGATTCCGATTTCGGCAATAACTAATGGTGGAAAATCTGGTCCAATTTTACGGCCTGCAATTTCTATGTATGGATTCATTCTTTTAAAATTTATATTTTTCCTTTTTTAATATAAAGGGTTTTTCAAAAAACTTATATGATAAATGTGAAACTAAAATTGTTCCTGCAAATGTAAAAATGTAAAGCACGGAATTAGAAAAAAAATTCAATCTTATAAAACAGTTTATAAAGAAAACAATAACTATTTGATGATACATGTACAAACCATAGGAAATCTCTCCCATTTTAAAAAAGAATCTATTTTCTAAAAGCCTTGCGATATTTGTATTGTGAACCAAATTCAATATAATTATTATAAAAAAAACAGCGTTTAGAGAGGTTTTAAAGTAAATTATTTGAAAATCAAAAATTAAACTGATTATCAGTAAAAGAATACTCAAACAAAAAATATAATTGTTTGTTATTACATCTATTACTTTGTTTTTATAAAATAAAAAGTAAGCTCCCAGCGCTCCAAAAGTAAGTGAATCCAATTGAATTGTTTCAATATAGCCGCGTATTAATTTTATGTACATAATATGATCCAAAGCAGAATTGCACATAAATATTAACACTAAATTATAAAGCAGAATTATTCCTAAAAAATATCTTTTTAAATGATTTGTTTTACTAATTAATAGTGGCCAGATAAGATAAAATTGTTCTTCAGTTCCTATAGACCAGGTTTGTGTAGCAAAAGGAATGAGCTTAATGACAATTAATACATTGGATAGGAAAAATAAAAACAAAATCAGAATTTTGATAAACTCTGCATTATTTGCATATTCTAACTTTAAATTGGGAATATTAAACATTTCCAGATGAGGCAGAACAAACAATGAAAGTATTACGATCATGAAATATAGCGGCCATATTCTTAAAATTCTTCGGAAATAAAAAAACTTAAAGTTAATTTTCTTGTGTTCATTTTTTTCCTGTAATAATAAAAAGGTGATTAAAAATCCACTTAAAACAAAAAACAACGATACTCCAAGTTTTCCCAAATATTTAATTTCGTGAAAACCATTTTCATATCCAAAAAGAGATTTATTTAATTCAATATGACTAATTATTACCATCAAAGCAGCAATAAACCTTAAACCATTAAGATTGGGGAAATAAATACTATTTTTTTCCATCAATCTTATTATATATAAAGGCTGCATATTCTAAATCTTCCGGAGCATCAATGTCAACATGTGCAAAAATATGATCTACTTCAAATGGAATTGCATTTTCTGAGATAATAATATCTTTTTGTATTAAAGAAGCTTTTGAGATATAGAGCAATCCATTTTCAAAAAAAAGCGGTTCTAAATCCTGACTTCTCTGTCCGAAAGTGTAATTAAAAGGCTGGAATTTATTGTTTACAATTTTTCCAAATTTTTGATGATTTCTTGAAATAGTAAATAAACTGTCTGCATCTTCCTTTTTATATTTTTCAAAAGCTTCTCTTAATAAATTTTGTGGTCGAAATGGGTTTGTTGCCTGCAATAAAACTACATTTTCAACATCAGATCCTATCATTTGTAAAGCATGTTTTAATGCTGAAACTGTTGGTTCTAAATCTCCTGAAATAGAAACGGGACGATCAATAACTTTTGCTCCAAATTGCAAGGCTGTTTTCTTAATTTCTGCATCATCAGTCGAAACGTAAATATCATCTATAATTTCACTGTTTTTCTGTGCATATAATATTGAATGAGCAATTAAAGGAAATTCTCCCAACAACTGAATATTTTTTCCTTCTATACGTTTTGAACCTCCACGCGCTGGAATTATGGCTATTGTTTTCATTGTTTTAATTTTTATTAAGCCGGGTTTTCAATTACAGATGCCGTTTTATTTCTTGTTTTTATTTTATTCTGAATTGGTTTTTCAACATAAATATAAGCTAATGAAGAAGCAATAATTAAAATAACAAGTCTGATAAAAAAAACTAATGTAGGATCTGTTATATGAAAATACTTGTTTACACTATAGGCACTAAACATAGAATAAACTGGATACTGTAAAATATAGATTCCAAAACTAATTTCTCCTAAAAACACAAATAGTTTCTTTTGAAATAATTTTGTAATAATTCCATTATTTAATGAAATTAAAATTATTAATGAGATAAATAACGGAGCCAGTAATCCATTATGAAAAATTTTACCTACTGAAAATTTTAAAGCCAGAATTGTAAGTCCGGCAAAGGTTAGAATCAAAAAATCGTAGTTTGCTTTTTTAAATTGCAATTTTTTAATAAAGATAAAGCCTGCCAGATTTCCTATCAAAAACTCATTGATATGCAATATGGGATTATACATTATAAAATCTTTTGCTGTCGTAGATGTTTCTGCGTATAAATAATAAAATACCTGAAAAACCAGCTGGCTTAAAATCCAGAATGAAATTATGTATAAAGAAATTGGTTTAATTTTAAACCTATTGAAACATTTATTAAACAGAAAAGGAAAAATAGCATAAAACACAAACTCTACAGATAATGACCATCCGGGTGCATTAACCGATAAAATTTTACCCGGAACCCAGGACTGAATCATCAAAACATTTAAAAATATCCCTGAAAGATCTATTTCATTGGTACGAACCTGCAGCAAAAACATTATAAATATTGCCAAAAGATACAAAGGATAGATTCTGGCAAATCTATTTGTAAAATATTCTTTTGTAGATATATTTGATTTATTGGAGTATGCAATCATCATTACAAATCCGGACAAAATAAAAAAATAGCTCACGCACACATCTGCATTATTGAATATAAAATCTACGATAAAATTATTAAATAAGAAACTTTTTTTACCATAGTGAAATATAACTATTGAAATTGCGGCCAAAAACCTTGTAAATGTCAACTGGTTTATTCTCATTATTTCGCTGAATTGTTTTGCATTCTATTTTTTGCTGTTTCTATAATATCATTCATTTTGGTATTCCATTTTTCTGAAGAATACAAATCATTTGGTACTTCTGGAGTTTCAAATTCCCCTTCTAAAAAATCATTTACAGCCTGTCCCCATTCTGAAATAAAATGTGGATTTTCTATTAATTTTCCGTATTTCCCGTATTGTAATACTTCTGGAACTCCTCCTAATGCTGATGCAATACAATAATTTCCACAATGTAAAGCCTCAATAAGACTGAGTCCAAATCCTTCCTGGCATAATGTTGGAAATAGATAGCAATCTGAAATTTGATAATACTTTGGCAGTTCGTCATTTGGTATTTTACCCAAAAATATAACTCCATCCATTGTTTCTCTTGGATTACACCCTATGACTAATAATACTATATTTTTTTGCGAAGAATAAATTCTTCTCCAAACGTCCAGAATAACATGCAGTCCTTTTTTTGGCCTATCCTGCGAGCACCAAACGAAAACTTTTTTATCTTTAAAACCTAATTCGGCTTTTAACTTGGTTTTTTCTGAACTCGAAATTTTACTAAATTTTTTAGTATCAATTCCATTTGGCAAAATAGAAATATAATTGGACAGTACATTAATCTTTTTTTTGTGCTCAATATAGCTATCGTTTGTAAGCAAAATGATTTCATCTATAATGTCATAGAAATTCTGCATTGAATCGCTGTAATCATATGGAGGATAACCATGATAAAAGAATTGAATGTAACATTGTTTATCAATTCCTTTTGATATAAGATAATTTTTGAGAGGCTTTACCATTCCATAATTATCAACGATCTGGATTATATATTTTTCACCAGGATTTATAAATTTATCGAGAGCCTGAAAATATTCAAGATTTTTTTTCTTCAAAAATTTTCGCTGAATTTTATGCCAAAACGTAAAATTGGTGTAACTGTATTTTACGCTGTCATATTTTTTGTCTGACTTAGGACAAACGATGTAATCTATTTTATGATCTTTCTCTAAATAATTATTATAGAGCGTTGTCCAGCTTCCTATTTTTGAAAAAGGCAGCGGCACTTGTGAAAGCAGAATTACTTTAGGAGACTTACTCATTTTTTTGAATATATTTTAATGTCTCACTTTTAGAAAGTCCTTTTATTTTCAGGCAATAATACCATATTTTTTGTCTGGTAAGAATTTTTGAAAATAACTTGTGCTTAACTATAAATCCTATTCTGGAAAATTTAATCTTTTGTAAAAAAATTGGATTGTCTGGAAGAAAATTATTTGGTTTTATTTTTTCTAAAGTTTCTTCCATCCATTTTTCTTCAATATTACCTAAATGGAATGCAAAATTTTCTTCTGTTGAAAGCCGCCACATTCCCTTTTCTACAACCGGAAGATCAAGTAATTTTGCTTCACTATCTCCGCCTAGCATAAAATTCGAATATCTAATTCTGCTGTTTTCAAAAACTTCTTTTCTGTAAGTCGTAATAAAATGCCCGGCTCCAACAACGGCTCTGAAATTATCTTTTGAAACGGTAAGGTACTTTTCGAGGTGAATATCCTGATACATATTTGGATTTTGCACACTTTCTGCAAATGCTTTTAAAGCTGTTGGATTTTTGACTTTCGTAAATCGAAGTGATTTTGAAAATAATAAATCGAACCAAATATTAAATGTATAATTTTTTAAAGATTTTGAAGATGGTGTTGGGCAGACAGCTCCTGTTTTTGGAAATTTTTCAAAAACATTATACGTTTCTTCCTGCCAGTTTTCTAAAAAAAGTACATCGGCATCGCTAATGGTAATAAAAGTAAAATTATGTCCCGAAATACCTTTTATGATGGCATTTAATTTCCCAATATTGGTCGTGTTAATGATTTCGTGTATTTTTCCTGTTTTTTGAAGATCAGTTAAATACTCTGCTGCTTCAATACAGCTTCCGTTATTAACAACTGTAATATATGTTTTTGGGTGAATTGTTTTAAATAAAGATTTGAGACAATATTCCAAAATTTTCAGGCTGTCTTTAAAATAACCTTCGCTGTCAGGTATATAAACAGGAATAACAACCTGATGAAAAAAATCATTTGGTTCTTGTTTTTTATCTTTATTTGGGTTGTAGCCTATTCTCAATTTACCTCTTTATTAAAATAAAAATAAATAATTTTAAATTTTTCCAATTGAAAAACCAGAAAGAATCCAACTTATTTAAAATGCTTAAACTTTTAAAATAGTTTAATTTAAACATCTTTATCTGATTGTGTACCAGTTTTTGGATATATCTGGGATAATCTTTTTTTGAGATAATCCCTTTGTTTTTATATTCCGTTATAAATTCTTTATTGAAGAGATTTAATTTTAAATATTCTTTTTCGTTAATCTTTGAATTGTTTGAAAAATGTATTCGGTATTTTGTGAGTGGTAAATCGACATAATAAAATTTAGTAAAAAACGAGGCCCTGTTCCAATATTCGACATCTTCACCAGCTGCAATCATTTTTTCATTAAAAAAGCCTACTTTTTTAATAATTCCTGCCCGAGTAAGAGGATAATCACTAACGGTATAGTTCCCGATCATTTTCATTGATATATCACCATGCTTGTCTTCAATTTTACCTGGCTTACCTACATATCTGTCTAATTCATTATCATTTTCATCAATTAATTTACAATAATGATGTGCTAAACCAAATGACGGATTTTTTTCTAAAACATCAAGAAGTATTTCTATTTTATTAGGTTCCCAAAGATCATCATCGTCTAAAAAAATGATATATTCTCCTTTCGAAATCTTTATACCTTCATTTCTAGGTTTACAAGGGCCGCCGGAGTTTTTGATTTTTAAGTATGTTATAGAATCATATTTCGAACATAACTTTTGATTTTCATCTCCAATCGTTCCGTCATCAACTACTATAACATCTAAATTTTTATAAGTCTGATTAAAAACAGAATCTATAGCTTTTTTTAAATAATAAGCCCTGTTATAAGTTGTAATAATAACCGATACCAAAGGAGAAATGCTCATTTTCTAAAAAGTTTAAATGCTGTGAAACGAATTAATTCAAGAAAATATAGCAGTCTTAGGTTTTTATTAATTTGTATTTTTCGAACGCTCGAGGTGTTTAAAAAATCTTTTTTATGACTCCAGATATAGTATTTAATATAATGATTAATAAATTGGGGATATTTATCCGTCTGCTTAAAAAGATTCAAGTATTTAGCATTTTCATGATAAATGCTCTCCAATTTATGTTTTTGTAAAAATGTAGATGTTGACCCAGCATGCCTTCTAAAATAATTTAGGTTTTTATTTAAAAATGCAAACGAGCTGTTTTCTAATAAATATGACCATAAAAAAATGTCCGAACATTGTTTATTTGTAAAGATAGTATCGGGTATAGTTACGTTTGGTTTTTTAAATACAACTGAACTTCCATTTGTTATGTAAGTATCAAATGGCATTCTTTTAAAGAAAACACTTTTATCTATTACTTTATATTCATTTTTATTAACGTTTAAATCTTTTGTTCTGTTTGATGAATCGTAGGTAATTTTATTGTTCTCAACGTAATGACTGGCAGAAAAAGCCAGAGAAACTTTTTCATTAGATTCTAAAACAGGAATTAATTCTTCCAGAAAAGTTACATCAGAATAATCATCAGTCTCGGCTATCCAGATATATTTTGTTTCGGCAAGTTCGATACCTTTTTTCCAAGAGTTGTAACCGCTTCCTGAATTATTCTCATTTACTATAAAATATTTGATATTAAAATCAGGATTGTTTTTAAGAAACTTTTCAATTATTGCTACGCTGTCATCTGTCGATTTATCATCAATAATAATTGCTTCCCAATCTTTGTATGTTTGATTATAAATAGTTTCTAATCTGTCGATTAAAAATTCGCCATGGTTATAGCTTGGTATAATTATAGAAAGTTTAGCCATTATTTATTTTTGAATCGAAGTATTATTTTAAAAAAAGATCTTGAAACATTTAACAGTCCCATTTTTTTTAGAATCTTTTTAATCATTAAACCTGTTTGATAAGCATTTGAACTTCTAACTTCTTTCAGTCTTTTTTTAACCTCTTCATTTGACTGATAAATTCTTGAAATTAAAGTAAAAGTAAATTTGTAGTATTCATCATTAGTAAGAATAGATTTAAAACTTTTCAGAACCTTTACTTTATTATCATCGATACCCAAAGTTGACATCCTGCTATTAGGGTTAATTCTATAATATGCTAATGGTTGATCTATAAAAGCTGCCTTACATCCTGTTTTAAATAAACTTACCCAGACAACCCAGTCTTCTTGTGCTGACAAATTATCAGGAAAACGAATATTTTTGAACAATAAAGCATCAAAAAAACCACATTGCATTTGAAGAGAAAATGATATGTTCCATTCGTATAAAAATCCGTCAAGATTAAAATATACAGGATCTAAAATGCAAAATGGAGGAGATGAAGCTTTTACATCGTTCGTAAACATTCTAAAATTAGATATGACGATTTGTATCTTTTTATTTAACTCCAGTTCTTTTATTGACAATTCTAGTTTTCTAGAATCTAAAACATCATCACAATCTAAAAACTGAATATATTGTCCATTTGCATTTTCTAATCCTAAATTTCTTGTACTGCTGACTCCACCGTTCTCTTTAAAAAAATAGGCAAAACGGGAATCTTTATCAACAAAGCATTTTGCTACTTCAGCCGTATTATCGGTACTTCCGTCATCAATAATTAAACATTCCCAATTCGTAAAAGTTTGATTATATATTGAATCGAGCGCCTCAGTTAAATACTGACTCTGATTATAGCAGGGAACAATTATAGAAACTAACGGATCCATTTAATTATTTATCAATTGGTAAAAAAAAGCATCATATTGTGCCGCAATAGTACTGGCTTTAAATTTATCTTTCTTTTCCAGATACTCTTTAGTTTTAAAAAAAGCTTTTTGATCTAAAGCCATTGCAGCATCAATCACTTCTTCATAATTTTTCTTTTGCAAATCTAGTAATGGAAAATTAAAATAATCTGCCGTTTCTGTCAAATTTCCCACTTTTGGAATTATCATTGGTTTATCAAAACTCAACCCCAAATACAGATTTCCTGAATTTAAATTTTTTAATCTCGGAATAACAACTAGTGATGAATTCTTAACTAAATCAACCATATAGTTATAATCTATAAATTTAAAATTAAAAAAATATTGTTCTTTTCGAAGTGGAAAGCAAAACAAAAACTCTTCAACTCTTCTGTATATATTTCTAAAACGGTATGGGAAAAATTTTGGCAGTTTCATAAATACAAACATATTAGGAACAATCAAAAACTTATTTTTGTGCGGAATTTTATTAAAAACTTTAAAGATAAGTTTTACTTCTTCCATTGATCTTATATCTCCAATTACTGAAACAACATATTTATCTTTTAAATTTAATTGAAATTTTTCCTGAAAATCTGCAATCGCAAAATCTGCAATTAAACTATCATACAAAGGATGATAAATAACTGTATGCTGACAATTGACAGAAAAAAGATGTTTGTATTTTTCTAACGAATAATTCCCTAAATGAATCACTCCATCTGCATGTTTTTGTACTAATCTAAATAAATCTGCAAACTTATTTTCTTCGTCGTAATGCGATTTGATATCGTTTAAAGTGTAAATTATTTTTGAATGCTTTTTCCAGTCTAAAATTTTTTGTTCAAGATCATTTAACTGTTCATCTGTTGGAACGATCCAATTGAAAATAGCTTCTGGAAAATGAATATTTACAATTTTATAAGTGTTTTTATAACTATTAAAATCGCTAAAAATAAAATTACAATCTGAAAAACAAATAATTTCATCAAGGTAAATATTTCTATCCTTTAAGTGCGGTACAAATACTTCCATAAATTTTTTATTTTTTTTCTCTTAATACGGTCAAAAATAAACTCTAGAATGATTATATCTGCTAATTTAAATCTGAACTTGAAAAATTCTTTTCTTAAAATTCTAATTTTTACAAAATCTGAAATATTACCAAAAAAATTAATTAGCTGTGCATGTGTATAATCTTTTAGTCTTTTACGTTCAATGTTAAAATTGATCTGTAGAAAATACATAAACAAAAAAAGACTTTTTATTTTTAACTGAATGTTTTTCTCTGTAGCTACAACAGAAGATATATTACTCTGGCTAAGTCTCCAATACACTAAGGCATTCTTTATATAAAAAACTCCAGTGTTTTTGCTAAATACCAGCCATGTAGCATAATCCGAGAACCATGCAAGCGGGAATTCTACAAATCCATTGTTTCGATTATAAACATTTCGACTAAAAATGAATTCGCTGGCGGTTATGGTTTCCTTCATTAAAAGCATCTGATCTAGTAATTTTTGAGATGTTTCATGAACTTCATGATCAAATAACTGGCTTTTTAAGTCTCCATTCTCATCAATAACGTTAAGATTAAATCTAATTAGATCAATTTCTTTATCATTTGATTCGATAAAATTGTAAAACTCTTCGACGACATTATTTCCTAAAATGTCATCGTCTCCTAAGAGCATTAACCATTTTTCGTTTTTCGAAAGTTCTATGCAGCGTTCCCATTGCTGAATTAATGAAATACTTCCTAAATTAGATTCAAAATTATGGTATACTAAATCTATTTTTTGTTTGTATTTTTCTATTATATCTGAGCAATCTTCCGGGCTCGCGTCATTACCTATATAAACTTTAAACTCTTTATTAGTCTGATTGGCAAGCGACGACAATGTTTCTTCAAAAAACTCAAGCTTGAAATAAGGAATAATTATTGCCAGCATTTTTTAAATCAATTTTATAAATTCTCTTAAAAAATAATTATGAAACTTATTTTTTGGGTGTTTTAAAAAAAACTTAAACCAAATACGAAATGCCAAATACGGTCTTTTGTATGTAAAAGCCAGATAAATCATTTTTTTTAAGTTTTCAAAATCGATACTTTCTAATTCATCCTTACTTAAATTATTCTCTACTGTAAGCGGTAAAATTTTGTTATAATAATTATGTATTTTCAATGTCGATTTAACCCAATTTGCATCTACTTGTCCTTCTGAAAAATGCTCTAATAAAATTTGATTCGTTACAACTATTTTTTTACCACACTTTTTAACCTTAAATGAGATATCTAAATCGTAGTTATGAAAACCTTTAAACTTTTCAGAAAAAGATATTTTTTCTTTTTTAGGCATTGCCATAAAAACACCATCAACAGCAACAACTTCTTCGACAGAATTATCTCTCCAGCCCATATTCCAGTGTTCGGTTTTTCCTGAATTAAGATGCTGCATTATATTCATTACTCTGTATTCTTCAGGACAATCCCACCATCCAGATATCATTTTGCCTTTAACTTTTGTTCCGGCTATACCAATTAATCCAATTTCGGCATCAGATTGAAAAATAGATATTACTGCTTTTCCCCAGCCTTTTGTATGAAATCTGATATCATCATGAATGAAACATAAATAAGTTCCCTTGCTTTTTTTAATTCCGAGATTGTAGGCTTCAAAAATAGAGTGTTTGTTCTCTGAATTATCAATTATAATTAATTCATAAGCAGAGTCTACTGTTTCTGTGATATTATTAAAAAATATCGGGTCAATTTGAGTACTTCTGGAACAAATAATAATAGATATCATCTTTGCTTTTTGAATTTATCTTTTATTTTTTTTAATAACAGAAAAAATATTGTTTTAAAAGAAAAAGAAGTGTGCAGGTTTTTAAAGGCATTCTGTAATTCTAAATTTTTATTATACATTTCAAAAATTGAATCGTAACCATACGCTTGAATATGTTTTTTAAAAATATATTCAAGCATTTCCTGATTCTTAATTTCGTTATTGTCAATTATTGTACTTCTGGAATTTTCTTTGATTCTATAAAAAAGAAAGCTGTTTTCTAATTTGGCTGCCTTTCCTCCTTTTTTCAGCATATTGATCCAAAGTTCCCAATCTTCAAAACCAAATTTCATATTCTCATCATATCCTCCGGCAATAACAAAGTCACTTTTCCTGAATAATCCGCAACAGTGAATTTTGTTATATTGAAGTAAGTCCTGAACGACAACTTCGTTTTGCAGAGAAAATTCTTCGTCTTTTTCTCCAAAGAAAAATGCACGTCCAAATACTATTTTTGAATTTGTAATGTCTATGTTTTTTACAGATTCGTGCAAATAATTATCACTAATATAGTCATCTGCATCTAATGGCAGTAAATAAGTCCCTTTTGCAATATCTGCTCCTAAGTTTCGTGCATGGCAAACGCCGCGGTTTTCTGTAAATAAATATTTAAATCTGCTGTCTTTTTCAATCCATTTTTTTGCAGCTTCCTCACTATTATCACTACTCCCATCGTTAACGATAATACATTCCCAGCTCGCATAACTTTGGTTTAGTACTGACTGCAAACATTGATCAAGGAATTGACCTTGATTGAAACAGGGAATAATTATAGATACTGTTGGACTCAATTAGATTGCTTTTATTATTATTTTTTTAAATTTATCAATACTAATAAAACGACCCAATATAAAAGTTATTTTTACAGGAAATTTATTAAAATTAAAATGATTTAAAATTATTTGAAGCTGGCTAATATTTGAAGCTGCTAAATACAATTGAATCCATCTTATAATCCAACTTTTAATAAAAGGGACAGCCTTTATACGTTTGACTTCATCGATAGTGAAATTTTTCATCAAAAGTTCTAATACAGCATTTGTTGCTAATCTGTCTGATGCGGTTGAGGAGTTCTCCTGAAATCGATAAATAGAAAGAGGAATATTAATGGCTTTGAATTTACAATTGTTTTTTAAAAGCCTCAGCCATAAATCATAGTCTTCTGCGGGAACACATTTTTCATCAAAAGACCCAACTTTTTCAAGTACTGCTTTTTTTACCAATACTGTAAGAATTGGGATTTTATTCATTTTCAGGAAATCACAAATTGAAGTAGGTCCAAAATATTCACCATTCTGAACTCTCATTTTCTCTAATGTTAGATCAGACACATCTATTTGTTCCTGACCTGAATAATAAGAATCTGTAAATATTAAATCGTAAATATTTAAGTCAAAATGAGATAGACTTAACTCTAATTTATTTGGCAGCCATAAATCATCGGCATCTAGAAAAGCAATAATATCTCCCTTCGCAATTTGAATTCCGTTGTTTCTTGCCTTAGCTTGTTTAGCATTATTTTGATAGATATATTTAATTCTGTTATCTGTATCTAAATATTTTTTGCAGATTTTTGCAGTATCGTCTATCGAGCCATCATCAACAATAATTAGTTCCCAATTAGTATAAGTTTGATTTAAAACAGTATCTATACTTGCCTGAATATATTTAGCGACATTATACGCGGGCATAATAATGCTGACCAAATTATTATTTTCCATTTTTTAATTTATTAACGACTAATTTCAAGCTTTTTTTAAAACCAAAACAAACAGCAAAATCCCAGATTAAATTTAAATAATCGAAGGAATAGCGATTAGGGCAAAATTTTATTGATTCCTTAAGAAGATGATTTCTAATACTTCGTATGTTGTCATTATCACAATCTGGCACTTTAAGAATAATCTCTTTTAAGTTAAGGTAACTATAGAACTTTTGCTTATAAATTGAAGCGCCTGAAAATATACCTCCTCCATGTACTCTATATGCACTTGAATAAAAATCCATTAACATTCCATTTCCTTTGCTTAAACAAAGTGCATAAATGCTATTATCCTTGCTATGTTTTAATTTTCTTAATATTGTAAAATCCAGCATATTCCTTCTTAGTACAGCTGTCAATGTGTATGTACAGTAAGGGGCAAAAATGTTATTTAAATCAATATGAAAATTTTTATCTTTTTCAATATGAGAAATCCAATCTGGCTTTTCTAATGGTAATAAATTTTGTGATTCTTGTTTTATTAAATATTTTGTCCAGCAAATCGAATAATTTGTATTATTTTCCAGAAAATCAACCTGTTTTTGCAGCTTATGCGGATCTGTCCAATAATCATCTCCTTCACAAAATGCAATATATTTACCTAAACATTGATCTAAAGCATAAAGTCCATTAGCTTTCATACCAATATTTTTTTTATGCCTGTGATACTTAATTCGAAATGCTTGAGGATGATTCCTTAAAATTGATTCTACAACTTCTGGCGTTTTGTCAGGAGAACAATCATCTGCAATAAACAATTCAAAATCAAAATTAGTTTCTTGCATTAAAACGCTCTCTATAGCTTGTTTAATGTAAAGCTCATGTCCGTAAGTAATCATATGGACTGATACTTTTATCTTAACGTCCATGTAAATAATTAAAGTTTAATTTGTATTGTAGTATCATTTTAATTTAAAATATCAGCTTATGCTTTAAATTTTTAACCTGCCGATTATTACTAATCTTATTTGAGAAAAATTATCGAAGATAAAATTTAATTATTTTTAATTGTCCATTCAAATTTAGGCTTAATATAACCTGGTTCTCTTCCCATATAGACTCCTAAATCCCGGCTTCCATCAACTATTGTAAATGACATTATATCATTCTCAATAAATATGGCCTCTCTTCTATCTTTTACAAAAAATAAGGATAAGAAGTATTGTCCAGATTGAAAAAATGAAGCTGGAAAAATGCACACTAATTCATTTTTTCCATAATTTAATGCATACTCTTCATTACCATTAGAAAAAGAAAAAAGAGCTTCACCCATTTCATTATATAGATGGTACGTTAAATGATAATTTTTATTTAACTGATTTTTTAAAATTATAGTTGTATTTAATTCTATAACATTATTTTCAGAAAGAGGGTCGTAAATAGTTTTTCCCTGGCTATTTATTGAAATCTTTTCCAGTTTAAATTCTTCAGTTTCATGATCACTGCCAAATATTTTTTGGTTTACTATTTCAGAATCTCCACTTAAATAATAACTCACAGCATGTTCAATATTTCCATCAAACTTTACCTTTCCATTCTCTAAGACAATTCCTCTATGACATAAACTTTTTACTGCCGCCATATTATGACTCACAAACAAAACTGTTCTTCCCTGCCCTTTAGAAATATCCTGCATTTTTCCAATAGCTTTTTTTTGAAACTCGGCATCACCTACAGCTAAAACCTCATCTATAACTAAAATTTCTGGTTCCAAAAAAGCTGCTACAGCAAATGCAAGACGAACGGTCATTCCGCTGCTATATCTTTTTACAGGAGTATCAATATAACGTTCACAGCCAGAGAAGTCAATAATTTCATCTAGTTTAGAAGCAATTTCCTTTTTTGTCATCCCCAGAATAGCACCGTTTAAAAATATATTCTCACGACCAGTCATTTCTCCATGAAATCCAGTTCCAACTTCTAATAAAGAAGCAATTCTTCCACGAGATTTTATACTTCCGGTTGTTGGCGCAGTTACTTTTGAAAGTATTTTTAAAAGTGTTGATTTTCCAGCACCATTTTTACCTATGATTCCTAAAACCTCTCCACGTTCGACTTCAAAATTAATATCCTGAATAGCCCAAACATATTCTGAAGTACCTTTAGTTGAACGATCATTAGTTTCACCAATTTTTAAATATGGATTTTCTTTTCCGCGTATTTCATGCCACCATCTGTTTACATCGTGACTTAATGTACCTGTACCTACTTGTCCCAAACGATATTGTTTAGAAATATTTTCAGCTTTTAAAATAATATCTTTTTTCAATTATGATTCTTAATTATTAATTTCTAAAATGTAATTAGATTAAAATAAAATTTAGGTTAAACTGTATCAATAAAGCTTTTTTCTGTTTTATTAAAAACTAAAATACCTAATACGGATATAGCAAATGTCAATACTGTAGTATAAATTAATCCAAAGACCGAAATTTCGCCAAAGCCTAAAAGTAAATAACGAGATGTCTCGATGATATAAGCTAGAGGGTTATACTCAACAATCCATCCGTATGCCGGCAATTTTGCTTTAATTAAATTAATTGGGTACATCACTGCTGATAAATACATCAACAATTGTATTCCAAAACCCACTAAATAAATAAAATCACGATATTTAGTTACCATAGAAGAAATTATCATTCCTAATCCCAGTCCTAAAATTCCCATTATTATAATTAGTAAAGGAAAAAACATTACCAAAACATTTAATTTTAAATCTGAACCCTGGAAATAATAAAAGATATAAAATGCGATGAAAATTAAGAACTGAATTCCAAATTTAATTAGATTAGAAAGTACAACTGACAAAGGGGTAATAATTCTTGGGAAGTAAACTTTCCCGAAAATTCCAGCATTAGATTTAAAAGTATCAGAAGTTCCGTTTAAACAAGCCGTAAAATAGTTCCAAACAGTAATACCAGCTAAATTAAATAAAAATGGAGGAATAGAACCAGTATCAATTCCTGCTACGTTATTAAATATTATTGTGAAGGTAATAGAAGTAAACAAAGGTTGTATTAAATACCACAGCGGGCCTAATACTGTTTGCTTATATACAGTAATTACATCCCTTTTAACAAAAAGAAATAATAAATCCCTGTATTGCCAAACTTCTTTAAGATTTAGTGAAAAGAATTTATTTTTAGGCGTTATTTCGAATAACCAATCTTCAGTATTATTATTCATTTTTATATTATTTACAATCTATCTTAATAGTGTTTATAAATTATTAAAGAGTCTTTATTTTACTGGTAAAAACCTAAATTAACAAGATTTTTAATCAATTAATTAACTTCTAAAAAAGCAAAAAAGGCGTTTAAAAAAACACCTTTTATTAATTCATTAAGAAGTTAAAATTAATTCCAACTATTAAAACTATTAAGAAAATTACTTATCCAAAACTTCAAAAGCTGAGTTCATACTTTTAAATTCGGGAACAATTTTTTTCATTTTTGCTACTATATCTTCATTATCATAAAAATCTGCAATTCCAATTAATTCATCTATATCAGTATGCAGGTTTTCATATTCATCTTGTATTTCTTGAGCGATCATAATTTTATTATGATACGTTGGCAAAGTTTTAGATGTATCGTTTAATAATTCTTCATATAATTTTTCACCTGGCCGCAATCCAACAATCTTTATTTTAATTTCCTTATCCGGAATAAATCCTGCAAGTTTAATCATTTTTTTAGCTAAATCGATAATTCTTACCGGTTTACCCATATCAAAAATATAGATCTCACCACCATTACCCATTGCACCGGCTTCTAAGACTAATTGACAAGCCTCTGGAATAGTCATAAAATATCGAATAATATCCTGATGCGTAATTGTAACAGGACCTCCTTCTGCAATTTGTTTAGTAAACAAAGGCACAACAGAACCGTTAGATCCCAAAACATTACCAAAACGTGTAGTAATAAACTTTGTAACTCCAGGTATATTCTCTTTTTGATTTTTCAAATATAAAGACTGAACGTATTTCTCTGCGATTCGTTTGCTGGCTCCCATAACATTACTAGGATTTACCGCTTTATCGGTAGAAACCATCACGAATTTTTTGACATGATATTTACATGCTAAGTCAGCTAAATTTTTAGTTCCTTTGATATTTGTTAAAATGGCCTGCGATGGATTCTCCTCCATTAATGGGACATGCTTATAAGCAGCTGCATGAAAAACAACATGCGGATTATAATTTTTAAATACTTTTTCTAATGCTTTTTTGCTTTTTACATCTGTAATAACTGCCACAATTTTTGCAGTTGTATCCATGCTTAATGTTTCTAAGCAAAGATTATGTAAAGGAGTTTCGGCATGATCTAAAATAATAACCGTTTTTGGATTAAACCCAAGAACCTGTCTTACTATCTCACTACCAATTGAACCGGCAGCTCCAGTAATAAGGATGGTTTTATCTTTCAATTGTTTAGAAATCGACTTACTATCTAAAACAATAGGCTTTCTTTCTAATAAATCTTCAATCTGAATATTTTTTACTTTTTGAGAAATCTCTTTTTGATTTTCCCAATCTGAAATTAGAGGGACTGTATAAACACGGTAATTGAATTCAAGACATTGATCAACAATAATCAATTGTTCATCTTTTGATAAACTTTTATCAGCAATAATAACTCCTTCTGCAGCAACAGAACGCATTAGAGCCGGAAGTTTTTTCCTTAAAATCAAAATAGGAAGATCTAACATTCTCTTCGATGCATTTTGATTATTTTTATCAACAAAACCAACAATTTTAAATCGCGATGGAGTTTCAAATTTTAATGCATTTGCAACTGAAATTGCATTTGCATCAGTTCCATAAATTACAGTTCTTATAAGTTTTGAATTTGTTTTTTCTGAGAAATATAATTCAAACGTCTGCTTCACAATTACACGATATAAGAACAGACCGCAAAAAGACAGAACTAAATTGATAAATAATGCCGTATTTAGAAATGCTTTTTCTCCTGTATATAATTCATAAACCAGATTTATAAACAAAAAGAACACCAACACTGACATTTGAGAGAACAATAACTTAATAGCATCAATATAAGATGAATGCCTTATAATTCCAGAATAAGTTCTAAAAAGCCAAAAGAAAAAAACGTTTACGATTATTAAACTTAAAACAAAATAAAAATCGTGAGAAACAATAATATATCCTAAAGCTGTCCCTTCAAACAGCATATAGGTAAATGTAAAAGAAAAAAGAAGTACCATTACATCTATAGCAACAATAATCCACCTTGGCAAATAACTAAGGTTATTAATGTTTGCTCTCAAATTCCTTGGTGAAAAAGAGTTATACAATATGGATGCTATTTTGGTTTGTTTATCTGTATCCAATTTGGTTTATTTTAATTGTGCAAACTTTTGTATGGCTTACAAAAATACAAATTAAAGATTAAAAAATTATTTATTAGTTAAAATTAAACTTTAGAAACGCTTTTCTTTTGTTTTAAAAAATCTATTAAATAAGATCCGTAACCTGACTTAACTAATGGCAGAGCTAAATTCTCTAATTGCTCATCATTAATAAACCCTTGTCTCCAGGCTATTTCTTCAATACAGCCAACTTTTAAACCTTGTCTTTCTTCAAGCACCTGAACAAACTGACCTGCCTGCATTAAACTATTAAATGTTCCAGTATCCAGCCAGGCTGTACCTCTGCTTAAGATACCAACCTTCAAAGATTTTCTCTCTAAATATACTTTATTTACATCTGTAATTTCATATTCACCACGCGCACTTGGTTTTATGTTTTTAGCGATTTCTACTACCGAATTATCGTAAAAATACAACCCCGGAACGGCAAAATGTGATTTTGGGTTTTCTGGTTTTTCTTCGATACTAATCGCATTTAAATTTTCATCAAACTCTACAACACCGTAACGTTCAGGATCTGAAACATGGTAAGCAAAAACAACTCCTCCTACTGGTTTTGTATTTGATTTCAACAATTCCTGCATATTAGATCCAAAAAATATATTATCCCCTAAAATCAAAGCTACATCATCGTTACCGATAAACTCTTCACCAATAACAAAGGCTTGTGCTAAACCATTAGGAATTGCTTGCTCAGCATAACTAAATTTGCACCCTAAACTTGAACCGTCGCCCAATAATTTTTTAAAGTTTGGCAAGTCATGCGGAGTTGATATAATCAATATTTCATTAATTCCTGACATCATTAATGTGGATAATGGATAATAAATCATTGGTTTATCATAAACCGGCATCATTTGCTTGCTCATTGCGAGCGTAAGAGGGTGTAAACGTGTACCAGAACCTCCTGCTAAAATTATTCCTTTCATAGTGTCTTTTTTAAATTTTAAAGATTTTCAATAAACTTATCAATCTTAAAATTAGTTTATACAAACATTTTTTTTAAACTATCTTTATAATCAGGAACATCCAAATTATAAATTGATTTTATTTTTTCTTTATTTAATAGTGAAAATTTTGGGCGCTTTGCTGGTGTTGGATAAGCTGAAGTAGGGATTCCTCCTACATTACATTTATAATCCCCAAACTCTTTTATTGTCAACGCAAACTCATACCAGCTTATTTCCCCTTCATTTGAAAAATTATAAATACCTGGAACCCAATTTGAAGATTCAGTAATATCAATCATAACCTCAGCCAAATCAGCTGCGTATGTTGGTGAACCTATCTGATCATTTACAACATTAATTTCATCTCTTTCCTGCATTAATCGCTGCATTGTTTTAACGAAATTATTTCCAAATTTACTGTAAACCCAAGAAGTTCTTATTATAATTGAATTGGGGTTTTCTTTTAGACAAGCAATTTCACCAGCTAGTTTACTTTCGCCATATATATTTATAGGGTTTGTATCTGAATCTTCACCTAAAGCTGTTGAAGAAGAACCGTCAAAAACATAATCTGTCGAAACATGAATTAAACTCACATTATTTTCTGCAGTATACTTCGCAATTAATTCTATTGCTAAATGATTGACAGTAAAAGCTAATTCTTTTTCAGTTTCTGCTCTGTCAACCGCTGTATATGCACCACAGCTAAATATTATATCTGGCTGAATTTGTTTTAATTGCGCCTGAAGTAAATCTAAATCATCTAATGTGATTTTTGTCCTATCGGCAAAAATCCACTCATATTTTGGGTAATTCTTGGATAAAACCGCTATCTCAGACCCTAACTGCCCGTTTGCTCCTGTTACTAATACTTTTTTCATTAAAATAAGCTGTTACAATTTTCAATAAAAGGAAGTATTTGATCTTTTTCAGAAACAATAGCATCTTTTAAATCCATTCCCCAATCAATATTTAATGACGGATCATCAAATTTAATTCCACCCTCAGAAGGTTTATTATAAAACTGATCGCATTTATACATTACAGAAGCTGTTTCGCTAATCACTGAAAAACCATGTGCAAAACCTTGTGGAACTAGTAATTGTTTTTTATTTTCTGCTGATAATAAAACACTAAATGCTTTACCATAAGTTGCAGAGTCTTTTCTTAAATCTACAGCAACATCTATAATTTCTCCTTCTAATACACGAACTAATTTAGTTTGTGCAAAAGGAGGGTTTTGATAATGCAGTCCACGTAGTGTACCTTTTTTAGAAAATGATTGATTATCCTGAACAAAATCAATATTAATTCCTAAATCTTCAAATTTTGTTTTACTATAAGATTCAAAAAAATATCCTCTTTCATCTCCAAAAACATTTGGTTCAATAATCACTAAATCTTCTATAAATGTTTTTTCAACTTTCATATTAATAAATTTTATTTTTACTTATTATTTAACAATTAAAAAAAGCTTTAATCACTTTTTCAATTCTATCTTTATCTTCGTCTTTGAGGTTTGATCCCGATGGCAAACACAATCCATTATTAAATAGTTCTTCAGCTACTTTATTACCGTAGTATGGATATTTCTCAAAAATTGGCTGTAGGTGCATTGGTTTCCATAGTGGTCTGCTCTCAATATTTGCATTTTCAAGAATAAGTCGTAAACTTTCTTTATTTCTACTTTTAGTTGGCTCTACAATAATGGTATTTAACCAATAGTTTGAGAAAAAAATTTCATCAGTCGATTCTAAAAGTTTAACCCCTTCTATTTTTTTTAAAACATCTCTATAAAAGAAATGATTTTTTCTTCGTTTTTCAATATTACTTTCCAAAATTTTTATTTGTCCAAGTCCAATTCCTGCACAAATATTGCTCATTCTGTAATTATAACCTACTTCACTATGTTGATAATGCGGTGCTTTATCCTTTGACTGAGTGGCATAAAAAATCCCTTTTTCTTTTAAGTCCGATGAATTACAAACCAATGCTCCTCCGCTTGAAGTCGTTATTATCTTATTACCATTAAATGATAGAATTCCAAAAGTTCCAAGTGCACCACATTTCCTTCCCCTATATTTACTTCCAAGAGCTTCTGCACTGTCCTCTATAACTGGGATTTCATATTGATCTGCTATTGCATGAATCTGATCAACTTTATATGGCATTCCATATAAATGGACCGCAATTATAGCTTTAGGTTTTTTACCTTTCTTTATTCGGTCTTTTATTGCAATTTCCATACTTTCCGGACAGATATTCCAAGTTTCAGGTTCACTATCAACAAAAACTGGAATTGCGCCCTGATATAAAATTGGGTTTGCTGATGCCGCAAATGTCATGCTTTGGCAAATAACTTCATCATTGGTTTTTACTCCTAATAAAATCAGCGCTAAATGAATTGCTGATGTTCCAGAATTTAAAGCCGCTATAAAAGAATCTTCATCAAAATAGTCCTGAAGCTTATTTTCAAAATCATCAACATTTGGTCCTCCTGAAGTTATCCAGTTAGAATCTAATGCTCTTTGAACATAATCCTGTTCAAAACCACTCTGTTGAGACAATGATAAATAAATTCTATTATTATACATTTATATTCCAATAATCCGAAGGATAACGAGCATCATCTTCTTTTACATTTGTTAATGGTAAAGTAGAAAATGAAATTAACTTTGAATTTGTTTCTAACGATTGTACAGCATTTGCATAACCTGCTGGAATATGAACTATTTTACTGTCAGATTCAGAAACAACAATTGTTTCGATAGGTAAATCTTTTGAAGGATTTTCCCAATTATCAATTTTTACAAAATGAATTTTAAAAGACCCACTTACACAATAAAAATTTTTCGCATCTAATTTATGCCCCTGCCAGGCACGAATTGGGTTTTCATCAGAATTACTAATAATGTAAAATCTTTCGATATCTTTAAAACAAAAATCATTTACATAGGAAATGGTTCCTCTATGATCTGAAAAATTTCCTCCTTGAATTATTTTAGGGATCATATATTTAATCTTAAATTGATTTTTTTTAACAGATAAAACTTTGATGAATATACCAAGAGTAAAGGAATAATTACAATTACAAATAAAATTATGTCTTCAACTTTATGATAAAGAAATATAACTCCGAAAGAAATTGTCGCTTGAACTAATGCATAACAAAGAGAAACTATTCTATGCTGTATTTTATATTCATTACTCAAAACTTGATATAAATGTAAACGATGCGCTTCAAAAATATTTTGTTTTAAGTACAAACGATGTATAATTGTACATACAGCATCAACTCCATAAACTGCTAGAAATAACAGCCAAATAAGAGAACTTGTATTAAGAATAAGTTTTAAAACTAAATAAATTATCCAAAACGCTATTGCAATACTACCCACATCACCCGCAAAACATTTTGCTTTTTTCCTATAATTAAAGAACAGAAAAACTAAACTGGCAATAATTCCATATTTTATAAAACTGCCATCAGTAAAAAGCTGAATTTTTGTATTAACATATAATAACGATCCTAAAACAACTAAAGTATATAGTCCAGTTATCCCATTAATACCATCCATAAAATTATAAGCATTTATTAGCCCAATTGCTAAAATGTAAGCTATTACCACATTCCAAACCGGAACCAAACTAAACAAACCTAAATCATAAAAGATTAAGGTAATTGCTATAAAATGAATGGAAATTCGAATTTTATTAGATAAACTTTGAATATCGTCCCAAAAACTTACTAAGCTCACTAAAGTTATTCCTGTAAAGAAAAAATAATTGTTCGCTACATTTTGCACAAAATAAAGCAAGGCTGAAAACCAAAAAATGATTCCACCGCCTCTAAGTGTTATTTCAGTATGCGAACTTCTTTGATTTGGTTTATCAATTATATTAAACCGATCTGCTGCTTTAAAATAAAGCAACATTAAAATCATTAATATAAATCCTAGTAATATATATTCCATTATTTGGTATAATTTTTTCTTAAATAGCTTTGAATTGACTAAGAATATCTTTTTTTGATCAAATTTACTTTACAATTAATCTTTTAATCAGATTTGATTATTATTGATAAAATTTAAAACAGATTGAGGATTCCAATTTAGAAGCTTTCTTGCTTTAGAATCATCAAAAGTTAAATCCAAAGTTATTTTTCTTAATTTAGAAGAATTAAGTGGTGCTTTAGATCCTAAAAAGTCACCTAGTTTTCCTATCGATATGGCTAAAATTTTTGGTAAATTAAAAGGTGGTTTCTTATTTCTATTTTTAGAGATTGCTAAACTCAATTCATTAAAACTTGGATTAAAACCATCTGTAAGATTGTAAGTTCCTCCGATAGAAGATGCAGATTTTATAAGGGATGCAACATCTTTTGCCAAAACCATACTCTTTCTTGCCTTACCTCCGTCAATATTAAAATAATATCCTTTATCAATAGCTTTTATCATT
Source organism: Flavobacterium soyae (assembly GCF_021245985.1). Taxonomy (GTDB): domain Bacteria; phylum Bacteroidota; class Bacteroidia; order Flavobacteriales; family Flavobacteriaceae; genus Flavobacterium; species Flavobacterium soyae. Next base: position 144,236 of record NZ_JAJQXA010000006.1, on the reverse strand, counting down.
GCTCCTAAATTGCCAGGAGGGTTCTTTCCAACTAATAAAGGTAAACGTAAAATTGTACAAATTATTCCATTTCTTTCACACCAATTTAGAATTATATTTTCAGCTTCAATTTTACTTAGCCCATATGGATCACTAGCTTTTAAGGAATAACTTTCATCAATTTTAGTTCCTATTTCTTGTCCATATACTGCTACAGAGCTTATAAATACAAATTCCTTTGGCAACTTTATTTTTTCCAGTCCTTTTAATAAATTTAATGTTCCTAAAACATTTACATCATAAAAATTTCTTTTTTCTATCTCTGTCTTAGGAACACTATGTGCCTTACCTGCAGCATGAATAACTAAATCAAATGTCTCATTAAAAAATGGAATTTCTGCTTCAAGTAAAATTTTATAATCAGAATTCGTTCTTGATAAAGTAATAATATTATTATTATCATCAAGTAATTCATTTTTTATAATTGCACCCAAAAAACCATTTGCTCCTGTCAATAATATATTCATTCTAACTTTTTTAAAGTATACTTTTATGTCTTACTTTGTGCACTTAACCAATTAAACGAATCATCAAAAAATAATTCATCTAACCATCCTGAAATAGACATCCTATGAATTAAATCTACATCTATCTCCTTAAAAGGCAAATTGAAAAAATGATAATCTAGATGGATATTGTTCCTATCAATAACATAAATATTATTTTCATTATAAAAAGGGTATCTCTTAATGTCTAGATTTGTAGTTATCAACTTCTTACCGCTTCCTAGAGCCTCAAAAACTCTCATTGTTAATCCTCTTTGATTTGGATGGTTTATATCTAAAACAACTTTAGATTCCTTATACAAATCAAGAATCTCCTTATGCTTTAAGCTATTAAAAGAGATTTTATTGTATTTAAATTTCTTAAATGAAGAATCGAATAATTTAAAAAATAAAAAAACAATTCTGCTTGGTGAATAGTAAAAAGCAAAATTCTTGAGTTTTTTTTCTTGACACCATTTACCAACTTTTTCGCTAATAATGTATCTATCAGAATGTGCAGTACCAATAAAAAGTAAATCATATTTAGGCTGATTTTCATTAAGAAGCGTATAATAATCGTCTGAAAAAAAAAGCGGTCTAAATTTTAGATTAAAACTCTCCGAGTCTTTAGAATCAAACGTATATTTCTTTTCGAAATTTTTTAAAATATTGAGTCCGTTAGGATTATTTTCAAATGAGTCAAAAGTGTAATATAATAAAATAATATCTGGATTAAATTCTTTTATTTTATCAATAAAATATTGAGGAACAACCTCTCCTTTAATTAAAAAGAAGTAATCATATTGTTTCTTTTCAATGTTTTTTAATATTTCATTATAATACTTAGAAATTTTCAAATTATAAACATCACGTTTTAATCTTATTATTCCTTTTGTAAAAATTGAGTTGCTTGGTCTTTCGTCATAATAGTCTACCTGAGCGCCTAAATCACGTAATTTATCTGCAATAATATTTTCATAATTAAATAATTTTACAGAAAAAAAAAGTATTTTTTTATTTTGAAAATTCTCTAACTTCATTACTTTAACAGTCCTTTCTTTTTCATTTCTTCTAAAGATTTAGAAAGTTTATCTTCTTGAATTTCTTGTTCCAATACCCATGAAGAAAATCTCTCAATACCTTCTTTAAAATAAACTTTAGGCTCAAATCCCAAAAGATTTTTAATTTTTGTCAAATCAGCATAATTATGACGAATATCTCCTAATCTAAATCTCCCAGTAACCGTAACTGGAACACTTATATCATAAGCTTTTATCAATGAGTTTGCTACTTCTAGAACATCTGTTGCAACACCTGTACCTACATTAAAAACATGTCCATTTGCTTCTTCTTTTTCAATACCAAGAATTGTAGCAGCAACAACATCATCTATAAAAACAAAATCTCTAGTTTCTTTACCATCTTCAAAAATTTGAATAGGATTATTGTTTCTAATTTGTGTAGAAAAAAATAGATAAAATACCCGTGTAAGGATTTGATAAAGATTGTCCCGGACCATAAACATTTTGATATCTAAACCCTACTGGAGCAATTCCTATTGTTGGGCAAACGGTCATTATCATCTGCTCCTGATTTTGCTTAGTGATCCCGTAAACCGAAGATGGGTGAATTTTAGAATCTTCGTCAGTTGCAAGTAGTTCAAGTTCTTCTTCATCAAAAAAAGTAAGCTCAAAATTTCCAGCAAGCATATCTTTTTCTTTTCTATGTGATGGATATACAATACCTAACTTTGGGTGCTTGTATTTTCCTTCCCCATATATAGAGCGAGAAGATGCAATTACAATTTTTTCAACCGAATTTTTATTATTTGCCAGAATGTCAAGCATTATAGCAGTTCCCTGAATATTTACTTCTGTATATTTCTCTATACAATACATCGATTGCCCAGTTCCTGTTTCTGCAGCAAAATGCACAACTACATTCTGATTTTGAAGTGCTTTTTCCCAATCAGTTCTTGACGTTACAGTGCCTTCAATGAAAGTAACTTTATCTTTTATACTTTTATAAAGAGGAGAAGTAATTTCTGGATTTTCTCCGTGTATTTGTTTTGAAAGATTATCTAAAACTGTTATTTTATGTCCTTTTTCTATAAGTTTAAGAGCCAAATTACTTCCAATGAAACCAGCTCCGCCGGTAATTAAAATGTTTTTCATATTTTTTTATAGATATTTTTCCCATTTCTGAGATTGAAAATTAAACTTTTTTATTGGTTTTGCGGGAATCCCCACCGCAATTACAAAATCAGGCAAGTTTTTAGTAACAACTGAATTTGCTCCTACTATAGTTCCTTCTCCTATTGTAACGCCAGGTAATACAGAAACAAACTCACCTAACCAAACGTTATCTTTAATTAAAACAGGAGATGAAAACAGAGGTCTGTCAGATGGAATAATTTTTGGATTACTGTCATTATTATCACCTGAATAACTTCCATGTGTACAATCTGAAATATAAATTTTACTTGCCAGTAAAACATTATTACCTATTGTAACATTTTCCATTGCTGTTATATGTACATAATCATTGATTTGAACATTTTCCCCAATAAAAAGAACTTTATTACTGTTTGCTGGATATGCTTCTAATCGACAACCTATACCAGTTGTGAACCCCTTTGATATTGAAATAAATTTTTTGCCTCTTACATCAAAGGGAAATCTTATTAATCTAGCTTTTTTAAATAAAAATTTGGTTCTAACAACATTAAAGCCTAATGTTATTAATTGAAAAAAAGAATATCTTTTAAATAAATCCTTCATCTTATTATCTTTTAAGTAAATGATATAAAGAATAAAGTCTCATACTTATTTTTTTCATCAATGAGTTGTTGCTTTTTGTTCCTCCGGTAGAAGCATTATTAAAATGTCTTCGATATTTAATTAAAGGCTGTCGAACCAATTCAACTTTATAATAATATTCAGCAATTAATGTAAGCCAATAATCATAAGCACAAAGCTTCTGGTTTTTTGGAAAAGGTAAAGCTTTATCTAAAATTTCTCTTCTAAACGCCATGCAGGCTCCAATATATCTTGTTTTTAAAAAATTTTTAAAAAACCCTTTTTCCACATTATATAAATCAAAATGAGATTCATTAAGCAAGTTTAATTCACCATCAACAATTAATGCATTATGTATTGCTAATGGAGCAGTCGATAATGCTTCAACCATAATCTGGACTTTATAATCTAGCCACACATCATCTTGATCACATATAAAAATAATATCTCCTGATGCTTTATTTATTGCATTTTCAAAATTTTTAGAATACCCTTGTCCTTTCTCATTTTTAAAAATCTTAATTCTGTTATCATTGAGCCTACGAATTACATCTACAGTATTATCTTTTGAATGATCATCAGAAATAATTATTTCGTCATTAATATCTAATTGAGATAAGATAGAATTTAATTGCTCTATTATATATTTTTCTCCATTGTATGTTGCTAAGCAAACTGTAATCATAAAGTTATATTCTTTTGTAATTCTAATAATTTTGAAAATACTACAATAGAAATCAAGATTATCATTAATCCAATCGGGTTATTCATATATGGATTTGTTGTAGATTGTAAAATAATAAAAACCACACTTAATAAAAAAGGAAGAGCAATTTTTTTGTAAGTTTTTATTTTTATTTTCATATATGATAAGAAAATAAAAATAAACAAAGCAATCCAAAAAGCTAACCCAATTATGCCTTGTTTATGAAAAATTTCTAAAAAGGATAATTCCATATGAATTTCCCTTGACTTAACTCCAACACCAAAACCATGCCCGATAATAAAGCTTATCGGATTAATAGCTGCAATTACTTCATTAATTTGCAAATATCGAGAACTATCAGAATCTGATTTATCTCCCAAGGTCTCTAGTAATATAGGAACTAAAATTGTAAAAGCAATAATTCCAAATAAAAAAACAATCCATTTTACTACTGCATTTTTATTAATAAAAAAAATGTAATATCCGGTTATTAAAACTGTAAATAAAATAAACCCTCTTGTAAGAGTTAATATTATGCAGATAAATAAAAATAAAGCTCCAAGTTTATTTTTTCTCCCTTCAGATAATAAGAAAAAAAAGTATCCAACACATAAATAAAGAAAACCTTTGTAAAAGAAAAGGGTTTCATTTCTAAACATTACTTCACCTATTTCGCTTTGTTGCTGGTAAAAAGTTGTAAAATTTATTTTCCCAGTAAATAATAATAGTACTACCAAAATATAAATTAATCCTAGTATTAAAGATCCATTTTTTATTATTTTGGAAATTTTTTTTATATCCCGAATATCTTTTACTACAATTGAAAAAAACAATAATATGTAGAAAAAGATCAATGGCTTTAAATCTTCTAAAATTAAATCAAGCCTAGCATTATTTATGCATCCTATAATAGAACTAAGAATTAGGGTTACTGAAAATAAAATCAATATTATACTTACATCCTTTCTTATAACTTTTTTATTTAAATAATATATTATTGCCAAAAAAATTGCTAAGAGGTAAGATACCATTCTAAATGTTACGGGACCAAACTCTAGATAATGCCCACTCCCGCCTATTACTAATTCATATAAAACAGGGATAAACAGTAATTTTAAGAAAAATAAAAAATTGAAATTTACTCTTTTAATCATTTGTATATCGGAATAAAATCTTCAAAGTAAACTTGTAATATTCTTTATTTCTAAATTTTCTTTGTTTTAAAACTCTCGAAATTAATCTTAATTTAAAAATAACCTTGCTTGCAAAGCTTTCCTCCTTAATAAATAAATATTCTGCATTTAGCATTTGTTTATATCTTTGAGGAGAAACAGCATCTTCAAAATTCTCAAGAACAGACAGATCTTGATTAATTACTGCATCAAGCAAAAAAACATCTTTTTTATCATTATATATTTTTTTAAAATACCAATGATCTAACATGTCTAATGTATAGTTAGTATTAAATCCGTTTATCGACTTTAGATAATCAACTTTTAGAATAGTTCCTGAATTAATCCCGCTTATTTTTGATTTAATTATACCTTCTTGACACTCAAATGGCCTGCAGATTCCTCCTAATAAAATCTTTGCCGGAGAAATTTTTAGATTATTTGTTAAAGAATCTACTCTTGGGATGATAGCGGCAGTTGAATTGTTTAATTTATCTTCTAACATTTCAATTGAATCAATATACTCTTTTGTAAAATAAGTATCCTGATCTAATAACAAAAGCCATGAAGATTTATTGTAAACTGCTAATTCAAGTGCATGATTATAAGCTTTACTTAATCCAGAATTTAAGGGATCATGAAAATACTTAATATTGAACTTACTGTATACAAATTCTTCTTCTTTATATTGTCTCTCAGGACTATTATCATAGACAAATAAGTTAATATTTTTGTTTAAAGAATTTTCAAGTGTCTTAATAGTTCTTGAATTCTCTAAATTATTTTTATAAAGAACAATAACAAAAAATAGATCTTCAATTTTCATACATATTAATTTATCATCCTACTTAACCAATTCCGTATTGCATAATTTGATCTAATTTCAGATGGAATTGCTATATATTCAGTTTCAAAGAATGATTTTTCTAAAACAGGATTATCTCGATTAATTATTAATATATTATTAGGGTTATAAAAATCATAGTTCAAAATATCTTCATTTGTCGTAACAATCTTTCTTTCTGCTCCAATAAGTTCAATAGTACGCATTGTCAATCCACTTTGAAACGGATGAGCAATGTCTAAGGTAACTTTAGAATTAAGAATATTACTAAAGTTTTCTTTTGCTGGAACAGGTTTAAATATCAAAAATTTTTTATTTTTTTTTAGCTGTCCTCCAAAAACACTCTGAATTAGATAGCTAACATAACCTGTAAACAAAATAAATTGATAGCTGAAATTATTCTCCTCACAATAATTTGCTATTTTTTGTACCAGGATTAACCTGTCTGAATGATACCATCCTAAATGATAAATATGATTTTTTTGAATACTATTCGTATTTTGAACGGAATACTCGTTTCTAAAAAACAATGGATTAAAAACAAGTTTTTTATTATCGATTGAATCTAATCTATCAAAAGAAAACACCTTATCAAAAAAGTCTAATTTATCTTCAATTCCTTCTATTCTGCGAATTGAGTCCCATAAATACAGAATAAATTTAGCATTCTGATTTTTGTTTTTTAAAATCTCAATTGCATTTTTTGAAAAAGATTCTCCCTTAATAATAAAAACCAAATCATAATTTCCATTAGATTTTTCAACTATAGATAAACTATGATTTTCTTTGACAGCTTCAATTTTTTTATATTGTTTAAATCGTTGAAATATCCTATATCGAAATGAATTAGGAGGGGTCTCAGAAAAATAATCAACTTCATAACCTTGTTGTACAAATTCATCGATAATTGCATCTTCATAATCATAAAAACCAATACCAATAAATAAAACTCTTTTTTTTATCATTATAAATTATACTTATGCTAGAAAATTTCCTTTTTCATCTGTTTTTTTCCAAGAAGCCGAATCAAAACAATAACGTTTAATTATTGTAGCCGGTGCACCAACTACAATACAATAATCCGGAATATTTCTAGTTACAACTGAATTAGCACCAACTACGCAGTTTTTACCTATACTAGCTCCTATTATACAGACATTTTCACCTAACCACGATCCATCTCCAATAAAAACATTCGCTACTTGTTTTAAAGATTGTTTAACAATAGGAGTCGTAATATCTTCATAATTATGTAAATTATCAGAGATGTAAACTTTATCAGCTGTTAAAACATTCTCTCCTATTGAAATACATCTTGTTGCGTATATATGATTAAAGTTCCCAATTTTACTGCCATTACCTATTACCAGTTTACTATTGTCTGATGTAATAGAAATTGAAGAGATCCATGATTTATAACCTATAAAAACATTTTCACCTATCTCAATATTTTTGTGTCCTTCAATTTTTAAAGAATTTAATATTACAGATTTTTTACCAAATTTTTTGAATAATATTTGATTAAAAATGAATAAAAAGCGCCATCGAATTGCAATGTAGATTCTGTTCATAAATTATATCTCTTTTATTTTTTTAGTTGAAAATTTGCTTTTAATAAAACTAAGATCAATGTTTAAAATCTTAAAACTAAGAAAAATAAATACCAGTGAAATAACTGCCTTGATTGCAATATTTGAGATTAGTTCAAATTTAAATACAGCATCATATATTGTTGGTATCAGAACGACCAATAACATTAATGCAATCTGAGTCAAAATATATTTTTTTGTAATAACTGTATGATATTGAAATATAATATTCGAGAATAAAAATGACGCTGCAGAAGCAATTATTGCCCCATAGCAACCATAATACGGGATAAAAATTAAATTAAGAACAACTGAAATCACAGCAGAGATAATAGAAACTAACGAAACCAACTTTTGCTTTTTATTTGCAATCATTAAAATATTTAAATAGGTATTTATTCCTGCAATAACTACAGAAACAATAAACAAAGGAACCAGTTTATAACCTTCTCTAAATGGACCAGACGTTGCTATTATAAAAAATTCTTTGCTGAAAATAGATGCGCCAAAAGCTCCTACAAAAATTGCTAATAAATATACTTTATATAATTTAAGATTGGTTTCCTGAAAATTTTCATTGAAATATTCTTTAAACAAAATGGGTTCAAATGTTTTATATAAAGCCTGGATCACAATATTTAAAACGGTTGCTAAAGTAATTGCTACGGAAAATATACCCAATTGATCTAAAGAAATATATCTTTCCAAAATTACCCTGTCACTCAAAGACACAAATAAAAATGCTAAACTTCCAGGCAAAATAGGCAGAGTAAAATGTAATGCCTCTTTTATTAATTTAAAATTTATCCTGAAAATACTATTTTTATATATCATATAAAAATAGACAAACATAAAAGGAACATTTACAATTAATCGTGCATTATAACTTCCCAATAGTCCTTCTTTATAAATAACTACAAAAATATAGACCATCAAGAATTGAAGTAAAGTTCTTGAAAGACTTAATATTAAAAATCCTTTTGCATTTTCTCTTACTCTATATAATACTAAAGGGATAATAGAAATTACATCAAAAAAATTATTTAAAATTGCTAATTGAAAATACGGTTTAAAAGGAATGTTGACATTAAAAAAATCGATCAGCAATGGAAAAAAAACCATTTGAAGAAGAATCAGAATACAATTGAATCCAAAAATAAACAGAAATACACTTCCAATTAATTCTTTTCTGGAATTTTCATCTTTTATGCTATAATAATGACGTAAAACAAAAGTGTTTAGTGATAAAGTTGCTATCACAAATACAAATGTCATTACCGAATTAGTATAGCTAACAATTCCATACTCATCAGCAGTAAGATATTTTGTTAAAATAGGTAATAAAAGAAATGATATAATTCTGGGAACAATTTCTCCTATCGAATAATATATAGTACTTTTTACAAGTTTTTGAGACATTAAAAGGGCGTATTAAAAATACGAAAGTAAGATTTACAGATTTAAATTGTTTATAAATTGATTGAATTTAAAAAAATCAAAATTTTTAAAAAATAAATTTTGACCCACATCATCAAGGATAAACTTATTGTCGTATGTTTCTGTAATCTCGTAAGCATTATTTATAAGGTATATATTAGGCAGATTAAAAACGTGCTGATGTCTTTTATATGTTTGTTTTTTATATATGAATGCTTTCTTTTTTAAATGATAAGCTTCATATAAAGCTGTAGATTGTATAACCAATATTGCCTTTGAAATTGCTAACAATTCATAAATACTATTTTCATTTGTATAAACTTTTACGTTCTCAAAATTTGAAAATTGATCTATGTAATATTCTTTTTCAAAGAATTGATTAGGGTGTAATTTAAAATATACTGGAGTAGTTTTATTACTTCCTGCAAAATCGATAATTACATCTTTTAAATTTTCACCAAAGACATCTGAACTAGCTACAAGTAGTCCATTTTTATCTTTTTCTTCTTTTTCATTATTCACTTGAGTATTATAAAAATAAGAGTTCCCCATTGAAATAATTTCTTTCACAGGAAAATTTAAGCCTTTAGTCCAAAACTCAGAAAATGAAAAAAAATAAGTCGGCAAATAGATTTGATTCTCTTTATAATCAATCTTTTTACTGTAATTATATGCTAAATGAGCATCATCTATAATTCCGTGCTGAACTTCAACAACAGGAATATTATATCTTTTCCCTGCAGTAAAAAGCCCTTTTTGAATACCATTTTGAGTAATAAAAACAGCTTTTGGTTTTTTAATTTTAAAAAGTAAAGAGTAATAAAAATAATCTATTTTAAAATCTAAAATTATCCTTTTGATATCTTCATTTTTAAAAGTTGAACTAGGGAACTCATTATTAATTAAAGAAATCAATTCAGAATAATCTTGTTTGTGCTTATAGAAAACTTTTATTATTCTTCTGAAAATTGCAATCGGATTAAACAAAGTATTCTTATAATACCATTTTGTTTTATCTCGTTCAAAACTTTCAAAAACATAATAGCTTCCTTGAATTACATCTAAAGTATCGGCTAAATTCTGATCAAAAATCTTATCGTTACTGATCTTATTTCGTGAAGCAGTAAAAAACAAAAAGTCAGCTTTTTTAAATAAAAAGAAATTTAAAAAAGATTTAAGTTCGTTTAAAATTTGTCTTTTGGACACAGTTGATTTCTCGCTTTTTACATTTGAATTACGACTCCACAATAAATGATAAAATAGTTCAAAACGGATTAAATCCCAATAAAAAAAATTACCTGAATGTTTATTAAACAAATCATGTTTTTCTTCAAAATCAAAAAAAACATTTTGGTTGAACCCATTTTCTGGCTCTTCTTTCAGCATTATTTATACTCTAAAATATATTTATAAAATATTTATCATGTTAAAACCTTCAATTATAAACCAAGAGAACTTAATTTAATACTCTGAACATATACATTAGAATGTTTAGACTTATATCTTTCGTGTGAAGAATAATAACTCATCCATAATTCATTGTCTTTGATAACCATTCCAGCATAACCACAATCACCACCACTAGGAAACTCATACAATCTTTGATATGTATCAGAATCTAAATCGTAACTATAAAGAACAACTTTCATAACTTCTGAATCTCGGCCTGAAATAAGCATCTTATTTTTATAAAAGATAAAATTAGGCCCGCCTAAAGATAGAACAGGTATTTTGCTAAAAATCTTAAAGCTTTTCTTAGTTCCATCCTCAACGATTTTTCCTAAAATTAAATCCCTGCTTCTAATAATAGCATAAAATTGTCCTTTATCATCTACACGAATTGTAGCCTCGCCTCTAAAAGGAAATGTATTTTCTATTAAATTCGTTCCTTTAAATGCTGTGCCATTAGTACTTTCATACATATCAAATACTGAACTTCCAGCTGTAAAAGTATAGCCAAATGCATATGCTTTATCTTTGTACCATGTGATTCTCCAAGGCCAAGCTTCATTTCCTGTAACTTTTGAATTGACTTTCTTTATATTATCTAGAGTAACACTTTCTAAATCTCCAAAATTTGTCCCTTCAAAATTAACAGACCTATAATCCGAGAAACTTAGTAGCTCATCATTATTGTACTTAGATCCATGTATATATAACATAAGCTGATCACCATTTATTGCAAATTTTGGATCTCGCAAATCAATTCCATCAACCTGATAAGTCTTAATTAATTTCCAATTTTCGTTATCTAATCGAGAATATAAATTAATTATTCCATTTTTTCCATACGCATGGCTATCAGATTCCCTAAATATTAAAAACCATCTGTTTTTAAAATAAGTTAAATCGGTAAAATTATAAGAAGTATTATCATCATAAGGAACTAGCGAATTTATTGCAATTCCTTTATTATTTGATTCGTTTTCTTGTGGAGAACATGAAATTGTAAAAATCACTATTAAAATAAAAAGTATTTTTCTTACCATAAACTTATAGGTGTTTGTATATTAATGCACTATTACTGCTTAAATTCTTCTAAAGATTCAAAATAAAATTTCAGTGCTTTTTCCAGATATTCTTCTCCCAACATCTTTTCAACAAACTCCCTAAATACACCACTACCTCCTTCTTTATCCAAAATCATACTACAATGTTTTTTAACGTAGCTTGGTGCATTTGCTGGACAGCCACTAATACCAACTTTTTTCAAAACTAAAATATCATTTATATCATCTCCTATATAAGCAACTTCTGAAATAGATATATTGTATTTTAGGCATAACTCCTCAACTAATTGAAGTTTATTTTTAACCCCCATAAATAAGATGTCAATACCTAATTTCTTCGCTCTATTTTGAACAATATTATTTTTTTCTCCCGTAATAATTCCAACTGGTATTTCGAGTAATTTACAAAAAAGAACTCCTGCGCTATCTGAAGTATTGTATCTTTTAAATTCATTTCCTGTATTATCATAATACATACCGCCATCAGTCCAGACACCGTCAATATCAGTAAGAATAAGTTTTGGGAGAATCATAATATTATTTTATAAAATCAGTATAAATTATCTCATTAGCCAACACATCTTGACTTAATACCTGACCAATAAGCTGATTTCTTTCATCCCATTTTAAACCATCACCCGGACTTAATAAATGTAAATCAGATTCAGAAATAATATGTCCCTTTTTTAAATCTTTTAGAGTTGCAATAGATCTTTCTAATTTTACTCTTGCCGATTGAACAGAGTCAGCGATAAATATATCTTCTGTTCCCATAGAAAGTTCAAGATTTCTAATATCTCTTACCATTCTTTCGATTCCTTCAACTGCTAAAGATCCTGCCTGATCAGTACCTTTCATTAATCGATCTAATGTAATATGTTTTTCAATGATTTTAGATCCCATTGCTACTGCTGCTATTGGTGTTGCAATACCAATTGTATGATCTGAATATCCAATTACAAAATCTGAGTAATTGTTCTGAAGATATTTAATTGTATTCAAATTTACATTTTCGTATCTCGTTGGATATTCTGACACACAATGCAGAATACCAATATCACTATGATGCTTAGTGATAACCTCTAATGCATTATCAATTTCTTTAGCTCCCCCCATTCCTGTAGATAAAATTATCGGAATCTTAGTTTCTGCCATTGCATTTAATAAAGGTAAATTTGTCAAATCTCTTGATGCAACTTTTAACTTATCTGGTGTAAATAATTTTAACAAACTCAAACAGCCAACAGCGCAAAGTGTTTCAACGAAATCTAAACCATAACTTTTTGCATACTTATAAATTTCAAAATGCTCTTCATCATTTAATTCTAGAAATTCTCTATGTTCTCCATAAGTTTTACCAAAAGAATGTGGTGTATCATATGGTTTAGCCATTTGAGAAGCAGAGAGTTCCTGCGTTAAATCCCGTTTTGTAAGTTTAACGGCGTCCATTCCTTTAAGTTTTTTACCAAAAAGCTTGTCTACAACTGGTCGTGATACTACATCAATAATTAATTTTGCAATGTCAACTGATCCGTTATGATTTTGACCGATTTCTCCAATAATATATGTCATTTTGAATATTTTTGTATGTTATTAATCATTTTAACTTTGTACTTTTCATTAGAATCTATAAAATCAATTAAGAAACTAATACTATCTTGATTACCATCAGTACTCTTATAAAGAGAAGCTAAATTATCAAAATCTTCTTTATCATCTAATGTTAATCTTATATCCTCTCTCGAGTAAACTTCGGATGGGCTGTTTAGCAATTTAACATTAAAAATTTGTGGATTTGCATATATAAAATTTGTTACATGCTCTTGATAAATTGATTCATTTTGAAGATCTGAAGCTTTTAATAAAGCCCTTAATGATACAATTTCTGCAAATAATCCGATATGCGTTTTTATAACAGGAATACCTAAGTGATTACTATAACTTATATAATCAATTTTTGGATCATCAAGTTCTTTTATTAAATCAGAAATTGAATCCATATTTAAAAATGGATTATCTGAACAAATTCGCAGTAAATGCGTTAGTTTCTTATTTGATCCTACCTCAACAAATCTGCTTAATACATTTTCTTCACTGCCTTGATAAAAATCAACATTATGTTTTACAGCAAATTCAGACAAAATATTATCATTAGTATTAGTTGAGCTGGCAAGAATAATTGGATAATTAGAAAACTTAGATTTTAAATTTTCTATTAAAATATCCAATATCGATTTATCTTCGTAAAAATTCATCAAAATTTTATTCGGAAGCCTGCTTGAACCAGTTCTAGCTTGTATTACAATACCAATTGTAATATCATTTTCTTTTACCATTTTAGAGAAACTTAATTATAAAAACATTTAGAGTGTCTTTAAAATTCTTTTAAAAATTAAAAATAAAATCGTTAAAAAACCAACCAGAAATCCTCCAAAAATTATCCCTTTTATTTTACCGAACTTCTCTTTAGCTAATGGCAAAATTGGTCGATCTACTACTTGAATGAGCGGAGTCTCTCTTCTCAAAGTTACTTTTGCCATTTCAGTTTGTTTTACAAGCTCAGTCAATATTGCAGTATTGGCCTGTACATCCACTTGCCTGCGTGCTGATGGTGTCCTACGAACATTTAAGGCAGGATTTAAATTAAAAGTATTATCAGTTGCAACAGCAACTCCGGTAATAGCTCCATTAAGTTCCCCTCTAATAGAATCTGTTTGGCGCTCGAGTATATCCATATTCATTCGAGCCTTTTTACTTTTTGTATCAACATAAAATTTACCTACCTGCTGAGCCAAAGCTTCACAAAAATTTTTAGCAAATAGTTCATTTTTTGAAGATACATCTATTGTTATAATAGAAATTTTCTTATCTTTTTGTTCAACTTCAAGTCCTCCTTTAGATAAATTTTGATAAATTGAACCTAAAATACTATCATGAACCCTTGTAAATCCTTTACGCTGGCTGTTTGGCAAAAAATGAATATCTTTTAACTTAGTATCTTCATTCCAACTCTTACGCCATTCATTATTCTGAATATACATTTCAGCCAAAGAAATTTCTTTACCATTTACCTTTATTGGTGTTAAAAGCGTTTGTTCAACCATTGATCTCGACTTAAACAATTCAGTCAGATTAGATCCGTTAAAAATTCCTCCTGGGCTTCCGCCTAAATCCAATCCTAAAGAGCCAGCTAATCCTAATGCCCCACTGAGACCTCCCCCTCCCTGATCATCTTCTAATGCAAAAGATAAAGTTGCGGTATAAACTGGTTTTTTAATAAAGGAATATGTAAGTCCTAAAGTTGAACCTACTATCCCTGCTAATAAAATAATTTTCCATTGCAAAACCAAATAAGAAAACCATTCTTTTATTTTTATTATTAATTCTTTTAACGATATTTCATCATTTTCAATATCTGTTTTATCCATTCTTATAATCTATTTAAAAGCTGTAACAATTAGTAATGCTAAACTGGTAATGACACTTCCTATACTTACCCATTCTCCTGTACTCATTTTTTTCGTCTCAGGCTTTTCCGGAACAACTATTTGCGAATCAGGCTCAACAGTTGGATATGATCTAAAGAATAAAAATGATTTCGTTACATCAGCTTTGCCATTAGGATATATAATATAAGCTTTTCTCTTCCATCCTTTATTGTTTATACCCCCAACTGCATTTATGTAATATTTAAATCCTTTTCCACTTCTATATGGAATTTCAGATGTCAATAAAACATTCCCTGTAACTTTTACCCCTTCGTTATAAACAGCTACTTCAATTTCATCGCCCGGAAATAAGGTGACATTAGAATAATGATTTTTATTCTTTTCAATTTTTTCCCAGTTAATTGGAATAGTAGAGAATTTTATTTCCGCTAATTTGTCTTTTAAAGAATCGTTCTTAGATAAATTTAAATCTATACTTTCTAATTTTTCAATTTCTTCTTGTTTAATAGGCCTTTTTATTTTCATCCCTTCAATATTAGAAATAGAAGTCAATCCTCCGGCTCTCATCACTATATCATATACTCTTTCTTTTTTGTTAGCCAATACATATTTTCCAGGATATGCTACCGCACCAGAAATAGTAACCATTTGTGGTTTTTCATATACAGCAATTCGTCGAATATTGACAACATCGAAAGGTTTTAAAATGAAGTTTTTAGCTTGTTCATTATTATCTGATGAAATTTCAAGTTGCAGTAATTCAATACGCTTTGGATCACTATCGTTAATAACATCTGATTTAACCATTCTTGCAACTTCTACTCGTTTAGATGCAGATCCTGTTAGTCCACCCACTTGGACAATTAAATCATTTAAGGTTATATTCTCCACATATTCATATACCCCAGGTTTTTTAACCTCACCATCAATGGTGACTTTATATTCTTCTCTAAAATCTAAAATGGAGTAAACTGTAACAATATCTTCTCTTTTTAATTCAATATCTGCATTTAAATCTCCTGATAATGCAGCACTTAAATCAATATTTACGATTTCTGTTGTTAAATCTGATTTTAAACGAATTATTCGGGCTCTTTTACTATAAGCATCTTCTTTGAGTCCTTCTGCTCTAGTAATAAGATCCGAAATTCTCATTCCATCTGTAAAGGAATAATAATCAGGTCTAAAAACGGCTCCTTCTATTTTAATACGATTTTCAAACCTATTTAAAATTTTTGTTACTCTAAAAACATCCCCTGACTGTGGTATATATATATTAAAATTACTTTCATTTATATCATGAACCTTAAACTCCTTTGCTGTTTTCTGAACTACATTTACAGAAGCTGTATACGCAAATTCGTTAAAACCTGAAGCAAAATTTAATAAATCAGAAAACGTTTCTCCTTTTTTCATTTCAAAAATCCCTGGACGCTTAACTTGCCCCTCAATTGTTACTCGCTGACTGTAAGCTGGAATTCTAATAACATCATTTTCTTTTAAACTTACATTATCAGACTGATCTCCTTTAACCAGAAATCGATAAATATCTATATTCTTATAAACTTTATTATTTCTAATTAATTCAATATTTCTATAACTTCCATTTTTACCAGGACCTCCTGCTAAATGTAATGCATTATATACTGTGGCTAAAGATGATATAGAATAGTTTCCTGGTTGTTTTCCTCCAACTATTGTTATTTTAATTGTACGTATTCTGCTTAAACTTACACTAACTTGTGATTGTCCAGACTGAACTGTGCTATAAACCCTTGCAATTGCTGATTTAATTTTTTGACTTGCTGCTTCAATTAACATCCCTGAAACCGCTATTTGTCCCACATTTTGAATTGAGATTTTTCCTTCGACACTTACTGGAGCACTAGTACTATACTCTTGAATTCCATAAACACTTACTTGCAATTCATCACCTGGTCCTAAAATATAGTTCATTGGGGTTGCCAACTTTAAGTCTGGTTCAAAATTTAAGTTTGGATTATCAAAAAGTTCTGAACCGAAAATTAAAGAATTTACAGAATCTTTAATTTTGATATTCGTTATTTTTTCCTGACCCCTTCCAAATTCAGTTTTATTATTATTTTCCTTAGTCTTACCACCACCAGTATTTTCCAACGTATTTAACCTAACTTTCAACTTATTAAAATCTTCCAAGCTCATTCCTTTTGAAACTGCCATGGACTCGACCTGGTCTATAGTCATGCCATTACTTCTCAGTTGCTCACTAATTTTGATCAGATCATCTTGAGATAAACCATCTACATTAATTGTACTTAAGTCTTTAGATCTAAGTATGTCTTGTGCATTTATACAAACAGGCATTAATAAAATTAGAAACAGAGTAAGAACATATAATATCTTTTTCATATAATTGTAATTTAAGCAACTTGGCACCTTAGAATATATTTGATTTAAGAATATTGTTTTTGATAATAATCTTTATATGAACCAGAAGTTACATTCTGCAACCAGTTTTCATTGTTAAGATACCAATTAATTGTTTTTTCTAATCCTTCCTCAAAAGTAACAGAAGGTTTCCAACCTAATTCTCTGTTAATTTTTGAAGCATCAATTGCATAACGCAAATCATGCCCAGGTCTATCTTTTACATATGTAATTAGCTTTTGTGAAGTTCCTTCGTTTCTGCCGAGTTTTTGATCCATAATTTGGCATAATAATTTAACCAAATCAATGTTTTTCCATTCATTAAAACCTCCGATATTATAAGTCTCGTGGTTTTTTCCTTCATGAAAAACTAAATCTATTGCGATAGCATGATCTTCCACAAAAAGCCAATCACGTGTATAATTTCCATCTCCGTATACTGGTAATGGTTTATTATTAATAATATTATTTATAAAAAGGGGAATTAATTTTTCAGGAAAATGGTAAGAACCATAATTATTGGAGCAATTTGTTAAAACATAAGGCAAATTATAAGTTTCACCATAAGCTCTGACAAAATGATCTGAGCTTGCTTTCGAAGCTGAATAAGGAGAATTTGGGTCATAAGCCGTAGTCTCAGTAAAAAGACCATCAGCTCCAAGAGAACCATAAACCTCATCTGTACTTATATGGTAAAATCTTTTTCCTTCATAATTCCCTTTCCATTGATTTTTTGCCGCATTCAACAAATTCATTGTACCAATTACATTTGTTTTTACAAAAGCCAAAGGGTCTTCAATAGAACGATCAACATGTGATTCTGCTGCTAAGTGTAATACCCCATCAAAATTATGTGTTGAGAAAAGTTCATTTATAAAATTTTCTTCTACAATATCTCCTTTTACAAAAGTATAATTTGATTTATTTTCAATATCTTTAATGTTTTCCAAATTACCAGCATAAGTCAGGGCATCTAAATTAAAAATCTGATAATCTGGATATTTATTTACAAAACGTCTTACTACATGAGAACCAATGAAACCAGCACCGCCAGTTATAAGAATTTTTTTCATTTTAAATTTCAATTAATTTAATAAATCTGAATTTTGTTTTTCTAAATCATTATATACATCTTTTACGTCTTGCGAATTTTCTTTTTGCAAAATTAAATTAGCTGTATCAGTATGTACAAAAATTGTATTTTTTAATCCTAAAAATACAGTATGCTTTTCGCAGCCTATAACCATATTTCCATTAGAATCAATCGGATGTCCTTTGGTTACTAAATATTCGTAAACTGACTCAAACGAGCCTAAATCTGACCAAACAAAAGAAGCAGGTACAACCTTGATTTTTTTACTTCGTTCCATAACAGCGTAATCTATACTAATCGATGGAATCTCTAATGATAAATTTAAATCAAGAAACCCCTCCTTATGAGCTTCCCAAACAGCTTTAGACTTTTCATAAACATCTGGCTGAAACTGTTTCAATTCATCTAATAGTACCCCTGCTTTGAAACAAAACATACCACTATTCCATAAAAAATTACCTCGCGCAATAAAGTCTTTTGCTGTTGTTTCATTTGGTTTTTCTCGGAAAGATAATACTTTATCGCCTTTTGATTCAATATATCCATAACCTGTTTCAGGCTTAGTTGGTATAATTCCAAAGGTTACGATAAAACCTTCTTGAGCTTTAGTAACTGCTTGTTGGATTGCATTATTATAATCATCCATTTTATCAATAATATGATCCGATGGAGTTACAATCAATATATCGTCAGGATTCGATGCAAACGCTGCAAATGCAATCGCTGCTGCAGTATTTCTTGGTGTAGCTTCAACAATATTTACGTAATCAGTTTTGGTTTTATCCATAACTTTTCCACTTAAATGATGATTATCTACATTTCCAACAACCATTATTTTATCTGCTAAATGACTATTACGTTCAACAGTCATTTCAAATAATGATTTATTTTCGAAAATTTCCAAATATTGTTTTGGTTGACTTTTACGAGATAGAGGCCATAATCTACTCCCTACTCCTCCAGTTAAAATAACATGTATAATCGAGTTTTTTTTTTCCATTTTCCTTTCTAAAAATAAGAAATTTTAAAGTTCTATAACCTATTATCTGCCGTCGAACCTAAAACTCCTTTTACATCGTAAAGCAAACTGTTCTCTTTTTGCAATTCAGCAAAATTTAAATTTAAAAATTCATTATGTGACACTCCTAAAACAATAGCATCAAATTTTTCTGTTGGTAAAGTTTTTTTGGTCTCTAATTTATATTCTTTTTTAACCTCTTCAATCCCAGCTAAAGGATCAAATATAGTAACGACAATTCCATATTCTGTTAAACCTTTAATTACATCTACTATTTTGGTGTTTCTAACATCTGGACAGTTTTCTTTAAAAGTGATTCCTAACATTAAAAGTTCTGCTCCGTTAACTGTGATACCTTTTTTTATCATTAGTTTTACAATTTGTGAAGCAACGTATTCGCCCATGCTGTCATTTAAACGTCGTCCGGCTAAAATTATTTCAGGATGATATCCAAATTCCTGTGCTCTTTGGGCTAAATAATAAGGATCTACTCCAATGCAATGACCTCCTACAAGACCTGGTTTAAATGGTAAAAAATTCCATTTTGTCCCAGCTGCCTTTAAAACTTCCTGAGTATCAATATTCATTAAATTAAATATTTTTGCCAGCTCATTAACAAATGCGATATTGATATCTCTTTGAGAATTCTCTATTACTTTTGCGGCTTCGGCTACTTTGATTGATGGCGCTAAATGTGTTCCGGCAACAATCACTGATTTATATAATGAATCTACTTTTAGTCCTATTTCTGGGGTTGAACCAGAAGTTACCTTTAAAATCTTCTCTACAGTATGTTCCTTATCCCCTGGGTTTATTCTTTCAGGAGAATAACCTACAAAAAAGTCTTCATTAAATTTAAGTCCTGAAATTTTTTCTAAAACCGGAACACATTGTTCTTCTGTAACACCTGGATAAACTGTTGATTCGTAAATTACAATGTCACCATTTTTTAATACTTTTCCAACCGATTCGCTTGATTTATATAGTGGTGTAAGATCTGGACGATTATTTTTATCCACCGGTGTAGGTACTGTAATTATAAAATAATTACAGTTTACAATTTCATCAAGAGAATCTGTACAATATAATCCTATTTTATTATCAGAATTATCAACTAATACCTTTTGCAAGGTGTTAGAATCTATCTCCAGCGTAGTATCTATACCAGAATTTAAACTTTCAATTCTCGATTTATTTATATCAAAACCTACAACGGCATATTTTGTCGCGAATAATCTGGCCAAAGGTAAGCCAACATAACCTAACCCTATAACAGCTATTTTTATGTTTTTTTCCAATTTCATTCCTTTTTTATAAGTTTTCAGTCATTAAAATTCACGGCTTCGCCCTTCTGAGTCACAAAAAATGAGACCAGACTGCACAAAATTATTTTCGGCAAATATAACATAAAAGTCAATTTATACACTATAGTTTTTTGTAATACTTTAGCAAAACAAAGAATTACAAATATTTCAAACACTAACACTTCAATAATCAGCGTGTAGTAAAATATTTACAAATAAAAAACAGAGAATAAAACCCCTAAAATGAGATTTTATTCTCTGTATATATTTAAGAGAGGCGACTCTAGACTAAATAAGCTGATTTAATTTTACTTATATTTAATTTTCAATACACATCCTAAAGATTCAAGAATCAAAATATAATGTGTGTTTGAAACTTCTTGAACAATCGCATTTTGATTATTAAAAGCACCCGATTCTAACTTTATTTTGTCACCAACATGAAACGGCAGGACAGAAGCATCGGCAATATTAGGAGATTTAAGACTGTTCTTTATTATATTTATTTCTTCATCACGAACAACTGCCGGCTTTCCTAACCAAAATAAATATCTCACAACGCCTGCTATCTCAAATACAGAATTTCTCTCATTATCTGGCAATTTTACAAAAACATAAGAGTTAAAAAGCGGCATTTCAACCTTTTTTTTTCTATCTGACCATTGCTTTATTTTAATTATCAATGGACAATAGCACTCTATTCCTATTTCAGCAAATCGTTCAGCTACTTTTTTCTCCCATTTCGGTTTTGTATAAATCACATACCAATTCATAATTTCTATTTTTATTGAAAATAAACCTTAAACCAACCGCTTTCTTCTCGCTTCATATTAAATCTTATCTCAATAGAATAACCATTAAGAACCTATTCCTTTATAAACAAATCCAATTGATTCTAACTTTTTTGCATCCAGTATATTTCTTCCATCAAAAACAAATGCAGGCTTGTGCATTGATTGATAAATTTTTTGCCAATCATAAGTTGTAAATTCATCCCATTCAGTTAATACGGCAATAGCATGTGAACCTTTACACGCATCATAAGCGTCATTAAATACTGTTAATGACTTAATATTTTGGTCAGCAGTTCTGGTTTCTAAATAATCTAAATCACTTAACATTTTATTTTTTGATACTTTAGGATCATAAACAGAAATCTTTGCTTGTTCATTTATTAAATCATCTGCTACATAAATTGCCGCAGATTCGCGAGTATCGTTTGTGTCTTTTTTGAAGGCCCAGCCTAAAAAAGTAATTTTTTTGTCGGCAACAGTGTTATATAAAGTCTGAACTATCTTATTTGAAAATCTTCTTTTTTGATGATCATTCATAATAATAACCTGTTCCCAATAGTCTGCAACTTCATTTAAACCGTAAGTTTTAGCAATATAAACCAGATTTAAGATATCTTTTTGAAAACAAGACCCTCCAAAACCAACTGAAGCTTTTAAAAATTTAGGTCCAATTCTACTATCCATTCCAATTGCTCTTGCAACTTCATTTACATCAGCTCCGGTTTTTTCACACAGTTCAGACATTGCATTGATAGATGAAATACGCTGTGCTAAAAATGCATTAGCCGTTAATTTAGATAATTCTGATGACCAAACATTTGTTGTTAGAATCTTATCTCTATTAACCCAATTTGCATAAACATTTACCAAAGCATTAATCGCAGTCTCTCCTTCTGGAGTTGTATCTCCTCCAATTAAAATTCGGTCTGGATTTAATAGGTCTGTAACTGCGGTTCCTTCAGCTAAAAATTCGGGATTCGATAAAATTTGAAATTGTACCCCATTACCAGTATTATCCAATATGCTTTTTATAGCTTCTGCGGTTCGAACGGGTAAAGTCGATTTTTCGACTACAATTTTATTTTGCTTTGCAACTTTTGCAATTTGTCTGGCGCATAACTCAATATATTTTAAATCAGCCGCCATACCTTTTCCTTTACCATAAGTTTTCGTTGGGGTATTAACCGAGATAAAAATTATCTGTGCTTCGTCAATTGCTTTTTCTACTTCTGTTGAAAAAAACAAATTTCTTCCTCTTGCTTCTGCAACAATTTTTGCAAGCCCAGGCTCATAAATAGGGATATTATCAGTATTTGGATCATTCCAATCCTTAATTCTTTGTTCATTCAAATCTACAACTGTAACTTGAATATGTGGACATTTTTGTGCAATCACTGCCATTGTAGGACCTCCAACATAACCAGCTCCTATGCAGCAAATTTTTGTAATTTCCATTTACTATAATTATTATCTATATTTATTTCAAATTATTCCAATACCAGCTTACTGCTTCTTTTAATCCTTCTTGCAAAGAATATTTTGGATTATATCCTAACAGTTTTTTTGCTTTATCAATACTTGCTAATGAGTGTGGAATATCTCCTGCTCTATTCGAGCCATAAACTATACCAACATCTGCAATTTTTGGATCAAACTCTGACAAATACGTTTTTAAATATTGCACCAAATCATTTAATGTGTTTCGATCTCCAAAAGCCGTATTATAAACTGTATTAAAAGCAGATTGATTTTGAGTTGTTATTGCCAGCTCATTCATTTGGATTACGTTGTCTATATATGTAAAATCGCGTGAATAATTACCATCGCCATTAATAATTGGGCTTTCATGATTCATTAATTGTTTAACAAATTTTGGAATCACTGCCGCATAAGCTCCATCTGGGTCTTGCTTTCTTCCAAAAACATTAAAATAACGTAATCCGATTGTTTCTAAACCATAAGTTTTGCTGAAAATTTCAGCATATAACTCGTTTACATATTTAGTTATTGCGTAAGGAGATAATGGTTTCCCGATTACATCTTCTACTTTTGGCAATCCTTCAGAATCCCCATAAGTAGATGAACTAGCTGCATATACGAAACGTTTCACTTTTGCGTCTCTAGAAGCAACTAACATGTTTAAAAAACCTGAAACATTTACCTCATTAGTTGTTATCGGATCATTTATAGATCTTGGCACAGACCCTAACGCAGCCTGATGCAAAACATAGTCAACACCTTCAACTGCTAAAATACAATCTTCAATATTTCTTATATCGCCTTCAATCAATTTATAGTTTGGATTCTTTATAATATCTTTCAAATTATGACGATGGCCTGTAGAAAAATTATCTAAACAAATTACCTTATGACCTAATCCTAAAAAATATTCTGACAGATTCGAACCTATAAAACCTGCTCCGCCAGTAATCAGTATTGTATTTTGATTTGAAGTTCTCATTTATTCAAAATTATCTTTTTCTAAATTTACCAGAAATCAAGCCCCAAAGCCCTCTTTGTTTCTCTTCTTCATGATATCCATTTGAATAAGCTCCATAACCATACCCATATCCATAAGTAGCTCCATACTTTGCTTTATTCTCAAAGCCATTAAAAACGATACTTGTATTGTTTAATTCTCCTCTTTTAATTTTATTGTTCAACAGCGTTATCATATCTTTTTTAGTATAATTCTGCCTTACAATATATAAAGTAACATCGGCATATTGAACAAGTTCTGAGGCATCAGAAACTAAACCAACCGGCGGTGTATCAAGAATTATATAATCGTATTTTTGTTTTAATTCATCTATCAATTCTTTCATTGCATCGCTTAGAATTAATTCAGATGGATTTGGAGGAATTGGCCCCGAAAGTATTACATCAAGATTGGCAATTTGTGTTGAATTTGTAATTTCATCCAAAGTGTTTTGCTTAATTAAATAATTGACGACCCCTAATTGTTTATTTGTTAAAGAAAATTCATCTGCTAATCTTGGTTTTCTTAAATCCAAACCAACGATAACTGTTTTCTTTTCACTTAAAGCAAAAACTGTGGCTATATTAATGGAACAAAACGTCTTTCCTTCGCCACTTATAGATGAAGTGATCATTAAAGTTTTTGAACCATGAAGCTGTTGTCTTTTATATAAAAACTGTAATGAAGAACGAATGCCTCTAAAAGCTTCTGAAAGCGCCGACTTTGGCTTATCAAACACAGCTAAACTTATTGCATCTTTATTAACACCTATTACTCCAATTATTGGTATTTCGGTCAATTTACTAATATCTTCTGTATTTTGAATTGAATTATTGATAAAGAAAATTACAATTACAAACATTAGAGGAATTAATATTCCTAAAAACAATGCCAAAATATAATTTGCAGAAGTTTTTGGCCCTATTAATCCTCCTCCAATGTCTTTTGCAGGATCAATAAAATGAATATCCGACAGATTTGAAGCTTTTACAATTTCTGCTTCATTTCGTTTTTGAAGAAACTCTGTATAAATGTTATCATTTAAATCATATTTCCTTTGAATTTTTAGTAATTCTTGCTGTTCTTCAGGCAATTTTTTAACAGTACTTTCGGCTTGACCAATCTTTGCATTTACCAAAGATAAGTCATACAATAAAGAAGCTTTGGCTGAAGTTATATTTTCTAACAATACACTTTTTATAGCCTGCATTTGATTATCGAAGTCTTTAAAAATCTTATCACTTTTTACGGCATATGCCATTTCTGATCTTTGCGCTGAAAGAGCAATAAGTTTTGAAACATTTGCAACAATATTGGGATCTTCTATACCTGCAACAGAAGGGGCCGGCAATCTTGAATAATCAACACTATTATTCAAATAAGATCTTAGAGAATTATAATATGCAATTTTTCGTGTTACCTGATCTTTTTCAATATCAAAGTTCATTATTTTATCTGAAAACTTAGCACCGCCTCCTTCAATTTCATAAATATTTTTACCTTTTCTGAAAGTTTTCAATTCATTTCCAGTTTGTTTTAACTGTACTTCCATAGCAACAAGTGTACTGTCTATGAATCTTATTGTATTGGTTGCAAACTGATTTTTACCATCTAATTGAATCTTTATCAACATTTTTACTGTTGCATTTAAATACTCAACCATTCTGGCTTTATTGGTTCCCTGCATTCCTAAAGTTAAAAGTGATCCGCCATTTTTATCACTATCAACACTTATTCCTTTATAACGAGAAACAGTTCCGTTAAAATCATTAAATTTTACAAAATATTCTTTCCCTTTGTAAAATCCGGGATTATCATTAATTTGTAGTTTCCAATTTAAAAAAGGCAGAGAAACTCGCTCGCCCACTTTATATTTTTTAATAAATGTTACAGGTTGTACAGAAGTATTACTATAAGCATTAATAGAGTAAGTAATTAGCGAAACTGAATTACTTTCAAATGGTATTTGAATTTGATATTCACTTTCACTTAAAAACTTAATACTAATTAAAGTATTTGCGAGCTGCCCTTTTGTTTTATCTATATCAACATAAAAAGGAACTGCTCCGTAGGAATCAATTAAATTGTATTTTCCTTGTTCAAGATAATCAATATAATACTGTAATTTATCAACAACCAATTCATTATGGGATCTGGATTGTAATATAGTGGAAATTCCATTAACCTGATCAGAAATTCCACCCCAATTAAAAACCAAACTTGTATTTGATGTAAAAAAAGGATTGCTTTCTTCCTTTATAGAAATCATTGTCTGCATTCCATAAATTTTTTCTTTTCGAATATTTACCTGATATGCAATTGTAAAAGCTATAATCAAACTTGCCAGAAACCATTTCCAATAGCTTAAGATTTTCAATAAAAACTCTTTAAAATCAAAATTTGAATGATTCTCAAAAATGGAAAAATCTTTTACGTCTAACATCTTAATAAATTATTTTTTAATTTCTGATTATCAAATAAACTGTTGTAGCCAATGACAACAAGGTAATAACAGTACCTATAGACTGTATACCTGTTTGACCAGTTCCCCATGTTTTTTGCTTTAAGGGCTTAACATATATATAATCATTTGGCTGTAGATAATAATAGGGGGATTTCATAACATTGGCATCTGTAAGATCTATTTCATTCATTTGAACGCCTGTTGGGGTTTGACGAATCACAGTTACTGCTTTTCTATTACCTACTGTAGTAATATCGCCGGCATTCGCAATAGCCTCCATAATATTTACATTCTCTTTAAATAATGTTTTTGTTCCCGTACTTCCAACCTCTCCGTTTATCGTATATCTAAAGCCCGCTAATTTTACGGTAAGAAAAATATTGGCATCACTTTTAAAATACTCTTCCAGTAATTTTTTTTCTATTTTAATACGAACTTCTTCTAATGTATAACCTATTACATTAATCTCTCCTAAAATTGGCATTCTTATATTTCCGTGATCATTAACCGTAAATCCATCAAAATATAAGGCCGATTCTGATTTACCAACAGAAGAATTTTCTGTTTTATTAAAAATAGAAACTAATTTAGAATCGATAGCCTTTATATCAATACTTATAACATCATTTACTTGCAATCTATAGGGCTTAGATTCTACTGATGTAATATTATTTTGCTCTGATGAAGTATTTTTATCCTGCAGATACACAAGATCATTGAGTGGAATACAAGACGTAAATAATGTACTAATCAGCAGTAATATATAAAGGCTGTTTTTTGTCATTTTGAAAATTTTAACGCAAATATAGTTTTTCCTTTAGTTTTCAGGAAATCTATATATAATTTGATAGCATTTAATTGTTTTTGAAAGTTTTTTCGAACGGAACACGATGCAAAATACTTCTCCCAAGTGTAATTTCATCTGCATATTCTAATTCATCTCCAACGGAGATTCCTCTCGCTATAGTAGAAATTATAATTTCTGAATCGGCGATTTGTTTATAAATATAAAAATTTGTGGTATCACCTTCCATAGTAGAACTCAGGGCGAAGATAATTTCAATCACTTTTCCTGATTTTACTTTCTCAACTAAAGTAGAAATATTTAACTGACTTGGTCCAACTCCTTCTATCGGAGAAATTTTACCTCCTAAAACGTGATAAATTCCTCTGTATTGCCCAGTATTTTCAATTGCCATGACATCGCGAATATCTTCTACAACACAAATCGTTTGATGATTTCTGGCAGTATTTGCACAAATTTCACAAACCTTAGTATCTGAAATATTATGGCAATTTTCACAAAATTTAATATCCTCACGCATATTTAATAATGCCTGCGATAAAAATCCAGTTTGTTCTTTTGGCTGTTTTAGCAAATGAAGAACTAAACGCAATGCTGTACGCTTACCAATTCCTGGTAATTGCGACATCTCGTTAACCGCTTTTTCAATAAGTTTTGATGAAAATTCCATGACGACAAAAGTAATACTTTTAATGGTATAGCAGGCTTTGACACATCTAAAATCAACACTTAAAAGTAAACATTATTACTAAGTTTGTCCTGGGACTAATAGAGTTCATATTCTTTTATGTCAATCCTAAGACTTCGGGGCTATAAAAGATATAGTAGATCGCTGAACTAAGCTCCTAAAAAAACTAATATTGATTCGTCGCCAATAAAACCAAGGTACATGCAACTTCTACTTCAATATTATTTAACTCTAATAATTGATATAATTCAGGATTTTCAGTTCCTGGATTAAAGATTACTCTTTTAGGCTGTGCTTCAACGATGTAATTATAATAATCACGCTGACGATTAGGATTTAAATATAAAGTTACCGTATCTATATTTTTAACAGGAACTGCTTTGGTGTGAATTTTTACGCCAGCCACTTCTCCTGTATTTTGACCAATTGCAAGAACAGTATGTCCTTTTTGTGTTAATGCATTTATCGCTCTAAAGGCGTAACGATCGGGTTTGGTGGTAGCACCAAGTAACAATGTTTTTTTATTTTTCATTATTTTAGAATATTCCACAAAAGTAGTCAAAAAGGACGAGCTTAATTTATTCTATTGATTTAGAATATTGACTGTAAAAATAATATCGTAATATAAATTTACATGCAATATTAAAATTTGACTATTTTTACTTCACTAACCAATATTATATGGATTTATTTATTTACCTATTTGCCGCACTTTTTTCAGTACTTAACCCAATTGGAACAGTTCCCATTTTTGTTGGATTAACACAGCATGACTCTCAAAAAGAGCGTTCGAGAATTTCTTTATGGACTGCCATAAACGTTGGTATTATTTTATTGGTTTCTTTTTTTATTGGCCAATATGTTCTGTCTTTTTTCGGAATTAGTATTGATGCTCTTCGTATTGCCGGTGGAATTGTAATTGTAAATTCAGGTTTTTCATTACTTTCCGGTAAATTCAATAAAAAACGAGGAATTAATAAAAAAATAGAAAACGAAGTACAGCAAAGAAATGATATCGCTTTAACTCCCCTAGCGATTCCAATGCTTGCTGGACCAGGTTCTATTTCTTTACTAATTGCATTTTATCAGGAACACCATCAAATGGAGGAAATCATTTTTTCTTGTCTTGCAATTTTAACAATTGCTGTAGTTATTTTTGTTATTCTAAAAAGCGCGCATTATCTGGCAAGAATTTTAGGTGCATCTGGAATTGTAGCAATATCAAGGATTGTCGGGTTTATTGTAATTTCTATAGGAATTCAATATATCGTAAGTTCAATTGTAAATATTATCAAGGGAAATTTTTAAATGTAATTTGCCTTTTAGCATAGAGAAACGGGATAGAAACATTTAGTTTTTATCCCGTTTACTTTATATAAAAATCTTAATTTCTTGGCAAAAATACTTCAGCCATCATACATCTTGCGCTTCCACCACCACAAGCTTCAATTGTATCCAAACTTGAACTTAAAATCTCGGCATGTTTTTCTAATTGTTGAATTTGTTTCGGAGTCAAACTTTGATGAGCCGATGCACTCATAACAATATATTTTTTATCATTTGTTCCTCGAACTTCCAACATATTACCTGCAAAATTATTTACCTGATCTTCTGTAATTAAGATGATTTCCTTTTTATCATCTTTAAGATTATCAAGAACCATTTTTCTTTCTTTTTTATCATCAATACAATCTGCACAAATAACAGCAAAAGTTTCACCTAAGCACATCATAACATTTGTATGATATATTAACTTACGTTCTCCATCAACTGTTTGAAAAGCTTCAAAAATTACCGGAGCATAATCAAAATCCTCACAAAACTCAATAAATAATTCTTCATCGGCACGAGGCGATAAAGCGCAATACGCTTTTGCATTGGCACGATCTAAAAGCAAACTTCCAGTTCCTTCTAAAAAATAACCATCATCTTCTGCAGATGTATAATCCATTATATTAGAAATTTCAAAACCTTTTTCTTCTAAAGTATCTAAAATATCTTCACGACGTTCTAAACGACGATTCTCTGCAAACATTGGATAAAGAGCGACATCTCCGTTTTCATGAAATGAAACCCAATTGTTTGGAAAAATACTATCCGGAGTATCCGTTTCTAAAGTGTCTTCAATAACCGTAACATCAACACCTACGGCTCTCAATTTTTCCACAAACGTGTCAAATTCTTGCTGCGCTTTTGCATTAACTGTACTTGGCAATAATCCGTCTAATACTTTTTGGTAATAATTATTTACAGCTGTTTGTTCATTCATTCTGAAAGCAACAGGCCGTATCATTACAATTGCATTTGTTGTTTGTTTCATTTTATATATTTTTTGTTTCAAGTTTTAAGTTTCAGGTTTCACGTCTTGTAAAAAACTTGAAACCTGAAACTTGAAACCCAAAAACTATTTTTTAATCTCTAATTAATGGCAAAGTTGAACATCTCAACAAACCTTCTTGTTTTGCAATTTCAGCATACGGAATTTCCTCCACAGTAAAACCATTTGCCCGAAGCCAATTGTTTAAGCGGGTAAAATTTTTCTCAGAAACAACAACATCTTTATCAATCGAAAATACATTTGAAAACATATTGTACATTTCCTCTCTCTCAATATGAAATAAGTTTTCCTTTCCGAAAAGATTTACCAAATACAAATAATCTGCTTCTTCACGGAAACCTCTTTTATAAATAATTCCTTTGTCTTTTCCAACTGGTTGAAAACAGCAGTCTAAATGCAATGCATTATCACGAGCCTCCAATTTCGATTTAACTAAATCAAATTCTTTCACAATTTTATTTGGAAACAATCCTTTAATATAATTTACACCATGCATATTTGTTCTGGCAGTAATATAATCTTTGTAGTCGCTTCCTTTGTATGTACCAATAAAAATATGATCATTCCAAAGCATAACATCGCCACCTTCAATGTGAACTTCTTCTGGCGGGCGTACAACTTTTATTGTATCAATTTGATCAATAACATACTGAATTGCATCTAACTCTCGTTCACGATCTGGTAAAATATTTGATTTTATGAAAACATCATCAATTACAAATCCTATATCTCTAGCAAAAATCTGATTGTAGTTTTCAATCATTTCAGGGCGATAAACAGTAACATTATACTTCTGAAAAACAGCATTAAAAGCATCCATTTCAGCAACCATATCTTTTTCAATAGGATATGTTCCGGCTTTAATATGTTCCAATGATTTAGGATCATAGGCTTCTTCTAATGAAGGAGTTGGCCCATTATGAACGGCTGAACCCAAAACTACAGCACGCAATCTTGACGTTTCGTTCTTTACATTTAATTGCAACATAACTTTATTATATTTTGAACAAAGATAAAAAAAGCTTTACAGTTAAGTAAAGCTTTAGTTTTTTTTATTTGTTAGACTTAAAGTCTCTTAAAGGATGTCCGGTATAAATTTGTCTTGGCCTTCCAATTGGTTCTTTATTTTCACGCATTTCTTTCCATTGTGCAATCCATCCCGGAAGCCTGCCAATTGCAAACATAACAGTAAACATGTCAGTTGGAATTCCTAATGCTCTGTAAATAATTCCAGAATAGAAATCAACGTTTGGATATAAATTTCTTGATTTGAAATAATCATCTTCAAGAGCTGCAGACTCTAATTTTTTAGCAATCTCTAAAATCGGATCTTCAACACCTAAAGTCTCTAATACTTCTTTAGCAGCTTTTTTAATAATTCTTGCTCTTGGATCAAAGTTTTTATAAACTCTGTGGCCAAATCCCATTAAACGGAAAGGATCATTTTTATCTTTTGCTTTCGCCAAGAATTTATCAGTATCTCCACCGTCTTTGTTTATTTCTTCAAGCATTTCAAGTACAGCCTGGTTAGCCCCTCCGTGAAGCGGTCCCCAAAGAGCAGAAACTCCTGCAGAAATAGAAGCGAATAGTCCCGCATGAGATGAACCTACCATTCTTACTGTAGATGTAGAACAGTTTTGTTCGTGATCTGCATGAAGAATAAATAATTTATCTAAAGCATCTACAACAACTGGATTTACAGCATAAGGTCCTGTAGGCAATTTAAACATTAATTGCATAAAATTCTCTACATATCCTGTTGTATTATCGTAATAGTTTAACGGATAACCCATAGATTTTCTATAAGTCCAGGTTGCAATTACAAGAAATTTACCCATTGTTTTACAAATGGCTTCGTACATTTCTTTTTCATTGTCAACATTTACAGCTTTTGGATTAAATGCTGTCAAAGCGCTCGTCAAAGCAGATAACACTCCCATTGGGTGTGCAGTTTTTGGAAAACCATCAATGATATTTTTCATTTCTTCGTTTACCAAAGTATGCTTTTTAATACCATTTTCGAACTGCTCTAATTCTTGAGCGGTTGGAAGTTCTCCGAAAATCAAAAGATAAGAAACTTCTAAGAAACTAGCTTTTTCAGCCAAATCTTCGATTGAATATCCTCTGTAACGTAAAATTCCTAATTCTCCGTCTAAGAAAGTGATTTCACTTTTACAAGATCCAGAATTTTTATATCCCGGGTCAATTGTAATAATACCTGTTAAATCACGTAATTTGTTAATATCGATAGCGGATTCATTTTCGCTTCCTGTGATTACCGGAAGTTCAATTTTCTTACCATCTACTTCTAATGTAGCTATTTTTGACATAATATAATCGGAAATAATTCTATAAATAATAATTTATCAAATCTAAGGAATTTAAGACTAATTAAAAAAAGAATCCTGCTATGAATTTGTTAAAACTCCAAAAAAAAACCATTCGTACAAAACGAATGGTCTAATCTTAATATATAACTCTTACAATTATTTAATCTTGAAAGCGTTTAACCCTGGAAAATAAGCAGTACTTCCTAACTCTTCTTCGATTCTTAATAATTGATTGTATTTTGCCATACGATCAGAACGGGAAGCAGAACCTGTTTTAATTTGACCACAGTTTAATGCAACCGCTAAGTCAGCAATTGTATTATCTTCTGTTTCTCCAGAACGGTGAGACATTACTGAAGTATATCCAGCGTTTTTAGCCATATTTACTGCAGCAATAGTTTCTGTTAAAGTACCAATTTGGTTTACTTTTACAAGGATTGAATTAGCGATTCCTTTTTCGATACCAGTTGACAAACGAGCAACATTAGTTACAAATAAATCATCACCTACTAATTGTACTTTATTTCCAATTTTTTCTGTCAAATATTTCCATCCATTCCAGTCATCTTCATACATACCATCTTCGATAGAGATAATTGGATATTTAGCAGCAAGTTCAGCTAAATAATCAGCTTGCTCCTCAGAAGTTCTGATTTTTCCAGTTTCACCTTCAAATTTAGTATAATCGTATTTACCGTTTACATAGAATTCAGAAGCTGCACAGTCAAGGGCAATCATAATTTCGTCGCCAAAAGTATATCCTGCTTTTTCAACCGCTAATTTGATAGTATCTAAAGCATCTTCAGTACCACCCGCTAAGTTTGGAGCAAAACCACCTTCATCACCAACAGCTGTACTTAAACCTCTGTCGTGTAAAACTTTTTTCAAACTGTGGAAGATTTCAGTTCCCATTTGCATAGCATGTGTAAACGAAGTTGCTTTTACAGGAAAAATCATAAATTCCTGAAATGCAATAGGTGCATCAGAGTGAGAACCACCATTGATGATATTCATCATTGGAACAGGTAACGTATTAGCAGAAACCCCGCCTACATATCTGTATAAAGGTAGTCCAAGTTCGTTAGCAGCAGCTTTTGCAGCAGCTAAAGAAACTCCTAAAATAGCATTAGCTCCTAATTTAGATTTATTTGGAGTTCCATCTAAATCGATCATTAATTGATCGATAGTATTTTGTTCAAAAACAGAAGTTCCAACTAGTTCTTCAGCAATAACAGTATTTACATTGTTCACTGCATTCAAAACTCCTTTTCCAAGATAAGCTTTACCTCCGTCACGTAATTCAACAGCTTCATGTTCTCCAGTTGATGCTCCAGATGGAACAGCAGCTCTACCTAAAACTCCGTTTTCAGTTACTACATCAACCTCAATAGTAGGATTTCCTCTGGAATCCAAAATTTGTCTTGCGTGAACTTTAATTATAATACTCATTATTTTTTGTTTTTTATTAATAGATTATAGATTTTTTTTCGAAATTAGAAAAATATTTAATATTAAAAACGAATTTTCTTTACTAAACACCTTTATTTATTAACTACATCGTTTTAGACACAGCTAGTTTTATATTCTCAACAAATTCATCAAATAAATATGACGAATCATGGGGTCCCGGACTTGCTTCAGGATGATATTGTACTGAAAAACAATTCTTATTTTTCATTCGCATACCTGCAACTGTACCATCATTTAAGTGTAAATGCGTAATCTCTAATTCAGGATGATTGTCTAATTGTTCTTTTTTTACAGCAAAGCCATGGTTTTGAGAAGTAATTTCTCCTTTTCCTGTAATGATATTTTTTACTGGGTGATTAATCCCTCGATGCCCATTAAACATTTTATAAGTCTGAACGCCATTTGCCAAAGCAATTACCTGATGTCCTAAACAGATTCCGAATAAAGGTTTATCTTCTTCAAGAATTTTCTTTGCAACTTCGATTGCACCAAATAGTGGATCTGGATCCCCAGGTCCATTTGACAAGAAAAATCCATCTGGATTAAACGAATTCAGATCTTCATAAGTTGAATTGTACGGGAAAACTTTAATGTAGCAATCTCTTTTAGCAAGATTTCTTAAAATATTCTTTTTAATTCCAAGATCAAGTGCAGAAATCTTATATGTAGCATTTTCATCGCCAACAAAATATGGCTCTGTAGTCGAAACTTTTGAAGCTAACTCCAAACCTTCCATGTCCGGAACATTTGCTAATTCTTTTTTCAAATCCTCAACTGGAGTTCCATCTGTACAAATTACCGCATTCATTGCTCCATTGTCGCGAATGTAACTTACAAGGGCTCTTGTATCAACATCAGAAATACAAATTAGATTTTGTTTCGTAAAGTAGTCTTCCAGACTTCCAGAAGCACCTTCTCTAGAATAATTAAAGCTAAAGTTTTTACAAACCAAACCAGCAATCTTGATGCTGTCTGATTCAACTTCTAAATCATTAACACCATAATTACCAATATGCGGATTAGTCGCAACCATAATTTGACCAAAATAAGAAGGATCAGTAAAAATCTCCTGATATCCGGTCATTCCAGTATTAAAACAAACTTCACCAAAAGTTTTACCGCTGATTCCGATAGATTTACCATGAAAGATAGTTCCATCGCTAAGTAATAAAATGGCGCTTTGTCGTGTTGTGTATTTCATTCTTTAATTTGTATTGTTTTTAATCGTCTTATGAAACTTATTAATATTTCATTTGTAATTAGGTATTTTGCAAATTTACTTCTTTAAAAGAGCGCTGCCAAGATTTTTTAAATTTTTCATTCATAAAAATAAAACCTTGACACTGAAATAAGTTAAATTTTACTCTTCTAAAAAAATCAAAAAAAAAGGATAAACTAAAAATTAGCTTATCCTTGATTTCTATAGAATCATTACTTTCATAATTATTCAGAAGCTTCAGTAGTCGATTCTGATTCAGCTGCAGGAGCTTCAGGAGCAGTACCTTCAGCTTTCTTAGCTTTACCACCACGACGGCTTTTAGCTTTTTTAACTTCTTTTTTACCTCCATTGTAAAGTTCATTGAAATCTACAAGTTCGATCATCGCCATATCAGCGTTATCTCCCAAACGATTTCCAACTTTAATGATACGAGTGTATCCACCTGGGCGGTCTCCAACTTTAGCAGCTACATCTCTGAACAAATCAGTTACAGCATATTTGCTACGTAAGTATGCAAAAACAATACGACGATTGTGAGTCGTATCTTCTTTTGATTTTGTGATTAAAGGCTCAACGAATTGTTTAAGCGCTTTAGCTTTAGCAACAGTAGTGTTAATACGTTTGTGCTCGATAAGAGAACAAGCCATATTAGCTAACATAGCTTTTCTATGTCCAGTCTGTCTGCTTAAGTGATTGAATTTTTTTCCGTGTCTCATTGCTATTTTAAATTTAATCCCGCAAGCGGGATTGAATTATTCTTTATCTAGTTTGTATTTAGCTAAATCCATTCCGAAAGTTAAATTCTTAACTGCAACAAGTTCATCAAGTTCAGTTAAAGATTTTTTACCAAAATTACGGAATTTCATTAGGTCATTTTTATTGAACGATACTAAATCACCAAGTGTATCAACTTCAGCCGCTTTCAAGCAATTTAATGCTCTTACAGATAAATCCATATCAACAAGCTTAGTTTTAAGCAATTGTCTCATATGCAATGACTCTTCATCATACGATTCTGTTTGTGCAATTTCGTCAGCCTCAAGTGTAATTCTTTCATCAGAAAACAACATGAAATGGTGAATTAAAACTTTAGCAGCTTCAGTAAGGGCATCTTTTGGATTAATAGATCCATCAGTTTTGATTTCAAAAACTAGTTTCTCGTAATCTGTTTTTTGCTCTACACGGAAATTTTCGATTGCATATTTTACATTTTTTACCGGAGTAAAAATAGAATCTGTAAAAATCGTTCCAATTGCAGCATTCTGTTTTTTGTTCTCTTCAGCAGGAACGTATCCTCTACCTTTTTCGATTGTTAGATCGAAGTTCAATTTGATTTTAGAATCTAAATTACAGATAACAAGGTCTGGATTCAAAACTTGAAAACCTGAGATAAATTTTTGAAAATCACCTGCTGTCAATTGATCTTTACCAGAAACAGAAATTGTAACTGATTCATTATCGATATCTTCAATTTGACGTTTGAAACGTACTTGTTTAAGATTAAGGATAATTTCGGTAACATCTTCAACAACACCTGAAATAGTAGAAAACTCATGATCTACACCTTCGATACGAACAGATGTAATTGCATAACCTTCTAACGCTGAAAGCAAAACTCTTCTAAGTGCATTACCAACTGTCAATCCATAACCAGGTTCTAAAGGTCTAAATTCGAATTTACCTTCAAAATCGGTTGAATCGATCATGATAACTTTATCGGGCTTTTGAAAATTAAATATTGCCATAAATTTCGACTAAGTCAATTATTATTTGTTGTACAACTCTACGATTAATTGTTCTTTAATGTTTTCTGGAATTTGAAGTCTCGCAGGTACAGAAACAAAAGTTCCTTCTTTAAGATCATTGTTCCAAGTAATCCATTCATAAACATGACTTGAATTTGATAAAGAACGTTCGATAGCTTCTAAAGATTTAGATTTTTCACGAACAGCAACTTTATCACCAGGTTTTAGGTGGTAAGAAGGAATGTTTACAACTTCTCCGTTTACAGTAATGTGTCTGTGAGATACAATTTGACGAGCACCTCTTCTAGATGGAGCAATTCCCATTCTAAAAACAACATTATCTAATCTTGCTTCACATAGTTGTAATAAAACTTCACCAGTTACACCTTTAGTAGCTGATGCTTTTTCGAATAAATTTCTGAATTGTTTTTCTAAAATTCCATAAGAATATTTAGCTTTTTGCTTTTCCATTAACTGAACAGCATACTCAGATTTTTTTCCTCTTTTCTTAGCCATCCCGTGTTGTCCAGGTGGGTAATTTCTTTTTTCGAAAGATTTATCATCTCCGAAGATTGCTTCGCCAAATTTACGAGCGATTTTGGTTTTTGGACCAGTATATCTTGCCATTTTAAAAAAATTTTAAGGTAGAGATTATGAATTCAGGTCTAATCCTCCGATAATCTATATTCTACCTTGATTATACTATAAAAATAAAAAATTAAACTCTACGTCTTTTTGGAGGACGACATCCGTTGTGCGGCATTGGAGTAACGTCGATAATCTCAGTAACTTCAATTCCACCGTTATGAATAGAACGGATAGCAGACTCACGTCCGTTTCCTGGTCCTTTTACATAAACCTTAACTTTTTTAAGTCCTGCCTCAAGAGCTACTTTGCTACAATCTTCTGCTGCCATTTGAGCTGCATACGGAGTATTCTTTTTAGAACCTCTGAAACCCATTTTACCAGCTGAAGACCAAGCAATAACTTCACCTTTCTTATTTGTCAAAGAAATGATAATATTGTTGAAAGTCGAAGAAATATGAGCTTCACCCGTTGATTCAACGATAACTTTACGTTTTTTTGCAGTTGCTTTAGCCATATTACTTATTATTTAGTTGCTTTTTTCTTGTTAGCAACAGTTTTTCTTTTTCCTTTTCTTGTTCTAGAGTTGTTTTTAGTTCTTTGACCTCTTAATGGAAGACCAGATCTATGACGAATTCCTCTATAACAACCAATATCCATTAAACGTTTGATGTTCAAAGAAACTTCAGAACGTAATTCTCCTTCAATTTTGTAAAATGAAACAGCATCACGAATCGCTCCGATCTCGTCATCATTCCAATCTTGAACTTTTTTATCTTGGCTAACTTGAGCTTTTTCTAAAATCTCAATAGCTCTACTTTTTCCTAATCCGAAGATGTAGGTAAGTGCTATAACACCTCTTTTGTTTTTTGGGATATCTACCCCTGCTATTCTTGCCATAATTATCCTTGTCTTTGTTTAAATCTAGGATTCTTTTTGTTTATCACGTACAATCTTCCTTTTCTACGCACGATAATGCACTCGGCACTTCTCTTTTTTACTGATGCTCTAACTTTCATAGTGAATATCCTTTAATATCGATAAGTAATTCTTGCTTTTGACAAATCGTAAGGACTCATTTCCAGTTTCACTTTATCACCAGGTAATAACTTGATATAATGCATACGCATTTTTCCAGAAATATGAGCAATTACAATATGTCCATTTTCTAACTCCACACGGAACATCGCATTAGATAATGCTTCAATGATTGATCCGTCTTGTTCTATTGCTGATTGTTTTGCCATAAATATATTAAGCTACTGCTTTTCTATTTTTACCAGTCTTCATTAAACCATCATAATGTTTGTTTAACAAGTATGAATTGATTTGTTGAATAGTGTCTATTGCAACCCCAACCATAATTATTAATGAGGTACCTCCAAAAAACATTGCCCAAGATTGTTGTACATCCATAATACTTACAACAATAGCTGGGAACACAGCAATCAAAGCAAGGAATAAAGATCCTGGGAAAGTTATTAAAGACATCACTTTATCTAAGAAATCTGAAGTTTCAGCTCCCGGACGAACTCCAGGAATAAAACCGCCGCTTCTTTTTAAATCATCAGCCATTTTGTTAGTAGGTACAGTGATTGCAGTATAAAAGAATGTAAATACAATAATTAAAGTTGCAAAAACAAAATTATACCAGAAACCAAACATATTACTAAATGCACCAACAATAGATTGTGATGTATCTGACTTAGACAATCCAGCTACAGCTGCAGGGATAAACATAATTGCCTGAGCAAAAATGATTGGCATAACTCCAGAAGCATTAAGCTTAAGAGGAATCCATTGTCTATTACCGCCTGCCAAATCTTGCTCATAATCACCAGTTGTTGTACGACGAGCGTATTGAACCGGGATTCTACGTACTGCCATTGTAAGCAATACACAAGAAATGATTACTAATAACCACACAATAATTTCAATAACTAACAACATTGGACCTCCATTGTTGTTGGTAACTCTCGTTGTAAACTCTTGAATAAAAGCTTGAGGTAAACGAGCTAGGATACCAACCATAATTAATAATGAAATTCCATTTCCAATACCTTTATCAGTAATTTTTTCACCAAGCCACATAGCAAAAATTGTACCTGTAACTAAGATGATAACAGAGGAGAACAAAAATTCAGGTGAATTAAAGCCTAGTAGAAAAGCACTACCAGGCAATGTTCTGTATAAATTATAGATATAAGTTGGACCTTGAACCAGTGTAATAGCTATAGTCAACCAACGAGTGATTTGATTAATCTTTTTTCTACCACTTTCTCCGTCATTTTGAAGTTTTTGTAAATAAGGAATCGCAATTCCCATTAACTGAACAACAATAGATGCAGAAATATAAGGCATAATACCTAAAGCAAAAACTGAAGCTTTAGAGAAAGCACCCCCAGTAAACATGTCTAGGATAGATCCTAAACCATTTTTAGTTTGTCCCGCTAAACCTGTTAATTGAGTTGCGTCAATTCCAGGAAGCGTAACGTGTGCACCAAAACGATATACTAAAAGCAATCCTAATGTAATTAAGATTCTGTTTTTCAGTTCTTCGATTTTCCAAACATTACTTATTGATTCAATAAATTTCTTCATCTTAATAGATAAGTTATATAGTTACAGCTTCTCCACCAGCAGCCTCAATAGCAGCTTTTGCAGTAGCAGTAAATTTGTGGGCAGTTACTTTTAATTTTGCTTTCAATTCTCCTCTACCTAAAATCTTAACGATTTCATTTTTGGTAGCTAGACGATTTGCCACGAAATCTGTCATTGAAACAGAATCAGTAATCACACCATTGTCTACTAATAATTGAAGCGTATCTAAATTAACACCTTCGTATTCTTTACGATTGATGTTTTTGAAACCAAACTTAGGAACACGTCTTTGAAGTGGCATTTGTCCACCCTCAAAACCAATCTTTTTAGAATAACCAGAACGAGATTTTGCTCCTTTGTGACCTCTTGCAGCAGTGCCACCTTTTCCAGAACCTTCTCCTCTACCTAATCTTTTATTTTGATTGTGCGTTGATCCTTCAGCAGGTTGTAAGTTACTTAAATTCATAACAGTATTTGTTATTTAGCTTCTTCAACAGAAACTAAGTGTTTAACTTTATTTATCATACCAAGGATAGCAGGATTTGACTCATGCTCTACAACTTGTCCCATTTTACGTAGACCTAAAGCTTCTAAACCTCTCTTTTGAGAAAGAGGACAGTTGATCTTGCTTCTTACTTGTTTTACTAATAATTTAGCCATAATTTACTTGATTAACCTTTAAAAACTTTTTCTAAAGAAACACCTCTTTGTTTTGCAACAGTATGAGCGCTTCTCATTTGTAATAAAGCATCAAAAGTTGCTTTAACTACGTTATGAGGATTTGACGATCCTTGAGATTTTGATAATACATCATGAATACCAACTGATTCAAGAACTGAACGAACAGCTCCACCAGCAATAACTCCTGTACCATGAGAAGCAGGAATTAAGAATACACGTGCACCACCAAATTTTCCTTTTTGTTCGTGAGGAACTGATTGACCATTTAAAGGAATTTTTACCAAATTTTTCTTAGCATCTTCTACTGCTTTCGCAATTGCTTCAGAAACGTCTTTAGATTTTCCTAATCCGTGACCAACTACTCCATTTTCATCACCTACAACTACAATAGCAGAAAAACCAAAAGCTCTACCTCCTTTTGTAACTTTAGTAACACGATTAACACTTACCAGACGATCTTTAAGTTCAAGACCACTTGGTTTTACCAATTCTACATTTTTGTATTTAGACATAATATATTAGAATTTAAGTCCAGCCGCTCTTGCGCCTTCTGCTAATGATTTAATACGACCGTGATATAAATAACCACCTCTATCAAAAGTAATGGTATCAATCCCAGCTTTTAACGCTTTCTCTGCAACTAATTTTCCAACAGCAGCAGCGATTTCAACGTTAGTACCTTTTCCTATTTCTTTTTCTCTCGAAGATGCAGCTAATATAGTAACTCCATTTACATCATCAATAAGTTGAGCATAAATTTCTTTGTTACTTCTAAATACAGATAGTCTTGGTTTAGCAGCAGAACCACTAATCGTTTTTCTAATTCTGAATTTAATTCTCTGTCTTCTTTCAGATTTTGTTAATGACATAATCTTATTTTTTAAGCTGATTTACCTGCTTTTCTTCTTAATACTTCACCCACAAATTTAACACCTTTACCTTTGTATGGCTCTGGCTTACGGAAACCTCTGATTTTCGCAGCAACTTGACCTAAAAGTTGTTTATCAAATGATGTTAATTTTACGATTGGGTTCTTACCTTTTTCAGATATTGTTTCTAAAGCTACTTCTGGAGCAATTTCTAAAACAATATTGTGAGAATATCCAAGAGCTAAATCTAATTTTTGACCTTGGTTTGAAGCTCTATAACCAACTCCAACTAATTCTAGTTCTTTTGTAAAACCTTCAGAAACACCGATAATCATATTATTGATCAAAGATCTGAATAATCCGTGTTTTGCTCTGTGGTCTTTATGATCAGACGATCTTTCAACTAAAACTTGATCGCCTTCAACAGTTACATTTACGTCCGAAAACTCCTGAACTAATTGACCTTTTTTTCCTTTTACTGTAATAATACCGTCTTTAACTTCTACAGTTACACCAGCAGGGATTACAATTGGGCTTTTACCTATTCTTGACATCTTATCTAGTGTTTAAAATTAGTATACGTAACAAATTACTTCACCACCTACATTTAATTGCTTAGCTTGTTTTCCTGTCATCAAACCTTTTGATGTAGAAACAATAGCAATTCCTAATCCGTTAAGGATTCTTGGTAATTTGGCAGCACCTGCGTACTTACGTAAACCAGGTTTACTAA
The DNA here is from genome assembly GCF_021245985.1 of Flavobacterium soyae. Taxonomy (GTDB): domain Bacteria; phylum Bacteroidota; class Bacteroidia; order Flavobacteriales; family Flavobacteriaceae; genus Flavobacterium; species Flavobacterium soyae. Next base: position 101,585 of record NZ_JAJQXA010000006.1, on the reverse strand, counting down.
TTCTTTGGATATCTTTAATTACAGGCTCTTTAGTATCTTTATCATACTTTAAAGCAATTTTGATAGAACCTTGAACAGTGTTCGTCTCAAATTTGTAACTTAAGATATAACCTTGATCAAATAAGATCTTAGTTATTTCTTTTTTAAGATTAGAAGCTGGAATTTCAACAACTTTGTGGTTTGCTGCCACAGCGTTACGAACTCTAGTCAAATAATCTGCAATAGGATCTGTATACATATGTATTTGATTGCGATTATGGTTTTCAGGAAGCACCCTGCCTCCTGAACCTTTAATCAATTTATAAACTTTTTTAAATTACCAGCTGGCTTTTTTTACACCTGGAATTAATCCATTGTTAGCCATTTCACGGAAAGTTACACGTGAAATACCGAATTGACGGATATAACCTCTTGGTCTTCCAGTTAATTTACAACGGTTGTGTAAACGAACAGGTGAAGCGTTTTTTGGTAATCTTTGTAAACCTTCGTAGTCTCCAGCTTCTAATAAAGCTTTTCTCTTTTCAGCATACTTAGCTACCGTTTTTTCTCTTTTCACCTCACGGGCTTTCATTGATTCTTTAGCCATATCTTAATTCTTTTTAAAAGGTAATCCTAATTCAGCCAATAATGACTTTGCTTCCTTGTCTGTTTTTGCAGTAGTAACAAATGTAATATCCATTCCTGAGATTTTGTTTACTTTGTCAATATCAATTTCCGGGAAAATGATTTGCTCCAAAACTCCAAGATTGTAGTTACCTCTTCCGTCGAAACCAGTAGCTTTAATACCACTAAAATCTCTAACACGCGGTAAAGCAGAAGTAATAAGTCTATCTAAAAACTCATACATTCTTTCACCACGTAATGTAACTTTTGCTCCAATAGGCATCCCTTTTCTCAATTTGAAAGACGCAACGTCTTTCTTTGAAATTGTAGATACTGCTTTTTGTCCAGTGATCTTTGTTAACTCATCAACTGCATAGTCAATAAGTTTTTTATCAGATACAGCTGCACCAACTCCACGGCTCAAAACGATTTTTTCAAGTTTTGGAACTTGCATAACGTTTGTATATCCGAACTCTTCTTTAAGAGCAGAGATTACTCTACTCTTATATTCTTCTTTTAGTCTAGGTGTATATGCCATTACTATAGTACTTGATTAGATTTTTTTGAAAATCTTACTTTCTTATCTCCTTCTACTCTAATACCTACTCTAGTTGTTTCCTTAGTTTTAGGATCAATTAGTGCAATGTTAGAAATTTGAATAGAAGCCTCTTTCTTAACGATACCACCTTGAGGGTTTTTAGCACTTGGTTTTGTATGTTTTGAAACCAGGTTAACACCTTCAACTATCGCTTTATTTTTCTCACGGTAAACACGTAAAACTTTACCTTCAGCACCTTTATGGTCTCCGGCAATAACTCTTACGATATCTCCTGATTTTATTTTTAGCTTTATCATCTTAAAACGAATTAAAGCACTTCTGGTGCTAATGATACAATTTTCATGAATTGTTTTTCACGAAGTTCTCTTGCTACCGGACCAAAAACACGAGTTCCTCTCATTTCCCCTGCTGCATTCAAAAGAACACATGCATTGTCATCGAAACGGATATAAGAACCATCAGCTCTTCTCACTTCTTTTTTGGTACGCACAACAACTGCAGTTGAAACAGCTCCTTTTTTCACGTTACCGTTTGGAGTTGCATCTTTAATAGATACTACAATCTTGTCACCAACAGAGGCATACCTTCTTTTGGTACCTCCTAAAACACGAATAGTTAAAACTTCTTTTGCTCCCGTGTTATCTGCTACTTTTAGTCTTGATTCCTGTTGTACCATAATTATTTAGCTCTTTCTAAGATTTCAACTAATCTCCAACATTTTGTTTTACTTAAAGGACGCGTTTCGCTAATTCTTACAGTATCTCCAATGTTACAGTCGTTTGTTTCGTCGTGTGCAACATATTTCTTAGTTTTCAACACGAACTTACCGTATAATGGGTGTTTTACTTTTCTTACTTCAGCAATAACAATAGATTTATCCATTTTATTTGAAGTAACAACACCTATTCTTTCTTTTCTTAAATTTCTTTTTTCTTCCATCTTTCAGCAGAATACAATTATTGTAACTCTCTTTTAGTTAACTCTGTAGCCAATCTTGCAACTGTTCTTCTAACGCTTCTAATTTGAAGTGGGTTAGCAATTGGAGAAATAGCGTGAGCCATTTTTAGGTCAGCATATACTTTCTTAGTTTGACTAAGCTTTTCTTGCAACTCCGCTGCAGAAAGATCTTTTATTTCTGATTGTTTCATAATAAATATAAATTATGCTTCGAAATCTCTAGCAACGACGAATTTAGTTTTTACTGGAAGTTTCTGAGCTGCAAGACGTAAAGCCTCTTTTGCAACTGACAATGGAACTCCTCCAACTTCAAACATAATTCTTCCTGGTTTAACAACAGCAGCCCAATACTCAACTGCTCCTTTACCTTTACCCATACGTACTTCAAGAGGTTTCTTAGTGATAGGTTTGTCTGGAAATATTTTAATCCATAATTGTCCCTCTCTCTTCATGTAACGAGTTGCAGCAATACGCGCAGCTTCAATTTGACGAGAAGTTAAGAACATTCCATCTTCATGTACAGATTTAATACCAAACATTCCATTAGAAAGTTCATGCCCTCTTTGAGAGTTACCTTTCATTTTACCTTTTTGTACCTTACGGTATTTTGTTCTTTTAGGCTGTAACATTTTTCTTTAGTTTAAAAATTTACTTTCTTTTACGAGCGTCTGGTTTTCCACCTTTATTAAAGTTAGATTTACCTCTAGGGGCATCTCCACCTTTACCACCGCCAGTACCAGATTGTTTTTTATCCATTCCAGCAAGTGGAGAAAGATCTCTCTTTCCATAAACTTCACCTTTCATGATCCATACTTTGATACCCATTCTACCGTAAGTAGTGTGAGCTTCAGCCAAAGCATAATCAATATCAGCTCTGAAAGTTGATAGAGGAATTCTACCTTCTTTGAAACCTTCAGAACGTGCCATTTCAGCACCATTCAAACGACCAGAAATCAAAACTTTAATACCTTCTGCATTCATACGCATAGAAGCTGCAATAGCCATCTTAATTGCACGTCTGTAAGAGATACGGCTTTCGATTTGACGAGCGATGCTGGTCGCCACAAGATAAGCATCTAACTCAGGTCTTTTAATTTCAAAGATGTTAATTTGAACCTCTTTGTCAGTAACTTTCTTAAGTTCTTCTTTTAACTTGTCTACCTCTTGTCCGCCTTTTCCGATAATGATACCAGGTCTAGCAGTAGTGATAGTAACGGTTACAAGTTTCAAAGTTCTCTCGATGATTACTTTTGATACACTAGCTTTTGATAAACGAGCGTGGATATACTTTCTGATTTTGTGATCTTCGGCAAGTTTATCACCGTAATCATTTCCACCATACCAGTTTGAGTCCCACCCTCTGATGATACCAAGTCTATTTCCAATTGGATTTGTCTTTTGTCCCATGCTGCTTAAGAATTGCTTTGTGTGTTATTGATAGCTCCAAGCACGATTGTAACGTGATTAGAACGTTTTCTTATTCTGTGTGCACGACCTTGTGGAGCTGGACGAAGTCTTTTTAACATCATTCCACCATCTACTCTGATCTCTTTAACAAATAATCCAGCTTCTTCTAAATTACCTTCACTATTTTTTTGCTCCCAGTTATTGATTGCAGATAATAATAGTTTTTCTAATTTTCTTGAAGCTTCTTTAGAACTGAATCTTAAAATGTTAAGTGCTCTTTCTACCTTCTGACCTCTTACCAAGTCCGCTACTAAGCGCATTTTTCTAGGTGAAGTAGGGCAGTTATTCAATTTTGCGAAAGCAATAGACTTATTAGCCTCTTTTCTCGCATCTGCTGTTTCTCTTTTACGAACTCCCATTGCTTCTTATTTTTTACCTTTATTTTTTGCTCCAGCATGACCTCTAAAAGATCTAGTTGGTGAAAACTCTCCTAATTTGTGACCTACCATGTTTTCTGTTACGTAAACTGGTACAAATTGACGACCGTTATGAACTGCGATAGTTTGTCCAACGAAATCTGGAGTAATCATTGAAGCTCTAGACCAAGTCTTAACTACTCCATTTTTACCACTTTCTACGTTTTCCTGAACTTTCTTGTCTAATTTATAATGAACGAAAGGTCCTTTTTTTAATGAACGTGCCATATCTTATTATTTCTTTCTACGTTCTACGATATACTTGTTACTCGGGTTTTTCTTAGAACGAGTTCTGTAACCTTTAGCTGGCAATCCGTTTCTTGAACGCGGGTGCCCTCCAGAAGAACGTCCTTCACCACCTCCCATAGGGTGATCAACTGGGTTCATCGCTACTGGTCTAGTTCTAGGTCTTCTTCCTAACCATCTTGTTCTACCTGCTTTTCCAGATACAACTAATTGGTGGTCAGAATTAGAAACAGCTCCAATTGTAGCCGAACAAGTTAACAAGATTAATCTTGTCTCACCAGATGGCATTTTAATTGTTGCATATTTCCCGTCTCTTGCCATTAACTGAGCAAAAGTTCCAGCTGAACGAGCAATAACCGCTCCTTGTCCTGGACGTAACTCAATACAAGATATAACAGTTCCAAGAGGAATTCTGCTTAAAGGTAATGTATTACCAATTTCAGGTTGAGATTCTGGACCAGAAACTAATTTCTGACCAACTTTCAATCCATTTTGAGCAATAACATAAGTTTTCTCTCCATCAGCGTAAGCTAATAAAGCGATGAACGCAGTACGATTTGGATCGTATTCGATTGATTTCACTGTAGCTGGGATTCCATCTTTAGTTCTTTTGAAATCGATAATACGATATCTCTGCTTGTGACCACCACCCGTATAACGCATGGTCATCTTTCCTTGACTATTTCTACCTCCAGAGTTTTTTATCGGCGCTATCAAAGAGCGTTCCGGCTTATCAGTTGTAATGGCGTCATAACCATTCACAACTCTAAATCGCTGACCTGGGGTAATAGGTTTTAATTTTCTTACTGACATTTTTCTATCTTAGATATTGTTGTAAAAATCAATTGTTTCTCCTTCTTGTACTTGAACAATTGCTTTTTTAATTGCATTTGTCTTTCCACTGATTAAACCACTTTTAGTGTATTTAGTAGATCTATCTGGTCTCACATTCATTGTGTTAACTGAAACGATAGTTACTCCATAAGCAGCTTCAACAGCTTTCTTAATCTGAACTTTGTTTGCTTTTTTGTCAACAACGAATCCGAAGCGGTTTAGAACTTCACTTTCTTTGGTTACTTTTTCAGTTACTATAGGTCTAATTATGATACTCATACTCCTATTATTTGCTTAAATTTTCTTCAATTAACTCTAAAGAACCTTCCAAAAGCACCAAATTATTAGTGTTTAATATTGCGTAAGTGCTTAATTCTGAGCTAGTTACGACATTAGAAGCCTTTAAATTGCGTGACGACAAATATACATTTTTATTTGACTCTCCCAACACAAATAGAGATTTTTTATTTTCTAACCCTAAAGCTTTCAAAACGTTAATGAAATTTTTAGTGTTTGGCGCATCAAAATTAAAGTCTTCAAGAACAATAATATTTGATTCTTTTGCCTTGATCGAGAAAGCTGATTTTCTAGCCAATCTTTTCAACCCTTTATTCAACTTGAATGAATAACTTCTTGGTCTTGGTCCGAAAACTGTTCCTCCACCTTTAAACAAAGGATTCTTAACACTTCCCGCACGAGCTGTACCCGTACCTTTTTGCTTTTTAATCTTACGCGTACTTCCAGTTACTTCAGCTCTTTCTTTAGCTTTGTGAGTACCCTGTCTTTGATTAGCAAGATATTGCTTAACATCAAGATATACAGCGTGATTATTTGGTTCAATTGCGAATACTGAATCAGAAAGTTGAACTTTTCTACCAGTATCTTTTCCGTTGAAATCTAATACTTTTACTTCCATTACTTCTGAATGATTACGTAAGAGTTTTTGTGCCCAGGAATACATCCTTTAACAACAAGTAGATTCTTTTCAGCAACTACTTTTAAAACTCTAAGGTTTTGAACTTTTACATTATCTCCTCCCATTCTTCCAGCCATACGCATTCCTTTGAATACTCTAGATGGATAAGAAGAAGCTCCTACAGAACCTGGCGCTCTTAAACGGTTGTGCTGACCATGAGTAGCTTGTCCAACACCACCAAAACCGTGACGTTTAACAACCCCTTGGAAACCTTTACCTTTAGACACACCTTGTACATCTACAAATTCTCCTTCTTCAAAAATAGAAACATCAATAAGATCTCCTAATTTTTGTTCAGTTGCAAAATCTTGGAATTCAACGACTTTTTTCTTAGCAACAGTTCCAGCTTTTTTAAAGTGACCTAAAGCCGCTTTAGTAGAATGTTTCTCGTTTTTGTCATCGAAACCTAACTGCAACGCTTCGTACCCGTCAACACCTTTGGTTCTGACTTGGGTAACAACACACGGCCCAGCTTCGATTACTGTACAAGGAATGTTTTTCCCGTTTTCATCGAAAATACTAGTCATGCCGATTTTTTTACCAATTAACCCAGACATAAATATTAATTATTAATTACTAAAATTCCCTTCAATTTGAAAATAACAGAAATTTCCAAACAGGGAGTGCAAAAGTAGATATTAAAATTGAATATACCAAACAGTTACAAAAATTAAATCGCTCATTATCAAAATCCAAGCCCCAAACTCACAACAAAAGAGATTTTATTTATTCCAAAATCTAAACTTTAGACTTCAATAAAATTCAATTTTACATACAACAATTACTTAAATAAATCACAACAAAAAACTCTCGCAGCATGCTAAAATAAAGACATCTATACATTTCATCTCTAGCCTTAACTACAAAAAAATCAAATTAAAAATCACCTTGAAGCAATAAAAAAAGCGAGACACTTACGTCTCGCTTTTATATATAAAAAATATAAAAAAAATTATACTTTTATCTCTACTTCAACACCACTTGGCAATTCAAGTTTCATTAATGCATCAATAGTTTTTGATGAAGATGAATAAATATCAATCAATCTCTTGTATGACATTACTTCAAACTGTTCTCTCGCTTTTTTGTTAACGTGCGGAGAACGTAGCACAGTGAAAAGTTTTTTGTGAGTTGGCAACGGAATTGGACCTGTTACAACTGCTCCAGTAGTTTTTACTGTTTTTACGATCTTTTCAGCAGATTTATCTACCAACATGTGATCGTAAGATTTTAGTTTTATTCTGATTTTTTGACTCATTTTCTTAAAATTAAGCGTTACCTTTTGCTTTTTTGATTACCTCTTCTGAAATATTAGAAGGTGTTTCTGCATAGTGAGAAAACTCCATTGTTGAAGTAGCTCTACCAGAAGATAATGTTCTTAATGTAGTTACATATCCAAACATTTCTGATAAAGGCACATCAGCCTTAATAGTTTTAGCACCATTTCTATCACCCATATCATTAACCTGACCTCTACGACGGTTCAAGTCACCTACGATATCACCCATATTTTCTTCTGGAGTAATAACTTCGATTTTCATGATTGGCTCAAGAATAACAGCTCCAGCAGCACGTCCTGATTCTTTATAACCCATTCTTGCAGCTAACTCAAAAGATAATGCATCAGAATCCACAGGGTGGAAAGATCCATCAGTTAAAGTTACTTTCAAACTATCCACAGCATATCCTGCCAACGGACCAGTTTTCATAGCCTCTCTAAATCCTTTTTCAACAGCAGGGATATATTCTTTAGGAACGTTACCACCTTTTACAGCATTGATAAATTGTAATCCAACTGGAACTTTACCATCAACTTCATCAGCAGGCTCGATTGTAAATACGATATCCCCGAATTTACCACGACCTCCAGATTGTTTCTTGTAAGTCTCTCTATGTGTTGCAGATCTTGTAAACGCTTCTTTATACTCAACTTGAGGCTCACCTTGGTTTACTTCAACTTTAAATTCACGTTTCATACGATCCACTAAGATATCTAAGTGAAGCTCACCCATACCTGAAATAATAGTCTGCCCAGAAGCCTCATCAGTTCTAACTGTAAATGTTGGATCTTCTTCAGCTAATTTAGCTAAAGCCATACCCATTTTATCTACGTCAGCTTTTGTTTTTGGCTCAATAGCAATACCAATTACAGGATCAGGGAATTTCATAGATTCCAAGATAATTGGATTCTTTTCATCACAAAGAGTATCTCCTGTTTTAATATCTTTAAATCCAACAGCAGCACCAATATCTCCAGCTTCAATAAATTCGATTGGATTTTGTTTATTAGCATGCATTTGGTAAATACGAGAAATTCTTTCTTTATTACCAGAACGAGTATTTAAAACATAAGATCCAGCATCTAAACGCCCAGAATATGCACGGAAGAAAGCTAAACGCCCAACGAATGGGTCAGTAGCAATTTTAAACGCCAAAGCAGCGAATGGCTCTTTAACATCTGGCTTACGTAAAATTTTCGTTTGATCTTCTTCTAATAAATCAGCATCATCAGGATGAATTCCTTCAATACCTTCTTTATCTAAAGGAGATGGTAAATACTTACAAACCGCATCCAACATAAACTGAACACCTTTGTTTTTGAAAGATGAACCAGCAAGCATTGGAATAATAGCCATATCAATAGTAGCAGCTCTTAATGCATTGTTGATTTCTTCCTCTGTAATAGAGTTTTCATCTTCCATATATTTATCCAAAAGATTTTCATCATAAGTTGCAATCTCTTCGATAAGAATAGAACGGTAATGCTTAACATCATCAATCATATCCGCTGGGATATCAACGATATCAAAAGTAGCTCCTTGAGTTTCATCATGCCATACAATAGCTTGATTTTTCACTAAGTCAACAATACCTTTAAAATCAGCTTCATCTCCAATAGGCAAAGTAATTGCAACCGCATTCGATTTCAACATGTCTTTAACCTGTCCGCATACAGCTAAAAAGTTAGCACCTTGACGATCCATTTTATTTACGAATCCCATACGAGGAACTCTATATTGATCAGCAAGTCTCCAGTTAGTTTCTGATTGAGGCTCAACACCATCAACAGCACTAAATAAGAAAACCAAACCATCAAGTACACGTAAAGAACGGTTTACCTCTACGGTAAAGTCAACGTGTCCAGGAGTATCAATAATATTAAAGTGATAAGGCAATGATTCCGGAAGCGCTTTACCTTGCTCTGTTGGAAAATTCCAAGTACAAGTCGTAGCAGCAGAAGTAATTGTAATACCTCTTTCCTGCTCTTGCGCCATCCAGTCCATTGTTGCAGCACCATCGTGTACCTCACCAATTTTGTGTGACTTTCCAGTATAAAAAAGAATACGCTCAGTAGTTGTTGTTTTACCAGCATCAATGTGAGCAGCAATTCCGATATTTCTTGTATATTTTAAATCTCTAGCCATTTCTTACGAATTAAAATCTAAAGTGAGAGAATGCTTTGTTAGCTTCTGCCATTTTGTGAGTATCCATTCTTTTCTTAACCGCAGCACCTTCTTCTTTAGCAGCAGCTAAACATTCTGACGCTAAACGTTGTGCCATAGATTTTTCATTTCTTCTTCTAGAATAAAGTATTAACCACTTCATTGCCATAGAAATTTTTCTGTCTGGACGAATCTGCATTGGAATTTGAAATGTAGCTCCACCAACTCTACGGCTACGTACTTCTACGTGAGGCATAACGTTTGTTAAAGCATCTTTCCAAATTTCTAATGAAGTTTTCTCTGAATCTTGCTTTTTAGTTTCAATGATATCAATTGCATCATAAAATACTTTGAAAGCTGTAGATTTTTTACCATCCCACATTAAGTTGTTCACAAAACGCGTTACCAACTGGTCATTAAACCTTGGATCCGGTAAAAGTGGTCTTTTCTTTGCCGCTCTTTTTCTCATGTCTTTTTCTTAAAAGTTTTAAATTACTTTTTTGCTTCTTTTGGGCGTTTAGCACCGTACTTAGATCTTCTTTGCGTTCTTCCTGCAACTCCTGACGTGTCAAGCGCTCCACGAACGATATGATATCTAACACCTGGTAAATCTTTTACCCTTCCGCCTCTAACTAATACTATCGAGTGCTCTTGTAGATTGTGTCCTTCTCCAGGAATGTAAGCATTCACCTCATTACCATTTGTCAAACGTACACGCGCAACTTTACGCATTGCAGAGTTTGGTTTTTTTGGTGTAGTAGTGTAAACACGCGTACAAACCCCTCTTCTTTGAGGACAAGAATCTAAAGCAACCGATTTACTCTTCTTAGTTATCTGAGTTCTTCCTGTTCTTACTAATTGTTGAATTGTTGGCATAATTAATACTAAAAATTATTATGTTTATTAAATTCCCGCTTTTTACGGGGTTGCAAATGTATAAAATAATTTCCACTATACAAACGTTAATCTATTAATTTTCAACAACATTATTTATTAGTATGTTTTTACAAACAAACAATAGATATTTGCATACACTTTAATTAAACAAAACATTTTCACTTGAAACAGTTTTTTAATACATTGTTTTTTTTCTTCATAAGCTTTTCTGCTTATACTCAAACCTTTCATCTAAAAATAAACGGATCAAATGAAATTGAAAACAAAATTATTGACTCCTTAAATTACACTGCAGTTCACCCAAATATCAAATCACTGTTTGATGAGATAAAAAACACTTCCGGAAAACTTTCAAAAAAAGGCTTTTTAGACAATAAAACACTAGAAAACAACAAAATAAATGACAGCACTTATGCCGTTATTTTTAGCCTAAAAAACAGAATAAAAAGTATACATATATATATAGGTATAAATAATCGCTTTTTTGATTCTCATAAAAAACAAAATGACTCCATAATTCTTCCTTATAGTGAAATTGAAAACTATTTAAACTCGAAAATAATACAAGCTGAAAAAGATGGTTTTGCACTTAGCAAAATTAAACTCGAAAATATCCGAAGAAAGGATTTGGTAATTTACGCCGACTTAAATTTTAAATCTGAAAAAAAACGCAATGTAAATTCCATTATTCTAAATTATGCAAATAACAATTCTCGTGATTTTTTTCCGAAAGGCCATTTAAAACGACTTAATAAAAAATACCTAAACAAAACATTTAATCAGGAGATCACAAAACAGCTTTACGAAGACATTAATAATTTCGAGTTTGTTTCTCAAACAAAATATCCTGAAATACTCTTTACAAATGATTCTACTAAAATTTATACTTACGTAGAAAAAAGAAAAGCAAACACTTTTGATGGCTTCATTGGATTTTCAAATGACGAAAACAAAAAAGTAACTCTTAATGGTTATCTTGACATTCTACTAATCAACACACTTCATGCCGGAGAACAATTTTCATTGTACTGGAAAAGCGACGGAAATCAACAAAAGACCTTTAACACTAAATTGGAGATTCCATATATATTCAAATCACCACTTGGAATAAAAGCCCAATTAAACATATTCAAACAAGACAGTACTTTTCAAAACACAAAAACGGCAATTGATTTAGGTTATTATATAAATTACAATTCTAAAATATATCTAGGATATCAATCTACTGAGTCAAGCGACATTCAAAACACCAACAACTCAACAATCAGTGATTTTGACAATTCGTATTTCACATCAACTTTCGAATATAAAAAAACAGATTACAACAATTACCTGATGCAAAGAAAAGCATTCTTGAACCTAGCATCCGGATACGGGAGAAGAAATACAAATAACGATTTAGAAACAGCCGGATCAAGCAAACAATTCTACATAAGTCTAAGTGCCGGCTATAATTTTGAACTCAACAGTAAAAATTATATTAACATAAATTCACAAAATTTTTATTTGCAAAGTAAAAACTACATTTCAAACGAATTGTTCAGATTTGGCGGAATTAAATCAATAAGAGGATTTTTAGAAAATAGTCTCCAGGCAAATTTCACAGCATCCATTCTTACAGAGTACAGATATATTGTTTCATCAAATCTCTACATTAATTCAATCTTAGATTATGGAATATATCAAGACTTAACAAGCGTTTCAGAGCCTAACAAAATAAAAAAATTAATAGGAATTGGAATTGGAACCACAATTCAAACTCCAAATGGGTTAATAAATATTAATCTCACAAACGGAGCTAATAAAACTCAGGAATTACAATTATATAACACTATCATAAACATATGTTATAATGTTAAATTTTGACCTTTAACGAAAAAAAAAAATATTTTACTAGGAAAGTTAACAAATTATTAAGAGTTTTGCGATACTAATTCAAAATATTTAAAAATGAAACTAAAGTTCAATGGATTCTTAGTGCTTTTATTAGTACTAGTTGCGCAACTTTCTTTTGCGCAAGAAAGAGCTGTTTCGGGAACAGTTTCTGACAATGCAGGAATGCCTTTACCAGGTGTTAGTGTAATAGTCAAAGGAACAAAATCTGGAACACAAACCGATTTTGATGGTAAATATTCTATCAAAGCTTCATCAAGCCAAATTTTGGTATTTAGCTACATTGGGATGAAAACCCAAGAAATAGCTGCAACTTCATCAACAGTTAATGTAAAATTAGCAGGAGATGCACAAGAACTTGAAAGCGTTGTTGTAACAACAGCTTTAGGTGTAAAAAGAGAGAAAAAATCTCTTGGTTATGCAACACAAGAGGTTAAAGGAGGAGATTTAAGAAATGGTACTGCAAGTGGTAACTTCTTAAACGAACTTTCTGGTAAAGTTGCCGGGGTTAACGTAAGAAGAAATACTAACTTTGGTGGTTCTACAAGTGCTATCTCACGTGGGGTTAAAGCTATCAATCAAAGTAATGAGATGCTTATTGTAATTGATGGTATGCCAATTAACAATGCAAACAATACTAATGATGGTACTGTAGCTCAATCAAGAGGAGCTCAAGGTTATGACTATGGAAATAATGGTATGGATATCAATCCAGAAGATATTGAAAGTGTCAACGTATTAAAAGGTGCAGCTGCATCTGCACTATATGGTTACCTTGCTGGAAACGGGGTTTTAATGATTACTACTAAAAAAGGTAAAGCTAAAAAAGGTTTAGGAATCACTGTTTCATCTGAAGTAGTTACTGGTGTAATAGACAAAAGCACTTTTACTAAATACCAAAAATCATACGGAGCTGGATACGGTGCTTCTTTTGACACTACACAAGATATTGATGGTGATGGTGTAAATGACAGAGTTGTATACATGGGAGATGATGCTTCTGTTGGAGCTGCTTTTGATCCATCATTAAATGTTTACCAATGGGATGCATTCTCTGCTTATCCAGGAAATAACAATTACGGAAAAAAAACTGCTTGGGTTGGAGCTAAAAATGATCCTACATCATTCTTTAAAAATTCTTTATCATTAGTAAATACTATCTCTTTTGAAGATGGTAATGACAAAACGAATGTTGTATTCAACTATACAAACACTAAACAAACAGGTGTAATGCCTAATAGTGAAATAAACAAAAATAATTTCAGTTTAAAATTGAATCATCAATTTACAGACAGATTATCTTTGAGTACTTTTGCTAACTTTTCAAATCAAGCTACAATTGGTAGAAACATGACTGGATACAGCGACAACTTAGTTTCTGGTTTCCGTCAATGGTGGCAGACAAACGTTGATATCAAACAACTTGAGCAAGCTTACAACGCTTCAGGCGGACAAAACATTACTTGGAACAGAACATCTGCATCTAATGGATTCCCAGCTTATTGGAACAACCCATATTTTGATCGTTACAAAAACTACCAAAATGACAGCAGAAATCGTTTTGTAGGTTATGCTAACTTAACATACAAAATTGCTGACTGGTTGTCTGCAACAGCAAAAATATCTACAGATACATACGCTGAACTTCGTGAAGAAAGATTAGCAGTAGGTTCTGTTGGAAAAACTTTTGGTATCAATGCTTTCACAGAAACATCAGGATACCAACGTTATAATGGCAACTTCTCTGAGCAGAACTACGATTTATTACTTAACTTCAAAAAGAATTTTGGAGAGAACTTTAGCTTCACTGGAGTATTAGGTGGAACTGTAAGAAGAAATTACTTCAATCAAATTACAGCTTCTACAGAAGGAGGACTTATTACTCCGGGACTTTATAGCTTAGATAATTCAGTTTCTGGAAGCCCATTCCCTTATGAAAGAGAAACTAAAACTGGAGTAAACAGTTATTTTGCTTCTGTTTCGTTAGGTTACTTAGATCAGTTTTTCATCGATGCAACATCAAGAAGAGATGCATTCTCTCAATTACCAGAAGGTGACAACTCATTATTTAGTAACTCTATTTCAGGCAGCTGGGTTTTCACAAAAGCTGTAGATGCTAGCTGGTTAACGTTTGGTAAATTAAGAGGTGGATACTCTGAGAGCCCACTTGGAACTCCAACATTGGCTTTAGTTGATACTTATACTAAAATCAACTCATTCAATGGACAACAACAATATTCTGTAAACTCTACAAAAAACAATCCTAATTTAGAACCTATCAAAACTAAAACGCAAGAGATTGGTCTTGAGATGCAATTCTTAAACAGAAGAGTTGGTTTTGACGTGAGTTTATACAAAAACGTTAATGACGGTGAAGCTATCCCAGTTCCATATTCAACTGCAACAGGATATTCAACTCGTTATGTAAATGCTGCAACTATTGAAAATAAAGGTATTGAGGTGCAATTTAATGCAACCCCTATTAAAACAAATGATTTCGCTTGGGATATTACAGTTAACTGGTCTAAAAACGACAACAAAGTAACTGCATTAGCTGATGGCGTACAGAACTTATTAATTGGAGCTTCATACCCTGGAGGTGTAACATTAAATGCAGTTGTTGGACAACCATTTGGTGTACTAAAAGGTACAGATTATACTTACACAGCTGATGGTCAAAAAATTGTTAACCCTACAACAGGAAGATATGTTATCAACACATCTACAAATAACATCATTGGTGATATCAACCCAGATTGGATTGGTGGTATTCGCAACAAATTCTCATACAAAAATCTTTCTTTCAGCTTCTTAATTGATATGAAAAAAGGAGGAGATATCTTCTCAACTGACCAATGGTATGGTGTTGGTACAGGTTTAACTGATGATACTGCCGGCAACAACGACCTTGGAAACCCAAAAAGAAATACAATTGCTAATGGTGGAGGTATAATCAATCCGGGAGTTTATGCTGACGGGACACCAAATACTACAAGAACTGCTTATTCAACTGGTGGAGCTATTACTAATGCTTACTCTAACGGACCAAGAAGTCAATATATATACGATGCTGGTTTTATCAAATTAAGAGAAGTAAATATTACTTATACTTTACCAACTTCATTAGTACAAAAAATCAAATTGGTAGATGCAAAAATCTCGCTTATTGGATCTAACTTATGGATAATTGACAAAAATCTTCCAGACGCAGACCCAGAAAGTGGTTTAGGTTCTAACATTGGATCTGCTGGTTTATCTATCGGATCTCTTCCAACCACTAGAAACATTGGTTGCAACTTAACAATAAAATTCTAAGCTATGAAAAATAGACTTCTTATATTAATACCGCTTTTATCCTTGTTTGCATCATGTACTGATGATATCACAGGATTAAACACGGACACTAAACGTCCAACTTACACTCAGGCTGAATACTTATTTACTAACGCAGAACATGCAATGGTAGATCAAGTAACAAGCACTTCTGTTAACTTTAACGTTTTCAGATTATTTGCTCAACAATGGACAGAAGTTCAATATCCACAAGAAAGTCAGTATGATTTAACAGGACGTACTATTCCTGATACTCACTGGACAACATATTACCGTGATGTACTAAAAGACTACAAAGAAGCTAGACAAATTTTGGTTGATTCAAAAGCTGCTTATACTGGAGCTCCTGAAGGTCTAATTGTTATCGATAATAAAATTGCTGTAATCGATATCTTAACTGCATATAGTTATGGAATTTTAGTAGATACTTTTGGAGACGTTCCTTATAGTGAAGCATTAGATATCTTAAATCACCCGCTACCAAAATACGATGACGCTCAAACAATCTACAGAGATCTTATCTCAAAATTAACAACAGCATCAAATGCATTAGATGCCAGCGAGGATAGTTTTGGTGATGCTGATTTGATCTATGGTGGAGATGTAGCAAAATGGGCAAAATTTGCAAATTCATTACGTTTAAGAATGGCAATTAACATGCATGATGTTGATGCTACTTATGCTTCAACTCAAGCTTTAGCTGCAATTGCAGATGGTATAATCACATCAAGTGCTGATGGAACTTATATGAATTATGCTGCAACTCAGCCAAATGCAAACCCATTGTATGTTGATTTAGTTGCATCTGGTCGTAATGACTTTATACCAGCTGATACATTCGTAAACAAATTAAATGCGCTTAGCGATCCTAGAAGACCTCAATATTTCACTGAATATCCAGTTGGATCTGGATTATACAAAGGCGGTGTCTATGGAGCAATTAACACTTACGATGCATTCTCTCATTTAACTGAGACAATTAAAGTACCAACATATCCTGGTGTATTATTTACTTATTCTGAAGTTGAGTTTTTATTAGCTGAGGCATCTGCAAGAGGTATCGCTGTTGGTGGTACTCCAGCATCTCACTACAATGCGGCCATTACAGCTTCTATGTTAGATTGGGGCGTAGCACCAGCTGCTATCGCAACTTACTTAGCAAGACCTGATGTAGCTTATGCTACAGCAACAGGAACTTGGCAGCAAAAAATTGGGGAACAATCTTGGATTGCTTTATACAACAGAGGATTTGAAGCTTGGACTTCATACAGAAGATTAGATTTCCCTGCTTTACAAGTACCTGCAGTAACTTATGGTGACATCACAGAAGTTCCAAAACGTTATTCTTACCCTAACAGAGAGCAAACTCTTAATGCTACTAATTTACAAGCAGCAGTTACTAAATTAGGAAACAATAATGTTACTACTAAAGTTTTCTGGGATAAACACTAAATTTATTCTAAATTAAATACTAAAAAGCCATCCCGTTCATTCGGGGTGGTTTTTTTTTATATAAACATTATACCTATATTTGCCACATGGAAAAAGAACATCAAATATTTGGTATTAGAGCCATTATAGAAGCAATACAAGCTGGTCAGGAAGTTGACAAAGTATTTATACAAAAAGAAATTTCCGGAGAATTAATGAAAGATTTAATGAAGGTAATGAAACGTGCCAACATTAATTTCTCTTACGTTCCGGTTGAAAAACTAAATCGATTAACACCAAACAATCATCAAGGTGCTGTTGCAACAATTTCACCTATTGGATTCATTGATATAGAACATTTAGTAGAATCGACTATTGCTTCGGGTTCAAAACCATTATTTTTAATATTAGACCAAATCTCAGATGCGAGAAATTTTGGTGCTATTATCAGAACTGCAGAGTGTACAGGAGTAAATGGAATTATCGTTCAAAAAGCAGGTTCTGCACCGGTAAATGGCGACACGGTTAAAACATCAGCAGGTGCAGTATTCAATGTACCTATTTGTAAAGTGGAACATATTAAAGATGCAATATTCTACCTTCAGGGATCTGGAATAAAAACTGTAGCCGCTACCGAAAAAACAGATCAAAACATTTATGACTTATCATTAAATGAACCCGTAGCTATTATAATGGGATCTGAAGACAGAGGTATAAATCCTTCTGTTTTAAAAATCGTAGATGAAAAAGCAAAGTTACCAATGTTTGGTTCCATAGGATCACTTAACGTATCTGTTGCCTGCGGTGCATTTTTATACGAGGCAGTTCGTCAAAGAAGTTAATATATCCAAAAAATAGAATGACAACTTAATAAACATTAAATGTCGTCAAAAGTTACTCATAATATAATACGTAGAAAAATTGGGTATGTCGTTGTAATTTTTTTAATTACAACAATGAGTCACGGGCAAACAACAAAGTATAATCAATTTTGGGGTGAGATTCAATTTAACAGAACCATTACCAAAAAGTGGTCAACAGAACTTAATTTAGGCACAAGTTACAGTAGTACTGAATCATCTGCAAATATTTTTGAGGAGAATACGCAACGATCATTTAGAGCTTGGGGGCATTACTATCTGTCTCCACGTTGGAAATTATCCTCATTTGTTGGGTACTTTAATAATAAGGATGTTCCAGAAATTGGACAATACGAATCTCCAGAATGGAGATTCGCCTTACAGGGCATCTATTATTTTCATAAAACCGGATATACATTAAGCACAAGAATGCGGCTTGAACTTCGTCATATGAAAAATGACGATGACAATTATGAAAATGTATTTCGATATCGTCAGCAAGTTAAATACTTAAAGCCCATCAACAGTAAAGTTTTACGAGAAGGTGTTGTATATGCTGTTGCTTCTGATGAACTATTTTTTAAATCTGGAACAAAAGTTACCGGTCTTAGTTTTTTTGACAGAAACAGATTAAATATTGGGGCTGGTTATCTTTTTACAGATAACATACAAATCGAACTAACTTATGCTAACGAATACCTTCCGAGGGATGATGGAAATCAAATCATAAATGCCGCAGCGTTCACACTTACTTTTAATAATTTTTTTGAGAATCTAAACAAAAAGTTCTTACACAAATCCGAAACTACAAGTGATGATTAAATCTACTTTTCTTCTTCTTTTAAAAAGCAGGCTAGCTGATTTACAATTTCATCTTTATGTAATTTGAAATTATAATCACGCATAAACTCAGTTCCCTTCATATTTATAGAAGCAACAACGGCTTCGAATTTAGAAAATGCTTTTAAATCCTTTTTGTCTATTAAATATAAAACCTGCATAACAGAATCATTTTTTATATACTGGGTATCATAATGCGTCAATTTATAAGCATTATTGTCTGCTAAGTGTATTATCAAATCATCTGTAATTTCTTTGCCTACTTTCTTTTCCGGAAATGGCATGGGCTGTAGAGCAACAAAATAATTTTCTTTATCGGTAACAATATTTATTTTTAGAGATTTAGATTTTGCGGTATAAAAAACCGCTGGATCAAAATAATACATCAGAGAACCGTCTGCAAGTACTTTATTTTTTGCATCACATTGAGCAAAAGATTCAGAACCTCCAAAAATCAATAAAATAAAAATAGAAAAGAAAGTGTTTTTCATGAGTTAGAATAATCAAATTAAAATAAATCTTGACAAATTTAATAATTTAAATCCATAAAAATTACCCCTCAAAGCCTTTATCAATTGGTTCTGATTTAGTTACAATATAATTTACAATAATATTGGAGTTAAAATACATATTAGGATTTTCATTTTCTTCTTCAGGAATTTCAGTATTTACGAAATTTCCATCCTCATCAAAATGTTTCATAAAAGCATCTTGCGAAGGATCAAAGTCAGGTTTCTGCCAATCGTAAATTATAGGTTTTGTATATTCAGAAGTCTTATAATATAAAGAGAGTCCAAATCCTGTTATAAATCCTCCTAAATGTCCTTCCCAGGAAATTGCAGCATCTACATCTGGAAAAACATACCAAATCATTCCTCCATAAAGTAAAATAACAGATAACGAAAGTGCCACCAAACGATAATACTTAGTTTGTATTCCTTTAAAAAAAATAAAACTGACCAAAACATAAATTAATCCACTGGCACCAATATGAAAATTTTCCCGGCCAATGATCCAGGTTATTAATCCCGAAAATAGAATTCCATAACAGATAACCCCAAATGACTGCTTGGGATAAAAAAACTGCAAAGCTGTCAGCAAGACAAAAAGCGGAATTGAGTTATTATATAAATGCTCTAAATTTTCGTGAATAAATGGACTAAACAAAATACCTTGTAATCCGAAAAAATCCCTGGGATAAATTCCGTTTTGGTAAAAATCAAAATCAAATCGAATCTGAATCCAGTATATAACCCATAGAAAAAGCACAAAAAATACTGGAACTCCAATAACTGCAGTTGAAAACTTAAATTGATTATCATTCATATAGTCTCGAGTCTAATTCATGTTTTTGACATCAAAAAACTATCCAAACAAAATTTACTGATAATTTGTCAGCTATTCAATTATATGTTAAATGTTTAAAATTGAATTGGTATATAATATTTCATGTAATAAAATTAATTTTGAAAATAGTAATTTTACAAAATGGAAGCACCGTTAGCCGAGCGTATTCGCCCACAGAAATTAGAGGATTATGTTAGTCAAAGTCATTTGGTTGGGCCAAATGGTTCATTGACGCAGCAAATTTCAAAAGGAATAATTCCGTCACTTATTTTTTGGGGGCCGCCGGGAACTGGCAAAACAACTTTGGCACAAATTATTGCACAAGAATCTAAACGTCCGTTTTATATTTTAAGTGCCATTAATTCTGGAGTTAAAGACATTCGCGACGTAATTGAAAAAGCAAAACAAAGCGGAGGTTTGTTTACTGCCAAAAACCCTATTCTATTTATTGATGAAATTCACAGGTTTAGCAAATCGCAGCAAGATTCACTTTTAGCTGCCGTCGAAAAAGGATGGATTACCCTTATTGGTGCAACTACAGAAAACCCAAGTTTTGAAGTTATTCCCGCACTACTATCGCGCTGTCAAGTGTATATACTAAATGCTTTCACAAAAGATGATTTAGAAGCCTTATTACATCGTGCAATGAAAATTGATGTAGAATTAGCGTCTAAGAAAATAATTTTAAAAGAAACAGAAGCATTACTCCGACTTTCTGGCGGTGACGGCAGAAAACTGCTCAATATTTTTGAACTTGTAGTTAATGCCTCTCCAAGCGATAATGTAATTATTACCAACGATCGTGTTTTTGAATTGGTTCAGCAAAATACTGTTTTGTATGACAAAACTGGTGAACAACATTATGATATTGTTTCTGCTTTTATAAAATCAATACGAGGAAGCGATCCAAATGGTGCCGTTTACTGGCTGGCGAGAATGATTGAAGGAGGTGAAGATGTAAAATTTATTGCCCGCAGAATGCTGATTTTATCTAGTGAAGATATTGGAAATGCAAACCCAACGGCATTTATTATGGCAAATAATACTTTTCAGGCGGTTTCAACAATAGGTTATCCGGAAAGCCGAATCATATTAAGCCAATGCGCCATATATCTGGCAACATCTCCCAAAAGCAACGCATCCTATATGGCTATTGGAAATGCACAGCAATTGGTAAAACAAACAGGTGATTTACCTGTTCCTATACATTTGCGAAATGCTCCAACTAAATTGATGAAAGAATTAGGGTATGGTGAAGATTATAAATATTCTCATGATTATGCGAATAATTTTGCTGAACAAGAATTTCTGCCCGATGCCATAAAAGAAACGGTTCTTTACAATCCGGGAAGCAATTCCAGAGAGAACAGCAACCGCGAATTTTTAAAGAACCGCTGGAAAGATAAATATGGTTATTAAACCATAATATGTTTTAGAATTTTACAGAAACTTTTTCTGAAACCAATTTATCATTTTGATAATACTCAAAATACCATTGATTATCTTTTGCGTTTAAAGACCCCTGAATTCCATCTTTAATAGCAATAAAAGAATCTGCACGTGAAGTTTTTAATAGTTTCATTACCACTTTTGGCGTTTTATCAATTAACTGAAAACCATTTTCTGTTGGCTGCGCATATAATAAATTTGGATCTGAAAGATTAACTGCAGGCTTCTCTTCAACTTGAGTATTTGCTACAGCAACAACTGGAGCTGCAGTTTGCATTACACTCGAAGAAATTGAAGAAACAGTTTTTCCATTATATTTATAATGCAGCCCAATAACAGATACAAATGCACCTTCAAGGCTTTCTTTATATGCCGCTTCATAATCCTTTTCCCTGCTTTTTCCAGTTTCAGAAGTATAAACTACTTTTCCGTAGCAATCCTTAAACTGAATAAAAAGTTTCGTTACTAAAAAAGCATTGTCTTTTTTAACATCGATATACAAAAGCTCGCATCTATCATAACCTGCAGGTATTTGCTCATTAGTATAAAAAGCCTCAAAACCAGCTTTAAGTAAATTTGATTTAGTTAACGTAGCTAATCGATATTGATTATCTGTTTTTATAAAATCATATTTAAGAGGAATCATAACCGCTTTATAATCGTTAACAGATTGCGAAAACCCAATAGCAGAACAAAATAGTAAAGCCAGAAAAACTTTTATTTTCATAATTATAAATATTTTTTTAGTTCAAGTAAATGATTAATTTGTTTTAAATTTTTAGGCACATCAATATTTCTAACATTGAAGAAAATTGCATCGAGACCAGCGTTTAAAGCACCATTAACATCTGCATCAAAATCATCTCCAATCATAATGCTGCTTTCTTTTGAAGCCTGGGCCAGATTAACAGCATAGTCAAAGATAATACTATTTGGCTTTTTAACCCCTGCTAATTCAGAATTTGTAATTGTACTGAAATAACCTCCTAGTGAAGCATTATTAATTTTCTTGGTTTGAACATGGGCAAAACCGTTTGTAATGATATGCAATTTATATTTTGGTTTAAGATATTCCAGAACTTCAATTGCTCCATCAAAAAGATAATTATTATCGGTCAAAAACTCAATATAATCGTTAGCAATTTGATCTATGTTTTCATCGGAAATGGAATAATTTAAAGCATCAAAAGAATATTTTAACCGGTTATAACGTAATTCCTGATGCGTAATTTCATCGTTTTGGTATAACCTCCAGCATTCCTGATTTATAGGAACATATTTTTTAATAAAATCTTCAATTTTTATCTCTCCGAAGTTATTTTTAAAAATACGGTCAAATGCCATTTCTGAATTTTTATCAAAATCCCAAAGTGTGTGATCTAAATCAAAAAAAATGTCTGTAATGTTGGTATTCATAAATTAAAAAATTCCTTCATCTACAAAACTATAATATTTTGTTTCAGTAATAATCAAATGATCTAAAATTTTAACATCTAGAATCTCTCCTGCTGTTTTTATTTTCTTTGTAATTTGTTTATCTGCATCACTTGGTTTCAAATTCCCAGAAGGATGATTATGACACAAAATCAAACCTGTAGCGCCATTTTCTAATGCTAATTTAAAAACTAATCGTATATCTACAACTGTTCCAGCGATTCCTCCTTTGCTTAATTGAGATTTAGAAATAACTTTATTCGAATTATTCAGAAAAAGTACCCAAAATTCTTCATGAGACAATTCACCTATAATGGGCTGCATAATTTCGAAAGCATTTTTACTTGAGATAATTTTGGATAATTCAACTGTATCCTCTACTCTTCTTCTTCGCCCTAATTCTAAAGCTGCAATAATCGTAATTGCTTTTGCTTCGCCAATACCTTTAAATTGCATTAATTGAGAAATAGATACTTTTCCTAAAGAATTTAGATTTCCTGCATTGGCTAAAATCCGTTGACTTAATGCAACAGCAGATTCATTGCGACTGCCAGATCCTATTAAAATAGCCATTAATTCAGCATCACTTAACGCATCTTTTCCTTTTAGCATTAATTTTTCCCGAGGCTTATCATCTTCTGACCAATTTTTTATAGCAAAATGACTCCCTTCCATAATAATGTATTTTAAGAGGCGAATATATACTAAAAAGAAGAAAAATCTTTCAAAAAATTGAATCATTTCCAAATTTGTTTAACTTTAAAAACTAACCTATCTCGAAATGAAAATTTTATGTATTTCTTTCCTTCTATTTCTTTTTATATCCTGTCAAAAGAAGGAAATAGCAAAAATTGCAAGCAATGAAAATCAGGCAAATAGTTTTGCAGAGAGATTATCTCAAGCTGCGATTTCAATTATTGATCCATCGATAGATTATGATCCTGCTTATTTTTCAATTCAATATCCTAACGGAGATGTTCCGGCAAAAAAAGGTGTTTGTACGGATGTTATTATTCGCTCTTATCGAAAATTAGGAATTGATCTTCAAAAAGAAGTTCATGAAGATATGATAGAAAACTTTGATACATATCCGAATTTAAAAAATTGGGGAATGACTAAAACAGATACTAATATTGATCACAGAAGAGTGCCAAACCTTGAAATATTTTTTGAAAGAAAAGGAACAAAACTACCTGTAACTCAAAATTCAAACGATTATAAAACAGGCGAAATTGTAACATGGATGATTAATGACAAACTGCCTCATATAGGAATAGTAACCAACAAAAAATCAAAAGACGGAAAACGAAACTTGATTGTTCACAATGTTGGTAATGGCCAAGTTCTTCAAGATTGTTTATTTGAATATAAAATTGTTGGGCATTTTAAATATTCAAAAGAAATTCCAAATTAGAAATTCCAAAATCTAAAAATCTAAAAGTCAAAAAAAAAGCCAGCTGTAAAAACAGCCGGCAATTATCTAATTTTCAAATTGACCAATTTCCTCCTAATTAATCAATTGTTTTACTTCATCAAAATTCAAACCTCCGTAATTTCCTGAACTCATTAATAAAAGTGCTGAATTATCTAAGTTCAAATTGAATAAATATTCTTTAAACTCAGCTGGGTTTGTATAGATAATTAAATCTTCTCTATTAAAAGCAGAAGCAATTTGCTCGTATGTAACTTCTTCTAACTGTTTAATTTTTACAGCATCCGGAGAATAAAAAACTACCGCAACATCAGCATATTCTAAGGCCCCCTCATACTCTTTTAAAAATTCAGCATTTAAACTGCTGTAGGTATGTAATTCTAAACATGCTACTAAAGTTCTGTTTGGATATTGTTCTTTTACTGCTTTTGTTGTTGCAGCCACTTTACTTGGTGAATGTGCAAAATCTTTGTAAGCAACTTTTCCTTTTCCTTCGGCAATTTTTTCTAAACGTTTAGATGCACCTTTAAAACTGGCAATTGCTTCATAAAAATCAGCTTCGTCAACACCCATATTTTGGCAGATCCATTTTGCTCCGGCAAGATTATTTAAATTATGCGCTCCAAAAACTTCAATTGGCATATCGCCTTCTGGTGTTTTTAATAATGTTACACCATCACTAACCGTATATTCAGGAGTGTGATACGGTAATTTACGAATTGGATTTGTTGCAGCTTCAGAAACACGTTTAACTTCCGGGTCATTTTCGTTATAAACTAAAATCCCTCCATTTGTAATTTTCGAAATAAAGATTTCAAATTGCTCTACATAATTTTCATATGTTGGAAACACGTTAATATGATCCCACGCAATTCCAGAAATCAAAGCAATATTGGGTTGGTACAAATGAAACTTCGGACGACGGTCTATTGGGGAAGATAAATATTCATCACCTTCTAAAACCATAAAATCATTTTCTTCGGTAAGATGCACCATCGTATCAAAACCCTCCAATTGTGCACCAACCATATAATCAACTTCAATATTATGATAATGCATTACGTGCAAAATCATCGAAGTAATGGTTGTTTTTCCGTGCGAACCGCCAATTACAACACGGGTTTTATTTTTAGATTGTTCGTATAAAAATTCCGGATACGAATAAATTTTAAGTCCCAATTCCTGCGCTTTCAACAATTCAGGGTTATCCGCTTTTGCATGCATTCCAAGAATTATAGCATCAATATCGGCAGTAATTTTTTCAGGAAACCAACCCAGTTCAGCAGGAAGAATTCCTTTTTTCTCTAATCTTGATTTTGAAGGCTCAAAAATAGCATCATCACTCCCTGTAACCTGATATCCTTTATTATGCAATGCTAATGCTAAGTTGTGCATAGCGCTTCCGCCTATCGCGATGAAATGTGTTTTCATTTAAAATGTTTAATCGTTAAACTGTTTAATTGGTTAATCGAAAAAGCCAATAACTAATAAAACTCCAATAATTATTTTTCAAAAATAAGGAAATATAAAATGTGTTATTTGGTTTGAAGCAATAAATTAGAAAAAAAGCCCGATAGATTTAAAATCCGTCGGGCTTAAGTTTTATAATAAAAATTGCAATTATTTCGTAATCGTCAATTCGTCAATAATATTTTTAGCTCCAGCGTATTTGTCAATAATCCAAAGCACATAACGAATATCAACGTTAATAGTTCTTTGTAGTTTAGGATCAAAAATTACGTCTCCGGCCATTGCTTCAATGTTTCCATCAAAAGCAATTCCAATTAATTCTCCTTTTCCATTTAAAACCGGCGAACCTGAATTTCCTCCAGTAATATCATTATCAGTTAAAAAGTTTACCGGCATGTAACCTGCTTTATCAGCATATTGACCAAAATCTTTTGCTTTGTTTAATTCTAACAAACGAGCTGGTAAATCAAATTCCTGATCTCCTGCTTTATACTTTTTCACCATGCTTTCCATAGTAGTATAATTATTGATTGCAGCATCATTACGAGGATCTGCAGGTAACGCACGAACTTTTCCGTAAGTTAATCTCAAAGTAGAGTTAGCATCAGGATATTTAATTGCGTTTAATTTTGATTCTCTTAAACCTTCAACAAGTTCGCGGTAAGCTATTGCAAAACCATCATCAGCTTTCTTTTGGTCATCTGTTTTAGCACGTGATTTTGTCAATAAATCATTTGAAATAATATACAAAGGATCGTGAACAATTGCCAATGGTTTTGGATCAGCCATAAAAGCTAATACTTTTTCCTTAGTTGTAAAATAACTAATTTCTGTAGCTTTTGCCACATCAGCAGTAAAGTCACCATTATTGGCAGTTTTCATTTTAGCAATTTCTGGAGCAAGTCCATATTCAGCAGCTTTAGAAGCATATAAATTTAATTGCGCTGTCAATACATCTTTTTCAAGCGGAGCATAAAAATTACCGTAGATATTTTCAATCATTGTGTTGATCTTCGGTAACATCTCTGCTCTTTTTGCTTCATTTTCTTTATAGTAAACAATCAGCTCATTTCCTAAATTTGCCGGGCCTGCAGCATAGCTGGAAGTACGTAAAAGCTGTGTCAAGTAATTATCGTGACGTGCTTTTAAGTTTGTTTCTCTGTAATAATCGTTAATAGTAGGAATTACATTTTCATACTTATCTTTATTAGCCGGTTTACTTGCCCACTCATAAAATTTATCTTCCTGCTCTGATTTAGTGTCTACCGTTCCTGCTTTTGTTAAAGCATCGATCATTCCTTGACGGTTTTTCCAGTAGTTTGCTGTCGAAGCATATTTAGATGCATATTTCAAACGAACTGTTGCATCTGTATCCATATACTTTTTCATTACATCCATTCCGGTCTTAGCACCTTCAACCCATGCAGGGTAAGCATATTTTATATTCTGCTCAATTCCTCCCGCCGGCATCCAGCGATTTGTTCTTCCAGGATAACCTAAAATCATGGCAAAATCATTTTCTTTTACACCTTTAATACTTACAGGCAAATAGTGTTTTGGCTGTAAAGGCACATTATCTTTTGAGTAAGCTGCAGGATTTCCGTCTTTATCAGCATACACTCTAAACATAGAGAAATCTCCAGTTTGACGAGGCCACTCCCAGTTGTCAGTGTCTCCTCCAAATTTACCAACACTTTCTGGTGGAGTTCCTACTAAACGAACATCTGTGTAATCTTGGTAAACAAAATAGTAATATTCATTTCCTTGAAAGAAAGGACGAACAGAAACTGTATACTTTCCGTTTTCACTATTTTCTTTTTCAATTAAACTAATCTCTTGCTGAATAATTTTGTTTCTTTCAGTCTCCGTCATAGTATCATTTACTTTAGATAAAATTCTTTTAGAAACATCATCCATACGAACAAAGAAACGAACGTATAAAGATTTAGGTTTCATTTCGGCACTTTTTTCTTTTGCCCAAAAACCATCTTTCAAATAGTTTTGTTCTGCAGTAGAAAGTTCTGCAATCGCATTATACCCGCAATGATGGTTTGTTAAAACCAATCCGCTTTTAGAAACAATTTCAGCTGTACAACCACCATTAAACTGCACAATTGCATCTTTTAAACTATGATGGTTAATACTGTAAATTTCTTCGGCTGTTAATTGCAAGCCCATTTTCTCCATATCTCTATGGTTCAATCTTTCGATAAACATCAAGAACCACATTCCCTCATCAGCTCTTACAGGAAAAGCCATAAGGCACATGGTCAAGAATAAAACTATTTTTTTCATGTTATTTTGTTTAAGTACTGCGAATATAACTCATTTTCGCAAAAAAAATAAACATTTCATCTAAAAACAAAACATATCAAATAAATACAAACATGATTTTGCGAAATTCATAATTTGACAAAAAAGAAAAATTATTAGAATATAAAAAGATAAAAACCAATTAAACCTATAAAATTCTAGATTTTATGAAATCATGATTTTAAATTGTAGAATAAATTGTAAAAATTAACTTTCAATTAAAAATATTTAATCTAATCTATTTCTTACAAATAATAATTGCTTTAATTTGCCATTCTAATTAAAAAAATAAAAATGAAAAAATTATTACTAGCAGTTGTACTTTTAGTGACAACAATAATGAGTGCGCAAAAAGGGTCAATCTTACTTGGTGGAAATATTGGGTTCTCTTCAGAAAAAATTGGAGACATAAAAACTGAAAGTTTCGATTTTTCCCCAAAAGCAGGGTATCAATTTACTGATAAGTGGACTTTAGGAGTTGAAGGTTCAATCCTGAACTATAAACAATCTGGTTTTGAAAGTGAGCAAGCATACCGTGTTGGTGCTTTTACACGTTACTCTGTGCCTCTTTCTGATTTATTCTCTTTCTACACTGATTTTGGAGTAGGATACGAAGAAAGAACTATTGACAAAACAAAAGGAATTTATAGTACGTTGACACCTGCATTATTCATTAACATGAAAAAAGGATTCGGCTTAAATTTCTCAATCGGAGGAATTAATTACGATAATCTTAGTGGAAAAGGAGTTCCTAGAGAAGAACGTTTTGGTTTTGATTTTGGAAAAACTTTCAGCATCGGAATCTCTAAAAACTTTGGAATATAATATCATTAGGATTTAAGTTAGAAAGTAAAATCCTTTATACTTTTTGTTTTTTCGCGCAGAAAGTAAAAAACCCGACAATTTCCATTGTCGGGTTTTCTTTTTTATGTGCTCATCATCTTTTAAAAAAATCACTTTTGAAAAATAAATTTTCTATCTTTCCCAACACAAAAAATCCACAACTGAAAAAGTCATATTTCATTTTATGATAAAAAAAACTCTACATTGTTCTTTTCAAAAACTGATTATACTTATAGTTTTTCTCATAAGCGGTCATTTAAATTCGCAAATAATTCAGGAATTTCTAATTGAAAAACCTGAATCCAAAACACAATTAAAAGAAAGAGGGCTGAAAGGAAAAGTGAAAACAATTAAAACCTGTTTTTTCACAATCGAAAACACTCCAAAACAGCAAAATATTAAAAGACTTTTAAACCCAAATATTTATGGTTTATATGAAACTTTTAATTCTTCAGGAAGACTGACAAAAAAAGTAAACCTTTATCCTCCCGCTTATTTTCCGATGGATACAATTGGCGGTGACAGCTTAGTTTATAACAGTAAAGGGAAACTTGAAAAATCCTTTTATACCAGTGCAATTGGTGTAGATTTTGTTAAAATTTTTAATGATAAAGAAGACCAAATATCTTTGGAAGAAATCAAAAAAGATGAAGATCCCTTTAACAGCAATGATTATTACTCATATAAATATAATGCTGCAGGCAAAAAAACAGAAGCTATAAAATATTCATTCTATGGATCTAAAATGGATAAAAAAAAGATAGGAACCCGCTCTTATTTTAAATATGACCCTAAAAACAGAGTTATAGAAGAAGCAAAATATGGAGAACTCCTTAGTTTTTTGATTACCCCAAAAGAAATACCCATTAAATACAGCTATAAATACGACCTTAAAGATAATCTTATCGAAGAAAGCTGTTTTTATAAAACTCTGGCTTACAAAGCAAATTATAATTACGATCCTAAAAATGTTTTAGTAAAACAAGTTCTTGCAGAAGGGTCTAAAACCGATTCTGCCATACTTAAAGATGGTCAGATAAGCCAGAGAACCATTACTAACAGAAACAATTACGTTGAAAATAGGATTTATAAATATGAATATGATACAAACGGAAACTGGATCAAATTAAATATTTCAACCACATTTTCTGAAAAAGGAAAAAAGCAGACCAAACAAGAAACTTTAATAACCAAAGAAATCACTTATTATGAATAAAATAAAAACTTTACTCTTAGTTTTCTTATTTATAAATTATGGTTTCGCGCAAGTTGGCTCTGAATACATCTTTAAAAATGACTGGGAAAGATCTGGACTAAAAGGCAAAGTAAAATCTATTAAAACTGCTTTAAGAGATATTAATGACAAACGCTGGAGTTCAGACTTATTTTTAAAATACAATCCCGTGCTTCACAATTATTATGCAGCTGATGAATATGATCGTGAATTATATTATAAAAAATTCAATACATACGGCATGATCACTGAACGTTCTGATAAAAGAATTTCTAACTTAAGCGAAGAATTTGAAAAAGGCCAGGTTTTTAAATTTCAAATTGATTCAGTTGATTTTTTTAATAAACAGAAAATGGCACTGCAATGCAGCTTTTTGTTCGGAATGAATCCAAACAGAACACATACATATGACGACTCAAAAGAAGAGATGAAATATCAGTACAAAATAGAAAATCAAAAGATTACTGAAGAGCTCTATTTTAATGATTATATTAGTGAAGAATTTCCAAAAGAAGATTCTTTAAAATTTGACCGCAGGACTTTATTTTTCTACAATCCGAAAGGACAGATTATTAAAAAGCAGATTATTATTCCGTTTGACGTATATAATGATCACAGCACAGAAACATTTTACGATCGGGAAATTTATAACGACAATACTTTAAACGTTACTTATGTTTATGATGATGGAAACCAGCTTGTTAAAATGACCGTTTATAAGAAGAAAGAGTTTCTATATCAGGAAACTTATAAAATCAAAAACAACAAGGTAATTGAAATGGAAAAACTTGTTGACAGTAAACATACCCATAATGAATTAGACAGCAACAAGGTAGTGTACCAATATGATGATTTTGGAAATGTTACAGCCATGACGTCTTATGATAATGATGTTGGAGAAGAAATCCTTATTTCTATACTATTTGATTACACTTTTGACAACACTAATAACTGGACTCTTTGCAAAATGTATGTAAATCAAAAAAACGAAGTTCCAGATGCAATCGCTGAAAGAAGAATAGAATATTATAAAAACTAAATGTATTCGCAAATACCTTTAGGCTGAATTAAAAAAACCACTAACAAGTATTATTTGCTAATGGTTTTTGTTTTAAAAAACTATCTTTTTATTCATTAAGCATTTTCCAAAGTTTATCCTTCAAATCTGTTAAACCTTGCTGTGCAACAGATGAAATAAACATATACGGAATATCTTTAAACGAAACGTCTAATTCTGCTTTCAATTCAGCTTTAAGTTCATCATCCAGCATATCACATTTTGAGATAACTAAAAGACGTTCTTTATCCAGCATTTCAGGATTATATTTTGTTAATTCATTTACCAAAATATCATATTCTGCTTTAATATCCGGCGTATCAACCGGAACTAAAAATAATAAAGTTGAATTACGCTCAATATGGCGAAGGAAATAATGTCCTAAACCTTTTCCTTCGGCAGCACCTTCAATAATTCCCGGAATATCAGCAATTACAAAAGATTGATAATCTCTGTAAGCTACAATTCCTAAGTTTGGTTTTAAAGTTGTAAAAGGATAATCGGCAATTTTTGGTTTTGCTGAAGTTAATACAGATAATAATGTAGATTTTCCTGCATTAGGAAAACCAACCAATCCAACATCTGCCAAAACTTTAAGTTCCAGAATAACATCCATTTCTAAACCTGGCAAACCTGGCTGCGCATAACGCGGCGTTTGGTTTGTCGAACTTCTAAAATGCCAGTTTCCTAAACCTCCCTTTCCTCCTTTTGCAAGAATTCTTTTTTCACCATCTTCTGTAATTTCAAAAAGTACTTCTCCGGTTTCCTTGTCTTTTACAACAGTTCCCAGAGGCACTTCAATAAATTTATCATCTCCATCTGCTCCCGTGCTGCGGTCTCCTCCACCATCGCCGCCGTGTCCAGCTTTAATGTGACGCGCAAACTTTAAATGAAATAATGTCCAGAGTCCTTTATTTCCCACTAAATACACATGTCCGCCTCGACCGCCATCACCACCGTCCGGGCCGCCTTTTTCAATAAATTTCTCTCTATGTAAATGCGTAGATCCTTTTCCTCCTTTTCCGGACGAAACATATATCTTAACGTAATCTACAAAATTTCCTTCTGTCATTTTTCTGAATTTCAGATTTTAGATTTTAGATTTTAGATTGCTCTAAATTCTATATCCAAACTCTATTTTATTTACTTTTCAGTCTCAATCTCAATTTTCAGTCCAACCTGTGACTGATACTGCGACTGAATACTTATTTCTTTTTATTCTTTAAGCGCTTTTACAAGCACCTTATCAATCTTTACGCCGTCCATATCGACAACTTCTAAGATGAATTTTTGCCAAATTAGTTTTTCACCTTCTTTCGGAATATGTGAAAGTTCGGTCATAATCATTCCGCTTACGGTATTTACTTCGTAATCATTTGTTAGTTCGTCTAATTCAAAATACGTTAAGAAATCGTGCAATGAATAATGTCCGTCAACCAGCCATGATCCATCTTCTCTTTCTATAAGCTGGAACTCATCTTTATAAAACTCAGATGCATCACCAACTAAAGCCTCCAGAATATCATTCAAAGTAATTAAACCTTGAAAAACACCATATTCATCTGAAACCAAAGCGTAATGAACACCTGTTTTTTTGAAATTTTCTAACGCTTTATAAGCCGTTGTCTGCTCCATTAAATAAGGTGCATCAGAAATTATAGCTGCAAAATCAAAATTATCGTTCTCGATATTGGCAAATATATTTTTCAGCGTTACAACTCCAACAATGTCATCGTAGTTTTCATTGTAAACCGGATAAACCGTATGCAGATCCTGAACAACCAATTCTTTTATTTTGGATTTATCAGCATTTAAAGGAAGCATATCTACCGATTTTCGGTGTGTCATTAACGAACTTACTTTTCTGTCGCCAATATGAAAAACACGCTCCACAATATCTTGTTCAATTTCCTGAACTTCTCCAACTTCTGTACCTTCTTTAATGATTGCTTTAATTTCTTCCTCAGTAACTTTTCCGTCAGCAGTTGGTTTTATCTGTAAGATATTCAATAGAAAATCTGTTGAAGAGGTTAATAACCAAATAAATGGCGCCGTAATAATCGAGATTACTTTCATTGGCATCGCTACCATTTTTGCAATCGATTCCGGATAATTTAATCCGATACGTTTTGGAAGCAATTCTCCTAAAACCAAAGAGAAAAATGTTAAAACAACAACTACAATTCCAACAGCAATTGAATGCGAGTATGGTTTTAAAGCCGCAAATCCTGCAACGAATAATTCTACGTCCATTGTAATTTTATCACCACTATAAATACCGGTTAAAATCCCAATTAAGGTAATTCCAATTTGTACTGTTGATAAAAATTTATTTGGAGAATTTGCCAGATCAAGCGCTGTTTTGGCACTTTTGTTCCCTTTTTTTGCTGCTGTTTCCAGTCTGTTTTTTCGCGCCGAGATCAATGCAATTTCTGACATCGAAAAAACCCCATTTAATAGTATTAGAAAAAATATTATTAGTATTTCCATTTTTAAGTTTAAAGTTAAAAGTCAAAAGTTAAATGTTTTTCAGAACTTTATTTCAAATTTCCTTCTAAACATTTAACTTTTAACTTCAAACAGATTTTGTTACAAATTATCTATAACTGACGTTAAGCGCTCTGTAATTTCTTCGATAGTTCCGATACCGTTTACGGCGTGAAACTTATTCTGCTCTTTATAATACCCAATTAACGGAGCCGTTTTTTCGTTATATTCCTGATATCTAACACGAATTTTTTCTTCGTCCTGATCATCTGGTCTTCCGCTTGTTTTTCCTCTTTCAAGTAAACGTGCTACCAAAATTTCATCATCAGCCTCTAATGCAATTGTTGCAGTTACGCTTGAACCAATTGTTGGTAAAAATTTATCTAAAGCTTCAGCCTGATCTAAAGTTCTTGGATATCCGTCGAACAAAAATCCTGCACTATCTGGGTGTTTATTTACTTCGTCAATTAACATTGCAGTTGTTACTTCGCAAGGAACTAATTCTCCGTTGTCCATAAAAACTCTTGCTTTTTTACCTAGTTCAGTATCATTTTTTAAATTAAAACGAAAAATATCTCCTGTCGAAAGATGTGTTAAATTGTATTTTTCTTTTAAAAATTCTGCCTGAGTTCCTTTTCCTGCTCCAGGCTTTCCAAATAAAACAATGTTAATCATAGTACGTTTGAGTTGTGTGACTTCTTAATATTTCAAAGAAGTTTAAAATGAATATATAGTTGTGTTTTGTTTAATATTATTCTGCTAATTTATATACTTCTGTCAGGTTTCGTCCAAGACCATCATAATCTAATCCGTAACCCACAATAAATTTATTCGGGATTCTGATTCCGATATAATCTATTTTAATGTCTTTTTTATATGCTTCCGGTTTAAAGAACAAAGTGGCCACCTTAAAATGTTTTACATTTTGTGCTTTAAATAAATGTTTTAATTCTTCAAGCGTATTTCCTGTATCAATAATGTCTTCGATTATTACTACGCTTCTTCCAGATAAATCCTGATTGATCCCAATCAATTCTTTAACTGAATTTGTTGTTTCAGTTCCTTCATAAGAAGCCATTTTAATGAATGAAACCTCGCAGGGCTTTTTATATTTTTTCAGGAAATCGGCAACAACCATAAATGCGCCATTCAAAACTCCAATAAAAATTGGAGTATCATCTCCAAAATCATCTTCTACCTGTGCAGCTAATTTGGTTAAAGCAAAATCAATTTCCTTAGCCGAAATAAACGGAACAAATTGTTTATCGTGAAGTTGTATCATTATTTTTAAATTTAAAATAATGGACAAAGATACAGAATTACAACCAATCTGCCCACATGAAAATATATTCGCGAGATGACTTTTTTGTGAATGTTAAATATCAGTTAATAATTACAAAATCATTCTTGCAGCTACTTTTAAATTCACTAAATTGTTGTTGAATAATCAGTTAACCCCAAGAACCAAATGAAAAGATCCTTACTGCTTTTTTCTATTTCATTAATATTTTTAGTAACTGCCTGCAACGGACAAGTTAAAAAAGAAGAAAAAGAAGCGCTGGCAAAACAACCCGGAAATGTTGTAAAAACGGCTATTGGCGACATTACGCTGCCATCTCCTTATGCAACCGAATCTAAAACCAATAACAGCAAAGTGATTGGATGGCCAGACGGAATTACTCCTAAAGCACCGGAAGGTTTTACGGTTGCCAAATTTGCTGATGGTTTTGAAAACCCGCGTTGGACTTATATTGCACCAAACCAAGATATTTTTGTTGTAGAAAGCGGGACAAGAACGAGTAAAAATCAAATCACGGTTTTGCGCGACAAAGATAAAGACGGAAAATTTGAAACCCGCCAGGTTTTTATTACCGGTTTAAACAGACCTTTAGGAATGCTGGTTTTAAAAGATTTTTTTTACATCGCAAATACCAACGGTTTATACCGTTATCCTTATAAAAACAGTTCGTTGAAATTAGAAACCAAAGGAGAAAAAATTCTTGACCTTCCTGCCGGCGGCTACAATAATCACTGGACCAGAAATTTATTAGCCAGCCCTGACGGAAGTAAAATTTATGTTTCTGTAGGTTCAGGAAGCAATAATGCTGAACATGGCATTGACAAAGAAGTGCGTCGTGCCGGAATTCTTGAAATTAATCCTGACGGAACTGGCGAAAAAATCTATGCTTCGGGGCTTAGAAATCCTGTTGGAATGGACTGGAACCCTGTTAATAAAGAACTTTGGACTGCAGTAAATGAGCGTGATGATTTGGGCGACGATCTGGTTCCTGATTATATTACCAGTGTAAAAAAAGATGGCTTTTACGGATGGCCTTATTCTTATTTTGGAAGTATTCCTGATCCAAGAATGAAAGGCGAACGTAAAGATTTAGTTGAAAAAACTGTTATTCCTGATGTTCCTGTTGGTGCACATACCGCTTCATTAGGATTGGCTTTTTATACTAAAGATGCTTTTCCGGCGAGATATAAAAATGGCGCTTTTGTTGGACAGCATGGTTCCTGGAACCGTGCTAAGATATCAGGCTATAAAGTTGTTTTTGTTCCTTTTGCAAATGGAAAACCTTCAGGAAAACCAGAAGATTTTTTAACTGGTTTTATTTCTAATGAAGCAAAAGCTGAAGTTTACGGGCGCCCGACTGCAGTTACAGTTACGAATGACGGATCGCTTTTAGTAAATGATGACAGCAGTAATACGATTTGGAAAGTTAGTGCGAATAAATAAATTCTAATTTTATGCAGATAATTTAAGCACATAGAAACATAGCTTTTTGTTTTCTTATAAAGTAAGATTGAAAAGAAAACTCGTTTTCACACACATTTATGTGACTTTAAAGATGTGAAATACCTTTTTTGCCTCCATTAATCCTATGTTTCTATGTGTTATAAAGACTACGCCTTTAATTCAAATCATTTATGAACTTAAAAAAATATTGTCTTTCTCTTTTTGTGTTTTTTGTTTTTCAAAACATTTTAGCACAGAAAAAAGAAGGTAAAAATATTGATTCTTTAGGAACTGAAAAACTGAAAGAAGTTGTAATCAGTTCGCTTCATATTGATAACAATTTATTAAATACACCAGCCTCAATTGGTATTCTTTCAAAAAAAGATTTACTGCAAAATAATGCCACAGATATTACAACTGTAATCAATACAATCCCGGGTGTTTTTATGCAGTCGTCCAATTTCACTACAACTAGAATTTCGATTCGCGGTATTGGCGCGAGAACTACTTACGGCACTAATAAAATCAGGGCGTTTTATGGAAGTATTCCGTTAACTTCCGGAAACAGCGAAACGGTAATTGATGATATTGATCTTGAAAACCTCAACAAGATTGAAATTATAAAAGGTTCGCTTTCGAGTGTTTATGGCGCGGGTTTGGGTGGTGCTATTTTAATTTCACCTCAGCTTTCTAAAAACGGAAATCAAAGTGCCGGAATAAGTTCTGTTTTTGGTTCTTTTGGGTTATTAAAAAATAGTTTGAATTTTGGTTTAGATGAAAAAAACGGAAGTTTAAACATAAGCTGCCACAATTTAAAAACAGATGGATGGCGTGAAAACAGCGCGTACAAACGGGAAGGAATTACACTTGCAGGCGAACTATTCCGAAAGAAAAACAGCAAACTGACTTACTTTTCAAATTATACTTATTTAAAAGCTTTTATTCCGAGTTCTATAAATAAAAATACTTTTGAAAACAATCCAAAATCTGGTGCGCCAACTTGGGTCGCCTCAAAAGGATATAAAGAATACAAATCGACTTTAGGCGGATTGGCTTATGATTTTAAAATTAATAAGAACTTAAACAACTCAACTTCAGTCTTTATAAATTATAAAGACAGCAACGAACCGAGGCCTTTTGATATTTTACGTCAATATACTTTTGCAACGGGCGCCAGAACGCAATTCTCAGGAAATTTTAAAACTGGGAGAATAGAAAACAACTTTATTGCCGGAATTGAATGCTTTACAGATACTTATAAAGGCAATACTTTCGAAAATCTGTATCAGCAAAATAACGGTTTAGGAAGTCTAGAAGGCAATCAGCTTACAGAAACTGGACAAAAAAGACATTTCTATAATATCTTTTCTCAATTGAGAACTTTACTTTCAGATCAATTTGAAATTCAGGCTGGTTTAAATTACAATAAAACTAAATTCAGCCTTGATAATTATATCGAAAACACAAATCAGGAATATAGTTATGACGGCATTTTTTCACCGCAATTGTCTTTATTATTTAAACCAAATTCTCAGCAGACGGTTTATTTTTCTGTAAGCCGGGGGTTTTCATTGCCGGCGACAGAAGAAACTCTTACAAGCGAAGGCACAATCAATACGAATATAAAACCTGAAAACGGATATAATTTTGAAGTTGGAGGAAAGTTATATTTCTTCAATAAAAAACTTTATACAGAAATTGCGGTTTACCGAATGGAAATTAAAGATTTATTGGTCGCAAAAAGAGTTGGTGATGATCAATATGCAGGTTTAAATGCCGGAAAAACATTTCATGAAGGAATCGAAATTACCTTAAATCATAATTGGCCAATCAATCGATTCTTTTCTCTGAATTCTTATTTAGCCGGATCTATAGGAAATTATGAGTTTAAAGAATTTGTCGATAACGGAAATGATTATTCCGGAAACAAATTAACCGGAGTTGCCGCAAATAAAATCAACGCAGGAATTACTTTAAATACAAATTTTGGAATTTACTTCAACGCCGATTATCAGTTTGTGGATGAAATTCCTATGAATGATTCTAATACTGCATTCTCTGATTCTTATACTATCATAAACTTAAAAAGCAGTTATCGATTTGAAATTCTCCCGCAGTTAACGACACATTTTTCTGCCGGCGTAAATAATGTAACAAATGCAAAATATGCATCACTAATACTGCCAAATGCCATCGCAGTAGGAAACGCAGCACCCCGCTATTATTATCCCGGGCTCCCTATAAATTATTACGGAACAATCTCATTAAATTATTTATTTTAGATGCTTGAAATTACCCCCAAACCAAAAAAAATGTTTTCTTTATTACAAGAAAAATTGGAATATGTAAGTGCTTATCGGGAAAACCGTTTAAAGTGCGCACAGGACATTCTCGAAAACCCATCTTTATTTGAAGAATTAGTTTCTATTTGCTTTTCGCCCGAAAATAAAAACAATCATAAAGCCTGCTGGATTCTGGAATTTGTATCTTATGAAGAATTAATCTGGCTGCAGCCCCATCTTGATTTTTTCTGTTCTAATTTGAAAGTTCTAAAAGATGAAAGTTCGCTTCGCCCAATTGCAAAAGTGGTGCAGCTTTTAGTAAAATCTCATTATAAGAAAAATGAAAACAGTATTTCATTATCCGAAGAAAACCTTCAGGATTGTATCGAAGTCAGTTTTGACTGGCTCATAAGCGATGTAAAAGTGGCCACAAAAGCCTATTCTATAAGAACTTTATACGTTCTGGGAAATTATTATAACTGGATTCATCCCGAACTTCAGGTTATTTTAAACAAAGATTACGGAGATCATTCTGCTGCATACAAAGCCGTTGCGCGAGAAGTTTTGAAGAAAATAGAGTAGTTTTTTGCCACTCCCGATGGCTATCGGGAAAAAGGATTAAAATGATTTTTTGTTTGCCACGAATTGCACGAATTTTCACGAATTATTTTCTTTGACATTCAATAAAAAGAAAATCCTTCTAATCCTTTTAATCTGTGGCAAAACTTTAAAAATATAATTCGTGGAAATTCGCGCAATTCGTGGTTGAAAAACTAAATTTTGGCTAAAAAAAGATTAAAAGGTATCTTTGCAAAAACACAACACAAAATGAATTATTTTTCTTCTGATTTTAAATTAGGAATATTGGGCGGAGGACAATTAGGTAAAATGCTTTTGTTCGACACCAGAAAATTTGACATACAAACTTATGTTTTAGATCCGAGTGACGAAGCACCTAGCAAAATTGCCTGTAATAAATTCTTTCAAGGCGATTTAATGGATTATGACACGGTTTACAACTTCGGAAAACAAGTCGATGTCCTGACTTTTGAAATCGAATTGGTAAACCTTGAAGCTTTAACACAATTAGAAAACGAAGGCCTAAAAGTATATCCATCTCCAAAAACTTTAAAAGGAATTCAGAATAAAGGAACTCAAAAAGATTTTTACACTAAAAATAATATCCCAACCGCACCATTTGAAAGATTTGAAAATTTAGATAAATTAAAATCTGCTGCCACATCAAACGGAGTCGAGATGCCGTTTGTTTGGAAATGTACTGAATTTGGTTACGACGGAAATGGCGTAAAAGTTATTCGCCAGATTTCTGACATGGATGATTTACCAAATGTGGAATGTATTGCAGAAACAATGATTCCGTTCAAAAATGAATTAGCGGTAATTGTAGTAAGAAATCCATCGGGAGAAATAAAAACTTATCCAGTTGTAGAAATGGAATTTCACCCGGAAGCGAATCAGGTTGAATACGTAATCTGCCCTGCAAGAATCGACGAAAAAGTAGCTGAAAAAGCCAGAGCAATTGCTTTAAATGTTTCAGAAAAATTCAATCACGTTGGACTTTTGGCTGTTGAAATGTTCCAAACCAATGAAGATGAAATTTTAGTTAATGAAGTTGCTCCACGTCCGCATAATTCTGGGCATTATTCCATTGAAGCAAGTTATACTTCACAATTCGAAAATCATTTACGCGCTATTTTAGATCTTCCGTTAGGAAATACAGACAGTAAAGTTGCCGGAATTATGGTAAATTTAGTGGGTGCCGAAGGATTTTCTGGAGACGTAGTTTATGAAAACATCCAAACCATTCTAGGCTGGGATGGCGTTACACCGCATATTTACGGTAAAAAACAAACGCGTCCGTTTAGAAAAATGGGCCACGTGACAATTGTAAATGAAAATATGCAGGAAGCAAGACGAATTGCTGAGGAAGTTAAGAATACAATTAAAGTGATTAGTGCGTAGTAATTAGTGATTAGTCGCAGTCATAGTTTTCAGTTTAAAACTATATTTTAATTAGCTTTGTAAAAATTCAATAAATGAAAATTTCAAAATTACATATCGATCAGTTTAGACATTTAGAAAATCTAGGTTTTGATTTTACATATCCAAAAGATTTTCATATTGAAGAAAAAAGAGGAAAACCTTTAGAAAAAATATGTTTTATTGGACAAAGTGCTACTGGGAAAACTAGTTTATTAGAATTAATTGATATAAAAACTCATAATAATTCATACATTGATTATCCTGTAGAATTTCAACATGTTTCTTCATTGGAAAAACTTAAAGCGTCGTTATGCGTAATATTCAATGATGATCGAAAGGAATTTTGCATTAAAAACAAAGAAATATTAATCAATTATTTCGTTGACAAAAAACTGGACACAAATGATTTGACAAAAAAAATCTTTTTCCCTTCAGAATTAAATATCAGCAAAATAATTAATTTTCTCGAACCTAAAGGAATTCAAAACCTAAATAACAAGGATAAAAATCTTTTTTTAAAGAAATATAATCAATTTAAACTAGGAGATGAAAACTACAATGAAATCTATAGATATATTGCAAATGACTTTGTAGAGTATCAAGAAAGTATTCTAAAAAAAGCCTCAGATTTCTTAAGTAATTCTTCTGATCAAAATAAATTTCTTTCTGATCTTAATCAATGGATGACCGAAAATCCAAATCCAAACTTAGAGTTTGCCACAAAATTAAATATTGTTCTAAAAAAACTAAACTTAGAAGTAGACATAAACAATACATTATCATTTTTAAAAATTAAGAATTCTAACAGTGATAACTTTGTCCCTGTAAACTCCCTCAGCACGGGGACTAAGCTTTTAATATCCTTATTGTTGCCATTATATAAATTCAGCACAGAAGATTCAATAATTTTAATTGACGAGCCTGAACGATCATTATATCCAGATATACAAATGGAATTAATGGATTATTATAAAAATCTTGCTCCAGAAGCACAGTTTATTGTTGCTACACATTCTCCTTTTATCGCTGCTTCTTTTGAACCAGACGAACGGTTTATTTTGTATTTCGACAATGAAGGTAAAGTAGCTGTTCGTAGAGGTATTTCTCCTATTGGTGATGATCCAAATGATATGCTTTTTAATGATTTTGGTGTAAACTATTATAATGATGATGTACAAGAAAAGTTTAAAGAATATCTAGAATTATTAGATAAAGTAAAATCCGAAAGCAATAAAGAGTTAAAGAAAAAATATCTTTTGGAAGCTTCTAAATTAGGCAATCAGTACAATTTTATTTTAGATGAAAAAAATCAAGAAAGACTACAATAATTCTAAAATCATTACTGATATTTTACAATACAATTGTAAAAAGGGAGCCAATAATAGTGTATTGGGTTCTATTCTTCTAAAAGAACAAAAAAGTTTCTGTGCCTATTCAGAAGAATTTATTGATCCAATCAGTGACGCTAATGACATTGAACATTTTAATCCAGATTTAAAATGCTCAGATGATGATTCATATTCAAATTGGTTTAAAGTTAAAAACAAGGTTAATTTTCGAAAAAGACAAAAAGAATTAGAATTCAAGAAAAACAACATCTCTTTTGATGATATTTTACAGCCCTGTGAAAATGATTTTGAAGAAAAACTAAAATATATAGTTGGCCAATATCGATTTGAAGAAAGTTCAGAGGTAAAAGTTAAAAACTTAATAGATTTTTTAGAATTAAACATACCTGAAAAAATTGAACAGAGACGTAATTTCATCATTAGAAAAAGAAAAGAAATAGAGATTTTTGGAGTTTCACCAGAAGACTTTTTTTCTACACTTATTGAAGACGATATAACGCAAATATCATATCTAAGAGCAATTCAAGAAGAATTCAAAATTGATATTTGGAATATGATTCCAGAACTAAAATAAAAAATCAGTCTCTGTTTTCAGTTTCCAACAACTTGAAACTTTAAACCTGAAACAAAACAAACAAAAATAAACACATGAGCAAAGTAGCTATTATAATGGGAAGCATCTCAGACATGCCAGTTATGCAGGATGCAATCGACATATTAAAACAATTTAATGTAGAAGTTGAAGTAGATATCGTTTCGGCACACAGAACGCCGGAAAAATTATTCGATTTCAGTAAAAATGCACATACCCGCGGGATTTCGGTAATTATTGCCGGTGCGGGCGGTGCGGCGCATTTACCTGGAATGGTGGCTTCAATGTCTCCGCTTCCTGTAATTGGAGTTCCTGTAAAATCAAGCAATTCTATTGATGGCTGGGATTCGGTATTATCGATTCTGCAAATGCCGGGCGGAGTTCCTGTTGCAACTGTGGCTTTAAATGGTGCAAAAAATGCCGGAATTTTAGCAGCACAAATCATCGGAAGTCACGATAAAAAAGTTTTAGATACTATTATTTCTTATAAAGAAGAATTAAAAGCTGCAGTTAATAAAGCTGCTGAAGGTTTAAAGAAATAAGCTTTCTGATTCCTGCAAGGTTTCCAAAACCTTGTAGGTCTGATTATCACAATCAAAAAATAATACTTCAAAAATACCTACAAGGTTTTGAAAACCTTGCAGGATAAAAAAATGCAATATGAGTATCTTAACCCAATATTTCAATACCAAACATAACACCGCACCATTTTCGCAAATTAAAATCGAAG
Organism: Flavobacterium soyae; assembly: GCF_021245985.1. Taxonomy (GTDB): domain Bacteria; phylum Bacteroidota; class Bacteroidia; order Flavobacteriales; family Flavobacteriaceae; genus Flavobacterium; species Flavobacterium soyae. Next base: position 58,064 of record NZ_JAJQXA010000006.1, on the reverse strand, counting down.
ATTATGTTCCTGCTTTCAATGAAGGAATTGCTTTGGCTAAAGCCGAAATTGATGCAATTGTAAATAATCCGGATGCGCCGACTTTTGAAAACACAATTGTAGCGATGGATTTTTCTGGTGATATTCTAGATCGCCTTTCTAGTATTTTCTTCAATTTGAATTCGGCAGAAACGAATGACGAAATGCAGAAAATTGCTCAGGAAGTTTCGCCTTTACTTTCAGAATTTGGAAACGACATTCGTTTGAATGCTGATTTATTTGCAAAAGTAAAAGCGGTTTACGATCAAAAAGAAAGTTTAGGTTTAAATCCTGAACAAACAACTTTATTAGATAAAAAATACAAAAGCTTCTCCAGAAATGGAGCGAATTTGCCAGAAGACAAGAAAAATCAATTAAGAGAAATCGACAAAGAATTATCGAAATTGAGTTTACAGTTTGGCGAAAATGTTTTGGCAGAAACCAACAACTTCGAATTGCATTTAACTGATGAAAAGGATTTATCTGGTTTGCCTGAAGGCACAATCGAAGCCGCAAGATTATTAGCTAAAAATCAGGAAAAAGAAGGCTGGGTTTTCACTTTAGATCATCCAAGTTATGTTCCGTTTTTGACTTATGCTGACAATCGTGAATTACGTAAAAAAATGGCAATTGCTTTTGGAGCGAAAGCATTTCAAAATAATGAATTCGACAATCAGGAAAATGTTTTAAAAATTGCTAAACTTCGTTTTGAAAGAGCTAATTTATTAGGTTATAAAACGCACGCACATTTTGTTCTGGAAGAAAGAATGGCCGAAAGTCCAGAGAAAGTTTTTTCTTTTTTGAATGATTTACTGGCAAAAGCAAAACCGGCTGCTCAAAAAGAATTTGCAGAATTAACTGCTTTCGCAAAAGAATTAGACGGAATTGAACAATTAGAAAAATGGGACGGTGCTTATTATTCTGAAAAATTAAAACAGCAGCTTTTTAATTTAGATGATGAAAAACTGAAACCTTATTTTCAATTAGAAAAAGTTTTGGATGGCGCCTTTACTGTTGCCAAAAAATTATACGGTTTAACTTTTACCGAGGTTTTTGATATCGATAAATATCATGAAGAAGTTACGACTTATGAAGTAAGAGATGCCGAAAACAATTTGGTTTCGATTTTCTATGCTGATTTCTTCCCAAGAAAAGGAAAAAGAAACGGCGCGTGGATGACTTCATTCAAATCGCAATATGTAAAAGACGGCGTAAACGAAAGACCGCATATTTCTAACGTTTGTAATTTTACAAAGCCAACAGAAACAAAACCGTCTTTATTGACTTTTAATGAAGTAACAACTTTATTCCACGAATTTGGACACGGTTTACACGGAATGTTAGCAAATACGGTTTATCCAAGTTTATCTGGAACTTCTGTTTATTGGGATTTCGTAGAATTGCCAAGTCAGATTATGGAAAACTGGTGTTACGAACCAGAAGCTTTGGCATTATTTGCAAATCATTATGAAACAGGAGAAATTATTCCGATTGAATATGTGCAGAAAATTAAAGAAAGTGCAAGTTTCCAGGAAGGTTTGGCAACATTGCGTCAGTTAAGTTTTGGATTATTAGATATGGCTTGGCATGGGCAAGATCCAACAAATATTACAGATTTAAAAGCTTTTGAAACGGAGCAGTTTGCCAATACACAATTGTATCCTGATGTAAAAGAAAATGCAATGAGCACGGCTTTCTCTCATATTTTTCAAGGCGGATATTCTTCTGGATATTACAGCTACAAATGGGCTGAAGTTTTAGATGCTGATGCTTTTGAATATTTTCACGAAAATGGAATCTTTAATGAAGAAATTGCGAAAAAATTCAAAGATAATGTGCTTTCAAAAGGAGGAACAGAACATCCGATGACTTTATACAAACGTTTTAGAGGACAAGAACCTAAACCTGAAGCTTTATTAAAAAGAGCAGGACTTTTATAATTGCAGATTTTTGATTTTAGATTGTAGATTTTTGATCTCAAACTCTAATAAATTTTAGATTAAACCGAAGTATTTCAACTTCGGTTTTTTTATTTGATTTCTCTTAGAAATAATTTTAGTTATCTTCGTATTTTTAAATCTTAATCTTACAAATACAAGCCGTGAAAAAATATTTTAGAATAGCTCTTTATATTGCAATTATTGGATTGATTGCTATTGTTTCTATAAACTATTACGTAAAATCTTCTACTAAAAACAAGATTTATTATTCGGTTAAAAAATTTCCGAAAAATGATGTGGGAATTATTTTTGGTGCGGGAATTAATGGGAATCAGCCAAGTAAATATTTAAAGGATCGTCTTGATGCCGGGATTTTATTGTACAAGATGAAACGTATCAATAAAATTTTACTTTCGGGAGATAATGGCCGCGATGAGTATGATGAATTAACGGTTATGAAAAACTACTGTTTTAATCACGGAGTTGACACTGCAAAAATCTTTGTTGATTATGCCGGATTTGACACCTACTCTACTATGTATCGTGCAAAACATATTTTCAAGATTAAAAAAGCAACCTTAATTTCTCAGGAATATCATTTAAACAGAGCGATTTATATTGGCAATAAACTTGGTGTAAAATCGGTGGGATACTCTGCAAACAATGGAGAATATCTTGGTTACAAATATGTAACTTTTAGGGAGTATGGTTCGATTTTTAAATCTTTTTTTGATGTTTTGAGAAATCGTGAACCTCGTTTTTTAGGAAATGAAATTAATATAAATGATGTTTCTAATTATTCTAAAGAAGATAAACGATAAAATCTTTTTAGTTTTATCATCTCAAATCTAATAATTGAGGTGTTTTGGTTGTATTGGGATCCGTATATAAATCAGCAGCTGTAACCAGTAAAACCTCAACCTCCATAAAAAGTTCATCGTAACCTAACAGCTTTTTTAGTGCTTCACATTTTTCTGCAGTAAAATTCAGTTTTTGGTTTTGGGGAACATTTTGTACAAGCAGCATTTTAACGACTTCTTTAAAATCTTTACTGGATAATTGAATCTGAAAAGCTGTGGCGGAACTCGTAAGGAAATTAAATTCATCTAAATCATAGTGCTGTTCAGAAAGTATAAAAGATTTGGTTTCTCTTGATTTTAATTCCAGAAAAGCTTTTCCGTCTAAATTAACCCATCGCCCTAAATCGCCAATAGCATACCGAAAAACAGGAAATCTTTTTCGGAAAGTATTGGTAACGGCAATTGTTCCATATCCGTCATTATCCGGATTAATGATTTCGATTATAATTCCTTCAATAACTGAAAACAAAGAAGGGTTTTGAGTAAAATCCGACAACGCCCAAATTCCAGTTTCGGCAGAACCGTACATGGAATAAATTTGTTTAATCCCAAATACTTTTTGCAAAAGTTTTTGTATTTCAGGTCTTAAAAACTCCCCTGCATATAACAAATTTTGTATTTGCAGTTTTTGATTTTTCTCTTGTAAAAACTGTGCAAAGCATAATAATTTAGAAGGCGTTCCCAGTATAAAATCCGGTTTGAAATAAGCCGCGGCTTGTTCCATATCTTTATAACTGGCGTGCGCACTGAGTGCTAATGTTGTTGCCTGGCATTTTTCTAGAATATCATCCATTATGGCGGCTGTGCGATACATGTCTGAATATCCAAAAATATTTAAAGCGATTGTTTTGGAAGTAAAAAAATTATTTTCTGTTAATTCCTTTGCCATTGCAAGACGCTGGTTTTGATTTTCTTGTATGTCTACCGGAAAAACCAAAGGATTTTGAGTACTTCCTCCTGATCGCACCAAATAAACTCCTGTCTTTTCTTTGTGCAGCTTAAAGTTGTTTTTTAAAATTGGCATCAATTCTTTTTTACTGAGTACCGGAGCTTTATCTGCGTAATCATTTTTCTTATAGAACTCAATGTATAAGGGATTCTTTTTTGCTAATTCAAAATAATCCTGCAATTCTAACTTGTCTGTTTTTGAAATATCTGGGTGCATAATTTTTAAATTAATTTGCTCTTTTTTTGAAATAATACCAATTCCTGATTAAGCTTTTAGAATGGTTTATAAGGAATAACATTTTTTGGTACAAGGATGGTAATCGTTCCATGGCGTGTTCCAGCCATCGCTGTGATAACATGCCCATGAGCTGCTGGTCGTATTTATCTTTACTTTTATGATATCTTTCTATTGTAACGGGAGTTTTTAATTCTTTCCAATTAGAATATTTAATTCTCGACAAACTGCCCTCAACCTCTCTTACTTCGATGCAGACTTTGTTTAGTAATGCCGCTCTGGATTCATTTTTTAAACTTTTTAGAACACGATACCAAAAATCAATTCCTTCGTTTAAGGATACATTTGTTTCGTAGCGAATATTTTCTAAATGCTTTTTTCTGATTACCACATTACTGCCAACTCCCATAATAAAATCCGGAGAACTGATGGTATGTAATATATCAGGAATCAAAAACAATTCATTTGAGAGCGAAGTCATTTCTTTTTTAAAGGATTGAATATTTGGCAGATAATAATCAGACGGAATTAATAAAATTCCGAGTACGAGAACATCTATGTTTTCCTGTTCCATAATTAAGCCGACTTCTTTTAAACAAGAAGAAGTATAACAATCATCGGCATCCAAAAAACTGATAAGATCTCCCGTTGCGAGTTCCATCCCTAAATTTCTTGCATGACCCGGGCCTTTATTTTCCTTTAATTCAATAACCTCAACATCTGTTAGTAAAAACTGCGGTGCAAAAAATGACAAGGCATCTTTTAGCAAAAACATACTTTGATCTGTACTAAAATCATCTACAATAATAATTTGTGAAGCTTTTTTTTCCTGAAAAGCCAGCGACCGAATCGTATCGTATATGAACGCTTCTTTATTATAAAGAGGAATTACAACTGTATGTTTCATGATTTTTACTCTGCTAATTGATAAATTAAAGCTCTGCCCTGATGTACGTTTACAACTGATTCATCTGAACCGCGAAACAAACCCGAACCATAGTTTTTGTCGTCTTTACACAGCAACATTCCTACTAAATGAATCTGACGATTGTTTTCGAGGTCTTTAAATTCTTTTTGTTCTACAAAATGCTGAATTAGATATTTATTCCAGTTTTCTCTAATAATGGTATCCCATTCCTGAGCTGTACAATCAGTTTTTACGTAAGCTCCAATTCCTCTTCCGCCGCTATTTAATTTTAAAATCAGGTTTTGATCGTTTTCAATAAAAGCATCACAGCCGGCGGGATCAACAATTACATAACTTGGAATTAGATATTGTTTTAAAAAATCGTAATCTTCTTCGCTTAGATAATCATACATTATATCGGCATCGTACATTACGGCTAAAACTCTTTTATCATGAATTAAGATTAAAGTCCTGATATCATTAAAATAGCAGTTTTGCTCAATCAGTTTATCAAGTACATCTGGTTTTATTTTTTTTAGTTCTTCCCGATCCATTTCTAATATAAACTGCGAAACGGGTTCTCCATTTACATAAATAGAATTGTTTGAAACGGTTAAATCCTGAGGTTTTACCGAAATTAATTCAACTCCCAATTTTGCTAATTCTTTTTGAAGATAAAAAATCTCGGTTCCTTTTTCGTCGTCGTGAACAAGAGCCAGTTTTTTATTTGGAGCAAATTGATAATATAAATCGTCGATCAGGTTTTTTAAATCGGGATCTTTAAAAGTTAATCCATCTTTAGTTTCACTTATTTCGTCGTTTATCAATTTTAGATAATAACTAATCATCCAGCCGTTTAGCGGATAACGGGCGCCTATCTCACAAATTTTTGCCTGATTGTTTGTATCATATAAAAAATCAGGGCGGTAAAAGCCCTGATTGTATGTTGCGCTGCTGCTTTTTTTTAATAAAGCTTCAAGGTCTTTGTCCAGCTGATAATAATTTCGAATTCTTTCGTCTCTAAAATAATGCTGGACAATTGCTTTACAAGCGTAATTTAAAATAGAACACAAACGATTCATTTCGTTATCATATCCTAAAGGTAGTTTTACCGAAGAATTAGCAAAAAAATGACTCCCCAATCCTGTATTTTTTTCAAAATATTCAGAAAATAATTCCTTCCATTTTTTCTGTTTTTCAGGCTGATTTTGCTGCAGACTTATTTTAGGGGCAATGTGCTGCGCTTTTGGTTCTTTCTTTGTAATCATGTATTGAAATATGAATTATAAACTAAGTTCTTCAATTTCCATAACATCTTCCATTACGGCAGATTTTTTAGCCAAATAGTCCTTAATGATAGTTTCCAGATCGTAGGTTTCCAGATCAACATTCATGGCTTTGGCATAATAGAAAATAGAACTTACGGCAAAAAAGAAGTGATTTTTTTCGGTTGGACCGCAGTGAACGCTTATCCACGCTAATGTTTTGTCACGATCTTCTTCTGAAAAACCGTAATCGTTTGTAAGCCATGATTCAAATTTTGGAAGAATATATTCTACCTCGCCATGTGTATAAATTTCGTGGATTAAAGTTGTTAATAAAGCGATCATTATATCTTTATTTCGCAGCGAATTTTGGTCTTTCCACGCTTTAAAATCGTAGGCACTCTGGTTTAAATATTTACGAGAAAGCCAGTCATCGTCTGTACAAATATTGGTAGCCATGGTATAAAATAACTGAGAGTGTAAAACTCTGCCCACAACTGCCAGGTCTTCGTCTACAATTCTATTTAAACTCGTGATAGACTGCAAAAGTGCTTCTTTGTCTGCAATAGGCTGGTTTTTGTGAACCAGCATTGTCATACGGTTGCTGATTCCTGCAACTGTCATTGCGCTGTTATTGGTTTGGCTCCAACTGTGAAAAAAACGCTGTAAACGCTCTTTGTCCTGAACTTTTGAGGTTAATTGTTTGAAGCTTTTTTCGATTTTTGAAAATGATTCCTCCTGATTTGGCAGAAATTTTAATAGTTGATCTTTTAAATAAGATTCTTCCATATCTTGAAGAACCGGAAGAATAATTGAACTTAGATTTGTCATAATTATTGGGGTTTTATAGTTTAATTTATTTTTAGTTTGTATTTTATTTTGACTGAAAATTCGTTATAGACAGTAGAAAAATTCTTTTTAAAACTTATTCCTTAAATATTTACTGGCTTTAAAAATTGCCGCAAATACATTAACATCAGGTATTAGGTGGTTAATCTCTGTAATAAAAAGTCTTAACTGAGAGAGAACCCTTCTAATTTTTATATTAAGGAGTTTTGGTAAATTTGGAACGATAGTATTTAATTTTTCTAACTACATCAATATCTTTAAGGTGATATTGTTCTAACCATTCGGCTTCATCAAAAAAATTACATCTGGATTCTGCAATTACGATGATCGGTTTATGTAATGAAATCTGATGCAGTTTATTCAATAATTCGGCGTATTGAAAATCATAAAGAGGATTGTACAGATAAAAAATAGTCCCATCGGAAATATCCGTTTTTAAAATATCGCCACAAATTGCAACAGCATTTTTTATTTGCTCTTTTTCGATTAAACCTGCACAAACTTCATGTCGTTCTTTCAGAATTTCAATTCCTTTAAACTTCGCATTTGGGTATTTTACAGCTCCATATAAAATGATGCTTCCATAACCGGAACCTAAATCGTAAAATACCGTTTCATTTGTTATTTCGATAGGATCAAAAAGGTCAGATAAAAAACTGGAGGAGCCGTATCGATAAGAATTAAGTCCATATTTAATTGTAATTTCAGAAAGGCTTAAAGCTCCTTCAATTGTATTTGAATATTGGTCAATTTCTGATTGAATCTTTTGTAGCAGTTCCATATTATTTCATCATTAATAGTTCTAATTTTTCCAATGAACGTTTGGCTATTTCCATTTTAGCGGCATATTCATCGTTTACTTTCTGAATGTCGGCATTGCAAAAAGTGCAGGTCGTTTCTTCTTCATAAACATAATTATCACAGCCATTACAAAGCTTAAGCGCTTTTGGAATTCTTGGAACTCTGTCTGTATTTGATACCGGAACCAGAGGTGCATTATGAGGTGACTGTACTTCGACTACTTCTCCTTTTTCATTTTCAACTATGATTTCAAATAAACCAATATCAAAAGAGAGTCCGGGTGCTTCTTTTATTTTTCTTATTCTTTCGTGAAGTCCTTTCTTTTTTAATTCTAAGGCGCGATAATGGCAAAAAGGATTATTGCCTCTTTTTCCAAATAAGACATGACTAGTCCAGGTACAGCCAGCCAGACAAGAAGATTCGTAATAACAGCCTTTACATCCTCCCCATAATTCTTCTTTATTTCTATATCTGGAAAAAACCATTTCTTCGCTGTATCGCCAAATATCTTCGAGCTTCATGTCTTTTACATTCCCTCCTGTATATTCGGTTGTGGGTAATGACGGACAGCCTTTTATTTTGCCATCGGCTTCAATTCCAATTCCGGTATGTCCGGCAGAACATCCTGTATAATATTTTTCATTGCCTTGTCTCCAGATGTGCTCATAAGGTCCAAAGTAACCTATGTTGTTTCCTGCTTGTATTAAAACATTATTTGCCAGTGCTTTTCTGTATATAACGATAAGTTTTTCGTAAAAGTCAATTAGTTCATAAGGCTGCAGGATCAATTCTTCAGAATGGTCAACGGCATTTCCCATGGCAACTGCCAGTTGTATCTGCCAGTTTCTTACGCCATTTTCGATCAAAACATCCAGAAGTTCACTAAGTTCATTTTGATTCAATTTTGTAATCACTGTATTTACACTAGAAGGTATATTGTACTTTTTTAGTAATTGCAGACAATGGATCACATGCTCAAAAGAATCCCTTCTTCCTCTTATTTTATTGTGAGTATCCGGTAATCCATCAATAGAAACACCAATGTTTCTTATTCCTGCTTTTTTTGCATCACTAATTCGCTCTTCATTTAAATTATAAGCTCCAGACTGCATCGAACATTCAATTCCGCTTTCGTGGATTTTTGCAATTATGTCAAGCCAGTCTTTTCTTAAAAAAGCTTCGCCGCCAATAATTGTAATCTCTCTTGTACCAAGGCGTTTAAGACTATCAATAACGTCAAAACATTGTTCGGTAGTTAGTTCACCAGGTCTCACTTTTCCGGCTCTGGATCCGCAGTGCGAGCATTTCAAATTACAGGCAAGAGTTATTTCCCAAACGACATGAACCGGGGTCGCAGTTTTATAATCATCTCTTACTCTGTATCGTATAGAAGTCTTATCCATCTTAGTTGATTTAGGGTTTTGTTGATTTATTTAAAGAACGGTTTAAAAAGCAAGGCTTAATAAACCGTTCTTTTTAGATTACTTTCTAAGCTTTTCAATAGCCTCCAGCAATTCTACCAAAGCAGCGCTCAGGTCTCCCTGTTCTCTAACTGTTTGTTTAGCTTGTTCAGCTACTGCTCTCATTTTTTCTAAATCATTTGAAGCAATTGCTTCTCTGATTCCTGCTGCGTAAAGCATTACTACTCCCATAACATTTTGTTTTTTAGTTATTCCTACTCTTAAGGTTTTTCGGATTCACCCTTGTTATACTGAACAAGCCAGCTTATTTTTCTATTCATTTTTACTTTTTGTTCTTTAGGGCATCTATTGCTTCCAGTAATTCTAACAAAGCGGCACTTAAGTCTCCTTGTTCTTTTATCAGCTTTTTTGCCTGTTCAGCAATAGATTCCATCTTTGCTAAATCATTTGAAGCTATCGCTTCTCTGACCGCAGCACCGTAAGGCATCATTATTCCCATAGCTATTTTGTTTAATGAGTTATTAACCTCCAAACTGATGTAGAAAAATGGCCGGATCATTTGGGTTTAAACAAGTTAAATTACCCATCGTAACCGTTTTGCCATCTTTGTTTTTTCCGGTAATCATAATGTTTTTCATTCCTGTTCTTAATTGTCCAACACGATTACCGCCGGTTACTTCAATTCCCATTTCATGGGGTGTACCGGTTCTTGTGGCGATAACATTTCCTGATCCGTTTTCGATTAGGAGAATCTCTCCAATTGCCGGAGGAGGAAACGACTGCGTAACAGTAATATCAGTAAGCGGTCCCAGTGTTATATATTCTGGTAAAACTTCTGTGTTAATAGCATCTAAGTCTGGTTTAAGGAGGTTGATCGTTCTTCCAAACTCTGGGTTATTACTTGCATTTGTGCAGTACATCCATGGAGTCGTGAAAGAGGTCCCATCTTCTGTCTCTCCTATCGCTACATATCTCTGGTGTATTCCAAGTTTAGATTTTTGAGTTACAGAATTAAGATCAAGATTGTAAAATATTGATGTAATAAGTGTCCCAACAGCATATGTCCCGCTGGCGCCTTCGATAACAGGAAGAATAACAGGGCCAACGCCTCCGCCTTTCCAGTCTATATAAGGATACACATTTACGTTTTTAACTTTTCTAGGTATAGGTTGCATAATAATAATTTTTTGGGTCTTACTCATAAGGCTTTTCAGCTCCGCCTTCGCTTTTTCCTGTGCGAAACAGTTCGTTTTTTTAAGTGAGTTCTGCTCCACTACTACTATTATTTCGCAATGCATATTTTAAGAAACTATACTTGTTTATGGCATAAAAAGGGCTGTTCTTAAAAATCAAATAGAAATAATTAATAAAATAAATTCTGCCGGCTGCCTTTATTCTATACATTAAAATTAATTCTGATATACAGATGTTTACCTCAAAAATGTTATAAAAAGAATATTTTTTGTCATGAAACAGAAAAAACAAGCCATAAGATTATTCTTAGAAAACAGAAATACATTAAATAAGTTTTTATTTACATTTTATTTATGAAGTTCAAAGAAATATTTTTTTTAAACCGGAGATTTCGGTTTTCATTTTTGAAATAGATAAAATCGGAATGGAGATTTACAGCGAGGCTTTAGAAAAAGATAAGTGGAGATATATTACATAAATAATTCAAGTTGCTAGTTTAATAATTCAATAAATAAATTGGCTCTAAAAAAGTTTAATCCCTCCGGGCAATGTCATTAAGTTAAGAGGAAATCTATAAAATTACTTAACAGTTTAATTAAGAAAGTAATTAGAAAAATCAGTTTTTATCAGCGTTTTCGCTTTAGCGAATCAGTAAAATAAGCGTCTAATTGTGACGCGGATAAAACAGATTTACTTCGTAAAAACGCGGATAAACACGGATTTGATTTGCAATAATTTTATTTTCTAAAAGCTTAACTTAATGACATTGCCCGCAGGGACAATTATATTGTGGTCACATTTTTTTTCTACCGATACTAAACCTCTATCGAGGTAAACTTACTACAATTTAGAAAACTCCGTTAGGAGTTAAATATCGGTAGAAATCAGTTTATTCATGTTAATTTTTGTCCTGCAGGGACTACACTTTATTAACTGGTAGCTTGAATTAAATATCAAAACAAAACGGAGTTTCTATCGTAACAATTTGCTGCGATAGAAACTCCGTTTATCAGGATTGGAATATCATTTAATATTTTGAAAAATCGTGAACCTCGTTTTTTTTACGAAATGAAATTAATAAAAACGCCTTCAAATTATTCTAAAGAAGATAAACAAAAAAGCCGAAGTAATACTTCAGCTTTTCATTTGGAGCAAAATTAAAATAAGACATTTTCGTTTGCGAAAAATGGATTATTTATTCTTACGAACAAATACCTCTTCAAACTGTTTAAGTTTAAGGGCTTTTGTTTCTTCAATTCGTTTCGCTTTCAGGTTAACATTTTTAGCAGCTGCCAATTGAGGTTTTGTAGTATACAAATAAGACTCAAACACATGGCTTAAATACAATGGAGATTTTCCTGTTCCTCTTGATGTATCAAAATTTTGAGATTGATGACATGTAAAACAGTTTACAAGATTTCCTGCATTAATATCGTGTACATCATTTTTAAATGTCTGCGTATAGGTTTCCATTGTAATATTTGCCAGATTCGAAGAACCTCTTGCCAATGAATCCGGAAGAACGCTCGATATTTGGCTTTTTACAATTGTTTGCGCCTGCTGCGCCGGAGTTAACCCATCTGTGTTTAACCAAATTGATCCGTTATAAAAATAATTTTTGAAAACGTCTGTTAACTTAGATGCTACACATTTATTGATAGTATCAATGTTATCAAAATTAGCAGGCTCAGACTGGCTTGTTGTCATGTATTCATTTGTACTTAGAACTTTTGGAATACCGTATTCATAAAGAATAAAAGCTTTATTTGGTGTTAATGGTTTCTTGCTTGTTTTATTCCATTTAATACCCTGCAGACCAGAAGTTGTGCCGCTTTCATAAAAAAGCATTTCGGCAGTTGAAGTTACAGAGTTGTTTTTCCAGTCATAAACCGGTGCCATCTCTTTGTGTTCAAAGGTTGCCCAGATAAATTCAGGATGATTTTTTACAACTCCTACAACGTGCATTCCTAACAATGCAACAGATTTTGCAACATATTGCCCCTGCTTATTTTTGAATGCTGCTTTAGTAACAAAATAATCTGCAATTTTTTCTTTCGGGATTGCATCTGTACTAATCCATGAAACTTTCAATTCAAGTGAACCAACAGGAAATGTTTCTAAATTTGAATAGGGTACTTTTCCGCTGTTAATTTCAGAAGCTGCCAAAGTTGCCTTATCCAGTAATATTTTACTAACATGTATAGAGTAAAATACGGTATCGCCGGCAGTTTTTCCAGGAACATTTTTTGGATTAGAAACCAAAACAGCTTCAGGTCCAGCCTGATTAATAGAGCTCAAAACTAATTTTAATCCCAACTGCGGAGCAACCGGCGCCATCTCAGGGCTAACCACATCCAGTGAATCTAAAAACAAAGGATTCCCGGACGGAAGTGGTTTTGTCAGCCAAAGAAATTTCTGCCATGACCATTGATGAAAGATACAATTTGTAGTGCTTGAAGCATCAAAAGGACTTCCGTCTCCTTCTGCAGGCGGCGGTGTTTGTTCGTGAGGAAACCAGCTTGCTTCGCACTCGCAAGGTTCTGCTGTTTCCGTTTTAGCATATCCTGTAACTCCGGCTTTTCCCAATATTTTTTCTTTATTCAAAAAAAATAATGTAACAGCTGCAGCAACAAAGACAACTAATAAGATGATAATAATAGGTTTTCTTTTCATGTTTTTGTGATTTATTTTTTTCGGTAATAAAAAGGCCGTCTGCAAAGACGACCCTTTCAATCAAAACTGTAACCAAATCAGGCATAATTAAATCCTAATTGTATCGTGCTTCGAGTTGTTTAAATTTGGTGTCTTTTAATTATGCCAACTCTGCTTGTAAATTTGCTACTGCTTTTACAGGTGCATTTTCAATATTATGCTGGTAGTATGAAAAACCTCCTGTTCCGTTCCATGCACCGTCGATTGCTAAGTGAGCATCAAAATCGGCTAAAAATGCGCCAATTGCCGGTGGAGGAAAAGAATGAACGTATTGTCCTTGTAAACTTACTACTTGTGTAAATTGTCCAAATCCAGTTGCATATATTTTTCCTGTTACAGGAACAACTATATTTCCATCAGGACCGCTTATAGCCTGAGTAATTACTACTGTACCAGAAACAGAATTTTGTGATGGTACAACAACTAAACTAAATGATGCGATTGGAGCACCTGGTGTTCCTACATTTCCGATTGTGCCTTTTGCTAAATAAGCACCTGCTAATAAATCTGTCATAACTTTTATATTTTTGGTTTTCCTACTCATAAGGCTTTTCGGAACCGCCTCGTTTTTTTAAGTGGGTTCTGCTCCACCTATTTGATATTTTATATTCTTATTTAAATACTTTATCAAGCATATTAAATAACAATTTTTGGTTTATTTCGATATCAAAACTATATCAGATAAGTAGACATAATATAAAAAATGATATGAAGTGCTGTTTCTTTGACATGAATCAAACAAAAAGTGACACGAGAAAACAGGATGCGTAAAAACACCTGTTTGGAAAAAAGCTGACGTACTGAAGATTGAAATTAATTACAGCTTTTCAAAAAATATTATGCAAATGGATAAACAATTTCAACGGCTACTAATTGACACGAAGATTCTGTTATATCAGCTGTTGGCGGTATATAACCCGGCGGATTAGGCCTTATAGTTACTGCAGCTGAAGTATTGCTGTTTTCATTTACGACCTGACACGAATAAGACAATTCTTCTGATGGATTTCCAATTGATCGTCCTAGAAAGTTAAAGCTTGAAAATTTATTCTCCTCAAAATAATTTTTTACTTTTCTCGCATTACAATCTGTAAAAGTTATATACAACTCAAGAAATTGACTAAATACAAGGGAATTGATGAATCCAAAATCTCCGCCTTCGGTGAAATCAAAATTTGGCTGACTATTAAAGATATATCCGGTAAGATCTGATGGGGCCGGATATCCGTTTTTAATGGCATTTTTTACCGGTTCAGAAAGCATCCAGCCAGTATTTGTCCTGATATCAAAAGGAACCGGGGTTATCATCAGCTGCGGGTCAATAACAGGATTATTAACTATCGCTTCAACAACATAAGATGTTCCTGAGAATGTTTCTTTAAAAACACTGCTCATAGTGCCGTCTTCTAAAACATTTGACAAAAATTTTAATGGCAAAATAGTAATATCTTCTGAATTGAGGACGTTTATTTTTAAAAGTTCTGAGGATAATTTCTGTACATCATTATTATTCGTGTATGAAACAACAGGAACTTTACTCAACTGATCTGTAATATTATCAGGATTAGACGGTTCAAACCACATTCCCGGAATTAAATTGTCTGACCCGGTTAACGAAAGTCCTTTATTTTGAGTGCTGGGATAATTAAGATTATAAATTATCATTGCTAAAGTATGAACCGCATTAGCAATCTCTGCCGTAACCGCTCCCGAAGCACCAGATAAACTATAGATGTTTTCCATTAATTTCTTCATTTCAGGAATAAAGTATTCTTCTGTTGGGATCTCACTATAAATTTTTGAAAATTCATCAATATGGGTATAAGGATATGAAGGTTCATCTTTTAAAACCAGAATATATTCAGGATTTATCCATACTGTATTTAGAGTATCTGTAACTTGAATTAATGCAATATTTGTATTCGTTTCATTTAATTTGCTGATATTGTTTGGATGATATTTATCTACATAAGCATTCCATAATGGAATCAAATCCGTAACTGTAGATGCAACTTTACTGCTTATTTCTTCTTGTTCGGCTTTATCTTTTGGAGATAGCTGATATCTTATTTTCAAATACACACTCAAATAGCTGTTTATAAATGAATCTAATGTTAAGCCTGCTTGTCTGACTCCATATTGAATCCCTTCGCCGGATATTCTTTGGTTTAAAAAATTATTATATAAACTAGCGTTAACTTCTCCCTTATTGTTCATAAAATAAAAGGAAGCCTGCCCGCTGGACGTTCCGGTTAAAAGCTGCAATTTTTCTGAATTCGGCAATTGCAGAATAATATTAGACATATATTCAGCATAGGTCTGATTTTCTACAGAATCATCCTGTACACTTTCAATAAATATTTTATCATCAATGTTTGATATAAGATTTTCCATTAGCTTTCATTTAAATTCTAAAATTTAGATTTGAAGTTATTTTCAACTATAAAAAATAACTTCAAAGTTTAATAACAAGAGGGTTATCAATCATCTCATTATGATTAACAACCCTCTTTAACTATTTTAAAACAATAATTAGGCGAAAGGATATACTACACCTACAGCAACTAATTGAGATAGTGATTGATTGATATTGTCTGTTCCGGGAACATAACCAGGAGCTTCAGGTTTTATAGTAACTCTAATTGAAGTAGCAGTTTCATCGCTGAAAGAATAGCTATAGCTTGAAGATTGGCTTGCTCCTCCTAAACGAATACCTAAGAAATACACGCCCATATCTGTATGCTCTTCAAAGTACTTTTTAACCTGTTTGCTGTCACATTTATCAAAACCAATGTTTATTTCAAGAAATTGGCTAAAAATCAATGAATTAATATATCCAAAATCTGCACCTTCATTAAAGTCAAAATTTGGGTTGCTATTAAATACATAACCAGTAATACCTGTTGGAGCAGGATATCCGTTTTTAATGGCATCTTTTACCGGAGAAGTTGACATCCATCCCTGTCTTGTTGAAATATTATAAAGCATTGGACTGCTGCTCATAAGCGGACTAACAGTAGCGTTATTAACTACTACATCTACTGTAAAATTCGAGCCTGAATAATCTCTTTCGAAAATACTGGTTTTAGCACCGCCGCTAACTCCAACAGAAAAAAATGATAAAATTGGAATAGATATTCCTGCACTTACAGAAGCCTGAACGTTTAATGTTGTTTCAGTAGATTTAGTAACTCTTTTTGAAACTCTGAAAACTGAAGAAGGAGGATTAGTTCTAAGCTGATCTACTATTGCATTTGGTCTTGCTGGTTCAAATACCAATCCCGGAATTGCTTTATCTGATCCTGTAATTGTCATTCCGCCATTTCCATCGTCACCTGTTGTTGGTCTTTGAATATTATCAATAATACCAGCTAAAGTTTGCGTTGCATTAGCAATATCTGCAGTAATAGCCCCCGCAGCACCAGATTTATTAAACACCTCAATCATATAATCTCTCATTTGTTTAGAAACTGATACCGGTATTTTACTGTAAATTGTATTAAAGTCGTTTAAATGTGTATAAGGATAAGAAGAGTCTTTTTCTATAATTTCTTTGAATTTTGGATTAAGCCAAACCGTATTTAGAGTACTAGTCATTTGAATCAAAGCCACATCAGTATTAGTTGCATTTAGCTTTTTAACATCTGTTGGCAAAACCGCTTCGTACCAGGCATTCCAAACAGGAATAAGGGCTCTTACTGTAGAAGCAACATCTGCATTAACTCTTTGTTGTGTCGCTTTGTCGTTTGGAGATAACTGATATCTTAATTTTGTATAAACACTTAGATAACTATTCGTAAATGCATCCTGTGTAAGTCCAACCTGCTCAACACCATTAGCCGTTCCTTCTCCTTCAATTCTTTGGTTCAATAAATTGTTGTACAAAGTCGAATTAACTGCACTAGTTGCGTCGTCCAGAAAATAAAAAGAAGCCTGAGCGCTCGAAGTATTGGTTAATAATTTCAACTTACCCGGATTTGGAAGCTGCTTAATAATATTTGACATATACTCCGCATAAACTTCATATTCTGCTGGTGTGCCAATTGTCTTCAAAGTTGCATTCTCTTTCAAAATTTCTTGTAAAGTTTCCATGATAAATTTGTTTTTTGGGTTCCTACTCGTAAGGCTTTTCAGATTCCGCCTCGTTTTTTATAGTGGTCTCTGCTCCACATTAAAATAAAATTGAAAATAGATTTAGCTAGCCTTTAAATTTTCAGCGTCAAATTTACTTTAGAACAATTCCTACAATACAAAAAATGTCATGAAGTATAAAATATTAGTAATGAAACACTTAAAAACACAACATAAAATTATTCTTACATCAAAAACCATTTTGAATAAAAACAACTTGAAAACAAACTTTCAATTATTTTTGAAAGTTTAAAAACTTTTACTTACATTTGATCCATGGAATTCAAAGAAGCAAAAAATAAGTTTGTACAAACCTGGGGGGCATTAGGCTCACAATGGGGAATTAATAAAACGATGGCACAAATCCACGCTTTATTAATGGTCTCAAACGAAGCTGTTTCTATGGAGGACATTATGGAAGAATTACAGATTTCGCGCGGCAATGCCAGCATGAACCTAAGAGCTTTAATGGATTGGGGAATTGTTTATAAAGAATTTAAAGCCGGAGAAAGAAAAGAATTCTTTACTGCCGAAAAAGATTTAGACGAATTAGCCGCAAAAATTTCCAGAGAAAGAAGCAAACGAGAAATTAAACCGGCTCTTAAAATATTAAAAGAAGTTTCGACAATCGAAGCAAAAGATTCAGCAGAAGAAAAACACTTTGTTGACCAAACTTCCAAATTATACGATTTCGTTTTAAAGGCAGATAATATGCTGGACAAAATGACTGAATTTAATGAAAACTGGTTAGGAAAATTAGTTATAAAAATGATGAAGTAAAAAAATTTAACCAAAACTTTCATTTTTTTCTGAAAGTTTAAAAACAATAAATAGTTATGAAAACAACTTTCAAAGTTTTAGAAATTATTAATATTTGTGCATTATTATTCTTGCTACTTGGAGCATACGGAATAGCAATTACAGGAGCACTGCAAGTTTTGGCTGCGATTTTATTTCTAATACTATTTCCGAAAAACAAACTGATCTATATTTATTTTGGTTTGGTAATTATTTTCTTCCTGATCTGGAATGGAGAATTTAACTGGCTTTTCTTGTTGCCAATTTCATTAATATTCTTCCTTACGTTTATTATTTACAATCAAAAAAAGAAATTATGAACCTCAACATTATTGGATATTTAATCTACTTAGGAATTACGACTTTCATCATTCTAAAAGTTGGAAAAATCTGCTGCAAAAACGGAAATATTTATGTGGCAGACCTAATCCCAAATCATGCTGACCTCTGCCAAAAAATCAATCAGGTTTTGCTTTTGGGATATTATCTCTTAAACATTGGTTATTGTACCATGACTTTAATTTCCTGGCAAAAAATTATTTCATCAACACAATTGATTGAAACAATCTGTATAAAAACAGCTGTCATAATTTTTATTATCTCAGTTCTGCATTACCTCAACATTTTAATTATAACTAAATACATTCAAAAACTAATTAATAACAACAAAAACTAAATATTATGGAAACTACAAAAATCTTAATCGGTTACAGTATTTATTTGCCAGTCGCTTTATTTTTAACTTATTACGTTTCTAAAACACTTTTTAAAAACGGAAAAATCTTTATGCTTGACATCTTTAAAGGCCGGGAAGAAATTGCAGAGGCAACCAACAGACTTTTTGAAACCGGATTCTATCTTTTAAATATTGGCTTTGCCTTAATGATTTTAGAAATGCAGTTATATCGAGACAGTTATCAGGAATTAATTGAAAACTTAAGTTATAAAATTGGCGGGTTTTCTATTTATCTTGGTATCATGTTATTCTTCAATTTGTATTTCTTTTTTAGAGGAAAACGTAAAGCTAAAGAAGCTCAAAGAGAAGAAAGATTAGTTTTTAAAGCATAACACAGAACGAAACCTAACAGGTTTTAAAAACCTGTTAGGTTTAATACTCGACAACAAATGAAAAAACTCATAATCGCGGCAGGAACTGGTTTTCTCGGACAAGTTTTAGTCAATCATTTCAGAGATAAATTTGAAGAAATTGTAATTCTAACTCGAGGAAAATTACAAACCTTAAACGGAATTAAATATGTAAACTGGAACGCCAGAACTTTTTCAGGCTGGGAAAAGGAATTGGAAAATGCTTCAGTTTTAATCAATCTCGCAGGAAAATCTGTTGATTGTCGTTATACCAAAGAAAACAAAAAAGAAATTCTTTGGTCTAGAATTGAAAGCACCAAAATTCTAAACAAAGCAGTTTTGAATTGCAAAAATCCACCAAAACATTGGCTGAATTCATCGACAGCAACAATTTATCGTTTTTCTTTAGACAAACAAATGGGTGAAATCGATGGCGAAATTGGGAATGACTTTTCTATAAATGTGGCACTTTCATGGGAAAAAGCATTTTTTAAAACCGAAACTCCAAATACGTTAAAAACGGCTTTGCGGACTTCTATTGTTTTAGGAAAAAATGGAGGTGCTTTAATTCCGTTGAAAACTTTGGCTAAAATTGGTTTCGGAGGAAAACAAGGAGAAGGAAATCAGTTTGTAAGCTGGATTCATGAAGAAGATTTTGCGAATGCAATTGATCTTGTTATTCAAAAAGAAATTACAGGCGTTATAAATATTGTTTCTCCCGAACCTATTCGAAATACTGATTTTATGCAGAAACTGAGAAAAGCAGTTGATTTTCCGTTCGGAATTCCGATGAATAAATTCTTTCTTGAAATTGGTGCTTTCTTTATTCGTACAGAACCTGAATTAATTTTGAAAAGTAGAAATGTGATTCCGACAAGGCTTTTGGAAAATGGATTTCAATTTAAGTTTGGAGATATTGATAATGCTTTTAAAAATTTATTACACTAAAACTACGTATTTCTTGTCATGCTGACGGAGGAAGGATCACACACGAAGCTCGACAAAGAATTGTCGATATACATTGTGGAGTTTCTAGTGTGATCCCTCGTTCCTCGGGATGACAAAAATGCGGAAAACTAAACTAAATCATGACAACAATACACCTCACAACTAAAATAAAAGCCTCAAAACAAATCGTTTTTGATGCCTCAAGAAATATCGATATTCACCAGCAATCTGCAAGTCCTTCAAAAGAAAAAGCGATTGCCGGCGTAACATCAGGCTTAATAAATTTAAACGAAACGGTAACCTGGCGCGGTAAACATTTCGGGTTTTATCTCACACACAAAACCCGAATTCCTGTAATGGATTTTTATGATTATTTTGTGGATGAAATGGAGGAAGGGAGATTCAAATCTTTCAGACATGAACATATTTTTGAGGAACAAAATGGTGTAACTATCATGAAAGATGTATTACAATATGAAACTCCATTTGGAATATTTGGGGAATTTTTCGATATTTTATTTTTAGAAAAACATCTTACCAATTTTCTTTTGGAGAGAAATAAGGTTTTGAAAGAGGTTTCAGAAAAGAAATAATAAATTGCTCCCAGCTTTAGCTGGAGGGCAAGTAGGATTAAATATTCCTGGCTTTAGCCAAACTTTATCTTTTGGCTAAAGCCCTTGTTAGGAGACTCATTTTTACCTCCAGCTAAAGCTGGAGGCAATTAAATCAAAATTTATTTTTCAAACCCTACAATTTAAACATAGCCTGCGGTTTCAACCGCGGGAAACGTTATGTAAAGAAACCCTCCCAATGGTTTCAACCATTGGTAATGTTAATATCTTATATTCTCTCAAGATATTTTTAAAATAAATTTTTTCGTTTTACGATTTGCGTGAGGGATAGAAGCGGATAGCCCGACCCGGAGGGACACGCCCAAATTATTTAGAAACTTTTACGTATTTTATAAAAACGCGATCATTAGCCACCAAAATATAGGAACACTTTCGACCCAAAAAGAAGTATAATATCGAGATCGGTTTGTATTAGCAAAAAAGATAAAAAGCATTAAAGTCACAACCATAATGAGGTTGATAATAAGATCGTGAAGCGTAAAAGACAAAATTCCTAAAACCCAAAACGGAACTAAAAGCGAAAATCCTAAAATCTTGGTTCGTTTTACACCAATTGTCTGCGGAACGGTTTGCAAATGCGGATCATCATTTGCTAAATCCAGAATTTCAAAAACTAAAATCAGTACAAAAACTAAAACAAAACGCTGCATACATTTTATAAAAAAGTTGGCTGTAAACGGGATTTCGGCATTTATATAAGGCAAAACCAAAGTCGCTCCTACCCAGCAAAGTGCTACAATATAAATTTTTACTCCTGCCCAGTTTCGGGCATTTTTTCTATTTGGAAAAAACGGTAAAGTATAAAGTGCCGTTATAGCAAAAATTACAACCGAAACAATTTGGGTAATTCGCTTTAAATGGAAAAAATAATAGCCAACTAAAATCACCGAAATAAAACTTAAAACCGCGATGATTTTGAGTTGAATCCCAACCGGTTTTCTTTTCACCCGAACTAAAGCATCGTATTTTACAAAATTATATCCTACAATTGTTCCGAAAAAAACAAACAAAGCCATTGGTTCATCATACTGAATATGAAAGAAATGAAAAGTAATACGAACCAAAGCATAACACGATAAAGCCACGTGAATACTGCTGTTTAAATAAAAATCTAATATTTGTTTTAGAAGTTTCATGCCTCAAATCTAATCAATTGGTAACAAATCAACTCTTTAGTTATAAATTTGATAAAAATTGAAGTTAAAAATACCCATTAAATTATTAATAATACTTAATTTTGCGCCACAAAAAAACAACACATTTACTATAAATTGTAATAAACCTTGTGAAATCGTATAGAAACACTCGGCAAATTACTTTTGATCTTTAAAAAATAGACTGCTACAGATGAAAACAGATGCTTTTGCTTTAAGACACATTGGTCCAAGAGAAACAGATCTTCAACACATGTTACAAACCATTGGTGTTGACTCGATCGAACAACTTGTTTATGAAACCCTTCCGGACGATATTCGTTTAAAAGCTCCTTTGAATTTGGATCCTGCAATGACAGAATACGAATTCGCAAATCATATTCAGGAATTAGGAAAGAAAAATAAAGTATTCAAATCTTATATTGGTTTGGGTTATCATCCAACTATCGTTCCAGCCCCAATTCAAAGAAATATCTTCGAAAACCCGGGATGGTATACAGCTTACACGCCTTATCAGGCAGAAATTGCTCAAGGTCGTCTTGAAGCAATTTTAAATTTCCAGACTACAGTTATTGAATTGACAGGAATGGAAATTGCAAATGCTTCTTTACTTGATGAAGGAACTGCTGCTGCAGAAGCTATGGCTTTACTTTTTGATGTTCGTACACGCGACCAAAAGAAAAACAATACAAACAAATTCTTCGTTTCTGAAGAAATTTTACCACAAACTTTATCAGTACTGCAAACACGTTCAACTCCAATTGGAATTGAATTAGTTATTGGAAACCACGAAACTTTTGATTTTTCAACTGAGTTTTTCGGAGCTATTTTACAATATCCAGGAAAATATGGTCAGGTAAACGATTATAGTGCTTTTGTTGCTAAAGCAAAAGAAAATGAAATCAAAGTAGCCTTTGCTGCTGATATTTTATCACTTGCTGCTTTAACTTCTCCGGGAGAAATGGGAGCTGCAGTAGTTGTTGGAACTACACAACGTTTTGGTGTACCAATGGGTTACGGTGGTCCTCATGCTGCATATTTTGCAACTAAAGACGAATATAAACGCTCTATGCCTGGTCGTATCATTGGAGTTTCTATCGATACAAACGGAAACCGCGCTTTACGTATGGCTTTAGGAACTCGTGAACAGCACATTAAACGTGAAAAAGCAACTTCAAATATTTGTACCGCTCAGGTTTTATTAGCGGTTATGGCCGGAATGTATGCGGTTTACCACGGCCCAAAAGGGCTAAAATATATTGCAAACAAAGTTCACGCATCTGCAGTTACTGCTGCTGAAGCTTTAAATAAACTAGGAGTTTTCCAAACTAACACAGCTTACTTTGATACTATTTTAGTAAAAGCAGATGCTCAAAAAGTAAAAGCAATTGCTGAAAAAAATGAAGTAAACTTCTTTTATCCTGATGCCGATACAATTTCTATTTCGTTCAACGAAACGACTTCAATTGCAGACATCAACCAAATTATTGCCATTTTTGCTGAAGCTTTAGGAAAAGAAACTTTTACCGTTTCTGAATTAGCAACTGCAAGTCAATTACCGGCTTCATTAGAAAGAACGTCTTCTTTCTTAACGCATGATGTATTCAACAATCATCATTCAGAAAGTCAGTTAATGCGTTACATCAAAAAGTTAGAGCGCAAAGATTTATCGTTGAATCATTCGATGATTTCATTAGGTTCTTGTACGATGAAATTAAACGCGGCTTCAGAAATGTTACCGCTGTCAATGCCAAACTGGAACAGCATTCACCCTTTTGCACCAGTAGAGCAAGCGGAAGGTTATATCACAATGCTTAAAAAATTAGAGCAGCAATTAAATGTAATTACCGGATTTGCCGGAACTACATTACAGCCAAACTCAGGAGCTCAAGGAGAATATGCAGGTTTAATGGCTATTCGTGCTTACCATATGTCAAGAAACGAAGGCCACCGTAATGTATGTTTAATTCCATCATCGGCTCACGGAACAAATCCTGCTTCTGCAGCGATGGCCGGAATGAAAATCATTGTTACTAAAACTACTCCGGAAGGAAATATTGATGTAGAAGATTTAAGAGCAAAAGCTATTGAGCATAAAGATGATTTATCTTGCTTAATGGTAACGTATCCTTCGACTCACGGAGTTTATGAATCTTCAATTATTGAAATCACAAAATTAATCCACGAAAATGGCGGATTAGTATATATGGATGGTGCAAACATGAACGCACAAGTTGGATTAACAAATCCTGCTACAATTGGCGCTGACGTTTGTCACTTGAACTTACACAAAACATTTGCTATTCCTCACGGCGGCGGCGGACCTGGAGTTGGACCTATTTGTGTGAACGAAAAACTAGTTCCGTTCTTGCCAACAAACCCAATCTTAAAAGTAGGCGGAGAACAAGCAATTACTGCTATTTCATCTGCACCTTACGGATCTGCTTTAGTATGTTTAATTTCTTATGGTTACATCACAATGATGGGAGCTGAAGGATTAAAAAGCGCTACAGAGCACGCTATTTTGAATGCTAACTATATGAAATCTCGTTTCGAAGGACACTACCCAATTCTTTATACGGGAGAATGCGGAAGAGCAGCTCACGAAATGATTTTAGATTGTCGTTCATTTAAAGAAAACGGAATTGAAGTGGGTGATATCGCAAAACGTTTAATGGATTACGGTTTCCACGCTCCAACGGTTTCTTTCCCTGTAGCGGGAACTTTAATGATTGAACCAACTGAATCTGAAGATTTAGCAGAATTAGATCGTTTTTGTGATGCTCTTATCTCAATCAGAAAAGAAATCGAAGCGTCAACGGCTGATGACAAAAACAATGTATTGAAAAATGCACCGCACACATTGGCAATGTTAACTACAGATACTTGGGATTTCCCTTATACTAGAGAAAAAGCGGCTTACCCATTAGAGTATATTGCTGAAAATAAATTCTGGCCATCAGTTCGTCGTGTAGATGACGCATACGGTGACAGAAACTTAGTTTGCAGCTGTGCTCCTATTGAAGCTTACATGGAAAGCTAAAATTTAGTTTTCTTATAAATATTCAAACCCGACAGATTTTAAAAACCTGTCGGTTTTTTTTGTTTCAAGTTTCAGGTTTCAAGTTCCAAACTAACGTGAAACCTGAAACTTGAAACTTGAAACTTGAAACCTAAAACAAAAAAACTTTTCCCTCCACTTTCACTTCAATCGTTTGAAATCTCGGAAAAATTAAAAAATCATTAGAAAATAACCATTATATCATCCAAAAAATTGTTATTCCATAATTATATGCATGCATAGTATTTTTTATGATAGTTATCATATTTTTATTTATACTTTAGCATGAAATTTATTGGATAATTAAGGGAAAAATGAAAATAAAAATTATTGGTATTGGGAGTTATATTCCTAATTTAGAAATTAAAAATACAGATTTTGATAAGCATATTTTTTTAAATGAGGACGGAACTCCTTTTGGTTATCCGAATGAAGTTGTTATTAAAAAATTTAAAGGCATTACCGGAATTGAAAATCGTCGATACGCCGAACCACAATATACAGCATCAGATTTAGCCTTTTTTGCAGCCGAAAAAGCAATTGCAAATGCAAAAATTGATGCCGAAACTTTAGACTACATTATTTTTGCCCACAACTTTGGCGATGTAAAAACCGGAACGCATCAAACGGACATTTTACCAAGTTTAGCAACACGTGTTAAAAACAAACTAGGCATCAAGAATCCTAAATGTGTAGCTTACGACATTCTTTTTGGATGTCCGGGCTGGATTGAAGGTGTTTTACAAGCAAACGCTTTTATCAAATCCGGAATGGCAAAAAGAGTTATGGTAATTGGTGCTGAAACGCTTTCAAGAGTTGTTGACGATCACGATCGTGATTCGATGATTTATTCTGATGGAGCCGGAGTTTCTATCTTAGAAGCTTCAACTGACGAGTCTGGTCTTTTATCTTATGAAAGCGCCACTTATGCAAATGATGAAGCAAATTATCTGTACTTCGGAAAATCATACAATCCAGATTTAGACCCGGATATTAAATACATCAAAATGTATGGACGTAAAATCTACGAGTTTGCCTTAAGCAATGTTCCGTGCGCGATGAAAAGCTGTTTAGACCAAAGCGGAATCGCTATCGACGATGTAAAAAAAATCCTGATTCATCAGGCAAATGAAAAAATGGACGAAGCTATTATCGAACGTTTCTATAAATTATACGATAAAACGGCTCCTAAAGATATTATGCCAATGAGCATTCACGATCTAGGAAACAGCAGCGTTGCAACGGTTCCTACATTATATGATTTGATTCTTCAGGGAAAAATTGAAAACCACGAAATCAAGAAAGGCGACGTCATCATCTTTGCTTCAGTTGGAGCGGGAATGAACATTAATGCTTTTGTTTACCGATATTAATTTATAGTAATCAGTGTTCAGTTTTTAGTATTCAGCCGTATTTTACACAGAATTTAATCTCTGTCTAAAAAGGAGTAACTAATTACACTAAATAAAATCTGAACACTGCAAATCTAATAACTACACTGTTCACTAAAAACTGAACACTGAATACTTTTTTAGTATATTTGCGACCTAATTAAAATCAAGAACGAGAGCTTGTTTCGTTCCTCGCAATAACTATGTACGAAAAAACATTTCCGAATAAAAGATTCAAACTTACCTTAGAGTTTTTACAAAAGCACGTTAGCACATCAGAAACCATTTTTGATTTTGGTGTACCAAATCCGTTTTCTAAAATAATGGAAGAAAATGGTTATACTGTAAAAAATACAAAAGGCGAAGATTTAGACAACGACCAAAGGGCGCTGCAAACGGAAGAATATACTGTTTTTACGGCATTTGAAATTTTCGAACATTTGCTAAATCCATACACAATTTTACAAAACGTAAAATGTGACAAATTATTAATTTCGATTCCATTACGTCTATGGTTTTCACCGGCGTATCGTTCTAAAACTGATATGTGGGACAGACATTATCATGAATTTGAAGACTGGCAGTTAGACTGGCTTTTAGAAAAAACAGGCTGGAAAATAACAGACCGTCTGCAATTTACGCACCCGGTAAAAAAGTTCGGATTAAGACCCTTATTAAGATATTTCACTCCAAGATATTATCTTGTTGTTGCTGAAAAAGTTAAGAACTAAGATTGCAGATTAACGATTTTTGATTTTTGATTTTAGACCACTCCAAACAATCTAAAATCTAAAATCTAAAATCTAAAATTTTTCACATGAAGTACTATATCGTCATTCCCGCGCACAACGAGCAAGATTTAATTGGCCTGACTTTACAATCTCTGGTTACTCAAACTGTTCTGCCTGCTAAAGTTGTAGTCGTAAACGACAATTCGACAGATAAAACAGAAGAAGTTGTATTAAGTTTTGCAAAAGATAATCCATATATTTCTGTTGTCAATAAAACTTCAGATGCGATTCATTTACCGGGAAGCAAAGTAATTCAGGCTTTTCAAAAAGGTTTTGAAACACTGGATTCTGATTATGATATTATGGTAAAGATAGACGGCGATTTAATTTTTCCTCCTAATTATTTTGAAACTATAATTAAACATTTCGAATCTGATCCTAAAATCGGAATGGCTGGCGGATTTTGTTATATAGACAAAAACGGCGAATGGGTTCTTGAAAATCTAACAGATAAAGACCATATTCGCGGAGCTTTAAAAGCGTACCGCAAGGAAACTTTTCAGCAAATTGGCGGTTTAAAACCTGCAATGGGCTGGGATACTGTAGATGAATTGTTGTGTAAATATTATGATTGGAAAATTGTTACCGACGAATCTTTACATGTAAAACACTTAAAACCAACAGGTGCCAATTACAACAAAACAGCTCGTTATAAACAAGGCGAAGCTTTTTATACTTTAGGTTATGGTTTTTGGATCACAGCAATTGCTTCGGCAAAGCTGGCAATGATGAAGAAAAAACCTTTCCTTTTTTTAGATTATATAAAAGGGTTTTTAAAAGCAAAAAAAGCAAAAACTCCTTTATTAGTTACCCCTGAACAAGCTAAATTTATTAGAAATTATCGTTTACAAAAAATGAAGCAAAAGCTTTTCTAGTTTTTTAAAACTTAAAAAACTCTAAAGTGAAACGGTAAACTGTAAACTAATCCTTAATTTAGCCAATATTTGTAAAACTTATGATGCTAGTTCGTTATTTATCCCAAATAGGAAGATATTTTTTAATGCTTAAAGAAATTTTCAATAAACAGACTAAGTGGCCTGTTATGAGAAATCTAATTTTCAAAGAAATTGATGATTTAATTATTGACTCTCTTGGAATCGTTTGCTTTATATCTTTTTTTATTGGAGGAGTTGTTGCCATCCAAACGGCATTAAACTTAACTAATCCATTAATTCCAAAATATTTAATTGGTTTTGCTACACGTCAATCTGTAATACTGGAGTTTGCCCCTACCTTTATTTCGGTAATTATGGCCGGAAAAATGGGATCTTACATTACTTCAAGTATCGGGACAATGCGTGTTACAGAACAAATTGATGCTTTAGAAGTTATGGGTGTTAATTCATTAAATTATCTTGTTTTTCCAAAAATAATAGCTTTATTAATGTATCCTTTTGTAATTGGGATTAGTATGTTTTTGGGTATTTTTGGCGGATGGCTTGCTTGTGCATACGGCGGATTTTCGACTAGTCAGGACTTTATTCAAGGTGCTCAAATGGAGTTTATTCCTTTTCATATTACATATGCCTTCATTAAAACTTTAATTTTTGCAATGTTATTAGCTACAATTCCATCTTTTCATGGATATTACATGAAAGGCGGAGCGCTAGAAGTGGGTAAAGCAAGTACAGTATCCTTTGTATGGACATCTGTTTGTATTATTCTCTTTAATTATATATTAACTCAATTATTATTAGGATAATGATCGAAGTAAAAAACATAGAAAAATCATTTGGTGACAGTAAAGTTTTAAAAGGTGTTTCGACGGTTTTTGAAACTGGAAAAACAAACCTTATTATTGGACAAAGTGGATCTGGAAAAACCGTTCTATTAAAAACGCTGTTAGGAATTCATTCTCCAGATTCAGGAGCAATTGAATTTGACGGAAGGGTTTACTCTGAATTAGATCCGGACGAAAAAAGAGAATTAAGAACTGAAATTGGAATGGTTTTCCAAGGAAGTGCCTTATTTGACTCGATGACTGTTGAAGAAAACGTCGCTTTTCCTCTAAAGATGTTTACAAATGATAACAAAGCTAAAATTCAGGAACGCGTTGATTTTGTTTTAGAAAGGGTTAATCTTGTTGATGCACATAAAAAACTGCCTTCTGAAATTTCTGGTGGTATGCAAAAGCGTGTGGCGATTGCCCGTGCGATTGTAAACAATCCTAAATATTTGTTTTGTGATGAACCAAACTCTGGTTTAGATCCAAATACTTCAACTTTGATCGATAATTTGATTAAAGAAATTACAGAAGAATATAATATCACAACCGTAATTAATACGCACGATATGAACTCTGTAATGGAAATTGGCGAGAATATTGTTTTCTTAAAAAAGGGAATAAAAGCATGGCAGGGAACTAAAGAAGAAATATTTATAACCGACAATAAAGATATTGTCAAATTTGTTTACTCTTCAAACCTGTTTAAAAAAGTTCGTGAAGCTTATTTGAAAGGCTAAAACCTTTTAAATTTTCAATAAAAAATTCCAAATTCCAATTTTTACTAAGATTGGAATTTGGAATTTCTTTTTAGCATCTAGGCGAATAGATTTCAAATTTCAACTGTCCGGATTCTTCTAAAAACAATTTTAATTGATCTGAGTATTTTTGAGAATTCAATTTAATTATGGATTGTTTTTCTAAATGGTTTTCATTCAATAAAATAAAATCCTGAATTGCAAATTCGTAACTCACATCAGCTCCACCTGCACTTAGATATTCGTTTCGCTGAGATACCTTTTTATATAAAATAGAAAATATTTCATTCTTTTTTGGGTTTATCTTTTTTGAATAAAAATCAAAATTAAAAAAAGATAAAGTTCTATAAAGCTCATTATTATGAATTTTAAAACCGACTTTAGAAAAAGTAAGAGCAAATAAGGACATCCCTAAAACTGAGAAAATAAATAACATAATAAAAAAGACATAATTTAATTCTTCTATTTTATGATTAAAAAATGTTTGCCAGCCGATATAAGAAAAATACAAGAAAAAAGAAGTTGGAACTAAGAGTATTGCTTTTTGTTTAAATTCGAAATTATGGCTCAGTACTATTTTATTCATTATGTATTTAATTTTTTATTGGCAAAAGCTCCACTTCTGCATTTGGATTAAAAAGATAGGTCTTTCCTGAACTTATTTCGAGACATTCAAAACGTTTGGTTCTAACGGCTATTTTCTTGAATATTTTTCCGTTTTTAATTCTGAAAACACTTCCGTAGGGAATTTCAAAAACATAATTTTTATCATTGGTCAAATCATATTGTTTTAGTGCCAAAGATAAAGTGGTGTCTGTATCACTGCTTGCCGAAGGATTTTTGAAGTGTCGCGCCAATAAAGGCAGCAAATGACTCGGAAATATTTCCGGTCGTATAAACGGCACCATTAAACGCTGAAAAGAATATTTCCATTCATTTCCATGCGGTTTAATATTTCGCCCAAATTTCTCAAAAGCAACTAAATGAGAAATCTCATGAATAAGCGTAATCAAAAATCGGTACTTATTTAAACTCGCATTAACGGTAATTTCATGTTTACCGCTCAGTCCTCTCCTATAATCGCCATGACGCGTCTGACGCTCATTTACAATCTTCAGATGAACCTGATTGGCTACAATCAAATCAAAAACAGGCTTTACTGCATGTTCAGGAATGTATTTTGCTAATGTATCGCTCAAAATAATTATGAATTATAAAGTATGAGTTATGAGTTGTTTTTCAATTGGAATTTGGAATTTCAAAATTGGAATTCAATTACGGGTTGGTTGATGAAACTTCAAGTACTTTTCCATTAAAATATTTATTTCCGTTAAGAGTAAAATCATAAATATAAGCTGCCATTCCCTCTGCAGAAATTGGAGCCTGATAACCCGGGAAAGCTTCATTTAGCATTTCGGTTTGTACAGAACCCAAAGCTAAAACATTAAATGAAATACCTTTCTCTTTATATTCTTCCGCTAATAATTCGGTTAAAGTAATTACAGCGCCTTTACTTGAACTGTAAGCTGCTAATCCTGCAAATTTTAAACTTCCTCTTACGCCGCCCATCGAACTTATAGTTACAACATGACTTCCTTTTTGTAAATACGGCAGACAAACTCTGGTAAGATTCGCTACAGCAAAAACATTTACTTTATAAATACTTTCAAAATCAGCTTGTGTGGTTTCTGCAAAAGGTTTTAGCAGTAAAGCTCCAGCATTATGCACAATGGCATCGACTTTTTTCCAGGTTGAAGAAAGAAAACTTTCTACTTCCTGCAAAGCTGTTTCATTGGCTAAATCAATTGATAAGCAGGTTATGTTTTGATGTTCTAAAAGTATTTTTGGAATTTTTCTAGAAATCGCTAAAACCTGATTTCCGGCATTGGCAAACTGCAATGCTAATTCATATCCAATTCCTCTACTCGTTCCGGTAACAATAATATTTTTCATGCAGCAAAAATAAGTAAAACCAAAATAATGAGCTGTTATTTATTCATTACAATTTCTTCTGTTGGAGTTGTTGCTATTTTAGTTACTGCTGGTAAAAACTCCTGTATAAAAGCCGTCATGTGCGGAATATCCATTACTTTAAATTCGTCTGAAACGTGGTGATAAAAATCAAAATTTTCAAAATCAAAAGTACTTATCGATTGGCATGGTTTCCCAAAAGCTTCAAAAAACGAATAATTATCAGATCTGTAAAACAATTTATATTCGGCTTCTTTTGGTAAAAACCCAATTGTCTTTTTTCCGGTATATTCATTTATTTTTTCGGCCATATTCGATTTATCAAAACCTGTAATATAAGCCAGATAATCACGTTTCATAGGAACTCCAATCATTTCGATATTTAATTGTGTGTACAAATTAAAGTTCTTTGCTTTAAGTTTCGGAGCCATACTTTTTGATCCCAAAAGACCTTTTTCTTCTCCGGCAAAAAACACAAAAAGAATACTTCTTTTATTGGAGTGGGTTTTACTGAAATATTTTGCCAATTGCGCCACAGCTGTTACTCCCGAAGCATCATCATTGGCACCATTATAAATTTTATCCGGCTGTTGTTTTTTCTCAACTCCAATATGATCGTAGTGTGCGCTTAAAACTACATATTCATTTTTAAGAACCGGATCTGTTCCTTCAAGAACCCCAACAATATTAAAAGCCGGAGATTTAAAATTAGTCAAGGTATCTCGATAAGAAGCAAAATAAGGTTTTACATTATTCTTTTTAAAGAAATCTTCTAAAAAAACTGCTGCTTTTTCTATCCCTTTTGTTCCCGTTTCACGTCCTTCTAATTCATCTGAAGAAAGATATTTTAAAAAATCTGAAACATCAGATTCTTCCACTTTATATGTTATCTCTACTGATTCTGATTTAAGTTCTTTTTCACTTACAACTGTTGTACTTGTTTTACAGGCAATAAAAACAAACGGAAGAAGAAAGTATAGTTTTTTCATAAAAAGATATTTTAATAAATTGAAAATTAAGCCATTATTCTAAAACAATAAACTTTCTGAAAAGTAACGAAAAAATATGAAAAAACCCTTTCGAAGCTCAAAAAGCTGAAAGGGTTTTGTTTTTATTTTGAAAAGAATAAGGGTTTATCCGGCAATAACTGCTCTTGAAATAACGATTTTTTGAATCTCTGAAGTTCCTTCGTAAATCTGAGTAATTTTTGCATCACGCATTAAACGTTCTACATGGTATTCTTTAACATAACCATTTCCTCCGTGAATCTGCACAGCTTCAACTGCAGTATCCATTGCAACCTGCGAAGCAAATAATTTTGCCATTGCGCCGCTCACATCATAATTTTTGTGCTGGTCTTTATCCCAAGCCGCTTTCATACATAAATGACGTGCTGCTTCAATATTTACAGCCATATCTGCCAGTTTAAAAGCAATTGCCTGATGATTACAAATTTCAGTTCCAAAAGCTTTACGCTCTTTAGAATATTTTAAAGCCAGTTCATAAGCTCCAGAAGCAATTCCTAATGCTTGAGATGCAATACCAATTCTACCTCCGGCAAGCGTTTTCATAGCAAATTTAAATCCGAAACCATCTTCACCAATTCTGTTTTCTTTCGGGACTTTTACATCACTAAACATTAAAGAGTGCGTATCAGAACCGCGGATTCCCATTTTTTGCTCTTTTGGACCAATAGAAAAACCAGGCATATCTTTCGTCATAATCAAAGCATTGATTCCTTTATGTTTTAATTCAGGATGTGTTTGCGCAATTACTAAATATACAGAAGCTGTGTTTCCGTTTGTAATCCAGTTTTTGGTTCCGTTTACCAAATAATGGTCGCCCATATCAATCGCAGTTGTTTTTTGCGAAGTTGCATCACTTCCTGCCTCTGGTTCGCTTAAACAAAAAGCACCATGAATTTGACCTGAAGCCAGACCCGGTAAATATTTTTGCTTTTGTTCTTCAGTTCCATATTCCTGTAATCCCCAGCAAACCAAAGAATTATTTACAGACATTACTACAGAAGCCGAAGCATCAACTTTAGAAATTTCTTCCATAGCAATAACATACGAAATTGCATCAAGTCCGCTTCCGCCATATTTTGGATCAACCATCATTCCCATGAACCCAAGTTCACCCATTTTTTTAACCTGCTCGGTTGGAAAAATTTGTTTCTCATCGCGTTCAATAACTCCGGGTAATAATTCATTTTGAGCAAAATCTCTTGCAGCTTGCTGAATCATTAAATGTTCTTCGGTAAGATTAAAATCCATAGTTTTATTTTATTGTTTTTTCAAAACCAAATTTAGAATTCAGTTTTTGTGGTTTTTTATTTGTTTTTTTGAAAAGCCAATTATTTTTAAAAGGCTCCCAAAGATAATTTTTAAATGCGGATTTTACAATGCATGCATATAAATTTAATAGATCAGCAAGAATAACGATAACGTTTTCGTAATAATTTATAATTTGCAGCAAACAGGCTATAATTTTGCAGCATTTTTTCTAAAATCCAAGATTGAAAAATGTGATTTAAAAACTTCATAAAAGTAAAATTTAAGGCATTTCCTGCACAGAAAAGATTAAACAAATCATAAAGAGCGAAAATCTACGTAAAACTAGTACTACTAATTTGATTATTAAAGCAATAGAATAAAAAAAATCGAAAAACGCAGAAAAAAAACTTTCAAAAAAAGATGATTATATTAATAAATTAACATTATTTTTGCCCTAAAAATAAATAATTGACAGAGCATGAAAAAGATTTTACTAGTACTTACACTCCTTTTAACTTTACAATTTTCAGCAGTTTCTGCCCAGACTCATTTAGAGGTAAACGGCGTTACTGTTCCTAGAAAAATAGATTATCAAAACAAAACTTTACAGCTTAACGGCGCTGGCGGCAGATCAAAAATGTGGTTAGAAGTTTATGTACAGGCTTTGTATTTATCTCAATTAAGCCAGGATCCACAGTTTATTATTGACAGTGATACCGAAATGGCAATTCGAATTGAAATTACATCGTCTATGGTTTCAGCAAATAAATTAACTAAAGCGATGAATGTTGGTTTCGAAAAATCTGCAGGAAGCAACTTAGAACAATTACGCCCAAGAATCGAACAATTCAAAACGTATTTAAGCGATGCCATTACAGAAAAAGATGTATTCATTTTGGCATATAATCCGCTTGATCAAACTATCAATGTTTTTAAGAATGAAGTTTTGAAAGGAAAAGTTCAGGGATTTGATTTCAAAAAAGCATTATTCGGCATTTGGCTTTCTAATAAACCAGTTGACGAAACTTTGAAAAAACACTTATTAGGAATATAATCCTTAAAATTTTACATATTCAGAAAGCCGAAAACGGAATAGTTTTCGGCTTTTCTTTTTTGTTTAATAAATTTGACACAAAATACATTATTCGCATTATTCTATTTTATACATTTACACAAAATAAACATATCACAACAAAATGAAAGATTTATTACAACAATTTGAAAATAAAGCACCTGAAATTGTTTTTAACTGGAAAGATTCTGAAACAGAAGCTGAAGGATGGACTGTAATTAATTCGCTGCGCGGAGGAGCTGCCGGCGGAGGAACAAGAATGAGAAAAGGCTTAGACATGAACGAAGTTTTGTCGCTTGCCAAAACAATGGAAGTTAAATTTTCTGTTTCGGGTCCGGCAATTGGCGGCGCTAAATCTGGAATAAATTTTGACCCAAATGATCCCCGCAAAAAAGGAGTTTTACAGCGTTGGTACAAAGCGGTTTCTCCATTATTGAAAAGTTACTACGGAACTGGAGGAGATTTAAATGTTGATGAAATTCACGAAGTAATCCCAATGACTGAGGAATGTGGTGTCTGGCATCCGCAGGAAGGTGTTTTCAACGGACATTTTAAACCTACTGAAGCTGATAAAATTAATAGAATTGGTCAATTACGTCAGGGTGTAATTAAGGTTATCGAAAACCCAAAATTCTCACCAGACGTTACAAGAAAATATACTGTTGCTGATATGATTACAGGTTATGGCGTTGCCGAAGCGGTTCGTCATTTCTACGCAACTTACGGCGGAGACATTAAAGGTAAAAAAGCAATTGTACAAGGTTTTGGAAACGTAGGTTCTGCAGCTGCTTTTTATTTAGCTGAAATGGGCGCGAAAGTTATCGGAATTATTGATCGCGATGGCGGATTAATTAAAGAAGATGGTTTTTCTTTTGAAGAAATCAGAACGTTGTTTTTAAATAAAGACGGAAATAAATTAGTTGCCGATAATATGATTCCGTTTGAAGAAATCAATTCTAAAATCTGGACAATTGGTGCTGAAATTTTCACGCCTTGCGCTGCTTCAAGACTGGTTACTCAAAACCAAATCGACAGCTTAATCGCAAACGGATTAGAGGTTATTTCTTGCGGAGCGAATGTTCCTTTTGCTGATAAAGAAATCTTCTTTGGTTCTATTATGGAAGAAGTGGATCATAAAGTTAGTTTGATCCCTGATTTTATTTCAAACTGCGGAATGGCGAGAGTTTTTGCTTATTTCATGGAGAAAAAAGTTCAAATGACAGATGAAGCAATTTTTAACGATACTTCTGAAATTATAAAAAATGCAATTGTAAAAGCACACACTTTAAATTCATCAAAAACAAATATCAGTGCAACAGCATTCGAAATTGCATTGAAACAATTAGTGTAATCTTATCTTATACTTTATATATAAACGAGCCAGACTTCAGACTTCTATTTGGCTCGTTTTTTTGTTTTGCCACAGATTAAAATGATTAAAATGATTTTCAAAGCTTTGCCTTAAATGTTTAACGCAGATTTTATACAGATTTAAGCAGATTCGAGCAGATTTAAATTTTTATTTATTTGATTAAAAAATCAAAAGAAAAAATCTGCTTAAATCTGCCAAATCTGCGTGCAAAAAACATTGCCTCGTAAAATCTTCTAAACAATTTTTAGTACTTTTAAACGTTTTTATTTAATACAATTTCAAAATTCAGAATTACAATGAGTTTCACTATTTCTTCAGATAAAAAGAAATCATTACTACTCACAACTGCAATATATGCGGCAATCATTGTATTGCTGTTTTTTATACGTTTTTGGCCTCCATACAATCCGGAAAATAACGTTGCACTTGCAGATGGTGGCGGTGGCGGTGGCGGCGTAACGGTAAATTTTGGCGACAGTGATTTAGGTTCCGGAGCCAATTATAAAAGCGAGGTTCTGGAGGTGAAAAACGAAGTAAAACAAGCTCCTGCAAAAGCTGTTGAAGAAGAGGCTATTATTTCTCAGGAAAATTCAAAAGCCGATGAAACAGATGTTGTTATTCCTGTAAAAGAAAAACCTAAAAAACCTGTTCCGGTTGAAAAACCAATACAAAAACCTGTTCCAGAAAAACCAAAAGTTTCAAACTCTACAAACGATGCTTTGTCAAGCATTTTAAAAGGCTCGAAAAAAGGCGGCGACGGCGATGATAAAGCAGCAGGAAATAAAGGAAAACCCGGAGGAGATTTAAACTCTAAAGGTTATTACGGATCCGGAGGTTCTGGCGGAGGAACCGGAGGCGGTAACGGAACCGGAAATGGAATTGGTACAGGAAGCGGTTACGGAGCCGGAAGCGGCGGTGGTTCTGGCGGAGGAACGGGATATTCTCTAGGAACAAGAAAAGCACTTTCTAAACCCGCACCAAAATATACTTGTAACGAAGAAGGAAAAGTTGTTGTTGAAATTAGCGTAGATCAAAACGGAAAAACAATAAGTGCAACTCCGGGAATAAAAGGAACAACCAATACGGCAAAATGTTTATTAGACCAAGCTAGAATTGCGGCTATGAATACGAAATGGGAATCTGACAATGATGCTCCCTCTAAACAAGTTGGAAAAATTATTTATAATTTCAGTTTGAATTAAAACACTAATTACACGGATTTACACAAATCTGTTTTCATAAAAAAGGCTTTCTGATTATCTCAGAAAGTCTTTTTTATTGTCTTTATTCTAATTTACGATTAGCTTGTCATCCTGAGCGAAGTCGAAGGACACACAAAGTATTTCTGCAAAGGTAACCGCCAATCTTTGTCGAGCTTCTAGCGTGTCCTTCGACTTCGCTCAGGATGACAAATTGTTGCGTAAAATTTGTGTTGTTTTGCGTGAGGGATAGAAGCTGGCTACCGAAGTAGCGCTCCCGATAGCTATCGGGACGACCGGAATAAAAAAATGGGCGAATCAACGTTATGCTGATTTGCCCATTTTTTTATTGTGGTCACGCCCTAATGATTATTTTACTTCGGACTCGTTGCAATTACAAACTTCAAATTGTTCTTTACTCCTATCTGCAAAACATCAACTAAATCCTGAACCTGCAGGTTAAAAGGAATTCGAACTACGACAGTCTGGCTTTTATCTGCACCAATTTTATTCATTAAAGTGGTTTCCAGTTCTTCAAAAACAACTGGCTTTTTGTCGATATAAAAATGCTTGTCTTCTGTAACAGATAAACTTATTAACTGCTTGTTCGTTTTTTCATTTGATTTCGCTTTAGGAAGCGTCATCTTAATAACATTCGGATTTGCCAGTGTTGAAATAATAAGGAAAAACAACAGCAGGAAAAACATAATGTCACTTAAAGATGAAGTCGCAACTTCGGCGTGAAATCTTCTTTTTCTCTTAATAGACATATCTTATGATCTTTGAATTATGTTTACAAATTCTAATATCTGTTTCTGAATTTTTAAAGCAAAATCATCAATTTTTCCGTTCAGTAAGTGGTAGGCACTATAAGCAATAATTCCCACGATAAGTCCTGATCCTGAACTGATCATTTTTTCGTATAAACCTCCTGAGATATTTCCGATACTGATATTTTCTGTAACCGAAATACTGTAGAAAATTTTAATAACCCCAGAAATAGTTCCGATGAAACCAAGAGTTGGCGCAATACCGGCGATAAGTCCTAAATGGCCTAAACGTCTTTCCATTTCACCAATTTCAATATCGGCAGCGCGGTCCATATTTGATTCGATTTCAGCAATTGGTCTCCCAATAACCAAAACACCTTCTTTTAAAATATTTCCAACTGCTGTGTCATTTCTTTCAACAATTGTTCTGGCTAATTCAATGTTTCCGGCATTTAGTTTTTCTCCCACATCCTGCATTAATCTCGCATCTATTCTCGAAGCTTTTTTGATATATAAGTAACGTTCGAAAATTACATAAATCGTGTAAAACAATAAAAGTGCGATTGGTATTAGGAAGAAACCTCCTTTTAAGATAAATCCTAAAACAGAAATTTCGGTTTCCGGGTGAGCAATTTTTTCGATCACCACGTTTGAGGCGTTTGCGAGAGTATCAGCTTGTAATTGAATGTAGCTAAACATATTTTAATTCTGGTTTTTAATAATTAATTCTAAAAAATATTTCAATTTTGCAATAAAGATAATTTTCATTGTAATATTAAACTAAAAAAACTGGAAATTATTTCAATCAACAACTATTTTATCCAAATAAAATGAACTATCAGGAAACAACAAACTGGATGTTTAATCGATTACCTATGTATCAGCTTCAGGGTGCTTCGGCATACAAAGAAGACCTGACAAACATCAAGTTACTGGCAGAACATCTTGGTAATCCCGAAAAGAAATTACAAACGATTCACGTTGCGGGAACAAACGGAAAGGGTTCAACTTCGCACATGCTGGCTTCGGTTTTGCAGGAAGCTGGTTATAAAGTAGGTTTGTATACTTCGCCGCACTTAAAAGATTTCAGGGAAAGGATTAAAATAAACGGCCAGGAAATTTCAGAAGATTTTGTCTGCGAGTTCATTTCAAAACACAAAGATTTTTTTGAAGCCAATGATATGAGTTTCTTCGAAATGTCGGTTGGTTTGGCATTTGATTATTTTGCTTTTGAAAAAACAGATATCGCGATTATCGAAGTTGGTTTGGGCGGAAGACTGGACGCAACGAATATTATTACGCCTTTGGTTTCGGTTATTACCAATATTGGTTTAGATCACACGCAATTTTTAGGAAATACGCTTGAAGCTATTGCGGGCGAAAAAGCCGGAATTATTAAACCAAATGTTCCGGTTGTTATTGGCGAATATACTCAGGAAACTCAGCCTGTATTTTTGACTAAAGCCGAAAAGAATAAAGCGCCAATCTATTTTGCTTCTGATTTAATTTCAGAAATTTTCCCTTCTGACTTAATTGGAGATTATCAATTTCATAATAAAAAGACAGTTCAGCAGACTATTTCAATTCTTAACAATCAAACCGATTTTAAAGTTTCGACTGAACAATTAAAAGAAGGTTTATTGAATGTTGTAAAAAATACAGGTTTACAAGGAAGATGGCAGCAGTTGGGCGAAAACCCAAAAATTATCTGTGATACGGCTCACAACAAACACGGATTAGCCGTTGTGATGAATCAGCTTCAAAATGAAAAATATGAAAAACTGCATATTGTTTTAGGTGTCGTAAATGATAAAGATTTGGATTCTATTTTGCCACTTTTCCCTAAAGAAGCGCAATATTATTTCTGCAGTCCGAATTCGGCAAGAGGTTTACCAACTGAAACGCTGCAAAATGCCGCTGAGAAATTTAATTTAAATGGTGAAAAATATGATTCAGTTGAAAGCGCTTTCGCGAAAGCCAAACAAAACGCTTCAAAAAATGATTTTATTTACGTCGGCGGAAGCACTTTTGTCGTTGCCGAATTGCCTTTGTAACAATCAAAACTTAAATCTTAGAAAAAAGTCTAAAAAAACCGATTTAATAACAAATTCATAAACAGCTAGATATAGTTTATTTTTAAAAAAGTTTTATTTTTTATTCGATTTTCTTTGCAGAACTCAAAAACTAGCGTATATTTGCACTCGCAATCACAAACGATAGCAACCTAATAAAATAGGGCGATTAGCTCAGCTGGTTCAGAGCACCTCGTTTACACCGAGGGGGTCGGGGGTTCGAACCCCTCATCGCCCACAGAAATTCCAAAAACTCCAAAGTCATTTGATTTTGGAGTTTTTTGCTTTATATACATTTCATGAATTTTATTGTTTATATCTTATTTAGCGAAAGCAAGAATAAATTTTATATTGGATTTACTTCTAATTTAGAAGAAAGGCTTATTCGTCATAATCAAAAAAGCAAAGGTTTTACTGGAAATGTAAATGATTGGAGAGTTGTTTATACTGAAAATTACGAAGCAAAAGAACTTGCACATAAAAGAGAATTACAAATTAAATCTTGGAAAAGCAGAATTAAAATTCAGAAATTAATTAATAATAGAGATTAGCTCAGCTGGTTCAGAGCATTCCGATTTTTCATCGGAAGTGGTCGGGGGTTCGAACCCCTCATCGCCCACAGAAATTCCAAAAACTCCAAAGTCATTTGATTTTGGAGTTTTTTGCTTTATATACATTTCATGAATTTTATTGTTTATATCTTATTTAGCGAAAGCAAGAATAAATTTTATATTGGATTTACTTCTAATTTAGAAGAAAGGCTTGTTCTTCATAATCAAAAAAGCAAAGGTTTTACTGGAAATGTAAATGATTGGAGAGTTGTTTATACTGAAAATTACGAAACAAAAGAACTTGCACATAAAAGAGAATTACAAATTAAATCTTGGAAAAGCAGAATTAAAATTCAGAAATTAATTAATAATAGAGATTAGCTCAGCTGGTTCAGAGCATTCCGATTTTTCATCGGAAGTGGTCGGGGGTTCGAACCCCTCATCGCCCACCAAGAAACTCCTTAAGAAATTAAGGAGTTTTTTTTTATGGTTATTTTTTCTTACATCTTTTTGTATTAATTCATCTTGCCTTTGTCCAATTTTTGTATCTTGCAAATACCAAAAACAAAATATGACACCAGCATTATTCAACCAACTGATTAGTAAAGGCGAAAATGATTTCGTCGATTTTAAAGAAATTGGCTATTTTACAGATACCATAAGTTCTTCAAAAAAGGATAAAGATGCAGAATTTATAAAGGACCTTATTTCGTTTACAAATACTGTAAGAGACGAAAATGCTTTTATCATCATAGGAATTAATGATAATGGTCAAAAAATAGGTATTACAGAAAGTGATTACATAGATGGTGCAGTTCTTCAATCAAAAATAAAAGATAAAATTTCACCAATACCAAAATTTCTTACTTATCCTTTTATAGATGAAAATGGTTTAAAATTTCAAATTATTGAAATACCTATTGAAAAATATTCAAGTCCCTGTCAACCTACAGTTGCTATAGGTAACTCACTTGAAAAAAATGCAATATATATAAGAAGAAATACTAGTAATGAAAAAGCTTCATATGATGAAATCATTAGACTTAATGAATGGTTAAAAACCATACCTGTAAGAGCAAGTGCAAATTCGAGAGCTAATACAATTGCTAAAAACCAAGATC
The DNA here is from genome assembly GCF_021245985.1 of Flavobacterium soyae. Classification (GTDB taxonomy): domain Bacteria; phylum Bacteroidota; class Bacteroidia; order Flavobacteriales; family Flavobacteriaceae; genus Flavobacterium; species Flavobacterium soyae. The sequence goes on along the minus strand of NZ_JAJQXA010000006.1, from coordinate 16,037 downwards.
TGGATTTTCAGTTTGACGAGATTACAATCCAAAAGCTATTTGGAAATGAAGCAGCCGAAGACGAAAATGCAGAAAGATTAAAAGAATATTATTTCAAGAATGAAACTTTCAAAAAAGTTGCAGTCGATTTACCTCTTAGAATTTTAGTTGGTCACAAAGGAATTGGTAAATCAGCCCTGTTCAATGTGGCGATGTCCGAGGATAAGGAAAGCGGCAAACTACCAATAAAAATAAGACCTAATGATGTTTCACATATTGGAAAAGAGCTAACTGATTTTTCAGATATAATTAGAAATTGGAGAGAAGGTTTATTCACAGTTATATTAAAGAAAGCTTTTAGCTATTTTGAGATAAAAAAAACTATACAACGCAACTTTAATGACTTTGAAGGTAATTTTATTGAATTGCTTATAGAAGACTTACAAGAGGCAATCGAAGGAGGATTTGTTCCCGAAAAAAATATTTCTCTTTTGAATGTTTTTTTATCTAATCCATCAGTAAATGTTTATATTGACGATCTAGATCGTGGGTGGGAAGGTACTAAGTCAGATATTACCAAAATTTCTGCTTTACTAAACGCTGTTAGGGATATTATTAGTGAAGAAAACCAAAGATTACACTTTAAGATCTCATTAAGATCAGATGTATATTTTTTATATCGAACTTCCGATGAAAGCACTGATAAAACTCAAAGTTCAGTTATTTGGTATAAATGGACTTATCATGAAATTCTTGCTTTGTTAGTAAAGCGTGTAAGGACGTTTTTTAAAAAACCTATTGATGAAGGGCTTTTAAGGAGCTCACATCAAGCTGATCTTGCTCATGACTTAGACAGTATTATCGAACCTATATTCTCCGGTCAAGGTAAATGGGAAAGTCGTGAGACTTACAGAGTTCTTCTTTCTGTAATTAGAAAAAGACCTAGAGACTTAGTAAAACTTTTGACATTAGCTGCTAGAAATGCTGATAACAGAAAATCTCCAATAATTACTACTCAAGACTTAAAAGCCATATTTGACGAATATTCTCTTGATCGAATTCAAGATACTATTAATGAGTACAAATCAGAGTTACCCGCAATTGAAAGATTACTTTTTGGCATGAAACCAGATCGGATAACTGCAAAAACATCAGATAGTTTTTATTACACAACCCAAGGGCTTCTTTTAAAAATTAATAAAATTAGAGAACGTGGTGAATTTAGATTCGCAAATGGTAAAACCGCTGATGCAAAACAATTAGCAGCCTTTCTTTATAAAATTAATTTCATTACTGCCACAAAAATAAAAGAAGATGGATTTATTGAACGCAAGGATTTTGAAGAAAATCGCTATCTAGTACCTAAATTTGAAGATTTCGGTTACGACTGGGAAGTTCATATGGCTTTTAGGTGGGGGCTTCAACCAACTGACCAAGACAAAATTTATAATATTCTTTAGCAAAAAATTGTCCCATCGTCATTGAGCTGAATTCAGTTTAAAATTCTTAAACTTTAAAGTACAAAATCTACAATCCAAAAATACTTATCAGAAAAATTGTATTTTTGTTCAACGCTCCCAATAAATAGTTGTAACCTACATTTTAAATTATGTTTTTTACAGTTCCGTTTATTATACTTAATTATTATCTTTGAATTATGAGTACACTATCAAGACCAAAACACATTGGAAGAGACATAAGCTGAAAAATACAAAGTTGAATATCTCGAAAAAATATTAATAAGGAAAATAACCTTTTACAAAACATCTAAAGAGGCTGTCTCAAAAGTCGAGACAACCTCTTTTTTATTCGGATACCTATCGGAGAAATTTTCCGTTTACGCGATTCTCAACAGCTTGATTTTACTTTTGAGACAGCCTCATTTTATATCTATCAAAATTCTTAAAATGAGTTCCTGTACCTAAGAAGTAATATTAAGCTTATATCCTTTACCGCGTATAACAACAATTTGGACATTCGGATCATATTCCAGTTTTTTTCTGAGTTTTGATATGAACATATCCAGACTACGGCCCACAATAACACCTTCATCTTCCCATATCTCTTTTTGGAGTCGGCTTCTTTCTATGGTTTCGTTAGGAGACAATGCAAAAATGAGCAATAAACGGGTTTCCGTTCCCGTGAGGTCTAATGTCTTTTCATTTATGAGCAGCTTACGGTTCTTCGCATCAAACACCACCGAGCCTAAAGTGAACAAACTAGTAGAATCATTAAGTAAAGTTACTTTCGGCTTAGCAGATCTAAAAAAAACAAATCCAACAAACGCTAAAAATGACAGACCGCCTACCAAAAAATATTTATTCTTTGTTGTATAAATACCCAATGGTTTAAATTTGATGTTAATCATGTAACATGCTTTGGGCTGCTTTCTTCCTTTACATGGCACAATATCATCTTTCTTATTTTCTGATATAGCATATCCATAAGCTACATTGGTATTTTCACAGTTCACTACGTTAACAACGTAATCATGTGCGAGTGGATCTTGGGCTAACAAACGCTGCGTAATATTCACCAAAGAGTCCGTTTGAAAAGCAAACTCATTCTCAAACCTGATCTGGTATTCATTTTCAGCGATCTTTTTTACGGGAAGAACCCTTGATGTTTTATCTCCCGACTGTAAAAGTAGTTCATGTCCGATTCTGCGGAGCAAAATTTCCCTTCTTGCAATAGCAAAGTCGTCACTATCTTCCAAACTGAAAGCTGTGCCGATTGCAGATATAAACAAAAGCATTATCAATCCAAAGATATATTTGCCTTTTTCGGATAGGAGATTTCGACTATGATGCATAGTGTCAAGTTTTTTATTTACAAAGTTTACATTTTTATTTACAATCTAAGTTACTCAGACTGAAATATATCAAAGTAATTTTGCTACAACAGCTTTAAAGATTGTGAAAAATAAAAGAATCCCTTACATGAACGAGATTTATCAGGAGATAGATCTATTTTAATTAAACCTATAAAAAATATGAAAAAAAACATTTATGCGCTGATCTTACCGCTGGTTGTGGTAAGTGGACTAGTTTTTACAAATTGTGAAATTAAAAATGAAACTTCTAAAAAACCAATCCCAAAAACACTTTCCATTGCTGAAAGGAAAGCCAAATTGAAAAAATGGGAAGCAACCCCTGATGGTGTAAAATTCAAAAACTGGGAAATGTCTCCCCGAGGTAAAAAAGTGCTTGCCGGCGCTGCTAAAATAAGCAAGAATACCACTATGGAGGCTGTTGTAACTTCTCTTTCTCTTCCACCAGGATCACTATTAGGTTTCGGAGTGATGGCCAGGATTGATGGTGAAGATTATATTCTTAGATTTGAGCCGGAAAAGTCCCAACTTCAGCAATTGTACAGTCTGAAAGTTAACGACACAATAATTTTAAAAAGCCATGGCGTATCATACGCGCCCAAGTATTCGTATCCAATAATATCAGGCAGCTACGTAGAACGAGATAATAAAGTACTTTATAAACGTTTCCCTCGCAAAGGCGGCTGTTAAGTAATAAATTAGAGATACATTCACGTATATAGCTTATGAACAACAAGTAAATAATTTTAATTATTGCTCCTTTTTCTTCGGCTGCCGTGGATATGTAAAAGAGGAACGAGAAATCGCACTAGAAAATCGACAAAGATTGGGGACATACTTTGCTGAATTTCTGGTGCGATTTCTCCTTTCAGTCGAAATGACAAGATTGTGTATTACAAAACCGCGTTACCGTAATGTAAACATATCCAAGCGAGGTTATAACTTCTAAAACGCAATAACATTTTTTAACTATATTTGATCTGGATATTATTTTGTTTGGCAGCTTTTTTGCTGAAAAGAAAATCAAATCATCAAACCCAAATCTTAAAAATGAAAACAAACCTAATAACTCTTTTATTTGTATTTGCTGTTATAAATACGTTTGGGCAAACGCCTGCCGTTTCAAAAACTACCAATACAAATAATAAAACTTTACCGCCTGGTGAGCAGGTTACGAATAAAGCTGTAAGCGCACTTAAAAAAGTTCCGCTAGATGAAGCATCGATTTTAATTTATGATTACGACGGTGCTCTTTTTTCATATGATTTAGAATCTGAACAAATTGGCTGGACTGTAAAAGCTACAAGTCCTTATACTGAAATGTGCGCCAATAAAGTAACTATCTCTAATGGCGTTGTGTACATTCCGTTTATAAACGGTGAAATTGTTGCAGTAGATAACCAAAGTGGTGATGTGTTTTGGAAATCAAGATTAGGAAATATTACCGATCAAATTGTTCTTAAAGATCAGGTTCCGGTTGTAAATAATGGAAAGTTGTATATAACTGCTCAAAACCAAAACGGAAGCAGTAATATTTATGCTCTTGACACAAAAGATGGAAGTTTAGCATGGACTTACAAACTGGATACTCCAACTAACGACATTCCGGTATTGTTTTTTAATAACAAAGTTTTTGCTCCAAGCGCAACAAATTTATATGCTTTTGATGCCAATACAGGAAAAGTCCTTAACCAAAAGAGTTTTGACGAAAGCATGCACAGTAAACCTGTAACTGATGGTGAAAATGTATTTATTGCAAATGAAAAAGATTTACTTTTTGCCTTAACTCCAGATAAACTAGATGTTTTATGGCAATTTAAATTAGATGAAAATCAATATAATATTAAGGAACGCATCTTTACTAAAGACAAAAAAATATATTTTGCAGCGCAAGGCACTACAGTTTCTTCTGTATATGCTGTAGACTCTAAAACAGGAACTCAAATTTGGAAAAGGGATTTTCAAGATGATAATGTAGAATATATAACTGAGGACAGTGATAATATTTGGGGCTATACTAAAAAAGGAAAGCTTTTTCAACTAGACATAAACAATGGTGAAATTGCATTTGAACTAAAATTAACAACCCAGCCTATTTCAAATATTGAATTTCCGGTTGATGATACTATATTTTATTATTGTGATGCTGGTTTAATTAAATTTGATTTAAGCACCAAAGATGAAGATTTATATTATATGCGAACTTCTATTAAAGATGATGTTTACAGCGCATTTCTAAAAATAATTAGATAATATATAAAACTCCAAAGTCATTTGATTTTGGAGTTTTTTTTGCTTACTATCCATATAATCCCTACGGGATATTTATTTATTGGGTTCTTGTTTTTTTCTACCGATATTTTTCTACCGATATTTAACTCCTAACGGAGTATTTCGTAGAAATTAAATATCGGTAAATAAATAATGACGACTAGATATTTATCCCGTAGGGACTACACGGAATATAATTCAGAAATTATAATCCCTACGGAATATTCATCTATTGGATTCTTGTTTTTTTCTAACCAACTTAACTCCTAACGGAGTATTTCGTAGAAATTAAATATCGGTAGGAATAAATAATGACGACTAGATATTTGTCCCGTAGGGACTACACGGAAATATAATTCAGAAATTATAATCCCTACGGGATATTCATTTATTGGGTTCTTTTTTTTCTAACGATACTTAACTCCTAACGGAGTATTTCGTTTAGACTTAACTTATTCAATTATTTTAAAACTTACATTACCTCACCCCTCCACCAAACAAATCTCAAAAACCGTTTTCCCATTCTCAGTTTTAAACGAAATATAACCGCCATGCGCTTCGATAATATTTTTAGAAAGCGTTAAACCAATTCCGGCGCCTTCGTTTCTCGTGGTGAAGAAAGGCAGGAAAACTTTATTTTCGATTTCTTTTTCAATTCCGCTTCCGGTGTCGGTGATTTTAATGTAGGTTCTGTTTTCTTTGGCTTCAGCCGAAATTAGAATTTGTTTTTGAGTCATATTCTTTAATGCATAAACAGAATTCATTAAAAGATTAATAATAACCTGTTCCGTTTGCTGTGGGTCGACATTAATTGGGCCTTTTAGGGAAATTGTGTTTACAGCTTCAATTCCGTCTTTTTTAAATAACGGATTCATGATTTGCAGACAATTCTCAATTAAAGGCTGTAGTTCTGTTTTTTGTTTTTTGGGAGACGGAAGCATGGCCAGTTTTCGGTAACCTTCTACAAATTTCTGCAAATGATCGCTTCGCCTTAACATGGTTTCTACGCTGTTTTTGATATCTTCTAAATCTTCTGCCGAAAGTGAATCCTGCTCTACCAAATCCTGCAGGTTTTGGCAAATGGAACGAATGGGCGTTATCGAATTTAAAAGTTCATGCGAAATCACTTTCATCAAATTAACCCACGCATCTTTTTCTTTTTTCTCGACTACATTTTGAATAGAATCGAGTAAAACAATACAATACTCACGTTCAAAAATTTCTGTTTTTGATGCCTGCAAAACAAATGTCTGTGCTGCTTGTTCGTTTATACTAATTTCAACTGATGTTTTTATTTCATGAAAATCATCTTCTTCAATAATTTCACAAAGCGACGGCAATTGATTTTTAAGATATTTCCATTTCGAAACTTTAGGTACATTAAAATGAGACGAAAAATAATCGTTCATTAAAAATATATTCCAATCATTTTCCTGTTTTTCTAAAATGATAATTCCGGTTTCGATATTATTTAAAATCGAACGGTAAATAATATCTTTTGAAATCTGTTCGTTTTGTCTGCCTTTTAAAGTATCATACAGTTGAAACAAATCACCATAATTTTTATTGGCTTTATGTTTGGTAAAATCAGATGAAAAATCATTCTGCAGGATCGAAGCAATGGTTTTATCGTAAAGCAAAACAAAATTGCGAATATAAAAATACATTTCGCGAATGAGCAGAAAAACAATAAAAAAGCCAAATATCCCCGTAAAAAGCATATGGCTTTTAAAGAAATAAATCGAAATTTCAATTCCCAAAACAATAGCAATTAATCGAAAAAAAAGCAGCTTATAAGTTTGCAGTGTTTTAAACATACTAGTTAATATTGATATTATATTTCTCTAAACGTCTGTACAAAGAACCTCTTGACAAGCCTAATTCATCGGCTGTTTTGCTGATATTATTACCGTGCTTAAGAAGTGCTTTTTCAATCGTCGCTTTTTCTACAGAAGAAAGCTGAATATCATCCGGGTTTTCATCATAAGGAGTTATGGTTTCTAAATCTAAATCAGAAACTGTGATTGTGTTGTTTTCACAAAGAATAACAGCGCGTTCAATTTTATTTTCCATTTCGCGGATGTTTCCGTTCCAGGCGTGTTTTTCAATTTGTTCCAAAACCTTTTTATCAAAAGTAATTTCGCTTCTTCCGTATTTTTCAATCATTTTATCGAGAAGATATTCTGCCAGCGGGATTTTATCTTCGTTACGTTCCCGCAGCGGCGGCAGCACAATTTCCATCGTATTAATGCGATAATACAAATCTTCTCTAAAGTTTTTATCGGTCACTTCCAATTTCAAATTCAGATTGGTTGCCGTAATTATTCTAACATTCAAAGATCTTGGTTTTGTTTCGCCCAATCTTGTTACCGTTTTAGTTTGAATAACCTGCAATAATTTGGATTGCAAATGCAGCGGAACATTTCCTATTTCATCTAAAAAAATAGTTCCGTTCTGCGCCATTTCAAAACGTCCGGGTGTATCCATTTTTGCATCGGTAAAAGCGCCTTTTGCATAACCGAATAATTCACTTTCGAAAATATTCGAATTCAGTGAACCTAAATCAACAGCTATAAACGGATTGTTTTTTCTTTTGGACTGACTGTAAATATGATGTGCCAGAACAAATTTTCCGGTTCCGTTTTCTCCAAGAATTAAAACATTAGCATCGGTTTTGGCCACTTTATCAGCAAGAGAATATGCTTTTTTTATTATTTCAGAAGTGCCGACAAAAAAGTCATTATCAGTTTCAATCTCTTTGTTCTTTTTTTGTTCTTTTCGGGATTTATCAACGGCTTGTTTTACAGACTCTAAAAGCTTTTTGTTTTCCCAGGGTTTTAAGATATAATCAAAAGCGCCAGATTTTAATCCTTCAACAGCAGTTTCTACTTTTCCAAAAGCTGTCATTAATATCACAACGGTTTTTGGCGAAAGCGTTTTTATTTCTTTCAGCAGATATAAACCTTCTCTTCCATCCTCAAAACCTATTCTATAATTCATATCGAGCAAAACAACATCAATGGCATTTTTTGACAGTAATTCGACTATTTTTTTCGGATTATTGAGTGTATGAATGTTCTCAAAATACTTTTTCAGGTACACTTTTGATGCAAAAAGAATGTCTTCCTGATCGTCGATGATTAATATTGATGCGTTTGTCTTTTTCATTTTTGTTCGGTTTTGGACAAAAGGTGTCCAATTGTGGACACCATGGATTTTTTTTGGAAAATAAAATTTTAAAAATAAGGCAGTTACAAGGTTTAAATTTTTGGCATGAAAATCACTTTTCTACTTGTAAATCATTAATTATTAACATCTTCCTGAAGTAAAAATAGCAAAATAAATATCTATAAACCGCATTGTTAATTATCTTAATTTTCGGGTGTATTTCTTTTACTTCAGAAGACAAAAAAATCAGAAAACGAACAGCAATCAAACATTAAAAAATCAATTATGATTACGATCAAAAAACTTTCAAAAATTTTTAGAACCGAAGAAGTAGAAACAAATGCTTTAAACGAAATTTCATTAACCATAAACGAAGGCGATTTTGTCTCGATAATGGGACCTTCGGGGAGCGGAAAATCGACTTTATTAAATATCATCGGATTATTAGACAGCGCTTCTGGCGGAAGTTATGAATTGCTGGGACAGGAAATGATTGGCCAGAAGGAGAAATTAAAATCGAAAGCGCGAAAAGAAAATATCGGATTCATTTTTCAGAATTTTAATTTAATTGATGAATTATCGGTTTATGATAATATCGAACTGCCATTGATTTACAACAATGTTTCCTCATCTGAAAGAAAGAAAAAAATAGAGCATATTGCAGGTGTTTTAGGCATTTCACATCGTTTAAAACATTATCCGCAGCAGCTTTCAGGAGGTCAGCAGCAACGTGTAGCTGTGGCAAGGGCTTTAATTAATGACCCAAAAATTATTCTTGCTGATGAACCTACAGGAAATCTGGACAGCAAAAATGGAAATGAAGTAATGGAATTATTGACGGATCTTCATGCTAATGGTTCTACAATTTTGATGGTAACGCATTCTGATTATGATGCTTCTTTTTCACAGAAAATAATTTTGATGAAAGACGGAGTTATTCTTTCTGAAAAATTAAATCAGAGAAATGTGGATGTTTTAGTAACTTCTAAAAACTAAGGTCATGCTGAAAAATTGGATTAATGTTTTTACGTACCATATAAAAAACAACAAACTTTTTACGGTTTTGAATGTTTTGGGGTTGAGCATTGGAATTGCGGGTTTAATTTTTGCAATTTTGTATTGGAACGAGGAATATTCATATGATAAATGGAATCCCGAAAAAGATAAAACTTATATCGTTCTCAATGATATTGGCAACGGAAGTGTCTGGGCTACAAACTCTCCTGTAACTGCCCCAGCTTTAAAATCTTCCACTTCCTATTTAGAAAATTATTGTTATTTCAGAACGTATTATACTAAGGAAATTATAGCCTATAATGGCAAACAAGAATTAGTAGATAAGATTTTTTCTGCACAGAGCAGTTTCTTTTCTTTTTTTCCTTTTGAATTTATTCGAGGCAATAGAAAAACGGCTATTCATGATCGTAATAGTATTGTTTTATCTGAAGAAACTGCTGCGCGTTTGTTTAAAGATGAAGACCCAATGGGAAAACAGATCAAGTATGCTGATCGTTTTTTTGTAGTTCGCGGAGTGTATCGATTATCTGGAAAATCGGCCGTTATGCCGGCAGTAATTACTACTATTGTTGAAGACGATTTGAAAAAAGACAGAGAAGACTGGGGTTTTAGTTATGGTTTACTACTTAAACTGAAAAAACAAAGTGATACGACTGCTGTCGTCAAAAAGCTAGATGAAATTTTTATTGAACAAAACTATAAAAAACAGGCTCAGAATGAAGGTTTATCACTTGATGCTTTTATAAAAATGTATGGTGATCCTGTAAAAGCGCAATTACTTCCTTTAAACGGATCGAGACTTTATGAAGGAAATTATCCTTTTCCTGAGGGAACTGGAAATCTTCAGTTTTTGAGAATATTAATGGGTTTATCGATACTTATTTTGTTATTGTCGATTGTAAATTATATTAATCTGGCTACGGCAAACGCAGTAAAACGTGCAAAAGAAGTTGGTGTACGCAAGATTGTGGGCGCTGCAAAATTTCAAATCATTGCCCAGTTTGTATTTGAAACTATATTAATTACGCTTTTTTCGCTTTTACTGGCATTGGTAATTGTGGAGCTTTCGCTGCCTTTTTACAACTCTTTTTTAAATAAAAACCTGGTTCTTATCGGAACTCCATTTTACCTGCAGTTAATTTTAATATTCTTTTTTGTTGTATTTGTTTCCGGAGTTCTTCCTGCAGTATATATCTCAAATTTTGAAGTATTGAAGGTTTTAAAAGGAAATTTTTCAAGAAGTAAAAATGGTGTCTGGCTTCGAAACGGTATGTTGATTCTTCAGTTTGCAATAGCCGCCTTTTTTATTATTGGTTCTTTTATAGTTTACAAACAAGTAAGTTATATGGCCGAAAAGGATTTGGGTTTTAAAGGCGCTCAGGTTATGGATATTTCTTTTAAACCCAAAAAAGGAAAAGAACAATTTGAAAGATATAAAACTATAAGACAAGAACTTTTAAAAATAAAAGGTATTGAAGCAGTTTCTACCGGATCATTTTCTATCGGAAGCGGCAGCAATTCCTGGTCGGGCATGCATTATAAAGCAAATAAAGAAGTTATAACGCAGCAAATGGGAATTGACTTTGGGCTTTTGGATATTCTGGGAATAAAGATAATTAAAGGAAGAAATTTAAGTGATAAATTGGCTTCAGACAGTATTTCTAATGTTTTACTAAATGAAACTGCGGCTAAAACACTGCAGGAAAAAGATCCTTTAAATAAGGAAATAACCTGGAAGGACCAAAAATTTAAGGTAATTGGGATTGTAAAGGATTTTAATTACTTCGGTTTGGAACATAAAATTGCCCCAATGATTTTCTTTCATATCAATGCATACAATTCTTCACAAGAAGAAATCAAAACTATTTCTGTTAAGATTACACCACAGGAAATGTCTAAAACTATCGCTGCTTTGGATAAATTTTGGAGAACAAAAGTAGATACCGAATATCCGTTTGAATATAATTTTGTCGACACAAACTTTGCCCGAACGTATAAAAAATATGAAAACCAAAGTAACTTGTTTTCACTTTTAAATGGAATTGTAATTCTAATTGCCATTTTCGGATTATTTGCTTTGGCTTCTTATTCAATGGAAAGACGTTTAAGAGAAATTGCAATCAGGAAAACCTTAGGTGCAGAAACTAATCTTTTATTAAAAGAGTTATCAAAGCAATATATTGTTTTCTGCTTAATCGGGTTTTTAATCGGAATAATTCCGGCTTACCTCTTACTCCGAAAATGGCTGGAAAACTTTGCCTTCAGAATTGATATTCCGCTGCTTCCATTTGTGACTGCATTTGTATTTTTAATGTTTCTGACTTTAGTCATTGTTTTGGCAAAAGCATATCAGGTAACTAAAATTGATGTTTTGAAATACTTAAAATACGAATAGATAATTTCTTAAAATATTTTGAATTTATTATTTCAATTAAAACTTAAAAGACTCCAATGTTTCTATTGGAGTCTTTTTTATCTTATAAGCTAACTGTTTTACCAAGGACTTACTCCTGTTTCATCTTCAATATCATTACTAAAGAATTGTCCGGTTGGTCCGTTTTCATCAGTTAATGTATGTTTGATAATAAAAGATGCTGCACTTTCTACAGTTCCCGGTCCACTATGATGATTAAAATCTGTTGCTGTGTAACCCGGATCGATTGCATTTACTTTAAAAGACAAATCTTTTAGTTCATAAGCCAGTACAATGGTGTATGCATTTAATGCTGATTTTGAAGTTCCATAAGCTGCCGATTTGAAATCGTAATATTTCCATGATGGATCACTATGCAAAGTCAAAGAACCAAGTCCTGAAGTAATATTACTGATTCTCGGACTGTCTGATTTTTTAAGCAATTCTAAAAAAATCTGAGTAACATTTATAACACCAAAAAAGTTCGTTTCAAATACATTTTTAATGTCTTTGACACTGGTATCCGAAGCGGTTTGAGGAAACTGGCCGCCGCTTATTCCCGCATTGTTAATCAGGATATCTAATTTTCCCTGTTCGCTTTCTACAATTTTTTCAGCCTCAAAAATTGAATCTGAATTGGTAACATCAATTTGAATGGCTCTGATATTTTGAAATCCCTCTTTGTTTAATTGTTTTACAATTTCTTTTCCTTTTTCAAGATCGCGGCTTCCTAAATAAACAAACAATCCTTGCTTTGAAAGTTGTTTTGTTATTTCTAATCCTATGCTTCTGTTTGCTCCTGTTATTAATACTGATTTCATTTTTAAATTGTTTTAAAATTATAATACAAAGTTGGTTACTTTGAAAATGGAATCATTTGTCATTTGGCAAAAAGCAATTTTAACTGATGTTTTTTCTAATTCTGCTTAATGACGATTGTGTAATTCCTAAATAAGAAGCCACATAAGATAACGGAATACGATTGATTACATTTGGATAAATTTTCAGAAACATTAAATAGCGTGTAGTGGCATCTTCTGAAACCAGCGGACTTCTTCTTTCTACTTTTTGTCTCAATGCTTTTGAAATAATTCTATGTACAATAGCATCCCAGCCAATAATAGTTTCTAAAAGTTCCCTCCAGTCTTTTTTAGAAAAAACCAACAGTTTACAATCCGTTATCGCCTGCACATAAGCATTGGAACAAATATCATTATCGAAACTTTCCATATCAACAACCAGATTGTTTTCGTCGATAAAATATTTGGTAATTTCTTCACCTCTATTGTTGTAATAACAAACGCGGGTAATTCCGTCCAAAACAAAACCTACTTGCTGCGCAATTTTTCCAGCTTCCGAAAAATATTCATCTTTCTTAAGCTCCAATACAGTTATTTTACTCGCAATTAAATCCAGCTGATGCTGATTTAAAGTCCCAAACTGCAATATATAATCTATAAATTCTTTCATAGAGGCAAGTTAATCAAAGTTATTGGTGCAGAATTTGTCATTTGGCAAAAACGATTCAAAACATAAAAATTAATTTCCCTCTAATAAAATTGTCTTTTGCATTTTTAATTGTTTTAAAATTATAATGCAAAGACCAACCCAAGCTTAAAGCTGTTTCTAGTCATTTTGAATAATTGATTAGCCAAAATGACGATTGATAAAATAAGTTTATTCTTTTGTGAGTCGGTCTAACTCTTTTAATAAAGTCGGCATTCTAAATTCTCCAGACATGCGTTGTACTTTTTGAAAAGCTTCTTCTAAATCAATCCCGATAGATGTTACAAATAACGGTTTTGCGCTGTCACCTCTCAGTAAAGCTTTTTTATCTTTTTCGACACTAGCAAAATTCGTTTTAGCAACACCAATAATTGGAATTTGGTTATTCAGCTTTTCATATAAACGTCCGCCCAGACCATACTTTTTATCATCATCTAAATACACAAATCCGTCAACAATTATGGCTTCGATATTTTTTAAATTCATTTGATTTAACAAACTAATAATACACGGTAGTTCTCTTTTGTAAAATTCTCCCGGAATATATTCTGCAACATTGTCAATTATTTCTGTATGAATTTTAAAGTTTTTATCTTCATTCCAATCCTCAAACTCAAGGCAGACTGTTTTCGCTTTATTATCAAAATAATAAGTATCGAAGGCTAATATCATATTTATTTTTACTATTTAAACTCTTAATGAACCACGAAAACCTCTTGCGGCATAATACGAATCGGCCCCATTATGATATACAAAAATCGTATCATATCGAAAGTCTGAAAAAATTGCTCCGCCAAGTTTTCTGATATTTGCAGGCGTTAAAATCCAACTTGAGGTTTTAGTATCAAATTTTCCAAGTTTTTGAAGTTCACGATATTCTTCTTCATTCAAAATTTGAATTCCCATTTCAGAAGCCATATTTATAGCGCTGTCTTTAGGTTTATTTTCTTTTCTCTTTTCTAATGCTTCATGATCGTAACAAATACTTCTACGTCCTTTTGGGCTTTCTGCTGCACAATCATAAAAAATATATTCATTTGTTTTTTCATCATAACCTACAACATCCGGCTCGCCTTCAGTTCTTTCCATTTCGTCAAGAGACCAAAGTTTTTCAGGATTAGCTTTTAGTTTTAATTCAACTTTTTCCCATTCGATATTTTTATGACGATGCTTATTATTTTCAAAACGTGCTTCTAAAACACTCAATAATGATTCTTGCTGTTCTGACGATAATTTATTTTTTTGATTATTCATAACTTTTGAATTAATTATTTGAAAATAAATTCTGAGAGATATTTTTCAAGCTTTTCTATATTCTCTTTTTGTCCTTGATCTGCTTTGTGAGCTTTTACAATAATATCAAACATTTCTTCAGAATCGAATAAAAGTGTCCAGTCTAATAGTGTTTCAGAATTGTTAGATTCAAATAAAACAGTTGTAATAAAATGCGGATTGAAATGTTCGAAGACAATTTTTCTAAGTGAGATAATTTCTTTAAAGATACTGCGGTTTGGGTAATTCTTTCCATCCGGTCCATGCATTGTTAAATTCCACTCCCCTTCTTCCCTAAAATCCATTTTATGAATTGTATTTGTAAAACCGTTTGGTCCCCACCAATTTTCAATATGTTCGGGATTTTTCCACATTTCCCAGACTATATCCGTTGGAACTTTAAGCAATATTTTACTTTGAAGAATTCTATTTTGAATATTATTTTCTCTTCCCATCTTTAACTGACTGATTTAATCGTTCAACCCTTTACCTTCTAAAATATTTGGAATATTTTTTTCAACTCTAGATACTCTGGTTTTGGATTGTTTTGGTTGAGAAAAATGCAAAAGATAAGCCCTTTGTCTTCCAGGTGTAAGTGCAGAAAAAGCTTTTTGTAAATCAGGCATAGCATCTAATTTCTTTTGAAATTCTTCTGAAACGGCAAATTCAGAAGTTTTTTTCAACTCTACTTTCAAACCTGCTTTTTCGATTTCTATTGCTTGATAGATATATGTTTTCAAGATGTCTTTTAATTCGGTAATTTCTTTAAGATTTGTAAATCGTATTTGACGTGCTGCCTGAACATTCTCAGATTGCTGGATCAAAATTCCATCTGTATCTTTTAATAAAGCTCCTTTAAAAAACAAAAAGGCACAATATTCTTTAAAAGTATGAATTAAAACAATATTGGTATTTTGAAAAGTATAACATGGAACTCCCCATTTTAATTCTTCACTTAATTGACAATCTAACACGATTGTTCTCATTACATCTAATTCTTCCTGCCATTTCTTGGCTTCATCAAAAAAGAAATCAACTTTTGGATTTGCATTAATTTGTGACATCTCAATTTAATTAAAAAAATAATCTTTCAGAATAGGGAAAGATTTCAATTTAAAATTAAAACTTTTTTTTGATTTAATGATACAATTTAAAAATCCAATAATTAGAAGAATATAGTATCTAATGCAAGATAGGAATGAAATAGTTTTAAGGCTTACAAATTAACAAGCGAAAAATAAGTTCTAAGCATTATCTATTATCAATAAAACACAAAGTCGTTTTGACAAAAAAAACAAGTTAAAACATATTATTTTAAGTAAAAGAAAAACAACACCATTCTCATTCAAACGTATGAAGACATAAAAGCTGTAAAATATTGCCTACGGTTTCAACGGACGCTTGTATTATAACGTTAGATTCTTTTCCTTGGATTTTGTTTCCAAAAGTTTTACAAAACAAAAAATCCTCATCAAATGAATGATGAGGATTCTTCAAAGAAAGGCGACGACATACTCTCCCACAATGATGCAGTACCATCTGCGCAGGCGGGCTTAACTACTCTGTTCGGGATGGGAAGAG
>NZ_JAJQXA010000069.1 GCF_021245985.1 Flavobacterium soyae | reverse complement strand
AACATGCTGGTTTCGAATACTGACGATCATCTACGAAACCATGGTTTCCTATTGCAGCCAGGGCGCGGTTGGCGTCTTTCGCCTGCGTATGACATGAACCCTGTCCCTGGAGATACTGGCTTGAGGCTCAACGTTTCAGAGGCAGATGACGCCATGGACCTTGATTTGGCAATGAGCGTGGCAGGCTACTTCCGAGTGTCTGCTGACGATGCCAGACAAACCATCGAGAGGTTTCAGGGCGTCGTCAGGAAATGGCCCAGAGTCGCGCGCTATCTGGGA
>NZ_JAJQXA010000068.1 GCF_021245985.1 Flavobacterium soyae | reverse complement strand
GCATAGCCGGCCTTCAACAGTGAGCGGGGAACGGGCGGCATTATGGTCGCCCGCCCCGTCGGACTACAACTCGATGCGCTCGACCTTCCCGACCAGCAGGATGTAGGACAGCGCGCCAGCCAGTGCCAGGACAGAGATATAGGTGATGGCCGGGGCAAACGAATCGCCGCTGGCGAGAAAGCCAATGACGATCGGCGTGGCGATGGCCGCCAGGTTGCCGATGAAGTTGAACACCCCACCGGTCAACCCGAGCAGTCGCGCCGGCGCCAGTGTGGAGACC
>NZ_JAJQXA010000067.1 GCF_021245985.1 Flavobacterium soyae | reverse complement strand
CAAGCGGTAAGGCAAAGCTCTGCAAAAGCTTTACCCCCAGTTCGAATCTGGGTGGCGCCTCCACAAAACCATAGTGTGCGGCCTTAGCTCAGCTGGATAGAGCGTTTGACTACGAATCAAAAGGTCAGGAGTTCGAATCTCTGAGGCCGCGCCATTTTTACTTAAAGAATGAAGTCGATATATCGGGACGTAGCTCAGCTTGGTAGAGCACCTGGTTTGGGACCAGGGGGTCGCATGTTCAAATCGTGTCGTCCCGACCATTCATTCTTATATGCGGGTGTAGTTCAATGGTAGAACTTT
>NZ_JAJQXA010000066.1 GCF_021245985.1 Flavobacterium soyae | reverse complement strand
CAAGGAAATCGACGAACGCGTACGCGAATACGGGGAACAAGCGACATTCGAGGTTGGCGTTCATGGCTTGCATCCGGACCTGATCAAGATTCTTGGCCGATTGAAATATCGGACAAGCTATGGTCAGAATGTTCTGAAGCATTCGATGGAGGTTGCCTATCTGACGGGCTTAATGGCTGCGGAGCTGGGCGAAGATATTACGCTAGCGAAACGCGCAGGTCTGTTGCATGATATCGGCAAAGCGCTGGACCACGAAGTGGAAGGCTCTCACGTAGAGATTGGCGTAGAGCTCGCCAAGAA
>NZ_JAJQXA010000065.1 GCF_021245985.1 Flavobacterium soyae | reverse complement strand
GCTCCTGCTTCCTCGCGTATTCCTTCAGGAACGCGATGAAAGCTTCTTTCTCTTCTTTATAATGAGGCGCAATCAGTCGCTCCGACGTATATTTCGACAACGCGCCGTAAGCGCGTTCCGGGGAATAATCGACTGCAACCGTATGTATGCCGTGCATGCCCAAGCAACGAATGGCGCTTAGCCCAATATAATAATTACAGCCAAGAATGACCGCTTTATGGCGCACAGTTTCGCCTCCCGCCGCACGATTGCGGTATGGATTTCATTTTACTGTATCGTTTCTTATATTACAATTATGTGAA
>NZ_JAJQXA010000064.1 GCF_021245985.1 Flavobacterium soyae | reverse complement strand
AGGAGGCAGTGTTACAAGAGCAAAGCGTACAGCGGCGGATCCGGGCGTGGCCTGGAATCGGGAACAGCGCCGGTACAGGTCGATCCGGCTTTTTGTCAGGGCGATGAGCCCGCCTGGGTGACGACCTTGGACCGAGCATACAAAAGCCCCGGCATCGATTGTATTGCACTAGGACAATTGCTTTGCCGCGATGGTCGCGCAATGCTGTGCGCACCCCTACACACGCCGGTTGCAGCTGTCATGGATAAGTGGAAGTCAGCCTTGGACCTCGCCCGCAGCGGTGAATCCAAATACAAGATTCTGG
>NZ_JAJQXA010000063.1 GCF_021245985.1 Flavobacterium soyae | reverse complement strand
AGTGCCTCAGGTCGAGGACATCGTGGCGAAAATCGCGCGTATTCCGCCTAAGCACGTCACCAGTTCCGACAAGGAGCTGCTGCGTAACCTGGAGCGTGACCTGAAGCTGACGGTGTTCGGCCAGGATGCGGCCATCGACTCGCTGTCGACCGCCATCAAGCTGTCCCGCGCCGGTCTCAAGTCGCCAGACAAGCCAGTGGGTTCGTTCCTGTTCGCCGCTCGGGGTCCGCCCGAGCAGTTGGTGCGCGACATCCTTGACGTTCGGGTTGGGATGGACGGGATAGAGGATCTGGATGTCCGGATTCCGTTC
>NZ_JAJQXA010000062.1 GCF_021245985.1 Flavobacterium soyae | reverse complement strand
AAAAGTGAGCCGCTGTAAGAGCGGAACCGTCAGCAGCCATTACCGAAGAAACGGATATACACACCGAAGCGGGCTTTCCCAAGGCGCAAAAAAACGGCGCTCCCCATTTCTGAAAGAAGCGCCGCTTTTTTGTGCCTGAAGCTGATTATTTCAGGGTAACGGTGCCTTTCATCATCGAGATGTGGCCCGGGAACGAGCAGAAGAAACCGTATGCCTCACCGGCAGCCAGTTTAGACACGTCGAAGGTCACCGAGTCTTTTTCCCCGGCTCCGATGACCTTGGTGTGGGCGATGATGCGAGTATCACCTTCTTTCAG
>NZ_JAJQXA010000061.1 GCF_021245985.1 Flavobacterium soyae | reverse complement strand
CGGGAGGGGATTACGGCAGTCTCGAAGGCCTCGGCAAGCTGAGGGCCGTATTCGACTATATCGCGTCGGAGCGGATTCCGTTCCACGTCGCGGTTATTCCGAGGAGATTCATGCTGGGGGAGGACGGCGCTTGGACGGAGATGGGCATCGACGATCCGGATCCGGACGAGGTCACGGCCCAGTTCGCGCGGCTGCTGCGGGACGCGCAGGAGAGCGGCGGCGTGCTCGGGATGCACGGCTACACGCACCAATACGGAGAGACCGCGAGAGAGGATGGCGGACAGAACTCGGGCACCGGCAACGAATTCAAGGTGAAGGATGCGC
>NZ_JAJQXA010000060.1 GCF_021245985.1 Flavobacterium soyae | reverse complement strand
CATCAGCATCACATAAATCAGCAGCAGCAGGGAATAAAGCCTGTGCAGCAGCCAGAGCTTCGGCATTGCTGCATTCAACAGTCTGGTTTAGAGCCCCTGCCTGAGTAGACCATACAGGAGCCGCTGTGTCTTCAATGGTAATAACCTGAGTAAAAGTATCAGAAGTATTGCCGCAGTCGTCTTTTACGGTCCAGGTATTGGTATAGGTTCCGGCGTTTGAGCATCCCTCAGAGGCGGTGAACTGTCCGCTTACTTTTTCGATATTAGAAACATCAGCATCACATAAATCAGCAGCAGCAGGGAATAAAGCCTGTGCAGCAGCCA
>NZ_JAJQXA010000005.1 GCF_021245985.1 Flavobacterium soyae | reverse complement strand
TGATTTTCCATCTGCTCCGCTTGCTCCGGTAGCTCCTTTTATTCCTGCTAAGAACTCTGTTAATGATTTACCATCATTGCCAGGAAGCCCTTCCCAGATTTCATATGCTGATTTACCATCTGCTCCGGTAGCTCCTTTTATTCCTGCTAAGAACTCTGTTAATGATTTACCATCATTGCCAGGAAGTCCTTCCCAAATTTCATATGCTGATTTTCCATCTGCTCCGCTTGCTCCGGTAGCTCCTTTTATTCCTGCTAAGAACTCTGTTAATGATTTACCATCATTGCCAGGAAGTCCTTCCCAGATTTCATATGCTGATTTTCCATCTGCTCCGCTTGCTCCGGTAGCTCCTTTTATTCCTGCTAAGAACTCTGTTAATGATTTACCATCATTGCCAGGAAGCCCTTCCCAGATTTCATATGCTGATTTACCATCTGCTCCGCTTGCTCCGGTAGCTCCTTTTATTCCTGCTAAGAACTCTGTCATTGATTTACCATCATTGCCAGGAAGTCCTTCCCAGATTTCAAATGCTGATTTTCCATCTGCTCCGCTTGCTCCGGTAGCTCCTTTTATTCCTGCTAAGAACTCTGTTAATGATTTACCATCATTTCCAGGAAGCCCTTCCCAGATTTCAAATGCTGATTTTCCATCTGCTCCGCTTGCTCCGGTAGCTCCTTTTATTCCCGCTAAGAACTCTGTCATTGATTTACCATCATTGCCAGGAAGTCCTTCCCAGATTTCAAATGCTGATTTTCCATCTGCTCCGCTTGCTCCGGTAGCTCCTTTTATTCCCGCTAAGAACTCTGTCATTGATTTACCATCATTGCCAGGAAGTCCTTCCCAGATTTCATATGCTGATTTACCATCTGCTCCGCTTGCTCCGGTAGCTCCTTTTATTCCTGCTAAGAACTCTGTCATTGATTTACCATCATTGCCAGGTAATCCTTCCCAGATTTCATATGCTGATTTTCCATCAACACCATCTGTTCCGGTCGCTCCTTTTAATCCAGCTAAAAATTCTGTGATTGTTTTACCTTCGTTTCCAGGGATTTCTTTCCAGATTTCGAATGCCGATTTTCCATCAACACCATCTGTTCCAGTTGCCCCTTTTAATCCAGCTAAAAATTCTGTGATTGTTTTACCTTCATTTCCAGGAATTTCTTTCCAGATTTCAAATGCTGATTTTCCAGGATCACCTTTATCTCCTTTTTCTCCCTTTGTTATTGTAGGAATCCAGTTATCAGGATTTTTAGGATCTCTTACATAAATAATTCCTGTATTGTAATCGATATACATTTCTATAGTAGAATCTAGAGCAGGTGTTCCAGTTGCTCCTGGTACTCCTTTACCTCCGGCTATACCGTTTTTTCCATCGATACCGTTTTTTCCATCAACACCATTTTTACTGCTAATCTTAACCCAATTTGGAGATTTAGCAGCCCATTCTGCATCACGGCCATCAACAGTCATATCTTTTCCGGTATAGGCCCAGATATCGCCATTACCATCTTTTATAATTGCATTAAGCGTAGTAATTGAACCTTTTTCTCCTGGTTTTCCATCTGTTCCAGGAATACCATCCATACCATTTTTACCATTTAATGGTACCCATTTTGTATTATCTTTTGGATCTCTTACATAAACTATTCCTGTTTTGTAATCGATATACATTTGAATTGTCGCATCTAAACCAGGCGCTCCAGGTGTTCCAGGCGCCCCATTACCTCCATTGATACCGTTGTTTCCATCAATACCGTTTTTACCATTAATTGGAACCCAGTTTTTTGGATCTGCAGGATCAGTACCAGGAGTAAGAATATAAACTGTACCTGTTGAATTATCAATATAAAAAGTTGAATCAGTCGGGATAGTCACACCATCTTTTCCTGGCGCTCCATTTCCTCCACTGATACCGTCTTTTCCACTTTTACCATTAATTGGTGTCCATGTTCCAGTTGATGTCTGAACATAAACAATACCCGATACAGTATCAGTATAAATATTAATATCATCACCAGGATAAGTTGAAGTACCTTTTACCCCAGGAGGTACAGTACCTTCCTTAAGTCCAACTTTTCCATCTTTACCCGTACCAGAACCTGCTTCACCAGAAACTGCTAATCTATTCCACTTGTTATTAAGCCAGAAATAGTAACCTGGTGTAACATCTCCAGCTGTTTTAGTATTGAAAACCAACAAACTTTCTGCTTTATCACCTACAATTGGTGCATAAATAAGTGTACTTGTTAAGCTAACTCGAGGTATCAATATACCTTTGGTACTTTTACCATATCTATCCGCTTCAGGAAGATCTACGGTCGTAATCTCTAACTGAGCTGATGAATTTGGCGTCTTAGTTCCAATACCAACCTGAGAACGGGCAGAAAAGGTAGCCAAAACAACAAATAAAGGGAGTAATCTATTTTTCATAACCTTTTAATTATTATGTGTTTAATTATTTTCTTAAGTCTTTAAAATTCAAACATCTAGATTTGAAGGTGCAAAGTTCTTCTGAAAATCAATTTATTTTTGCCCGTAAAAGTTTTTAAACTTATAGATTAAGGTATATATGAAAATAGAGGGTAGTTTATATGGTAAAATTCCTATATTACAAAGGACAAATACTAATGATGGCATTAGACAAAAACTGACTAAATACTTAATAGACAACAAATTGATTTATAAAAATACAAAAAAAAGAGATAAAACTTACATTTTATCTCTTGACACTATTTTACTACACAATTATATTTAATGAGTAAGCATTTATTTAATTTAGAGTATGCTTTTTTATAAATGCTGATTGCACTATCTAATTCCTTTTTTGAGGTTTTCTAAAGATTTATCCTCTGAAATTTTAATTTGATTCACTACTATTTGGGCAATTATTTTGGCTCCTAATAAAGAAAGATGTGTATCATCTGCCTTATCTTTATCATAATAGTCATTTTCTCCTGCTTTGAAATGCAGGTGCAGTTGTTTTGATTTTTCCGGACCGTAGGATTGCTCTAATATTTCGGTATAATATTCTAAATCGATAAAAGGAACTTTATATTCCTGAGCAGTTAAACGGGTTTCTAAAGGGTAATCGCCGTGGGTAGGAACTAATACTCCTTTTTCATTAAAGCTGCGTCTGGCAATTGAAGTTAACAGAACTGGTATTGCTCCTTTTTCCCTGCTTTCTTTTACAAAACGAATTAAATTATATCTATATACTGTATGCGGATTTGTATAACGGGTAGAATCTTCTATTTTTTCATCATTATGTCCGAACTCAATAAAGACATAATCTCCTTTTTTAAGTTTTTTATAAATCGAATCCCAGCGTTTTTCGCTGATGAAGCTTTTTGTACTTCGTCCATTTACAGCTTTATTTACCACCTCTATATTATCTTTAAAAAATGGCTGTAATACCTGTACCCATCCATGCTCCGGGTTTCGTTCAGGGTCTTTTTTATTGGCCATTGTTGAGTCGCCTATAGTATATAAGGTCGTTTTTTGTGCAAAACAAACCGAGGAAATTAGTAATAAGATTAAGATGTGTTTTTTCATTTTTCTTTTATTTTTTTGATTACTACAGTAGTCTGAGCGAAGTCAAAGACTTTTTGTGGTACGAAAGTCCTTCTCCCGAAACCTCGGGATCGCTCAGTAGGACATATCTCTATGGATGTTCTTTGCGTAGACGCACTGCTGTGCGTCTCTACAGAAAACCTTTGCACCTCTGAACCTCAAAAAAACTAATGTTTCGAGACCGCTGTTGGCACCGTCGCTTTTTGTCCTATAAAAACATCTGTCATCAAGACGTTTTCAGCATTTTCGTTTGAAAGGGCATTTTTTGCTTCTTTAATTTCTATATTTTTTAGTGATATATTTTTGATTTTTTTATCGGGGAAACCCTGAATTACAATTCCGGATTCTGATGCTTTATTGCAAGTAATATTTGAGAATGAAACATAAGATATATCCGATTGAAATCCTTTTCCTTCACCATGATAATTGGCCGTAATATAAATACAATCTTCAACCTGATCTAATTGAATATTTCGAACAAATATATTTTTGATAAAACCTCCTCGATCTGCATTGGTTTTTAAATAAATTCCTCTTTTTAAGTATCCAATAGTTTTGCAGTTCTCTACAAAAACATTTTGAACTCCGGCCGACATTTCGCTGCCAATAACTACGCCGTGAAGCCCTTTAAACTTACAGTTTCTAATTATTATATTTTCACTCGGCGTTGCTGTATTAGCTCTTCCTTCATGATCTCTGCCTGCTTTTATGGCAACGTTATCATCGCCGTTATTAAAGGTTACATTTTCGATTAAAACATCTTTGGCATATTCAGGATCGATTCCGTCGTTATTATGATTCAATGATTTATAACTGATACCGCGAACGGTAATACTTTGCGATTTTAAAAGATGCAGACACCAAAATGGGGAATTTTCTATCCTCACATTTTCGACGAGGATATTTTTGCAATTCAAAAACTGAATCATCTGCGGACGCAGAAAATAACCTTCGCCAAACTTTCTGCCTTTTAGCGGCATATTATTATGGTTCATATCACGGCTTAAATTCTTGCCCGGGCCTTCTTTTGCTTTAAAGCTTTTCCATACTTTTCCTCCTTCTCCATCAATTGTTCCCTCGCCGGTTATGGCAATGTTTGTGCAATTATCAGCATATATAAGCGGGCTGTAATTATAAAGCATGGTTCCTTCCCAGCTTGTTAAAACCATTGGGAGATAATCCTGCGGATTGTCACTAAATTTGATCTTCGCTCCTTTTTCTATTTTCAGGTTTACATTGCTTACAAAATGAATTGGCCCGTTTATTTTATAGATGCCTTTTGGTACAATAATAGTTCCGCCATTATTCTTTTTGCATAATGCCATTGCTTTATCAAAAACAGCTTTATTGTTTGTTATAGAATCTCCTTTTGCTCCTAATTTTAAGATGTTTACCTGATAAGCAGGAAAAACAGGAAGCTGGATTCTATTGATGATAGAATCGACTTTTGCCATTGGAAAATCATTATTCTGGGCAAAAGTGCTGAAGCTGATTAATAAGAGGATAAGATATTTCATTTTTTTTAAGGTTCTGAGGTTCTTAGATTTTAAGGTACAAAGGAGCAAAGGCTCAGAGGTTCAAAGGTTGGCTCTAATACTTAACATTTTCGTTCGTACGGACTTTGCTCCTTTGCTCCTTTGTACCTCTGAACCTTAATTAAAAATACCAATTCGGTACAGTATCTTTTAGAATATTTTCTATCGAATATTGATCTGCTTCTGATTTTGTGAGCTGATGTGACCATGTTACTCTTTTGGATGGCTGAAATCCTTCTCCGCTGTTATTGTATTCAGCATAAAAGGCATTTTTCTCTGCATCTGATTTTGACCAGTTTTCCCAGCCTTCGGGTTTAATATGTTTTCCTAATTCGCAGTTTATGTAAACTGTTTTGGCATAAATACGCCACGGTCTTCCTAAATAAACGGCATTAGCAGATGGTTCTGCCGTTAGTTTACAATTCTTAAAAACAAAGCCGTATGCTGTACCTTCGGGAGTTGAAGCGGCAGTTATATATGAACTTTTAATGCTGTGAATAATGCAGTTTTCGAACAATGCCGTTGCACTTCCAAAAATAAAATCAGTTGTTCCTTCAATATAGCAGTCTTTAAAATATTGTCTGGCATTTTTTCCTGATAAATAGAGCGTGTCCTGATTTCCTAAAATATTACAGTTTGAAATTTTAGCACGATTTCCCACAACTGATAGCGCAATTGCCTGACCATTATCACCGGAAACATTTTTAATGGTTAAATTTGATGCCGAAAAATCGTCAGCTTCAACTAAAAGAGTTGAAGTATAAAAGGTGCTGTTACGCCCTAAATTGATCTTCGAAAAATTATCATCAAAAGTAATGATCGTGTTTTCTTTACTTTCACCCAATAAAATCAAATTAGTGTTCCATTCCGGGATTCTAAGTTTTTCTTTATAAGTTCCGTTTTTTATAAAGATGGTCACTTTTTCATATGGAAAAGACGGGCTTGCATAAATAGCATCTTGTATTTTGATAAAGTCACCTGAACCATCCTGAGCAACTGTTAAAAAGTTAGTTTTTTTTTTCTCTGATGGTATTTCTGAAACTTTTATGCCATTTTTAACAGCCCAGGAAGCATATTTTTTCAAAACTTCTTTTGGTTCGTCTGTATACCAGGCATAACCGTTTCTGCGTTCTCCACCTATTTCGTCTAGTGATTTCTTTTTTATTCCGTCTCGATCGCTAAAGAAAGGTTCGTTGTTATCGAGCTCCATAAATCTTGCCCAGATTGGTGACGCATTTTGAACCTGAATCATTTTTTTGTCTATAATTTTTCCGGCATCATTTAAAACACGTTTCTCTTCGAGGTTAGTGATTTTTGTTTTTTCAAACCATGCAGCAGCACTTTTTACAGCGGTAATTATTTCTGGTGAAGGTTTTTGAATTGACATTAAAAGTAAAACAATTTTAGCCGATTCTTTTCCGCTAAGTGAAGGAAGTTCATAAGCTCTGGCCTTTGCCGGAAGTAAGGTAACTTCGTCATGCTGCGCGCACCAAGCCGTTAAAACTCCGTTTTGTTTGTATTGTGTTTTAATAATGCAGTCAATGCCTTTATCAAAAGCTGTTTTAGTTTTGGCAATAATTTCTTTTGATGGTTTAATGCTGTAAAAATCAGTTTCTTCAGCAACTTCTTTCATCACATTTAAAATGCGCACCATCGAATCGTCATTATAAGTTATATGTGTGTAATATCCTTTTTTTAAGGGATAAAACTGAGGCCAGCCGCCGTTTGCATATTGCGCTTCTAATAAATAATTTAGGCCTTTTAAAAAAGATTCTTTATAACGTTCGTCTTTAACCTGAGTATACATTTTAGACATGAAAAACATTTCCTGAGTGGTTGCTCCATTGTCTGTTGTGGTTTCTTTTGTGGTTTTCTTTATTTCAAGTAATTCTTTTTTCTGCGAGGGAGTCAGCTCATTCTGCATTTGAATGTTTTTTGGCCAGCCTCCAATATCCCTTTGATAAAGCAAAACATTTTCGGCAATTTTTTTTGCTTCTTCTGTACCAAACCAGGACGCATCATTTTTACGAATAATATCCGGCCAGTTTTTATTTGTATTTTGTGCCTTAACTGTAAAACTAAAACCAACAATAAAAAGCAGTACTATTTTTTTTAGCTGAATCATTTTATTTTCATTTAAGATATTCTCAGTATTTTTTTCGCTTCAACAGAAAACTTAATTTTTGTTTCAAAAAAAATTAAATTCGATATTTTTGTAAGAAAAAACATTTAAACACTATTTTTAGCTGTTAATTTTTATTCAAATGTATTGAGATATTAATTTTTAAAAATCTTTTATTATATCTCATTTATTGAGTCCGTTTTTTTCATCAAAAAGTTATTTTTTTAGAATTTGATGCTTTTTTCATTTAGTAATTCTAAACCAATCAACAGCAGCATTTCCTGAATCGTTTGTTATTTTTTCGCCTAAAGCAAAAAGTCCAATTTTGGCTCCAATCCATTTTCCTTCTTTCGAAATAAAGTCAGTTCCTACTGCCTGATAATTTTTATCGTCTAAGCTGTAAAAAAAACTGCATACTCCGCCTTTCTTAATTTTAACTCTTAAATAAATAATATTATTAGAAATCAAAACTGGTTTTGTTTCGGTTTCAGAAACGGTTTTATTAAATGTTCCCGTTTTTTGGCTTAAATATAATTTTCCTTCTACATTTTTAAAACATAAATAACTATAATCCAACCCCATAATGATTAGTCCGGTCGATTCTCCATTTAATCGTGTATTGAAAGTTATTTTGGCTGTCGCCGAAAATTCTTCGGCAGGAAACTTTTGAAGCAGCAAATTTGGAGCATCAAATATTTTATTGTCTTTAATTGTTGTGACGCAAAATAAATTCAGGTAACCCATACTGGCAGGAAAACCCCAATTGATCTGCGAATTTGCCTGCCACTGCCATTGCAAACCTAACTTAGGTTCATTAAACTCATCTGAAGTCGCCGGATTTTCAATTGGATATTTTTTACCTGCATTTGGTTTTTTAAATGTTGTAACTGGTTCACCTATTCCGTTTTTATCAAAATCCTGTCCCATAACCGGCCAGTCATTTTCCCATTTCATAGGCTGTAAATGCACAATTCTTCCATAAGCGCCTTTATCCTGAAAATGAATAAACCAGTCTTCGCCAGTTTGTGTCTGCACCCAGGCACCCTGATGCGGACCATTTATTTTAGTTGATCCCTGCTCTAAAACTTTTTTCTTTTCATAAGGGCCAAAAACATTTTTAGATCTTAAAATAGTCTGCCAGCCAGTAGGAACACCGCCTGCGGGTGCAAAAATGTAATAGTAATTGTTTCGTTTGTAGAATTTTGGACCTTCAATTGTGCCTTCACTTTCATGTCCGTCAATCACCATAACTTCATCATTATTCGCGATTGTTCCTTCTGTATTCATTGTGCAGACTACTAATAAACTTTTAATCTGCGCACGGCTTCCTGCAAACGCATGTGCTAAATATGCTTTTCCGTCATCATCCCAAAGCGGACTCGGATCAATCAATCCTTTTCCGGCTTTTACCAAAAGCGGCTCTGACCAAGGCCCTTCGGCTTTTTTAGCTTTTATCAAATAAATCCCGAAATCAGGATCTGGATAATAAATATAAAATTCGTTATTATGATATGTAATACTAGGCGCCCAGACTCCATTTCCGTGCTGTACTTTATCATAAGTTTCAAAAGGCGGCTGTTTTGGCAGGGCATAACTTAAAATGGTCCAGTTTACCAGATCTTTAGAATGCAGAATCGGAAGTCCCGGAATACAGTTAAAAGACGATGCTGTCATATAAAAATCGTCTCCAACCCTAACGACATCAGGATCTGAGTAATCAGCGTGAATAATAGGATTTGTGTAAGTTCCGTCTCCATTATCCGGTGTCCAGACTTGTGCCGAATTTTTCTCAAAAGAGAAAATAGAAAGGAGAGTGAAAATGATTTTTATATTTTTCATTTTTATTTTGTTTTTTTACTCAGTTTTTTGTCATTTCGAGGAACGAGAAATCACACTAGTTTATCGACAAAGATTGGCGACTATTGGACTGGAATTTCTTGTGCGATTTCTCGTTCCTCAAAATGACAAGCTATGTGTTTAAAACCTGTCGGGTTTCTATCGTAATTTACAATTGGAGTTTCTTTGAGGAATTACTTTTCGATGCTTCTCCCGAAGCCTCGGGATCGCTCAGCAAGACAAAGCGTGCGCTCACTCATAACTGATAATTCAAAATTCATAACTCACAATTAACTTCTATCTGTTTAACTCCAAAGCAGCCAAAATAAAAGGTCCTGTCGCTTTAGGATCGTTGTCTTTTTTTCTTTCGTTTACGTAATATTCATAAGAACCATCACGATACGGAGTTCCGCCTAAACCTGCAACCTGACAGCAGTTTGTTAGTGTGATACCGCCGTCTTCGTCTACCTTTTTGATTAAGATTTTAGTCAATCCGTCAAAAGCTTTGTTGGCCAGTTTTTTATATTTTGAAGGTAAATACCCTTTGTTTGCTCCTTTTGCAAAAGCATAAGCAAACATTGCTGATCCAGAAGCTTCTAAATAATTTCCTTTTTCACCTCCTTTATCCGTAACCTGATACCACAATCCAGATTTATCCTGGTATTTAGCCAAAGCCGCAGAAACATTATTTAAATATTTAATTAACTCATTTCTTTTTGGATGATCTTTTGGCATATAATCTAAAACATCAACCAGGGCCATTACGTACCAGCCTAAAGCTCTTGACCAAAAGTTTGGCGAGTTTCCTGTTTCTTTATTTGCCCAAGGCATTGCTTTGCTTTCGTCCCAGCCGTGGTATAATAATCCCGTTTTTGGATCTGTTGCGTGCAATTGAATCAACTCAAATTGTTTTGCGATATCGTCAAAACTTTTTCCGTTTTCAAACGTTGCTGTATATTGTGCATAGAATGGTTCCCCCATGTACAAACCATCTAACCACATTTGGTTTGGATAAATTTGTTTGTGCCAGAAACCACCGCTTGCTGTACGAGGCTGCTCTGCTAACTGCTTGCGAACTAACTGCATCGCTTTTAAATATTTATCTTGTTTTGATTCTGCATAAATATCAAAAAGTAAACGTCCGGGAACCACCAAATCGATATTATATTTGTCAAATTCGTAGGTTTTAATGCTTCCGTCTTCCTGTACCAATTCGTCTGCATAGGCTCTAACATAAGCTTTATATCTGGGATCAGGGTTTTTCTTATACAATTCCTCTATCGAATGCAAAACCAAAGCATGAACATAATCCCATTTTGGCTTTTTAGAATCGTCAAGCATATAACTTTCCGGATGGCGTTTCATTAACGTTAAAGCCATTTTATCTGACCATTTCATGTCTTTAGAAATAACAATTTCTTTTTTTGCAGGTTCTTGCGAAATCACTTTGCAGCTTGTTAAAGCCAGTACGCAAACTAATAAAACCGACATGAAACTTTGTGTCCTTGTATTTTTCATTTCAAAATATATTTAGATTCTTCTTTTGTTATTTTATAATTTATATGTTTAGAAACAGGTTTCTTCTTTTTTTGCCACAGATTAATGGATTATTTGGATTATCCTTGGCTTACGTTTGTTTTAAACACATAGTCCCGAAACTTTGGGATAGTTTTTGGAACTTAATAAAAGGCGTTTCACTTGCATTAACAAACATAGTGCGTTATATGTAAGAAGTATGTTTCTTTTTATACTCTTTTAAATCACAATAAATTCTATGTTCCTATGTGTTAAATATTGTTCACGCAGATTTGCTTCGCCTGTTCGCTATCGCTCGGGTAACAGATCCAGAAGATTTTTAATTCTTAATCTTTAATTTTTTCAAATCTTTTTAATCCTATAATCTGTGGCAAAAAACAAATTACATCTTCCCTTTTTTGTTTAATACTTCTAATTGTGTGTCCAAATATTTTACAAATTCTTCCTGAGATTTTATTCCGTTTTTTTCTTGTTCCCAGGCTCCTAAAAGATAAAAAACAGTTGCTTTTGTTGTTGGCTTAAAAACCAATAAATAATCTAAATCAGTATTGGCAATATTTTCGATTGTGTTTACTTGATAAAAGATAGCCATTCCTAATTTATCAGGAACCAAAGATTGTGTCCCATACGTTGCCAAATATGCCCATTTTTTATTTTTACTTTCTTTTTTAAGCAATTCTGTATTCTTTTGTTTTACAATTCCCGTACAGATTCCTTTGATTTCTTTAGATGCCTGAATAGTATGCTTTGTATACAGCTGGTCTGGTTTTATAGTCAAAATTGAAGTGAAATCAATTTTATCAGATGCAGTTTTCCATCCATAATAATTCACTTTTACGCCAGATTCCTTGTCTTTATTAACAACTGCTGCGATCGTAGAATCGACTTCGTGGAAATGCAGTTTTTCATTGTTTAAATAACGATCAATAGACCCAATCCCAATTCCTTTTCCGGCTTTTAGAATATCGGCTCCCCAATCGCTCATTTCGTGGTAGGAATCAAAATTATCCTGTCCCACAACCGGCAGGATCATGGCAGAAGTTTTCTTTCCGAAAATATCAATTGCATTTCTCCAGTCTAAATATAAACGATAACCAATTCGGTTATTTTCCCAGCCCGGACCTTCGTAACGAATATCAAAAGAGTGGTCTGTATGTTCAGGTGCCAATTTTAGTCGGTCGACGTTTTTAAAAGCTGTTCCGCCAATGTATTTGCGTCCTTCCCATTTTCCGTCTGTTTTTGCCGAAATTTCGGCATACGTTTTAGCCGTTTTTATATCATATTTTTGAGCATTAACTGATGTAAAACCAATTAAGAATAAAACTGCGGCTGTAATTTTTGTTTTCATTTTATGGTAAATTATTTGAATATCTTATTTAGAAATTTGATCGTAAAATTGGTCGTTTTATAAAACCAGGGTTCAAAAAACCAAAAAGAATGCGGTGAGTTTTCTAGTATTTGAACTTCATTGTAAATTTTATACTGATTTAAAATCTTTATCATATCATCTCTCCCGGCATGAAACCTGTCGATACTGCTGTTTATAAACAATATAGGCGGTGTATTTTTATCAGTATGGCTTAAAGCCGATGCATTTTTCCAATTCTCCTTTTTTTCTTCATAAGGACCTCCGAGCCAAAACGATGCCATTTCTCCTTCTGAAGATTCCGGATGCCTGAATGCCAAAACGCCGTCTATATCGATAATTGCATTTACTTTTGAAGTTGATTTACTTTTATAAGAAGCATCTTCAAAAGCCGGGTTTTCATTTGTTGTACCAATCAAAGCTGCCATCTGCCCGCCCGAAGAACAGCCTAAAACCGCAATTTTGTCTGGATCTGCTTTGAATTTCTTTGCATTATCTTTTATAAATTTAATCGCATTTTTTACATCATAAACTCCGTATGGATATTTTGCCTCGAGCGATAATCTGTATTCTATTGTAAAACAGGAATAACCGTAAGAAGCAATTTCCTCTGCCAAAGCATTCATCTGGGTTTTATCGCCAGATCTCCAGCCTCCGCCATGAATCATAATAACGACAGGATTTTGCTTTTTTGTGTTATATATAAAAGCATCGAAATGCAAGGTTCTTTCTTTCTCTTTAAAGTAAATTATATCCTTAATTTGAATCAGATTTTTATGCTTTTCTAAAACCGGAATTGTAATGGATGGATGTTTTTTTATCAATTTATTGTATGTGCTTTTTACTGTGTATGATGTGTCTACACTATAAGTTTGCTGTGCATTTATCGCACAGGAAAACAAGAATAAAATCAATACAATTTTTCGCATTACAATCATTTTATTTTTTAGTTAGAAAGGAGTTCGACACTTTGGTCAAACTCCTCTTTAACTTCTTCAAAAAAACAAATAGTCTCAAAAAACTAACAAATTACTAATAACCAGGATTTTGAGGAAAATCTTTATTTTGGTTTAAATCCAATGCCACCTGCGGGATTGGTCTTAAAATTTTAAGCTGTCCGCCAACACCCACAAAATTAGCGGCTTTAATTTTATAATTATGTGCCGATGCTCTTGCTACTAATGTTCCTGTACGTTTTAAGTCAAACCAGCGCTTATATTCGCCTAACAATTCTCTTCCTCTTTCATCTAAAATATAATCGATGTTGAACTCTGCCGCTGTAGCATTTGCAACGCCGGCTCTTCTTCTTACTTCGTTTAAACGATCTAAACCTGTTCCCGGATTTCCTGCTTTTAAATAGGCTTCAGCAGCAATCAAATACGTTTCTCCCAATCTCGAAACAATAATATCTCTCGTACTTACAGGCCCTGTACTAGAAGGTGTTGTAGGATCCGGATCGTCAAATTTCTTAACTGGAATCGTATAACAGTCTAAGTTTTTTATTAAAGTATGCGCTGCAGAATATTCTCCCCAAGGATGGTACACAAACGTCGCCGATTTTCTAGCCGCATTCGCTGTTTCCCAAGCCACTCTGTCTGCAGGTGTAAACCATTTTGGCTCATAAAAATGTCTCACTTTTAATGATGCCGGATTTGTACTTCTGTAATATGGATAATACAACACATTTTTTGTAACGCCGTTTGTAGTTTCAGGACCTTCCAGAATTTCTGTCATAAAAGTTCCTTCCCATCTTTTGTCTCCTTTTTCGTAAAGACCTAAAGCGTAATCTGTTGGACATAAATTATAACTTCTTAATGGCGCACCCGTTTCTGCTCCGCCTAAATACGAACTGAAATAATAAAACTGGTTATTTCCAAGTTTTGTTGGGTCTGTGCTTGTTGAAGCTTTGTCGTATTGAACAGAGAAAATAGTTTCGGCATTTAAATCGTTTCCGGGTTTGAATAATTGGTCGAAAGCAAGCGCTAAAGTTTGTCCGCCAATTGCTGCATCTGCGTAAGCTGCAGCTTTAGCAAAATCATCGGCTTTGCCAAAAGTTTCATATCCTCTTGTTAAATAAACTTTTGCCAATAAATCATTTACCGCTCTTTTATTTACTTTTCCAGTTGTGCTGTAAGAGTTTGTTCCAACACTTGCTAATGCTGCATCTAGATCTGAAATAATCTGTGTATAGACTTCCTCTGCAGTATTTCTGTGAAAAGATAAAACCGGTGTTGTAATATTTTCATTTACAATTGGAACGCCGCCATAAGTCTGAACTAACAGGAAATAAGCTTGCGCTCTTAAAAATTTAGCTTCGCCCACTAAAGTGTTCAAATTAGCCGTTTGTTCTGTTATTGCCGAATAATAAACAGCTTTATTTACAGATTGAATCAATTGGTAACAAGGCGTATACAAATCTGCAACATTATCTGAAGAAGGTATTAAAAGTGTGTATTGGCTTAAACCTGCTGGTTCCGGCGTTCTTCCTTCGGCATACATATCTGTTCCGGCTTCAAATAACCACGGATTTCCTCCATAAATACTTTTTAGCCATGCATAATTTGTATTAATCAATAACTGATATCCTGATGCGGTTTTATAAGTGGCATCGGCAGGAACATTCGAAAGACTTTCTTCCTCAATATAATTACTGCATGAATTTAAAACCATAGCAGCAATTCCTAATAGTATTATTATTTTTTTCATTTGATATCTTCATTAAAATTTAACACTTAATCCCAATTGCGTTGTTACAGATGCCGGACGGTTTACCCCAAAAGGAGAAGCGGCCCATTCTGGATCATATCCATCAAAATCTGTAAATACAAATGGATCTAAAACATTTACATAAATTCTCAAATTACTGATTTTAAGTCTTTTCAATAATTCTGAATCTAATGTGTACCCCAAAGATATGTTTTTGATTTTTACGTAAGAAACGTCTCTGTAGTAACCAAATAAAGAGGTCCAGTAAGCTCCCGCGCCTGTTGCAACCGGCCCCGGTCTTGGGTTTGTGTTATTTGCATTGGCCTGAATTCCTGTTCCGTTTGTTGGAATAAAATAATCCATTGCCAGTTTTTGACGTCCTCTGTCACTTACATCTGCAAAATTTTGGTGAAAAGTACTTAAAACTGTCTGTCCCTGACTTGTCAGTACAGAAAAATTGAAATCGAAATTACCCACAGTCAGTTTAGAATATAAACTTCCCTGCCACTCCGGATTTGCATTTCCAATTACCGTTCTATCATTCTGATTAAATTTACCGTCGCCATTTAAATCTTTTGGTCTCGCCTGACCCGGAGCTTGTCCGTAAGATGCTGCAAGTGCAGCTTCGCTTTCCTGCCAGACACCATTGTAAACGTAGTTGTAATTAGGGTTTAATTCTGATCCCAGAATTAATTTATTTCCAATATCACTAACTTTATCCTGATTATAAATTGACTCTAATTTATTTACGTTTTTAGTAAAGGTGAAAGTTGTTTCCCAATTTACTTTTTCGCTTTTAATATTCTTTGTCGTTAATAAAACTTCGACCCCTTTATTGCTTACAGAACCCACGTTTGCAAAAGTATTTTTCCAGCCGCTTTCTGCAGGTAATTGCTGTTTGTAGATTAATTTATCTGATAATCTGTCGTAAACATCAACACTTCCTGAGATTCTGTTTTGCAAAAATCCAAAATCAAGACCAAAGTTTAATTCTCGTGTTTTCTCCCATGTTAAATCCTGATTCGCTAAATTTTCAGACTGCCAGCCCGAAACTACATTTGCTCCGTTTGCATAAAAAGTCTGCTGATTTAATAAAGCCTGAGAAGTATAAGGTGCCACATTGTCGTTTCCAGTATAACCTAAACTTGCACGAAGTTTTAAGTCTGAAATTACATTACTGTTTGCAAGAAAAGATTCTTTGCTGATTTTCCATCCTAAAGCTACAGACGGGAAACTCTGCCATTTATTACCTTCTGATAAAACAGACGAACCGTCCCATCTTGTAGAAGCTGTCAATAAATATTTGTCTTTAAAAGTGTAGTTTAAACGAACCGCGTAAGAGCTTAAAGTATTTTTTTGATATCCGGAACTGATGTTATAGCTGGTTTGAACTCCAGATCCCATATTATTTGATCCAACATCAAAAGGCTGATTATTAGAATATAAATATGAAGTCTCATCAACATTTGAATACAAACTCTGTAATAATAAAACGCTAAAATCATGTACTTCGGCAAAAGTATGTTTCAAATCAATCTGATTGTCCCAAGTATAATTGAAGTTATTGTAGTTTTTTATTGAAGCCGAATTTTTTCCGTTTAATGTAACTCCGGCATTTGTCTGTGCGCCATAAGCTGCACTTGTAACTGTATTTTCTATTCCTGCAGCAAATGTTGTTTTAAACGAAAGCCATTTTAAAGCCTGATATTGAAAGAAAACATTTCCAACTGTCTGCCATGTTTTTTCTTTTTGAGATGAATTGGCTATCTCCATTAAAGGATTTACAGTACTGGTTTTATTAATTGCCCAGGAACCATTAGGATAAGTTAATTTTCCCGGAAGGAAAAATAAAGTACCTACTCTTTCATTTCCATCGGCATCAATAGCCCAAGGCGACATTAAAGGACTTAATCTAAAAGCATCCTGCATGGCTAAATCACTTCCTAACTGTGTGTCAACACGAGCTATAGTAACATTTGCACCTGTTGTAAATTTGTCGTTTATTTTGTGATTTAATCCTAACTTGAAAGAATATTTATCTGTCCCGTCATTGTCGATAAGTCCTTCATCGCTTTGAATCCCGAATCCTAAATTGTAACTCAAACCAGAATCTGAACGACCTGTAACATTTAAGTAATTATTTTGGGTCATACCCGTTTTTAGAACAGCATCTGCCCAGTCAAAATTATAACCGCTGTTTGCTCTTGAAACTAATAACGGACTTTGATTTCCTGCCAAAGCAGCAAGCTGCGCCGGAGTCTGCGTTGCTGGTGCTGCGCTCATGTAGGCAACCTGGTGAAATTTCCACCACTCTTCACCATTCATCATTTTTGGCATTCTTGCAGCTGTTTTTGTTCCGTAAGAAGATTCAAAGGTTACATTAATTCCTGATTTTACATTAGCACCGCTTTTAGTGGTAACAATAATAACGCCGCTGGCTCCCCTTGAACCGTAGATTGCGGCTGATGAGGCATCTTTTAAAACGTCCATTCTTGCAATATCCTGCGGATTCAGAAAGTCAATATTATCAACCGGAACACCGTCTACAACATATAATGGAGATGATCCTACCAATGAATTGTTTCCTCTAATGACAACTTTAAATCCGTCTCCTGAACGTCCTGAACTTGATGAAATCTGAACTCCGGGCGTACTTCCCTGAATTGCTTCAAGTGCACTTGTTGTATTTCGTTCTGTAATCGTTGCGGCACTTATCGTACTTACTGATCCTGTAAGGTCAGTTTTCTTTACAGAACCATAACCCACAACCACAACTTCGTTTAATGAGTTTGACTGCTCTGCAAGGCTTACATTAATTTTCGTTTTTCCGGCAGTACTTACTTCCTGCGTTTGAAAACCTAAATAGCTTATTATTAATACTGCTTTATTACTCGTTACGTTTATTTTAAAACTTCCTTCGAAATCTGTAGAGGTTCCGTTTTTGGTTCCTTTTTCCTGAATATTAACGCCTGGCAGCGATAATCCTGCAGCATCTGTAATTTTTCCTTCTATTACTACAGACTGTGCGTTTACGGCATTGCACAGTAGGAAATTCAGGAAAAATAAAAATACGAGATTGTATTTTCTTTTTTTCTTTAATGGTTGTTTAATTTTCATAAGCGGTTTAGTGGTTTGGTTAAATGTTATAGTTACTAGTTTTTATTTGTTTACTTTTTTTCCATTTATATAAGTATTTATAAAATTGATGTTCTTTACATTTTTTAATGAATAGACTGAATCTGCTTTTTCTATTTTTACATTTTTCAGCGTAATGTTTTCTACTGGAGATTCTGCATAACCTTCTGCCAAAACGCCAAATTTTCCGCTGTTTTTTACCGTAACATTTTCGAGGTTTATATTTCGCACTGTTGGTATAAAATTTCCGGTTTGTGAGCCGTACACATTATAAAACATGGTTACGAGCAAAACGCATTCTTTTACCGTTCCTACTTCGAGGTTTCTAACAAAAATATTTTCAATTAAACCTCCTCTTTTTGAATTGGTTTTGATGCGAATAGCCCGATCTAAGTTTGGGCTGTCCATTACACAATTCTCTACAAAAACATTATTTACCCCGGCAGAGATTTCACTTCCAATTACAACTCCGCCATGACCGTCGATCATTTTACAATTTTGAACAATGATGTTTTTACTCGGAATCGCTACTCTCCTTCCATCGGCATCACGGCCGGCTTTTATAGCAATGCAGTCATCACCAGTATTGAAGGTGCAGTTTTTGATTACTACATTTTGAGAATATTCAGGATCACAGCCGTCATTGTTTGGTCCGTGGCTGTTTACTGTTACACCGTCGATAATGATGTTGTTGGTTTTGATTGGGTGCAGAATCCAAAAAGGAGAATTGATAACCGTTATATCTTTTACCAAAACGGTATTACATTCAAAAAACTCGATAAAGTTTGGGCGTAAATATCTTCCTTCCCCAAAAATTCTTTCTGCAACAGAAATTCCTTTTTCAGCCATATCAACTAAAACTTCACGGTTTGCCGGGTCATTTTGCGACGGAATTCCTTTTTTCCAGCCGTATCCTTTTCCGCCTGACCAAATCCACCAGTTGGTGCTGTCTGCCTGACCGTTTAAAATACCCTTTCCTGTAATGGCAACATTGGTTTTATTTTTAGCATATATAAGCGGAGAATAGTTCATTACTTCTGTTCCTTCCCATGAAGTATGAACGATCGGATAATCTTTTGGATTTAGGCTGAAAAGAATCTCGGCGTTATCTTCTAAATGCAGGTTTACATTGCTTTCTAAATGAATGGCTCCTGTTAAGTATTTTCCATTTGGCACCAATACTTTTCCACCGCCATTTTCTGCACAGGTTTTAATCGCTTTTTCGAATGCTGAAGTGTTTAAAGTTTTACCGTCTGCAACAGCTCCAAAATCGTTTATATTGTAGGTTTTATCCTTGAATTTTGTTTGAGAAAGACTTTTAATGGTCAATTCTATATTTTTCCACGGATCAGGTTCAGATAAAGCTGCAATTTTTTTAGCACAGGATATAGTCAAAACAACCATAATACTGACAAAAACAATTGATTTATACGCTATAATCTTATTTTTATTCATTTGTGTGGAATATCAAGTAAACAATGCAAAAACATAAATAATTATGTAATCGATTACACGAAAATAGAAAATATGTTCCACTCAGCCAAATTTATTTAGAAATAAATTGTATTTTTAATTTTTATTAAGAATTATAATTACATTTAATGCAAAAATTATTATAATTTATTATTATTGTAGAATAAAAAAACATTGTAGTAATTTGATATGGTAATCGATAACATTAAATATTACGTTATCTAAAAAAAATGTATTTTTGTCTAAGAATTTAACTTGTAAAAACCCTTTTTAATGAGCGAAAAAGTAACCATTTATGATATTGCCGAGAAATTAAATATCACTGCAGCTACTGTTTCCAGAGCGTTGAATAACAACCCGAAGATTAAAGAAAGTACTCGTGAGTTGGTTATTAAAACTGCTGCCTCAATGAACTATAAGCAAAACAAACTTGCTTTAGCATTAAAAAGCGGCCGAAGTAACAATATTGGTGTAATTGTACCTCGTATAGACAGTAACTTTTTCGCATCTGTGATCAGGGGAATCGAAGAAGAACTGCATCCTAATGGCTATCAGGTAATTATATGCCAGACACATGAGAGTAAAAAAAGAGAAAATGAAAATCTATATACTTTAATTGATGCTCAGGTTGACGGCATTTTAATGTCTTTAACTGATGTAACGAGCGAAAATGACGGTGCATTTCAATATGTACTTCAAAAGAACGTTCCGCTGGTTTTTTTCGACAGAAGCAAACATATTGAAGGTGTAAGTTCTGTAACCATAAACGACTTTAGGGGCGGTTATTTAACTACCAAGCATTTAATTAATGAAGGCTGCAGACATATTGCACATTTCTCTGGGGATCAATCGCTGGAAATCTTTAAAAACAGGTTTTTAGGTTACAAACAGGCTTTACTAGATCACGGAATCGATTTTAAGGAAGAATATGTTATTTATACGAAAAGTGCAGTTGAAGCAGGAAAAGAAGCGGTTGATAAACTGCTGCAATTAGAAACGCCGCCGGATGCCATATTCTCTGCAAGTGATTTTGCTGCATTAGGAGCTATTCAGGAACTTAAAGAAAGAAATATCAGTATTCCGAAAGAGTTTTGTGTAGCTGGTTTTAGTAACGAGCCTTTTACTAAGTTTATGGAATTATCTATTACTTCTGTAGATCAGTCGCCGCTTGAAATGGGAAAAATGGCAGCCCGCGTTTTCTTAGAACAGGTTGACAAAACAGAAACGATTAAAATCGAAAAAAAGGTAGTTCTCGCACCAGAATTACACATCCGAAAATCATCATCAAGAAGCACCTTTTAGTTTTTTTAACCATATAAGGTTATATAAGTAAATTTAAGTTTGCTTTATATAACAATAAAAAAGCAGCTCTTATGGAGCTGCTTTTTTATTGTTATAAGTATAATCTAAAATGAACTTATATAACCTTATATGGTTAAAAAAAAAAGACGCACTGCTGTGCGTCTCTACATATAAACCTTTGTCACTTTGTATCTCTGTAACTTT
This sequence comes from Flavobacterium soyae, assembly GCF_021245985.1. Lineage (GTDB taxonomy): Bacteria > Bacteroidota > Bacteroidia > Flavobacteriales > Flavobacteriaceae > Flavobacterium > Flavobacterium soyae. The sequence continues at coordinate 300,801 of NZ_JAJQXA010000005.1, read as the reverse complement.
GTAACTTTGTAACTAAAACCTAAAGCGATACTCCTCTTTTCCAAGGGATGAAGTCGTTTTGGTTTAAAAGTGCTGCTTTGGTTTTTACTGTTCCGCTTGCAACATCTATAATAAATTCTAACATTTCATCGGCCATTTCATCGATTGATTTTTCTCCGGTGATGATTCCCCCGGTGTCAATATCAATGATGTCAGACATTTTATCTGCTAACTGCGTGTTTGAAGAGATTTTTACAACCGGAGCGATCGGGTTACCTGTTGGTGTTCCTAAACCTGTTGTAAACAATACCATATTTGCACCAGAACCAACCATTGCTGTTGTACACTCAACATCGTTTCCTGGTGTACAAAGTAAAGTTAAACCTGGCTTAGTGATATATTCTCCATAATCAAAAACTCCTGTAATAGGTGAAGTTCCTCCTTTTTTAGCCGCTCCTGCAGATTTCATTGCATCTGTAATTAAACCGTCTTTAATATTACCCGGAGACGGATTCATATCAAATCCTGAACCAGCATCTACAACCGTTTTTTCGTACCATTGCATTAAATCTAAGAAACGTTTTCCTCCTTCGTCTTCAACGCAGCGGTTTACTAATTCCTGCTCAACACCACATAATTCAGGGAATTCAGAAAGAATTGTAGTTCCGCCTAAAGCAGCCAATAAATCTGAAGTAACCCCTAAAGTTGGGTTTGCAGAGATTCCAGAGAATCCATCAGATCCACCACACTCTAAACCAATTTTTAGTTTAGATAATGGAGCAGGTTCTCTTTTTATTTCGTTTGCTTTTTTAATCGCTTCAAAAGTATCTTTTACCACACTGCTCAACATTGTTTCGATTGTTCCAATTGACTGCTGGTCGTAAATTAAAACAGGCTTTTTACTGTTTGGGTTTATAGCATCAAGAGCGTCTTTGAAAATCTGAATCTGAAGATTCTGGCATCCTAAACTTAAAACTGTTGCCCCGGCAACGTTTGGATTGTTTACATAACCAGCCAATAATTTAGCCAGACTATGAGAATCCTGACGAATTCCGCCGCAGCCTCCTTGGTGCGTAATGAATTTTACTTCGATATTGTTGAATAAATTAGCATCGTTTGAAGCTGCTTCATTACCTGCGCCTCCAGTTTCTGATTTTACTAAAGAACGCAATAATAATTGATAATCATTTTCTTTAGGCTTCATTAATTCTTTTTCAAAAATATCTTTTAAGATTTCGATATTTCTGTTTTCACAGAAAACTAACGGGAAAAACAACCAAACGTTTTCAGTTCCAACCTGCCCGTCTTCTCTATGATAACCCTGCCAGGTTCTGTCTTTCCATTTGTCAACATTTGGAGCAGTCCAGCCAATCGTTTCTGTTTTGCCGGTAACTTTGTCGCTTTCATGTTTTACATTTTCAGTAGAAAGTAATCCTCCTCTTTCGATTCTTGCACTTGCTTTCCCTACTAAAACTCCATACATAATGATTCTGTCCCCTACATTAAAAGGAACCATTGCAATCTTATGTTTCATTTTTACATCTGTCTCAACCGTAACTGATTCCCCTTCAAAATCAATTACTTCGCCAGCCGTAAGATTCACCAAAGCCACCGCTACATTATCGGTTGGGTGAACTTTTATTAATTTTTTCTGCGTTGCCATAACCCTTGTTCTTTGTTCTTTTTGTTTTTGTTTTTTTTATTTTATTCTTTCCTGAAACCTGGCAAAACCAGCCTCAATTCCGTTTGAATCTATTTCTTCTAAAGCAATCGTAATCGCTTTTGTTAATGATGGAATCTCCGTTAAATCTTCATCCCAGAAACTTTTGTTTTGCAAAGTAAGCCTTGCTACTTTTTCATAATCATCTGATTTCCATAAACCATCAAAAAATGAAACAATATCTTCACTGTCATTAACCGGTAAGCTTTGTCCGTTCCATGTTCCTTTATAGAAACGTATTAAAGCAGCAAAAGCAAAAGTTAAATGAACCGGAAGTGTTTTGTGAATAGCAGCATATCCTGTTAAACTTGGCAAAACACGAACTTTAAATTTAGAAATTGAATTTAAAGCGATGGAAGATAATAAATGTTTTATAAATGGGTTTCTGAAACGGTCTAAAATTTCTTCAGAGAAACTTGCCAATTCATCTTTATCCATATTTAAGGTTTCATTGATCTCTTCAAAAACAGCTTTATTAACAAATTCTCCGGTAAAAGCATTATCAACAGTTTCTTTTACAGTTTCGTTTCCGTAAAGTAACGAAAAAGGAACCATCGCTGTATGCGCACCATTTAAAATTCTAACCTTACGTGTTCTGTAGGGCTGCATATCTTCAACAATTTTTACATCTAAATCTGTTTTTTCAAACGGAAGTTTTGCTTTCAATTCATCGTCGCCTTCAATAACCCATAAAAAGAATGTTTCTGCACTAACAATCAAATCGTCTTTATAAGCTAACTGGCTGTTGTATTCTTCGATTTGATCTTTCGGATAACCCGGAACAATTCTGTCTACTAATGTATTATGGAAACTACAATTGTTTAAAATCCAGGAAACAAAATCCTGACCCAATTTCCAGTCTGTACAATATTTCAAAATAACTTCTTTTAAAGTATCTGAATTATAATTGATTAACTCACAAGGAATAATTGTTAATCCTTTATCACCAGCTCCATTAAAATGTTTAAATCTTTCATGCAAAAGTACGGTTAATTTTGCAGGAAAAGATACAGGAGGCTGCATTGTTGGCAGATCTGAAGCAATATATTCTATACCAGCCTCAGTAGTATTTGATATAATAAAAGCCAGTTCTTCTTCTTTAGCCAGGGCCAAATATTCCTGAAAAGAAGCATAAGGATCAACTGCTTTTACAATATTGGTAATCAATTCTTTTTCCTGAATTTCCTCGCCTTTTTTTACACCTTTCATAAACAAAGTGTATAAACCATCCTGAGCATTGATCATATTCACCAGCCCTTTATCAATAGGCTGCACGACAGCTATACCGGCATTAAAATCAGCTTTTTGGTTTAATTTCTGAATGGCATATTCTACAAAAGCTCTTAAGAAATTACCTTCTCCAAATTGAACTATTTTAATAGGAAGTCTGTTTGAAAACCCTGAATTTGATCTGTTTATTTTTTCCATTTTAATTTTTACTTTAAAGTGTTATAAATAACCACTTAATACCTTATTGACCAATTTTAATACATTGTAAATGAAACATTACACTCGTAGTTAAAATAAATCCTGCTGTGAGGAGTGACAAGATTTATTTTTTTAAGCGTAATGCTCAATTACAATCTCTAAAATCTAAAAAAAAACGCATCTAAATAAGGATTGGCATGATTACTCCTTATTTATTTTCTTATATTTTTTATGATGTCCAGAACCTGACTTACTTTCGTTTTTAATCCGTCGTAATCGTTTTTTTCTAAAATATCTTTTGAAATTAACTGCGACCCAATACCTACACAAGTTACACCAGCATTAAACCAGGAACTTAAACTTTCTACAGTTGGTAAAACGCCTCCGGTTGGCATTATAGATGTCCAGGGGCATGGGCCTTTTATCGCTTTGATAAATTCTGGTCCGTAAATATCTCCGGGGAATAATTTTACAATTTCACAGCCTAATTCTTCAGCTCTTGCAATTTCGGTAAGTGTTCCGCAGCCCGGTGACCAAAGTACTTTACGTCGGTTGCAGGCAATTGCAATATCCTCCCTAAAAACCGGAGTTACAATAAAATTAGCGCCTAAACTCATGTATAATGATGCAGAAGCAGCATCTGTAATAGAACCAACACCCAAGATCATTCCCGGTAATTCTGCCAAAGCATATTTATTTAAAGCTCCAAAAACTTCATGAGCAAAGTCTCCTCTGCTTGTAAATTCCATTAATCTTGAACCTCCGTCGTAACAAGCTTTTAAAACTTTCTTGCTTACTTCGATATCTGAGTGAAAAAACAGCGGCACCATTCCGTTATCTTTCATTGTTTGTGCCACTTCTATTCTTGAATATTTTGCCATATCTCTAATTAATTATCTTGATACTAATGCAGAACCATCACCATCAATCATATTTTCAACTTCTTTTAATGTAACCAAATTATAATCTCCTGCAATAGTATGTTTTAAACAGCAGGCAGCAACTGCAAAATCTAATGCTCTCTGGTTATTATTTTGATATTCTAACAATCCGTAAATCAATCCCCCCATAAAGGCATCACCGCTTCCTACTCTGTCTACAACCGGAGTTACTTCTTTTACAGCAGCCTGATAAATTGTTTTTCCGTCAAACAAAACACCTCCAATTCTCTGGTGTGATGCACTAACAGAATAACGAAGCGTTGTTGCAGCAATTTTTAAATTCGGAATTAATTCAAACAATTTTGAGTATAAAGCCGGAAGTGATTCCTGATCCTGATAATTAGGGTTTTCCTTCGGAATTCCTAACATGAAATAAGCAGTATCAATATCCCCTAAAATAACATTGCAGTATTGCAGCATTTCCGGCATTACTTCGCTTGGCGTTTTGCCGTATTGCCACAATTTAGATCTGTAATTTAAGTCGCAGGAAATTTTGATTCCTAGTTTATGAGCTGTTTTAATAGCTTCTAAACAAGCCTCTGCCGCGGTTTGAGAAATTGCCGGAGTAATACCGCTCCAATGGAACCACTCAGCTCCTTCTAAAACTTTTTCCCAGTCTATCTGGCCTTTTTCAATAGTCGCCATTGCACTGTGTGCACGATCGTAAACTACATTACTGCCTCGTGTTCCGGCTCCGGTTTCTAAAAAATAGATTCCTAAACGTTCTCCTCCGTAAACAATGCTTTTGGTTTCGACATTCATTTTACGCATTTCTTTTAATGCCGATAAACCAATCTCGTTTTGAGGCAATCTTGTAACAAACTCGGCATTTACACCATAATTAGCCAAAGAAACGCATACATTAAACTCTCCGCCTCCGTACGTAGCACCAAATGCTGCAGACTGCGAAAAACGTAAATGCCTTTCTGTCGATAAACGCAGCATGATTTCTCCAAATGCAACTACTCTACTCATTTTTTATTTATTTTTTACTAGTAAAAAGTTTTTTTGCCGCAGATTAAAGGATTAAAAAAGATTTTTCAAACTTTACTATTAATGAATTTTAATAGTTCAAATTCTTAATTCTTAATTCTTAATTCTTAATTCTTAATTCTTAATTCTTAATTCTTAATTCTTAATTCTTAATTCTTAATTCTTAATTCTTAATTCTTAATTCTTAATTCTTAATTAAAACTTGAAATACTCTTTAGCATTATTATATGAAATATCGGTAACTAATTTTCCTATCCATTCCATGTCGTTTGGAAGTTCTCCGCGTTTAATTTCATCTCCAAGAAGATTACATAAAATACGTCTGAAATATTCGTGTCTTGGAAACGATAAGAAACTTCTTGAATCTGTCAGCATTCCTACAAAACAGCTGATTAATCCCATATTCGAAAGTGCGTTTAACTGCTTTGTCATTCCATCTTTTTGATCTAAAAACCACCATCCTGAACCAAATTGTACTTTTCCGCGAACGCTTCCGTCGTTGAAATTTCCAATCATCGCTGCCATAACTTCGTTATCAGCAGGATTTAGGTTATAGATAATCGTTTTTGTCAATTTATCTTTACTGTCCAATGCATTTAAAAAGCTGGATAATTTTTGTGCCTGCGGATAATCTCCAATAGAATCCCATCCTGTATCAGGACCTAAAATTCTGTGCATACGCGCATTGTTATTACGCAAAGCACCTAAATGAAACTGCTGTACCCAGCCAAATTCGTGATACGTTTCAGACAAAAACAATAAAACGGCACTTTGGAATTTTAAAGCTTCTTCTGAAGTTAGGATTCTGTTTTCTCTTTTCTTTTTGAAAATTGAGGCTATTTCACTTTCAGTAAAGTTTTCAAAATAAATCTGATCTAAACCGTGATCACTTAATTTGCAGCCATTTGCATTAAAGAATTCAATTCTTTTTCTTAGTGCCGAAAGTAAATCGGCATAAGTAATAATTGCAACTCCGGACACATCCCCTAATGTGTCCAGATATGCATTATAACCATCATTAGCAATTAAGATGGCTTTATCGGGTCTGAAAGCCGTACTCATTTTAGTTCCAATTGGATTTTTGGCCAGTTTTTGATGAAACTCTAAACTGTCAATTGGATCTTCGGTAGTACAAACCAATTCAGCGTTTACTTTTTTAAGAAGATTTTGTGTACTGTACGCCTGCGAATTTATTTTTTCTGTCGTTTCGATATAAATTTTCTCAGCATTTTTTTCATTCAGCAAATCATAAATATCAAAATAGCGCGCTAACTCTAAATGTGTCCAGTGGTACAAAGGATTACGCATCGTGTACGGAACTGTTTTTGCCCAGTTTAAGAATTTATCTTTATCTGAACCTTTTCCTGTTACAAACTGCTCGTTGATTCCTAATGTACGCATGGCACGCCATTTATAGTGATCTCCATTAATCCATACATTTGTAATAGTATCAAAAATCTTATCTTCGGCAATAAACTGCGGGTTTAGGTGATTATGATAATCAATAATTGGCTGGTTTTTAGAGTAATTGTGATACAACTCTTCAGCGTATTTATTTTCTAATAAAAAATTATCGTGTATGAATGTCTGATTCGCGCTCATGTTTTTTAATATATTTTGAAAATTATTCTTCGTTTGAAGGTTTTCCTATTGTAGCCAGGATTCCGCCGTCAACATATAAAATGTGACCGTTTACAAAATCACTCGCTTTAGAGGATAAAAATATCGCCGCTCCGGCTAAATCTCCCGGGTCTCCCCATTTTGCAGCAGGAGTTCTACTGATGATAAAATCGTTAAACGGATGTCCGTCAACTCTAATAGGTTTTGTTTGTTCTGTGGCAAAATAACCCGGCCCGATTCCATTGATCTGAACATTGTATTTTGCCCATTCTGTTGCCATGTTTTTCGTCAGCATCTTTAAACCGCCTTTTGCAGCAGCATACGCCGAAACAGTATTACGGCCCAATTCGCTCATCATTGAACAAATGTTGATGATTTTTCCTTGTCTTCTTTCGATCATTCCTTTTGCAACATGCTTAGAAACAATAAATGGGCTTACTAAGTCTATATCAATCACTTCTCTAAAATCAGCAACTTCCATTTCAAGAAGCGGAATTCTTTTAATAATTCCTGCGTTGTTAATCAAAATATCGATTGGGCCGACTTCGCTTTCAATTTTTGCAACAGCTGCTTTTACTTCCTGTTCTTCGGTTACATTAAATTTAGAACCAACCGCATTAATTCCTTCACTTTTAAGTAATGCCACAGCATCGTCAATTTTTTGCTGGGACGAATTTCCGTTTACCACAATTGTTGCTCCAGCTTGTCCCAATCCTTTTGCCATTGCCATTCCCAGTCCGTGAGTACTTCCTGTAATAAGGGCAACTTTTCCTTTTATATCAAATAAGTTTGTCATTTTTTATCTTAAATCAGTGATTTTACAAACATCCATATCTCCGTAATCTAAGTTTTCACCCGCCATTCCCCAGATAAAGGTATAATTACTGGTTCCTGAACCTGAGTGAATTGACCAGGGCGGAGAAATAACTGCCTGATGATTGTTCATCCAGATATGTCTTGTTTCCTGCGGCTGTCCCATAAAGTGACAAACGGCCTGATTTTCCGGAATATCCAAATAAAAATAAACTTCCATTCTGCGGTCATGTACGTGCGCCGGCATAGTATTCCAAACACTTCCCGGTCTTAATTCCGTCATTCCCATCTGCAATTGGCAGGTTGTTACAACGCTTCCTATAATCATTTGGTTTACAGTACGGTGATTGGCAGTTTCCATCGTACCTAATTCTAATTTATTTGCTTCTGCCAAACTTACTTTTACCGTTGGGTAAGTCGTGTGAGCCGGTGCAGAGTTGATGTAAAATTTAGCCGGATTTTTGCTGTCAGCACTTTTGAAGATCACTTCTTTATTACCGCTTCCAATGTACAAGGCATCTTTAAAACCTAATTCATAAGATGTTCCTTCGACTACTACAGAACCGCTTCCTCCAACATTTATAATTCCTATTTCTCTTCTTTCTAAAAAATACGGCGCTTTAAGCGGATCGATTGTTTCCAGAGTTAAATCATCTTTTACAGGAACTGCAGAACCTGCAATGTATCTGTCGTAATGCGAATAAACCAATACAATTTCATCTTCCTGCATTAAGTCATCAATTAAGAATTCTTCTCTTAACTGCTGTGTATCGTATTTTTTAACTGCTTCTGGGCTTGACGCGTATCTTGAACTATATTTTGTCATAATTTTATTTTAATGTAATCGATTGCACAAAATTAATTTTTTATATTGAAAAAAGCATAATTCAAACATAAAAATATTTTAAATAAAGCTAAACTATAGATTAGTAATTGGGCTGTATTTTGGAACTAAAGTTTTCATTACAGTCCAGCCAATTAAATAACACACGGCACAGATTGAGAAAATAATCATATATCCTGTATTGATTCCATCATAAATTACTGCACCGTTTTTCTCTAACTCTTTAAAAAAAGTTTCCGGTATAGGCTGTGTAACAAATTGCGGGAATTTCTCTAAAAACGGCTGCCCGTTTACAGTTGTAAATGCTTTATGGGCATAATCAAATAATACTCCTGAACCTTTATTAATCAAAGTTGACCCAAGACCTCCTGCTAAACCTCCAATTCCTGTAATTGTTGCAATAGCTTTTTTAGGAAACATATCACCAACAGTTGTAAAAATATTAGCCGACCATGATTGATGCGCCGCTCCTGCGATTCCGATAATAATGATAGGAACCCAATAACTGATATATCCTAAAGGCTGTGCGATTAAAGCTAATAACGGAAAGAAAGCAAATATCAGCATAGCTCTCATTCTTCCTTCGTAAGGGTTCATCCCTTTCTTTTCAACAAAATAAGTTGGAAGCCATCCGCCAATAATTGATAATAAAGTAATCAAATAAAGTACAAATAATGGTAAAGCTGCCTCTGTTGAATCCATTTTATAAACAGAACTTAAATAGGCCGGAGTCCAAAATAAAAAGAACCACCAAACACCATCTGTCATGAATTTACCAAATGCAAAAGCCCAGGTTTGTTTGTATTTAAAACAGTCTGCAAAAGATACTTTTGAAGTTGTTTCAGGAACATAACCTTCTATTTTACTGTCTGCTATATCATCCTGCTGGATATAAGCCAATTCTTCTGCACTTACTCTTTTATGTCTTTCTGGTTTATCGTACATAAAAATCCAGAATCCCATCCAGATAAAGCCTAATGCCCCAATGATAATAAACGCCATTTCCCATCCAAATGATTTTGCAATAAAAGGAATTGAAATTGGAGCCGCCAATGCACCAACAGTTGCACCAGCATTAAAGATACTGGTAGAAAAGGCACGGTCTTTTTTAGGAAAATATTCGGCAGTGGTTTTAATTGCAGCAGGAAAATTTCCAGCCTCACCAACTGCTAAAATAAAGCGGGCGAAAATAAACAATGTAACACTTACATTAATAACTTTTCCGGTATCGCTTAGAGTACTTATTATTTCTTTTGATCCTTCAAAACCAACTAACCAGTTACCTGTTATAATTCCAGAAGTTGCAATTCCGCAAAAAGCATGTAAACAAGCTCCTACAGACCAAATACCAATTGCCCATAGAAATCCTTTTTTAGTATCTAACCAATCTACAAATCGTCCTGCGAACAATAAAGAAACGGCATAAAAAATAGAAAATAGTGCTGTTATATTTCCGTAATCATTGTTTGTCCAATGAAACTCCGGCGCAATAAAATCACTCCAGGTTAACGAAAGAACTTGTCTGTCGAGATAATTAATTGTAGTTGCAAAAAACAACAGTGCACATATACTCCAGCGATATCTTCCAGCAGATTTAATACTTTGATTTACTGTAACAGCATCGGTTTGACTCATGTTTATGGTTATTATAGTTAGATATTTTAATTTTAAAATCTATACACAAAATGCATAATTTAAACACATTAGAATCAACAGATTAAAATTATAGAACTGCAGTAATGTAATCGATTGCACAAATATAGTTTTTAATCTTTATATTCCAAATAAATTATATATAAAATTATTTTATGTGTCAAATTTAAGACATTGCACAAAAAAAAGAACTCAAAATTAAACATTAAACAATATATTTGTTAAAAGCTAACAGGCGAAATTTATCCTTATTTAGGAGTAAAATTGTCCCAGGATTTTATCCCATTCAAATTGTTATTATTTATCTTTCATTTATTCAAATCGAAATTTGTAAACCAGCCGGAACAAACGAGTAAACAATTGTAAAACAACTAATTAAATTTAACATTGAAAAAATCAAAAAATCAATATTTTCAACAAACTGTATTAGCTTTCATGTTTTTTACAGCTATACAGTTCAATATCAATGCGCAGAATCAGGTAATTCCGCTTTGGAATAAAATTCCTGATGAAATTAAAGCAGCAGATTATAAAGAGAAAGAAATCACTAATGAGAGAAAAGTACAAAGTACCAGTTTAGTTACAATTCCTACTTTAACAGCGTTTTTCCCTAATGTAACAAAACCAAATCAGACTGCAGTAATTATTCTTCCCGGCGGCGGATACCAGCATTTAGCGATTGATAAAGAAGGTACAAAAGTGGCGCAATGGTTTAATAGTTTAGGTATTCCGGCTTTTGTATTGAAATACCGGCTTCCAAGTGATTTAATAATGAAAAACAAAAACGTTGGCCCATTGCAAGACGCACAGGAAGCGGTTCGCTGCGTAAGACAAAATGCAGCAAAATGGAACATTGATCCAAACAAAATTGGAATTTTAGGCTTTTCTGCCGGCGGACATTTAGCTGCTGCCCTGTCTACTCATTATGATGATAAAATCTATGAATCTGTCTACAAAGTAAGTGCGCGACCAGATTTTTCTCTTTTGATTTATCCTGTAATTTCAATGCAAAATGATATTACGCACAAAGGATCACAGATTAATTTACTGGGAAATAATGCTTCACAAGATTTAATAGATTCATTTTCAAACGAAAAGAAAGTTACTGCAAAAACACCTCCCGCTTTTTTAATCCACGCCACAGATGATACGGTCGTTTTACCGGAAAACAGTATTGATTATTATTTAGCGCTTAAAAAAAATGGTGTTACCGCGGAGTTACATTTATATGAAAAAGGAGGCCATGGTTTTGGTTTAGGCGTAAACGATACCAGCAAATATTGGACAAGAGACTGCGAAGAATGGCTAAGAGCAAACGGCTATAACTAAAATCAAAAAAATATTAAGCAAAAAAAAGGCTTTTAGATAGGGGCTAAGTAGTACCCTAATCTAAAAACCTATAAAAAATTTAGACATTTGTTGTATTATTTGCAAATTTCTACAAGTTACCCATGATAAAGTGAATATGTCAAATTTTTAAAAAATTAAAAAAATTGTTTTCTCCAAAAACAGTTTAACCATTAAGATCTTTTAACAGGAATAATTTAAAAAGCAGTACGTAAATCATTATCTCAGAATCTCAACAGGACAAATCTAATACAGCCTTTTGAGCCCCCATTACGGGTTTCCCGTATATTTTTTTTAAAATCTGCTAAGGTTCTAAGATTCTGAGGTTCTAAGTTTTTTTTAAATCTTAGAACCTTTCTTGTTCTAGATTAAGTTGAAACCGTAATGAAAGAAATAAATTTGCATAGTAGATTACAAGTTCTGTCAAAAACTGAAACAAATAGAAAAGAAAACTTACAATCTTAGAACCTCAGTATCTTAGAAACTTTAAAAATAAAAAAAATGAAAACTCTTGAATTCTTATTACTCGGAAAAAATGAAGCGATTCTGGCCATTTTACTTCGCCTTGTAAACGCATATGAAGATTGGAATGCAGTTTCTTTCAACAATGAAAAAGAAGCTCAGGAATATTTTCAAAATAACAAAATCGATGTTGTTCTTTTGAGTTCCGGAATCGAAGACCATATCGAAAAAGAATTTACTTCATTTTGCTTAAAACAGCAGCCGGAAGTTGAAGTAATTGAACATTTTGGCGGAGGAAGCGGATTATTAAAATCAGAAATTCTCCACCGATTACATCTAAAAGGAAAAATTTAGGTACCAGTATTTTTCTATTTTAAAATTCATTATTGGATTTTCTCAAAAACCAAGTCCGAAAATCTAGTTGAACGCAGATGAAACGGATTCTCTATCACGAAAACGCGGATAAAAACGGATTTAAAACTTATTAATCAGCATAAATAAAAATCTGTGTAAATCTGCGTCTTTGCAAAGCAAATCAGTAAAATCAGTGTGTCATTTTTATTTCGCTGATAATGAATTTAGAACCTTTGCCCAAAAAGCACCAAAAGCAATTCCAGATTGGAGTCCTGTAAATTACTTTGGAGGTTACCAAAAAAACTAATATGAAAAATACATCCCGATTATTGATCATTTTTTCTGCAAATGCACAACAAAAAACAGTTTCCCAAAAGCTGCGATGAAACCTCTGGCGGCGACAGCTATTTATCGTCAAGATACTTACTAAATGCCAATATTCATTTAGAAAGATTCAGAACTTTTATTGAATTCCAAAGCAGTTTAGCAAATAGTAAAATTGATCCGAGTCCGGTTGATGAAAACGAACTCAATTTTCATCAGGCATATTAGATGTTGATTTTATTCAAACTAAAAATCAGCAGTTAACTTTATTTATTCAAAATATCGATTTGTATTATTTAGGTTTATGAAAAATCACGCCGTTTTTGATAACGCTATTGGCGAAGAAACCAGACATTCTACTAGGAACAAGAATTTGGAAAACAAAAGGAAACTGGAAATATGATTTTGAAGGATTGTACCAATTCGGAAAAATCAATACTCAAAATATTTCCGCGTGGACACTTTCATCTAACACATCGTATACTTTTGAAAATGTAAAATTCAATCCAGGAATTGGTTTAAAAACCGAATTCATTTCCGGAGATAAAAACAGTAATGGCAATAAATTACAGGCTTTTAATCCGTTGTATCAAAAAGGCGCTTATTTCGGTTTAGCCGGCTTAATTGGCCCATCAAACTTAATTGACATTCACCTGTCAATTGCTTTAGATTTAACCGAAAAATTAGGCTTCCAAATTGATTATGATGTTTTCCGGAGAAGTTCTATTCACGGCAGTTTATATGCCCCCAACATGCAGCTTTCATATTCTGGGGACAACACAACCGAACGTTTTATAGGAACTCAATTAATTGCAAATTTTGATTACAATGTAAATCCTTTTTAAACCGTTTCTGTTGAAGGATCCTGGTTTGATGCAGATGCATTTTTAAAAGAAACCGGATCTGGAAAAGATTATTTTTATAACCGCTTTGACAGCACAATTTAAACTCTAAATTTGTGTAACTCAAAATCCAAATATCATGGAGAAAAAGTATTCTGCTGCCATTTATCCTTCACAAGATGTCATTGATTCTATCAAAACGATGAAGAATTATTTAAAAAGCAAAATTGATTGGTACAACAGCAGTAATTCTGTTGGGCATATTACAATTTGCGAATTCACAATTACCGAATCTGAAATTGATAAATACAAACAAAAGCTTTTTAAAGTTTGCGATACTTTTACTCCTTTCCAAGTTCATTTAGATCATTTTGGTTCGTATGACAATGCCGGAGCATTTTATATAGCTCCAAATGAAGAATCAAAAAATAACCTGAAACCCATTATGAAAAAGATTCAGGAATCTTTAAAACCTTTAAAACTTAAAAAGAGTGACGATCCGCATATGTCGATTGGAAGGAAATTAACGCCTGAAAATCTTAAAATAGCATCACAGCTTTTCACTACAATCGATATTGATTTTTCATGCAAGGAAATTGTACTTCGAGAACTTGATCCTGTTAAAAAACAGTTTTTTGTAATTGATACTTTTTTATTTGGAAGTAATCCTGAGCCAGAGTTTGTTCAGGGGACTTTATTTTAACCGCAAAGTTCGCAAGGTTTTTTCGCAAGGTTCGCAAAGAAATAAAATAGCGTGCTTTGCGTAAATCTTTACGCTCTTTGCGGTTAAACTCACGAAGCTTATTTTTTCGTATATTTGAATTTTACAATTCGCACATATGAAATCCCTAGATTCATTTTACCAGGATATTACCGAAGGCTCAACGATTGAACCTAATTCACTACTGCCAAATGACATTCAAAAAGAGATTGGTCATTTTAATGTTTTTGATATAAAAGAACTTCTGGAACGACTTCAGGGAAAATCAGTTATGCCTTATGACAGAAGAGCTTATTACAAAATAAGTTTAATAAGAGGTCATAACAGAGCCGAATATGCTGATAAAATAATCGAAATAGAAAAACAAGGATTGTTATTTGCTACACCAAAAATCCCATACAATTACGTTCCGCAAGACACCAGCCAATCTGGACAGTTTTGCGTTTTTACAAGTGAATTTTTATCAAAAGCCAAAAGCGGAATCGACTTAGACGAACTTCCTATTTTTGCCTCAGACGGTTATCCTATTTTTCAATTATCAGATGAAGAAGTCGAAGAAGTTACATTGATTTTCAATAAAATACAAAAAGAAATTAATTCCGATTATATCTATAAATATGATTTAATCAGAAATTATGTGGCTGAACTAATTCACTTCGGGCAAAAATTACAGCCTATAACTGCTCTATATTCTAAACATAATTCTGCTGCGAGAGTTTCCTCTTTATTTGCAGAATTATTAGAAAGACAATTCCCAATAGAATCTCCGCATCAGCGATTAGAATTAAGAACCGCAAAGGATTTTGCTGCGAGATTATCTGTTCACGTCAATCATTTAAATAAGGTATTAAAGGAAAATACCGGAAAAACCACAACAGAATTAATCAGCACAAGATTAACAAACGAAGCAAAAATCCTTTTAAAACAAACGGATTGGAATATTTCTGAAATCGCTTATTCTCTTGGTTTTGAGGAATTAGCACATTTTTCTAACTTTTTTAAAAAACAAACTACTTTAACGCCGCTGGCTTTTAGATTGTAGAATTATTTTAGATTGCAGAGTTTAGATTTTAGATTGTCGCAAAGCTTGTCCTCCTGAGCGAAGTCGAAGGATCTCATGCTGAGTCCATACAGTACGTCCTACTTTGCGTGTCCTTCGACTTCGCTCAGGATGACATAAAATGAGAATTTTTATTTAAGCGAGTAATAATCAGAATTGGAATTTGGAATTTTAAAAAATTGGAATTTCATTTACATCTGATTTGAATTTCGCAAACATCGGTTTGATATTTACAATTCCCCAACACTACTTCACTCCTACCTTTGTCTTATCAATTTAAAAGATCGAAAAGATGAATTTATCAAACAACAAAATTTTAATAACAGGCGGTGCAAGCGGAATTGGACTTGGACTTACTGAAAGATTTATTCAGGAAAATAATACTGTAATTATCTGCGGCAGAAGAGAATCTGTTTTAAATGAAGCAAAAGCAAAATTTCCTTCCGTAATCACAAAAGTATGTGACTTATCTTTAGAAGAAGAGAGAATCGCACTTTATAAATGGATTACAGAAAATCATCCTGATTTAAACGTATTAATTAACAACGCGGGAATTCAAAAATGGGTTTCTGTTACAGATGCTGATTTCTACAAAAGCATGAAGGCAGAAATCAACACTAATATTGAAGCGCCGCTGCATTTAACTTCCCTATTTATTGAATTGAAATCTTTAACAACAGTAATGAATGTAACTTCTGGACTGGCATTTTCGCCTTTTGCAAAAGTTCCGGTTTATTCGGCTACAAAAGCATTTTTTAGATCGTTTACGCTTTCTCTTCGTCATTTATTAAAAGCTAAAAATATCGAAGTAATCGAAATTATTCCACCTGCATTGAATACAGACCTTGGCGGAGTTGGTTTACACGATGCACATCCAAGCGTAAGCAGTTTTATCGAATCTATTTTTGAACAATTAAAAGATGGAAAACCGGAACTTACTTTTGGAACCAGCGAAACGAGATTAAACGCAAGCGCAGAAGATTTGAGAAATCATTTTAATGCAATGCACTCTTAATTAATTTTTATTTAAACACATAGAAACATAGTTATTGTAAACGCATAAAAGGCATTTCATTTTATCTAAACAAACAGAGAAATAGCAACAAGAAATTATAAAGACAACTAAACACATCGCTATGAGTTAGAAACTAGTTTCTTTTTATAATCTTTTCAAATCAAAATAAAACCTATGTTTCTATGTGTTTAAAAAAAATCATACTGTGCGGGATCTTCGACTTCGCTCAGACTGACAGAAAAAAACAATTCACAATTAATAATTAACAATTTACAATTAAATAAATATGGCAGTAAATACAAAAATAGCTCTGGTTACAGGAGGAAGCAGAGGTTTAGGGAAAAATATGGCAATTGCAATTGCAAAAAAAGGACTTGACGTTATCATTACTTATAACAGCAAAAAAGAAGAAGCAGACGCAGTTGTAAAAGAAATTGAAAGTTTAGGTCAAAAAGCGGCATCACTTCAATTGAATGTAGGAGATTCTCATACTTTTGATAGCTTTTTTGAAAGTATTTCTTCGACTTTAAAAAGCATTTTCAATACTGATAAATTTGATTTTTTAGTAAACAATGCCGGAATTGGAATTCATAATTCATTCGCAGGAACTACTGAAGCAGAGTTTGACCAATTGACTAATATTCAATTTAAAGGCCCGTTTTTCTTAACTCAAAAAGCTTTGAACGTAATGAACGACGGCGGCGGAATTGTAAATATTTCAACTGGTTTAGCCAGATTTTCATTTCCAGGTTATGCCGCTTATGCTTCTATGAAAGGTGCAATCGAGACGTTAACAAAATATCAGGCAAAAGAATTAGGCGAAAGAAAAATCAGGGCAAATGTTGTTGCTCCGGGTGCGATTGAAACTGATTTTGGCGGAGGCGTTGTTCGTGATAACGAACAATTAAACAAAAACTTAGCCTCAATTACAGCTTTAGGAAGAGTTGGTTTACCAGACGATATTGGCGGTGTTGTTGCCTTTTTATGCACAGAAGATGCACGCTGGGTAAATGCGCAGCGTATTGAAGCTTCTGGCGGAATGAATTTGTAAATCTTATTTACGTTAAGAATTAAACCCGACAGTCCCCGAAACCTCGGGATAAAAACCTGTCGGGTTTGCTGTTGTAAACGAGTATTTTTTTAGCCTATTTGAATTGTTTTAATTAAGTTCCCATCTGTATCAAAAATGAGATTATAATTTTTTCCATCTTTTACAGCTTTCACCTCATAAGTTGTTTTGTTTTTAGCATCAACAACAGAATAAGCTTCTCTTACAGGTGCAGCGGGTGCTGCTTTAGTTTTAGTTTTTGACTTACTTTTTGATTTTGAACTTGATTTTGCGGTTGATTTAGCAGGGTAATTAGCATCCAGATAAGCCAGTACTGCTTGTGGTAATTTAGCGCTTGAGATCTGTTCTTTGTAAGCTTTAAAATTTGCATCACTATCATAAACTGCATATGCCTGTGTTTTGCCTGTGGTTGTAAATTTTGCTGCAAAATAAATATCATTTTCATTCTTGCCATATTCCATAGACCAAATTGGTTTTTTCTGTGGATATTGTTTTTCAAATGCCTTTACTAT
This sequence comes from Flavobacterium soyae, assembly GCF_021245985.1. Taxonomy (GTDB): domain Bacteria; phylum Bacteroidota; class Bacteroidia; order Flavobacteriales; family Flavobacteriaceae; genus Flavobacterium; species Flavobacterium soyae. The sequence continues at coordinate 283,104 of NZ_JAJQXA010000005.1, read as the reverse complement.
ATTTTCTGAAGGAAGCAGGATACTTTGCTGCCCTATTAAAAAATTAAAGCATAGTAAGGTTTTAAATAATAAAAGTTTTTTCATAGTAATATTTATAAAATTAAACATAATGTAAATAAAGTAGTAAAATTACTACATTTATAATTAACTAAAAAATTAAATTATTAGAATATTTTCTAATAGAAAAAACAAAACCCAACAAGCTTTAAACTTGTCGGGTTTGCCGTTTTAAATATAATTGAATTAGTAAGTGTACTTTTTAATTTTTTTCGATGATTACATCAAAACCTCCATTTTGATCGAAAACAACATCATAAAATCTGGAGTCTTTTTCAATACCCACTTCATAAGTGGTTTTATTTTTATCATTTACTATCACAGCGATTTCCTTAATCGCTTTTGGTGCGTAATTTTTCTTTAAATAACTCTGTGCTTTTTGAGGTAATTGACTTAGCGGAATTTGCAATTCATATGCTTTTAAAATCCCTAAATTATCATAAACCGCAAGAGCTTTGGTATTCTTGTCTGTATTAAATTTTGCTTCGTACCTAATTTCGTCATTGTCATCGCCAACATAATCTATAGACCAGACAGCAGCTTTATTGGGGTATTCTTTTTCAAAAGTAAATCGTACTTTTTCCGGTGGTGTTACTACTTCATTTTGAGCACTTAAATAACTGCAGTAAAATAAAACCAGCAGTAATAATACTTTTTTCATGATCTTGACTATTAAATTAAAACCTAAATAACGTATTAAAATTATTACTTTTAAAATGAAATCCAAATATTTTTTAATAAAAAAAATGCTACTTTTTTAATCTGTCCGTCAATTCCCTTTTGTAGGTTATTCCAACAGGCAGTTTTTCATTTTTAATCATTACAAAATCTTTTTCTGTTGCTTCAATTTTGTCCAGCGATACAATAAAAGATTTATGAATTCGGATAAAATTCTTTTCCGGCAGGCATTTTTCGAGCTCAGTTGTTGTAATTGAAGCCAGATAAATTCGTTTTGCAGTATGCAGTTTCACATAGTTTCCAAAACTCTGTGCATACAAAAGCTGGTCTAATTCAATATCAATAAAATAACCGTCGACTTTAACACTTACTTTGTTTACCACTATTTCTTCTTCTTTTGTTTTTACATTTTCTGTAGAGAAAAAACGGTCAACAGCTTTTAAAAATCTGGGGAAATAAATAGGTTTCAGTAAATAATCAATTACGCCGTAATCGTAACTTTCGAGTGCAAATTCAGAATAAGCTGTCGTTAAAATTGTTTTAGGATGATTGGGAATAATCTTTAATAATTCCATTCCTGAAATCTCAGGCATATTAATATCCAAAAACATCAAATCGACTTTATTTTCCCTGAGATAATCCATTGCTTCAATGCCATTATATCCCTGAAAAACCAATTCTAACTGCGGATTTTGTTTTATATAATTAGCTAAAACATAATGCGCTGCCGGCTCATCATCAACAATAATGCATTTTTTAGGATCTCTCATTATGCAAATCTTTTCAACTGCAGTTTTAAATCAACAATATAAGTGTTTTTGTTCTCCTGAATGTCGAGTGTATAGTTTTTCCCGAAAATCAAATTCAGTCTTTCAATCGTATTTTTTAAACCAATTTTAGTCGAAACAACATCGGTTTGCTTTGTTGGAATTGAATTCACTACATGAAGATGCAGCTGTCCGTCTTCTACCGTAATAAAAATCTGGACGAAGCATTTTTCAATTGCGCAGGTTCCGTGTTTAAAAGCATTTTCAATAAAAGCAATTAAAAGCATCGGCGAAATTTTATATGCATTTTCATTGTCAACTTTAGAATCCAAAGTAATATCACAGCGATACCCAACACGCTCTTTTTCCAGCTGTACATAACTGTTTATAAACTCTAATTCGTCTTCTAAAGATACGCATTGTTTGCTGTTACTTTCTAATTGATAACGCATTAACTGCGAAACCTTCATAATTAAGTCCGGTGTTCTGTCCGGAAATTCCAGACTAATTCCGTAAAGCGTATTAAAAGTGTTAAATAAGAAATGCGGGTTCAATTGTCCTTTTAACGAATTCAACTGCATTTGGTTAAATAACAAAGCTTCTTCGGTACGTTTTCTGTGTATTCTGTAGAATTTAAAAACAATAATCGGGCTTAAAATACAAACCAAAGTTCCCAAAACGCTGGCTAATTGGTACAAATAACTTCTTTGATGGGAGTTTTGATACAAATGACAGCTGCTAAACATATCCAGCATTGTAATCTCATATAAAACAATCGAGAAAACAAGAACTCCAAAAAGCGTTAATACCAGGTAAGTAAAAGGACGACGGGTTTTAAATAATATTGGGAAAAGAAAGAAACGATTGAATTGTGCGTGCATGTACAAAATGCAATAAAAGAAAATACCCATTAAAACAGATGTTATAGAACTAAATAACATCCAGTCGTTTTTTAAAGTATATATGGTAAAGGAAAACGCGACGACGGCAATTTCCTGCCACCATTTGTTATCCAGAATATTATCAAATTTTATGCTCATTTTTTAAACTTAAATAGTTCACAAAGTACGGACAAATATTTAATTATCATTTCTAAAAAATGACCAATTGAATTGGTCATTTACTATTGCAGTACATCACTTAACATGACTTTTATCAGTACAAGAGAAATAAATTTGTGCTATAATTTCACACTTGAGTTTATGTATTTCAAAAAAATTACCTTATTATTTTTCTTGATTTTTGCATCAATCGGTTACTCTCAAACCCTTTCTTTAAAAGAAGCAGTAAAAACTGGGCTTGAAAATTACGGTTCGATCAGGGCAAAAAACAATTACACCAATGCATCAAAAGAGACTCTAAAACAATCTCGACGTGATTACCTGCCTAACCTAAATTTATCGGCACAGCAGGATTACGGAACTGTAAATGGTCAAAACGGACCGCTTTATGGATTTGGAGGTCTTGGAGTTGCTTCATCAGGATTACCGCTGCCGGAACAAAACTGGAATTCGGCTTTTGGCGCACTTTATCTGGTCAACATGAACTGGGATTTTTTCACTTTTGGAAAAACGCAGGAAAAAATCAATTTGTCTAAAATTGATGTTCAGGCCAAAGAAAAAGATTTACAACAGGAAAAATTCCAACAGGAAATCAAAATTTCTGCTGCTTATTTAAATCTATTGGCGAGTCAAAGATTGTTGATTTCTCAGCAAAAAAACCTGGATCGTGCAGAGGTTTTCAAAAAGACAGCTGTTGCGAGAGTTAAAAACGGATTATTGGCCGGCGTAGATTCTACATTGGCTACAGCCGAAGTTTCTAAAGCTAAAATTGCTTTAAACCTTGCGAAGAATTTCGTTAAAGAACAAAACAATAAACTGGTCGATTTAATGGGCGTTGCGCCTCAGGATTTTGTTACCGATACTCTTTTTGTAACTCAGATTCCGAAAGAATTAATTAAAGGAAATACAGCTGCAGATAGTCTGCATCCTTTATTGCAATTCTATAAAACGAAAATCGATTACAGCAATCAGCAGGTTAAATTATACAAACGTTTTTATTACCCAACAATGAGTGCTTTTGGAGTTTTACAAACCAGAGCTTCGGGATTTGAAAATAGTTATGCCACAGACCAGCATGCTTTTAGCAGAAATTACTGGGATGGCGTAAATCCGGATCGTACCAATTATTTGGTTGGAGTTGGAATCACTTGGAATTTAACCACACCTTTTAGATCAAGCAAACAAGTAAGCGCCCAGAAATTTGTTTCTCAAGCTTTACAGGAAGAATATAATCAGGCAGACAGAGAATTGAAATCGCAGCTGACTTTTGCCGAAGATAAGATCAAAATTACGCTTGATAATTATGCCGAAGCACCTATTCAGGTTGATGCGGCAAAAAGAGCTTACATTCAAAAATCGACTTTATACAAAAATGGTTTAACTGATTTAACCGATTTGACCCAAACGATTTACACTTTAAACCGTGCCGAAATCGATCGTGATATTGTGAACAATAATGTATGGCAGTCGTTTTTGCTGAAAGTTGCTGCAACGGGCAATTTTGACTTATTTATAAATGAATTTTAATTATAACGTCTAATGAATTTAATACGTTTTGCACTCCGCAAACCCATTTCCATATTAGTATTGGTTGCGGGTCTATTTTTCTTCGGAATTGGTGCCATCAAAGACATTAAGGTAGATATTCTGCCAAAAATGAATTTGCCGGTTATTTATATTGCGCATCCGTTTGGAGGTTATACGCCAGACCAGATGGAGGCTTATTTTGCTAAAAACTACGTGAATGTTTTACCTTTCTCGAATGGTATAAAATCGGTAGAAACCAAAAATATTCAGGGGTTAATGATTATGAAATTAACCTATTATGAAGGTACAAATATGGCTCAGGCTGCTGCCGAGTTAAGTGCGCTTTCAAACAGAATTCAGGCGGTTTTTCCACCAGGAACACAACCTCCGTTTATCATTCGTTTTGATGCTTCTTCACTGCCAATTGGTCAATTGGTTTTGAGCAGTAAAATTAGGTCAAATAACGAATTACAGGATTTAGCCAACGTTTATGTTCGTGCTTCGTTTACTTCGATTCCCGGTTTGTTATCGCCGGCTCCCTTTGGCGGAAGCCCAAGAACAATTGAGGTTAACGTAGACCCTGATTTATTGCGTTCGCATAATATGACGCCGGATCAAGTTGTTGAAGCGATTCGTTTAAACAACCAAACGGCTCCATCAGGAAACGTTCGTATGGGCGACAAAAACTATATTACGCCAACTAATAATACAATTAAAGAAGTGAAGGATTTTGAACAGATTCCGTTATTTAAAGGCGGTGTTCAAAATCTAAAATTAGGCGATGTTGCTTCTGTAAAAGACGGTGCCGATATTACAGCAGGTTACGCTTTAGTAAACGGAAAACGTTCGGTTTATATCAGCATTGCAAAAGCGGGAGACGCTTCGACCTGGGATGTGGTTCAGAAATTAAAAGCCGAACTTCCTAAAATTCAAAGTACACTTCCTGAAGATGTAAACATTACGTATGAATTTGACCAGTCAGTTTATGTAATCAATTCGGTTAAAAGTTTAATTACTGAGGGAATTATTGGTGCGGTTTTAACGGGATTAATGGTTTTATTATTCCTGGGAGATAAACGTGCGGCATTAATTGTAATCTTAACGATTCCAATTTCTATTATTTCAGGAGTTTTATTCTTGAAATTATTCGGGCAAACGATCAACTTAATGTCTTTATCCGGATTGGCTCTTGCCATTGGTATTTTGGTGGATGAAAGTACGGTTACGATCGAAAATATTCACCAGCACCTCGACATGGGAAAACCAAAGGCACTCGCCATTTGGGATGCGTGTCAGGAAATTGCTCTGCCTAAATTATTGATCTTGCTTTGTATCCTGGCTGTGTTTGCGCCGGCATTTACTATGGTTGGTATTCCGGGAGCGCTGTTTCTTCCTTTGGCTTTAGCAATTGGGTTTTCGATGGTTATTTCGTTTTTATTGTCTCAGACTTTTGTTCCTGTAATGGCAAACTGGATAATGAAAGGACATGAAAAACACGAACATGGCCCAGAAATTACAGATGATGAAGCTGAATTTAGAGACTGCGGGTTAACTCCGGAATCTGAAAAAGATTTAATCAGCCAGAAAAAAGTAATGGTTGAAAGAGAAGATTTTAATAATGACGGAAAATTGAGTCTTTTTGAAAGATTCAGGGTTCGTTTTATGAGAACTTTAGACCGTTTGTTTCCATACAAAAAAGCGACAAGTATTATATATCTGGTTTCTGCTACTGCTTTAGCCATTGTATTTATTGGTTTTATTGGAAAAGATGTATTCCCAAAAACCAATTCAAGTCAGTTTCAGTTAAGGCTTCGTGCTCCAGACGGAACACGTTTAGAAAGAACAGAAGAACAGGCTATAATCGTTTTAAAAGAATTGAAAAAAATGGTTGGTCAGGAACATATCGGAATATCTTCTGTTTATGTGGGTCAGCACCCTTCTCTATTCTCGATTAATCCGATTTATTTATTCATGGCGGGTTCGCATGAAGCTGTTTTCCAAGTAAGTTTAAAGGAATATCATGTTGATATGGATGAGTTTAAAGATGATTTTAGAGCAAGACTGAAAAAAGTACTGCCCAATACTAAAGTTTCTTTTGAACCAATCGAATTGACAGATAAAGTTTTAAGCCAGGGTTCTCCTACTCCAATCGAAATTCGAATTGCAGGAAAAGACAAAAAACGAAATGAATTATACGCCAATCAAATTATTGATAAACTAAAAGCGATTTCGTATTTCAGAGATGTACAAATTGGTCAGCCAATTCATTATCCGGCAATGAATATTGATATTGACAGAACCCGTGCGGCAGAATTAGGCGTTGATATGAATGATATTTCACGTTCGCTTATTGCTTCGACTTCATCATCAAGATATACCGAAAAAAATACGTGGGTCGATGAAAAAGCGGGATTATCATATAACGTTCAGGTTCAGGTTCCTTTGAATAAAATGAAAAGCAAAACTGATATTGGAGAAATTCCGGTATTAAGAAACTCGATTCGTCCGGTTTTGAGTGACGTTGCAAAAATTACACCCACATTTGTAAGTGGTGAAAATGACAATTTAGGGGCTATGCCTTACATTACTGTTACGGCAAACATCAACCAGACCGATTTAGGTACGGCTACAAAAGATGTGGGCAAAACAATTAGTTCTTTAGGCGAATTACCTCGTGGTTTGTTCATTTCGCCAATTGGGTTAAGTACTGTATTGAGCGAAACATTAAGTAGTTTACAAACAGGATTATTGGTTGCCGTTTTTGTAATCTTCTTAATGTTAGCCGCTAATTTCCAGTCGTTCAAAGTTTCATTGGTAATTTTAACGACGGTTCCTGCGGTTGTTTTAGGAGCTTTATTAATGCTTACGCTTACAGGTTCTACGTTAAATTTACAATCGTATATGGGAATCATTATGTCGGTTGGGGTTTCGATTGCCAATGCCGTTTTGCTGGTCACGAATGCCGAACAATTGCGTAAACGAAACGGGAATGCGTTAGAATCTGCGCGCGAAGCTGCGGCGCTGCGTCTTCGTCCTATTATCATGACATCTGTGGCGATGATTGCGGGAATGTTACCTATGGCAATTGGACACGGTGAAGGCGGCGATCAGGTTTCTCCGTTAGGAAGAGCGGTTATTGGCGGATTATTATTTTCTACTTTTGCCGTATTATTAATTCTTCCTCAGATTTTTGCCTGGGCACAAGAAAAAACATCGACACAATCTGTTTCTTTAGATCCTGAAGACGAAGAAAGCATCCATTATATCTCATCAATAAGTAAGTCGAAAGTTATAAAGTCGTAAAGTTATAAAGTCGTAAAGTTGAAAGTCGAAAGTTACAATCGTCGCGAAAACACTTCGATAAACTTTTATACTTTCCGTATACTTATAAAACATATTTATATAAAACCAAAAAATGAAAAATAATATAAAATCAATCGCAATATTGTTTACAGCTTTAGTGGCACTAAGCAGCTGTGAAAAGAAAAAAGAAGAAACTGCGAAAGCAGAAATCGAACCTAAAGTTGAAACTTTCCTTTTAGCGAAAGAAAAATTAACAACAGAATTGCGTTTACCAGCCGAATTAACTGGTTTTCAACAAGTAGATTTGTATGCAAAAGTGAGCAGTTTCGTAAAAACATTAAAAGTTGATATTGGTTCTAAAGTAAAAAAAGGACAGCTTTTAGTGGTTTTAGAAGCTCCTGAAATCAGTTCGCAGCTGGCTGCAGCCGAATCGAGATTAAAATCGATGGAAGCGATTTATGCCACCAGCAAAAGCACTTACAACCGTTTGTATGAAACAAGTAAAGTTGAAGGAACGATTTCTAAAAATGATTTAGAAATGGCAAGCGGAAAAAAGAATTCTGATTATGCACAATACCAAGCCGCAATTGCAGCTCATAAAGAAGTTTCGATTATAAGAGGTTATTTGGAGATTCGCGCTCCGTTTGATGGCGTTGTGGCGGCAAGAAACGTGAATTTAGGAACATTTGTTGGTCCGGCAGGAAAAGGTTCAGATTTGCCTTTATTGACGATTCAACAGCAAGATAAGTTACGTTTGGCGGTTTCTATTCCGGAATTGTATACAGGATATTTACACGAAGGCGACGAAATGAGTTTTAATGTAAAATCATTGCCTGAAACTTTTAAAGCTAAAATTACCAGAATGTCTGGTGCTTTAGATTTAAAATTACGTTCTGAGCGTGTTGAAATGGATGTTGTGAATACCAAAAAAGACTTATTACCTGGAATGGTTGCCGAAGTTTTATTGCCGCTTAATGCGAAAGACAGCACATTTGTGGTTCCGAAATCGGCAGTAGTGAATTCTGCTGAAGGTTTATTTGTAATTAGAGTTGTGAACCATAAAGCAAATAGAGTTGACATTAAAAAAGGAAGAGAAATCGACGATAAAATCGAAATTTTCGGAGATTTAAGCCTTAAAGATAAACTGGTAAAAATTGCCAGCGAAGAAACTAAGGAAGGCGATATCATAAACGAATAACCTGCGTTTAGTCTTCAATTTAGTGATTACCAAAAACTGTACGCATTCTTGAATGCGGCATTTTAAAATTGTTACTGATTTTAAAATGCAAATCTAAAATTTGCCTTGAAGGACGGTACTTGATATAGTGCCGTCCTTTTTTTGTTTAGTCTTCTCTTTTTCATCTTTTAATTTTGAGATGTATTTTCTGTGAGTTTTATATATAAATATAATCTTATTAATGGAATATTATTTTTAAATTGGTCAAGTATCTTAAACTTAAAAGTAAATGGCAAAAGAGAGGATTTTTGAACTTATCAGAAATGAAGAAGTTGTATTATTTGTAGGAGCTGGAATGTCTATGTATGCTGGCTGTCCATCTGGAGCAAAACTTGCAGAAATTTTACATAATGGTCTCACAGAAGAATTAAAAAAAGACATTACATTAAATTATGATCTATCAAAATTAGCTGAAGAAATTTGTAATATAAAAGGAGGAAATAAAAATTATTTATTTTCAACTTTAAAAAAAGAGTTTCAAAAAATTCCTCTATCAACCGAAACTCATCAATTATTAGCCAGAATTCCACACTTTAAAAATATTATAACTACTAATTATGACACATTGATTGAATCGACAAATAATAATATTGAAGTCATTCGAAAAAGTGCTGATTACACAATTGTTGATCCTAAAAAACAATTACTTTTTAAAATACATTCTGATCTATCTGATACAGAAAACATCATCTTAACAACTACTGACTATAATAACTATTTTTCTAAATCTAAGGAAGATAGTGTGTTTTGGAATGCAATAAAAGATAGACTTGCATCGAATCATATATTATTTATTGGATATGGAATGGAAGATTCTAATATCAATGTTTTACTCGATAAAATTATACAAGAATTGGGTCATAATAGAAAAGAAATTTTCTTTGTATCACCATCTATACCTCCAGCTAAATTAAAATATTTTCAAAGAATAGGAATTGAATATATTGAATCAACGGGTGAAAATTTTATCAATGAGATATATGAAGATTTAAGATTAAATTATTTTCCAAATTTAACAAAAGGAGTTGGTGTTGCTGGAACAGCTTTGGATTTTGCAAATGCAAATCAAATTAATGTTACGTTAAGTCAAAAAGATAAAAGGATAGAAATTGGAGATATAAAATCTACGAACGAAATTAGTGATCATAAAATTGAAGTTAAATTTGAGATGCCAACAAGTGAAGAATCAATGAATATTCTGGCTTCAATTAAAGGTAAAAATTTTGAAGATGTATATTTAGACAAAAACTCTTTAAAAGAATTTAATATGTTCTTTAAAGGTTTTCGCTTTAAAACTGAAGAAGACATTCAAAATCTTATAATAAAGAAACTACCTGTTTTTGATTTTAATATGCATATTATTTTTGAAGATGGTTTTGAAATTGATAACTATCCTTTCAAATTGTTTGTTATTTCTCCAAGTGAAAATGAGGGGCATTTAAAAATTCAACTTGAAGATTTTACAGTTATTATAAAAATTGAATTTCAAACAGAAAAAGATTCAACAAAATATAATTTAGAAATTTTTCCTAGCGAACAGATAAGATCAACTAATTCCGGTTTTAAATTCTATGAAATGCTCTATAAAATTATTTCTGGTCAGAAGTTCAAAATTTATAAGGAAAATGAAATCTTTTACAATTACATACCGAAAATCAAATTTGAAGACGATGCATTAGATGCTAAATTGTTACTTAAATATTTTGAAGATCTTAAGAAAATAGAAAAACATTTTAATTTAAAATTTTCAAAAATTAACCTTGAAAAAAAATTTGAAAAACTGATTAAAAATATATTAGCGTATATTGATAAAACATCGTTTTCAGAGCATTTTTTGGGTGAATCTTTTGGTATTGAAGGTCAAAAAAATTTTGAACAGTTAATTAGTATTGATGAAGGGAATTTATTTCTGACATGGGCTAGTAATAAAAAAACAATAATTGATTTATATGATAAACAATTTGATTTGGGCTATTTACACACTTCTATACATGATGGCTACATTGAAAATTTAAAAGATTTACAATTATCTAAAACAAAAAATATATTATTAAAAAGTAGAAGTGAATTAATTCATTTTAGATATGCCGACGATAAGAATATCATATAGCATAAATAAAGAATTAAAACATTAAAATTGAATTACTACAACAGAAACTTTTAAATAATATGTTAAAAATTGGTGAATATCTAATAATACGAGATTTTATAAAACATAAATCTTTATTATTAATGGATCATGAAAAGAAAAATCATGCAAAAACTGGTATAGCAATAAATAATTATGCAACAATTGAAATTGCTGGACGGACATACTATTTAGTTCCAACAAACATGTTTAAAGCAATTATAGAAAGAAATCTTAGAATTGCAAGTACCAAATTTCCAAAAAAATTTGGAACAGGTGATGCTAAAGATGTAATTGAAGCTATATATGATTTAGAACCTTGGTTTGATTTGGAAAGATTTATTGAAACTTTGCGAACGGAACAATTTTGTTATGCAATTGAAGTAATTAATGGCAAAATAAATGAAAAACTTCTTAGGATAGATTTATATCGTGATATAAAAGCTAACAAAAATGGTGGTTTTGATTTCATAGGTGGAATATTTCATTGCTACAAACATTTTAGTTTTGAAGGTAAACCATTATCAACAAGCAAAGAAATTAATGATATTGAGCATCCTAAAGAGCTTCTATTTAAAATAATTAAAACCTTTTTTTTAGGAAACATTACTATTGTTGATGAATTAACTTCTTATTCTGAAATTGAAATAAATGAAAAAGAAAAACTAAGATTAGTATTTTATTACGAAAAAAATACAGAAGTATTTTTTGTAAAAACAGCTCATAGAATATAAGAAATGTTATAAATTTTCTTATTACAATATTGTAAATTACTTCAGAAAATTATTTTATAGAGATATGAATAAAAAACGACACAAATTACCACCCGATAGCGCGGATTTGCAATCCGTGCCCGCAAAGTAAGGAATGCATTTTACTTGAACTCAAAAACGGCGAATAATCTAACTAAAATTAAATTATCTTATAAAATAATTTAAAAAAGGTTTTCCGTAATAATTAGATAATGATTGGTTTTAAGTTTACCAATTATTAACCCTTAATTATTAAATTATGGCATTACCATTAGGAACAACTGGCAAGACCGGTGAAACATGTCCTGAATCAGGAGTGTGGGAGGCACAATCATCTCCATCAACAACTATACCTTTAGCAAAAGGTAATCAATTTCCTCCTTACAACAACAAAGCTGTAACATGGAAGTTAATCCGATATGCTTAACAGCTTATTGTTTATTTTTAAGACTTCCAGAAATGGAAGTCTTATTTACTGGAAAATGAAAACCAAATAAAATATTATGAAAAAATCGAAAATTATACTTATAGTTTTTGCTGTTATCATTTTGGCAGCAGTTTTAACTAATCCAAGTAGTGAAGAACATAAACAAGCTGTAAAATCAGTAATAAATCAAGTTGTTCAGAATTCTATCTCAGAAAATGGTTCTGATATGGAAAAATTAGGAATTTTGTTTGGAAGTTCTTTGGCAGAAAAGTTAATTGAGAATTCTGTAACTAGAGACAATTATATACTATTTTCAATTACTAAAATTACATGGCAAGGCAAAAGTAAAAGTATTGGATATGGTCTATTTGGAAATGTTTTTCTTTCTGAAAAAGTAAATAAAGCATTTAATAATGATGAAATAAACAGCTATGAAAATACTTTAGAAGCAGTTGATACTATGGCTGTCAGTGTAGACACAATAGCTACAGAATAGCCCAATAACGCGGATTTGCAATCCGTGCCAACAAAGTAGTGAACAAAGAACTAAAACCTCGATTTTTTCAAATCGAGGTTTTTTTTAAAATTTATTCCTTCTCCAAATAAGGATTCAAAACCTCAGCCAATTCATTCAGCCAAAAAAAGCTGTTTTCTAAATTATCAATTCCGTTTTGAAGAGTTTCATGTTCTCGCATAACGCCTAAAGCAAGGATATAATTTACCTGCCTTATTGCTTTGGCCATTTCTTGCGGATCAATTTTAGTGTTGAAGAAATTTAGAAGTCTTGTTTCAGCTTCTTTTGAAAATGTGTTTGTACTCATAATTGTCGTAATATTTAGGAATATAAAAACCCTTGCATGTTAGTGCTCCTAAACGCTTACGACAGCGTTTTACGGTCGTTTCCGATACCGTACACATAATACAAGGGCAAATCTTTATCAATTTCAAAGTCGTAATATTTAGGAAAAACAAATATATGAAAATTTTACATTTTTAATATTTTTCCTACAATAAAATAACACACTTATTCAAATATAATAAATTATATAAGAGTTGCCCATTATATGATTTTGGGTTAATATTACATCAGCTAAAAACCATAAAATACCTTATGAAAAAAATTATTGCTTTACTATTTCTTGTAGTTCTTTCTTCATGCGATCAGAATCATTCGAATGAAAAATTTGAAAAGAAAACAGTCGAAAATAAATATTCAATATCTGTCCCGGAAAATCTTGGTGTTACGACAGAATTGAATGATGAAGCTTCTTTACAATTACAGAATCAGTTTGACGAATTTTATGTTATTGTAATAGATGAATTAAAAACTGATTTTGTAAATGCTATTGAAAATAATTTATTAAACACAACACCAGATCTCGATGGGTATTACAATGCTACTTTGAATAATTTAAAAAAATCCGGTTTAAAAGATTTTAAGCTCTACGATGTACAGAAAAAGAAAATTAATTCCTCAAGTGCTATTGTTTTTTCAGTATCTGGAATCACTGACGGTTTTAACGTTTTTTATCGATTTGCAATTGTACAGGGAAAAGACCGATACTATCAAATCATGTCATGGACAGAAGCCAGTAAAGAAAAACAATATACCGAAAGAATGAATAGAATTCTAGATTCTTTTAATGTAGAAGAAGCTGGTTATTCCAAAAGTAAAAACCGTTTGGCTAAAGACAGAACGAAAAAATAATGAGAGAAAACATTCTATTACTTCTTCAAATAATAACGGTAGACTTTTTTACAGCCTTTGGTTTATATTCAATTCTATATTTAATTGTTTCAATTTTTATAAAGAAACCTATTCTGTACAAAATAGATGAAGAAGCTGTTAAATTTATTTCTTTGGCTGGCGTAATTTATTTTGCTGTCTGGATAATTGGATTTTTTGTTTTTTATGCAGAAAGTAATCCAGAAGAAAAAAGCGATATGCTAAACAGAATGTTCGGAAAATATTGGATTGGATATTGGACACAGCCTATTTTATGGTTTGCTCTTACACAATTACTGCGGTTTAAAAAAGTCAGCAAAAATGCTTTATTGAGAATCGTATTCAGCTTTTTACTTATTGTTTCAATTGAACAATTTATTATTTTTATTACTAGTTTCCATCGTGATTATTTGCCAAGCTCGTGGACAATGTATCGTGATTTGGATATTTATCCTTCTAACTTTTTCCTTGCTCTTTTAATGAAAATAGTATTCTTTTTGTTTTTTGTTGGAATATATTATCTGGCAAAAAATCAAATAAAAATATTTGCCAAAACTAAGAGAATTGAGAATTAAAAATACTTTTTCTGTTGATACTCAAAAAAAACCTTATTTTATCATAATAAAAACTTTTAAGGGTATAGTAAGTAAAAACCACAGTCTTATATTTACAATACTACACCAAAATTTAAAAGATTTTATATGCCCAATACACAAAAATTAACCGAATTATTGTCAAAAAAATTCAATTCAAATATCTCTATTCATGGTAGTTTCCTAAAAAGTAAATTTACTTCTATACTTGATGTTAATAACGGAACTAACTTTATTACTTCAGAAAAACATATTTATTCCTTCAAAGATCACGAGCGCAATCGCTGGCTTACTGTTGTAAATTCATTTCACGCAAATGGAAAAGAATATTTTCCAAATATTGGCGATCACTATACTTTAGAAAGCGGTGCAAAATATAGTTTTACAACCAAAGACGAAATTATAGAAATGGCAATTGCATATTTCAGTAAACATATGTCGATAAGCTGATTTTACTTAAAAGCTCTAAAAATTGTCGATTATGATGGCGGGCCTTCGACTTTGCTCAGCCTGACAACATTGTGGCGTTTTTTTTTAGCGTGCTGTTTGTCATTTCGACGTAAGGAGAAATCGCACTAGTAACTCGACAAAGATTAGCCATTTAGATTGCGGAATTTATACATTTTTAAACTGGACTGAAGTCCAGCCCTACAATATGGGTCATTCCTTCGGAATTTTCTTTTAATGGAATTTTAATCAATTCTTATTATGCAATCTTTTACCTCGTTGTTTGTCATTTTGATTTCTATGAAAAAGAGCCAGCGGCTCGATCAATATTGTAGGGCTGGACTTCAGTCCAGTTGATATTAAGAACGGATTTCAATCCGGTTTACACATAATTATATCATTTGTATTTTTGTTTTCTAATGAAAAAATATACCTTCTCGCCTAGCCCTGATCGGAACGGCATCCTTTTGTGGTGGTCCCGATAGCTATCGGGACAAAAAAGATATAGTGAGGAGCGGGACAAATGGTCTTAAAAACACAAATTTATCTGCTACTTAAAAAAATTACAGGATTACAAACATCAATAAAATAAGGACTTCGCAAGCATTTTTAGATCAATCTATAACACGATAAGAAAATATTATGACAAAATTATTTCATAATTAGAAAAACCGCCATACATTTGCCTAACAGTGTTAAACAATTTAATACTCGAATATAATGGCTAGCAAAGATCGAATTTTAAGACAAAAAGAAGAAACAAGAAATAACATTCTTGGTGCTGCTTATGATATCGTAAAAGATGAAGGCTGGAATGGTTTGAGTATGCGTAAAATTGCCGACAGAATCGAATATACTGCTCCTATTATTTATGAATACTTTTCGAATAAGGAAGCAATACTTGAAGAATTGACAGGTAAAGGTTTTATTAAACTGACTAAAGAACTGCAAATTGCGATAGATAAGTTTGAAAAACCGGAAGATCAATTAGAAGCCATGTGGATGACTTACTGGGACTTCGCTTTTACAAATACTGAAATGTACCAGCTAATGTTTGGTGTTCAAATGACCTGCTGCGCACAGCGATGTTCGGCTCAGGAGGGACCTTACAGATTATTTACTCAGGTAATTGCTGAAGTAATGAAAGACAGCAATCCGAGTGAAGATATCATTAAACAAAAATATTTTACTTTCTTTTCTGTTATTCATGGTTTAATCGCCATCAATATCATTAACAAAAGTGATATTTTAGAAACAATAAATGCTCAAATTTTGAAAGATGCCATTGGCGGTATCATCAAATCAATACAATAGATTTTTTTTCAATTTTTACTTAACAGTGTAAAATAATTTAATTGGATAATATAAAATCCTTTTTTTTATAACCTTAACTTAACACTGTTAGAAAATTTAATAGAGTAATAAAAACTCTTTTTTTAGACTTTTGCTTAACGCTGTTAAATATTTTAATAATGATTTAGAATAGAATTGAAAAAGCTTAAAGTATGAAAGTCTGCGCACATTTACTTAACAATGTTAGATAATTTAATTTAATTAGATATGAATCCCGAGAATTCCAGAATACCTAAAAATTTAATCCGAGAAAATGTTCAACCAATTAAAACCACTATGAAAATGAAAAATGTAATTATAACCAGTTTTATTCTGGCCCTAGTATTAAGCAGCTGTGGCGACAAAAATCAGGCACCTACTGCTCCACCACCTCCGGTTTTACCTGTGTTGGCTATAACAAGTGCAAATACAACTACTGATGCTGAATATCCAGCTGCTATACAAGGAACTGTAGATGTTGAAATTCGTCCGCAGGTAAGCGGAAACCTTGACAGAATTTTTGTTGACGAAGGTGCTTATGTAAGCAAAGGACAAACTTTATTTAAAATAAACGAACGTCCATACCGTGAGCAGTTAAACAATGCTTTAGCAAGTCTTCACGCAGCTGAAGCGGCTTTAATCAACGCTAATTTAGAAGTAGATAAATTGACTCCTTTAGTACAAAACAAAGTAGTTTCTGATTATCAGTTAAAAACAGCTAAAGCTTCTCAAAAAATTGCTGCTGCAAATATCGAACAGGCAAAAGCAATGGTAGGTTCTGCTAAAATTAATTTAGGATACACTAATGTTACAGCTCCAGTGAGCGGATACATTGGAAGACTTCCTAAAAAACAAGGAAGTTTAGTTTCTGCTTCTGATGTTGAAGCTTTAACCACTTTATCAGACGTTCACGAAGTATTTGCTTATTTCTCTTTGGGTGAAACTGATTTCATCAACTTTAAAGAGCAATATAAAGGAAGTTCTCTTGGTGACAAAATCAAAAAATTACCTCCGGTTACTTTGATTTTGGCTGATAACAACGTTTATCCTCAAACGGGAAAAATCGATATGGTTGACGGTCAGTTTGATAAAACTACTGGAGCTATCACGATTAGAGCAACTTTCCCAAATGCAAACGGAACATTACGTTCTGGAAACACAGGAAGAATCCGTTTAGGATTAAACCACGACGATGCGATTTTAGTTCCACAGTCGGCTACAGTTGAAATGCAGGATAAAGTATTTGTTTTCAGCGTAGGTAAAGACAACAAAGTAACTAAAACGCCTATCACTATTGTGGGTAAAAGCGGTACTAATTATTTAATTAAAGAAGGTGTAAAAACTGGTGACCAAATCGTGTTAAGCGGTATTGACAAACTTCAGGATGGACAAGCGATTCAGCCGGAAAAATCAACTAAAGTTGCCGAAGTAACTAATAAAAAATAATTCTAAAAAACAATGTTCAAAATATTTATACAAAGACCAGTACTTGCAACCGTAATCTCCATTTTACTGGTGATTCTTGGAGTACTTGGTTTAACTAAACTGCCTTTACAACAGTTTCCTGATATTGCGCCGCCATCGGTTTTGGTAACGGCGGTATATCCGGGAGCAAACGCAGAAACGGTTTTACGTTCTGTGGCACCTTCTATCGAAGAATCTATAAATGGTGTAGAAAACATGACTTATATGAGTTCTACAGCCAGTAACGACGGTACTTTAGCCATTACAGTTTTCTTTAAACTGGGAACTGATGCCGACCAAGCTGCGGTAAACGTACAAAACCGTGTTGCGCAGGCAACGAGCCAGCTTCCTGCCGAGGTTGTACAGCAAGGTATTGTTACTGCGAAACAACAAAACAGTTTCATCATGGCAATTGGTATGTACACCGATGATGAAGCAAAATACGATCAGACTTTTGTTGCCAACTATGCACAGATTAATATTATTCCAGAACTAAAACGTATTCCGGGTGTAGGTTCTGCCAGTATTTTTGGTGGTGTAAAAGATTACTCTATGCGTGTTTGGTTAAATCCAACGCAAATGTCAACTTACAAAGTAACGCCTAGCGAAGTTATGGGCGCTATTCAGGACAAAAGTTTGGAAGCGGCTCCGGGTAAATTTGGAGAGCGAAGCAAAGAGGTTTTTGAATACGTTATTAAATACAAAGGGAAATTAACTAAACCTGAGGATTATGAAAATATTGCTATACGTTCTAATGCAGATGGCTCAGTACTTCGCTTAAAAGATGTAGCGAGAGTTGAACTTGGTGCTTACTCTTATAACAGTTTAACTCGTTTAAATGGTAAAAAAGGAATTGTAATTGGGGTTATTCAGTTAGCTGGATCTAACTCAAATGATATTCAGATTGCCATTAACAAAATGATGGAAAAGGCTTCTAAAGATTTTCCTAAAGGCATAAAACACAATATTTTCTATAGTACAAAAGTATCTCTTGACCAATCTATTGAGCAAGTTGAGCATACATTACTAGAAGCTTTTATACTTGTATTTATTGTGGTATTTATCTTCTTGCAAGATTTTAGATCAACATTAATCCCGGCTATTGCTGTACCTGTAGCAATTTTAGGAACGTTCTTCTTCATGCAGTTATTCGGATTTTCGATCAACCTTTTAACACTTTTCGCATTAATTCTGGCGATTGGTATTGTGGTCGATGATGCCATTGTGGTAGTCGAAGCGGTGCATGCGAAAATGGAGCATAAACGCTTGTCTCCAAAAATCGCAACCCATGAAGCAATGCACGAAATAACGGGTGCTATTATCTCGATTACGCTGGTAATGGCTGCTGTATTCCTGCCGGTTGGTTTTATGGAAGGCTCAACAGGAGTTTTCTATCGTCAGTTTGCCTTTACTATGGCAATTGCAATTGTAATTTCGGCAGTAAATGCCTTAACATTAAGTCCGGCGCTTGCGGCATTATTCTTAAAAGATAATCACGGAGCACACGATCACGATGCGCCTCATGAGAAAAAAGGATTCAAAGAGAAATTCTTCAGCGCTTTTAACAGCAGTTTTGAATCGTTGACAAATCGTTATGTGGGCGGACTTAAATTCTTAATCAGAAGAAAATGGTTGAGTTTGGGTGGATTAGCTTTAATTACTGTAGCAACTGTTATAATGGTAAAAACAACTCCTGCAGGATTTATTCCAACAGAAGATCAAGGATTTATTGCGATTGCAGTAAATACACCATCTGGAACATCATTAGACGGAACTCAAAAAGTAATGACCGAAGCTGAGAATACTTTAAAAGCATTAGACGCTTCTCGATTTGTAACCGCAATTTCAGGTTTTAACTTATTGACCAACTCTACAAGTCCATCTTCTGCGGTTGTATTCGTATTGCTTAAACCAAACGAAGAACGCGGCGAAGTAAAAAACATTGACGAAATCATGAATCAGGTTCGCGGCAAACTGGGTGCTATTTCTGGCGGAAGTTTCTTCGTATTCAGTTTCCCAACTGTTCCCGGATTTAGTAACGTTGAGGCTTTAGATTTAGTACTGCAAGATAAAACGGGAGGAAAACTGGATAAATTCAGTGGAATTTCTCAAAACTTTATCGGAGAATTAATGAAACGTCCGGAAATTGCAGTTGCCTTTACGAGTTTCAAGGCAGATTATCCGCAATTGCAATTGGAAGTTAATGATGAGAAAGCAAATCAATTAGGCGTAAATGTAAAAGACATTCTGCAGACTATGCAGGCTTATTTTGGTAGCGCGCAGGCATCTGACTTCAACAGGTTTGGTAAATATTACCGTGTAGTTGTTCAGGCCGATATTGAAGACAGAGCTGATCCAACAGCAATTGACCGTGTATTTGTGAAAAACAGAACAGGCGAAATGGTGCCAATAAATACTTTAGTAAAACTAACCCGTATTTATGGTTCAGAAACCGCATCACGATACAATTTATTTAACTCAATTTCTATTAATGCCATTCCAAAACCAGGATTTAGTTCAGGAGATGCCATTAAAGCAATTGAAGAAGTAGCAGCACAACAATTACCTGCAGGTTACGGGTTTGAATTCTCGGGCCAGACTCGTGAGGAGATATCATCCGGAGGACAATCCGCAACAATATTCTTACTGTGTTTGATATTCGTTTATTTCTTACTTGCTGCACAGTACGAAAGTTACATTTTGCCTTTGGCAGTAATCTTATCAATCCCTGCAGGTATTTTTGGAGTATTCGTAGCTATTGGTTTAACTGGAATTGAGAACAACATTTATGTACAAGTTGCCCTTGTCATGCTGATTGGACTTCTCGCCAAAAATGCCATTCTGATTGTCGAATTTGCCGTACAGAAAAGAAAATCGGGACAAGCGTTAATTAGAGCTTCAATCGATGCTGCAAAATTACGTTTACGACCAATTATCATGACGTCTCTTGCCTTTATTGTTGGTTTAGTACCAATGATGAGCGCAAAAGGACCATCAGCTCAAGGTAACCACTCAATTAGTATTGGTGCTGCCGGAGGTATGATTTCAGGAGTAATTCTAGGTTTGTTTATCATTCCTGTTTTATTCATCATCTTCCAGCATTTACAAGAAAAGGTTTCTGGAAAACCAGTTGCCGTAATCCATAATGAAGAAAAAGAATAAATGGAAAACTATATAACCACAGCTTTAGTAGCCATCATAATTGGCATCGCTTATATATCGTACAGAATCTCAAAAGATCTTGAAACTAAAGATACTTGTACAGAAATTTAATAAAAGAAAGAATGAAAAATCATATAACCAAAATCGTGACCTTCGCCATTCTGATCACGACCTTAATATCCTGTAAAGTTTCGAAGGATATTGAAACTCCAAAAGATGCATTTCCTGAGAATTTCAGGAATGCATCAACTTCGAGTGATACAACAAGTATTGCTGATGTGGAGTGGAAAAACTTCTTTACCGAAAAAGATATTATCAAATTGATCGACAGCGCCGTTGCGAGAAACAACGATTTGCAGATTGCCGAAAAGAACATTGAAATTGCACAATACAGATTTACACAATCAAAATGGGGAAATGTACCTCAGGTTAATTTATTTGTAAATGCAAGTACAAGCAATCCGTCAGACAATAGTTTTACAGGATTGAACTTAAATCAGGCCATTGGTGCGAAACATATTGACGATTATTCTGCCGGAGCTTCACTTTCGTGGGAAGCCGATATCTGGGGAAAAATCAGAAATCAGAAAAAAGGTGCTTATGCAGGATATTTACAATCTGCAGAAGTTAAAAAAGCATTGCAGACCAATATTGTTGCCAATGTTTCAAGAGGATATTACAACCTTTTAATGCTGGATGCACAATTAGAAATTGCCAGACAAAATCTAAAACTAAACGATAGTACAACCAATATTATCAAATTAAAATACGATGCTGGTCAGGTAACTACATTAGCGATTCAACAATCTGAAGCACAGAAATTAAACTCAGCGCAATTGATTCCATTATTGGAACAAAACATCGCGATACAGGAAAATGCTTTAAGTGTTTTAACAGGTTCTTTTCCGAATTCTAAAGAAAGAACAATTAAGTTAAGTGCTATTGAAGTAAAAAACAATACAGCAATTGGAATTCCGTCTGCCTTAGTAAGCAGAAGACCTGATGTAAAAAGTGCTGAATTAGCTCTTAAGGCCGCAAACGCAAATGTCGGTATCACAAAAGCAGATCTATATCCAACATTAAGAATTACGGCTCAAGGCGGAGTAAACTCTTTCGAAACCAGCAATTGGTTCAACATTCCGGCTTCATTATTCGGAACTGTTGCAGGAGGTTTAACACAGCCTCTTTTGAACAACAAAAGAGTGAGGACACAATATAATATCGCTGTTGCAGAAAGAGAAAAAGCGGTTTTAAGTTTTAGACAATCTGTTTTGGTTGCCGTAAGCGAAGTTTCTGATGCTTTAGTTAAAGTAGAAAAATTACAGCAGCAGGAAACTTTCTTAAAAGAAAAAGTAAAAACATTACAGCAAGCAATTAAAAACGCCAATCTATTATTCAAAAATGGTATGGCAGAATATCTTGAAGTTTTAACCGCTCAGGCAAATTTATTGCAAAGCGAACTAGAACTTGCTGATGTAAAAAGACAACAACTTACAGCCAATACTGAATTGTACCGCGCTCTGGGCGGAGGCTGGAAATAATACCCATTACCCAGTTAATTATTTATTTTTTGAGATGAAAACGCTGTGAGACCTTTGGTTTCATGGCGTTTTTTGTTTTTTTAAAAAATTTGCCGCGAAGACGCTAAGGCACGAAGTTTTTTTGTTTGCCACGAATTTCACAAATTTTCGCAAATTTCTTTTCTCTCAAATTATAAAAATAATTCGTGAAAATTTGTGAAATTCGTGGCTGTAAACTTTGTCCCTTAGCGCCTTTCTGGCAAAACCAAACGAATCTATGACTTTCAACAAAGAAACATACCTCAACAATCTAAAATTATATTTCGAAAGTTACGCTCCTATTTCTGAAAAGTCATGGAAATTGATTGAAAACTTGACACATTTCCAGACAATCAAAAAAGGAGAAATAGTACTAGAAAATGGGGAAATCTGCAAAAATCTTTATTTTATTGCAAAAGGAATTCTACGAACTTATATCACAGATGAACAAGGAAATTTCTACAACAAAAACCTTTTTCTCGAAAACAAACTTGCATGCTCTAAAGTTTCAGCAATGCTGCAAACTCCTTCCAGCTTTACGATCGAAGCTTTAGAAGATTGTATTTTAATCAATCTTAATTACAAGAAATATATACAGTTGATTAACGAAAATGATAATCTTAAAAACTTCTATATTGCATATTTGGAAAAAAACTGGATCATTGAAAAAGAACAAAAAGAGATTGCTCTGGTTATGCAAAATGCAACTGAAAGATATTTAAGTTTACTAGAGAAAAATCCAAATATAGCAGATCGAATTCCACTATTACATATTGCATCACATTTAGGCATTACGCCAACACAGTTAAGCCGAATCAGAAAAAATCTGGAAAAAGATTTGTAAATCAACATATGTAAAGGTTTTTCTAAAAGACCAGATTTATCTTTGCTTTATAATTCAAACCCGTTATTATAATGAACAATATAAACCTCATCAGTATAAACCTCATCAAAGACAACATTGATAATCTTACCACTCTTTGGAAAACCGTTGCTTCACCTCTCCATTCCTATCATGCAACTGATTTTTTAGAATTCAGTCAGATCAAAAATTCGGGCTGGCCAAACCGTTTATGGTTTCGAAAAGATATTACCGAAGAAAACCTTCCGCAGATTCTTGAAACTATTGAAAACAATCCGGGCTTAGTTGTACCGTATTGGGATATTTTCGGAAGTAATTCAAATATTTTTTTTGAGAACAACGGGTTTGCTATTCGAAATCAGCTTGTGGCAATGGCTTTGAAACTGGATAAAAAAATCACGTTTCAAAACAATCTGACATTTAAAAGAGTTTTAAATGAAGAAGATGCCAAAACCTGGTCTGATATTTATCCGTTATCTTTTAATTATATAATAAGCAAAGAAACGCTGGTTCATAACTATGAAAATGTAAAGTTCTATCTGGTTCACTTTGAAGAAAAATCAATTGGAACGCTTACTCTTTTTCAAACCGGTAAAATAATGGGAATTCATGGCGTTGGCGTTATTCCACAAATGCGCAAAAGAGGTTTTGCCGAAGAGATCATGAAATTTGCAATCAACCAAGCCATTGATGCTGATTGTGAATATGCACAATTACAAGCTTCAGCTTTAGGGAAAGGAATTTATACGAGATTAGGATTTGAAGATTTATTTTTGATTAAGAATTACTTTTTGAATACAAATTCCAATTAAAAAATTCTAAATTCCAATTAATTTGCTTTACATGTGTCATGCTGAGCGAAGTCGAAGCACTCTCATCGTACAAAAGGTCTTCGACTTCGCTCAGACTGACAGTTGCTATTAAAGCTTATGGGTAAGCACATTTTATATCATTTCGACTGAAAGGAGAAATTGCGCTAGAATTTCCACAAAGTGAGTCGCCAATCTTTGTAGAGTTACTTGTGCGATCCTTCCTTCGTCAGGATGACAAACTGCATGTTCTTCTTTCCAAAAAATCTAAAATCAACCCTCTAAAATCTAAAATCAAGAAATGTCCCAAATGCCCCTAAAATAGTCGTAAATAAGTATTTCATGAAAAAATTAAGAATAGTACATTTGTAATACATTAACTAATAACTATTTAAAAATATACCACATGAAAAAAGCAAAAATTATTTTTTGGATTACAACAATTATTATTTTTTTATTTGAAGGTGTTATGCCTGCTTTGACTTCGCAGACCGAATTGGCAAAAGAAGGAATCAGACATTTAGGTTATCCTGAATATTTTGGAAATGCACTGGTAATTTTCAAAATTCTGGGGGTTTTAGTATTAGTGATTCCGCAAGTTCCTAAAAATGTAAAAGAATGGGCTTACGCAGGATTTGGTTTCGATTTTATATTTGCTTCAATCAGTCATTTTGCAATTGACGGGGTTAATTTTCAAAGTTTCTTTCCGTTAATCTTTTTAGTGATTTTAGCGATTTCTTATATCTATTATCATAAAATAGAGCGCTATAAAAATATTGCTCTGTAAACTTATAAACTCTGGAAACGATGATAGAAGTTTTCAAAACAAATGTTCAGGAAGTCGAGCAGTCTATAATGATTGTAGGGAAACTTCTTGAACATTTCCCAAACAGCGCTATCAATTTTGATCTCGAAGATTGTGATAAAATTCTGCGAATTAATGCTTCTGCAATTTCAAACCACAAAATAATTGAGGTTCTAAATTTACATGGTTTTTACTGCGAAGTACTTTTGTAAAATCTTAATTTACTGATTTACAAAATATTAAAATAAAAATTTGTAATTTTAAAATCCTAAATTTAAAAATTACAAAAAAATGAATATACCAGCAGAACATCAAACCATAATGCCGTATTTAATTTTACAGGGTGCATCAAAATTTATTGACTTTACCAAAAAAGTCTTTGGCGCATCAGAGACCAATACGAAATCAATACGTGAAGACGGAACTATTATGCATGCCGAAATTACCTTAAATGGAAGCACCATAATGATTACCGATGAAATTACAGACTGGGCAAAGCAAACCTCAAACTTATTTGTATATGTACCCAATGCCGATGAAACCTATAAAAAAGCATTAGAAAATGGGGCCGTTTCTTTAATGGGATTAAGTGATCAGGATTACGGCAGAACTTGCGGCGTAACAGATCCGTTTGGAAATGTTTGGTGGATTACTTCGGTAAACTAAATCTTAAAAATCAATAAATATGAAGGCAGACGTTCAAAAAGATATTGTTGAAACGTTCAAAAAATTAAATGAAATACTTTTCAAATTTTCTGAAAACGAGTTAAATCAAATCCCATTTCAAGGAAGCTGGACACCAGGACAAGTCGTTCAGCATATTATTTTGGCCAGTTCCGGGTTTCCTCAATTATTTGCAGGAAAAACAGAAAAAACGTCTAGAAAGCCTGATGAAAAAATTAAAGACATTGAAGGGCTTTTTTTAAACTTCAATATAAAAATGGATGTGCCGGTATTTCTAAAACCAAAGGAAAAAGAATACAGCAAAAATGAACTTAACCTGGAATTACTGAAAATAGAATCTGAGTTATTAGATTGTGCCGAAAAATATGATTTAACATTAACCTGTTTAGATTTTCAGGTACCAGGTTTTGATAAATTTACAATGTATGAATGGATTGATTTTGCATTAGTTCATACACAAAGACATACTCACCAATTAAATACTATTTTTCAATACATAACTAAACTTTAAATTAATGAGATCTAAATCTACAACTATTTTATGCTCAGGTTTACTGGCAGGAACTTTAGATATTCTGGCCGCAATTTTAATTTACTCCGTTATATTGCATAAAACAACAGCCGAGAAAATTTTACAGTCTATTGCGAGCGGGGTTTTTAAACAGCAGGCTTATACAGGCGGCGCACAAATGGTTTTTTATGGTTTATTATTACATTATTTTATAGCGTTGGTTTTTGCTTATTTTTATTATAAAATATATCCGCATGTTCCGCTTTTAAAAAAGAATATTTTTCTTTCGGGATTTGTGTATGGAATTTTTGTCTGGATTGTAATGAATCTTATTGTGCTTCCAATTGTTTTTCCGAAACTTCCATCAAAAGAATTTGATCTTCCACTAATAATTTCAATTTTAATTTTGATTTTCTGCATCGGTTTACCAATTGCTTACGTAACTAAAAACTTCTATCATAAACATTTATAACCTAAAACCTGAAACTTAAAACAAAATCAACAATAGGGACTTCAACGTAACATAATACCATAATTTAAGTTAGAAATATAATTATTTTCTGCCTCTCAAAGCCTCTCTTTACTTACAAAAAACATTAATTAAAATACTGTATTTTTTACCACAATAATCTAAAAATCATAATTTTATCTGCCAATTTTAGAATTTCAGCCTGATCGTTATACAATTTCCATATAAATGCTTTAGAGTTAATTTTTTGATCGATTGAGTTAATTCCCGTTCTGTTCCCAAGGTAATTTTAATACAAATTAATCGGCAGCACATTTTATATGACTTACCCAATGTGTACGACAGTTTAAATTTATACAGACCTGCTGCAGCTTCAAAAGATTTGATTTCACTTAAAAAGAAAGAAATTATTATGCAGCTGGATATAATAAAAGACATGGTTATCTAAATTATATAGTTTTTCCAACCGGAACAAACATTTTTGATCGCCAATTATATACTTATTACGGTGCTGCCGATGATCAGACTGCGGTGGCTGCTTTAGATCTTAACGACTTATTAACTGAGCTAAAACAGAATCCCAATGAAGACGATATCAAATAAATCAAAAATAGTTTTTCTTTCTACATTTCCTCCAACACAATGTGGAATCGCAACTTATACTCAGGATACAATTAAAGGGATTACCAATGTTTTTGGTAAATCTATCACTTGCGAAATTTGTGAATTGGTCGATAAGCCAAAAGCAGATCCAACGCAGGCTTTTACTTTAAATACCAGGGAAAAAGCAGAATATGCAAAAGCTGCTGAAGAAATTAATAAAGATAAAAACGTAAAATTGATTCATATTCAACATGAATTTGGTTTATTTGGCGGAAATTACGGAGATCACTTACTCGATTTTTTAAATGCAATTAAAAAGCCCTTAACTTATACTTTTCACAGCGTTATTCCGAACCCGAATAATGAATTAAAGACTTTTGTAAAATTACTTTTAAGCTACAGCAATTCTGTTTTTGTAATGACAAATCAATCGAAAGAAATTTTGATAAAAGATTATGATATTGATGAAGATATAATTACAACTGTACCACACGGAACGCATATTGTAATTTATGAAACTCCAAAGCAGGCAAAAGTAAAATTTGATATTCAAAACAAAATCGTATTGTCAACTTTTGGGCTTTTGGGCGAAGGAAAAAATATCGAAACCGGTTTACAGGCTTTGGCAAAAATCGTTAAAAAAGAACCGGATGTATTGTATTTGGTTATTGGCAAAACGCATCCAAATTTAATTAAAGACGGTATTGATGCTTATCGTAATAAACTGGAAGCACTTGTAGATGAATTAAATTTACATAACAATGTTCGTTTCATCAATCGATATTTAGATATTGAGGAACTTTTAGAATATTTAAAAGCAACCGATATTTATCTATTCACTTCAAAAGATCCAAATCAGGCAGTAAGCGGCACTTTTGCTTATGCAATGAGCTGCGCATGTCCAATAGTAGCATCAAAAATTCCGCATACCAGAGAAGTTTTGACCCCGGACAGCGGTATTTTAGTCGATATTGGAAATGCAGACCAGTTTGCTAAAGCTGCTTTAAAACTAATTGCCAATGAAAATTTAAGACGTGAAATGGGAATCAATGCCTTTACCAAAATGAGGGCATCATCTTGGGAAAATGCGGGATTAATACATATGGATACTTATAAAAAATTAATTAAAAATCCATCAGATATTAAATACAGTTATCCCGACATTCAATTAAGACATATTAAAAGATTAACAACAGAACTTGGAATTATTCAGTTTAGCAAAATTTCAGTTCCTGATCTTGATTCAGGTTATACTTTAGATGATAATGCACGTGCGCTTATCGCATTTTGTATGCATTATAAATTAACGAGAGATAAAGACGATCTTCCGTATATTTTAATTTATTTGGATTTTATTGAGAGATGTCAAAAACCAAAAGGAAATTTCATCAATTATGTCGACAAGGAAAACCGTGAACATGTTGAACAAAATGCCGAAGTTAATCTTGAAGATTCAAACGCAAGGGCCATTTGGGCTTTAGGAACTGTAATTGCAAATGCTGATATTCTTCCTGAAAATATTTCTAAAAAAGCAACAAAATGCTTTCTGAATTCATTAAAATGGATAGAAAATATTCAGTCGCCGCGCGCTATAGGTTTTGCTACAAAAGGCCTGTATTTGTATCACTATGCAATTCCTAATTTATATGTTGCAGCAATCATCAATAAATTAAATGCAAAATTACTGGCAAACTACGAAGATACAGCTTCTGAAGACTGGCAGTGGTTTGAAAATTATTTAACGTATGGAAATGGAATTCTGCCAGAATCAATGTTATACGCTTATTTAATTACTAATAAAGCAGTTTATAAAAAAGCAGCTTTAGACTCATTAGATTTCTTAATGTCAAAAACATTTGTTGACGGAAATTTCAAAGCCATTTCAAATCAAAGCTGGTATCATAAAGGTTCTGAACCGCAGCAATATGGAGAACAGCCAATTGATGTAACCTATACAATCCAGACTTTAAATGCTTTTTATAATGCATTTAAAACCCCAGAATATAAACATAAAATGAAAATTGCATTTAACTGGTTTTTAGGTAAAAATCATTTAAATCAAATTATGTATAATCCTGTAAGCGGAGGCGGTTATGACGGTCTTGAAAAAGAAACTATAAATTTAAATCAAGGCGCAGAATCAACTGTATGCTACTTAACGGCAAGATTATTAATGGAAAAATTTGCCCTTTCAGAGTTAAAGATTATTCCTTTAATAAAATCCAAAACCGGAGTAGCAATCAACTTATAGAAAAAATTTCGATTTTTTAGCAATAGACTGACCAAAATTCTATTAAACCCAGAAAATCTCTTTCTCAATGAAAGGGATTTTTTGTTTTTAAGGAATTTTTTCCTTAACGCATTATTTATGCAAATATTGTAATTCTATGTAAATTATATAAGGCTCAAAAAAAGTTGTGTAAAATATTTTAACAAGTATTGAGGTAACTTTCATGTATGATTTAAAAAGTGCAAAAAACTGTTAAATAATTGATTATATAAACCATACCTAACATAAAATAAAACATTTTGATTCTCAGCTTAAAAAATACATTCGCACAAATTGGAGATGCAGCATTGTTTGCCAAGAGGTTTTTTAAGGAGGTATTTATTCCTCCTTATGAGGTAAAAGAATTTTTGAAACAATGTTATGTCATCGGTTATAAATCATTGCCTTTAGTAACAATTACAGGTTTTATTATGGGGTTGGTACTAACGCTTCAATCACGCCCGACATTGGTAAAATTTGGTGCCGAAAGCTGGCTTCCGGGAATGGTGGCGCTTTCATTAATAAGAGAAATTGCTCCGGTTATTACTGCCTTGATCTGTGCCGGAAAAATTTCGTCAGGAATTGGTGCCGAATTAGGTTCTATGAAAGTAACAGAACAAATTGATGCTATGGAAGTTTCTGCCATCAATCCATATAATTATTTGGTTGTAACCAGAATTTTGGCCTGTACATTAATGGTTCCCATTTTAGTGTTTTATGCAGATGCTATTGGAATAATTGGCGGTTATGTTGGAATAAATATTCATGGCGATGTTAATTTCTATCGCTACTTAACGCAGATTATTCAGTCATTAGATTTTTTAGATGTAATTCCGGCTGCGATAAAAACTTTCTTCTTTGGATATTTCATCGGAATGATTGGATGTTATAAAGGATTTAATGCCGAAAACGGAACCGAAAGTGTGGGACGCGCTGCAAACTCTGCCGTAGTTACAGCCTCTTTAAGCATATTTATTATTGATATGGTCGCAGTACAAATAACCGATTTATTTTTTTAAGATGATTGAGGAAGAAAAAAATACCGAAACAAAATCAAAAAATAAAAAACAGACTCCAATTATCGAGATCAGGGATCTGCACAAAACTTTTGGCAAAGACAATACGGTTTTAAAAGGCGTAAATCTTATGGTAAATAAAGGCGAAGATTTAGTTATTTTAGGACGTTCGGGCTCCGGAAAATCAGTAATGATAAAATGTATCGTTGGTTTAATTGAACCCGACAAAGGCGAAATAAAAGTTTTTGATGAAAATGTGCTCAATCTTTCTAAAAAAGAATTAAATAAGATAAGAGTCAAAATTGGATTTTTATTTCAAAGCGGTGCTTTATACGATTCAATGTCGGTTAGAGAAAATCTTGCTTTTACATTACGCGCGCACAAAAGAGAATTAACCGAAGATGTAGTAGAAAATGAAGTTATTGAAGCGCTCGAAAGTGTTGGTTTGGGCGGCGCAATCGACAAAATGCCCTCTGAATTATCCGGCGGAATGAGAAAAAGAATTGGTTTAGCAAGAACCCTGATTATAAACCCCGAAATCATTTTGTATGATGAACCTACTACAGGTTTAGATACGATTACTTCAAGAGAAATCAGTGAATTGATTCTGGATATAAAACACAAACAAAAAACATCATCGATCATTATTACGCATGATATGGCTTGCGCCAAAATGACCGCAGACCGGATTATCGTTCTAAAAGACGGCATAATTCACGCCGAAGGAACTTACGAAGAATTAGAAAAAGATGAAGACGAATGGGTACGCTCATTTTTTGATTAATGTAAAATGAAATATTAGAAATCATGGAAAAGCAATCTGAATATACTTGGAAACTAGGAATGTTTGTAACAGTTGGGCTGCTGCTTTTTATAATGGCCATTTATTTTATTGGAAAACAAAAAAATCTGTTTGGCTCAACATTCTATATCTCATCAAGATTTAAAACAGTAAGTGGTTTAGAAGTTGGAAACAACGTCCGCTTTTCGGGTATCAACATTGGTACAGTCGAAGAAATCAGATTAATAAATGATTCTTCGGTAGTAGTATCGATGGTTATTAAAGATAAAGTACGTGAATTTATAAAAACAGATGCCCGCGCAAGCATTGGTTCTGATGGGTTAATGGGAGATAAAGTGCTTATGATTTCTCCAGGAATGAAATCTCAAAAATCTATTGAAAACAATGGTGCAATTGCTTCTGTCGACGGAATAGAAATAAACGATATAATGAAAAGCGTAAAGAAAAGTGTTGATAATATTGGTATTATTTCTAATGAGCTGGCCATTTTCAGCCATAGCATGAATAACGGAAATGGAGCTTTGGCAAGATTAGTCCGTGATGATAAAATGGCAAACAGCGTTTCGAATACGCTTTCAAATCTAGAAGCCGGGACAAAAGGTTTCAGCGAAAATATGGAAGCGGCAAAAAGTAATTTCTTGTTTAGAGGCTACTTCAAGAAAAAAGAAAAAGAAAAAGAAAAAAAAGAAGAACAGCAGGAAAAAGCCAAAGAAGAAAAAACAGAAAAGACGAAAGCATAAGAACAGATTCTGCTGCCAAAGTGCATTCACAGCATGAATACAAAGATAAAACAGAACCTAACATCGTGCAGAACGAAATACAGCTAAAAAATGAAATTACGCTCTACAGAAACTTTCTGGCCTCTTAAAAATGCCATGAATACCAGTTATCCTTCAATTGACTCTGATATTAAAACTGAAATTTTGATTATTGGCGGAGGAATAACAGGGGCTTTAATAGCTTATAAATTAATTACGCAGGGAAAAAAAATAGTATTGACTGATCGTCGTGATGTATGCAATGGAAGTACAGCAGCAAGTACAGCACTGCTTCAATATGAAATTGATGTTTCACTGCACGAACTGATCAATCTTCGAGGCGAAAAATGTGCTGTAGACAGTTACAAAAATGGAAAAAAAGCCATTTTTGAACTTCGAAATATAATTGACACAATAGATAGTGACTGTGGGTTTGAATTTAAAAAAAGCATTTATTTTACATCCTACAAAAAAGATATTCCGTTTTTAAAGAATGAATTCGAGGCTCGAAAACAAAACGGTTTTGATGTTACCTGGCTGAATAAACATGATCTGGAAAAAATGGGTTTAAATGCTATTGCAGCAATCGAATCTAAAACAGCTGCTGTTATGGACCCGTTTAAACTGGCAAACGATTTATTGTATTACTGCTGTCAAAACGGCATGCAGGTTTTTGACCGAACCAATATTACTTCTGTCCAGACTCAAAAAAGAAAATGCATTGCACATACCGAAAATAAATTTACCATAACCGCAGATCACGTTATATATTGCAGCGGCTATGAAAGTACAGAAACTATTGAAGAAAAAATTGTTGATTTAAAAAGTACTTATGCACTTGCATCTGAAGTTGTTCCTGAATTACCTGCTATCTTAAAAAATGCTGTTATTTGGGATACTTCTTCTCCGTATTATTATTACCGCGCAACATCAGATAATCGAATTATTATGGGCGGAGGCGACGAAGAATTTAGAGATGCAAAAAAACGCGACAAACTAATTCCGAAAAAAGAAACCTCTTTGATGAGACAGTTTAAAAGACGATTTCCTGATGTAAAATTTAAACTGGATTATTCCTGGGCCGGAACTTTTGGCGAAACTAAAGACGGACTTCCCTATTTCGGAAAGCCAAATCCTAAAAAGAATGAACATTATGTTTTAGCTTTCGGCGGAAACGGAATCACTTTCAGCGTCATCGGAATGAACTCCATTGTAGATTCTATAAAAAATAAAAAAAATCAGGATTTGGAGTATTATCGATTTGGGAGATGAGAAAAAGTTTTGAGATGCTAAGGTTCTAAGTTACTAAGTTTTTTTCTTAGTATCTTAGTTACTCAGAACCTTAGCAGCTTTATCTACAAATAATCCTCTCTTATTGGTGTAAAAACATCTACTACTTCCCCAGCTTCAAGAATTTCAATAGAATGCTCAATATTTGCCGGAATTGAATAGGTATCTCCTTCATTTAATAAAAACTCTTTTCCATCAAATTTCAGTTTATAACTACCAGAAATAACGTAACCGCTTTGTTCATTTGGATGCTGATGAAACGGTACTGAATCAGTTGATTTGTACAGCATTTTGGTCACCATTGAATCTTTACCTATT
Organism: Flavobacterium soyae; assembly: GCF_021245985.1. Lineage (GTDB taxonomy): Bacteria > Bacteroidota > Bacteroidia > Flavobacteriales > Flavobacteriaceae > Flavobacterium > Flavobacterium soyae. The sequence goes on along the minus strand of NZ_JAJQXA010000005.1, from coordinate 249,688 downwards.
GATAAAACCACAAAATCAACGCCTAAGAATTGTCTTGAAACAGCATTCTCTTTTTTTACAATATTTTTCATTTATTTTATTTTTAATTCCATTTGGATGTTGCAGCGTTTGTATGGGGTTTCTAAGCCAAAGACTTTCTCAAAACCAAGTTTATAATACAAGTTTATAGCAGGTTTTAAGATTGTGTTGCTTTCCAGATATATCTTTTTTGCTCCTAATTCTTTTGCTTTTGCAGCAATTGCCCGGCCTAATAACCAGCCGATATTTTTACCTTGTGCTTTTGGCGAAACGGCCATTTTTGCCATTTCAAAGTCATAGTCTGGGTTATCCATTTTGATAAGCGCACAAACACCAACGGGTTCATTTTCATACAAAGCCACAAGGATTTTTCCGCCTTTATTCAAAATATATTCTTCAGGATTATCGAGCGCTTTATAGTCAGCTTCTTCCATTTCAAAATAAGTCGAAATCCATTCTACATTCAATGCTTTAAAGGCTTCCTGATATTCAGGTTTGTATTCTACAATTTTTACGTCTTTGCTTTCGCGGATTTTTTTCTGGTCGCTTACTCTTTTAAACATAGATTTTTGCTCCAATAAAAATTCCCATTCTTCAAGTGCAGCCCAAAGATTATGCTTAGATTCAGCAATTAAACCATCTATAGCAACGTCAATATCTTTTAATTGCTGTTTAATATTTTTCGCCAGCAAGAGTCCTTTTTCCGTTAATACAACATTGTTTTTACGCTTATCATCTGTTTTCAAACTTTCCTGAACTATTCCGGCAGCAATCATCTCCTGAATAATCTTGCTTACAGAAGGCTGAGAATGTCCAATTTCATTTGCTATTTCCGTAATAGTCAATTCCCTTTCTTCTGCAAGGGTATAAAATACAGGAAACCATTTTGGTACAAAATCTGCACCATACAATTCATAAATTTTAGAAGCATCATCTGTTATAACAGCAGTCATTAAACGCAAGCGGCTTCCTAAAGCTGCTTTGCCTACTTTGTCAAAAAATTCCATATTATAATTAATTATATAACTAGTTATGCAAATGTATGAAAAAATCTTTTTTTGCAAAAAGTTTTTTTAAGTGACAAAGTTGCAAAGGTTCTAAGATGCTAAGTTTTTTTTAGTATGTGGGAGACTTAATAGTATTTATATATTGGAATTTTAATAGCTGGTGACTTATTTTCTTTTGGTTTAATACTTGAAAACTTAGTAATTAAAAACCTTAGTATCTTAGAAACTTAGAGCCTCAGCACCTTTAAAAAAAAACTAAGATTCTAAGTTTGGAGCCTCTAATTTGAATTTAGAACCTCAGCGACTCAGAACCTTAGCGTTTTTGTATATATCTTGCTTAATAGCTAACGGCATTATTTTTTTTAGAGGTTCAGAGTGACAAAGCTGCAAAGTGACAAAGTTTTAAAACCTTTGTTACTTTGTCACTCTGAACCTTTGTCCCTTTAACTACACAGCCAACGGACTCAAATTGAATTTATACTCTTTTGGACTGCAGTTGAATTTTTGTTTAAAGATTTTAGAGAAATAGCTTCTGCTTGTAAAACCAATACAATACACAATTTCAGAAATATTTAAATCTGAAGTTCTAATCAGGATTTCGGCTTTTAGAACCCGCATATGCGTGATATAATCGTTTACGGTTCTGTTATGAACCATTTTAAAACCTTCCTGAAGTTTATTTGGAGACAAGCCGGATTTTTTACTTAAAGATTTAATAGTAAAAGCCTCTTCTGGATTTGCTTTTATGGTTTCTGAAAGTTCTTTTATTTCTTTCATTTCTCTTGATGTTAAACAATTTACTTCTTTAGAAAAAGCATTTAAATCATCTGTATGCTGTTGGATTTCCATTGCCAGAACAATTTTCAAAATACCTTCTTTTAATAAATTCCTAACAATTCCGGTTTGGGTTACGGCATTTAATTGTTCTATTTTTTCACCTATTTTTAAGTTATAAGAACCGGCATAAAAGAATTCTTCGTTAAGATTTTCCTGAAAAAATGTTTCTCTCACCATTTGGCTTAAAGAACCTGCACGACAAGGTTCTGCCTGGGTTCCTACAATTATTAAAGTAATTTTTGTCTTTTTATCTTTTTCAAAATACAAAACATTATCCTGGTTTAATTTTGAAGCAGCAATTGCAGTTTGAAATGTTTTTAATTTTCGCTCCTCACCATGAATTCCAAAACTATGCGAAAGATTTCCTTTAGAACAATAGGCAAAATATAATGGCGATGTAATTCCGTTAATAATATTTAGTTTTAAATCGACTAAAAAAGTCATATCAAACTGAACGTACGAAATATTATCATTAAATGAAGCACCGCTAATAGTTCCTTTTGCAAAATTATTATTTACTTCAAGTGCATATTCATCGACATCAAAAGTTACTTTTCCGTCGAAATTTTTATTCAATTCTTCAAATATGTTTTGAATTTTCTCTGTATATATAGTAACTATTTTCATTTTGTTTTCGATTTAAATTCTGTAATTTTAAATGAAATTCTTAAACCCGCATTATTACGTTTAAAAAGCAGGTTCAAAGTTCGCTCAATCACAAACCAAAAATGTTATATAATTTTCTGCAATTGTTTTATAATTACTTCTCAATATAATTTTAACTCAAATAAAATATTTCTTAATCCAATAAATGAAAAGCTGCTCTTTCTCCCCTATAAGCTCAAAAGATTCTAACATACTGGTTTTAGGCACAATGCCCGGAACAAAATCTTTAGAATTAAATCAATATTACGGACACAATCAAAATAATTTCTGGAAGTTCTTATTTACTATTTTTAAGGAAGAATTCTCAAACGATTACGAAACCAAAAAAGCACTTTTGCTTAAAAACAAAATTGCCCTTTGGGATGTTTTACAATATTGCGATAGAGTTGGAAGTTTAGACAGCGCCATTAAAAATGAAATCGCAAATGATTTTGAGACGTTTTTAAAACAGCACCCAAAAATAAATACCATTTTATTTAACGGACAAAAGGCTGCCGCATTTTTTAAAAAGTATGTTCATTTAAAGAAGGATTATAATCTTATTACACTTCCGTCAACAAGTCCGGCAAACGCTGGTATATCTTTTCAATCAAAATTAGACCAATGGAAGATTATCAGTACGTTTTAAAATTAATTGATTAATTGTTGGCTAAAAAAACTAAATAGTTGGAATAATATAACTTTTGAACTTTAAAATATAACACGAAATTTCGTAACCTGCTATAATTTTACAACCAAGAAATCAAGGCCAGAGTTTAGAAGGATTGACGAAGAAGAGGCTTTTTTAAATTATAGATATTACTAAGACAAACTTTTTACAAGTTTTGATTATAAAGAGAACATTGGTTATGTTAGTTTATTTTTGAGAAAAAAGCTATTCTAAATTATTTAGGGTAGCTTTCTTTTTTACTTTTAACATAAAGATTCCAATTATGAAAATCCAAACCTATTATAATCATATTCGATATTACACTCCGCACCATTTTGTGTATTATCCGGTTTTAACACTGTTTCTTGCATTTAGCATTTACTTTGCTTTTACAACAAATGATTGTTTAATATGGTCTTTTATAAGTGTTGTTTTTTTATTTCTTTTTTTTCTGGCTTATATGCTGCGTCAGCATTATGCACTTATTTTACAAAACCGTATTGTACGCCTTGAACTCCGCTATCGTTACTTTACACTTACCGGAAAAAAACTTGAAGAATTTGAACACAAATTAACAGATGATCAGATATTTGCTTTACGGTTTGCTCCAGATGATGAAATCCTGCCTTTATTAGAAGATGCACTAAAAAACAACCTCAGCGGCGATGCTATAAAAAAAGCAGTCGTACACTGGCGTGCAGATTATAATAGAGTTTAAGGGAGATTTTAGATTTCAGAGTTTAGATTTTAGATTCTCTTGATTAAGCTATTTTTCATTTCGGTTTTGAAAACCTTGCAGGAACGTCAATGAATTAAATTATTTTAAAAGCCTTATAACATTTATAACTTTTTACCTTTCACATAATTAAATAAGGAATATAAAACAAAAACAGACCTGACCAAACTATTGCCACTATAATAAAAATATAGACAAAATATTCAGGTGTAGATAATTATGTTGTAGAAATAGCAATCGAGCGTCAGAAATTTTTCGTTCAGGGCTTTTCTTTCAAAGTAGTTTTCGATTCCTTCTAAACGCCTTTCCTGATTCTTGGCATACATAAAAACATCTGCAGTTAAAGTCTTTGGCTTGATAAGAGTTTCAATATTATATTTTTTGAATAAAGTATCCAGTTTTTGAAACTGTTTTGTCAGCGGATCTTGCTTGAATTTTATACAACAAATTATATCGTTTTATACCCGATGCATATTGCTGTTTTTCAATTGGCTCACCATTAACAGTAAACCACTTATAAAAAAGTGCGAAATAAAAACATCGTCATAAAACTTAAACCTTTAAAACTCAGAGCAAATATCAATTTTCTTAATTCCTTCAAAAGTAAAATAGCCATATAAAAATAAGCTAAATGAATTACTTCTAAAATTATAAAAAGATAACGAGGTGTTTTTTAAAGTTTTGTTCATGTTTTTGGGGTTATATTCAAATCATAGAAAAATGATTACAAATCCTGAAATGTTTATTGATAACAAAAAAATAAAATTTTGAGCAAATCAAGAGCCAAAATACCTAGAACCACGTTTTTCAAACAATCCTTAAATAATAATTTAAAAATTAAAAATAGATTATTATTTTTGCTAACTTTACTTGTTAATTAAAACACAACAACCTAAAAATCAATAAAATGAAAAAATTGTTTTACTCTTTAATAATTTTAATGGCCTGGCTTTATGGCAATGCACAAAGTGCTGCACCAAATCAAGAGGAAAACACCTCATTATCAACAGAAAATAATTCAAAAAAAGATCAGAGTAATATTCCTGAAGATCTTCCGTGGCATGGAAGAAGATTTAAAGCTACTGCCGGTGTATTCTTTCCATCAAACAATACTGAGGTTGAAGTTAACGGATCAGCTGGAAGAATTGGAACCGATATTGATTTTGAAAAAGATTTAGGCTTTGAAACTAATACGGTTTCCTTTTTTGGTGCTTTTGAATGGCGTGCCTCACGAAGATCCCGTTTTAATCTTGAATATTTTTATTTAAAAAGATCATCAGAAAAAACACTGCAAAAAGAAATCGAATTTAAAGACCATACTTATCCGGTCGATGCCCAGGTTTCGGCATTTATGAATAACGAAATGGTCCGATTTGCTTATGGATATGCTATAGTTTCTAAACCAAAATATGAACTGGGCTTATTAATTGGTGCACACGTACTTCTTGCTGATGTAGGTTTAAGACTGGAAGGAGTTACGGCTCAGGCAGAATATCATGACACAGTAGGCTTTACTGCTCCTTTACCTGATGTTGGGATTTGGGGTGAGTTTGTCCTTGGGAAAAAAGTGGGACTGTATGCAAATGTAAATTATTTTGCCCTTCAAATTGACGATATCGACGGTCGAATTATTAGTTATAATTTATCGGTTTTGTATAATGTTTATAAAAATTTAAGTTTAACGGCAGGTTATACAGGTTTAAATTTCAGACTTGATGTAACCAGACCAAAAATCGATGGTTTCTTTAAATGGGGTTATAATGGGCCTACTTTAGCTGCAACTTACAGCTTTGGAAATCACGTGAAGTTTTACAAACACTAAATTTAATTATGAATTATAAATTGTGAATTATTTTCAATCTTGGCGGGTATTTTTTTTAACGCAAAGCACGCAAAGGTTTTACGCAAAGGACGCTAAGTTTTTTTGATATAGATTGCATCTACAATGCACAAAGTTCGCAAAGCTTTATAGACACAAAGCTTTGCGAACTTTGCAGTTTTATAAAAAACTAATTTATCAAAAAAACTTTGCGCACTTTGCGTTAAAAAAATTATGCATTAAAAAAAAACGCAATACATTTAAATGAACTTATACAACTTATATGGTTTAAGAAAAAAAAACCGACACCTTTTTCAAGATATCGGGTTCATCCACTCAAACTTAACTCAAAATACTCTAAACTTCTTATTTCCCGATTGGAGTAAATTTTATAGCTGTTCCTCCGCCAGCAGCCAATTTGATATTTAAAACAGTTTCGTTATTTACCTTTTGTTTTGAAATTGCAACCGGATAAGGATTTGTTTTATAGTTTGCTCCTGCTCCATCGGCATAAATTTCGGCTTCGTATTCTTTACCTTTATCTAAGAAAGATAATGTTACTTTAAGATCTCTGGCGTCTTTATTTGTAATCGAACCTAAATACCAGTTTTTTTCGTCCCAGTCCTTACGAACGATTGTAGTGTATTCTCCAATTTTAGAATCTAAAACTTTAGTATCTGACCACGTACACGGAACATCTTTTATAAACTGAAATTCTGGTTTGTCAACATAATTCTCTGGTAAATCTGAAGCCATTTGCAGCGGACTGAAAATGATAACATACAATGCCAGCTGATTTGCCAAAGTTGTTTGAACTCTTGCACCAGAAGGTGTTTTATAATCAAAATTGAAATTCCCCGGTGTGTAATCAAACGGGCCTGAAAGCATTCTTGTAAATGGTAATGTTGTTAAATGCTGAGGCGTATTTCCGCCGTCTACAGACCACGCATTGTATTCCTGACCTCTTCCTCCTTCCTGTGACATAAAATTTGGATACGTACGCTGAATTCCGGTTCCTTTTATTGGTTCGTGATTGTCGATCATGATGTGATATTTGGCAGCAGTTTCGATTACTTTTCTGTAATGACGAGACGCATACTGGCTGTCGTGCCATTCTTTTTTATCCAAATATTTGTTTACATAACCTGTTTTAACTGAGTTTACACCCATTTTTTGATACAATTTAAAGGCATCTTCAAGCTGGCCTTCATAATGTTTAGAAGCACCAGCAGTTTCATGATGACCTATTAATCGAACATTTTTCATAGCAGCATATTTTGTAATTTCTTCCAGATTAAAATCAGGATAAGCTTTTACAAAACTAAAGGCGCTACCATCGGCAGTCCAGTCGCCGTCCCAGCCCTCGTTCCAGCCTTCTACCAGAACGCCGTCAAAATTGTTTTTCGCAGCAAAATCAATATATTCTTTTGTATTTTTTGTTGTAGCACCGTGTTTTGGGCCTTGTCCCCAAGTGAATTTCTCTAAGTGCATTCCCCACCAAATTCCGATGTATTTAGAAGGCGTAATCCACGAGAGATCTTCGATTTTTGAAGGCTCGTTCAAATTCAGCATAATAGTCGAAGTCGCAACATCACCCGGAGTTTTCCCAACAACAACTGTTCTCCAAGGTGTTTTAAAAGGTGTTTCGGCATATACTTTTACACCATCTGCCCAAGGCACTAAATCACTTTTGTATTGTTTATCACTTGTTTTTAAAAGTGTCATCGAAGCAAAATCAGTTAAGTTGGCTTCGTGAATCGCCACGTATAAATTCTCTTTTGTTTCAAAAGTTGCCGGAGTATTTATAGTATCTGTTTTGCTGATTGGCGTTTTGCGGTATTCACTTTCGTAATAACTGTTTTCACGGTGCACCGGAATCCACCAAACATCATTATTTGATTTAAAAGTAAACTGCGTGATTTCGTTTGAAATTTTTACTTTTCCTAAATGAGGCTGTTTTGGAAATTCATATCTAAATCCTACGCCATCATCAAAAACTCTGAAAATAATATCAACTAAACGCTCTTCTCCTTTTGCTTCTTTTAAGTGAACAATCAATTCGTTGTGGTGATCACGAACTTTTTTGAATTCTCCCCACGGCTGCTCCCAAGTTTCATCGGTAGCTTTTTCTTCAGTCGAAACCACTTCAAAACCTTCAGTCATTTTTTGAATTCCCTGAAATTCAAATCCCATTAACGAAGGTTCTATAACCGATTTTCCGTTTGAAGTAAAACTGTATTGAGGCTGACCTGAAACAGTTAATTCAAAAACTAATTCGGTTACTTTTCCCGGCGAATTAATTTTGTATGTTTTTTTAGTACCAGCACTGCAGGCGTAAATTAATATTGACGCTAAAGCAATTATACAGTATCTATATCTATATCTTATGTTTTTCATTATTTAATTGTATTAATTACAACTCTTATTTTATTTCGTTTATTAACTGTTTTGCTTTTGCGGGCTGCATGGAAACAAAATAATTAAAAGCCTGATCCAGTTTATTCTGAGCATCAGCATTGCCTTTCTTTTCTACTCGCAGGTTGTACATTTTGCTTATATCCGGAAATACCGAATCGGTATTTTTTACTCCTGCAAATGCTTTTACTTTTTCGATGTACGTGTAACCAAATTCAACTGTTGGTTCAAACATGGTTCCTTCTCCAAAGTCGTTCCACGTAATTAACTGCAGGTAGTTTAAATTGGCATTTTTAGCCATAGAAAGTGTTTCGTCCAGCGTTACGCCATTATTGTGTTCAATTGTCCATCCTATTGCTGCTCCGCCTCCGCCTTCGGCATAAAAATCTTTAAAACCAGGATAAGCACTTCCAATTGCTACAGAAAGTTTTGGTTTTGTATTGGTATAAAAATTTGTTAGATATGTACTGTTTTTATAAACCCAAGCATATTCTCCAGATGCATTTGCTCCGGCTTCTACAGATTGATCCCAAAGGGTTAAAAAAGTCGGTTTTGTCGTTATACTATTGAAAACGTTTGTCCATTCGGCAGGCGTTTGCAATACAATTGGCCCAAAATTTAACAACAATGGTTTTCCGTTTACTTTGATGTAGTTTGCATCATCAAAATAATTTTTCTCCATATAAGCTAAATCTGTTTTTGCTGCACTGGTTACAGAAATTGCTTTTCCGGCATTGACAACATTTGTCGTAACTCTGTCTTCATAAACAATGGCATATTCCAAGCCCACTTTATCCAGCATGGCAATAAGCTGTTCTGTGTTTTCTTTTACCATTCTGTAATCGTTGACATCGTAAGTTCCGTACCAGTCGATCAAAACACCATCAATTCCTGAATATTTCATCAATAATAAATGATTTTCAATCACATTTTTATCTCCCGAATGATATGGACCAATAAGAGGATAATAATAAGAAGCAATTTCCCTGCGGTTGTTTGCACCTATAGTATTCGGATTTTTGTTTGCCATTGTCCAGTGATATCCCCATTTTTTATCGGCACTGCTTTCATTGGTTTCAAACCAGGGCATATAGTGTACATAAATTTTGGTGCTGTTTGTTTTTTCAACTGCAACGGGTTTAAGTACTTCTGGTTTTACTGGTTCATTGGGACTTTTGTCATCGCTGCTGCATCCGGAAACGATTACAATGTTCAGTATCCCAAAAAACAATAATGTGATATATCTTTTCATATTGATTTAATTTTTATTTTTTGCCACAGATTAAAAGGATTAAAATGATTTTTTTTATTGTATTTTATTTGCTCACTATCTGTGATTGAATTATTTCACGCAGATTTAAATAGATTTAAGCAGATTGTGCAGATTTTTTATACATTAAAATCAGATCTGCTTTAATCTGCAAAATCTGTGTGAAACATTTTTTTTATCTTTTTAATCATTTAATCTGCGACAATTTTCTTTCTTATAAACATTTGCCCACACTATTGTGAATAAATTATTTCACGCAGATTTTAATAGATTTAGGCAGATTGTGCAGATTTTTTATACATTAAAATCAGATCTGCTTTAATCTGCATAATCTGCGTGAAACATTTTTTTTTAAATCTTTTTAATCCTTTTAATCTGTGGCAAAAATTATTCTTATAAATATGTCAGCCTTCCACGACTAACCAACATGGAAGACTGACATTTTTGAACCTAATTCAAAGGATACCCAGGATTTTGTTTCAGGTTTTTATTTGTTGTTAAAACGGTACTTGGAATAGGGAAAATTGCTTTGTAAGCTTCTGTTGTTCCTTTTTCCCACCATGGCAGGAAGAAAGTTCCAAAACGAATGTTATCTGTTCTTCTTCTTCCTTCAAAAGTAAATTCCTTAAGCAATTCTTTATCTATAAAGTTAAGATCAATTGTTGCCGGCATTTCTTCTCCTGCACGTGCTGTAACTTGTTGTACAAATGGTTTTGCTAAATCTGCAGATCCTAAACGAACGTAACATTCTGCCTGCATCATTAAAATTTCGGCATAACGAATTACAACTAAATCGTGATCACGTTCCCAGGTTTCTCCGGCTTTCATTTCGTATTTTCCTAAACGAACTCCTTCATTTTCTTTTGCATCAGCAACACTTGTAACTTCTTCTGTATACGTTAATGGTTCTCCATTATCCATTGTAATTACAGTTCCTGTTGCTAAGTTGATCTGATCTCCGGCAACCATACATTTTTTTCTTTTGTCTGTATCGGCAAATTCAGAATAAACTCCCGGCTGTGCGCACATTCCGTTTGCACTCCAAGGATAATCTCCAACTGGAGAAATTGTCAATTTATGAAGGTAATGGCAAGACATTGAACTCATGTAATTTCCAACTGTTCCTGCTTTTGAATCGTAAGGGATTGCGAAAATAATTTCAGGAGATTTCTCATTTTGAGTTGCAAAATTGGCAAAGAAATCAGGAGCTAATGTGTAACCCGAAATTTTTTGACACATGTCGATACAATCCTGCCAGCGCTCTGTTCCTATAAAAGCTTTTGAGTTTAAATATAATCTTGCTAAAAGAGCATAAGCCACATTTTTTGTCATTTTTGAATACACTACATTTCCAGTTAAATGCGGAATTGCGTCTGTTAATTCTTTTTCAACAAAATCATAAACTTGTTTTCTTGTTGAATTTGTTGGAAGTGCTGTATCTGCAAAGTCTACAACGATTGGCACATTTCCGAATAAGTCTAAAAGATTGTAATAGTAATACGCTCTTAACGCTTTTAATTCTGCATAAATTGGTGCTTTTGCATTAGCTGTCAATGACGATTTATCGATTTGATAAATGATGGAGTTGATTTTTGCAATTCCGGTATAGTTGTAACGCCAGGCCGAAAGAATCATACGGTTGTCTGCTTTCCAGGTATGTCTTTTTGCATCCTGATATTGTCCGCCATCGTACCAGTTTGTTCCTCTGGTAGGAATTACAGCTTCATCAGAAACCGTTTCGTTCAAAAAGAATACGTATTCGCAGGTTGGATAATTGTTTGAAATTCCATCTGCAAAACCTCTTAACGAAGAATACGCCCCGCCCACTAATGCATCAATTTCTTTTGGAGTATTTCCAAAATTTCCATCTTCTACTCTATCATATAATTGCTCATCCAGATCGGTACATGATGATATCGTAAAAAGCATGCTTACTAATATTGCTGCTGTTATTTTGATTTTCATTTTTTATATTTTTGAGTTAATCGCTTAGTTATTCAGCGTGAAATTTAATCCAACAGAGATTGTAGTCGGTCTTGGATAATTGTTGTACTTATCGATACCAGGCGCTGCTAATCCTGTTTGGTCAACACCATCCTGTGCATTTAAACCAATCTCCGGATCTACTCCTTTGTATTTTGTAAATACTGCAAGATTTTCTCCCATGATGTACATTCTCAATTTTGAATTTTTGAAGCCTAATGGCATTGTGTATCCAACAGAAAGAGTTTGTAATCTAAAGAAAGACGCATCTTCGATCCAGTAATCTGAATATTTAGGAGAAGAAGTGATTCCGCTTCCTAAGAAATCATCCGGCACATTGTAAGATGGTAATCTTGTTGGATCGTTCAGCATCATGTTTGTAGCATTCAACGCTTTTTGTCCAAACATTCCGTAACCTGTAATTCCAAGATCAAAATTTCCGTAAGTAAAATTCATTCCAATACCCATAGTCAAATCTGGCTGAATATTTCCTAAATCTGTTTTATCAGCATCAACTAAAGCACTTTCTGCCACAACATTTCCTCCTGCATTGTAGTACTGAATTTTTCCATTTTCATCAAGACCAGCATTTCTGAATCCCCAAAAAGTTCCCACTGGATATCCTTCTGCAATAACCTGAGAATATTGACCAGACATACCTGCTAAACCGTGTAATGAACCGCTGTAGATTACATCAGTTTTGTAAGTTGGGTTTGATAATTTTTCGATTTTTTGAACGTTGTGTCCAAGTGTTAAATTAGCATTCCATGTAAATTTATCTCCTCTTACAATATCAGCATTCAAAGTAAGTTCAACTCCTTTGTTTGACATTTCTCCCACGTTTGCAAGCATTGTTCCTACTAAATATGGTGGCTGAGGAACTTCATAAGTATACAATAAATCGTCTGTGTTTTTTTGGTACCATTCAAATGAACCTGTGATTCTGTCAAAAAGACCAAAATCAATACCCACGTTGATTTGTCTTGTAGATTCCCATTTTAAATCAGGATTTGGGTTTTGTTTTGGAGAATAAGCTAAACTCCAGGTTCCTGTAACCGGATCGTAGTAACTATCGTTTCCAACTCCTAAAATTGAAAGTGATTTGTATTCACCAATTCCGTCCTGGTTACCTGTAACTCCGTAACCAACTCTTAATTTCAAAGATCCTAACCAGTCTTTTGTACCGCTCATAAAATCTTCGTTAGAAATTTTCCATGCTGCAGATGCAGATGGGAAAGTTCCCCATTTATTGTTTTCTCCAAAACGGCTTGAACCATCACGTCTTACAGTTGCAGTAAGCAGATATTTTCCGTCATAATTGTAGTTTGCACGAGCGTAGAAAGAAACTAAATTTGATTTTCCTTTATAAGAATAAACATCTCCTAAACGATAGTTGTAACCTGCTCCTAAATTATTATAACCAAAAGCATCACTCACAAATCCGCTTCTTTGTGCTCCAAAACCTTGGTAAATATTTTCTAAATAAGAATAACCTGCCAATGCACTAACGCTGTGTTTTCCAAATACTTTAGAATAATTTACATAAAGTTCGCCTTGTGCGTTTGTATATTCTGCGTATGTTCTTTGCGCATATCCAGCCTCAGTTCTACCTTCCATAATAGCGTAAGTTGGTTTGTAAGTTCCACCTGCTACTGCATTATGTTCTAACGAAATATTAGCAACTGCCTGAAAATCGTTTAAGAATTTAACCTCAGTTTTAAAGTATCCTAAAAGTCTGTGTCTTTCGTTATCAACCGTTCTGTTAGTTAAAATCTCAACAGGGTTTTCGTAGATATTTCCTCCTACAGATGTAAAGTTTCCATTAGCATCATAAACCGGAATTGTTGGGTTTAAGTTGTAAGCACGTTCAAAAATTCTGTAATCAATAGGATGCCATTTGTCGATATTAGCAAATAAACCCATATCAAATTTTACATCTTTATTGTCTCCAAGATATTGGTAAGCACTAACGTTTCCGCTGATTCTTTCTAAACCAGATTTTTTAATAACGCCTTCGTTGTTTAAGTAAGCTATTGAAGCTCTAAAACCACTGTCAACTTTTCCAGAATTAATACTTAAAGTATGAGATTGTGAAATAGCTGTTTGTTCGATTGCTTTTTGCCAGTTTGTATTTCCGCCGTAATCAACAGCATCCATATTTCCGGTTTGACGAACATAACCTCTCCATTGGTTTGCCGATAAAAGGTCTAAATTATCAGCAGCATAACCTACACTTGATAAACCGCTGTATACTACAGAAACTCCTTTTGTTCCAGATTTTGTTGTAATAATGATAACTCCGTTTGCTCCTCTTGAACCATAAATAGCTGTTGCCGAAGCATCTTTAAGAACATCAATCGATTTAATATCTGCCGGCTGAACCACGTTGATATCGACACCAGCAATTCCGTCAACTACAATAAGCGGACTGTTGCTTGCTGTTAATGAAGTTCCTCCACGTAAACGAAGTGTTGCACCCGCAGCAGGATCTCCCGAAGGACGAATGATATTTAAACCGGCAACTTTTCCCTGCAAAACCTGTTCTGTCGAAGAAATTGTTCCTTTTACTAAATTATCTGCCGTTACCGTTGAAATAGCTCCGGTTAAATCAGATTTCTTTTGTGTTCCGTATCCTACAGAAACTACCTGAACCTCTGCCAATTGATAACCGTCATTTTGTAAACGAACTTCTAATTTTGAAGAAGCGGCTGTTATCTGCACTTTTTGAGTAGTTGACCCGATGAAAGAAACTTCGATTGAACCTCCTACGGCTACCTCTAAGCTAAATTTTCCGTCAAAATCTGTTGTTGTAGCATTTCTTGTTCCAGACTCTATTATCGATGCTCCCGGTAAAACAGTGCCTGTATTGTCATAAACGGTACCCGTTACCAGCTTTTTTCCCTGAGCAAACATTCCTGCCGAAAGAAAAAGCATGAAAATCATGAATACCAGCGATTTAGTAGTCCACATTTGATGCAGGACTATTCTTTTATTTTTACTATTCATATGTAGTTATTTATTGTTTTTCTATCAGTCATATGTAATTCGCATATCCATTATTTGTTCAACGACTAATTTTAGGATTATGCTCATTTCATTAGAATGATGTTTTAATTTGATAGTGAATTATTTGTCTAAGGTTTTAAGCGGAATCGTCGTATCTGAAATTGTTTTGTCTTTGTTGTCTTTAACTAAAACATGAATTTCACTTAAAACAGGAGAATCCTTAAGTTCTGTAACCAAATTGACAAATCCTTTTATCTCTGCAGTTCCTCCGCTAAACTCACCAGAAATTGTTTTTGCACCAGCCGTAATCGTGTAAAGTAATTTGTTTACTCCCGGCTCGTTGTTTTTTCTGTAGATACCTAAGAAATCTTTCTGGCTGATTTGTAAAGGAAAAAATCCAAATATTGGTGCCGGCGGCGGCTCATAAGCTCCTGCATATAAAACCTGATCCGGAATTGTTCCTGCCCAGTCGTCTTTTACCATAAGGAAAACTAAATTTTCCATCACGTAACCGTCAGGTGCATTGTAGTATGTTTTTGGAACAAGATCCATTTTGTAGAATCCGTTTCCTAAATCTTTTAGTTTGGTTTTTGCTGCAATGTCCGGTAACCATGATTGGTATTCTTGTTTAATATCCCAGTTGTTCAATCCGCTGTGAATGTGAACGCTTGTTGCGCCCGCAAATCCCGGAGCTAAATTGGCATTAAATAAAATACTTACGCCTTTATCAATTGTTGGTTTTGTTGGATAAGCTCTGATCAGCTCATTCGCCGTGTAAAAAGAAGAGAAATCAGTATATGGCATATTCGCCACGTCGCTTTGTTTAGATCCAGTTTTGTCTTTTAAACGAAACCAAAATCCTGCACTTGCTGCAATTTCAGCCGGGGTTTTAGAAAAATATACTGTTGGAGTTAAAGTAAAACTCCACACTTTATTTCCTTCATAGTGCAATTTTGCGAAATCAGATGAATTCTCCCAATTTCCCGCATCTGGTTCAGATGGTGACCAAATCCAGATGTATAAATCCTGATTTTCTGCAAACGTAGTTCCGGCAAGGTCAAAGTACCATGTAACTTGCTCATCATATTTGTAAACAACCGGAAATGATGACATAGGTCCCACAGCTCCCGCGTTTTCTTGTGCCTTTGTAAATGTTGGAGCCATCAAAAGGGCAAGTAAAATTGTATATAGAAATTTTTTCATATTACTTTTAATTAATAGCATTTAATTTAAATACATAAGTCACAAACGGAGTTCCTCCTGAAGAATGCACTAACTGAAATTCCATTTCGTCATTGTTTCCAGGAACTGATGTTACTCTAAGTTCATCTGTTTTTTGAGTTTTAGCAGCGTCGCTGTACAAGTAGATTTTTACTGCGCTTGCATTGGTCTGCTGGAAATCTGAGCTTAATTCCCAATAGCCTTTTGGAGCAAATAAAGGAGGAACATTGCCCGTCACTTCATAACTTGTAGGTTTGTTTTTTTCGTCTACGCTAAAATTGATTTTAAAATCTTCGTAGTTAAAAAAAGTACTCAAGTTTTCCTCGCTTGGTTCGATCTTATTTGCCTTAGCAAATTCGTCAACCATTTTTAGATTTGTTAATCCCCAATTTCCGTTTACTTTTTCATAAATCGTAATCGGATCTACATAGCTTCCGTCTTCTGTATTGTCGCAGCTAATTGCAAAAAAACACATAAACAGAGCTAACCAGTAATAACTTTTACTTCTCATAAATTTTGGTTTTTGTTAGTTTTTGATCCCTTTAAAAAGGACAGTACGAAGCTAGATGTTAAATAAATTTTAAAAAAAACATCTGTGAAAAATCAAGATATAATTCAATCTCTTTTTATATTAAACAATTGAATTACAACACATTAAAAACAAACCTGAAACATAAAAATCAAGGTCTTGTTTAGATATAAACCACCTGTAGAATAATGGTAAATATGACAATATGAAAATTTTATACGAATATTTTTCAACTATACACACATATAACTGCTTTTTATTGTATAATTGCAAATTACTAGAGTACTTTTAACATTTTAATACCTTTTAAAGACTCACACTAAGGTATTTCGAAAAAAAATCTGAAGAAGCAGCTCTCCAATTTCCAAAACTGTTAGTCATCAGTATTTAATTAATTTTGCTTTAAACGAATTCACTCAACCATAAATTATCTTACCCTAAAACCACAACCAAACCATGCAAAAAATATTTGTACTGTATTTTTTCATTGCGGGTTTTTCTCTAACTGCGAAAGAGACAAATCCAATTCTTGAAGAATTAGATAATGTACTGCTGAAAAAAGAAGTTTACTTAAAACAGAAATATCGTAAAATTGAAGCTTTAAAAAAGAATGTTTCAAAATTTACTGTCAGCCAAAATAACGAGCAATTATACAATACCTATATGTCATTGTTTGAAGAATATAAATCATTCAAATATGACTCAGCTTATTATTATTTAGAAGAAGCTAAAATTAAAGCCATAGTTTTAAAAGATCCTAAATATTTGGCTAAAAGCCGAATTAAAGAAGGTTTTGTACTGCTTTCTTCGGGACTTTTTAAAGAAGCTATTGATACGCTGAATGTTATTGACGATCAAAAACTCGATCAAAAAAACAAATTCGAATATTACAATATAAAAGCGCGTGCCTATTATGATTTAGCCGATTATAACCGCGATCAGCGTTTTAATATTCATTATGTACAGCAGGGAAATCATTTTCTTAAAAAGGCTTTAGAATTAATTGGAACGAATTCTAATGAATATTGGGCCGCCGAAAGTTTAAAACGTTTAAAACAACAAGACTGGCGCGGTGCCGAATTTGCTTTCAGCTACTGGATTAATAACTATGATTTACCGCCTGATTATTACGGAATTGCAACTTCTAGTCTCGGCTATATTTATTCGGAAAGAGGCTATACTAAAAAAGCAATTTATTATCTCGCACTCGCTGCTATTGCCGATGTTAAAAATGCGACAAAAGAAACTGTCGCGCTCAGAAATCTGGCCAACGAACTCTTTAAAATGGGTTATCTGGACAAAGCCAACGAGTATATTAATATTGCCATGGATGACGCCACTTTTTACAACGCCAGACATCGCAAAATTGAAATCTCGTCGATATTACCTATTATTGAAAAAGCGCAGTTAAACAATGTAAAAGACAAAAATGATAAACTGGAAAAGATTATTATTCTTTTGACGATCCTGACGCTGATTATTATTTTGTTCTCTATTATTATTTTCAAACAATTAAAAGAGAAAAATAAGGCAAGAAAAATAATGGCTTCATCTTACGCTCAGCTTCAGGAAATGAACATAAGACTGAGCGAGGCAAATGCAATTAAAGAGGAATACATTACTTATTTTATTAAGGCAACTTCGGCTTTTATTAATAAGATTGATCATATCCAGAAAAGTACGCTTCATAAAATCATTACCAAGAAAACAGATGAAGTTATTGCCAGCTTAAAACGCTATAATGTAAAGGAAGAAAGAGAAAATCTTTTCCATCAGTTTGATGAAATCTTCTTAAAATTATTCCCAACTTTCGTGACTGATTTTAATCATTTATTTCCGAACGATCATAAATGTATTGTGAAGAAAGGCGAGCTTTTAAACACGGAACTCCGCATTTTTGCTTTATACCGATTAGGAATACAAGACAGCAGTCAAATGGCTGAATTTCTGGAACTTTCTGTAGCTACCATTTATACGTATAAAACCAGAATTAAAAGTAAATCAGACTTTAAAGATACTTTTGAAGAGAAAATAATGGCCATTAAAACGATTTAATTTTTAGCCACAGATTTCACAGATTAACACAGATTAAAAAATCATTTAAATCCTTTTAATCTGTGGCAAAAAAATGCAGCATTCCTGCAAGGTTTTCAAAACCTTGTAGGTTTCTATATCGATTCCTAAACTTGATAAATTATACCTACAAGGTTTTGGAAATCTTGCAGGAAATAAAACCGCCACGACCCGAGCGATAGCGAATTGGTGAAGCAATTCACTAATTTGTATTTAAATAATTCGTGGATTCGTGGCGGTTTTTCTTTTATTTTACTCTGCAGATTCTAGCTGCAAAATCATATTTTGATAATATTTACTAAGCGAGAATAATTGCTCTGCAAAAATCATAATGACCAGCGGAACGAAGAAAAATATGGTTAGATCTCTTTCGTATAAAAAATACGTCGTTATTATAAAAATACGGGTATATTCTAGATAATAAATCCATTTTCGCTGTTCTAAAATAGCGCCGCAGTTTATTAAAGTGATAATTATAATCGACAATACAAAAATTTTATCATACGCCTCTAAATGATCAAAATAATACGTAAAAACGGTTAGCAGTAAAGTACAGATTCCTAATTGAATATAAAGGTAATTTCTAAAACGAAGTCTTTGGTGCGGATTGCTTTTATCTTGTAGAAAACGCTTTTCCAAAGTAGGACGAATATCCTGATCCATATGCGCAGGGCTGCCGAATACGGCTTTCCATCTTGCTTTAAATCCTTTTGAGCGACGCCACAATTCGTATATTTCAAAATAATAATGAAAATGCTGCCAAAGGAAACTATAACTTTTTAGCGGATGTGTTAATCCGTATTTTGGTTTTTCTTCTTCTTCCTGGAAAGTTCCAAAAAGGCGATCCCAAAACGTAAACATATCGCCGTAATTTTTATCAAGGTATTTTTCGTCAGATGCGTGATGAACACCATGAACAGAAGGTGTTACAAAAATATATTCGAGCCATTTTATTTTTCCTACGAGCTGTGTGTGCGTAAAAAAAGAATATGCTCCGTGAACAATAAGCATGGTAATTACCATTGTGGGATGAAACCCAACAAAAGGAAGGATACACCAAAATCCTGTTCTGATAATGGCCTGAAAAGTGGTAATTCTGGCGGCGGCCGTAAAATTAAATTCTTCACTATGATGATGTACAATGTGTGCTGCCCAGAAAAAATTGACTTCATGTCCTAATCTGTGATACCAATACCAGACAAAATCTGTGGCAAGAATTAAGGCAATCCAGACTAAAAAATTACTCGGAACATCAAAAATCCGATAATCATCATAAATCAAATAGTACAATTGGTAAAAGCTTGCGGCAACAAACAAATTAATCAATCGCTCTGCAATTCCAATACTAATATTAGAAACAGAACTTTCATAATTAAAAATTTCAGGTCTCTTTTTTCGTTGTGCCAGCTTATATTCCAGAAATAAAAACAGAAAGAAAGCGGGCATTGCAAATGCAAGAAAATTAATGTTTTTCATTTTTAAAAATTACTTTTTATCGATTTTAAGAAACTAAACAACAATTAATTAAACTAAAAAAGATATTTTCATCAAACAATATCTGATACAAATATATTGATATTAATCGATGAAAATAGTCTTAAATTTCTCTTATAAAAAATCTAGTTTTGTTTGTATTTATCGGCTTCCAGAGCTATTTCTTTAACAAATTGCGTGTCTGCCACTTTTTTCAAAGCGATAATATAAGCTGCAATTCGCGGCGTTACACTATGTTTGGCAGCAACTCTAAATACAGTTTCAAAACCTTTTTCTAATATATCTTCTAAACGTTTATTAATTTGATGTATTCTCCAGAATTCTAACAATGAATTTTGAAGCCACTCAAAATAAGAAACCGTTACACCTCCGGCATTTGCTAAAATATCCGGAACTACTAAAACATTATTCTCGTGTAAAATTTTATCAGCATCTGAAGATACCGGGCCATTTGCAGCTTCAATAATTATTTTGGCACGAATATCTTTGGCATTCTTTTGTGTAATAACATCTTCTTTTGCAGCCGGAATCAAAACATCAACATCTAAAAGCAATAAATCTTCGTGTTTGATCGCAACTGAATTTGGATAACCTTTAATAGTTTTATTATTCAGATTGTAATACAAAATCAACTCTGGAATATTAATTCCTTCAGGATTGAAAAACGCTTCAGAAACATCGCTTACGGCAACAATCTTAACTCCTTTTTCATATAAAAACAAAGCCGAATGCAAACCGACATTTCCAAATCCCTGAATGGCAGCAGTAGATCTTGCCGGTCTTATTTTTAATTTTTCAAGTGCAAGCAAAGTAATAATGCTTACTCCTCTTCCGGTTGCTTCTACTCTTCCTAATGATCCTCCAGAATGTAAATGTTTTCCCGTTACAACAGCATGAATTGTTTTGCCGTGAACTAATGAAAATTCATCCATTAACCAGCCCATTTCGTCTGGACCTGTTCCCATATCCGGCGCAGGAACATCTTTTTCGGGCCCAAAAATATCAGCTAACGCTTTTGTATAAGCTCTTGTAATCCTTTCTAATTCTGTTTTAGAAAGTGTTCTCGGATCGCAGATAATTCCACCTTTTGCTCCTCCAAACGGAATTCCCGTTACGGCAGATTTCCACGTCATCCAGGCTGCCAATGCTTTTACTTCATCAAGATTAACAGCATTATCATAACGAATTCCGCCTTTTGACGGGCCTAAAGCTGTATTGTGAATTACGCGGTATCCTTCAAAGTTTTGCTCGGTTCCATTATCTAATGTTATAGAAAAATTAACCACAATTTGTTTTTCCGGACGCTGCAGCTTCAATCTTATAGATTCATCTAATTTAAGAATATCGGCTGCTATATTAAACCTGTCAATCATAGATTGAAAGGGGTTCTGTTTTATAATTTCTGCACTCATAGTGTTTATTTTTATTTTTTTGGTTTATCGATTTGGACTTAATAAAATGTTTCTCTGAATAAAATCAGCAGCTGCACATGCAACAAGGAATTTTCATCTGGCAGCAATGCATCATACTATTTATGTTTCTATTCGATCTCATTTTATTTTTATTTAATAGTTCCTAAAAAAAGCCTTTCATGGTGCATGAAAGGCTAAAAAAAAATAACTAACAAGTACTTTCTCTATTAACGCCGTTTCATCGCATTGTTTGACATGCAGCACATCGTCAAGCTGCACACAAACGGGATGATATTTAGACTATAGTTTTTCATTGTCATTGCAAATCTATAAAATATTATTTATAAATTCTATAGAATTAGTAGAATTTATTTAAAAAAAACACAAACTTAATATTAAACCCCTTGTAAATTAATAATTTAAGAAATTAAAAAAAGTACTAAAATTGTGATTTTACGATAAAAACAATGGCGATTAAGGCCAAAACAAGCCCCAAAATATTGATTTTAGATAGTTTTTCTTTGAAGAAAAGCATTCCAACAAGACTTCCTAAAACAATTACGCCCATATTCATTCCTGCAAAAACTGTTGATGGATTTTCGGCGAAAGCTTTATGAGCTTTTAGATAAAATAATATATTTCCGAAGTTGAAGATCCCGACTAAACCTCCAAAAAGAATGTTCTTGTAATTCAGTTTTACCTTTTTTATAGCAGCATCATAAACCACAACAAGCAAAGAAACGGCCAATGCAATATCAAAAACTATAAACAATGAAGTAGTATAAGGCAAAGCTGTAAAAAGTGCGATTTGTTTAAAAAGTATATCGATAATCCCGAAACCTATAAATACAGCTGCCGGATAAATCCATTTGTTTTGATCGTTTCCTGATTGCTTTTTTAAGATGAATAACAACGCAATAAATCCTATTATCAACCCAATAACTTTATACGAATTGAATTCTTCTTTAAAAATCAGCCAGGCTGCAATTATCGGAATAAAGAGCGATAAACGCTGTGCAGCATCTGTTTTTGCAATTCCCATATGTTTTATGGAAGTGAATAAAAACAGAAAAACAATAGGCAGTAAAATACCAACTGCTGCATAAATATTCCAAGGCGCATCAGTATGAACTACATTTAAATCCGGGCTGAAAGTAAAATAGCAAAGGGATATTGCCGTTACATAATTGAAAGCTATAATTTGAATTGGATTTGCATTGTATTTACGGGTTATTTTGAAGATAACACCAACCGTTACACTGCATAAAATACTTAAAACAAGAAACAACATGGGATTAAATTTTAAGTACAAAAATAGGTTTTAAAATATCTGATTTAATATAAATCTTAGTCAAAGTTTAAAACTTTGACTAAGATCATTAAACATAAGAAACCCGACAGATTTATCCCGAGGCTTCGGGATAAATCTGTCGGGTTTAAAAGTTATAATTATCAATTGATAATTTACAATTTACTAATATAGCTTCCGTACATATCTTTAAACTGATGTCCTTGTGCAAAACGATCTTTGCTTAATTTTTTGTATTCAACTAAAGCCCATAAAATAAACTCTTTTACAAAATATCCATCTTTTTGATCTAATTGCGGCTGGTATTTTTTTAATAAAATATCTAAAGGAGTGACTTCGTCTAATGTTGCCTGATATTCAGCATCTGAAGCATCATCTAATAATTCAAAACCACTTTCTGCAAAAAACCATTCGATCAAATCAGAATAAGGTGTTTTTTCTCCCGGTTTTTCTAATTTTTCAATCTTCGGAAAAAATGCCGGAAATAAAGTCCTGATTGCTGAACCAATTAAATACTGCGCAACAACTGCTGCTCCCTCCTGCTCTCCTTCATAAACCAGTTCTACTTTTCCTGTAATTGCCGGGATGATTCCCATAAAATCAGACAAACGAAGATTTGTTTTATCAACCCCTGCTTTTAAAGCACGGCGTTCTGCAGTACTTATTAAATTTTCAAAAGCTGTAATACTCATTCTGGCACTTACACCACTTTTATTATCGATATATTCGCTTTCGCGGGCTTCAAAACTAATTTGCTCTAAAATATCTTTGGCCAAATTTGGAACATAAACGATATCGCTTTGGTCTTCATCCAGTTTTGCTTCCTGTTGTGTAATTGTTCTTGCAATTTCAACCGTTTCAGGATAATGCGTTAAAATCTGAGAACCAATCCTATCTTTAAGAGGCGTTACAATACTTCCTCTGTTGGTATAATCTTCCGGATTTGCGGTAAAAATAAACTGCATATCAAGAGGCATTCTCAATTTAAATCCGCGAATTTGAATATCGCCTTCCTGCAGGATATTAAACAATGCAACCTGAATTCTGGCTTGTAAATCTGGTAATTCGTTAATGACAAAAATACTTCTGTTTGCTCTCGGAATCATTCCGAAATGAATTACCCGGTCATCTGCATAAGATAATTTTAAATTTGCTGCTTTAATTGGGTCGACATCGCCAATTAAATCGGCTACAGTAACATCTGGTGTTGCTAATTTCTCGAAGAAACGTTCGTTTCTGTGTAACCAGGAAATTGGGGTTTCATCTACTTTTTCTTCGATTAAATCTTTTGCAAATCGTGAAATTGGATTCAAAGGATCGTCATTGATTTCTGAACCCGTTACAAATGGAATATATTCATCTAACAATTCAATCATTTTACGCGCTAAACGCGTTTTTGCCTGTCCGCGAAGTCCTAACAAATTGATATTGTGACGAGAAAGAATCGCGCGTTCCAATTCTGGAATTACGGTATTTTCGAATCCGTGAACGCCTTCAAAAACCGGTTTTCCTGATTTTATTTTTTCACGAAGGTTATTTCGCAATTCGTCCTTTATACTTATGCTTTTATATCCTGCAGCTTTTAACTGCCCTAATGTTTTTATATTGTTAATTTCCATTTTATGAAATATCTTATTTTGTTTATTGTTTTTTTTAACGGCAAATATTGTGTTGCTACTTTGGGTTAGACGCACTGCTGTGCGTCTCTACGATATACTTTGTCTATAAATTAATTTGCAAAAACCTTTGTCCCTTTGAACCTTTGCAACTTTGAACCTAAATCAACGAACCCTCTTCTTCCTATTCGTTTCATAATCTTCAAAAATCATTTCACCAAGACCTTTTAATCCGGTATAAAATGCTTTTCCCTGATTTGCTTCTGTAAAATGATTCACAAATCGCTGTAAATACGGATCGTTTGCAATCATAAAAGTCGTAATCGGAATGTGTAATTTTCTGGCTTGCTGCGCCTGCGTATAACATTTGTCTACAATATATTCGTCGAGGCCGTTACTGTTCATATAATAAGAACCATCGCGCTCACGCACACAGCTTGGCTTTCCGTCGGTAATCATGAAAATCTGCTTGTTGGTATTTCGTTTTCGACGTAAAATATCCATCGCCAACTGCAATCCGGCAACCGTATTAGTGTGATACGGACCAACTTGTAAATATGGTAAATCTTTAATTGGAATTGTCCAGGCATCGTTTCCAAAAACCAAAATATCTAGTGTATCTTTTGGATAACGGGTTGTAATTAATTCGGCCAAAGCCATTGCCACTTTTTTGGCGGGAGTGATTCGGTCTTCGCCATACAAAATCATACTGTGGCTAATGTCTATCATCAAAACGGTGCTCATTTGTGCTTTGTACTGCGTTTCTTCGACAATTAAATCATTTTCTGTCAGCATGAAACTTTCAACACCATTATTGATTTGGGCATTTCGGAGACTTTCGGTCAGTGAAATACGTTCTAAACTATCGCCAAAATTAAATTCGCGAAATTCTCCTGTATGTTCATCGCCATTCCCTGCATATTTTGTTTTGTGATTTCCGTTTCCGGAGCGCTTTAGATTTCCAAAAATCTGGTCTAACGCCTGCTGGCGAATTGCGCGCTCTGTTTTTGCAGTTATTCCAAAACCATTTGTACCGTCTTCTTTGACTTCGTCTTTTATGTAACCTTTCTTTTTTAAATCTTCGATAAAATCATCGATTGTGTAGTTCTCATCAGTTAGTTTATATTCTACATCTAACTCCCGAAGCCAGCTGATTGCTTCGTCAAAATCGCCCGAAGTATGGGTGATTAGCTCTTTGAAAATACCAAAAAGTTTTTCAAACGGAGACTGAAATGGGGCTTCGTACGACTTAAAATAAAAACCTTTTTTAAATTCGTTTTTCATAATTCTAAAATTAAGCCTTTTTAGAATTATGAAAATAGAAACGTTTATTAATTTTTAGTTAAAATATCAAAACAAAATAACCCAAAATCAATACAAATTGTGTAGTTTATTCAAACTTTCCGTCGACATAAAACCACGCATTATTTTCTAATTTAAAAGTTGAAAATTCGTAATGTATCTGGGGTTTATTGTTTGAATCTAAAAAATAAGCTTTAAACTCCACTGTATTTTCTGTAAAACTCAGGATTTCTAATTTCTGCCATTTATTGGCCGCTGCCCATTTTAGAATTTCGGCTTTCGAATAATATTTTCTTTCAGAAATATAAGTCGTTTCTAAAAGATAATCGCCATTATGAGTGGCATAAGCCGAATATCTGGAACGCATTAAAGCCAAAGCCGTGGGTGCTTTTTGATTGTTTTCGAGATACAATCCACAGCAATTTTCAAACGATAATCCTGTATCACAAAAGCATTTATTCGCCGCCATCTACCTCTTCTTCTCCATTAATTTTTACATGAAGCTGGTTTAGCAAAACCTGATATCTGCTTATTTCCCTTACTTCTTCATCTTCTTCAGCAAAATCAATCATTTCATCTAACACCTCACTTACATCTAATAATTTATTATTTGCTTCTCTGGAATCTCCTGCAGCAATCAAATCAATAATTTCCTGTACACTTGCTTTTAAAGTTTCGAATTTTGTATTCATATATGTTTGTTTTTTATTTCAGGTTTCAGGTTTCACGTTTCACGTTTCAGGTTTCACGTTCCGTTGTAACTTGAAACTTGAAACTAAAAAAACTTGAAACTATTTTCTACTCTTTATTTTCGTTGAATTTTTTCACAATTTCTTTGAGTTTTTCTTTGCGTGAAACTTCGGCTTGTTTTTTCTTCGCCTGAGCTTTGTGCAATTTGTCATTGTGAGTTTTAATATTTCGTTCGTTGTTGCGTCCCATTATATTTCTCTTTTTATTTCTTCTAAACTCCTTTCAGTAAAAATCAATTCGTTGATAATCTGCTTTCTTAAATCAGCTATATCATCATAATCAAAATATTTCGCCCACGAAGTTAATTGCTGCAGGTTTCTAACTTGTTTTAAGCGTTTTGTTGTTTCAAAACTTGTTCTCAATATCGCTTTTCCGTCATAATTCGGGTTCTTTTTATGCTGATAATTTGCCAGATTCTTTTCAAAATCTGCTTCTATATAATAAAGTTTCTCTTCTGTATTATCAGGATAAAACTCATCCCAGGCTGCAAAACCAATTTTTGTTTTCGATTCGGTTTCAGGTTCACGGGCAATTAAACGCCATTTACTGTTTGCCAGTCTTCCCCAATGATTGGAGACGCGGTACATTCCGGCTTCGGTATAATAATAGGTACTTCCTGCCTTGCTTTCAAATTGTTTTTTTAAACCTTCTATTTCATTTGGAAGCACTTCATTAAAAACACAAAAGGTATTCTTGAAAGAATTTGGATGTGGCTTAAAATTTTTCTGCATATGCAAATATACTCAGATTGTCGCGAACTCCCTAAAACAAACCTAAATTGATTAACTTTGCCTTTTTAATTTTAAACAAAAAACTATGTCTAAAGATTCACAAGGAAAAATGCCTCAAAAAGGAGTTTTTACCGGCATTATCGAAAAAGATGAAAACAACAATTATTTCTGTGGTGAATATCTTTTAGATTATAAAATCGTACATTCAAACTTTAACGTTGGCGACTGGATTACAATTAAATCTGTAATTGAAAATCCAAGTGATATCAGCTACGATAAATATCCAAAGAAATCTAAAAACTTCGATAAGGCTAATCATAAGCCGGAATAATATTTTTGTTTCAGGTTTCAGGCTGAAATGATTTTTTTAACACAAAGTACACTAAGATTTTTTTTTTCAAAGACTGCGCTTATAAAGTTCGCAAAGCTTTATCAATACAAAGCTTTGCGAACTTAGCGTTTTTATAAAAATCATACATATAAAAAATCCTTGCGCACTTTGCAGTTAAATTAATTTCATAATTAACGATTTCATAAAACAACTTTCCTTAATATTTTTTGGATGAAAACTGAAAAGTTAAAAAAAAGTGTACCTTTGCAAAAAATTTGTCGTTTTGAAGTAAAAACACTCATTTCGAACTAATAGACAAGAAGTTACCTTTTATTTATGAAAAAAATAGTTGAATACCGTAAATTACTAAACGTAGAGAAAACTGCAGAGTTAAAAGATTTAAAAACAATTTATCGTAATGCGATGAAAGAAGCGCATCCTGATAAATTTCAAGGTGACGACGCTGGTTTAAAAGCTGCGGAAGAAAAAAGTAAATCTATTATTGAAGCTTATCACTTTTTAGTAAGCATTCACCCTGATACTATCAAACTTAATTTACCTGAATACACAGAAACAATAACAGCTTGTACTATTACAGATTATAAATTTGTAGAAGGTCGTTTGATTATTGATTTTTCTAACGGAAGTGTTTACGAATACATCAGCGTTCCTAAAGCAACTTACGTAAAAATGGTAAATGCTGATTCTCCCGGAAGATTTGCAAAAAGACACATTTTGAACTCTTTTACATGGAGAAAGAAAACAAATCAAGAATAAATTTATTCGAAAATAATTCAAAAAGCACTCTTCTTACAGAGTGCTTTTTTTATGGCTTACAATTAAAAAAATTCTATATTAGCATTCAAAACAATAAATAAATAACAGTTTTAAATCAAATCAACGCTTCAAAACCCTTGATTACAGGACATTTAGACACAAAAAAACTATAACAAAATTTTAGGTTACAAAATTCTATATGTTTTATAATTTTAGATACTTTTGTTGTACAAATCAATTAACTAATTAATTTTTTATAATGAAAAAAATACTTTTTTTACTTACAGCTTCTGCAGCTATCATTTCATGCAGTAAAGTTAAAGACGGAGAATACCTAATTACAGGTACTGCAAAAGGAATTGAAAACGGAAAAACGATTATTCTGCAAGGTCAGGATCCTGCAACAAGAATGACAATTGCGTTAGATACTGTAAAAGTTGAAAATGGAAAATTTGAAATTAAAGGAAAAGTTAAAGAACCGGCTTTTCATACATTAATTCTTCAAGGTGCTAACGGACCAATCCCATTTATCTTAGAAACTGGAGAAATCAATATCGAAATTGACAAAGACAGTATCCATAAATCTAAAATTTCCGGAACTTACAATAATGATGAGTATGTAAAATTCAATGATGACCTTACAAAAACTCAAAAAAGTTTAATTGATTTCCAGAAAAAGAATACTACAAAGATGCAAGATGCCCAAAAAGCTCATGATACTGCAACTGTTAATGGCTTAATGAAACAATACATGGAAATTCAGACAGAAGTTCAGGCTAATACTAAAAAGAAATATTTAGCTTACGCTGAAGGTCATCCAAAATCTTATATCTCTGCATTGATTATTCAAAGTATGATTAATGATCCAAGCAATGATATCAAAAAAACTGAGACTTTATACAACGCTTTAGACGAATCTGTAAAAAATACTACTCCTGGTAAAGAAATCAAAACCAGACTAGGTCAAGCAAAAATGCCTGCGGTTGGTGCATCAGCTCCTCCAGTTGGCAGCGCTAAATGAAGAGCAGATTTTTCAGCACCAAATCCACAAGGAAAAGTAGTTTCGCTTAAAGAAAGTTTAGGCAAAGTAACTATCGTTGATTTTTGGGCTTCATGGTGCGGACCATGTAGAAAAGAAAATCCAAATGTTGTAGCTATTTACAAAGAATTACATTCAAAAGGATTAAATATTGTTGGAGTTTCTTTAGATAAGGATGCTGAACACTGGAAAGAAGCCATCGCAGCAGATGGTTTAACCTGGACACATGTTTCAAACCTTAAATTTTGGGACGAACCAATTGCGAAACAATATAATGTGGAATCTATTCCTGCAACTTTTATTCTTGATGCATCAGGAAAAGTGGTTGCTCAAGACTTAAGAGGTGCGGAATTGAAAGCAAAAATCGTAGAACTTTTGGCTAAATAACATCAATATTTAGAAAAAATAAAAAAATCTCCTTAGTGGAGATTTTTTTATTTTATTCAATACCAACCAATTAAAAATTAATTAAAAAATAACTTTAAATTAAGTTCAATTTTTGTTTGCAAACATGAAAAACGTTACTATATTTGCAACCGCTTAGAACAACAAAGCGCAATAGTGCTGAGATCTGGGGAGATACTCAAGCGGCCAACGAGGGCAGACTGTAAATCTGCTGTGTGAACTTCGCAGGTTCGAATCCTGCTCTCCCCACAAAAGGGTAAAAGAAGTGAAAACAAAAGTTTCTCAATCTTTTCAAAAAACGTGGTAAAACCTGCAAATCCTGGGATTCGCAGGTTTTTTTCTTTTATACTGCTTTTCAAATTTTTTAAAACTACTCAAAATCTCTGTGGCAAAATTGTAGAAAAATATCCATGGAGGGATACCTTTTTTGCCATAAAAACTAAAGTTTTTTATCCAGTTATCAATTTAAAAATTGATTTCGGCAGTTTTATGGCAAGATTACTGCTCCACGGTATTTCAAAGTAAAATTTAAGTAATTGCAATATATTTCAGTATTCAATTTAAGTATATTAAACCTTTCTAGGATTCTAATATGCCAAATGCGTATATCTAATTCTATTTCATTTCAATGATATCATCGAGTTTCCATGTTTTATCAAAGAAAGGATCAAGAGGTCCATAGAAACGCATTAAAACAAAATATCCTTTGCCTTTGACAGTCTTTATCCAGTTTTTTTCTTGCCCTTTTGGCAACTCGGGCCCAAAATAAACATCTATTGAACCGTCAGAATTACTCTTAGGTCCTGTATATTGGCTTACTGTTGGAAAAGGTCTGCCATTACGAATCATCGAACGGCTTTCTGAGTCATAAGCCACAACAGACCAAAAGTTTTTTACAGGAATATTGGAAGGGATATGCAGTTTATAATTTTTGCTTCCATCTAAGAATTCTCCATCGGCTGCTCTTGGCGTACATAAATACTGTGACCCTCCGCCTACAATCTTCAACACCATTGCAGGTGACATTCCAATTGCAATATAAGCAAATGCCGCACGTCTGTCCGTATTTACATAACCTTGTGAATCCCAAGTCGCACTTCCGCCAACAAAAGCCCACTCCCACCTTCTATCCGTATAAACTAATCTTTCAGGTTCATCAGAGGCAAAACTTTTAACTCTTGCCAAAGCAGAAGCCGTTTGTGCCGCATCATTTAATAAGCTTTTGCGATTAGCATCCAGTTTAAAGGGCTTTCCTTTTTCAATCCCTATGGAAGCCAGTAAAAACTTTTCGTTTGTCTGTAATTTATTATCAGGTTCCGTTTGAATAATTTCATTTAAATCGGTAAAAAAACTGCTGTTATCTGAAAAAATAGTATTAATCGCTTTTCCTGACCCGTTTGTAAACTCCATTACAGGAGGATTTGATACTTTTGATAATGGATAGATTTTTGCAGTTTTCATTAGAGCTACTGCCTTATCTGTTTTACCATCCTGCTGAAACCCCCGCACCCCAAAAACTACTTTATACGTTGTAGATTTTAAAACCATGTAACCAGCCGGAATAGTTCCTTTATAATCTGGCGGTAATAAAATATATTTTCCGCCTTTTCCCTTATCCATCCCCGTTGGTCCTATATTGGCTATTTCACTCTGCCAAATATCACTGAATCCTCCAAGCATCATGGCAGGTACTTCTACTACTACTGCACCGTCCCGTTTCAAATCTATCGAAGCTAACCCGTAAACCGTTTCACTATTACCTGTCAGTAAAAGCGTTTCTGCATCCATTAAAGTTTCCCAAATCACCAGTTGATTAGTTTTTCCGGCCCCTGCATTTGCAACACCTTTCCAAACTGCATACCATGAAACACCATGAATCTGATCAAGATACACTTCAATTGCCCGGTTATAAACCAAAGCTTCATTCAATTTTTTTACAGATTCTGACGTAGGATAACCATTTTTGAATTCGAAGTCTCCTAATCGTGACCTTACAGTTTCTGTACCAATCCAGCCATTGGAATTATTGCCAGATCCTTTAATATTTGCAGGCTCCGTATTTGAAGTGTTATCTTCTTTTTTAGAATTAGTACATCCTATTATAGATAATAAGACCAAAATTAATATTGATTTTTTCATAGCACAAAGATTAATTGTTTAATATATGGATAAAATTCACAATTCTTTGATCTCTCCAGACTGCCATTTTTTATCAAACAAAGACTGCAGCGGTCCGTATAGACGAAGTATAACAAACCAGTTTTTACCTGGTATAATCTGTATCCAGTTATTATCTTTTCCTTTAGGTGATTTTGGTCCAAAATAAACATCAACGGAAATGTCCGCATTAATTTCAATTTCTTTGTTCTGGTTTCCAAGACTTGGAAACTGCTGATCGGTCTGAAGCATAGAGCGGGGCTGCAGATCATAAACAACAAAGTACCAAAAATCTTTTGCCGGTATTCCGGCAGGAAGATGAATTTTATAATTTTTACTGCCATCTAATATCAGTTTTTTAGAATCTATGAAAACACCCCGCATATTGTGATCCCAATCTTGCTTTGGCAATAGACATTGCAGGGGTAATTCCTGTCGCTGCAAAGAAAAACATGCTGCGTGCTTCAATTAATCTTACATCATTATGTTCAAAAAGATAACTGTTTCCTATAAATGGATTTTCCCAAGCACTGTCTAGAAACAGATAATTCCAATAATTAAATGAGTAATAAGTAAAATATCCTTTGGGTATATCTCCTTTATAATCCGGAGGAACAAAAAGAAACTTCCCTCCTTTCCCTTATCAAGACCGGCATTACCGATATCGGCAACATAATAAAACCAGTAGTCATTTAGAAAATCCAACACATTCGGCGGCGTTTCAATTACTATTGGCCCATCTTTCAAATCCAGCCATCCAACAAGATAAACAGATTTAGAGTTGGCAGTAAAAAATAATGTTTTTGAATCCATTCTATCTTCAAAGACAACAACAGACTGGTTATTTACACCGAGACTTTTCTGTCCCTCCCGCATAGCATACAGCGAAGCAGCCGGTATAGCGGTTAAAAAAGACTGAACGCTGCGCTGGAAGTCCAATTTATCATAAATTTTCTCCACTGTCTGATCTTCAGTAAAACCATCATTGAAATTTAGTGTTCCAAGTCGGGTATCAATTTTGTCAGGAATAATTATCGATTTAGGGATTTCTGTCTTATACTTATGTCCATATACAGTGAATCCTATAAATGCTAAAATGACATAACCAATTAGTTTACTGCAGGCTTTAAAATTCATAATAATAAGATCTTTTAAAGTTAATATCTCAAAATTACCTATATATAAGATTATCGCCAGTCAAAAACTGGTTGCAGATTATAATCTGCAACAAAGTTCTTTTTGAAGTTTTCTTTAAGTTTCTACATTTTTCAAAAAAAAAAAATACTTATTTACCATTTCAAAAAGAACTATATTACTCATTTAAAAACGAATTAATAGTATCATAAATTAATCTTTTAAGTTTTGCGAGAAATCGTTTTGAGAAATGGAGACCTAGAAAAACAAAGACCTGCCAGATATTCAAATTAGAAATGCAACAAATATAAGCTTTGTCTAATTTGGGTTTGAATTTGGAAAGTTCCTAATTGTGACCTAACTTGGCAGTAAGAAGTTAATTAATAATTTTTAACGTTAAAAACAAAATGAGCATGAAACAACTGAAATCATTTATTCTGCCAATGATAATATCAGTTCTTGTTTCTTCTTGCTCAACTGTTTTGAACAGCACAAAAATTGATTATTTAACAAGCAATTACTGCCAGCCGACCATTGATTATGATTATTCTAAACTTGAAATGCCTAACAATAAAATACAAAAACAAGATAGTATTTTAAGTGCCAATTTATCCAAACATGATATCTTAATCAGCAATGCTATTGGTATTGAAACTTATTTAGCAGAATATCTTCAAATAAAAAATGATACCTTAAAAAAATTAGTTTTAAAACAAAAAATTACTGACCGCTTAATGCTTACCAGTATAGAAATAAATGCATTGGCTTCAGAATTAGACTGCAATGGTGAACGTATAAATAAATTAGCCGATTTTGTTAATGCTGTCAATAATAAAAAGAATAAAAATCTTACTGTAGCTTCAGTCACTATAGGTGCACTGACTACTGTAGCAACCGTTTTAATAAAAAATAATAATTCCAGTAATGCAGTTGGTGTGAGCGGTGGATTATTAAGTGCCGGATTAGGGGCGCTTACAATTTCTCCTAAAGGAAAAAAAATAAATTTAAAACTTCAAAGAAACCTTCTGAAAAACATTTGGTACAATGACAATTCTAACATGACATATCCAAACTCTATATGGACTATTATAAACGAGAAACAATTTAGTAATTCCGGAAAAAATGACTTACAGGAAAGCATAAAAAATCGATGGTTACAATACAATTTTGATGGAAAAATAGATTCTAAAACCGAAAAACTTTTTTTTGATGACGGTGGAATTTATACTGCAGATGATTTGTATTCGAGAGCTAATATGTTAAATGAGCTTCAAGCTACCATTCGTTCTCTGGAACAAGATTTAAAAAGTTTATCGTTAAGACTGAATGTCTTTTAATATCTGCAAAAATTTGAAGCAGATAAATTCATTTTTACCTAATTACAATAAATTTAAAGACAGTGATAAGTTAAGTGATATCATGCTTCACAAAGTAAATTATGATTTTTAATAAGGTTTAAAATCTTTTTAAACTAAAAAAGAAAGCTCTCAAATTTGAGAGCTTTCTTTTTGTATTTTTGAAACCAAACCGGTTTGCGTTTTTAGCATATTTGGTTTTTCCTATTATATATTAACCCCCATTATTTACCATTTATGAAAAAAAATATTCATCAGTTTCGTTCCGACTAGTTCACCACAACAGATCAATCTGGTTAAAAGGCTGCTCTTCTTAGTACTTACTATACTGAGAAGCAGAGTCCTGCGATTTCCTATTTGTTTACGATCGCAGACGGCTCGATTCCTTTTGTACCTCCCCTTGTTTTCTTACCCCAAAAAAACCTATTTACTTAACCTGGCCTGCTCGTTCCTCGTGGTCTTCTGCAGCCCCTTATAGAAGAACCGGATAATAAAGAACGACGGCAGCTAATTTTAAATTAATGAAAAAATTTAATCTGATTTTATTATTCGGAATTCTCTACCTGACCCTTGGTATAATACCCAGTGCCTCGGCCCAAAAAAAATTCGTACACCCGGGAATCCCCTTCACCCAGGCAGATTTGAATCAATTAAAGGCAAATATCACTAAAGAGCCATGGCTTTCTGGTTACAATGCCTTAAAGAATGATCCAAAATCCAAACTTTCATACAATCCTCAAGGTCCTTTCCCAACCGTCAGTCGAGCCCCTAATTTAAATAATATTCAATGGAAAAGCGATATGCAGGCTATCCATAACCTGACCTTCATGTACGTATTTACAGGAGATCCGGCCTATGCCAAGAAAGCAACAGACCTGCTAAATGCCTGGGCAGTAACCAATACTTCCTGGCAAGGTAATGAAAACATGCTCGATATTGGCGATTATGTACCATATTTCGTTACGGCAGCAGATATTTTAAAAAGTACCTATCCGGGATGGACTGAAACGAATACTACTAATGTAAGAAACTATTTTGCAAATGTAATTTACCCTACATCATGGGTACCCAACCCATTGAGAGACTGTAATAAAGGGGCTATCCAGCTGATGATTGGTTTAAGTGTTGCTGCCTTTCTGGATGATGAAACTAAATGGAATCAGTCTATTGAAGTCTATCGTATGGACGCCGGGGCCGCACTGCGTAACAGTACTCCCTCGGGACAGGTAGGAGATACAGGCCGTGATGACCACTGGTTTGTACAAGCCTTTTCACTGGCCTGGGGTGCAGAAGTTGCCTATAAACAGGGCGTGGATATGTTTGCGGAAATGGATAACCGTCTTTTGGCAATTGGTGAATTATACAATCATTATGCAATAGATCCATCCGGTCTTACTTATATTCCTTACGGTGGATATTCCGTATACTGGTCTCAAGGCTGGGGTATACCAAGCGGAGCCCGTAAGCAGCATCCTTTTAATAATATTATTCAGGGTGCATACTCAGTTAGAAAGGGAATGCCAACTCCCTATACGGATAAAATGCGTACTCTAACTGGAGAAAACGGATGGTCCTTTTTATATTTAAAATCCTCGGATAATTCAACAGCCACAGCAATGTCCCCGATAGTTTATCCGTCGCAAAACGTTGTTTCTGCACCCTATTTAACAAATATCGACATTGGAAATCCCGGAATTAAAGGCAGTGCAGCTTACAATGCCGGAATCTGGACAGTAAAAGGGGCCGGATATGCTCCTTCAAATTCAAACAACTTTACCTTTTGTCCTGTGAAAGGCAACGCTGCCATTGTCGCTAAAATCGAAAGTAACAGCGTCGCTGGGGCTATAAGCGGTCTTATGATTAGAGAGTCCCTGGCTGCCGGCTCAAAATTTGCTGCCATAAATTTTAATCCATCAGGTCCTGTCAATCTGAGCAGCTCCGGTGCAAGTGCATCAAACAGCGGGTATACTCATTACGCTGTCAATTCTGCATGGTGGTTGAAATTAGAGCGCGTTGGTAATAGAATATTTGCCTATCATTCACATGACGGGGTCACATGGACAAATATCGCCCTGTTTATTATGACACTTCCAGAAGATGCTTATATCGGGTTCTATACCTCATCCAAGAATGCATCTGTATTGAACACTGCAGTATTTAGCAACGTTGCAATCAATAACAATTTTGCTGCCGGATCACCTGATATTACAAGCAATAAATTTGCATCCGGAGTGGTAGGAACCCCTTTTAGCTATATCATCATTCCAGCAGCAGGTCCGGCAGCTTACACAGCATCGGGGCTTCCTGCAGGGCTTAGTCTGGACGCTGTTACAGGAATCATATCCGGTACTCCCACAACAAGAGGAACATCTGTTGTAATTGTAGAAGCTTCCAACGGAAAGGGAATCTCCAAAACAGCGGTAATTATTGATATTACCACTAATAAGGCTCCGGGTGCGGTAACTAAATTAACTGCTGCCGCTTTCAACTCCAGTATAAAACTCGAATGGCCGGGTGGTCCAAATATCACATCATATACTGTAAGCCGCGCATCAGCCAGCGGTGGGCCTTATACTGTAATACAAAATAACCTTACTAATAATTTTTTTACAGACCCTTCTCCTGCGTATGAAATAAATAATTATTACATAGTAACTGCATACAACGGAAATCTGGCAAGCAGTATTTCAAATGAAGTTTTTGCATCAATACCACCAGAAGTTCCCTCACAGCCAGCCATAACCAGCGCAAATGGACAGGTTACCCTTACCTGGAAAGCTGCTGTGGGAGCTAAAGAATATAATATAAAGCGCGCTGTAACTATGGGCGGTCCTTATACTGTAATTGGAACCGTTCCTGCTACAAACTACACTGATAAAGCCCTTGTAAACGGTGTTGGATATTATTATGTAATATCATCCGTGGGTGCAACTAAGGAGAGCGAAAACTCTGACGAAGCCTTTGGTGCAGCCGGTTCTAGTATTAGAACATGGAGCTCTAACCCTTCTTCGCAAAATTGGAACCAGAATGCTAACTGGGCTGAAGCCGTAATACCTTCAAGCCCTGCCGTCTTAAACTTCAATACTTCAACTAACACAAATCTTTATAACGACATCATAAACCTTGAAATTTCCAGAATCCTTTTTGAACCAGATGCTTATCCTTATACCATAGAAGGAAACAGCATAAGTTTAAAAAACGATATTGTAAATAATTCTTTAAATTCCCAGTCGTTAACCAATGCAGTAACTATCAATTCGCAGGCCATTATAAATCCTCATACGGACGATCTTAGACTCTCAGGAATAATCTCCGGCACTGGGGGCTTGGTTAAAACCGGAGAAAAGTTCCTGTTTATTTCTGGCATTAATACTTACGAGGGAAACACAGTAATAAACGGGCCTTCAGGAGGCTGGCCGCCGCAGCGTGCTGTCGCAATAGCAGGCCATGGAACTGGATTAGAGGGGAAGCCCGATTCCGGCCCTTTAGGAAAAGGAAAAATCATTCTCAATGGAGGTACACTTCTATCAGAGGGCGGAGATGCCACTCTGTACAATGATATAGAAGTTACCGATGGAGTTAGAAGCTATATGTATGAAACCAGTTATGCTATCAATCTTAGAGGCAGGCTGATTGGTAAAGGCACCCTTGAACATGATGGAAATACCTATGCCGGACTGCATTTATTTGGTGATAACAGCCTATTTGCCGGAACATTCTTTTCCAAACAAAGAAGCGGCAATCAGAGGGTCAGATTTGAGGTGCCGCAGTCAGGAAGCGCCAACGCGGTATGGCATCTGGATGCCAATGGTGTTGACTGTCACAGTATCCAATTTAAAACAGGCACACTGCATTTTGGTGCACTGACAGGAAGAGGATATCTGAGAAATAATGCTGGAGGTTCACCTTATATCAGTATTGGAGCCCTGAATACCGATTCTTATTTCGGAGGGACATTTGCCAATTCTTTAAATGTGGAAAAAGTAGGGACAGGAAAATTAGTTTTCACCGGAAATCATGCTTATTGGGGTATTACAACTGTCAAAAAGGGTAAATTTCAATTAAATAATGATCCTGCAACCGGAGCTTTTATAAGTCCGATAACGGTGGTAGAAGGGGCTTTAGGAGGAACAGGTGTGAGCCAGTCCTCTGCTGTTATTGGATCAGGAAGCGGATCTGGAGCCAAACTTGAACCAGGAAATGATGCTATAGGTACCCTGGCACTCTCTTCTCTGACTTTAAATGCAGATGCCGTATACAGTGTCGAACTAGATTTAAAAACCGAAGCTTCAGATAAAATGATAACTGGCAGTGTAATTCTCGCAGATAGTCCTTCCTTGGAAATTATTGGAAATACCGGCACACTGCTCTATGGCACAACATATACAATTATCGACAATAAAGGAGACGGAACTGTAACTGGAATATTTAAGAACCTCCCGGAAATGTCCCTGCTGAGGGTTGGAGACTATAGTTTCCGTATTACCTACAAAGGAGGTACAGGAAATGATGTCCAATTGCTGGACAGTCGTATTTTTGCGGGAAACGCTGACGAAACTACTGATGCAGAAGACGAAATTATTGTTTATCCTAATCCTGCAGCTATCATGTTGATGGTGAAAGTTAATACAGTGAAAAACAATACTATTCTTGAATTATACAATTCTTTAGGAATGAAAGTTAAGTCTCAGCCTTTGACAAGTAAAACAGAAACAATTCCATGTGAAAATTTGTCTGCTGGAATCTATTTCCTGAAGGTTATCAGTGCAAATAAAACTATCGTGAAAAAAATTATACGAGAATAAAAATTTTTTAAATTCTTTAGCCGCCATGTGCAGCTTCAACTGCCCCCAAATAATTCTATTTGGGGGCAGTTTTATAGAAAGATAAATCAAAAAGTCAAGTACGATTATGAATTAAGATTTCGGCAATAAACTAAGATTAATCCTGAAATATAAAAAAACTGCCGGTAATTGACTGTAGAATTCGTAACATGGGGTCTAATCTTATTTTATGTAATTGTATTAACCATTATTTTTATGCGAATAAGTCCAGCCATAAATCCAGTCAAGCTGCTGGATTTGTCTGCCGATAAAGAAACCAATTAAGCGGTCACGGAACCACGCTGCTATTGGATTCGTTTTTGTTTTAGTATCTCCTACTTTTCTAGCGCTTTTTATTATTTTTTCTACTCTGGGCTGGCGCTCGGACTGAAAAATCTGAAATGCAGTTCCGTAGTCTTTATGTGATTTTAATAACTCAGCAATTACAACCGTGTCTTCTAATGCTAATGAGGCTCCCTGCCCAATATGCGGAGAAATACCATGTGCAGCATCTCCAATAAGGCAAACTCTGCCTTTATGCCAATGCAAAATTTTGGGTACATCATAAATAGGATAGGCAATAATCTCATGACTGTTTTTGATTATTTTGGAAAATAAGGGATCATCATTTTTATGAACATCTGCTAAATGATCCTGAATTTCAGTTTTCAATGTTTTCTCTATTTCCTGCGGCTTTGGCTGCTGTTCTCTAAAATAATTATTGAACCACCAAACTTCGCCCTTATCAGAAACCGAATAGGCAAAAAATCCCCTTTCACCAAAGGTCATTCGTATTGAGTCCAGCGTTTTTGAAAGCTCTGGAATCTTTGCATAACCGCCTGTAGAAATGAGTTTTGTATATTGAATTGCTGAAACCTCTGGAAATAATTGATTCCTAACCTCAGAAAACATTCCGTCGCAGCCAATCATAATATCACCGGTAACTGCAGCTCCATCAGCAAAATAGGCTATTACCTGCTCATTTGTTTCACGATAGCTGACAAATTTTTTATTGTATTCTATTTTTATGCCGGCATCAGTTGCTGCTATCCGGGCATATTTATTGAGGTTTGCCCGTTTTAACTGAAGTGTTTCTACACCATATTGCTGTTTCTGATAAGTTGTATCCAGTTTTGCTATTTGTTTTCCTTTAGAATTGAAAAATTTCATTGAACCGGGAGTATAATCTTCTTTGAGCCTCATCAAATCAACAAATTCTTTCAATACATTCAAGCCATTAGGAGTAAGTCCCAAAAAAGCTCCCTCTTTTGTATTGTCTTCTGATCTCGATTCAAATACTTCAGACTCAAAACCTATTTTTTTCAACTGCAGAGCCAGTATTGGCCCTGCAACACCGGCACCAATTATGATTACTTTTTTACTCTCTTTTATTGCTGTCATTTGTCTTAATTTTTTAAAGTTTACTATTTTGGGTAATCATCAGTATATGGATTTTTTTCTAACTTTGATTTTATTTATTCCTTACATAATGGCACGATACAAAATTATTGCATTACCAAAAGGCAAACTTGCAAAAAGAGGAATTAGACTAGTAAATCAGGGAGCAAATGGGATTTGAGTTAAGAAATGATCAAAAGGCATTTAAAATGGCCTTTGATGAAAATGGCTCTGGCAATCATGATTTTAAAGAAGATGACTTTAAAATAAACATCCCTTTTGGACAATTAACGGCCAAACAATGGCTTTTTGATGATATCAAGATTCTTTATTCTGAAACTTATCTTGATAAACCAGCCGAATTGGATTGGAAGGGAGATACGGAATTAGTAACCATGCACTTTAATCTGCAGGGGAAAACTTCAATAAAACAGGATGGGATGAGCAATTCCTTTGAGTTGAATGGGAATCAGCATAATTTATTCTATGGCACCGCAGCTGAAGGTAAAATGAAGTTTGATGAATTGCGGATGAAATCATTTATGGTTCAATTTACAAAGGATTCTTTTTTGACGATATCAAAAGACGGGAATGAATCCCTTAAGCAGTTTGCGGACAAAATAGTCTCGGGAACACCTGTAACTTTTTCAAATTCTAATCTAAATATTGATCT
This sequence comes from Flavobacterium soyae, assembly GCF_021245985.1. Taxonomy (GTDB): domain Bacteria; phylum Bacteroidota; class Bacteroidia; order Flavobacteriales; family Flavobacteriaceae; genus Flavobacterium; species Flavobacterium soyae. Next base: position 208,753 of record NZ_JAJQXA010000005.1, on the reverse strand, counting down.
GCCTATACAGACCTGTATCAATTCGATTTTGAGCTGTGATTATTCGGATGGACTAAAGAGGTTATTTCTTCTTTCAAAAACGATTGAACTACTTGTTTTGCAAGCTGAATCATTTAATAACTTTCAAAATTCAAAATCTGAGTATATAAAACACGATTACGACAAAGAAAGAATTGTATTTGCCCGTGATTATTTAGTTAAGAATATAGAGTCACCGCCTACGCTGATAGAATTGGCAAAAATAGCAGGGATAAATGAATATAAATTAAAACGGGGGTTCAAGGAAATGTTTAATCAAACCGCTTTTTCTTATTTATCTGACTTACGTTTAGATCTGGCAAAAAATGATTTGCTTGAAGGCAAAAAACAAGCTACTGAAATAGCATTTGAACTGGGCTACTGTTCATTGCAGCACTTTAGTAATTCATTCAAGAAGAAGTTTGGCATTACGCCAAGCCAGACGAGACGTTGAGGATAAAGAACAGCCAGACAAAATGTACTAAATGAAATACAAAATAAGCAGCCCTTACAGAACTTAGCATCCTTTGTGTAAAAATCGTTATCATTGACCCTGAACTCAGGAAACATTTTAAACATAGTAAAGAGTTATAAAAAAAGCGCAAAAGTCAGGGACATTTGCGCTTTTTTAAGGAAATAGTTCTTGGAACAAAGAAAAAAATATAATTGTATTTTTTCAATCTGCTTCACTCATCTTTAGGTATAGTATTAAAACTCCTCTTCTACTTTTTTACCATTATAATTGATAACCTTTTCCGAACCATTCGGCATTACAATAGTAAATTTTCTGCTGGTTAACATTCCATTATATTGACCTTTTCTATTTGAAATGGTTAATCTTTTTGATGTTTCATTCCATAAAAATTCAATTTCAGAATAAGCTCCCTTCTCATAATTATAATTATCAAACTCATCCTCATAAAGCACAAAAGAACCATCTTTACCCGGATATACTTTTATCTCCAGATTGTCCCATTTTTTCTCGGCTGCAAATTGCACTTTAGGACCAAACGGAATAATTGCCCCTTCTTTTACATAAAGCGGAATCATGTCAATGGTTGTTTTTGTTATAATTTCCTGACCTCCTTTAATTTTTTCATTTGTCCAGAAGTCGTACCAATTTGTACCAGCCGGCAGATATACATTTCTTGATTTTTTTGTTGTAAAATCTACAGTAATTTTTTCTGTATTTTTTTTATCCCCTTGTTTATCCCAGCCTGTTGCTTCATTAACTTTTACTATTTTCTCCGGAGTGTATTGCGCCTCTACAATTGGAGCTGCCAATATAGATTTACCAAACATAAACTCATCTTTAATATCCCATCCTTTTTTATCAGCTGGAAAATCCATAAACAAGGCACGCATAAAACTGGATTGTTTGCTGGTAACTTCCCATGATGTTGAATAAATATAAGGCAGAAGTGTATAACGCAGATTGATGATTTTATCTATTGCATCATAAATTGGCTCTCCTTTTTTGCCAAAATTATAAATCTCCCTTGGAACATCTGTTCCGTGAGAACGCATCATTGCATTAAAAGCACCAAATTGAATCCAGCGTACGTAAAGTTCCTGATAAAGCGGGTTTTTAGTACCTGATCCTTCATTCCATGCTTGTATATAAGCCCCCGCAAAAAAACCTCCTATATCTGAATTCCAATGCGGTATCCCCGTAAGGGTAAAATTCAAACCGGCAGGAATCTGATTGCGAAGGGTTTCCCAGCTTGAACCTGTATCACCAGACCATGTATTGGCTCCGTAGCGCTGCTGCCCAGCAAAAGCAGATCGGGTTAAAATAAATACACGTTTGTCTGCTGTAGTTTTACGCTGATGGTCGTAAACTCCGCCCACGGTCATTAAAGGATATGCATTTCGTACTTTTCTAAAAGATCCCAGATATGTTTTTGTATCATAATCTTCTGGTTTTATCTGAAGATGATCCGGTTCTGTCGAATCCATCCACCAGCCGTCAATTCCTACAGAAAGTAATCCCTTATTGGCATATTTCCAGTAAATATCCCTGGCTTCAGGATTATAAGCGTCATATACTCTCACTCCCGACGGATAATCCATATTTGGCGGCCAGATTTCTGAGCCGGATTCGGGCCATGTTTTTATATTAAATAACATTCCTTTTTGATCCATTTCCTTATAAGGTTTTGTCAATGGACCAAAAGAAGACCAAATCGAAATAATCATATGTGCATTAAGGTTATGAACATCGTCAACCATTTTTTTAGGATTTGAAAAGTCAGGATTCAAAAAATCCATCGCATTCCATAAATAATTGTTGCCCCAATATTGCCAGTCTTGTATTATTCCGTCAATTGGCACCGATAGCTCACGATACTTTTTAACGACATCGACCAATTCATTCTGACTTTTGTATCGCTCTTTACTCTGCCAAAAACCATATGTCCACAATGGAAACATTGGCACTTTACCAGTCAATTCCCTTATTTTACCAATAACCCCATCTGCATTACCTCCATACATGAAATAATAATCAACACCATCTCCTACAATCGATTTAAATGAAGTTTCACTGGCATCATCTGTAAATTCTGTTGGAGAATAATTATCCCAATAAAGTCCGTACCCTTTTATTGATTGAAAAAAAGTCACGGCATCTTCTACATTTCCCTGCTCTAAATGATATTTTTGATTTCTTTGGTTTAAATCTCCTCTTTGATGCTGTCCCAAGCCGTAAATAGGTTCGTCTTTATCTAAGATAAAAGATTGTGTGACCGTAAAAGTTTTGACTCCTGTATCATCAAAAGGTTCAAATTTTGTTCCTTCAGGTTTTTCTTTTAATAATTCCTTTTTAGAGGCTGCAAATGCAACATTTCCTGAAACAGTATTTACACTAACAGTTAATTGGTCTGATTCTAAAACGATAATATTGTCAGCCGTTTTGACACTAAAACCAGTTTTTGCAGGCTTTAAAACCACCGACAGACTTTCTTTTAAAAAAGTTTTTCCAGCAGGAAATTTAATAACCCTGACAATAGATGGACTGTAAAATTGTATTTCTATACTATTGCCATTTGCAGTAGTCTTAATTCCCTGAGTGGTTTTCTGGAAATTCTGCCCATTACTATGAATGCAAAAAAGCAGCACAGTACATAAGGAGTAAATAATTTTCATTTCAATTGAGTTAAATAGTTTATAGTAGGATAAAAATAGCTTTTGTCCTTTTTAAAGCCTTTAAATTATGTTGAAACAATTATAACTCATGTTGAAATCAAATTGTAAAAAACTACAAGACACAAATAATCAACACCTTAACAGATAATTAATTTTATCCTGTTGAAACATTTTCCTCCCTGCTTTGGCTTGGTGTTTTGCCAAAAGCTTCATGAAAGCATTTCGTAAAATAAGAAATACTATTAAAACCGACCTGATCAGATATATCTGCGATTGTGAGTTTTTTATCCAATAATAATTCGGCTGCTTTTTTAAGCCGGATAGTACGAATAAAATTTGTTGGAGAATGATCTGTAAGCGCCATAAGTTTTCGATACAAACCGGTACGGTCCATATTCATGTCCTCACTGAACTTTTCTACGGTATATTCAGAATTAGACAAATTATCAAAAACACATTGAAAAGCACGTTTTAAAAATTCCTGATCAATGGGATTATCCGTCAATGCATCAATTTTTACTTCTTTTTCTTTAATGAACATTTTTCGTCTCGTATCGTTCAGCTCCAATAATTTATTAATTCGAAGTACCAGCAGATTAATATCAAATGGTTTTATCATATAAGCATCAACTCCTGCCTCATAGCCTTCAAATCGAGCTTCATCAGAGGCCCTGCCGGTAAGCATAATAATAGGAATATGACTTATGGCAATCGTATTTCGAACGGATTGGCTTAATTGCGGGCCGTCCATTTTGGGCATCATCATATCTGTTATAATAAGATCAGGAACATGCTTCATTGCTTTCGTTAAACCGTCTTCTCCATTATTGGCAGTGATTACATCATAATACTTTTTCAATTCATCAAACAAATAACCTCTAAAAATAGTGTGGTCTTCAACAATAAGTATGCTTTTTCTTGTTGATTCTTCTCCTGCTTCAAAAGGTAGTAATTCAGCTTTTTTCTGAACCGATAACAGTACCTTAAAACAAGTTCCCTGTCCTGGATTACTTACTGCGCTGACTGATCCGCCATGCATTTCTGCATAATATTTTACCATGTACAGCCCTATTCCACTTCCGCTTGAAATCCCTTTTTGATTGTCTGCCTGATAAAAACGATTAAAAATATGATCTATTTCTGTTTTAGAAATTCCAATACCAGAATCTTCAACTAAAATTGTCAGCACTTTATTTTTACTGTCAATTACGGCTGAAAATTTAACTTTACCCCCTAAGCCTGTAAATTTAAAAGCGTTAGAAAGCAGGTTAATTATTATTCTGGTAATTTTTTGCCTGTCCAGGTACAAATCATCGTTTTGCTGGTCTATATTCCAGGTAAAAGAAATTCCTTTTTCCTCTGCAATTGGTACATACGCAGTACACAATTCCGTCAGGAATGAAAGATTATCATAAAAATTACGGTGCAGTATTTCTTCTCCTGTATCTATCTTTTTAAAATCAAGCAGCTGATTGACAGTGTCCAGCAAAAGGTCACTATTAGAACTAATCCGTAGGAGTTCTTTTTTTATTTTTTGATCTTCGACTTTTGCAAGCAGCGATTTTAAAGGTGTTATAATAAGTGTGAGCGGCGTACGCAATTCATGGCTCATATTGGTTATGAAATCTGATTTTGCTCTTTCTATAGCATAATCCTGCTGTTTTTTGCGGATTAAAATATTACGCTTTACAAGAGCTTTAGAAATTAAAGCAATACCAATACATAATAATACAAAATAGAGTATTTTGGCAAAAGCTGTATTCCATATAGGCGGTTCGATGATAATTAAAAGATTTTTTTCCCTGCCCGGCCAATGTATGCCATCAGAACTGGCTTGCACCTTAAAAATATAATGACCGGGAGTTATATTTGTATAACCAGCCTCGCCTATTCCGGATGTGAAATTTTCACTGCGCCAATTTTGGTCAACATCCTCCAATTTGTATCTGTAATAAGTCTGTGATGGGTTTTTATAATTAAGTCCGGAAAACCCAATACTAAAAAAGTTTTGATCGTACTTGAGCCTTAAAGTATCTGTTGACGATATTGCATTATTTAAAACAATATTTCCATCTATTTTCTCATCAATTATCACATTTTTTCCAAACAATTTGAAATTAAATAATATTGGATTAAGAACAAACTGATTGTCTTTAGAATCATTTTTCTGCAGATTATTCATACCGTCTATTCCGCCAATAAACAATCCATTTTTTGAAGAAATAAATGTAGCACGATCAGTAAATGGATATTCCAAAACTCCAGTATATTTATCGTGATTTATGATTCTAAAAGTAAGTCCGCTTGCTGTTCTTTTTTTTATAATATGGCTTACACCGCGTGAAGTTGTAACCCAAAATGAACGATCTTTATCTTCAACTATTGCTTTAATACTGTTGTTTACTAAACCTTTATCTGTATTTATTTCATATAACTTTTGATTTTTATTGTCCCAAACCGTCAGGCCGTTATAAGTTCCTACCCATAAATTTTGTTCAGAATCAGATAAAAGACAGCTGTATTTATGGTTCTTTTGGCTGAACATCGGCATTTTTTTATGCTCCTTTTCTAAAGGCATACTAATTTTATCGCCTGCAGCATTCATTATAAAAGGACCATTTGACGAAATACCAATCAATTTCTGATTCCATTCAGTCATTTGAAATACATTCACAGGAGAATTAATCAAAGGCAAAAGACCGAAAGACTGCAGTGATTTATTCCACTTTAAAATCCCAGTGCCTGTACAAACATATATATCACCTTGTTTGGTTTCATATACAAAACCAGCAGATTGTTTTGTATGCTGTTTTATAAAACCATCACATCCATACATATATAGGCCTTTATTGGTCGAAATCCATATTTGACCTGTAGAATCTTTGTGAAGGGAATGACAGTATAAATCTGGAATTAATACCTTGAATGATTTAGTTCGGTTAAGGGGAAGTTCAGCAGCATACAAAGCTTCATTAGTGCCAATAAGTAATTTATTATCAACAGTCTCTTCAAAACAATTTACCTGAAATTCCTCATTACTTTTTAAATTAAAATTGCTTTTTTGATAATATTTGAAACGGGAGCGGTCCGGATGCTGATAATAAATTCCTTTATTTAATGTTCCTGCCCAAAGTCCTCCCTGACGATCAAATAAAACAGTACTCACTTCGGTTTTTATTTTATGACCATCTGTCAGGGTCAGCTCAGGATAAAAAGTACCAACGGTATTTCCTGATTTAAAGTACCAAAGCCCTTGACTGCAGCTCATAAAAAAATCCCCATTATTATTGGCAGCGAAAGTATTCAGCCAATACGTATCGGCCTGTAATACCACTACTGATTGTCTTGTTTCAGTATCATATCGAACCAGCTGCCCCTTACTTATTCCAGCTCTTATTACATATATATAATTACCTACAGCCGCTGCGTGATTCCATTGTGTAAAACTACCTGATGCATCCTTGACAATGAATTCCTTATAAAGTTCTTTTGCCGATGAGCGGTCAAAACAACGAATTAATCCTGATTTGTATATTAAATAGACTTTCTTTTTGTGAAGAACCAGATCGTAAAGTATTTCATCAGCACCACCCTTTAAATCAATACTGTTTAAAAAAGTAATCACTTTTTTTGATCCTTGCTCATAGCAAAGCAGTCTGCCTGAATTATTTACAATCCAGATGTCTTTTTTTTCATCAACGAATAAATTAACTGGTGTACCTTTAAAACCTAATGAACTTAAGATTTTAAGCGGATTTACTTCACTTTTTTCTTTGGAGATATTAATCAAACTGATTTTCCCTCTGTATTTAAACCAGATACGATTGTTTTCTAAATAACTGTGATGAAAGCCCGTATATGATATAAGTGGAGCTGAATTGTCATCTTCAATTTCTATTGTCTTAAAACCTGAACCATCATACAAATTGAACATTCCTTCAGTAAAAACACCAATCCTGCCATCATGCAATTCAATAAAACTGCGGATTTTCTCTTCATTAAGCTGCTGTCTGTCTTCAATTGGAGAAAATATAAAGTCTTGCGAAAAAACGTCATGCCCATAAGAAAAAAAGACTAAGCTGATAAAAACCTGCACACGCAAAGACAAATTGAAAATACAATTTTCATTTTTTAAAATGCGTACGAAAAATTTAAATAATAATCTTTTCATTAATTTTCTGTTCCTTCTTATTAAAAAACATTTGAATATTGAGACGTAAATATACTTCCTAAATTATTAATCTAATTTACAGCTTGTAATGAAATTTAAATTATTTTTAAAAGTCTAGTGACAAAAAAACACCATATTTTATTGATTATAAATATTTTATAAAACATAATAAATAAAAAAGCAGCTGCTATACTTTAAGACGTTTAAAAAAATTAACATAGCATTAACAAACAGAACAGAACGCATTGCTTCAAATTAAAATTTACTTTTGAAATGTTAACTTAAATGGTTTAACAAAAGCTGTATATATGAAAGAGTTAAACTTTCTCTTTCGAATAAGCCTCCAAAAATTGAATTGAGTATGAAAATCAGGATAAATAGACTGGGTTTGTTAAAAGTATTATTGTATTCATTGATATGCACCCCTGCTATGGCACAATATCAGTGGTCAGTTCCACTTACAAGTGCTGTTTCTAATGAAACTAAAGGACATCCTGAAGCTTTTTTATGGATTCCTGAAAACTGCAGACAAGTACGGGCCGCTATAATTGGTCAGCACAATATGACCGAAGAAACCATATTCGAGCACCCAAAATTCCGTCAGGAAATGTCAAAATTAGGTATTGCCATTATTTGGGTAACTCCCGGATTTGATATGACATTTGATTTTAATAAATCGGCTGGCAGGGATTTTGAATCCCTTATAAATGACCTTGCCAGTGTATCTGGTTACTCTGAACTTAAATATGCGCCCGCAATACCTATCGGGCATTCGGCTTTTGCTAGTTATCCATGGAATTTCGCGGCATGGAACCCTCAAAGAACCCTCGCTGTTTTATCCATTCACGGCGATGCTCCGCTGACCAATCTTACCGGAAGCGGCAGGCCAAATCCAGATTGGGACAATCGAAACATCGATGGCGTTCCAGGTTTAATGGTCGAAGGAGAATACGAATGGTGGGAAGACAGGGTGCAGCCTGCCCTCAATTTCAAACAACGTTTCCCTCAGGCTGCAGTTTCATTTCTATGCGATGCAGGGCATGGACATTTTGATATTTCAGATGAATTGATTGATTATTTAAATTTGTTTATTAAAAAAGCCGTGCAGTACCGCTTACCATTAAAATCACCGCTGAACGAACCCGTAAAACTAATTGCGGTAGATCCGCTTAAAGGTTTCCTTAAAGAAAGATGGAAAAAAGACCTTAAGCCTGCTTATGCTTCTGCACCCTACAATCAATATAAAGGAGATAAAAATGAGGCTTTTTGGTATTTTGACAAAGAAACTGCCGATGCCGCAGAAGCTTTTTATGCCAAAGCAAGAGGTAAAAAAGAGCAGTATCTTGGTTTTGTTCAAAATGGAAATTTACTTGCTTTCAATCAAAAATCTCATGCGCGCATTCAAGGAAAATTTACACCGCAAACTGATGGATTAACCTTTACTCTTAAAGCCATTTTTACTGACTCTTTAAGAAATAAAACCACGACAGATCATGCTCAAAATAAAATAAAAATCAGCCGGATTTGCGGTCCTGTAGAGCAGATTAATGACACTACTTTTACTGTACGTTTCTACCGAATGGGGCTCCATAATGAGAAACGCACCGGCGATATCTGGCTTATTGCAAGTAACCCGGGAGATAAAAAATACAAAAGCAGTGTACAGCAATTCAATATGAAAATCCCTCTGCAAAACAAAGATGGAGCCGAGCAGCACATCAGCTTCCCTTCTATTTCAAATGTAAAAAAAGGGACTAAGTCCTTTTCTTTAAATGCTGTTTCAGACAGCCAAATGCCTGTCTATTTTTATATTAAAGAAGGCTCCGCTATAATAAAAGATGGGAAATTAGTTTTTACTAAAATACCGCCGCGCTCTCAATTCCCTATTAAAGTAACAGTCGCTGCCTGGCAGTATGGACGGGATAGCGAACCTAAAATAAAATCTGCAGAGCCTGTTGAGCAAACTTTTTACATTTTAAATTAATCCCCCCTTTTCCCATGCCACTCAAGAAAAAAATTATTACCATACTCCTGTTCATTCTATTTTTAGCTGAGGCTCTCTCTGCACAGCAAAAAATAGTCGCTTCAATTGGTGACCCCGCTTTTAAAGATTGGAAAGGGGCTGCAAATATTAAATCAGGCATTGCCACAGTTGGGATTAATCAAACTATTACTTACCAATATCCTGAAGGAAAACAATATCATATAGGTTTTAGAAATATTAGAGAGGATGTCTCGGATTGGAGTGCATTTTCAGGAATTGAATTTGAGGTTTTCTTAAAAGAAGAAAAAAACCTCCAGATCGATATTTCCTTAAAGGTACCAAAGAAAGATGCCAGACAATTGATTGAAGAAACTCACGCAAACACAAGTATTACAGGAAAAGGATGGCATACGGTATATCTTTCCTGGAATACTCTGGATATCAGCGAAGCTCAACGCTTAGGAGTTTTACGTACTATTAAAGAAGTAAATATAACACCTAAATCTTCCATAAAGGGAGAAGTTCAAATTAAGAATGTTCAGCTTAAAAAAGCACAACATACTGCTCTTTTATCTCAAATTAAAGGTAAAGCAGTAAAAAGAGGGCAAAATGCTCTATATGAGGTTCAGGTTGTCAATACAACAAACCAGACACAAGCTGTTCAATTGTCGTTTCAGCGCTATGGATGGGAATCCATGTCTGCAGCCATTAACCCTTCTACTCTGGAACTGAAACCCGGTGAGAGTAAAATTTGTAAAATGCAGGTGTCGGTTCCGCTGACAATGCCTGAAGGCAGCCGTGAAAAACAAATCCTGCGTGTGACTGCCAACGGAAAAGAAGATACTCCGCTTACTTTTATTACCGCATCTGCCCTCTCAGCTCCTAATATTCTGCATACTGCTGCACGCTGGCAGGAAATTAAAAACAATGTCGATAAGTATCAGTGGGCAAAAAAAGCCCAGCAGGAATACGAAGATATAGCCCGAAGATGGGTGGTTCCCGAAGTGGCAGCTAAACTTACCAATGACAACCCTAACCTGGGCATGCAATTATTTCAAACTCAGGAAGAATTTAATCTTATGGCTGCCGGAATTTCCTATCAGTTAACCGGAAAAGAAGAATACGCTCAGAAAATAGCTTTGTTTTTACGCCGTCTTTCTGATCCTCAAAAAGGCTACCCAAGTACTTTTAGAGGATGTCATCAGTCTTTTGTTCAGGAGGGGCATTTCTTTCAGCACATTGTAATGGCTTACGATATGATTCGCCCAGCCAAGGTACTCAGCGAAACTGATACCCAAAATCTGGAAAAAACACTTCGCTTGTTTATTGAAACTGTCGATAAAGGTCAAGGCAGTGGAGCCATCAACAATTGGTTATTGAGCGAAATTACAGGTGCGATGTATTGTGCCTTAGCCCTGCAGGACTGGGATTTAGTTGAGAAAATATTCAATGGCCCGCAGGGAGTTGTTGATCATTTAAAACAAGGTGTAATGAGTGACGGCTGGTGGTACGAATGTACTATTAGTTATAATGTCTGGTGCGCAAGTGAGTTTTCTCAAATTGCTTTAGCCTTGGAGCCGTGGGGACTTGATTTTAAAAACACACGCTATCCTATTGGAACTTCCAAATACTATTCTTTAATGCCTGAATTCAAAGAACCTGGATTATACGGAATGAACTTCGAGAAATGGGGAACGGTAACTAAAAACAGTATCAGTATAAAAGATATGTGGGATGCCATACCTTCATTTGCAGATTATCGCGGCGTAATGTTTGGGGTGAATGATGCTCAGGAAAATATGGTATCTGGACAGCCTTACGAACTTGCTTATTATCTCTACAAAGACCCCGAATATGCATCGATAGTCAATCGTGGAAATAAACGAGACTTGCTTTATGGTTTTGGAGAGCTGCCTCAAACACCTTCGGCACTTCAGACTAAGTCGGCTTTTGCTGATAATATGGGAATCGTTTTACTTCGCTCACAGGCACAGAATCGTCCGGCCAGAGAGCAATTGCAGGCAGCCATTCATTATGGAACCTTTGGAGGATATCATGGTCACTTCGACCGAACCAACCTGCTCCATCTCTCTCGCTATGGAAGAAGTTTCTATAATCCTGAAATGATATGGTACGGATATCCTTCTTATATGTATAAATTCTATGTACAAACCTCTATGTCAAAAAACATGGTTGTGGTAGATCAGAAAATGCAGGAACCTGTGGAGAGTTTTAAAACTTTATTCCACACTGGGAAATTAATGCAGGCGGCTGTTACCGAAACCAATGCACGATGGTCAAATCCTCCCTACGGAGGCATGCAGTATGACTGGGCGGGAGGTATCAGCTTTGCTGAGAAAGCTTTTCAGGAAGGAAGATCAATAGAAATACCAAAAAATGCACCTGCATACGGCGCCGTAACAGATTATACAGAACCTGTACTGCAGCGTCGTTTAATGATTATGACGGATGATTATGTTCTATTGGCCGATTATATTAAAGCTGAAAAAGAACATACTTTTGACTGGCTTTTTCAAATGAAAGGCTTCTCTGATTTAACAGCCGGTACAAAAACATTTCTTCGTCATGACAACCAAATGAATAGTGATCCTTTAGGAAGCGCCCAATTTATAACAGATTGTAACTGGTGGCAGACAAAAGGAGCAGCAAAAGCTTCTTTTGAAACCTGCTGGGGCAAAGATTGTGACAATACCGGTACCCTAGCGCCAAATAGTGAAGAAGGTGAACTTAAAATTAATGTTACCTCAGCCTGGCCATTAGAAAACGAAATCATGGCGGCCTCAGCCCCTGAAGCTTTAGACATACAAAAACAATTATCGTACAAAATAAGTGTCGATGGTAAAATACTCACAGAGGCTAAAACAGGAGCTTGGATTCTGGGTCAGGCAAACATTGATTTAACATTAAAAGATGCAAAAGAACTTACCTTAGAAACAAGCTTTACAGGAAGTAAAAAATCAAATATTTTTTGGGCAAATGCACGAGTGGTACTTGCCGATGGAAAAGAAATTAAGGTTTCTGAACTCCCGATGGTTCTCAATAATATTATTCCAAATGAATATAAAGGAAAAGATTATTATGGAGGCCCTGTTAAAATTGGCGGACAGGAATATACAGATAATATTGCTTCAATGACAGGGAACCAAGAGAAACCTGCCACAATCAAAATAGATTTAAGCGGATTAAAAGCTGTAGGTTTCAAAGCTGTATTAGGCTGTGATTTCCCTCTTGGTAATGAAACTCCACGCAGAAAAACCTATGCCGTACGTGCCAAAGGCAAAACAGCCCGATATTTAAACATCATAGAGCCTTTTGAAAAACAATCTGTTATAAAAGAAATCCAGGCCCTTGATGCCGATCATTTGAAAATCACCCTCATTGACGGGCGTGTACAAGAGATCACTATTAATAATTTTGAAGGTGAGAAAGGAGCCGCTCAAATAGGAATAAAAGAATCAAAAAACGGAAAAATAATTCGTGAAGAACAAACCATCAAAAACAATTAAAAATAGAACTTAAACAAATCGCAGTAATAAGAGGACTAATAAATAATTTGTTCTCTTCTTTGTTTGTTTAATTACCTGAATTACTATGTATTGAAAACACTAACAAAAACCAATTTTTTAAAATTAACCATATGAAAAAAACATTTATAATTTTTCTCTTAAGCTGTATGAGTTTTTCCCTCAATGCACAAGAGCTCATCACATTTCCAGCATCAGACAGCATTCCTCATAATAATGATTTCTCGGTAAAAGTACGTATCGCCGGAGGGCAGTGGCAGGAATTATACGAATATGAAGCCTTGGTAGACATGCACAATGTAACTAAAAGCTCTATGGTTAATTTTGATTTTAAAGGAACTGTCGAATTCTCTGTTACTTATAACCGCGGTAAGGTACAATCTGCCCGCATTCGCCCGCTGTCTTATGGTTTTGAGCCAAAAATAAAAGGCAATACTATTACATTCTCACTAAGCAAACCTGCCAATCTTTCTCTTGAGGTCAATGGGGATATTTTTCATAATCTGCAAATTTTTACTAATTCACCCGAAACTTTCAAACCAGATTCTAAGGATCCTAATGTTATTTATTTTGCTGCCGGGCTTCATAAAGTAAAAGATAATGTATTAAATGTTCCTAGTGGTAAAACCGTTTATCTCGCACCAGGTGCAGTTCTAAAGGCTTCTATACATTGTGAAAACGTTAAGGATATACGCATTTGCGGACGCGGAATTATTTATAAGGCCAATGATGGTGTAGGTGTAAATTTTTCAGATAATATAATCATTGAAGATCTTGTTTTTCTTAACCCCGATCATTATACGGTATCAAGCGGGCAATCTACAAATCTTACCATCAAAAATATTAGATCTTTTAGTGCCAAAGGCTGGGGAGATGGAATTGACTTGTTTAGTAATAACAATGTTGTTATTGACGGTGTTTTTATGAGAAACTCTGATGACTGTATCGCTATTTACGGACATCGCTGGAAATTCTACGGAGACTGTAAAAATATAGTAGTCAAAAATGCAGCGCTTTGGGCCGATGTCGCACATCCGATTTTAATTGGAACACATGGAAATCCTGAACCTGGCAAATCTGAAACGTTAGAAAACATAAAATTTGAGAATATAGATATCCTTAATCATGATGAATCTCAAATTAATTATCAAGGCTGTATGAGTATCAATGTCTCTGATGAGAATTTAGCCCGAAACATTTATTTTGAAAATATTCGGGTAGAAGATTTTGAACAAGGGCAGTTACTGAATCTGCGTGTTACCTACAATAAAAAATATGCAAAAGCACCGGGTCGTGGAATAGAAAATGTATTTTTTAAAAATATAACCTATACGGGTAAAAATGCAAATATTTCCATCATTGAAGGATATTCTCCCGAGAGAAGCATTAAAAATATTGTTTTTGAAGGCTTAAAAATAAACGGAACTGAAATTTCTGATCAATCTATTAAAAAAGGATATAAACAATTATCTGACTTTGCACGATTCTACGAAGGCTTATACATTGAAGGCCTTGTTTACAAATCTTTAAACGAAACGTCAAAATAACCTTTTTCAATCCTTCGGATTTGTAAAAAACTAAAGCGGTGAAAGATATATTTTATTGATTATCTTCTTCATATTAAAAAAAACAGGAATTCTTAAAAAGGGTTCCTGTTTTTTTTATCCAATTGTGTCCTGGCAAAAACTTACGTTTTTCAACTTCAAAGACAATTAAAACCCAGCAATAAACAGTATAAAAAATCACTATATACGTTTTTTATTACTAAATAATAATTAAAAAATACCATTACATCAGTATAGTTCAGAACAGTTGTGTGAATATAAAACAATAATTTTACTACAAACTTCAAAAAAAACTCATTGATTAACAATACTTTAAAACATATTCATGTAGAGTTAAAATAGTTCGGCCGACATATTATATTGAATCGATTTGTAAAACATAATAACCACTTAATAAATCGCATATGATGAAATGAAAATACGAAAAATACAGTTTCTCTTAGAGGTTTTTAAAATCAAAACCACTTCAAAAAATTAAATAAATTCAATTAATAGAAATTGAGTTTAGTTCAATAAAAGATACAATAACCACCTTAAGTTTTTTTATAAAAATAACTAAGACTTAGGAGTATCTATTTCTATAACTAACTAATCTGTAAACAATGAAAAAAAACTATCTTATTTTTATGTATGTTTTTTCGCTGCTGGCTCTTATGTTTACCCAGCGCACTGCAGCACAAAAAACTTTTGTACATCCGGGTATTCCTTTTACCCAATATGATTTAGATCAGCTTAAGATCAATATTACCCAGGAACCCTGGCTTACAGGATATAATGCCCTAAAAGCTGATTCAAGATCTAAACTCAGCTATTCAATGCAGGGTCCTTTTGCTACGGTAACACGTGCTCCTGATTTAAACAATAATGCATGGAAAAGTGATATGATAGCTGTACACAATTTGACTTTTATGTATGTCTTTACCGGCGATGCAGCTTATGCAGCAAAAGCTACCCAGATATTAGATGCCTGGGCTGTCACTAACACAACCTGGGGCGGTGGTGAAAATATGCTAGATATAGGTGATTATGCACCTTACTTTGTAACAGGAGCTGATATTTTAAAAAGTACATACCCGGGATGGACAGCTGCTAATACGACCCACGTAAATAATTATTTTGCCAATGTGCTTTATCCGGCTTCCTGGGTACCTTATCCACTTAGAGATCATAATAAAGGAGCTATACAGCTGCAAATTGCCTTAAGTATTGCGGCTTTCTTAGACGATGAAACAAAATGGAATCAAGCCATTGAAGTCTATAGAATGGATGCCGGAGGAGGTTTCCGCAACAGTCTGCCTAACGGAGAAGTTGGAGATACCGGTAGAGATGATCACTGGTTTGGGCAAATCTGGGCACTTTCATGGGGTGCAGAGGTTGCCTTTAAACAAGGTGTTGATATGTTTGCCGAACTGGATAACCGCTTATTGCAAATGGGAGAATTATACAACCATTATCGAATAGATCCAAGCGGACTAACATTCATTCCTTTGGGCGGCTATTCTACTTATTATACAGCATTTGCTAATTTATCGGCAAACGGACTGCACCAGCATCCTTTTAATAATATTATAAAAGGTGCTTATTCCCTTCGAAAAAACATACCAAATCCTTATACCGAACAAATGCGAACAATGGTAGGTGAAGGTGCATGGTCTTTTTTATATTTAAAATCATCTGATAATTCAACAGCAACAGCAATGACGCCGATAATTTATCCCTCAGATAATGGAGTACCTGTTAATTATCTCACCAACACCGACATTGGTAATCCCGGAATGATTGGAAGTGTAAGTTATAATGCCGGAACCTGGACTGCCAAAGGATCGGGAACTGCGGCTTCAAATGCTAATAATTTCACTTTTAAACCTATTAAAGGCGATGCATCTATTGTAGTAAAAATTGAAAGCAGCTCTGTCAGCAATGCTGTTTCGGGGCTTATGATCCGCGAATCCTTAGCTTCAAATTCTAATTACGTGTCTTTAAATCTTTCCTCAACAAACGGAATTACTTCAAGCGCATCAGGTCAAACTGCACAAACTGCCGGTGCTCACTGGCAGCCAAGAGCACCATGGTGGCTCAAATTAGAACGTGTGGGCAACAGAATATTTACCTTTCATTCTCATGACGGGATAAACTGGTCTAATAATGCATTATACATTATGACAATACCTGCAGATGCCTATATTGGGTTTTACACTATTTCTAATAGCACTACAGTATTAAATACTGCGACATTTACAAATGTTGCAATTAATAATACATTCCCTGTTGGTTCTCCTGAAATAAACAGTGCTGTTTCAGCAAGCACCACCCTGGGGACACCATTTAATTTTAATGTCACAGCCAATGGCACCCCAACTAATTTTGCCGCTGCTGGTTTACCGGCCGGTCTTAGTATTAATGCTTCTACCGGGGTTATTTCCGGCACACCAACTGCTATAGGCAAAAGCACTGTACTCTTAACAGCCGCAAATGCAAATGGCAGTGCTAAATCTTCCTTAATTATTGATGTTATCTCTAATGAAAATCCTGTGGCAATTAGCACTTTGGCTGCAAATTCTCTTAATTCAACTATAAAACTCACCTGGTCCGCAGCCGCAAATGCCACGAGTTATAATGTTAAGCGTTCATTAACCGCTGGAGGACCCTATACTACAATTCAAACAGGTATAAGCGGCACATCATTTATTGATCCAAACCCTGCTTATGAAGTCAATAATTACTATGTGGTAACAGCTTTAATTGGTACAAATGAGAGTGCCGCATCTAATGAAGTTTTTGCATCTATACCTCCAGCGGTACCACCCAATCTTACGGCAGTGAATCAATCCGGACAAATTACTTTGAACTGGACTTTAGCAGACGGAGCCTCAACTTATAAAATAAAACGTGCGGCAATTAGTGGAGGCCCTTATACAGAAATTGCATCAGTTTCAACAAATTCTTATACTGATACTGCCCTTACCAACGGAACAGCTTACTATTATGTTGTTTCTTCAAAAGGAACTACTCTGGAAAGCGCTAATTCAATCGAAGTATTTGGCAACCCCGGAACAAACAGCTTGACATGGAAGAATATCCCTGTCAGCAATGTATTTAATTTATCCGAGAACTGGGAAGAAAATACCACACCAGCCAGTCCCGCCATTTTAACGTTTAAAAGAACAGATAGCGGCACCTCTTTAACTAATGACATCTCAGACCTTACTGTTTCAAGAATCCTTTTCGACACAGATGCTTCGAACTTTACAATTACAGGTAATAGTATTGCTCTTAAAAGTGATCTTGTAAACAATTCGGCACAAGCTCAGACACTCAACACTCCTATTACCTTAAACGGACAACTTAGTGTCAATACAAAATCAGGCAGTATAGCACTTGGCGGAGTTATAAGCGGCACAGGCGGTATTGTTAAAACTGGTACTTCTGCCCTTATCATGTCTGGTGCCAATACCTATTCCGGCAACACCATTGTCCGCGGGGCTTCAGTTTATGCATGGGGATCAACAGACGGTATTCAAATTATTGGAAATGGAACTGGTACTCCGAGCAATCCTTTATCCGGCCCTTTAGGAAAAGGTAAAATTATTATGGAAGGCGGAGCCTTATACAGCTCCTTAGCTACTACCACGGCTGCAACACTTTATAACGATATAGAAGTACCCGCAGGTAAAAGCGGATACTTTTATGAACGTTCAGCAAGTATAAATTTATACGGAAAACTAACTGGAGGCGGAACAATCTATAATGATGGATCTGATAATTTTTCAGCAATAAACCTTTATGGAAATAACAGCTCGTTTACAGGTACATTCATCACTAAACTCAGAAGCGGTCAGCATCGTTTGGGATTCATGGTTCCTGAGGCAGGAAGCGCAAATGCATACTGGCTTTTAGATGCAGTGGGAGTAGATTGTCATCGAATTATGTTTAGCTCGGGAGTACTTGAATTTGGTGCTTTATCCGGCAGAGGAGGATTTCGTCAAAATGTTGCCGGTACACCTATTATTAGAATCGGGGCATTAAATGCAAATACTAATTTTGGCGGATCATTTGCAAATGCAAGCGGAACATTATCTATTGAAAAAATTGGTACAGGAACACAAATCTTCTCAGGAAACAGTACCCATACGGGAACAACTACAATCCTAAACGGAACTTTTTTATTAAATAACGGTTCAAATGGTTCTTACTCGAGTCCAATTGTTGTAAAAAATGGCGCTTTTGGAGGCAGTGGAAAAAGCACCGGAACCCTTACAGTTGGCAGCAGCACTGATACAAGCAGTCAAGCTTTTCTTGTACCGGGAACCGATGGAACAATAGCTGCATTCACAACCACTAACACCATCCTTAATGCTAATGCAACCTACAAGGCAGATATTAGCAGTACCGGAAGTGTTTCTGATAATCTTATTGTTACAAAAATTACCCTGAACCAGCCTACATTAATACTAAATGATATTGCTGCAGGTTCATTGCCTTTGGGTACAGCTTTTACAATTATTGATAATACAGGAACCGACCCCGTATCAGGAACATTTAAAAATTTACCTGAGATGTCACTGATAAGTATTGCCGGACATGATTTCCGTATTACTTACAAAGGAGGAACCGGTAATGATATTAAACTAGTAGACGATCGTACACAACCATTAGTGATTACAAGTCCGGAAACTGCTATTACTCTGGTTGGAAAACCATACTCTTACACCATCACGGGTATAAAATCTCCAACTAACTTTAATAGTACAGGTCTTCCTGCTGGTTTAAGCATTGATACCTCAACAGGTATAATATCAGGAACACCTTCAGAATCTGGTATTTTCCCTATTACTTTAACTGCTTCAAATGCTTCTACAACTGCTACCGCTGCATTAAAATTAACAGTGCAGAGTAATATTGTTGGCGGAGTAATAGTGAGTTCCGGAGATGCTAAAAACATCATAGAATGGGAACCTGTTATGGATTTAAATTATAATATTAAAAGATCTAATACCAGCGGCGGCCCTTACACAACTATTGGTAACAGCACAACTGCAAAATTTACCGATACAACTGTCACAAATGGAAACACATATTATTATATTGTTTCTTCTGTAGATAACAATGTTGAAAACCCAGCAAGTGATCAAGTGACGGCATTACCAAATATTGGACAAATTAGCTATTTGAAATTTGATGAACAAAACGGCACTCGTTTAATTGACAGCTGGGGAGCCCAGCACGGAACTCTTACTCCTGCTGCTGCACGAAATACCGGTAAGTATGAACAAGGTGCAAAATTTGACGGTACAGCCAATTCTTATGCGACTCTACCGGCAGATGTCGTAAGTACATTATCTGATTTTACAATATCTTCATGGGTAAAAATGGATGCTTTGGCTAATTGGATGCGTGTATTTGATTTTGGAACAGGAACATCAAAATATTTATTCTTATCTGTTCAGACAGGAAGTGCCGGATCAGTACGTTATGCTATTAAAAACGGAGGCGGCGAGCAGGGTATTACCTATAATTTTGCTATTCCGCTTAATACCTGGACCCATTTTGCCATTACTCAATCTGGTAATACCTGCAGTATGTATATTAACGGAACACTCGTTTCAACCAATACCGGGGTGAATATAAAACCTAGTACAATTGGCAGTACCAATCAAAATTATCTGGGCAAATCACAATGGAATGATCCAATGTTTAACGGTACAATTGACGAGTTCAAGATTTACAGCAGGGCATTAACTGCTTCTGAAATTGCTGAGGCTTCTAAACTGAGCCAAACTATTGCTCTTAGTCCAACTTCTGAAAAAGAATTAGGCGAAACTGATTATGATCCCGCTAAAGCCAGCTCAAACCTGCCCGTAAATTATACCAGTTCAAACACAGCGGTGGCAAGTATTGTTGAAGGGAAAATTCATCTTCTTGCAGCGGGAACTACTACAATTACTGTTTCGCAAGCTGGAAATGAAAACTACAATGCAGCCAAGAGTGTAAACCAGGAACTTACTGTTAACAAAGTATATTATATTGATGCTGATCACGATGGTTTTGGATCATCAACAACAGTCTTGTTACCTGTTAATGAAGCTCCTGAAGGTTATTCTACAAATAACTTAGATTGTGACGACACTAAAATTCTATATACAGATAATGATGGAGATGGTTTAGGAGCCAGAGATTCTGCCCCTTGCGGAGTAGAGAATAACAATGATTGTGATGATACTAATCCTATTGAATTAACATCTTCAATACCTGATATTTTCGCAATTGACAATACACAAGAAAAAAATACCCTTTATATTGGTTATGGCCCTTCTTCGCTTTCCATAAAAGCTATCCCTGCCGGTGGAACAGCACCTTATTCTTATGCATGGAGCAACAGCAATACACAGCAGACTATTACTGTTTCGGCAGCTGGGACATATACTGTAGTAATAACCGATGCCAAAGGCTGTCAAACCTCTGCTTCTATTGATATTAATACTGTAAATGTACAATGCGGAATATTAAATAATAAAGTCTCAGTATGTCATAACAATATAGAGATTTGCCTTAGCCCAAACGCTGTTCAGGCACATTTGCAGCATGGGGACAAATTAGGAAGTTGTAACAATACTCCAATATGTACTATTTTTGAAAAAGTAACGATTCATCCAAACCCTGTTACCACTACTTTGAATGTTGAAGTAAATGAGGTATACAGCGGTGCAGTTCTTGAATTATACAATATTATAGGCTGGAAAGTCGCATCTGAACCTTTAACAAACACTACCCAGCAAGTATCTATGACAGGACTCGCTAAAGGTGTTTATTTCTTACATGTCAAAAATGGAAAACATTATACTATAAAAAGTATTCTTAAAAAGTAATTAAATTGAATTAGAATGAAAGCCGTCTCAAAAAAAATAGACGGCTTTTTTTATAAGTAATACCACTTTTGTCTATTATCGAACTTTCACTCACAACCATTGTCAGCCTGGGTTTGAAATGGAAAAAACTGCCTTAAATTTGCTGCTGGCTCAGATAGAAAATAAATAAGACCGGCAAGATCTGCAGATTTTTTACTTATCATCACAAATTCTTCAAAAAGACTGAACCGAAACAATTTAACCAAATAACAGTTATTCTTTAAATATTGAGTTTTAACAAACAGTTCAGAATAGTAATTGTTCAATTAAAATATACTTTTGGAATACACATAATTTTAATTTATCATGCAACAGATAAATCAGATCTTAAAAATATTTTACGACAGTCTTATTCAAAGCAATAAGACAGCTGCAGTTATAATGCTGCTGCTCTCACAAATGTCTTTCTCTCAGAACCCGGAAGCTTTTTTTAATAAAAAAGACCTGATGCTTGTAGGAAGCTATTACTACCCTGAACAATGGCCTGAAGCAGACTGGGAAAGGGATATCAAAAAAATGTCAGAGTTAGGTTTCGAATTTACTCATTATGGTGAATTTGCCTGGTCGACAATGGAACCCGAGGAAGGAAAATACAATTTTGAATGGCTGGATAAAGCTGTTGCCCTTGCGGAAAAGTATCATCTTAAAGTGGTATTATGCACTCCAACTCCGACTCCTCCGGTATGGCTTACACAAAAACACCCCGATATACTGATGGTCAATGCAGAAGGGCGCACCATTCAGCATGGAGCCAGACAGCAGGCATCCTGGTCCAGCAAAACCTATGAGCAATACTGGTCCAAAATTGTAACACTGCTGGCCAAACGCTATGGCAGCAATAAAACTGTCTGGGGATGGCAGATTGACAATGAACCTTCTCATTATGGCGCTTCTTTTGATTATAGCGAAAATGCACAAATCTCTTACAGAGAATGGCTGAGAAGTAAATATAAAAACATTGAAAACTTAAATAAAGTCTGGGGAAATGCTTTTTGGAGTCAGGCCTATAATAATTTTGAGCAGATACGAATTCCTAATCAGAAAGAACTCGTACAACAGGCCAATCCGCATGCCATTTTAGATTTTAAACGTTTTACTGCCGATGAAGCTGCGAGGTTTATTATCTCACAGAAAAATATATTACGAAAATATATTAAACCCGCACAATGGGTAACCACCAATTTGATGCCACTGCATTCAGCCGTAGATCCGCTGAGAATGAAAGAGCTCGATTTCCAGACTTATACCAAATATCTCGCAGAAGGTTATGACTTAGGACAAGGAGTACAGGGTTTTCGTATGGGATCAGCAGCCAGTATTGGATTCTCTAATGATTTTTTCAGACCGATTAACGGCGTGAGCGGTGTAATGGAACTTCAGCCAGGGCAGGTAAACTGGGGATTGTTTAACCCTCAGACAATGCCCGGAGCCGTACGAATGTGGATGTATCATGTGATGTCAGGAGGCAATAAATTTGTATGCAATTACCGCTTCAGACAGCCGTTATCGGGAGGAGAACAATATCACTACGGTATAATGAAAACAGACGGCATCACAGTAAGCCGTTCCGGAAATGAATACATTAAGGTAATCAAAGAACTAAAAGAGCTGCGTACAGCATATAAACCTGAAGTAAAAACGCCCGAAGCACTTCTGAAAAGAAAAACGGCAGTTTTATACAATCCTGATAACCGATGGGAAATGGAATATCAGCCGCAGACCAATCAATGGGATTATATGGCACACGCTGGCCGTTACTATAAAGCACTTAAATCATTTGGCGCACCGGTAGATGTGATTGACGAAAGCAAAGATTTCTCTGATTATCCTTTTTTGATAGCACCTGCATATCAGCTTCTGGATGAAAAGCTTACAGCAAGATGGAAAACTTATGTTGAGAATGGAGGGCACCTGGTTCTTACTTGCCGCACAGGCCAGAAAGACAGGGAAGCGCATCTCTGGGAAGCTGTATTTCAAAAACCAATACTGGAATTAATTGGTGCTGAGGAAATCTATTTTGACCTCCTGCCTGTTTCTTTAATGGGAAAAATTAAAATGGATAATAACTTTTATGACTGGAACAATTGGGGCGATATTATAACCCCAAAGAATAATACTGCAGTCTGGGCAGAATATGACGATCAGTTTTATAAAGATAAAGCGGCTGTACTGCACCGACAGCTTGGCAAAGGAACTGTGACTTATATAGGAGCTGATACAGATGATGGAAAACTGGAAAGGCAGATACTTAACAAGATATTCAAAAAAGCCGAAGTACCTGTTCTTTCACTACCGGAAGGTGTACTGGCAGAATACAGTAACGGGTTTTGGTTTGGACTAAACTATTCTTCTGAAAATCAAGAAATCCCTGTACCTGAAAAGGCAAAAATATTGATTGGACAAAAAAATCTTAAACCCGCAGAGGTTGTTATCTGGCAGGAACAGTAATAGAATAAATCTAAAAGAAATAAGCCCGATATTGTATCGGGCTTATTTCTTTTAGATTTAATTATAAATTCGTCCAAAATTTTGAATGCATTATAAAATCATTGATGGAATAAAGAACGGTCTTAAATATATTAAATACTCAAAAAACTTAAACACTATTCTATCCCTTTATTCTTTTCCTTATCCAATAAAATTTATTATTTCTCTAAACGATAATTAAAATAATCTATATCTAAGTATCCTGTATCTGAATCATTATTGTATGTATAAATACCTATTCTATCACCGCGATATGAACCCCACATAAGTTGATAAGGATCACCAAATGGAATAAATTCTGATCCATCTGTACTGTAATAAAATTGGCTTATTCCGTCTAGTCCCCATATTGATTTTAACCACAAATTATTGCTCAAAATAGTATCGCCCGATACAACTGAGTTTTTAGTTTTATATTCTATTTTTTTTACCACACCATCATACACTACACCTAAAGATGCATAGTCAGGAGAACCAAAATGGGTTAATCCTGATTTTTGGCCTTTAGTCATTCCTTGTAAATCTAACTTAACAATAACTTCATTAAACGAAGTTCTAAAAGAACGCTGCGTTATGGTATTACCTGCTTTTACTATATTATTTTCCTCTAAAGGCCGAAAAGCTTTTAATCTAAGCCATCCCTTACGTTCTGTTAATGACCATTTATCAGCTCTGGGCTGATAATTCCATTCCCATTGTTGAGTAAGTTTTGTTGTATTGAAATCGTCACTTGTTTGCGGCTTTATCTTTTTCTTTCCCGAAACAGGTTTCTTTCCTGACCAAACCATTGAACCAATCTGATTACTATCCGGATTTCCTAAAATTGGCCATCCATCTATCCACAAAACGGGCAGTAAACTCATATTTCTGCCGGACCAGTCACCAGTACCGTGATGCGTCAAAAAATACCAATCTCCGTTTTGAGTTTGAACAATCCCTCCCTGATTGGGTTCATTATATTCCTTTTGAGCATAACTTAACTGCTTTGGTCCTTCATATGGGCCGTAAATACTCTTAGATCGTTCCATCATTACTACCCTTCCACTGTCTTTAACCTCAGAAAAAAAGTGATAATAAGTATCCTTAATTTTAAATAGCTTGTTGGCCTCGCTCCCTTTAGACTGATATAATATCTTATCTGATTCTTTAATCAAATTTTTACCATCAGAAGTCATTTTAAACAGATGTATTTTATATCCATCGGCAAAGTTGGTTCCTATAAAATAACCTTGTCCGTCATTATCCCAAAACGGGCAGCCATCATCCCATCCTTTTGCTGCGAGAACCTGAGTAACCGGCTCCCATGGACCTTCTGCTTTTGGCGCCGTTGTCATAAAATAGCCTTGATCGGGATCGCCAAAATAAATCCAAAATTTACTCTGATGATAACGAATAGCTCCAGCCCAAATACCTCTGCCATAAGTATTCATCTTATCCCAATTCATCTCTGGTGAAATTTTTGTAATATCATTCACGGCATGGCTGATGATACTCCAATTCACTAAATCCTGAGAATGTAAAATAACAAAACCGGGAGAATATTGAAAAGTTGAAGAAACTGCATAGTAATCCTTCCCAACCCTTATACAGTCCAAATCACTATAATCAGCCGGAATTATTGGATTCTTATACGTTCCATCGTTTTGATCTCCCCAAGTCTGCCAATCTCCCCATTTTACTTTTTCCTGCGAAAAAGCACCATTAATTCTAAACAGAAATAAACAGATGAAAAGTATAAATTTTAATCTTTTAAACATCAGCTTTTATTTTTCTGTTACTGTTTAAAAACCGTTTCCTGCAGTTCTTCCAAAGATTTTCCTTTGGTTTCCGGCATCATAAAAATGACAAAAAGCAACTGGAACACCATCATTACAGCAAAGATCAAAAACACAACCCCTGCTCCAATTGTAGAGAATAAAAATGGAATCATCGAAGGAATAATTGCTGCCAAAACCCAGTGTGTTGAGGAACCAAATGCCTGTCCGCTGGCACGTAAGTGATTCGGGAAAATTTCAGAAATAAACACCCAAATTACAGCTCCCTGCCCGATAGCATGTGAAGCAATAAACATAAAAAGAAAAATAGGCACTGCCATTCCTTCCCACTTAAGAAAGAAAGCTGCAGAGACTAGTCCCAAAGAAATAATATATCCCACAGATCCAATATACATCAATACTTTTCGTCCGAGAACATCAATAAGGAAAACCCCAAAAAGTGTAAACACAAGATTAGTCAGACCGATACCTACACTGCTCATAAGTGCGGCGCTCTCTTCTAAACCTGCTTCCGCAAAAATTCTTGGCGCATAGTACAAAAAGGCATTAATTCCTGAAAATTGATTAAATACTGCAATTAAAAAGGCTAAAAGCAGTGGGAATCTGTATTTCTTCAAAAAAATAGTTTCTCCTTTTTGATCTTCATTTTCACCAACATGCATCTCCAGCATCAAATCTTCCATTTTAGCTGATGGGTCAATTTTCTGCAGGACTGTTTTTGCTTCATCAAGTCTTGATTTAGAAAGCAGCCATCTTGGACTTTCCGGAATACCAAAAACAATTATAGTATAGAAAAATGCCGGAAAAGCCATTACTCCAATCATCCATCTCCATGCATTTTCACCAGCATCTCTCAGGAGATAATTAGATAAAAATGCTATCAAAATACCTAGCACTATATTAAATTGATACAGCGATACTAAACGCCCTCTGTCTTTTGCAGGTGCAATTTCTGATACATAAGCAGGTGCTGCAATTGTTGAGGCGCCAATTCCTAATCCTCCTAAAAAACGGAAAAAAGCAAAAGTCCAAGGGTCGTTAGCCAGTGAAGAACCTATGGCCGAACCTAAAAATAAAACTCCTATCCAGATAAGGGTCTTTTTCCTGCCGATTGTATTGGTTGGAATCCCGCCAAAAATTGCTCCTATTACTGTACCCCATAATGCCATTGCCATTACTACAGATCCATGAAAAACATCTGAAGTATGCCAAAGCTCCTGTAATTTTGTGTCAGCACCCGAAATCACTACAGTATCAAAACCAAAAAGAAAACCTGCGAGGGCGGCCGTGATTGACCATAAAAATATTTTATTCATAATTATTATTTGATTAGTTTAATTATCAACTGTATTGTGATTCATACTGCTGATACTATTTGTGGTTATTTTTTCAACGTAATTTCTTTAGCCGGAAAAAGAGGTGTAAACAAATCCTTCCCGGCCTTAAGTTTCTTTAAACGGAGCAGTGCTTCTATATAATAATAATCGGCATAAATAATAGAATAATCAATTTCGCTTTTATTAGGATAATGACCCGTTGAATGAAGCAGGAATGCCGGGTTTTTATTACCGCTTTTATATCTTTTCGTTGACAATTCCTTCAGCATGCCTTCAGCTTTACTTAAATATTCTTTTGCAAGCTCCTTATCGGCAGTATAAGTAGAAAGTTCGATTAAGCCTGATGCTGTTAAGGCTGCTGCAGAAGCATCTCGGGGTTCTTTTGTAATATTTGGGACATCAAAATCCCAATAAGGAATTAAATCTTTTGGCAGACGATCCAGATATACTTTTGTCACCTTATGAGCAAAATCTAAAAATTTAGGGTCTTTGGTTTCTCTGTAAACCATGGTATAACCGTAAATAGCCCAGCCCTGTCCTCTGGCCCACATACTTTCATCAGAATACCCCTGATGCGTAACTGCTTTTATCTTCTTCCCGGTCACAGTATCGTAAACTACTACATGATAAACAGAATTGTCAGCCCTAAACTGATTCTCCATAGTTACCTCAGCATGTTTAACTGCCATATTATATAATGATCTGCCGCCGCCGTTTTTTGATGCTTCAAACAACATTTCCAAATTAATCATATTGTCTATAATGGTATTATGAGGCCAGTTCATTTTCTCACGCATACCAGGCCAGGACAAGATTGTGCCTGCTTTAGGATTGTATAATTTAGACAATGTATCAGAAGCTTTTACGAAAATATCTTTATATTCTTTGTTACCGGTTAGCCTGTAGCCGTTTCCAAAACTGCAGTACATTTGAAAACCAAGGTCATGATCTGTTGCGGTACGCATTGCCAAAGGGGTTAAAAAACGGCTGTATTTATCTGCCTTTTCTTTCCATTTAACATCTCCTGTATATTCATAAAGATACCACAAGATCCCTGGCCAGAAACCACTCGTCCAATCCTCATATCCTACAAAACGCCATTGCTTAGATCCCGGGGCTATATTTCTGGGAATAGCTAAAGTATCTGGCATAACGGCAAGAGTTTTATTGGCTTGAGCAACGCAATAATCTAAATTTTTATCTATATCAAAATTCTTCTTCTCATCTCTTTGAAAACTGACCATTGCAATTATTACTGCAAAAAAAAGGATCTTCTTAGTTATTTTCATTTATTACAATTTTTAATTTTATTCTTTTCTTATACTTTAATTCTAATTTATTTCGAAACTTTAAACCAGTCAAAATCAGCATAACTGCCCATTCTTACATTGGCTTCACTCATTGAAAACAACCCCATTTTGGCACTGATCCATAAATCTTTCTGTGCTTTAAAACCTTCGCCTATTGGCATAAATTTTTTACCGTCTTCACTATAACTGAACAAACACGCAGCATCTGGAGCTGCAACTTCCATTCTTAAAAAAATCTCGTTTTTTTGAAGCTTTTTCTTTTCAATTACTTTCTCTTTCGAACCCTTTATCGCTTCATTGCAAATCACCTGCTTTACCCAAAAGCTTCCCTCTTCATAAGTGATTCCCGCATAAGCGTAAGATTGTCCCATCATCAGGATACCAGCTGTTTTTCCCCCGGCATCCCATTCAATATTAAGTTTCACTTTAGTGGTTGTTGTGAAATTCTCTGCCGGTAATTTTTGTAATAATAAATTTGGAGCATCCCATAAATTTGGAAGCTGCTTTTTACTAATGCAAAACAGTCTTAAATAATCAGTTCCCGGAATCTGGGCACTCCATGTAATTGAAGGATTACCATACCACTGCCATTGGATGCCGGGTTTTCCATCGTTGAAATCGTCTGATTCCTGAGGTGTAACAATAGGATATGTTTTTCCTACTGCCGGTTTTTTATAACTTAAAATAGGTTCCCCAACGCCATTACCGTCAAGATCCCTGCCCATAAGCGGCCATCCGTTTGTCCATTTAATTTCCTGCAGATGAAGAACTCTTCCATAAACTCCTTTATCCTGAAAATGCATAAACCACGAATCTCCATTTTGAATAGTGACCCATGCACCCTGATGAGGCCCGTTTATCTTGGTGCTTCCTTGTTCTAAAACTATTTTTTCTTCATAAGGGCCATATATATTTTTTGACCTTAAAACCAGCTGCCATCCTGTTTCGACTCCGCCTGCCGGAGCAAACACATAATAATAACCGTCTTTTTTATAAAGTTTAGGCCCCTCAACTGTATGGTGTTTATCATGTCCGTCAAATATGTGCCTGCCTTGATCAACTACTGCTGTTCCTTCATTGTTCATCTCATTGATCGTGAGCAGACTGTTTATGCCCGCTCTGCTTCCTGCCCATCCGTGAATTAAATAGGTTTTATCTCCATCCCATAATGGACACGGATCGATTATCCCTTTTCCTTCCATTACCAAAACCGGTGTTTCCCAGGCTCCTGCCGGATTCTTTGTTTTAACCATATAAACCCCAAAATCAGGGTCTCCCCAATAGATGTAGAATTCTTTTTTATGATATCGAATTGACGGCGCCCATACTCCTTTACTGTGCTGGGGAATATCAAAAACTTTTTCAGGAACAATTTTGTTAACTGCATAATTGATAATAGTCCAGTTCACTAAGTCCTTCGAATGAAGGATAGGCAGTCCCGGCGCACAGTTAAAACTACTTGCGGTCATATAAAAATCATCGTCAACCCTAATAACATCAGGATCAGAATAATCTGCATGCAGTATGGGATTGGTAAATGTACCGTCACCCTGATCAGACTTCCATACCTCTGACACATAAGCTGCTTTGTCAGGTATTGCTGCATTTTTAATATTCTGGCTTATAGAAATACTATTATTAAGTACCAAAATAAAAAGGGCAGAAACTATTTTTTTATTTATCATCCTTTAATGAATTTCAACTAATAATGGACTCTGAACTAATTGTGCTTGTTTTTCTAATAATGCATCCCACTCTTCAACTGAATTTACCTGACCGCTTTTGAGCCATGCAAACCCTGCATAATAAACTAATGTGCTATTTTTAGGTTCTGTAACAATTAGGATCTGGCTTTGGTCAACAGCTTTAGAATGATAGTCGAATGCTTTTTTGACAGCTTTTGGATCCATGACAATTCCTTCTCCTACATAAGAATCATCCATAGGTTCCCAATGACGGAAAATTCCTTTTTTGGCGTCGATACTTACTTTTCCTTTTTCCTGATGCAGCGTAATACCCAACGTATAATTTGGGATTTCAGAAGCTGAACTGATTTTATTTTCGAATCTTGAGAAATTAGACCCTAAATCAAGCGAAATTCTTTTGACCTCTTTAACGCCATATTTACTCCACGCTGGGTATTCTAATTCAAAAACTGTTCGTAAAGGTCCTTTGGCAATTACTCTATATTTTTGAAAATTTTTAGACGTATACAAACTGTCTTTTTCCCAAATTCCTGTTCCACCTGTACCTCTGCTGTACCCAACATGATAAGGATCATAACCTTCTCCGTGGTCAATGTGATAATATCCTGCAGCTGTAACATTTTTAGTATACCAGGAATCAATTATAGAATAGTTTACTTTTTTTAGCCAAATATCAATACCGCTTGAGAGCGTGCCTCCTTCTTTTCTTTCATCTACCAAACGCTGTGCTTCAGGGCCATAGGTTCTAAAAGCGACTTTATCATTCTCCCATGCAAAATCATCGATTCGCTCGGGAACAAAACGGGCATAAGTGGTGAGAGCAGCTGTTGGTCTTTTTAGAGCTTCTTTGGCATCAATAAAAACGGTATAGATTACTTTAGACAAAGCTGGAACTGCTGCCTGAAACAATAATTCGTCCGGAGTTCCGTCAAGATTATTATCAAGCAATTGCGTCACTAATAATTCTCCTTTTTCATTTTTCACCAATACATCATTATAATTTTTAAGAGAAGAAAAAGCTTTCGACTTTTTAAGATCTATTGAAACTATTTCTCCAATCCTGTCAAAGCCTAATTTGTTTTCAATAATTATTTTTTTATCCAAGTTTTGATGACCTTCAAAACTGGAAAACAGGCCAATGATTCCTAAAAAAAAGATGCTGTTTTTAAAATTTAATTTCATGCTGTATATTATTACCATTATATTTAATTGCTCTTTGTGCCACTCAAAGTTTCTATATTTGACATATGACGATTGTTTTTTAAAATGACCTTATGATCCTCTGATTTTTTTTCGCCATATAAAATCAGAACCGGACAGTTAATTTTCTTTGGATCGACGATCTAATACAATATCTCTGGTCATTGAAGCCATTACAGGACTTGACAGAAAAGATGAAAACCCATCTTTAGCGGCAGCCTCCGGATTAACATGCGCCAATAAAAAACCGTATATCTTATTTTTTTTATCTATCCACGGATAAGCTCCTGCCCAGCTTGGACTGCTGATTAAAATGGCTTCTTTATTTTCATTAATCTCTTCTCTCCATTCTCCCAATCCATAAATACTTTTATGATCCAGAGTGCGAACCTGCACTACATATTCGTTGTCTTTTACAAAGGCATCTTTAACCTGATCTGCCTGCATTTCTTCAATAGCTTTTTCGCTGAGTATTCTATTGTTTCTGAAAACACCATTATTTGAAATCATTTCTAAAAAATGAGCATAATCCTCTAGTGTACATCTGGCTCCTCCGGCAAGCATTGGGTTATGACCACTGGTTGAATCTACCGGTGTAAAATGCGTATTTTTCATCCCCAATGGCTGGGCTATTTCTTCTTGAAATATCTTTTCAAAATCTTTGCCTGCAGCCAATTCTGCCATTCTTCCCGCTGCCTGCATGGCAAGTCCGCCATAATGAAATTCAGTTCCAGGTGCAGTATCACAAGGCAGTCCAGCAATATGTTTTACCGCTTCTTCTAATGTCTGATAATCATCTCCATGATTTCCTTCGGGCTGATAATCCGGATACCCCGAAGTATGAGATAATAATTCTCTCAATGTGGCCTGCCCTTTTATATCTGTAAACTCTGGAAGCCATTTCACTACTTTATCATCCCAGGACAATTTTCCTTTATCTACTAATCTGGCAATAGCGGCCGCAGCAAGCCATTTACCGGCTGAGGCTATATAAACTTGTGTTTCTGGTTTATAATTCCCAAAATAATTTTGGTAGATAATCTGGTTATCTTTTGCAATTATGATACTCATCCCCGGGTAATAACCTTTTTCAATCCAGGAATTTATTTTTCCCTCAATAGGATGAAAATCATAACCTGAATTAGCTGTTTGCAAATTTGAAACAGCTTTTTGGGCATTATAAGTGGATTTACATTCAATTAACAGCATCATCAAACTAATGCCAACTCCGAGAATTATTGTGCGATTATTACTCATTTCTCTTGCCTCATTAGCGTTATATAGGTATACTTTTTATTCTCCGGCAATTCAAAAACAAAAACTTTCTTTTGATTTACTTTCTTAATTACCCCTTCAATTTCCTTTTGACCATCAGACAATATCAATTTTGGTTTTCCTTTAGCAGTCTGCAATGGAATTTGAAGTTCTACAGGACCATTAGCTGTATATCCCCATTGATTTTCAATAAAGCTGAAACCTGCAGTTGTATTGCTATTTGCTTTTAAAATATAACCATCACTTTCAATAGAGGTTCCATCTGCTAAAAAAAATGATTTTAACTGCTGTTTCTCTTTTGATATTATCCCGTATGTACCGATAACTTTCATTGTATTATACTCGAAAGGAACAGTTGATTTGGTATTGGAGAAAATAAAATTTTCTTGTCCGCTTTTTGTTTTAACTTGTATTCCTACCAGCTCATCACTGCCAAAATAATCTACTTTATCAATGGCGCTAACCTTGTTAAGAGAAGGCTCATATACTGCCACAAATGGTTTAGTCCACGCTTGTCCATCTTGTCTGACCACTAGTGTAGGGATAGGAAGACTTGCTGACTCTTTAGAGAGAATACCGTCACCAATTGCTGTAGACACAGGAGACAACACAGAGAACACTTCTCTGTTTTCATAACCTTTCATCCAGAGATTCATTGAGACCGTTTTGTCTTTCATCTCGAGATTGAATTGTCCTTTAAAATTTTGATTGGTTTGAATCGATTTTTTATCATACATATAATCGTAGGCCATTAAATCGCCATCGCCAAAAGCTAATTTGCTTGTAGGCTTTAGCTCTAATGCATTTTCTTTATCATCTAAAAGAGTAAGGCTTTGTCCTAGATTATGATAAAAATATTCGTGTTTTACATTGTTCCCTGTATTTTGTTTAGAACGGAAAATATCAATATAATATCCTGCGCCTTTGTCTGTATTCAAAATTCCCATTACTCTGCGCTGATCAGAATTGGTTTCAGGTTCTAAAAAAGTAACATCAGAGAAAGTAATTCCCGGAAAATTATCTTTATTGACACCGCTCTGCGGATAGAACGCAACAGGAGTAAAAGCATGATTGCTTTTCATTTCCGGATATTTCGATTTACCGTTTACAGCTACTGTATTATGTGCTGGAAACTGAGTGTAATACTCTGCATATTCTATAGAAAAATAACTTGATCCGTGTCCCATTTCAGGAGCCAGCGGTAATCCGTAGCCGTATAATTCCATGGCAATTCCATTAGAATGCATATGGTTTCCCAATGACCCAATCTGGCTGATCATTAAATCTTTATCAGCCCCAAAATCCCTTTGAACCAGCCAGGAAGTATTAGGAGCGTAAAATAAAGGGGAAACAAATTCAGATTGGCTTGTACCCTTAATATTAGCATCTATTTGAGTCGATTCTTTTGAGAATAAATCTTCTAATTGTTTTCCGAAGAATTTCCCGCTATAGATTTCTTTATCAAAAAGGCTTTTAAGCATCTTGGTAAAATAAACCTCATCTTCTTTTTTACCATACTTTTGGGCGTTTTCAATCATATACAATGTTGCTTCTGATGAAAGCTTTTTATAATGACCGTCTCCAAAAGATACCATATAACCATTAGGGTACAAATATTGTGGAAATGATTTTACTGCCTGCGATAAAACCGGAATCTCTTTTAGTAAGTCAATATCAAAACTACGGTCATAAAATGCTGCAAAATGAATAAAATCATTCAGGACATTTTGTGAATACCCGGGACTCTCATTCCAAATACCTGTTTTTGCATCATAGCCATAATCAATTAATTTATTCATTGACCACTGACGCGTTGAAGTCTGATTCATGATTTGATCCAGATAATAAGGCCCGCCTTTTTTGTTCTCATAATTTGAATTGTCTTCTAAAACCATTGCTATTTTAGAAATATGAGCCGCCTGTAATAAATTCCAATTATTGAAACTTACACCATTTTTGATAATCTGATCGGCCCACTTTTGCAGAGCAGCAGCATAAAGAGGTAATTTTTCAGGGTGTTTCTCTTTGATGTAATCATAGGTAAAATCATAACACTGGGATATTTCTCCCAATATATGTTCCTGAATAACTTCAAATGAAGTATAGCCAACAAGGGTTTGATGGTGGCCATGACTAAGGTCGATGGGTTCTTTGCGATAATAAATTCCCTGTAAATAAGTATCTAAAACATCATAGGCAAATTTTGCATAAATTTCATCACCAGTGTACCAGTATAAAAAGGCGGCATCACGTGATAAACCCAGTATCTGCCTGTTAATTCCTTCTACAATTTTTCCTGTTTTTGAAATTCCTGTCCATTCCCACGCATCGGGACGATCTTTATGCTGAAGATACAATCCTCTGGGATCATCCATATAAGGTATAATATCTTCTAATTTAGGCTGCTTATAATCTGTACTGTGATCTCTTGTCCCCGGAAACTTTACTGTTGCAACCGGAGCCTGGCCATCGGCTCCTGCATAGGTTCCTCCTTTAATGTAAACCTGTGTCGATTTCGTTTTCCAATACATTTGAAGTCTTGACACCAGCCAGGTATTGTCTTTTTTATAAAGTGCCAGATAAGGATCTACTCTTTGTTTGGTTTTATCTATAATATCCTGAGCCCATGGCTTATCTGTGGCTAGTTTTTTTACTTTTTCAACAGACATATCTTTCCCAAATACTCTTGGATGTTCTTTGCCCATTGTATTGGGTACAGATAATCCTTGTGCGTTTAACTGCCCAATACTTAGAACTAATAATACTATCAATTTTAATAAATTCTTCATTCTGCCAATCTCTTTTGAAAATATTTTTATAAATAAAAAAGCAAATGCCTTAAACCTAAATGGCCGCAGTAACTAAAAATTTTAATTTTTACTTACCTGTTTTTAGTTTTTAATTTCGCTGATCCAAATCGCAGCTCCTCCGGAGGCTTTTAGGTTTAATTTTAATTTTGATCCTTTTTTAATCACTATATCCTTTAAAGCAACCTGTGTTTTTGTTTTAACTTTTTCATCATCACTGTATACTCTTGCTTTGTATTTTTTATTTCCCTCAAGAAAATCAAAATTTAGTTCAAGTGTTCTGGCATCATTATTTGTTATGCTTCCTATAAACCATTCATTGCCTGATTTTCTTGCTGTAGTGATATATTTTCCTATTTCTCCATTTAAGATTTTTGTATCATCCCAAACTGTTGGTACTTTATCAAAAAATTCAATTTCGGGTTCACCATTATAATTGGCCGCGGTATCATACCAAAACAATGTTTGCAGCGGGCTGTACATCACTACCGATAAGGCTAATTGGTGTGCATGGGTAGTTTTAATTCTTGGAGTGTAATAACAAACCGTATAATCGCCCGCACCTGCAATGCCTCTTGTAAAAGGCAAGGTGGTATTGTGGTCTGCATCGGGCATTTCTTCATTTCCTCTTATGCCTTCAACTGTTAAAACATTTGGCCAGGTTCTTTGTTCTCCTGTTAATCTAAATTCATCGTGGATGTTAACCATAAGCTCATTATCAGCCGCACGCTGAATTGATTCGTGCAGCCAGGTAGTCCATCTGTGAGAACCAACTTCTACAAAGCCATATTTGATACCTGCTATGCCCCATTTTTTATAAATAGGAAAGATCTGGGCATCTTGTTTCAGTAATGCCTGCTGATTTACATAAAGCCAAATTCCAATACCCTTTTCTTTTCCATAGCGAATCACTTCAGGCAAATCCAAATCAATAGCTGCTTTACTTGCATCTGAATCAAATGTAAAGGCTGGCCCATACCATTTCCAGTCAAATAAAACATATTGAAGATTATGTGCTGCTGCAAAATCAATCCACGCTTTGGCACCTTTCTCCGTAAGAGATAAATCTCTGACAATCTTACCCGGCTTTATCCAAGAGGTATTTTTAATTCTCGAAGACTCATTGAGATTAAGTAATAAATCATTATTCTCGATAAGTTCTCCGGGAGTTTCTCCAGCCATGACAACACGCCAGGGAGTGCCAAAATAAGGTACCTTGTCTACTGATTCATAAAGAACCGTTTTCAGGGTATTTTTTTTAGTCTTCGATAAGTCAAAGTTCATTTTGACATAATCTACCATACTGGCCTCAGCCAAACAGGCATATAATCCGTTCTCTAATTCTAATGTTAAGGGGCGAACACTCTGACCCGTCCAATCCTTTAATGGTTTTAGTGTAAATGGCCCTTGTGCCCACGGCTCAAACCAAGCCATTGTATTGTCTGGAAAAGTAAACTCGGTATTTTCTTGTGTAATTTTATAATAAATTCCTGTTGGATTATCATGAAAATAATAACGCATCGCAAGGCCTTCATCATAAAGTCTGATCTGAAGATCCATTTTATAATTAGAAGAAACTTTTTGCTCGAAGGTTAAAATAATTTCATTGTATTTTTCTTTGATAATTTTTCGCTCTCCGTATAATGGAGTCCAGGAACTATCAATACTTTTACTTTTAGATTCTTTTAAAATCAGCTCATCCATCCAATCTCCTGAGGGAGTATTTTTAATGGCCAGCGCCCATTCAGATGCACTATTATCTAATTTAATATCTAGCCCTGAATCCAGTAAAACTGTTTTGTTTTTAAAATTTAAGCGATAAGAAAAAATACTTTTTCCTGATGAATTTTGTTTTTGCTCCAATACGAATTCATAATTATTGTCAGGAGAGAAAAGTTTTTTCTCTAATACTGTTTTAAAATTAACGGTCTGTGAATAGCCTGAGGTTACAAAAAGACTAATAACAATTAAAACTGACTGAACTAAAGGCTTACTTATTTTATACATTTTATTTGTGTAATAAAGAATTTGTCTGCATTAGGCCCTAAAAAAATAATTCTTAATGAATTTTTATATCAGGCAATACTTCCCGGTATTTAGACTGAGTTTATGCAGTAAACATATGTGTATAATAGAAAGTCCCCGGGGTACATATAGAAACTAATTTCCCCAAGGACTTAACTACATGCTAATTATATTTTTTTTCCGTAAAACTCAATTTCTGCTACATTATTACCATTACCGGCAGTTTCATTATAATAATAAATATAACGGTAACTGGTTGAGGTATCTGAAATTATAAGCTGATTCCAGCCGTATATAGGTGTTGTAGAAATAGCTGCCAGCAAAGTTCCTCCATTAGTTCCCACTTTAGAAGGATCATTTGTACCATAAATTTTACCATTCAGCATTCTTGCTGCATAAGTTGCTCTGGGATAATAACGAACTGCTTTTAAAGTAGCTGCCGCTGATGCTTCAAAATCATATCCCAGATAATAATTACTAGCTCCTGTTCCATCAACAAATGTTGCTGTATTTCCATCAAATGCTGCAGCAATTGTAGTGGCTTCATTATTATTCCACGAACCAGGAGTTCCGATAATCGTGCCGGATATCTTTACTGCATCGACTAAGAAAAATCCTGCATCAAGCTTCTGTAATCCCACATAAACATTAAGTGTACCTGTAATACCTCCTTTTGGAACTTTTACCTGAATTTCTGTATCGGTAACTGAAATAACTTCACCATAAACTCCTCCAAAAGCAGCTTTTATATCACTTTTCACAGTACCAAAATTCTTTCCTGTTATTGTAATTATATCATCTTCTAAACCCATCAAAGGTGTCACATTTGTAATTACACCACCTGGAATGAAAGTAAAGCTGCCCGGAAGCTCTTTGGTAAACTTCCAAACTTTTACCGATACTTTACCTGTACTTTGTGCATTGTCAGGAACGGTTACAACAATTTTATTATCTTCAACACTTTTTATATTAGCGGCAGGAACAGCTATACCATTAAAATAGACAGTAACAGCATTTTTTAATGTTCCGAAATTAGAACCATTGATTGTAATCTCCTGTGTAGGACGAGCAGTCGCAGGAGAAAAATCACTTACTGAAAGCTCCGGATATTCCTGAATTTTGAAATTAGCATCTGATTCACACCCATTCAGCAGATTCAATAAACCTGCCAACAGCACGAACCCGATACCCTTTTTAATTTGTATTTTCATAATTAAAAATTTAAGATGAATATTTTTTTAAGCTGGCAGCTATACAAAATATACCTGCCGGCTGGATTATTTTATTTAATAACCCGGATTTTGTTTAAGAGAAGGATTTAAATTTCTCTGATCTAGCGGAATTGGCCATAAATAATTTTTCTTAGAAAAAACGCGGTTGCTTTTACCATCTACAACTACACATCTCAATGGTCCCTGAGCCGTATTTACAACTTCTTCTCCCCAGGTAAAAGTTGAAGGCTTATAAGCTGCAGTTGGATTTCCTAAAGCATCTTTGTATGGAGTACTATATGATGCATCTCCAACTACCTGGCCACAAACTGACTGATTGAGCTCTGCTTCGGCAATTCCCCATCTTTTCAAGTCATCATAACGAAACCCTTCACGGTATAGTTCTAATGTTCTTTCTCTTCTAATTTCATCTTTCATATTTAAACCATTAGAGCTTACCAATGCATTTGTCAAAGAAGCAACACCTGCTCTGGCTCTTATTTTATTGATTGACATATTCAAATCAGCATCAGTAATTGCTCCGTCTCTTTCAAATAATGCTTCTGCATATATTAGATATATTTCAGCCAGTCTTATAATTGGATAATTAGCAGATTCCTGATTGGCATTTCTGTAAGTACCATATTTATAAGCAACAAATTTTCTATTACCATAACCTGCAATTCCGGTAGTTAAAGATGTTGAAGCTGGTGCAGCTCCTCCATAACCCAAAAGTCTTAAGTCTCTATTCTTATATTCATCTCCAACTGCATGATATCCCTGAAACAAAGGAGATTTAGAAGGCGGCAGACCATCTGTGCATAAAAACATATCCATCATTTTTCTACTCGATCCTGCATTTTGCGACGTAAGCGATAAATTCTGGTTTCCTGTTCTTAATGTTACATCATAAACTCCGTAAAGAATAAATTCATTATTTGATGCTTTTGTTAAACCTGCGGGATTACTGCCGGCATCTTCCAGACTAAACAGATAGTAATAACTCTCGTTTATCATACCCGCAGTAGAATTATAATTCCACAATGAGTATCCTCCATTATCTATTATTTCTTTAGATAAATTCGCAGCATCAGTTAGAAAATCATTAATCTGATTTGAAGCAGGACCGCCTGAACCTTCAAAATCTGTAGTAGTCCCATTATATTTTCTCCAGGTAGCTTCGTATAATTCTACCTCTGCCTTTAATCCTTTTGCTGCCCATTTACTAACCCTGCCTTTATCAGCTGCTACTATCGCTGACTCTATAGGTAAATTAGCTATTGCTTTGTCTAAATCTGATAATATTTGTGTTACAACCTCATATCTGCTGTTGCGGGGTGCCTGCAATTCAGGTGAATTTATATTAAGGACATCAGTCACAATAGGTACGCCGCCAAAAGTTTTTAACAAAGAATAGTATGCATTTGCCCTGAAGAAATATGCTTCAGAAATATATTGTGCAATATCATTTTTGTTACCTGGATAATCTGCTTCTTTTGACAGAAGAGTATTAGCCTTTCTTATCCATGCGTAAGGATTATTCCAGCGGTTATCGCTACTCCCCGGGGCAATTGTGCCTCGTCCCACATCTGACTGAAAATTAAAATAAACTGAAAGATCTGATGAGAAATCCATATGATTATAGATTTCATTTCCCCCATATGGAGATCTCCATCCCATTAATTGATTGTAAAAATCTGTTGAATAAGATTTAAAATCTGATGCTCTTTTAAAATAGGATGCATCGTTAAAGGTATCTTGAGGTTTAAGATCTAAAAAATCATCCTGACATGAAAAAAGGCCTAATGTCAATCCCCCTATCAAAGTCATATATATTAACTTTTTCATACTATATTTTTTATATTACTATTTTTAAAATTTTCTTAAAACCCTAGATTTAAACCAAAAGATAAGGTTCTATAGTAAGGGTAACCGGCATTTTGAGATGTTTCACCCATCTCAGGATCATATCCGTCTTTGATTTTAACAGCTTCCCATAAATCGTTACCAGAGAAATAGAATCTTACTCTTTCTAATCCTGCCCTGTCGCTTAAACTTTTAGGAAGTGTATAACCAATAACTAAAGTTTTCAAGCGGATATATGCGTTGTTTTCTAACATAAAGCTGTTAGATGCATAATTCCAGTTTGCTCTGTTAGTATTAGTTGTTAAACGCGGGAATTCTGCATCGGGTTTTTCTTCAGTCCAGGTCTTACCTAAGAAATTAGTAGGCTGATTTGTATAAATAGTTGAAAATGGATACGCTAAATATCCCGCACGCATAATTTGTTGTTTTGCAACACCCTGAAAGAAAGTCTGAAAATCAAATCCTTTATATGACGCCCCCAAATTTAATCCGTATACATAATGGGCATTAGCATCTCCCATGTATTTAAGATCGCTCTTTTTACTTCCGGCACCGGTAATAATACCATCTCCATTCAAATCAATTCTTTTTGTGTCACCTGGTCGTAATTCTGAAGCAGTTCCTTTTACTACTCTGGTCATTTCCTGACCTCCGGCAGCATAAGAAGCATAATAAGCATCAACCTCTGCCTGATCTTTAAAATAGCCGTCTGTCTGATACAAAAACCATGAATTTAAAGGAAATCCATTAACATTATTTTTACCAGCGCCATAAGTATCAGCTCCTTCTTTATGCATCAGCTTACTTTGTGTGTCCCCAATATTAAAAGAAACGTTATATGAAAAATCCTTTATCCTGTCTTTCCATGCAATAACAGCTTCCCATCCGTCAACACTCAATTCACCGCTATTGGTTTTGGGAGCTGCACCTCCTAAAACTGCCGGATAAAGTACATCTGTTAACATTCCCTTATTACTTTTCATAAAATAATCATAGCTCGCTGTTAATCTGTTGTCAAAAAATGCGAGGTCAATACCTATATTTTTTTGGGACACTCTCTCCCATTCCCTGTCTAAACTAATAAGCCCGTTGCCTGCCAGAGAACTGCTGGTCTGCTGCGCTGGAGGAACTCCTAAAACTATTGTTCCCATATTTACTGCAGAGATGTAATCGTAGTTTCCTATTCCTGCATAATTACCCATAACACCTGTACTTACCCTTATTTTTCCAAAATTTAGAACAGAGTTATCTTTAAGGAAAGACTCTTTAGTAAATACCCATCCTAATTCGACAGAACCAAAATCTTTAAATTTATGTCCTGGCGCAAAGTTTGACGCACCGTCCATACGTCCTAAAACTGATACTAAATATTTCTCATCGTAATCGTAGCTTAATCTCGCCAGGTATGAATAGTTCCCAAATTGTGATTTTCCACCCGAGTTACTCTGAGTCACAGGATCGGCAGCATTTATGTCATACACTCCAAGGTCTGTAAAAAAAGCACGGGTCGCTGATAAGGTTCTGATTTGAGTTTTTTCAGCATTGAGACCAGCAACCGCCGAAATGTGATGGCGGCCCCAAAATGTTGCATTATATCTCAGCAAAGCTGAATAATACTGATAAAATGAATCATAATCATTGGTTTTATAACCAGGGTTTGAAGCACTTTGAATTGTTTTTGCAAGATTTTCTACTGATTTATTACCATACCAGTCATAAAGCTGAACCGGGATTACATATCTTTCCTGATTAAAATCTTCTTTCTGATAAGATACCATTCCTTCTAAATCTAACCCTTTAAGGATATTAAAGGTCCCTTTAAAATCAACTCTGCTGGTCAGTGAAGTTTTATTATCCCTTCCACCATCTGATGTTGCTGCTGCTGAATTCCTGTTACCTACATTTCCAAAATTTGCATTCCACTGCCCATACGGGTTTTTAGCAGGGAAGAAAGGCATATCATTAGCATATAAAGTTTCATCCAGTCCCACAGATGGGCCTTTTGTTATGGCATCTATAAAGCTTATCGCTGTTTCAAGCTTAATTCTTTCAGATAATTTATAATCATAGTTAAAACGCAGATTATATTGCTTCTGCCCGTCATAAGCAGTTGCCAGGTTTCCCTGGTTATCAGCAGTTGCAAACGAAAGACGATATCCTGATTTATCTGTTTTACTAGAGATACTTAAATTATATTGGTAAGAATATCTTTGTGCAAACATTTCGTCAATACGGTTTCCATTGCCAATAAACACATCCCCCCAAAACTGTGTTGGATAAATTCCTTCTTTGCCTGTGGCCATCATTTCCATATTTTCTTTTGAAATCCATGCCCACCAGTTTGGTGTCTTTTCTTCTTTATTTGCTGCAAGCCAAATCTTAGCGTAGTCAGTTGATGAGGCAGAAAAATTTGTAATTCCATTTTCTGTGAAACGAATATTGCTGGTAAAATCTACTTTTAACTTCCCCTTACCTTTTTTAGTTGTTACCAAGATTACCCCGTTTGCCGCTCTGGACCCATAAATTGCAGCCGAAGCATCTTTTAGGACACTGATACTTTCGATATCATCCGGATTCATATTCTGGAATGAAAAATTATTTAAGGCAGGTACGCCGTCAATAATTACTAAAGGACTTCCCCCGTTTATGGAAGTTGCCCCACGTATTTGAAAAGCAATTCCCTCATTACCAGGTCTTGAAGAACTTCTGGTTACTACAAGTCCCGGGCTCTGCCCCTGAAGGGCTAATCCAACATTTGTAACGGCCCTGTCTTCAAAAACTTTACTGGATATCTGCTCAACTGCGCCGGTTACAGCCGCTTTCTTTTGAGTTCCGTAACCCACAACCACCACTTCATTTAAACTTGATACATCCTCAAGTAAGATAACATCAATAACTTTATCTGTTAAATTCCCTACTTTTATTTCCTGAGTCTTAAAGCCTACCGAAGTAAAAACAAGTATTGCATCGGCAGATGATACCTTTATAGTATAACTACCGTCAAAATCAGTACTTACTCCGCCCTTTTGTCCCTTTATAGCTACGTTTACCCCTGGTATTCCCAGTTTACCAGAATCTGTAACTTTTCCTTTTACTATAATATCCTGCAGAACCTTTTCTAATTCTGTTTCTTTTAAACTTAAATTATGGGTCGTATTGGAACCGGCATACAGGTTACCTGCAGCACTACACCCAAACAACAATACCAGCAAGGCCGGTTTTGATAAAAATTTCAGCTTAAACTGATTGATTTTTGGTTTAGTCATAAACAATTAATTTTTGGTTAGTATTTTAGTTAGTTTTGTTAGTCATGTGTTATTTAAAAAAAATCTCCAGCGATATCGTTTGAGTTTTTTTAGATAAGTCTGCAGCATTGGTAATAAAAATCCATAAAAGTGTTATGAACTATTCTGAGTGGTCATTACTCTTTAAAAACAGCTGCTAAACAAACTATTAAGTTGAACTATAGATTAAAGAGAGTTTCTGATTTGTATATTAAAGCTGCTTCTGATCTGCTCTTTTTCATTCCTTAAAACCATTAAACCTGCCTGTTCTCCCAGTCGTTCAAAATCTGTTGAGACGGCTGTAATTCCGAGAACTTCTTTTAAAGAAGAATCATTATAAGAAATGATACCAATATCTTCTCCAATTGTAAAATCATTATTCCTAATCTGTTTAATAAGCTCTATCAAATCTTCTTCTTCCACACTTATATAGACCGTATTTTTTTCCAGGTTTTCACTGGCGGCATCTGCAGCAATTCCAAATTCATAACCGGACTCAATGCAAAATTTTAAAAAACCTCTTTTAATTCCTGCTGGCAGTTTGGCAGCCTTAGGAAACACTAATTTTATAGCCTTGTATTTTTTCAATAACGGATTCAGTTCGACAAGAGCTGAATAAATATCATTTTCAAAATCCTGATATATACATGCTACATTTCCTAAATGATCCATTTTTTTATCCAGGAGAATCAATCTTTCAAGAGGTATTTCATTTTTAATAAATTCAGTCACTTCATCTTCTTTTTCGTCAAAATTTGCATTTAAAATGTAATGTGTATATTCTTTAGACCTGCTGTTTATAATATGCTTTTTAAATTGTTCATAATCGTTCTGATAAACATAAAAATCAATAACAGCGGTCTCGTTCAAAATATAACTAAGCGCATCAAAAATTTTCCTTTGATAAGGCCCCAGTTTATTAAACAATAAAAACACCTTAGCTTTTATTTCTTCACAGGCTGATTTTAAATAGTAACCTTTTCCCGGAATGGATTCAATAATATTATTTTCTTTCAAAAAAGCATACGCCCTTACTACTGTATCTCTTGAAACATTATGATCAAATGCAAGTTCATTAACAGACGGCAGTTTATCATTAAATTTTAATGACCCTGTACGAGTAGCATTCAAAACAGAATTTACAATTTGTTTATGTTTGCGGACTCTT
Source organism: Flavobacterium soyae (assembly GCF_021245985.1). GTDB lineage: Bacteria > Bacteroidota > Bacteroidia > Flavobacteriales > Flavobacteriaceae > Flavobacterium > Flavobacterium soyae. Next base: position 163,967 of record NZ_JAJQXA010000005.1, on the reverse strand, counting down.
GAATAATCACTTATTGTTATTATATCCTTTAAATTTTCCATTAGAATAGCTGTTAAGATTTTAAAACCATATTCTTATATAAATCCTTATATAATCATTACCGTTATCTCTATAAGAGGGGTGTTTTTTGAGGTTAAGTCAGCTGTCGGCTATTTAACCCCGACAGCTGCCTGCCGATTGTTTAGATCGGCTCTCTACTTAAACTCACAGGTAAACCAAACCCGCATTATTATATTCAAAAAATAACAAACAATTATAAAAAAGCAGACTTGCATTTATATTCCTTCTTTTTTATACAGAACTTATTTTTATAAAAACAAGAACTTGAAAAATCCCTTCTCTTAAAAGCAAAAAAACATTATAACGATTGCGTAAATTATACAAATCTCTTTCTGTTAAATCTTCTTTACTTTATTGTTAAGTTTCTTCGTTAATACATTGTCAAATTTAGGATGAACAACTTTTTAAAACGATAAATTATAATTCATTATAGATAAATTATCATCCATTTTTTTATTCATTGTAAAAAAAATACCTACTTTTTTTTCTTATACCATATTTTATATCTAAAAAAAATAAATTATTATTAATCACTTATCATCTTTAAAAACAATCATTTAACATTAAATTCTATCTTAAAAAATTTGTAACCACTATAAATGCAATACAAATCGCATCATATCGTAATAAAGCTGCTAGTTATAAAGTGTAGTCCCTACGGGCAATGTCATTAAGTTAAGCTTTTAGAAAATAAAATTATTGCAAATCAGATCCGTGTTTATCAACGTTTTTACGAAGTAAATCTGTTTTATCCGCATCACAATTAGACGCTGATTTTACTGATTCGCTAAAGCGAAAACGCTGATAAAAACTGATTTTTCTAATTACTTTCTTAATTAAACTGTTAAGTAATTTTATAGATTTACTCTTAACTTAATGACATTGCCCGTAGGGATTAAACTTTTTTAGAGCCGATTTATTTATTGAATTATTAAACCAGCAACTTGAATTAATTATGTATTTTAAGTGTGAAATAAAGATTTTTAATTACGGTTTATGTTTGCCTGAAATAAGAAATAAGTACAGCTTGGCATTTCATATCATAAAAAAGCACATTCGAAATTTTAACTAAACTGTTAAAAACAGCTGTTATCTTTTTCAAAAAGACACAAAAAAAGCTGACTTTTAATTAAAGCCAGCTTTTTATTTTTTTTTTAATCAGGTTCTCAAAACATTGTTATTTTTCTCCCCCTATTTCTCAGGTTTACCTTCTACAAATTGTGTAGGAGTTAAACCAAAGAGCTCCCTAAAGGTTTTAGTAAAATAAGCCGAAGAGTTAAAACCGCACATATGGGTAATTTCTTTAACCGAATACTGTTTGCTCAATAATAATTCTGAAGCATATTTGAGTCTTATCGTTCTTATAAAATTACTTGGGTTCTGTCCTGTAATAGAACTTATCTTTCTATAGAACTGTGACCTTCCAATGCTTAGTTCCTTAATTATATCCTCTAATGCAAAGTCTGGATCTGAAATATGATGCAGCACAATTTTGGTTGTTTTATCTAAAAAAGCCTCATCTAGTGAATTAGTAGCAATTTCGCTGGAAGGCAGTATACTGCCAATAGAAGCAAACCTTTCTTTTGCTCTTTTTCTTGCTTCGAGTAAATTTTTAATTCTTGCCTTTAATACATTTATATTAAATGGTTTTGAAAGATATTCATCTGCACCTGTATCATAACCTTCAATCCTGTCTTCTTCAAGACTTCTTGCCGTAAGCAGTATAACAGGAATATGACTGGTTTCTAAGTCATTTTTTACCTGACGGCATAATTCAAAACCGTCCATCTCAGGCATCATAACATCACTGATAATAATATCAGGAAAATATTTTTTTACCTTCTCCAGTCCGATCAAACCATTAGAAGCCTCTTTAACCTGGAATTGATTGCTGAGTTCATTCTTTAAATGGCTTCTCAGCTCTTTATTATCCTCTACAATTAAAACCACCGACCTGTTACCTTCTTTATCAATATCTACCGAAACAAACGCTTCATCTTCATTAGATATGGCAATTTCATATTCAGCCGAGATTAAAGAATTTCTATCAATTTCATAGTTACCTGCCTGATGCGAATTAACTAAAGACTTTTTATTAACCTGAAGATCCGCAGGTATTCTAACAATAAATGTGGTTCCAACCTCGTATTCGCTTTCTACTAAAATTTCACCTTTATGCAATTCGACTAAACTTTTAATAAAATTTAATCCAATTCCTGTTCCCGTTTTAGTACTATCAGGATGAAAAAATCGCTGAAACACTTTATTAATTTCTTCTTTTCTGAGTCCAATTCCAGTATCTTTAACTTTCATTTCCAAAACTCTTTCCATTTTTGATTTTTTAAAAAACCATAATAAAGAAGTTGTTTTCTCTTGCATTGATTCTGAAAGGGACAATGTTATTGTACCTCCTTTATCAGTAAACTTAATAGCATTTGAAAGTAAATTACTTAGAATTTTTTCAATTTTATCAGGATCAAACATTCCGTAGAATTCTTTTTTTGGAGAATCAAACACAAACTGAATTCCTTTAGCCCTGGCCAAATCTTCAAATAACAAGAAAACATCTTTGCTAAACTTGACAATATTTATCCTGCTGATTTCTAATGGTGTTTTACCCAGATCCATTTTCCTTAAATCCAGAAGCTGATTTACCAGATGCAGCAGGCGCCTGCTGCTTCTTTGAATAATCAACGCCGACTTTTTAACTTCTTCCGGATCATTAAACGAAGAGAGAATCTTATCAACAGGGTTTAAAATCAAAGTAAGAGGTGTTCTGAATTCATGAGATACATTGATAAAAAAGTTCAATTTCATCTGATCCAGTTCCTGTTCTTTTTCTTCCCGGATTTTTCTGGTATAATAATTCACCCCAAAATATAAAAGCGAGCTAAATGCTAAAATATAAAAACAATAGGCCCACCAGGTTTTCCAAGGCGGTGAATCAACTTTTAGACGGATAGCCGTTTTTTTTGCCTGATCCCACTGCCCATCAATAGCTGCGATGACTTCAAAAGTATAATCGCCCGGTTCCAGGTTAGAATAATTAGCAATCCTGCCAGAACCTGCATTAATATATCCCTGATCCAATCCATCAAGTTTATAGGCATACTTAACTCTCTCAGGATTCTGGTAATTGAGTGCCACGAAACCAAACGAAATATAACCCTGATTATATTTGAGTTCTATTTCTTTAATTTTTGTTATTGCCCTGTCTAACAATACCCTGCCATGAATAACTTCTCCCGGACTCACTTTTTTATTAAACAGCCGGATTTCGGTTATTACAGGATTCACAACATTTGATTTTAACGAAATATCATTAGGATTAAAAATATTAAATCCATTTATTCCCCCTACTATAATACGCCCGTCCTGCGTTTTATCAATAGATTTACTCTGAAATTCAGTACCTTGTAATCCATCATGGGTATTAAAATTTTTAAAAACCCCTGTTTTAGGATTAAAGTATGACAATCCGCCTTTGGTGGTAATCCATAAATTTTTATTATTATCTTCCTCTACACCTACAACTAAGTTATTTGGTAAACCATTTAATGAAGAATAAGAATGTTGTAAATTTAATGCCGTATCCAATTCATACAATCCCATATCAGTCCCTACCCATATGTTCTTTTTGTAATCTTCAGTGATATAGTTAATGCGATTTCCCTGAATATTTTTAATTTTAATTTCATTAAAATTAATTTTATCAGGAATCCGACCTTTTATAGTATTCAGACTCATAACACATAAGCCCTGGGAAGTCCCTACAAAAAGCCTGTTTTTAGAATCAATAAAAAGTGAAAATACAAAATTACTTATCAGACTCCTGGAATCTCCCGGCTGATTCTTGTAGTGATAAAATTTTTCAGATACAGGGTCAAACAAATTTAATCCGCCAGTGGAAGTTCCCAGCCATAAATAACCATTTAAATCTTTTTTGGCACACCAAACCGTATTTTGTCCAATGGAAAAAGGATTCGTTTTACTGTATTGATACGGTTTGACCTTACCTGAATCTGTATAAAACTTATTGAGTCCGCCATCCCAGGTACAAACCCACAAAACACCATTATCTCCTTCAACTAAATTTACAATTTTATCTGAACTTAGTGCATTTGGATCACCTGCCCTGGCTCTGTAATGCCTGAAAGTTCCTTTTTTTTCATCAAAAAGATTCAATCCGCCGCCATCAGTACCTATCCAAATTCTTTTTTTACTGTCCTGAAGAACAGATTGTGCTATCTTAGCGCTCAAACCTTCATTGCTCTCTGACTTATAAAAATAATGTCCGAAAGAAGTTTTAGAAATAGCCAGCTTGTTAAGTCCTGTGTTATAAGTAGCAATCCAGTAAATTCCATTTTTATCCTCTAAAACTTCAGAAGCCTGATTATTAGACAAAGAAAAAGGATTAAAAGGATTGTGCTGTAAATGCTGCAGCAAACCTTTGTTTTTATCCAGAAGAAAAATACCATCTCCGTCTGTTGAAGCCCAGACAACACCTTTTTTATCCTGATAAAGATGAAAAATCGGAACACTTTTATTTAAAGGAGAAACATTCTTAAAAGTCCCTGTATGTACATTAAAGAGAAACAAACTCGAAATATCATTGCCTATCCAAAAATCCCCGTCTTTGTCAATTAGAATTCGTTTTGGAAGATGATTCAAATATTGGCTTCCTTTAAAATCAATAGGAAACCTTGTAAAATTATTGGTCTGAGGATTATATCTGTGCAGATGATTTCCTTTCGTTCCTAACCAAATATTTCCTTTCCTGTCTTCAATAACACTCGTTACATCATTGCTGTCCAGCGATTGCGGATCTTTTGAATTATAACCGTAATGAGTAAACTTAATCTTATCATAAGTCCCGCTCTGGGTATCATCTAACAATAATTTGGTAACACCATTTTTGGCGGCAACCCAAAGTGAATTATCAATCTTATGATACAAAAGCCCGTTGATTTCTTCTCTAAAATTTGCGCTTTCTTTCTTTTTTTGATCTAAATTAATCTTATAAAATTTCTCTGTATCCCTGTCAAAAACATTTAAACCATTACTGGTCCCAATCCAAAGGCGTCCCTTGTTGTCTTCTGTTATTACCGTTATTCTATTATTGCTAATAGAATTGGGATCATCAAGGATATTACGATAAATTTCGAAATCATATCCATTATACTTGTTCAGTCCATCTATAGTTCCAAACCATAAAAATCCTTCATGATCCTGAAAAATATCAACACAGGTACTACTGGAGAGTCCTTTTGAAGTATCAAAGTTCTCAAACTTAAGATTTGAATACTGAGCATGTGATATGAAGGCTGTCAGTAAAAAAAGGCATCCTGTAATTATTTTGCGTTTCATAGCATATGCTATCAATTCATTAAAATTTAATTTTATTTTTTATCAAAGTCTTCAAAAATAAGGAATAAAAAAAGAAATATGAAAACTCAAAAAATTTAATTTTACTATTCAATACCGCTTTTCACTAAAAAATACAATGGCGCTGTCGCATCTAAAGTTAAATTATTTCTTTGCTTTTTTTAAATTCTTAAAATTAATGGATACAAAAAGGAAAGGAGGAACGATTATTCCAACAACGGGATAGGATTTTTTATCTATAACTAAAAATAAAACAATGCTTTAGGATGTCTTTAATTCTTTTTTACTATGCCTGACAAACCTAATGATTACTTTAGGCCGAAAAGAATGGGCCATTTGCCCTTATTTTCTACAGCAGTATGAAACACTCTTTAACAAACAGTTCATAACAGCTCTTAATAAAATTATACATACGTTTGAAGAACTAAAGCAGATTGAAAAACTAACTAAACTAAAACCATGAAAAAAGAAAATGAAAACAACCTTATTCCAAATCGGTTGAGCAGAAAATGGTACCTGGCCATACTAGCAATGACCGCAGCATCAACAAATTTTATTCAGGCAGAAGGCCGATTAATCAAATCTTCGTTTGAAATTACTAAAATAATACAGCAGGAAAAAACAGTAACCGGGAAAGTAGTCTCGACAGAAGATAATATTGGAATTCCCGGTGTAAATATTATGATAAAAGGAACTACTAAAGTTGTCACAACAGATTTAGACGGTAACTTCAGTATTAAAGTAGAATCAGATCAGGATATATTAGTTTTTACCTCTGTAGGACTGGCATCGCAAGAAATAAAAATAAACGGCAGATCTGTAATTGATATTGTCATGGTTTCAAGTGCAGAGAACCTTGAACAGGTAATTATTATAGGATATGGTTCACAGAAAAAAGCGGACCTAACAGGAGCTGTTACAACTATAAAAGCAAAAGATATTAACGGTATCAGAGCAGGAAATGCTGCTGAAGCGCTTCAAGGCAAAAGCGGTCTGACTGTTGTATCAGCAGGTGCACCTGGATCTAGTCCAACGGTAAGGATTCGCGGAATAGGAACCAACAGTGATTCTTCACCTCTATATGTTGTAGACGGAATGATGACAAATGATATAACCTGGCTGAATCCGAAAGACATTGAAACAATGAGTGTTCTAAAAGATGCATCTGCAACTGCCATATATGGTTCCCGAGGAGCAAACGGTGTAATCGTTGTTACCACTAAAAAAGGCAGGCTCGGAAAAAGCAGTATTACTTACTCAGGAAATGTTGGACATCAATACGTTATAAACAACTATAAAACAGCCAATGGGTCACAATATGCTTCACTGATGAATACTGTGGCAGCAACAGCCGGGCAGCCTGCTCCCTATACAAATCCTTCGCAGTTTGGAAAAGGAACAGACTGGATGGATGAAATCAGCAGGACCGGCCTTATGTCTGATCACCAGATTTCTGCCTCAGGAAGCACCGAAACTGTAAGCTATAATATAAGTTTAGGTTATTTCGAACAGGAAGGCGTATGGAACAATACCGATTATAACCGCTGGACGCTGCGTATAAATAACGATTATAAACTGAACAGTAAAATAAAAATCGGGCATAATTTCAACCTAAGCAATTCTAACACAGGCCAGGCACTGACTTATAGAACTGTACGTTCAGTACTTTCAGGTTCTCCTCTGATAACTCCAAAAAATGATCAGGGAGAATGGAATCCAATGCAGAACAATGATCTTATAAACCCCGCAGCCGAGCTTGAGTTTAATAAAGATGCTAATACAAACGATCTGCGCTTTGTAGGTGACCTATGGGGAACATGGGATATTGTGCCGGGACTTCAATTCAAGACTTCATTTGGAGAAGACTGGATGCTTACACGCTTTGACCAATTTCTGCCAAAGTACAGTATTAACCCTTCTTTCCAATTTAACAACCCAAGCAGTTATACTGAAAATTACAGTACTAATAACACCTGGCTGTGGACCAACACCCTTACCTATGATAAAACCTTCAAAGAAATCCACCGGGTAAACCTGCTGGCTGGACAAAGTTCTGAATCTTCTCAATGGCGTGGGCTTGGTGCCACAGGAAGAAACTACGCAGTTGACAATTTAGATTATGTTTCTATATATTCTGCAAGTATTAACAATAGAACTGTAAATGCATTTCTTCCGGCAAAATCATCCAGGGCCTCTTTTTGGTTCAGAACAAATTATGCTTTAAAAGACCGTTATCTACTTACGGCTACAATCCGCGCCGACGGTTCCTCAAAATTCGGTCCTAACAACCGATGGGGGTATTTTCCTTCTGCAGCACTAGGATGGAGAATCAGCGAAGAAAATTTCTTAAAACATCTAAGCTGGCTTAATAATCTAAAAGTAAGAGGAAGCTGGGGTATGACCGGAAATGATAAGATTTTTAACAATGTTGCCTATTCACTGGTAACACAGAGTGATGAATTTCATGCCGTATTTAACAATCAGGTAAATCCAGGTGCAGGTATTGTAAACGCTAACAATCCTAATGTTAAATGGGAAAACAATGTTCAGGCAGATTTTGGACTTGAAATGAGCGCACTAGACAGCAGACTAACATTTGAATTTGATTATTTTAACCGCAAAACGAAAGACTTATTGATGATTCTTCCTATTCAGGGAGGATCAGTTGGTATAGCGCCTACATACAGCAATGCCGGTTCTGTACAAAACAAGGGGTATGAAGTGATGCTGGGATGGCAGGATAATAAAAATGATTTTAAATATGGTATCAGCTTTACAGGGAGTTCTTTTAAAAATAAAGTGATAGACTGGAACGGCCTGACCACAACCAATACGACATTCTCTACCAATCTTCAGACCCGCATACAGGAAGGCAAACCTTTCAATTACTTTTATGGGTATAAAACTCAGGGAATATATCGTACTCAGGCAGATATTGACTCTTGGAATGCATATGCTGTAAGTAAAGGAAAAGCCGCTTATCATACTGCTGCAAAATTAGGCGATATGATATACACAGATACAAATGGAGACGGACAAATTACTGCTGATGACCAAACTAATATAGGAAATCCATTTCCTAAATTTACAGGCAGTATAGCTTTAAATGCAGAATACATGAATTTTGATTTTAACCTTGATTTTACAGGAAGTTTCGGTGCAAATGTCATGAATAATTCATACAACGATTTTACATCTCCAAACAACAATATGCATACTGACTGGCTTGATTCATGGACACCTTCAAATACAGAAGCTTCAATGCCACGTCTGGCAGCAGGCTCAGTAAATACGAACAGAACTATTGATATTATGGTCTTCAGCGGAGATTATGTAAAATTAAGAACAGCAACACTGGGCTATACCCTACCGGATAGTATTATTGAAAAAACAGGAATCAGCCGTCTGCGTTTTTATTTGACAGGTGCTAATCTTCTATATTTCACTAAATATAAAGGTTTCACTCCAGAGTTAGCTGACGGGCTTGATTACAACTCTTTTCCAATCTCTGGAAGTATTCAATTTGGTGTAAACCTTAATTTTTAAATAATTATTAAACCTTATTAAGCATGAAAAAGCTAAAATATATATTAATTATAGGAGGGTTCAGCCTTTTAGTATCGTGTGACGACTTCCTTGATGTAACACCTCAGGCACAGCTAACCACGGATGTTTATTTTTCCGACGAAGAAAGCATAAATGATGCTGTAAACAGAGTATACTCTTCTGTAAACTGGCGTTTTTTCAGACTTGGGACAATGTATTTTACTTCCCATGAGTTCTCCTCCGATGATGTAAAGATGAATACTGCCGATGTTAACTTTACCTCAGCGTACACCTTTACCAATAGTCCGTCAAACATTTACATAGAACGCCTTTGGGAAAGATGGTACCAGTACCTTAACGACTGCAATCAGGTATTAAAGCTCACAAGCAAATACAGTGGCCCAAAAGCCACCCAGTATAATGCACAGGCACGCTATTTCAGAGCGTACTGGCATTTTGATCTGGTAAATGTATTTGGGGATGTAGTAATAAGAGATCATGTCCCTGCAAATGAGGAATTCAATATTCCTAAAAGTCCTCAGGAAGATGTCTACAAACTTATCATAAGCGATCTGGAATTCGCAGCTGACAACTTGCCGACCCGTCAGCAGTGGGGAGCAGCAAATCTTGGACGTGTGACTAAAGGTACAGCTCTGGGGCTTTTGGCTAAAGTATATTTATACAGACAGGACTATGCCAACGCTTATAAATATGCAAAACTTGTAATTCAGAGCGGTGAATATCAGCTTGATCCTGTTTTTAGAAATCTCTTCGCAATAGAGGGCAAATATTCAGTTGAAAGTATGATGCCGGGGCATTATATCTATCAAAATATAGCTGGAAGAACTAGAAATCCATATGTAGAATTTCAAGGCATACCAGGATCAGGATTAGGAAGCGCCTTTTTTGCCCCTTCTGATGAACTTGTCAACAGCTTTGAAGCTAATGATCCGCGTAAAGCAGCATCCATTTTTACAAAAGGTGAAACAATAGAAGGCTACACCGGTACTTTAAACTGGGCAGCCGGATTTCAATATGCTAATAAAAAAGTAATCTGGCCTACTGCACAGTGGCCTGATACTGATTTTTTTAAACAACAGCTTAATCTTCCTTTCCTTCGTTATGCTGACTTACTGCTTATATATGCAGAAGCCGCAAACGAAACCGGAAACAGTACAGACGCCCTAAATGCATTGGAACAAGTCCGCTATAGAGCACGCGGTAATAAAACTTTTGATGAGGCTGGGGTTCTTCCACAAATTACTGTAACTGACAAAGCACAGTTACGTCTTCTTATATGGAAAGAAAGAAGAGTTGAACTTGCCATTGAAGGTAACCGCTGGTTTGATCTTATACGTTATGAGAAAGTGGTTCCTGGTTATACAACCAATATCATGAATAACTTAGGACGAACAAACTTCAGTTATCAAAAAAACAGCAAATTTCCAATTCCTTCCACCTACATTACAAATTCAAACGGGGTATTGACACAAAATCCTAATTGGCAGTAATTAATCATCTATCCGTTTTTTCTGGGCAGTTGTCTGCAATGCAGCGACTGCCTTTTTATAGATTATTTAAAATTGAATTTAAACACACTATTCATAACAGATACTCAATATATCTGAGCAAAGCAGTAACTAGTTTGAGTCTGAAAATTCAGTTATTTTTTGATTACCTGCACTTGAATATACTACTCTTTCAATTTTAATTCTGATAAACCTACTTACGAATTAAAATATTTTTTTATACACTTTAAATATCTAAATACTTCCCAGATAAATGAAAAGCTTCAGAGAAATCTGAGGCTTTTTTATGAAATAAATCTGCTTCTTACACTCCATTTATAATAAGTGAATTTGAGAAACCTCAACAACAATTACACAACATAAATTTTGCATTTTTAACTAAGGATTAATCTCCACAGATAAGTCTCCTCCGGCATATTAACCTTACGCTATTTCAAAACCCTTTTTTAGAATAATTCTTAAAAATCAAAAAACTTTTATTAGATTTATAAGAATAAAAACTGCACGGGGTCAGAAACATTTACACAGCTTTTATAAGAATTCTTCAGGCTGCAAGGAAACATTACCTGTAAATGCTGCTTTAAACTGAAAAAGTACCTCATTTTTTGAATGCCGTAAACATAAATTTAAAAAATTATGACACTAGCAAAACCTATCATCCGGCTGAAATTAAATTTAATAGTCAGCTGCTTTGTGTTGACTTTATTCCCCGCTTTTATAATTGCACAACAAAACTCAAATCCCGGGCTGAAAAGTATCTCAGATCAAAATGGACAAAAAGATTTTGATTTTGAAATTGGGAAGTGGAACACAAAACTTAAAGTTCTTAAAAATCCCCTTTCTGGATCTACAACCTGGAATGAATACGAAGGGACAACAAATGTCATAGGAGTTTGTGATAATCGTTCTAATCTGGTTGAACTCAACGTTAAAGGTCCGGCGGGACAAATTGCTGGCGTGAGTCTGCGTCTTTTTAACCCCAAAACAAACCAATGGAGTCTCAATTTTGCAAACATCAGAGACGGAAATTTAGTTATACCATCAATTGGCAGCTTTAAAAATGGACGCGGAGAATTCTTTAATGAAGATATTTTTGATGGAAAGAAAATTCTTGTTCGTTTTATTATCTCAGTAATCACGCCTAATTCTTGTCATTTTGAACAAGCATTTTCGACTGATGGAGGAAAAACATGGGAAGTAAACTGGATTGCAGATGATACAAGAATAAAATCTTAAAAAAACTAACTATTTCCTGTTAGGGTTCTAAAAAAAAGCTCCTGATTTCTCTGGAGCTTTTTCTATATATTTATTTCTTTGAAGACATAAGTGCAAATTTGTGCAGCCGCGTCTAAATTTAAAATCATTTTACTCAATTAAAGCTATATTCTCCCTAGTTTTTGACTAAGATCATACCAGAAATACTTGATTTCCTGTAAATACTTTATGAACTAATTAGTCCCCAGCACATCTGGAATATTATCTAAAAATTAAAGATGATATAAAATAAAAGGTTTTGTATTAATATTTATAAAAATACTACAATACCAGTATGAATATCATAATATCCCCCTATAATTTTTATATCTCCCTTTGATTCCATCTCTTTCAGAATAGGGCTTTTGGATTTAATAGTTTCAATGGTATTCAGAACATTTTCTTTTGTAACCGCTTCTACATATGCATCATTTTTAGAAGTGGTTTCGCCTGTAAAATCTTTCACCCTTTTTATTGCCGGTTTTATATTAGCCAGCATTGGTGTAATATTCCCAAGCTGTACATTATCAATAGCACTTTTTACCGCTCCGCACGATCCATGTCCCAGAACCAATATTACTTTCGCCCCCGATACCTTACAACTATACTCAAGGCTTCCTAATATATCAGTATTAGAAAAGTTCCCTGCAACACGAGCCACAAACAAATCACCAATGCCTCTATCAAATACATCTTCAACCGGTACCCGGCTATCTATACATGATAATACTACAGCTTTTGGAAATTGTCCTTCTGAGGCATTTCTTACCATAGCTGAATGATCTCTCAATGTCAGATTATTGCTTGTAAAACGTTTGTTCCCTTCTTTTAAAGCAGTAATTACATCATTAGGTTTCAAAGCTGCCTGTTCTGCTGCGGTCAATACTCTTTCACGCAATATGGGCTGGTTAACAGGTACTTTATTGACAGTATCCGAGGCCGCTGTTTCTGATTCTACAGTCTTAGTGGTTTTCTCTTTACAAGAAAACAGTGTTATCGCCATAGCGAAGTAAAGGATAGTTTTTTTCATGGTTTAGAAATTAAATTTGTAATAAAGATAGTTCAAATTCAACATACTGAAAACAATCATTAAGCTAAAACATTTTATGCCTTATAATAATTTAGATGATTATACTCCGCCTTTAATTTTAATTGGAGCCGAATCACTAACTTTTGCCCAAGTAGTACCTTCTACTTTATCTGTGGATATTACGGAATGATTATTCTTTAAAATAGTATCCCAATCTTCTTTTTTATTGACACCATATACTCTGCTAATGCGTACTGTTGGGGTCGTATAGGCATATTTTAAACCTTCAGATTTCGTCATATTGACAACAACAATGTTATTGATATCTTTATTGTCATTGTAATCCATATCGCTAAAACAGCGGCGATCGAGGATATCGGTGTTGGAATATTTTTTTCTCCAGCTTTTTCTGCCGCTCAGGCAAAAAATAAATTTGCCGGGCATATTTTCAATTTTTGGCCATCCGTATACTCTGGCATTATCATATAATCCGGCATTTTTATCGGGCATCATAGCATTTGGCATAAAGATTTTGTCATCACCGAAATACTGCTGGAGATAGGTATCAATTTCTTCATGAAACTGGTCATATTTTCCTTCGTAGCTTTTTATATCCAATGTTATAAATACAGGATAGTGCAGTTTGTCTACTTCGTGCCAGATTTTGAGAATGTCAAGAAAATACTTTAATTTAATCTGGCGTCCGTTAGAGTGGCTTACTGTAAAGTACCCTTCATTAATAGACTTATAAGGAGTATATTTTGTGGAATGTCTCCAAATATCCAATTCCAGTCCCAGACACCCATCTTTAGCCGGATCGCTGGCATTAAATGATAACTGCGTCGACAGGAGAGGCAATGCATCAACATAACTGTTGTGCGAAGCTTTAATCTGAATTTGATTGTAAAGGCGGTCTTTAATTTCCATAGTTCTTGATTTAGGGTTTAATAAAAAGGTTCAATGCCAATAAATAGACCTGGTTTGAATTTCTAAATCATTGGTACCAGGATTTGGTGTGCGGTAAGTTTTTATTTAAAGAAAATTCTTTAAATAAATCATTACGAATGTAGAAAACTTAATAAACAACCACCACAGTAGAAATACGTGTTTATTAATTAGCAACTTAAATTAAATAAAAAAATAGACTTAAAAATTCTATTATTTCTGATGATTTTTTTGCGAACTGTCAGGAATCACAGCCAGACATCTAATACCGATTTTGTTTTTTTTGACGACTTAAAATAAGCTGTCTATTGGTTCGGATCCTATTATTGGTGACTTGATAATTATAAACATCTAATTTACAACGATAAACTAAAAAATATTATCTTTATAAATTTTAATAAAAAAATTAATAATTAAAGACGGTTAAAATGAAAAATAATATTCTTTTTCTGTTTTTTATTCCTTATTTATCTTTTGCCCAAATCGGAATAAACACCACTGATCCCAGAACAACATTAGATGTCAATGGAGCAGTTACAAGTAGAGAAGTAAGTTTTACAGTGGCTTCTAACGCGGCGAACATTAACACCGAAACTTCACTGGCCAATATTACAGGTACTGCTACGGGGACAGTTACAGTAACGGCATATACCCCGACTATTAATGGCCACATGTTAATTATTTCAAACAATACTACAGGTGGTTTTGGTGCAGCATTTGCAGGAACAACTATTCCTAATGGTCAGGCCATCGCTTTTGTTTATACCAATAGTGCATGGAAAACTACAATGGGATCATCGACTATATCGACAAACAATCTTTACAATAGTGATGGTTCCCTGACTGGTAATCGTACGGTAACTCTGGGTTCAAACACCCTTACTTTTACCGGTACAGGAAGGGCTGAATTTCTCAATTGGTTCGGATATGCCAGAGATTCCCGAATGGGGATTTCGGCAATATATAATACATCTGTTGGTGATGTATACGGTATGGAGCAGGTTTCGACTGCCCAAAGCGGTACAACTCCGGCACTGCGTTTATATACAGCAAATGCAGCATCAGCGCATCTTGCTTTTGGCAAATATACTACTGCAACTGCTTTTACTGAATTTGCCAGATTCACCAACGGGGGCAATTTTGGTATTGGTACTGCTGCGCCAACATCTACCTTTCAGGTAAATGGCAGTATTGCTAATAGTATCACGGTTATTTCAGGAAATTTAACATTAGATCAGAGCCATAAAACAGTAATTATTCCGCTTGGGTCTGCATTTACCGTTACGCTGCCTGCAGCAGCAGGAATATCTGGGAGAGTTTATACCATTGTCAATAATACAGCCGGTTCAAAATCGCTGACCGTAAATTATTCTGATTTAACCGGAACTTCTGTAAATACAATCAATGCAGCAAGCAGTATAGAAGTACAGAGTGATGGTACAAACTGGCATCAGATACAATAAGGCAGAAAGAGTTTTGACAGACTTATCAATGTGAAATTGAAGGCCGAAACTTTATTACATAATCTTAAAGGACAATTAAAATGAAAAATAAAATTCTGCTCTTGTTTTTTATTCCCTTCTTATCCTTTGCTCAAATTGGGATGAATACTACTGATCCCCGAACGATGCTGGATATTAACGGAGCGGTCACACTTAGGCAGGCAAATTTTACGGTGGCTTCTAATGCGGCCAGTATTAATACTGATACTTCGCTGGCCAGTATTACAGGCACTGCTACAGGCACTGTAACTGTAACAGCATTTGTCCCGACTATTGATGGACATTTATTAACTATTTCAAATAATACTACCGGCGGTTTTAATGCAGCATTTTCAGGTACTACTATTCTCAATGGCCAGGCCGTGACTTTTGTCTATATCAGCGGTGTATGGAAAACTACATTAGGAACATCAGTAACCGCAACTGAGATTTATAACAGTAATGGTACGCTTACTGGCAATCGTACAGTCACTTTGGGATCTAATAATCTTATTTTTTCGGGCGGAAGGACTGAATTTCAGGCTCCAGTCGAATTAGATTTTGCAAAAGACACACGAATGGGAATTTCGGCAGTATATAATACATCTATAGGTGATGCTTATGGTATGGAGAAAGTTTCAGCTGCTCAGACTGGTACAACAGATGCACTGCGTTTTTTTACAGCGAATGCTGCAACAGCGCATCTCGCTTTTGGTAAATATACTAATACAACGGCTTTTACTACCTTTGCCAGGTTTACCAATACGGGGAGTTTTGGAGTCGGAATTTCACCAGCATCTACTTTTCAGGTAAATGGCAGTATTGCCAATAGTATTACAGTTATTTCAGCAGATTTAACATTAGATCAGACCCATAAAACAGTAATCATTCCGCTTGGATCTGCATTTACTGTTACGCTGCCCGCCGCTTCGTCTGGAATAACGGGTCGAATATATAATATTATTAATAATTCAGCCTCATCAAAATCCCTCACAGTAAATTATATTAATTTAGCAGGAAGTTCCGTAAATACAATCAATGCCTCAAGCTGTATTGAAGTACAGAGTGATGGCATTAATTGGTATCAGATACGATAGACTATTTTATTCCTATTTGCTTTAATTAAAGATTCGAATATTTAAAATTTTTAAAAGTAACATTACCTTCCCCTATAGAACAAAGCGCTATTCTAAGACCTAGAAATCCGCTTAAAGCATTATGATTATAAGAAGAAACTTCGGCAGAATTTTCAATTTTAATCCATTGCCTGCCATCAAGACTATAAAACATATCTACATTATTTTTTATGTTTTTCAGTCGAAGATATACATGTCTTTTATGTACATTTTTCTCTGTCTCAAACTGCCATCCTCTAAGGTTTGCCAGGATATTTTCCTTATCTGCCAAAATACCAGAATAATGACTATTGTCATAAAAAAGTACCAGCCCGCCAATGGCATCACCTTCAATTTCCATTTCAACATCGGCTGTATAAGAATGACCAGATGGTACACAAACCATAGGAGAACTGTTACCTACTCCATTGCCTTTACCTTTTATGACAATACTATTATTAGTTATCTTAAAACGTGAATTATCAACTCCATTAAAAAATTTCCACTGTGGTTGAAGCTGTGTGCCTGAAAAATTATCACTCTGTGAAAAACGCGAAACTGCTGTACCCTGCGGCCTGCTAATAGGCTTATCTGTCTGTATTTTATCTGGAACTTTATACCAGCCGTCCTTTGTCCATTCTACAGGCTGTAGGAGTGTCTGACGTCCCAAATTATAGTATCCTTTTTCGTAAGCATGAAACATCATCCACCATTTACCATTATAATCCTCAAAAATGGTGCTGTGTCCTTTTGACCACCATCTCTCATCGCTGTTTTGAGTTCTCATTATTGGATTATACGGAGAATTTTCCCAAGGACCAAATGGAGTTTTGGAACGCGCTGAAATTACCATATGGCTCGTAGATGGTCCCGCAGTTCCTCCTTCTGCAACTGTCAAATAATAATATTCCCCTTTTTTAAAAAGTTTTGGTCCCTCCATACAAAAACATTCAATTGACCATTCTCTGGGAATAACCCAGCCATCGTAAGCATGTTTAGCTTCACCAATCGTTTTAAGTCCATCTTTGGATAAACCAATATAATCGCCATTACTGAAGTACAGATAACGGCCGCCCTTGTCATCTGTAATATGTCCGGGGTCGATATTGCCAATTTTGAGATCTACAGGATCGCTCCAGGGGCCATTTATATTATCAGCACTAACTACAAAATTGGTTTTATTGGCAGGGAAATAAATATAATATTTGCCATTATACTTTACAAGATCGGGAGCCCACACATCACCCACATATTTCTGCAAAGCACTTGTAACTGGCTCCCAGTTAATTAAATCCTGTGAATGCCATATCGTAAGCCCAGGATAATAATCAAAGGACGAATGCACCATATAGTAATCTTTACCTTCGCGCAGCAAACTCGGGTCAGGATAATCTCCTCCAAAGATTGGGTTTTGATAGGTTGGTTTATTGTCTATAGCTTCTGGCTGGTTTTGCGCAGTTATCGCAGAAACGAAAAAAAGCATGAGTAAAAATACTTGTATTGTTCTTAGTGTCATTTTCTTTTTAATAAATTAATAGTGAAGTTGTAAATATACTATTTAAAACTATACTTATAGTCTATTTAACCATAAGTTGTAAAATTTCATAAAAATGTATAAATGCTTAGTATAGTTTTTAGGTTTCCCTATACTTTTATATCTCCTTTTATTTTCTCAACCAACAAATATGATATAATATTAAAGTCTCATATTTTTTTCTCCACAAAGCGGTTTAAATCATCCAAACAAAAATCTAAGGCTGCATTATGATTGTATACTAAATCCGGTACATCATTTAACCTGAACCACCTTGGAATTACATCAGAGCCAAAATTGATTCTGTAATGCTCAATATCTATTAAAGCATAATATCGTAAACGTGCCTCAGACGTATTATAGCAAATCGAGCAATTTATTTGTTTGAAAAGAATAGTAGAATGAATTTTAAATTTCTTCAACAAACCGTGTACAACATCATCAGTATTATTTCTATTTTCGACTATACTCGACAAGAGCCCCCATTTTACAAGGCCAATTCCTTTTTCTTCTTTTACAAGAAGAACTTTGAGGTCATCTTCATCATAACAAAAAACAACACAATCTACTGAAATCTTATCTATAACCGACTGATTATCTGATCTCCCTAAATTTACCTCTCTTATTGTTTCCACAGAATTCATTATTCGCTCCAAACCAGAACACCGGCAGGTTTTAGTGTTTTCTCCCCTACAAGTACTTTAGCATTTGCTGGTACAGTCATTGTATAATCGCTTGAAGAATAATTTACGGCTATATAAAATCCATCACGCCAGTAAACATATATTCCTTCCGGATAATCCTCAGTAGCAGCGCCGGCTTTTGTGTAGGTCTCACGCAAAATATCTTTCTCCAGTTTTGAATCATCGGTATCTACACCAATGTAGGTAACAGTCCCTTTTCCTAATTTACGTTTTACCACTGCAGCTTTACCTTTATAGAACTGATTATTGTAAGTTGCAAGTATTTCGGTGTCTTTATCGGCTTCAAGCAAATCAGCCCAATTGTTCCAGCTGTAATGGGATGATTTCATCAAAATGTCTCCTTTGGCATAACCAGAAAGCATATCAGCCGCTTTAACATGCGCACCAATAAGGTCAGAAACAGGAGCTGCCCATTCTCCTTCCCAAAAATGTCCTACACGATCTTTAGTGGCTGTACGACACGTGATAATTAGATGCCCGCCGTTTGTTACATAATCGTTCCATTTCTTTATTAATGCAGCATCAGCCAGCTCATAAGCCGGAACAATAAGAAATTTATATTTAGAAAAATCTGCTGTTTCAGAAATCACATCTGCAGGTGCACCTAAAGATTTTGTCATTTCAAGGAATTTAATCGGATAGTTCCAGGTATCCCATTGAAAAGTTTGTTTTTGTCTGTCGATAGACCAGAAATTTTCAAGATTCCAAAGAATAGCAGTTGATCTTTCTGCCAGCTTTTGTGGCAACTTTGCATTGGGTTTGTATTGTTTTCTAAGCTCTTTTATTTCTTTTATAAATTGAATATAATCCTCTCCTCCTTGCGATGGCGTTACGCCGTCTGTTTGAATTACACCGGCATGGTACTGCTCAGAACTGTACAAGACCTGACGGAAACGGTAGGAACAAGCAAGTCTGCCTCCTGCCGCAAAGCTGTGATACAGCCACAAACGCACCGTACCGGGCAATAGAAGCGGGTTATAAGATCCCCAGTTTACAGGTCCGGGCTGCATTTCCATCACTCCTGAAACGCCTCCAACCGATTTATAATATTCAGACGCAAAAAGAACTACTTTACTATTACCCAAACGAAAACCTGATTCTCCAATATTATCGCTGCCTCCATTAGGATAAGCAGTATAAGAAGCAAAATCCATTTTCTTAGTTCGCCTTGGATCAGATCCGGTGCAAATAGCAGTATAGTTTGTAGTAATGTACTGCCCCTTCGAAATAGAATTTCGCAAAATATCTGCCTGAAAATCTAAAAACTCAGCCTGCATATCGGCCAGATAACGTTTAAAATCGAGCAATGCATGGGGATTATTCCCCCACCAGCCAACCAAATCAGGGTTGGGAATAATAACCTGATCGAAGCTGTTAAACCATTGGCTCCAAAAAGCTGCTCCCCATGCAATATTCAAAGTGTCAACGGTTTTATATTTATTTTTCAGCCATTGTCTGAAAGCTTCCTGAGAAGAAGGGCTGTAATCAGAAATTGCCGGAGGTTCATTATCAAGCTGCCATCCAATTACATTTTTATTCTGTCCATAACGTTTGGCCATTTCACTCACAATTTTTTCAACAAACTTGCGGTATTTGGCATTAGTGATAGAACCCAATCCTCTTGTGCCATTCTCGGCACGAGTGTAGTGGCTGTACATAATGAAAGTTTCGGGATAATTTACACGCATCCATGTAGGAGTAGTTGCCGAAGGTGTACACATCAGCACTTTCAGGTTGTTCTTTACACATAAATCAACCACTTTATCCAGCCATGCAAAATCGAATTTCCCTTCTTCGGGTTCCATTTTATACCAGGCAAACTCTGCCAGATGGACAAACTCGAAACCCATATTGGCAATTTTCTTTATATCTCGTTCCCACTGGTTTTCATTCCACTGCTCAGGATAATAATAGATTCCGGTTGTTACCAGATTTTTATCTGGAAAATACGAATTGGCATTTTGTGATTTCACGGTAATTCCGGAGATCATTATTACTATTAATGCCATTAAATACTTCTTCATAATTTTATACTTATTGTTATATTACTTTAAAAAAGTTAAACGATTACTAACTCGTTTGATCCACTCACGAGCCATCAATTCATGGCCAAATACAGTTGGATGTATACCATCCCAAATCCAATAATCAATTGGGGCAAGCTGTTGTGCATCTTCAAAAACCTTAGGATAATCAATTAAAACTGCATTAAAATCTGCAGCAATCTTTCTTATAACAGCAGCTCTTTCTATTGTCAATGGATGCCACTTCGCATACTGATCTTTACGCCAGCCCGAAGCAAAAAAGAACGGTAATCCCAATACGATCAAAATATTTGGTTTTTGCTGTACCACTGAAGTTAATAACTTACGATAAGTACTTTCAAACATTTTTACATCCAGTGCATCTTGTTTTCCCTCTATCAAAGCATTTACGTCATTTATACCAATTAATAAACTTAAAACATCAGGTTTAAAATCTAAGGTATCTGCCTGCCACCTTTTTTCGAGATCGCTAATTGTGTTGCCGCTTATACCCCTATTAATAAATTTAAAACCGTATTGCGGAAAATCAGTGCCAATTCTACTGCAGACAGAGAAACAGTAACCATGTCCCAAAATATGATTTGGGTCTTCATTTCGTCCCCGGTTACCATCTGTTATAGAATCGCCCTGAAACAAGAATACCAGGTTTTCCTCTTTTGGTTTTGCCAGTACTGATTTTGCATTTGAACAAGCAATTGGCAGTCCGGTTATAGCAATTCCAGCCACTGACATGAGCTTAATAAAATCTCTTCTGGAAGAATCTTTTGTCATTCTATTTATTTTTTCTCTTATTCTTTATTATCATTATTTGAAAATGTGCTGAACAAAAAGGTACAGATCATTGGCCCACTCGGTATCATCGTGACCATTGCTGTCTACGTGCCATATATGTGGTACTCCCTGTTCTTTAAGATACTGGTGTACGCGCTGACTAACGCTGAACAGACCATCCTTGCTGCCGCAGGCGAGCCATAATACTTTAAGCTGTTTTTTAGCTGCTGTTAAATCAGGTAAAAGTTTAGTATTTGAAAGTCCTCCGAATTCATTGGTGTTTGGAGCCGAAGAAAACCCGCCAACATAGGCGAAAGTATTGATATGAGAAAGTCCAATATTCAGGGATTGACCACCGCCCATAGACAACCCGGCGAGCGCACGCTGTTTACGATCCGTGTAAACTGAATAATGAGATTCAATGAAGGGAACAATGTCGTTGAGCAAATCGTTTTCAAAAGATTTACCATAACCTTTATATCCATCTTTTCGGTCTCCTTGTTCATCAATTTTAGGATTTTCTACAGTCACCTTTGTATTGGTATTAGGGAAAACCATAATCATTGGCTTGATTTTACCATCGGCTAACAAGTTATCTATAATGTAATCGGCACGAACCCAATACGGCCATTGACCATTACCGGAATTAAGTCCGTGCAGTAAATAAATCACTGGATATTTTTTATCAGGAGAATAACCCGGAGGAGTATAAACCATCATTTCGCGACGTGTACCAAGTGTTTTAGAGTCATATTGAACCGTCGTAATAGTGCCGTGTGAAATATTATTACGCTTATCTCTAAAACCAACCGGCGGATCGTTGAATGCAGGTTTGTCGTCAGGATTTAGTTTCGCTGGTTCACCAAAACCTACTTTGGGTGTTTCCTTCTCGCCTATATATCCCCTTGCCTCCAGCCATTTACGACAGGCTTCAGGCCATGAAGATTCTGTATTTTTTGATCTTCCAAGTCCGTAGCCATGCCCTCCCGATTGATAAATATGAAGTTCACAGGGAACATTGTGCTTTTCCATAGCCAGTGCATAATTAATACTGTTTTGCACAAAAACTGCTTTGTCGTTGATAGAATGAACCAGAAAAGCCGGCGGGGTTTCATTATTTACCTGCAGCTCATTCGAAAAATGTTTTACCTTTTCTAAGGATGGATTATCTCCCAATAAATTCACTTTTGATCCTTTGTTTGTAATACTTTCTTCCATTGAGATTACCGGATAAATCAATAATGAAAAATCAGGGCGGGCACTAACAGAATCTGATGTATCATATACCTTTTCATTAAAATGAGTTGATATTGTAGAAGCAAGATGTCCTCCGGCAGAAAAACCCATTATTCCTATTTTAGCAGGATCAATTCCCCATTCCTTGGCGTGACGTCTAACGAGACGAATGGCTTCCTGCCCATCTTGTAATGGTCCAATAGATTTATCGACCATAATTGCATCACTCGGCAGCCTGTATTTTAATACAAAAGCGGTAACTCCAAGATTGTTGAGCCATTTGGCAACTTCCTCTCCCTCGTGAGCAATAGCCAGCCCCCAGTAAGCTCCACCCGGACAGATGATCACTGCTGTACCGGCTGCTTTTTCTTTGGGAGCTGGATACATATCAAGTACAGGGTTTGTAACAAACCTCATCTTAGTCCAGTTATCTTCTGAATCTACTGTTTGTTTATAATTGACATTTGGAATCGCTCCAGGGATTTTTCCGTTCCAAAGATTGATCTGCGTACTTTGACCAAAAAAATTAAAGGTGACCATTGTCAAACAGGCAAAAGTCAATACGGTTTGTTTTATACTTCTAACTTTCATTTTCTTTTATAATATTGTTCCATAATATACCAGGCTTTCTTTTTTTCTCCTTTTTCAGATAACAATCCTTTTCTGTTATATCCTTTTTGATACACCTGGTTCATTCTTCCCAATGACTTGTAATCAAATAACAGCCAGGGAGAGATTCCGCATAAGTTTGGAATAGTCTTAAATAATTCTATTTGATCCTTGTAAATTTGTTCCTGATATCCTTCTGTCCAATAAGCCGCTTCATCACTTGATCCGGCATTATTTCCATAGACTGCTTCACCTCCAAACTCAGAAATAAATACCGGTTTATCAGGATAAGCAAAGTCCCATTTTACCTCTGATGGTTTGCCCTGCCACGGATCATACCATCCAATATACTCGTTAATGCAAATCAGGTCAGAATACTCATAAATTGTGTCCCACACCTTAAAGGAATTATCCTTGTAGGATTGTGTATTGACCACATGGGTAATCAATCGGGTTGAATCTAATGCCCTACATTTTTGAGTTAACGCAATAAGAGCATTATTCCGATTTGGTGTTCCCGGATATGTTTCATTTGAAAGACTCCAGATTACAACTCCACAGCGATTTTTGTCTCTATGAACCATTTCTTTAAGCATAGTCTCCATTTTTATTTGAACAAGGCTGTCTGAAAACTGAATATGCTGATAAATGGGAAGTTCACTCCAAACCATTAAACCCATTTTTTCGGCTTCCTTAATTATGTTTTCATTGTGCGGGTAATGGGCAAGACGAACAAGGTTACAGCCTAATTCTTTTGCTGCATTCAACAATACTAAAGCATCTTGTTTTGAATAAGCCCGGGTTCCTTTGTATGGATTTTCTTCGTGAATATTCACTCCTTTAAAAAAGATTTCTTTTTTATTGAGCAGCACTTTATTTCCTTGCACTTCAATAGATCTAAAGCCAATAGTATCGGTAACAGTATCTGTTTCGCTTTCAATTATTATTTTATAAAGCTTAGGATTTTCAGGAGACCAAAGCTTTAAATTTGAATCGAACTCAACATTTGCATATCCAATATCGTTTGATTCCGTTTTATAAGATTTGTTGAGTTCCGGAATCTTTATTTTAAGCTTTTGTTTTTTATTTGTTCCATTTAACTGTATCCATCCCGAAACTTTTTTCAGGCTTCCTTTTTTTAATTGAACAGAATAGTCTTCGATAAACGTTTTATTCGTTTCAATCAAATTAACATCTCGGGTTATACCGCCATAGTTTAACCAATCATAGCCCGTACCCGGCAAACCGTTCTCCAACCGCTTGTTATCTACTTTTACGATTAGAGAATTCGCTCCATTTTTTACCTTATTGGTAATTTCGAATTCAAATGGAGTAAAGCCGCCTTCGTGACTGCCTATTTTTTCTCCATTAAGATATACAGCAGCTGAATAATTTACTGCACCAAAATGAAGAAACAACCTTTTCTCATTATTGGGCTTGTAATTAAATACTTTCTTGTACCAAACAACTCCTTCAAAATAAGTTAGTTCTCTTAATTGTGAATTAAAATCACCCGGAACTTTTAAAACTGGCCCGCCATCAAAGGAATACTCAACAAAATCAGTTTTCTTTTGCGGTTTTTTCTCTAACCAGACTTGTTTCCACTCGCCTATATTTGTTGGATCAAGAATAACCTGCCAGTCACCGTTTAAACTCAACGAGTTTCTGGACTCAACATTGATTATAGAAGTTTGTGCCTGTAAATAATTCCCAAAAAAAAGAATGATCAAAACAGCCAGTTTCTCTATTTTCAATACTATTTTCTCCGTTCTTTTTTGCATTTCTTTTGGGTTATTTCTATTAATTTTATCTTCTATTGCATGCTAATTTTGGAAAAATAACCTGTTAGGGTAATTCCTTCCTCTATTCTTTTTGTTCGGGTCATGAAAACTCAATTAAACACATAGATTCTGTGTTGATTTCCAAATTAAATTTATATATTAAATATTTTTTCACGCAGATTTTGCAGATTTTATTTTTTAATTTTTATAATCCTTTAATCTGTGGCTTATTTTTAAACACTTAGAAACATAGATTTTATTTGTAAAAAAGAATACAAAAAGAAACATATTTCTTTCACATAGCTAGTGTCCCGAAGCTTCGGGATGTATTAAAACAAGTGAAACGCCTTATTTTTAGCAAAGAAATCTATATTTCTATGTGTTAAAATTTATTTCAGCAACTGTTTTTATAATTACTTTATTTTATCACGCCAACAAATCCTCCTCTTGAAAGACACTCCACTTTAACAATGCTTCCTTTTTTGATTTTTATTATTTCTGAAGAAAAAGACTTATCATCCTTCCCGTCTTTAATCAAATGCAAATCATGGATTCCTTTGTCCAGAAAGTCAAATTTTATTAGTAAAGTCTGAGGCGTATCTTTTCCATTCAATCCGCCGATATACCATTGATTTCCTTTTTTGCGGGCAATAATGACTTTTTCTGTCGGCACACCGTCGATTAGCTTTGTATCATCCCACGCAGCTGGAACCTCTTTCAAAAAGTTTTTTGGTTCTTCAGGTAAAGATTTATATGCAGATGGGCTGTCTGCAAAATGCTGAAATCCTGATTCAAATACAACTGATAAAGCCAGTTCATGGGCATAAGATGTTATATGCGGATGCTGCGAATTTGAAAAGGTAACAGGTGTGTAATCCATCGACCCGACTACGTTACGTGTAAACGGAAGTGTCGCATTATGAGCTGCTGCTTTATCTGTCAATATCTCATTATTGTTATACCATTCTGCACCGTACACGGCCTCTGTTGTCATCAGGTTTGGGTAAGTTCGCGCCCAGCCGCGGGGAACCGTTGCGCCATGAAAATTTACCATTAAATGATGTTTTGCCGCATCTTTTAAAATATCAATATAATAAGCCATCATATCCTGCTGGTCGCCGGCAAAAAAATCGACTTTGATTCCATACACACCAATTTTATTCAGCCATGAAAATTCTTTGGCACGTTTTTCTGCTGTAAGTAAGCGGTCATTAGGTGTTGGATCAAGCCAGCTTGTACCGGAATTGTACCACATCATTGGTTTTATTCCTTTGCTTCTTGCATAATCTACTGCTTTATTTATATCGCCCCCATTGGCCATCACATCCCATTCCCAGTCGATCAATACATAAGGCCAGTTCATTTCGACAGCTAAATCAACATACTCAACTACCTTTTGGTAATCTTTAGAACCATGATTATTTGCCCAATAAATCCATGAAACTGCACCCGGTTTAATCCACTCAGTATCTTTTATTTGGTTTGGTTCGCTGACATCTGTAATCAAAGTAGATTCGACAATATCTGATAATTTTCCAATGATAAGCGTGTGCCATTGAGAATGCCACGGTAATGTAGTTATAACTCCTTCCTGCTTAAAATTATCACGGGCAGAAGGATATGTAACCTTATATTCGTTAGCATTTTTTAAATTACTCAGCTTTGCAGCACAATTATTTTCTGTTACATCTGCCTCCGAAATTAATGCCCAGACTGGCTGATTATTTACTTTGTACAAAGCTGGAAAACCCCATTCCTGTTCTTTATTAGCAGATAAACCTGTTTTGCTTAGCGGATAAAATTTTTCATACGAAAGATCGTAAGGCTGCATCCAGCGAAATGTTTTTTCAGGTAAAACATACGTTGTAGCCTCACTTGTGATATTAATTTTTATGTCTGATTGATTTGGGAAAACATAACGAAAGGCAACACCATCATTATATACCCTAAAAACAATATCTAATGGCTGATGATCGGAATTCTCGAAACTGAATGTTTTTTCAGTAGCGAAATTTTCACATTCATGGCGTTTACCACAAATCATTTCATATTTATCATGTATTGCAGCAGGTTTTGATGCCGCAATAAAACGCAGGTTATCTGCAAACTGTTCCTCGGCGCGATTAATACCTAGTTTCGAATATGGTAATACTTCTACAAACTTGCTGCCTATTTTATACAATGCCTTATAAGAAAGATTGTGTGCTGCATTTTTTTCAGGCAGATTCAAAACAACTTTTACTTTCCCGTTTGGCGAAACTATTTCCTGTGCATTTATGCTAATTGAACTTAAAATAACAAATAGTGCGGCAATACTATATTTCATTGATATTCTCATATATTAATTATTCTGCTTTTATTAATTAATTCAAGCTGCTAGTTAATAAAGGTAGTCCCTACGGGACAAAATTTGACATGAATAAATTGAATTCTACCAATATGTAATCTCTCCGAGATATTTTTTTGTTACTCCGTTAGGAGTTAAATATTGACAGTGGAATAATAAAATCTACCCGAAAAAATATCCCGTAGGGATTAAACTTTTTTATAGCCAATTTATTTATTGAATTATTAAACCAGCAGCTTGAATTAATTATTCTGTATTGATTTGACAATTATATTTTTTCCTTCTAATCCATTGGAGGTTACTGATAATTTAATTTCACCTGCCTGATGATTGCTTTTTATCACGACCAAAGCCCTTCCGTGCCATGCTTTACGTGTATTGCCTACATATTGCTCAGTGTCTTTTATATCAGCATTATCAACTCCAGCAATAACACCTGGGCCTTCAATTTTAAAATCAAGACGGTTAGCTGCATTTGGCTGAAATATTCCATCTTTATCTGTTATCTCAATAGTTATGTATGATAAATCCTGACCGTTGGCCAGTATTTCCTTTCTATCGGCTGTAAGTTTTATTTTTGCAGCATCGCCTGCAGTTTGTAAAATGGCAGATTCTACTTCTTTATCATTTTCTACCCCAACTGCTTTAAGCAAACCTTGAGAATATGGAATTGAAAATGCGGCCTTAAATTGCTGTTCGCGTATAGTTGGCTGTTCACCAATCAACTTGTCGTTCAGGTATAATCTTACTTTTGGATATTTAGAATATACTTCGACCTGAACCGTTTTTCCTTCGAAAACAGGCCATGTCCAGCTTTCCCATGCTGGCCAGACTGACCACCATGTTTCTTTAATTTCTAATGGTTCAGGTGCTGGTTCACGAACTGCCATATAAAGCTTTTCGTTAGTATTATACAGCATACTGCGATAATGAGAAATAGGTTTTCTCCAGCCAATCAAATCTATATCACCACAGTAAGCGCCGTGATAAGGGAAGAAATCATGTTCCCAGTGTTCACCAGGTACTTCGCCAGAATAATACCAGCGTCCAATTCCTGATTCTCCTAAATAATCCATGGCTGTCCAGACAAAATCCCCAATTACATAGCTGTTCTCCTGAACCAGTTTCCAATTATTAAAGGCATCTTTTGGGTAGGATTCGGTTTGAACTATAATACGCGAAGGCACTCTTTTATGGTCATCCGGAGCCCTATGCAAATTGTAATTATAACCCGCAGCATCATGTACTGCCATTAACGGATCAAACACGTCCCAATTCTTGTCGTTATTTACTATTGCAGATGTAACAGGACGGGTTTTATCTATTTTCTTTACCGCATCTAAAAGCATTTGGGCTGTTTTTACAGCATCAGGATCTGATCTCTCCGGTATTTCATTACCTATGCTCCACATGAAAATCGAAGGGTGGTTACGATCGCGCAATACCATTGCTTCTAAATCACGCTGCCACCACTGGTTAAAATATTTAGAATAATCGTTGCTGTTTTTTCCAATTTTCCAGCAGTCAAAAGATTCATCCATTACTAATAAACCTAATTTATCGCAGGCCTCAAGAAATGCTTCAGAGGGCGGATTATGAGAAGTTCTCACTGCATTGAACCCACCTGCTTTAAGCAGTTCGACTTTGCGTTCTTCGGCACGGTCAAAAGCGGCAGCTCCTAAACAGCCATTATCATGGTGTACGCAGCCACCGTTTATTTTCACTGTTTTTCCATTTAACTGAAATCCATTTTCTGTCGTAAATTTTATAGAACGAATACCAAAATCTGTCTTTGTATTGTCTACCACTTTTTTACCTTTTAGAACCTGAATCTGAGCCTGATATAAATAAGGTGTTTCCGGTGTCCAAAGTTTAGGGTTCGACACTTGTATCGTTTGGGTTAATTCCTTCTCACTATGAGCCGGAAGCTCCACTTGCATCTGGCCATTTCCTGCATTTTTAGAATTATTTGAAAGAAGTGTTTTTACAACAATGCTCTGTGCAGATTCTGTTTCATTTTTTACTTTGGTTTTCACCAATACAACTGCCTTTTTTGAAGACACCTCGGGAGTTGAAATGTCAACGCCCCAATGCGCAACATGTACAGGATCAGTAACGACCATCCAAACATGACGATAAATTCCCGAGCCTGAGTACCAGCGGCTGTTCATTTGCTGTGAATTATCGACACGTACTGCAATAGTGTTTTCTTTTCCAAAGTTCAAATAAGGTGTAAGGTCGTAACTGAATGACGAGTAGCCATAAGGATAAACGCCCAGCGATTTTCCGTTGATAAAAACCTCTGAATTCATATAAACTCCTTCAAAATAAACAGCTGTTTTTTTTGCTTTCCATTCATCAGGCACCTGAAAGGTTTTACGATACCAGCCAATTCCTGCCGGAAAATATCCTCCGCCTCCGCCTGTTGTATTTTTAGGATGAATTTTTCCTTCGATACTCCAATCGTGAGGCAAATCGAGTTTGCGCCAGCCCGTATCATTGAAATTGTTTGTTTTGGCTTCAGAATCATCACCTAAAAAGAATTTCCAGTTATAATCAAATAACTGTTTTCTTTCAGGTCCATTTTGTGCATATCCTGAAAAAATACCTATAAGTATGATGAATACAAATAGTACTTGTTTTATGTATGAATTTAAGTTGAACATCTTGTTATTGTTATATTTCTAAATACTTTATAATAGCATTATTAACCCGTTGGATGTGATTATTTTAACACATAGAAACATAGCTTTTGTTTACTTAAAAAAGGCGTTTCACTTATTTAAAATACACATAGCTATCTATGTGAAAGAAATGTGTTTCTTTTTGTCTCCTTTTTTACACCTAAAATCTATGTTTCTATGTGTTTAATATTTTTTTTAATTACAACCAACGAGTTTTTATTATTCACATAATTGAATACAATTTTAAAACACCGGATCTAAATTAATTAAGCGAATAATGAACAAATTCCTTGTAACTATCGAAGTTCTTATTCGATCTTGAATACGACAGCTGTTTCAAAAGGCATTTTTGCCGGACAAGTAACAACTAGACCATCACCTTCCTGTTTCCATTGTAATTTGCCATTATATCCAAGCAGTTTCACCTCTTTAATAGGTTTGCTAAACAACTTTGCTTCTGTACCAAGAGATTTGATTTTTAATTGTGCTCCCGGAGCAGGTACATTCATACAAAATGCGTAGAATTCACCCTTCTTACCAACAGTAAAACGAATGTCCTGAGCATCGAACTTGAACTCTGCTTGTATGTGATCTAACTTACCGCCAGGAAGCATTTTCAACTTGCCGTTAATTTGTTCTCCTTCACCGGGAATAGTCCATGCATGACTTCCGTAAACGGCTTCTCCATTTCGTTTCATCCAGACACCAACTTCTTTCAACATTTTTGTACTGCCATCGTCTAATGAACCATCAGGCAAAAGCGAAATACATATAGCGGCATTACCATCGCGGGCAATAGCTTCGATAATATAACGAATCATCATTCCCGAATCGTAAGTAAAGCCGGGAGCATAAAACCAGTCGCCAACCGGAATTTCTGCAATCCATGGCTGATCGGTTTTGATCTCTGCCGGAACACCAAATTCTTCGGTATTTACTGTACCATTAGTCTTTTTTCGGAATTTCACTATGCTAAAAGTATTTACCTTACCACGATTTTTGAGTGTACAGTTATAATAATCGGCTATGACCGTTTGCATAGCGTCTACTTTGAGACCAGTTCCTGTTAAATTGCCTGTAAAAGGCCCTTGTACTATTCCATCAGTATAAATGAAATCAGGATCATAATGCTCCACAACATCCATCATTCGTAGTGCCCACTTTGTTGTGTACCATTTTGCATAATCAAGATGATTAGTAAATATTCCTCCCGATGGAGATCTCCATTCTATTCGGGCAGCCTCAGCTACCCCCTTATACTCTCGCAAATTAATACCATAAAGCAGCTTAGGATCATATCCTTCCCACCATTTACCTTTACCATCAGCAAGGGTCAGGTTTCCATCATATGGAACACCTTTTTTGGCACCTTCTTTGTCGCTGCCAAAAGCTGTCTGCCACCACCACCATGTATATTCGTGGTGAAATGTTACACCATAATGCATTCCATTGGCACGACAAGCTTTTGTCCATTCATCAAGTAAATCACGTTTTGGACCGATATTTACAGAATTCCACGGTTGATATTTTGAGTTCCACATATCGTAATTATCGTGATGCACTCCCTGAATCATCAAAAAACGAGCACCAGCATCATGATAAATTTTTGTAAGCGCAGCCGGATTAAGTTTTGTTGGATTCCAGTCACGAAGTATTTCTTTATACCCAGATTCAGATGGATGACCAAATTTCGCGAGGTGGTTTTTGTAGGCATCTGTACCTTCTGTGTAAAGTTTTCGTGCATACCAGTCACCGCTTTCACCTGCCGCTTGTGGGCCAAAGTGAACCCAAATACCAAATTTAGCCTCACGAAGCCAAGCCGGCTCACCAGGATAATTCTTCTCTATTGATTCCCAGGTTGGTTCAAACGGTCCTGATGCGATAGGAAGATTCAGCTTCATTTCGGGAAACGATTGCCAGTCACCCATGGAGACGCTGTCTTCTGGTAATATTGCTGGTACCGAAGGAAATGCTGGCAGTAAATAAGGTTCATCACTCGATTTTGTCTTCTTTTTTTTATTTTGGGCATATCCTGAAAAAATACCTATAAATATGATGAATACAAATAGTATTTGTTTTATGAAAAATTGTTTTTTGTATGAATTTAAACCGGTCATTTTATTGCTTTGTTTCTAGTTAGGTCATTCGTTTTGAAAAATTTATTGTTTCTCAATATATTCCATGATAAATTCAAAATGATAGGGTTTATTACCTGAATTGGTATATTTTTCCATTGTTTTGGCTCCCCATGTATCATCGCCACCAACCCCATGAATATTCAAATCAATATTCAGGTTAATAAAATCGCGTTTCGGCAGCTGGTAATCATGTGTCGTGTTCTCTAAATCATCTTCTGTATAAGGCCATGCACGAAAATTAAGAGGCTGTAAACCTGTTATTTTTATGGTTTCATTATTTTGAGCCTGTAAAGAAAACCAGCGAACATCACCGCGATTTGCATTGTCTTGCGGCACCGGATATGGAACCACAAAATTTTCCAGTTCTGAATGATACAAACCAATCAGCGAACCTGTTTTTCTGTCCGGATAATTTTCATTTGGCCCTCTTCCATACCAGTCAATTGTACTATAGTTATCCGGAATACGAACTCTCATTCCGAATTTAGGAATCAGCGGAATAGTATCGCTCTGAGGTGTATATAATGCTTCAACTTGTAATTTTCCTTCGCCATTTAATTGGTAATTCAGTGTATAATTGGCACCAATGGCTGGCAGGCTCATATCGAACTTAACTGTTATTAAGTTACTGTTTTTTAAAACACTAACATTTTTAACAATTCTGGTTTCTGCTGCTTTTTTCCATTTGCCCAGTTCTTTTACATAACCGCTTTGCTTTTGATTATCGTTTGGCGTTTTCCAGAAATAAGGTTCAAGTCCGCCCATTAGTAATTCCTTCCCATTAGTTTTCCAACTTACCAATGAACCATTTTTTCGGTCAAGGATAAAAGACATTTTTTCGGTTTTTAGTTCAATTTGTGAAGCTGATTCTGTTACAAATACCTTTTTTTCAGTTGCTGTAATATTGATCCAGTTGTAAGGTTTGATAACAAACTGTTCGCGGGCAATACAAAAACCTTCTTCTGCCCAAAGGGCTGCAGATTTGAGTTTAGCATAGATATTTAAAGTTATTTCTGAGGGAACCGTACCTGTAAGCTGCGGTGAAGGAATTTTTATATCTGAAAATGTTCCCGGCAAAATGTTGTCACCGCTAAATTTACCTTTTTGCAGCAATTTACCATTGGATGTATATTCATATTCAAAATCAAAATTACCAAGCTGCAGAAAATCAAAATGATTTGTAACTCTTAGTGTTACATCTTTATCATCTAAAAGCTGAAATACCACCTGCTGATACACTTTTTGCACTTCAAAATAATGTGGATGAGGCGTTCTGTCTGATGAAATCAAACCTTTTATTGAAAAAGTTCCATCGTTTGGCTGATCTCCAAAATCACCTCCGTAAGCCCAAAATTCATCGTCTTTCAATTGATAATCATCCGGGTGTTCGGTGAGTTTTAGAGGAGAGTTATCTTTTTTCTTTGCCAAGCCCTGGTCTACCCATTCCCAAATAGCGGCACCGGTAAGGCTTGGGTCATTATAAATTACATCCCAGTATTCCTGAAGATTTCCTCCCGAATTACCCATTACATGTGCATACTCACGCATAAATACCGGCCTGTCTGTTATTTTTTCTCCTAATTTTTTCAGGTCTTCAGGATGCAGATAACCTTCATCGTAAATATCTGATACACTACGATCTGTATCCGAATAGACCGGTCGGCTTGGATCGAGTTTCTTTACAGTATCAGCCATAGCCACAAAGTTTTGTCCGCTGCCGCCTTCATTTCCTAATGACCAGAAAGTAACACAAGCGTGGTTTTTATCTCGCTGAACAAGGGCAGCAGCTCTCTCGACATGCTGCTTTTTCCACATTGGGTTATCGCCCATTTCTTTATTTCCGAGGCCAAAACCATGAGATTCCTGATTTGCTTCGTCCATTACATAAAAACCGTATTTGTCGCAAAGTTCATAAAACAAGGGATCGTCAGGATAATGGCAGGTACGTATCATGTTGATATTAGCCTGTTTCATCAGTTCAATATCCCGAATCATGGTATTACGACTTACATGCTTACCTGTGCGCGGGTGCTGTTCGTGGCGGTTTACACCTTTGAGTTTTACTGCTTTATTATTGACATAGAATACATCTCCGCGAATTTCAATTTTACGAACGCCGAAATAACACTCGGCTTTATCTACAATTTCGTTTTTATTGTTTTTGAGTTTCAGTTTAAGATGATATAAATCCGGCGTTTCGGCAGACCATAACTTAGGATTTTTCATCAATGCATTTATTTCGATTGACAGTTGTTTTGACTTTTGAACCGCAGCTGCTTTCTTATAAAAAGTAAGATCAATCCATTCGCCTTGAGCAGAAAAACCAGAAACCTCAGCATCTATATACAGTCCTTTACTATCCTGATCTGATCGATTATCAATATTTAGATCTATAGAAATACTGGCATTGTTAAATGAATTATCAGGTACAGCTTTAACAAAAAAATCGCTGATATAAGTTTTTGGGCGGGCAATTAAATCTACATCCCTAAAAATACCGCTTAATCGCCACATATCCTGATCTTCAAGATAACTGCCATCGCACCAGCGGTATACTTCAACTGATAGTTTATTTTCTCCTTTATGGATGTATTTTGTGATATCAAATTCTGCCGGACACATCGAATTTTCGCTGTACCCCACCTTTTGTCCGTTTACCCATATATACATTGCTGAAAGTACTCCTCCAAAATTAATGAATACCTGTTTATTGTTCCAGTTTTCAGCAATGGTAAAAGTTGTACTATAACTTCCTACCGGATTTCGCTGCAGATAACTTGTAAAATATTTTTCAGGTTCACTTGTTACTTTGGGAGGATTACGCTTAAACGGATAAGTCGAGTTCGTATATATTGGGATTCCGAATCCCTGGAGTTCCCAGTTTCCGGGAACCAGAATGTTGTCCCAATTTTTTGTTGAATAATTCTCTGTATAAAAATCAGCCGGTCGTGATTGCGGATCTGGCGACCACTTAAATTTCCAGATGCCGTTAAGCGACTTAATCATCGCATTATTCATTTTCTCTTCAGACAAAAAACCATACGCATGCGGTTTTTCCTTGTTTATGCCATTAATATCCGGATTCTCCCAATCGGGAACATTTTGAGCATGAAGGATATGTATGGAGAAAAACAGAATTCCTAAAAAGAGTTTTTTTATTATAGTAATTGATTTATTCATACTTGTTATATTAACAATCTTATCTGGCTTAAGAAAATGGTTTCCGTTTTTTAAGTGATTCAAAATACTGCCTTTATTTTTAATTATATCAACCCGCTGGATTTAACTACATCGTCTGTTCGCCTCGATCGAGTTCATAAATCTTTTATTTAAACACATAGAAACATAGATTTTATACCTAAAAAAGAATACTAAAAGAAACATATTTCTTTCACATAACTAGTCCCGAAGCTTCGGGATACATTTCAATTAAGTGAAATGCCTTTTTTGAGAGATTAGAGTCTATCTTTCTATGTGTTAAAATAAAATGCCATGAGCTGGCTAACTTTTAAATAGATTTTATCGCGCAATAATAAAAGGGATGCTTTTTTTATAGCTGTTGTTTTTTACTGATAAAAAATACGAGCCGGCAGAAAGTCCACTCACATCCAGCGTATGCAGCTCTTGTCCGCTATTTACAGTAAAAACTTTTAGTTTTTGTCCTGCAATATTATATATCGCTATTTGGGTTGGTTCAGTAATCGCCGAATCAAATTTTATATTCAGTTTATCGTTTACCGGATTAGGGTAAATCATTACTCCTCCGCTGCCTGGCAGTGCGCTTACTTTATCAACCGACAATGTGGATGTTTTAATCAAAACAGCTGTAGTTGACAAAGCGGGTACCGTAACTGTAAATGAATTTGAATTAACATTTACGGTGTTCTTTTTTAATGCATTAGTCGTATGAGATACGAAAGTTTCCGCTGCCGGAAGCCCGGAAATCTGTAATGTTTCAAAATTTCCATTTTCGACAGCAAAGTTGTTAAGGTTTACTGTTACAGTGCGTGATGCATTCATATCCTTATTCACAATAATTACAGTCATCGCATCTGCTGCCTGGTTTACTGTAGTGTAAGCCGAAACCGTGTTTTCAAGTGAAGAAGTACTTGAAACACTATAGTCTTTTGCATAACGGCTAAAAAGGTGCAGTGTTTCCCACATACCTACAGACCAGTTCCATGGGCTGAACAATTCAACGCCATTGTTGGCAAATGTCCCTAAATGTGAAGCATATATAACAGATTCAAGGCTTGGGTTGCTGCTTGACATTGTACCCCATTCGCTAACTCCGGTAGTAATGCCATGGTTTGCGCCAAAATGTTCTGTCAGCCAGTCCTCAACACGCTTGAAAATGTATTGTTTTGTAAGTGAGGTATCCCATCCGCCAGTACTTGTTTTAACACCATTTGAACCCGGATAATCATAATTTGTATCATAATAAATTCGGTGTCCCTGCAAAGCTGCGGCATCATCCCCGCTATACGAAGGGTAATTGTGAATATCTAATACGTCTACCAGTTTAATACCCGTTGCTTTATATTCGTCGCCAAGGCGTTTTATGAAATACTCAATCCATGGATAATATCTGCCATTGATGTATATACTTTCATTTGACCATTTGTACCATTGCCATTCAGAGGTTGTAACAGGTCCGCAAAGTTTAATACCAGGGTATATCGCTTTTGCTTTCTTGGCTAATTCTATATAACGATCCATAAAAGCAGAAGCCGATAACTGAGTTGGCATAGCCCAGTCGTGCGTTCCGTTCCATATATCTACCTCATTGTCCATGTTCCAGTATACAAACTGATCTTTGTTATAGCCTTTCCCATTAGCTCCGAACCAATCATTAAGAATTCCTACCGAAGAATCTGCCGGCCATGGCTTGCTGAACAACTCGGGATTTCCATCGACTAAGGCAGTACCTCCTCCGCTTGTATTGGGAGTTCCTCCTCCGGCCAAATTCTGATGAACACCAGACCAATACTGTGCCTGGTTATATCCCCAGTCATTGAAATTATTATTGGCATTGGATGCAACCCTGCCTAACAGCTGAAAGGCAAACATGCCCTGCATATCAGGAAAATTATTAGTAATATTCTGTGCAGGTGCATCCCAATCAGCAGCATAAACGTTGTTATACCAGTCAGGATGAACAGCCAGTTTTGCCTGCCAGTTATAGGCTGATGCATTATTACCTCCATTCAGACGGGAAAAACGTAAACCTGCATCTTTATAAAATTGGGCTGGTTTGTCTAAAAAATCATTTTTTCCATAAATGTATGGTGATACCTTTTTTTTGTTTACAGCTGCATCTACCGTAATCTGAACATTCTGAGCTAAAGTTACTGTACTAGCAAGGCCGCAAAAGCTTACTACAAAAAAACACTTTTTTAAAAACGTAAATTTCATATCCATATCTAATTTTATTTATTACTATTATAACTTTTTTTAGGCGTATAGTTTATTATTTGTCCATTTCGTAAATTCGTTCCATCAACTGCCATTTCTGGTTTGCTGTTGCCTCGGCAGACGTGTCCTGAAATTGTGCCATATGCGCTTCCCATTCGCTTTGTCTCGGTTTTGCGGCCAGTTCCTGCATTGCCTTGTCGTGATTGAAATCGGCTACAGTGTCCATAATCATGAAAAGCCTTGTTCCCATAAGATAGATTTCCATATCGATAATTCCCACTTCTTTCATTCCCTGGGTTATTTCCGGCCACGCTGCCCCTTTTGCATGCGCCTTTTTATATGCTTCAATTAATGCAGCATCATTAAGCAGTTCCATGGTTTTGCAATAACGTTTAAATGAGATTGGCATTTTTTATAATTAT
Source organism: Flavobacterium soyae (assembly GCF_021245985.1). Lineage (GTDB taxonomy): Bacteria > Bacteroidota > Bacteroidia > Flavobacteriales > Flavobacteriaceae > Flavobacterium > Flavobacterium soyae. The sequence goes on along the minus strand of NZ_JAJQXA010000005.1, from coordinate 125,936 downwards.
TAATTTGTTATTAAGTAAAAGTGATTTTGTTATTTGCCAGCTATAGCCAATTCGTATATTATTATTTTATTTTTAATACTATAGCAATATCGTTCGGGATAACTTTTGGTTTTGTAATTACCAATGAATCGCCCGATTGTTTCCAGGAAAGTTTCTCTTTACTTCCAAGGATTTCAATACTCTTAATTTTACCGTTATATTTATTCTTACCAAGCAGTTTCAAACTAATATTATCAGAAGGCACTCCTAAAAGGGTTGCATAAAGAATATTCCCTTTTTGATTATAACGGATATCATTAGCCGACAATTTTACTTTTCCCTCACTAAAGCTTTGGTCTTTACCAGGTTTTATGGCATCTGAAACAGGGCCTTCTCCATATTGTTTCCACGGACGTGTATCAAAAATACTTTCTTTGTTTACATCCATCCAGGCTGCTATTTTTTCAAGAATTGCAACTTCCTTATCATCAATAGTACCGTCTCCCTTAACAGGAATATTAAGCAGCAGATTTCCATTTTTACTAACAATGTCAACCAGCATGTGAATTACTGTAGCGGCAGATTTGTACCCATTGTTATCATAAACTGATTTACTGTAGTGCCAGTCTCCGATACACGTACAGGTTTGCCATGGCAAATCTTCGATTTTATCCGGAGCACCTCTCTCTACATCCCATACCATACACTTTTTTTGTTCATTAGTCAGCATTTTTCCAAACAGTACAGCCTCCAGCTTATCGTTGTGAGCAGCCATATTACGGTTATAGAAATCAGCCGCAATTTTTAATCCCGCATCACTTACAGGGTAAAGCGGCAGGGCGGTATCATCAAAATAAAGCAAATCGGGATTGTACTTATTAATAAGATCTATTGTTCTATTATAGAATTTTTCGCAGTAAGCCTGTGAAGGTATTGACGCACCATTGTCCCAATTCCACTGACCCCACAGCGCAAATAAATCTTTATCACTGTTTAAACTGAAAGGATGATTTTGGGCATAAAGTTCCTGCGGATCAAGTCCTTCCCACCATTTTCCTTTACCATCGGCTTTTGTAAGTTTTCCATCATACGGAATTCCCGCAAATGGTCCGCTGGTATCTGATCTCTGCGATGTCTCAAACCATGTCCATGCATGAGTAGCATGAACGCTTATCCCGAATGGAAGTCCGTATTTTTTTGCTGCTTTTGACCAGCCAGTCATAATATCTTTTTTAGGCCCTACACGTACCGAGTTCCACTCCTGATATTTACTGTCCCACAAATCCAGGTTGTCATGATGATTTGCCATGGCAAAGAAATACTGAGCTCCTGCCCTTTTGTAAAGTGCTACCAGTTTTTCAGGGTCCCAGTTTTGGGCTTTCCAGTCATTAATAATTTCTTTAAACCCAACTTTTGATGGATGTCCGTAATGTTCAACAAACCATTTGTATTGGTCACCGCCTTCGTTATACATAAATCTCCCAAACCAGTCACCTTGTTCAGGCTGGCACTGCGGCCCCCAATGAGCCCAAATACCAAACTTGGCATTACGGAACCACTCAGGAGTTTTATATTGCTGCAATGACTGCCAGGTTGGGGCAAATTTCCCAGCTGTAACCGGTTCGTTACCTTCCCTAACGGGTGATACATAATTTTCCTGAGCCATCAGACAAGATGAAAATAGTATATAGAATACTATAGACAAACTGAGTTTCACTGAAATTTTTATATTCATTTTTTTGTTTTTAGGATAAATAAATTTTAATGTAAGACCTGCGGAAAAACTCAGTTTTTATTGAATCATCGCAGGCCTTAATTTAACTATTAATATTTTTTTATTAAACCGTTTTTAACACATAGAAACATAGACTGTAATCTCTCTAAAAAGGCGTTTCACTTAGTTAAAATGCACAGAGCTTGGCTATGTGAAAGAAATGTATTTCTTTTTTGTATTTCTTTTTTGTATTTCTTTTTTAACTATAAAATCTATGTTTCTATGTGTTTAAATAAAATATTTATGAATTACACTCAACGGTACTTATTACTTAATTTTTACAACTCTAATATTATCAACAGCAGCACGCAGACCAGTTACAGTTGCTTTAGAACCTGAAACTGCCTGAATATGAAATTCGCCAGATCCGGAAGCCCCTAATAACTCTGTTAAACTTGATGCCTGAGCTCCGTCTTTTTTGAAATCTGATAATGGAATCGTAACCGTAACCCATTTTCCTTTAGTAGTGTACGAAACAATTTTATCATTAGCTTTCCAAGGCTCATACTTTGCATAGAAATCATAATTTCTTGTTATCTGAATCGTAGTTCCATTCCATTCACCAGGAACATTGATTTCAAATTTTACTGCATAATCTGCAACTGGGTCTGCAAGATCCTGTGCTGGAACCCACTGACCGGAATTGACGTTAATACTGCGTCCCCATTCCCACCATGTACCATTATTAGGACCTAGTGTACCATGATCCAGAACTGCAAAATATCCATGATTTCCGGGGAAATCAGCATTGCTGTTACTTGTAGCGCAGCCCCAGCTAAAAGTATTTACATTATCAAAATTACATAAAGATTTTGTAGTTACATCATTCACATTGAATGTTGTAGTAACTGTGCCTGAAGCTGTAATTATATTTAAAGGTGCACTTGTTGTGACATTAGGCATTACGAAACTAATGCTCTTTCCATCAACTGCAGCTGTGTAATCAGTAATTATTTTTCCTCCAAAATTAATTTCGTTTATAAGGAATAAATTTGATCCAGATAGGGTAACCAGATCTCCTTCAACCGGATTTTCGTTTGAAATACTAACAAGCGCAGGCGGTCCGGCAACAATGCTGAAAGCAAAAGTTGTTGTTCCTACTGATGTAGTGTATTGAATAGTATTAAGTTTATTTGCAGGAATAGACGGGAATGGTATTACCGCCGGCACTTGAACAGCTGCATAAGTATTTGAAAACAAACCAGCATTAAAATCTGCAGATATACCATTAAAAGTGATTTTTGTAGCGCTCTTTAAATTTTTACCTGTGATTACGATCCATTGACCAGGGACTATTTTATCAACCAGGGTATCATTTGGCGAAGCGGCATAATTTCTTATCTCTGTAATAACAGGACCTGTTCCAGATGCATTATCATCATCATTATTACAAGAAGTCATCGAAGTAATAATTAAGATTATGCTGAGCGTCGATAATAGACGGATGTGTTTATAAATTATATTTTTCATCTTGATTCTTTCTTTATATTAATAATAAGGAACTGCAGGTTCAGCTAATTTAGGGTTAGCAACTATCTCTGAAGCTGGCAATTGTAACCTGAAAGTAGATTGAGTAGCGGGAGAAATATTTCCAACAGGATCGTTGGGCGTGGCTTCTCCATTTGAATAATTAAACAATACTCTTTTTTGATTGTTAAGAATATCTATCGCTTTTACAGGATTGTAGTAAGAGAGCCTTACCAAATCATACCAAAATTGTCCTTCACAGGCAAATTCGATTCTTCTTTCTTTAAAAATAATATCGGCATCAAGAACGGTTACCGGGTCAACTCCGGCACGGTTCCTTACCTTATTAAAATACATTAATGCATTAGGATCACTTGTAGTCGCATTATTACCAAGGATGGCATCAGCATATATTAAGTAAACATCTGCTAATCTTAATATATAATTATGTTCTATCGAACCTAAATATGTCATTGCAGGTGTATTGTTATCTGCTCCGTTTCCTATAATGTGTTTTTTCATAGCCGCTGATGTAGCGTTATAACCACCGCCTGCAGCATTTAACTCTGCATAATGATCTCCCGGCAGCATAAAAGTCGTTTTTCGTCTTATTGAATCCTGTGCGGTATACTGATTATATAAATCATAAGTAGGCCCCAGTGGAGTCCAGGCTCCTTCTTTTCCCGGGTTGATATCATTACTTGGTGAGTGTGTCAATAATTGGTTCCCTATACCCCATCCTGAAGTGGCAGCCCATTGCAGGGCAAATAATGATTCTTTATTATCATTAAATTTCGTTTTAAAAAGATCTGAATAACTTGGAAGTAAGGTTAAACCACTGTTTTCGACTACATCTTTTGCATATTTTTTGGCAAGGTCTAAATATGCCTGATTACGATTACCTCCTGATTGTCCTAATCCCGCCATTGTTAAATACACCTTACTTAACATACTTTTTGCTGACCAGGATGTAACTCTTCCCGGTACATCAGAAGCAGGAAGGTTTTCTGCAGCAAAAGTTAAATCGTTTACTACAAATTTGTAAACATCTTCTACCTTATTTCTATTTACTAATGGCGATTTTACTAACTTGATGTTATCTTCAATAATTGGCACATCACCCCATAGTATGGCAAGATGGTAATAAGCCATAGCGCGGATAAATCTCGCTTCGGCTATTGCTGCATTTTTATCAGCCTGAGATACTGATGCCGGAGTGTTTTTATTTATAGCTTCTATTGTAACATTACAATGTGCGCCTATAATGTATAATCCTGTCCAGCCCCCTACTAAGATACCATTAGACCCTGAAAGCGTAAAAGTATTTAGCTGTACTGCATCATTATACCAGGCGGCCAGTAAGTTACCACTCAATATATCGCCAAGCATAAGGTATGGATTTGTATTCCACTGAAACCATGCTTTACCTCCGTAAAGTCCAGCTGTGGCTAATCTAAGTTCATCTTTTGTTTTGTAAAAATTCTCTGTGCTTGTCTCTGATTGAGAAGGTCGGTCAAGAAAATCATCCTGGCAGCTGCTTACTATAAAAAATATAGCAAACACCATATAAATCGGTTTTATATTTATTAGTTTCATAATACGTAAGTTTTATTAGTTATTTGGTTAAACCCAGGGTAAGTCCAAAAGTGAATACTCTTGGTTGTGGATAAAAACCATTATCAATTCCTGTTTGTAATGGATTCCATGAACCAACTTCGGGATCTAAACCTTTGTATTTTGTAACAAGAAAGGCATTGGTAACATTAAAATACAATCGTAAAGAACTTATGTACATCTTTTTTAATGCATTTTCGGGAACTGTATAACCTAAAGTAATATTCTTGCATCTAATAAAAGAGCCGTCTTCAAGATATCTGTCAGAGAAACGATTGTTACGGTTACTGTCATTATTTTTAACTCCAACTATTGTAGTATTAGGATTGGTAACATATACGTTATTGACATCACTGGCCGAACCATTAGGATCTATTAAAGCTAATCTTGCGTGATCGTTTAATGATTTTAGGTAGCCGTATTGTGCTAAAGGATTATCTCCGTTAACCCTCATTCCGTTTAATACTTTGTTACCATAATTACCACTAAAGAATATATTTAAATCGAAACCCAGATATTTAAATGTATTACCAAAACCGAACTGAAATTTAGGAATAGAAGAACCTAGAAATGTCTGGTCTTTTTCAGTAATAATACCATCTCCGTTTATGTCTTTAAATTTAAGGTCACCATACCATACCCCTCCGGAATTTGGCGTAACCGGTAAACGGCTGCCATCAGTATTTGTAGGCATACCATGGGTGTGGCCAAGCGCATTGTTATTGGTAAAATCAAAATCTGATGCGTTTGCAAATACACCTTCAACCTGATAGCCGTAAAAATTCCCCATAGATCTTCCTACTACAGTGTTAGTAACCACATCACCTCCATTGTATCCTGGTAATGATGCTCCATCGGTATTTAACTTTAATACTTTGTTCTCATTATGAGACAGCGTAAAGTCTGTATTCCAGCTAAAGCTCTTGGTAGATATATTTGTTGTGTTTATTCCAAAATCAAATCCTCTGTTTCTAACAGAACCTATATTAACATCTGGGGCATCAATTGCTCCCGGAGAATATCCAACGTTTGTTCCGGAATAAAGTGGTAACGGAATTTTCATTAACAATCCGTCTGTTAAACGATTATAAACATCAAAAGAAAAATTAAGTTTCCATCCAAAAAATCTTCCATCAATTCCGGCATTACTATATTCTGTTTTTTCCCATTCAACTAAAGGATTTCCTAAACTGGCTGTCAGCTGTGATACACCAGATAAAGAAGTTGCAACTGAACCTAATGTAGATAAATAAGCATTGTTTCTAATATTTTGATTATTAGTAAAACCATAACTTACCCTTAATTTTAATTCATTGACAATTTTTGAATTCTTTAAAAAATTCTCATTATTTAATTTCCATGAAAGGGCTCCTGAATAAGTAGTTACCCAGCGGTTTTCAGGAGAGAACTTCGAAGAACCATCTGCACGGATGTTACCGGTAAACAAATATTTATCGTTATAAATAAAATTAACACGTCCGAAATAAGATTCCTGTGCACCATCTCCTCTGGTTCCGCTATTGGTAGCAGTACCAATGTCACCACTGCTTATGTTAGTAACACTATTTGAAATGAAATTTTTTCTTGTTGCCGAAACATTTTCATACTCTGACCATTGAGCCTCATGTCCTGCCAAAACATTGACATTATATTTGCTTTTAAATACTTTAGCGTAAGTTAAAAAGCTTCTAAAAGTGGTATAATAGTTTTGATCGTAACCATAAGTTGCCTCATTCTCTAGTCTCTCCGTATTTCCAAACTTATATTTAGGGCTAAATCTGTCTGTCGTGTTATAAGAATAACTTCCTGATATTTCATTTCTAAAAGATAAATCTTTTGTAAATGCTATATCAGCATAGAAATTTGCAAACAACTGATTTCTTCTAAGGTCGTTTTTGTTCATTGCTGCAAGGGCAACCGGGTTAACTAAATTTCTAACCCATCCGTTTGTACTTTCTCCTCCTGCAAAAGAACCGTCAGGATTTTTTAAGGGAATATCCGGAGTTTGTCCTAATGCTTGTGAAATAACACCTGTATTAGTTGAATTTACATTCTCATTAATACGCGTTAGTTGTATACTAGTTCCAATTTTTAACCAGTTGGTTGTCTTGTTATCCAGGTTTAACCTTACGGAACCTCTGGCAAATTCAGACCCAAGAGATATCCCTTCCTGATCGAAATAAGATCCAGACAGCAAATACTGTGTTTTCTCATTCCCTCCGCTTAAAGTTAGTACATAATTGGTGATTGGAGCGACTCTGAATAATTCGTCCTGCCAGTCTGTTCCTTTACCTAAATACTGCGGGTTCGCTAATTCAGGTCTTGTGTCAAAACCCCAGCCAATACCTTGATTTCGATCATTAATAAAAGTAGCATATTCCTGTAAATTCATTGTAGGATACTTCTTCATTAACGATTGAAAACCCGTACTATAATCAAAGGTTATTTTTGGGGCACCTTCTTTGCCTCTTTTTGTAGATATAACAATTACACCGTTAGTAGCCTGCGAACCATAAATAGCAGTTGCCGATGCATCTTTTAGGACATCGATAGATTCAACATCCGAAGGGTTAATAGTTGCCAGCGGGTTAGTTCCATCTACACCTGCAAAACCCTGCCCAATAATAACACCGTCTATAACATATAGTGGTGAATTATTTCCAAAGGAAGATAAACCGCGTATTTGTACGCTGACACCTCCTCCAGGCTGACCAGATGTTTGCTGTACCACAACACCAGGCACTTTACCCTGCAGTGCCTGATCGATTGTTACAGGCTGTGTTCGACGAAGCTCATCTCCTGATATTGATGATATTGCTCCGGTAAGATCTTTTCTTTTTGCTTTACCGTAACCAATTACTACTACTTCTTCTAAAGACCTTACATCTACCTTTAAATGAATTGTTAGTTTGCTTCCGGTTATTTTTGCTTTTTGAGTTACATATCCAATGTAACTAATCTCTAGTGTTTCCCCTATTTTTGCGTCAATAGCAAATTGACCATTTTGGTCAGCTATTATACTTTTCCTGGATGCTGGTACATAAATATTAGCCCCTAAAACAGGCTGGTTTAATTCGTCCAGGACAATACCGGTAATTTTTCCGTCATTATTTTGAGCCGATACTGCTCCAAACGAAAAAAGCATTACCAAAAGGAGGTACTTACTAAAGAGCTTCTTGTCTTTTACAAAACGCTGAATCACGTGTTTTTTGTTCATAATAAATTTTGGTTAGGTTAGTTTAAAGTGGTTTACTCGAAAAAGCATTTTATCATGAAATATTTTCAACTTTTTACCTCGTGAGTAAATGCTTTTTTTTGTCATATTTAAGAACAAATTAACAATAAAGTAACATTAAACTATGGTGCATTATGTATCAAAAGACTGTATCAATTGTTGCAATTACTGCAATTATCATAAAAAAACTACAAAATTTATTTCATTAACTCATTTAATATTATAATAAATTGCTATTTTAATAATGATAATTTATTATATCCAAAAAACAGGGTTGTGAAGACAAAAAGACGTGTGTTATATTTAACAGAATACATTTAAATTTTTAAAAAAGATTTGATGTATTCTAAGAAGGGATTATTAGCTGGTTTGCAGATCAATTCCAGCGAAAAAACTCAATTATAATTAAAGACTAAATTGAAGTTGAAAAACAGTATTTGTATTTCCTGAGTTTTCCTGCAACGTATTTTTTTAACCTTGAGTTTTTGAAGTGCAAAAGATTAAACCTGCAAGGTTTTAAAAAATCCTGCAGGAACTAAAACATTCTATAAATCAACAATTATAGATTATTCTTGTGGCTATTTTTGTAGATACGTAAATACTCCGAAGGTAAAGAACCAAATTCTTCGCGAAAATACTTCGCAAATCTTTTTGGGGAATTAAATCCAACTTCATACGCTATTTCGGCAATCTGCAGCTGGCTTTTTTCAAGAAGCTGGCGTCCGCGTTTCAATCGAATTGTTCGAATAAATTCAGTTGGGCCTTTGCCTGTAATAGCCATTAATTTTTTATATAAATGGCCACGGCTTAAACCTAAAGCCGTACTCAGGGTTTCAACAGAAAATTCAATGTTATTTATATTTTCTTCTACAATTCTAATAGCATTTTCTATAAGAGTCTCATCCAGCGAAGTAATAGTAATTTCTGCCGGTGACACATCTAGTTTTTGACTAAACGAGACATGGCTTTTCTCCGTCCATTCGACAAATTTTTGAATGCGCAGTTTTAGCAGGTTAAAATTAAAAGGTTTAGTAATATAATCATCAGCGCCAAGCTCCAGCCCTTCCTCTATATGTTCATCGGCAGTACGGGCTGTTAATAGAATCACCGGAATATGAGACCAATGAATATTGGATTTTACCTTTTTACAAAGTTCTATTCCATTCATAATAGGCATCATTACATCACTTACAATAATTGTTACATTAAACTTATGCAGTAATTCTATTGCCTCTTCTCCATTATTAGCCGTTATTACAGTATATACCTCTTTAAGGTTATCTTGAATAAACTCACAAAAATCATTGTTATCATCTACAAATAATAATACTTTTTTACTTGCAGGCATATTTTTTTGTTCCTCTTCTTCCTCTTCGAATTCCTTTAATAGATTTTGTGCCGAATATTTTTCTTCAGTATCAGCTTCAACTACTTTAATTGGAATTTTAAAAGTAAAAATACTGCCTTGCGGTACATTATCTGTAACGGTTATTGTACCTCCATGAAGATTGATATATTCGTTTACAATATGTAATCCGATACCTGCCCCTGTTTTTTCCTGTTCTTGCTGTGCTTGGTAAAATCGTTCAAAAATATATTTCTTTTCTTCATCACTAATTCCGGAACCGGAGTCAGAAACACTAACGCAGACATTACCATTCTCCTGCTTTATGTGAATACTAATTGTACCTCCGTCTAAAGTATATTTGAATGCATTTGAAAGTATATTGATCAATATTTTTTGAATTTTATCCTGATCAAACTGCATTGTTAAACTTTTCAAATCATTGAAAAAGAGAAAGCTGATATTACGCTCTTCTGCATAAACACAAAATGATGTATAAATTTCACTAATAAAATTAACAAAATCACCCGGCTTTAAATTCAATCTTTCTACACCAACATCCAGTTTATGAAAATCAAGCAGTGAATTTATTAATGTCATCAGCTGTTGTGCATTTTTATACATAACACTCAGCTTTTTCTTCATATTTTCATTTGCCGTATCTTTCAATAATATCTGCAAAGGTGTAATAATGAGCGTAAGGGGCGTGCGTAAATCGTGGCTGATATTGGTAAAGAATTTCAGCTTTATTTCATTAATGTGTATTTCTTTCTCATGATCCATTTGAACACGCTGCTGTTCCATATTTATAAGATGGCGTTCTTTTGTTTTACGAACTAAGAATATCAGCGTACCAATAATTAAGATTGCATATATAATAAAAGCCCAAATTGAAAAATAAAAAGGAGGCATTACAGTTATAGATAATTCAGTAGGAACGTTATTCCAGACGCCATCACTGTTACGGGCTTTTATTAAAAGTTTGTAATGTCCTGTTGGAAGAGAGGATATAACTATTTTATTTCTTTGAGTCGGCATCCATTGTGTATCAAAGCCCTCAATTTGATAAACATATTTTACCTTATCTGCACTTAATAAATCTCCTGTAGTAAATTGTAAAGAAATAAGTTTATCATCATGCTTAAAATTTAACTGGTTGGTTAACTGTATTGTCCTATCAAGTAATTTTCTTCCGTCATAAAATGAATCTACCTGAATCGTATTGTTTCCTACAGTAAGCCCGGTAAAAATTACTTTTGCCCTGGATTGGTCTTTTTCAGACATTTTATTTGGATTCAAAATAGTGTATCCTACTGCATTGCCCAGCAGGATATCTCCATTTTGTAATTTGCAAATGGCATGGCTGTTAAAATAATTATCCATAAGACCATCCTTAACAGAATAATTTTTACTTGAAAAAGTAAATTCTCCGTTTGGTGCAGAAGTAACTGTCAGTATCGAAAGACCATTACTTGTAGTTACCCAAATATTATTAAGATTATCTTCAATTATACCTTTTATTGAATTATCACATAGTCCTTTCTCTTTGTTAATGTAATAAAGCTTATCTTTTGTTTTATTCCAAATGGTGAGCCCTTCGTTACTGCCTAACCATAAAAGGCCTCGTTTATCTTTATAAATATTTGAAACTTGATTATTTTGGGCAAAAGACTGATTTCCTTTTTTATTCCCTTGATAGAAGGTGTCTTTGTAATTTAGGATATCGATGACTATAATACCATATACAGTACCAATATACATTTTATCGCCGCCATCATAAAACATATCCTGAACATAAACTGTATAATCAAATGGTGTAATTACAGAACTAAAATTATCAGAGCCGGATTGCAGCACCTGAATTTTACCGCCTAATGATCCTATCCATACATTTCCATTTCTGTCTTCTTTTAAACTCCAAATATTGTTACTGGTTAATTTACTGTTCTTGGTTGTATATTGGGTTATTTTGCCATTTTCATAACAAAATAGCCCTTTTTGATAGGTCCCAAACCAAATACGTTTTTTCTTGTCTTCGAGTATGGAAATTATTGCCATGTTTGGAAGAGGGAGCTTCCTAACGATTTCTGAGTTTTTTTCTTTTATATATAATCCATTTCCATCTGTTCCTAACCAAATGTTTCCATGATAATCTTCCATCATAGAGCTGACATCCGAGCATTCAGGGTGTCTGAAATTGATGAAATTCCGGAAACTTTCATGATAAAACGAAAGCCCTTTTTTATTATACCCCACCCATATGGTTTCATTATTATCCTTGTAAAGACACGACACACTGTTTGAGGCCAAACCTGTCTCTATCCACGGATTGTATACTACATTTTTAAACAAGTCTTGTTCTTTATCGTACACAAACAATCCTTTGTGGTCTGTTCCTATCCAGATTTGTCCAAATTGATTTTCGCTGATACTGCTTATAGCATTGCTTACCGTTTTTAATCCTGAAATTAATTTATAACTTTTCCACTCTTCATCTGCGTTTTTTTTATAGAAAACCTGTTCGTTTTTATAAGAATAAAGCCATAAACCTTTTTTACTGTCACTATAAATTGTACCATTCGCATTAGCAACGTCTTGCTTTATAAAATTAGGTAAAGCTACAAATGTAAAAACTCCTGTCTTTCTATTCAATTTCAAACAGGTACCTGAATCATCAATTGCATAAAGAAACTCGCCATTATCAGTAATAGAAATATCTTTATTTAAAGAGATTTTTGATTTGAATACAGCTGTTGTTTTTTTCTTGATATTATGAAAAAAAACTTTCTTTTTGTTAAATATCCACAGATTTTTATCTTTATCAACAAAAATTTTAGCGCTATTATCTGACTTTATTCCCAGAGTTAACAACAACTCTTTGGTTCCTGATAAAAAAGAATCTTTATCTCTTTTATATACCATATAGGCATATCCTAAATCAATCCATATATTTCCTAAGCCATCCTCCTGCAATCCTAGTATATCATCAGTAGGCAAAGCATTGGAGACACTGGGATGCATTGCAAAAACCTTAAATTCATATCCGTCATATCGATTTAACCCAGACTCTGTACCTACCCAAAGAAACCCGTAACTATCCCTTAGAATTGTTCTTACATTATTATTTGAAAGACCTTCACTGGTCTCTAAATGATGAAAAACATAAGAGGACTGTCCTATAATACTTTGGAAAGAAAAAATCCAAAATATTACAAAAATATAGGTGTACAGCTTTCTTGTGTGTTTTTTCATTTTAAAATGGTTAGCAGAATTTTCATCTCAGTATCCCACGGTTGAAATCGCGGGTTATAATTCAAATATAATAAATGTTTAGTCTATCTATAATCTCTTTAATGAATTATGGTATCGCTATACTTCATTTCATTGTGAAAGTATAGCGATACCATAATTGCAATTTATTCATCAATCTGCACTTTTATTTCCCTTCTAAAACTACAACAGAAAAAGGCGGGATCGTGACTTCTAAAATATCATTCTTTATAGAAAATTTATTAAAAATAACCGGAGCGATCTTGTCTGGATTCTCAAAAGTATTATAATCCTGAACTTTTGAAGAAGACAGTACTGATCCTTTAATGTTTTTGATTCCTAGTTCTTTTAAATCAATTTTAACTTTGTTTTCTTTCTTTAAATCAATATTCACAAGTGAAATATGAGTTAAACCTGCTTTATCTTTTGAAGCTGAAACAGAAACCGCCGGTAATTCTTTATTATCAAAAACATACTTTGGAGATTCAATTTTTAAAGGAATCAGCTGGGCATCCTGATGTACATTATACATTTTCATTACGTGATAAGTAGGCGTAAGTACCATTTTTTCTTTATCAGTCAAAATTACTGCCTGTAAAACGTTTACTATTTGAGCCAAATTTGCTCCCTTTACTCTATCGGCATGATTGTTAAACACATTAAGGGTTACACCAGCAATCATAGCGTCTCTCATAGTATTTTGCTGATATAATGCGCTTGCTCCTTCCTCGGTATCATACCATCCTCCCCACTCATCAACTATCAAGGCAACTTTCTTTTCCGGATCGTATTTATCCATAATTTCAGTATGTTTTTGAACCAGCTCTTCCATTTTAATGGCCGCTTTCATGGTCTCAAAATACTGGTTTTCATCAAATTTTACAGATGATCCTTTCTTTTCCCAATTGCTAACCGAGTACCAATGTAATGCGACAGCTTCTACTAATCCTTTAGGAATGTCACGCATTAAAACTTCTGTCCAGTGATAATCGTCGCCATTTGCACCCGAGGCTATCCTAAATAGCTTTTTATCCCCTTTTCCATCTGGCATAAAAGTAGCATACTGTCTGTATAAATTAGCATAAAATTCTGCCGTCATATTTCCGCCGCATCCCCACATTTCATTTCCAACTCCCCAAAGAGTGACTTTCCAAGGCTTTTCTCTGCCGTTTTTCTTTCTTAATTCTGACATTGGAGAGCCTGATTCATAATTTACGTACTGAACCCATTCTTCTAGTTCACGAGGAGATCCGCTGCCAACATTTCCTGCCAAATAAGGTTCTGCTCCCAGAACTTCGCACATATCTAAAAATTCATTAGTTCCAAAACTATTGTCTTCTACAGTTCCTCCCCACCAGCGATTTACAATACTTGGTCTGTCTTTTTTAGGGCCAATTCCATCTTTCCAATGATAAGTATCGGCAAAACATCCTCCAGGCCAGCGAAGATTAGGAACTTTTAAGTCTTTCAATGCTTTAATGATATCGTTACGAACACCTTTTGTATTCGAAATATTACTGTCTTCTCCCACAAAAAGCCCTCCGTAGATGCATTTTCCCAAATGTTCTGCAAAATGACCATAAATATGTTTATTGATGATGGTTTTATTTTCTGTTTTGACGATGGTTACCTCTACAGCTTTATTTTGCGAAGAAACATTCTGGAAAATAAAAGATATAAAGGTTAATAAAAAGAGCTTTTTCATATCTGAATTATTGGTTATTGGTTAGTATTTTGTAAAGTTTAAGAGCAAAATATTTTCTTTTTTAATATCTCTCGACAGAAGCTGTCTTATTGTTTCACAAGATTTAATAGGAAAACATCATTTTCATTTATGTCAAAATCTTTGCTGTAACTTCCGTTTGAACCAATTGTTATTTTTTCTGCTGTAATTGGTGAGCCGTCATTTAATTTTTTAAGCTTTTCAGCCTGTTCTCTGGTTAACTGGTTTGGTTTGCCCATAACCAGATAGTCTGCGTAAACATCATTTACTTTGTAACCTACTTTGTAAATTTCTAAATTATAATTTCCCTGCAGAAGATTTGTGATTTCGATTTTAACCCTGCCTTTTGGTTTTGACGGCAGATCTTTCAAATAATACGTTTGATTAAGTTCTTTATCACCAGGATGTGTATTAGTAAAATCCCAAAACAACACCTGAGTATCTCCGTTTGCCTTTTTACTTGCCCATGACATCGGGTCTGTATTTTTAAGTTCGGTCTCTCCTAATTTGTTCATTAAATAATAAGAGAAATAAGCCGGTTTTTTAATTCCCTGCGTATTTACCAATCCAAAACCTCCGTGAAAAGGTGTAAACCTGGGTCCGGCTTCTTCAAAAATATCTGTAAAAACCCAATATGACATAGAATTGGCAGCTGTTCCAATTTGTTTCATTTTTTGAAGAATATAGGCTGCAGAATGATAACTGTCGTGAATTGGGTCAGCAGGTGTATAAGATGTACTCCATTCTGTATAATGCAATTCCAGATTTGGTTTTGTTGAATTTGATATTTGTTTACGGGAATTTAAAACCTCACCGCTAACACTCCATTCATCCTTACTTAAAATTGTACCAGAAGTTCCATATTCATCTAAATAACCATGTTTAACACCATAACTATGGGTTGAAATAAAGTCTATTGGAACATTATTTTTTTCGCAAAACTCAATTGTTTCAGGAACCCAGGCCGCACCGGCAGTTGCGGGTCCTCCAACTTTAAAATCTTTGTTTACACTTTTAATACCTTGTGCAGCATATTTATAAAGTTTAAAATAGTCTTCCTGAGTACCTGTCCAGAATCCTGGCGATAAATTTGGTTCGTTCCAAACTTCAAAATACCATGATTTAACTTCATCAATACCATAACGTTCTGCAAAATGCAGCGTTAAATTATGAATTAAATCTTCCCATTTTTTATAATCTTTTGGAGGTGTTACATTTCCTCTCCACCAAAAAATAGTTTTATCACCGCTGGCAAGTCTTGACGGCATAAAACCCAGCTCTACAAAAGGTTTCATTTTAATACTTACAAGATAATCAAACAATACATCAATATATTGATAATTATAAATTGGATTTCCCTTGTCATCTTCGCTGTAAACAGCCATATCATCTGTTAATAAACCATGCATCCTAATGTACTTAAAATCACAATCTTTCTTAACCATGGCTAGTTGCTGCTGCCAATCGGCACGCAGTCCTTCATTTGCTCTTCCGGCACCAATACACTCCTTAAACATGGTATTTAATGCCCCTGCTTCATTCTTATAATCTATTTTTATAGTGCGGGTATCAGAAGTATTTTTTTTAGGCTTTGAATTTTGTCCAAACAATACAGCATTATTGAGAGACAACAGAATAATAAGTAGTAAAAAGGTTCTTTTCATTTTGTTTTTGGTTTAATAGTTAGGATTTTTTCAATCGCACAAAAAAATACTCTGAGAATAACATTTACATTTTTTTTTAGAATTGTTTTGCCTCCAAATCCTCTTAAACGCAATTTTAAACTATCAGCAGCATTTTAAATTACAACAGTTTATAGCAGTGTGCCTTGTTAAAAAAATTAAACTAGGGATATGCTGCCAGAGTTCCCTAGTTTAAAAGTAAAATTTAAATTAACCATCAATTTAAAAATTGCCATACTCAATATACATGCTCAGTGCATATTAAAGTTCTACCCTGTTTGTGCAATAAAAAAATATCATTGCAAATGTCCTTAAAACTTGATTTTAACATAGTGCCTATTTGTATCAAAGAACTAGCTCATTTGTTGCAATTGTCAAATTTAAATCTGGAGATACCTTTTATTTTTCCAAAAAAACCAGGGCAGCTTTGTAAAATACCGGAAGTTGTAACTGCCTTCTAATTTGCTGCAAAAAGTTAAAGCACCTTCTTGAAAACATCAAGAAAGTTAAAAAGGGGACTTGGTTATTTAATGGTTTTAAAAAACTATTTTATTTCCGGAACTATTATTTGATATTTTCCGCTGAGATGCATTAGACTAAAAAGATACATCAGCCCGTCATAGTAGGGATCAAAATAACCGTCTTCATAAGGCTCCAATTTGGCATTCCAGACAGCATGAACAAAATCCATACTTGCTTTATCTTTATTTACCAGCGATGCCGTAGCTGCAGTCGCCACTAACCCAATTGAATGTCTCAGTTTTTTTACCGGACCTGCCTGAAGAATAAAATCAGGAGTAGAACCATCCAGATTAAACTGATCTTGATAAGTATCTAATCCTTTTGATCTCAGGAAATTTTGAAATCTTTCAGCATAATCTTCCTGCCATTTTTTATCTTTTCCATACCACGTATAATCCATTGCAATATTCATAGGAACGCGCCAGGAATCATAACGAAATCCGGGCGGCATCCAGGGCGTTGGATGCGGTTCGCCGTTAAATTCGGTATAATCTGAATTTAACCCTGTTACAGGATGACAGGCTTTATGTAAAAAATTACGAGAAACATCTGCACATTCTTTATAAAACTGTTCATGGCCGTCTTTGGCATATAATGCCCAGATTTCGTAAAATGCAGGAACATGATAAGAAGGATCTGTCCAGTTGTAGCCGCCTCCTTCCGGTACAAAAGATATTTGCTTGTGTTCGGTATTTATAATATTATAGATATTTCCGGTACCATCTTTTTTCCACATGGCATCTAATATTCTTCTGGCTTCTTTGTAGTAATTTATTCCTGTATCATTGCCCCATTTGTTAGAAGCAAAAAGCAGACTGGTTATATAATATAATTCCCCATCTGAAGCAGAACCGGGAGAATTTTGTTTTTTGGTCTGCGGATTTACACTCCATGCAAAATAAGCTTCTCTTGATCCGTCCTGATGCTGCATGTATTTTACAGACCATCGCCAAAGACGATCAAAAACTTCTTTTTTATTGAGCTGAACAGCAGCCATCATTCCGTATGACATTCCTTCGGTACGGGCATCTTTATTTTTAACATCAGAAACATATCCTAACGAATCTCCTTCTTCAAAATATACTTTGTTTGGCCCTTCAAAAATATCATAGTAAGCTTTTGTTAATTTCTTATCAATATCAATTTGACTATAACCTGCTTCTTTGAAAAGATTGCGGTATTGAGGTTTATCTGCTTTCTTTTTGTTTTGACTAATAGCAAAAGCCGGAATAAGGGTAAAAACGATAATAAAAAGCCGGATTCTAACCAGATATTCATTTGTAATAATTTGATATACAGTCATATTTTCTGAGTTTATTTGTTAGTCTTTTATAATAATTTAAATATACGCAAAAACAACAAATACACAACTGGTTGCATAAAAATAATATCAATAAAAACAAGACATTAAAATAATATATACATTTTAATTTACAGTATTAAAACAACTGGTTGTGTTTTAAATTAATCATTTAATAGATTTACTGAAACTATCCCATGCTTCAAATATGTTAATATAGGCTTCAAAAATGATACACTTTTTTCAACTTTCAAGCTATTTTTACATTAAGCATTCTATATCAGATAGAATGAAAATGAAGTGTTGTTTTTTTATAGAAATACGCCTCAAAAATAATTTGCAATTAAATATGACAGGGTATAAACCCATTAAAGCAACCATTATAATTTATGAGCAATACATCGCAAAAGCTTTCTATACTAGAAAAAATGGGTTACGGTTTAGGTGATTTTGCAGCGAATTTGATTTTTCAGACTCTGCTGACTTTTTTAGCTTTCTTTTACACAGATGTTTATAAAATTCCTGCCGGAACAGCAAGCGTTATTATCTTTACCGGAGGTTTTATTGGTGCTTTTTTTAATATTATCATGGGAGTTATTGCTGACCGTACTCAAACCCGATGGGGAAAGTTTAGGCCTTGGATATTATGGACTGCCTTGCCTTTTGGAATTGCTGCTGTGCTTTCTTTTTTGACTCCGGGTTTTGGAATAACAGGTAAGATAACTTATGCATTGCTGACTTACTTTTTTTTAGTGCTGCTTTATTCTGCAAATAATTTACCGTATGTTGCTTTAAGCGGTGTTTTAACAGGTGATATGAAAGAACGAAACAGTCTTTCCTCCTATCGTTTTGTTGCTGTTATGATAGCACAATTTATAGTTCAGTCGCTTTTACTTCCATTTGTTTTAATTTTAGGAAATGGTGATAAAGCAGTTGGTTTTAAAAACACGATGTTACTATTTGCTTTTATTGGAGTAATTTGTCTTTTAGTTACTTTTTTTACTACCAAAGAAAGAATCATTCCTGCAAAAAATCAGGAATCTTCTGTAAAGCAGGATTTTATTGATTTATGCAAAAACGGTCCCTGGCTGGTTATGTTACTGGTTACTATTCTGGTATTTATAACTTTGTCTTTAAAGGGCGGTATGTACGTTTTTTACTTTAAATATTACTTAGATCCTGTGGCTCAGATCGTTTTTTTGAATGATATTGGTTTTACAGGCTTTATTGAAAGAATAAATAATTCATTAACAGCAATGGGATTTGTAGATTTTCAATGGCCTAAAGATGCTCCAACTTCTGCTTTTAGTCTTTTTAATGGCGGAGGGATTATTTTTATGATATTCGGAATCATGTTTTCAAAACCTCTTGCAGATTCATTTGGCAAAAGAAATATTTACATCACTTTCATTTTTTTATCTGCTCTGAGTTTACTCCTGTTTAATTTTTATAGCAGAACCGCAATTGCAATGGTTTTTTTGACTCAATTACTGCATGGATTTATTTACGGAGTAACTATTCCCTTATTGTGGGCTATGATTGCGGATGTGGCTGATTACAGCGAATGGAAAAATAACCGAAGAGCAACTGCTACTGTTTTTTCAGCTATGATTTTTGGATTAAAAATTGGCATAAGTATAGGCAGTGCTTTAGGTGCAGCTTTTTTATCTAAGTATGGTTATGTCGCCGAAGAAGTCAATCAGGTTCCGGCTGCTGTTGAAGGAATTAAACTTTCAATAAGTATTTATCCGGGCTTTATATTTATTATAAGTGCCATTCTATTATGTTTTAATGTAATAGATAAGAAAATGGAAATTCAAATTGAAACAGATTTGAAGGAAAGAAGAGATGGATTTTAGATTGTAGATTGTAGATTTTAGATTCCAGATTTTAGATTGCAGATTTTAGATTGCAGATTTTAGATTGCAGATTTTAGATTGCAGATTTTAGATTGTAGATTTTAGAATTCAGGTTTCAAGTTTCAAAATCTATAATCTACAATCTAAAATCTAAAATCTAAAATTAATTCTGTTCTTGCCAAAAAAATAAACAGCGCATTATAAATGCACTGTTTATCAAAAAAAATACTAACTTAACTTAACTCAAACTAACATAATTTAATCATTAATAACCCGGATTATTATCGCTTGGTTTTATATTGGGATTAGAAGATGTTTCTCTGTTAGGTATTGGCCATAACTCGCTCTTACCAGCGGTAAAGCCTGTTCCCTGCAATTCGGTATTTGCAATACCCCATCTTATAATATCATCAAAACGGCTTTGCTCACCTGCGAATTCTACTTTACGTTCGTGAATAATTGCAGTGAAAACAGCCTCTTTTGTCGGAGCAATTGCAGTTGTTAAACCTGCACGATCCCTAACTTCTTTTATAAAGGCTATAGCTGCTGTTTGTGAACCGCCTGCCCTTTGGTTTTCACATTCGGCTTTCATAAGCAGTACATCTGCGTAACGCATTACTTTGAAGTTAATACTTGAGCGAGTCGCTTCATCTTCTCTTATGTAATAGTTTTGATATTTTTTCCAGCCTGCTCTTCTAATACCTGCAGAGGTTGTAAAATTACTTGCCAGCATTACCTTCGTTCCTTTCAAATAGCTTGAACCCGGTACATAAAAAGTATCTCCAAAACGTTCATCACCTGCTTCATACGAATCTAACAAATCGTCTGACGGATACACATTATACCAGCTTAGGTTACCATATTCCTGTCCTCTAAGTGTAGACTCTTCAAAACCAGTTCCCTGGCTATCACCAACTGCACCCCATTGATCACCTGTTCCATTTTTCTCGTCAAACTCAATCTCAAAAATGGATTCTTTACCGTGTTCTGTTTCGGCCATAAAGTTGTTGTAAAAACTGCCTTTATCCTCCAGACTGAATCCTGTAACACTATTAAAAGCAACTAAAGCTTCGTCATATTTTTTTTCATATAACAATACTTTCCCCAGATAGGCATAAGCCGCTTCTTTATTAGCTCTTCCTGCTGCTTCTGTTGCTCTTGGCAAAAGATTTTGAGACGCAAATACAAGATCTTCTTCTATCAAGGCATAAACATCTGTTTTAGGGCTTCTTGCATTGCCGATAATAGTCCCTGTTTTATAAATTGGTAAATCTCCAAATCGTTTCACTAAAAGGAAATAATAATAGGCTCTTAAAAAATGAGCTTCTCCTAAATATTTGTTCTTTTTCTCTTGTGATAAAACAGAATTTGGAAGAGCATTTATTTTTGCCTCATTATCCAGTACAAAATTAGCTCTCGATATCCCTATGTAACAGGCTTCCCAATAATATTGAATAATATCATTTCCTCCATTAAAAGAAAAATCCTGAAAAGGTTTTTTATTTCCTTCTAATTGTGGGTTTCCTAAAGCATCATGAGCCATTAGATCCATTGCAAAAGAAAAATTTCTTCCATAAAGTCCTCTTGTCTGTAGACCCGCATAGGATGCATTTACAGATGACTGCACCTGTGATTCACTTTTAAAGAAAGTTTCAGGTGATAAAGTGTTGGGATTAGTTAATTCTAATTCACCAGTGTCACATGAAGTTATGGTTAAAACTCCGGACAGAACTATAAGTATATATTTTATTTTTTTCATTATCTTTTATATATTAAAATGTAACATCAAGTCCAAAAATCACAGATTTTGGCTGTGGATATCTTCCTAAATCAATACCTGCAGAATTTGCATTTGCATCTGCACGTCCAATCTCAGGGTCTAAACCGTCATATTTTGTAACTGTAATTAAGTTTTGCCCGCTTACATAAAATCTTATTTTTGAAAAATAAGCCTTAAATGCATCTCCGGAAAATGTGTATCCTAAGGCTATATTTTTTAGTCTTGTATACGATCCATCTTCAATATAACGCTGATTTGCAGACGACCAGTTGATATCTGCCCCTTGTGCCCTTGGTAAAGTAGCAGATGGATTTGTGACAACACCATTTACAACAATTGCTCTGTCTAATACAGCAGTACTGGCATTAAACAAACGATTCATCCCTTCCAGGTCAAAAGTATTTGCGTTGTAAATATCGTTTCCTTGAACTCCAGAAATAAAGCAGTTAAAGTCGAAATTTTTATAAGCCGCATTAAGGTTTAAACCGTAAGTAAAATCCGGATATGGATTTCCAATATTAGTTTTGTCATCAGAATTAATTATCTTATTACCATCGCGGTCAATAATTTTAATATCTCCTGGTTTAATAGTAGTTTGACCTGGTCCGAAAACGGCATCTACTTCTGCCTGGTTTTGATAAATTCCATTGGTTTGATATCCATAAAAATAGAATAACGGCTGGCCTACTTCTAGTCTCGAAAAGTTTTCAAGACCAGCTCTGGCCGATGGCCCGCCTAAAACACTGGTTACTCCCGGTGCTAAACCGGTTACTTCGTTTTTACTTGTTCCTAAATTAGCTATAGCAGACCATGTGAAATCTCCTTTTCTGTCATTGTAGCCTAGTGATACTTCAAATCCGCTTACTTTTACATCGGCAATATTTTGAATTTGAGTTCCGCCGCCAGCAGATCCTACAGAGGCAGGAAGAGGCACTGCAAAAAGAATATCACTGCTTTTATTGTTGAAATATTCAAAAGAACCTGTGAATTTTTCATCAAATAAACTAAAATCTAAACCTATATTTCTGTCTAGTTTTGACTCCCATTTCAAATCTGGGTTGGAAGCAACTCCTAAAGATACACCAGGTGCATTTGCTCCGCCAATTGGGTAATTATAATTTGCAATTAATGTTGCACTATATTGATAGTTATCTATTCTGTCATTTCCTGTTGTACCAGTACTGGCTCTAAGCTTTAATGTGCTGAAAATAGAATTTTCCATAAAACTTTCTTTTGCAATGTTCCAGCCTAAGGCAACTGAGTAGAAGTTACCCCAGCGGTTATTGGCACCAAAACGAGAGGAAGCGTCTCTTCTGCCGGAAACAGCAAGGAGATATTTCTCATTGTAATCATAATTGATACGGGCAATGTAACCAATGTTTTTTTCTACAAAATTGGCTGAACCTAAACTGCCTTCATTATATCGCAGCTGATCTATTTCGTTTGAAATACTATAACGGCTTCCTGCTGTTAAAGTTTGCGATTTTCCATCAATTTTAGTAATAACTCCTAATACTTCAATATTATGTTTTCCTGCAATAGTAGTTTTATACGTTAAACTATTATCAAATACAATAGTCTGACCTTGTCCATTTGTTTCATTTGTTGTAGAAAATGCTTGTTTATGATAAGAACCATCCTGAAAACTAGGAACAAAAGTATGGTCCTTACTTGTGTAATAATCTAAGGAGACCTGTGACCTGAATTTTAAGCCTTTGTAAATTTCCAATTCAGCAAAGATGTTTCCAATTATAGATAATCCGTTAATTTTTTGATAACCCAAATTGGCTACACGCACAGGGTTTTCTGCATCGTTACCATCAATAGCACTAGGTCCTTGATATCCGCCTAAATTATTTGCATTGTATATAGGGAAATAAGGTGCCATTTTAATAGAATGCTCTAATAATGTTCTACCTCCTGCACTACGCTCCGGATTGGTAGTGCTGAAAGATACTCCGATATTGCTTCCCACTTTAAGTTTTCCAATATCCTGCGTATTATTAGCTCTAAAAGAATAACGTTCAAAACCAGTGTTGACAATAGCGCCTTCTTGTTTCATGTATTCGGCAGAATAACGGCTTGTTGAAGTCTCTGTACCATTTGAAAAACTTAAATTATAATCCTGCATAAGACCAGTTTGAAAAATCTGATCCTGCCAATTGGTATTTATATTTCCAAATTCAGCAGCTCTTGCTGTTAAATCACTCCCTAAGTCTTTTGCATATTGCAGATATTGCTGTGTATTTAATACATCATATCTTTTTGTAACCGTTTGTCCGCCCACATAGGTACTGAAAGTTAACTGCCCCGGACCTTTTTTTCCTTTTTTTGTAGTAACTACAATAACCCCGTTAAAAGCTTTTGAGCCATATAAAGCGGTTGTTGAAGCATCTTTTAAAACTGATATACTATCAATATCATTAGGGCTTAAACCTGAAAGGTTACCTGCTAAAACGCCATCAATTACGTACAATGGAGCACTGTTACCCATTGTGGCTAAACCACGAATACTAACGGCAGGACTTGAACCCGGCGCACCATTTACAACAGTCACACCTGCTGCACGTCCTTGCAAAGCCGACTCAGCATTAGTAATAGGCACAGCAGCAATATCTTTTGAACTTACTGTTGAAATTGCTCCGGTTACCTTGGCTCTTTTTTGAGTACCATAAGCTATTACTACTTCATTTAAATTTTGTGTCGATTGCACTAATGTTACATCAATTATACTTCGACTCCCTACAGTAATAGTCTGCGAAATTAATCCTACATAAGAATATGTAATTTTATCTGTAGGGTTAACTCCTTTTAAAGAGTATTTACCGTCAAAATCTGTTGAGGCACTATTCTGCGTACCTTCTACATTAATACTGGCACCCGGCAGAGGAAACCCTGAGGGATCTGTAATCACCCCCTGTATGGTCTTTGACTGTGCCATCATATTATGACTGCTGATTATCAGCAATGTGATTATTGCATATTTTAATTTTAACATCATTTCAATTGGTTTTTTGATTAGTTTAAATAGTTATTTTGGTTGCAAAGTTTTAATTATTGCAATGCTTATTCTAAAATTTAAAAGTGGTTTTTATGCCTCTTAAATTTTAATAGAAATTAAGGATTCAATGCATCATTTGGTTTTCATTTCATATTGTAATTTTTAAAAAGATTAATACTTGTTTTTTTAGGTTATTTAATTTTTCTTACTTCCAAAAATATAAGCTTAACATAAATTTTGTCTATTAAAAATGATGCAAAAACTATCAATTTTGTAGCATGATAACTACAGAAACAGGCATATTGACGGTTTTTAAGTGATTTATCGAAAAAAACAGAAATAGGATTTTAATAATAATGTTGTTCCTTTTTTAAGCATGAAATAAAAAAAGGATTCAATTACAATTATTCAATAATTACTTAAAAAGGATTTTAAGTGTTAATTACTTTGATTTTTAATATTTAAGGCATTGAAAATCATAAATAAGAAGTCTATTTATTTGAACAAAAAAAAGACGGCATAAACCGTCTTTAAGTCTAATTCAAAATGAATAAATTATTTGCTGTGTGTAGGCAGCTGCCCGTATTTTTCTTTATAACATTTTGTAAAATAAGAAGGAGAACTAAAACCAACCTTAATACTGATTTCGGTTATATTGTCATTGCCCAGCTCTATTAATTCTTTTGCTTTTTCTAAACGAACATTCCGTATAAATTCATTTACAGAAACACCTGTTAATGTTTTAATTTTTCGATACAGCTGGCTTCTGCTTAAAAATACCTTTGATGCCAGAACCTCAACACTCAACTCATATTCATTGATATTTTCATTAATATAATTCAGGACATTTTTTATGAATTCGTTATCCAGTGTTGTAGTTTTTTCTTTTGCCTTTGGAGTAATGCCGTTATAGAATTTATTAAACATAATCTGCCTGCTTTTAAGCAGCTGCACTAAACTGGACCGTAAAATATCCATATCAAATGGTTTGCTCAGATACATATCGGCACCGGAATCTATTCCTTCTAATTTATCTTTGACTAATGCTTTTGCAGACAGCATCATTAACGGAATATGACTGGTTTTTAAATCTGCTTTAATGTTTTTGCATAACTCTAAACCATTCATAACAGGCATAATTACATCGGTCAAAATCAAATCAGGCTGTTTTTGCAAAGCTGCTTCTAAGCCAATCTGACCATTTTCTGCCGTAATTACTTTATATTCTTTTTTAAGTTCATTTTTTAAATAATTCCGTAATTCTACATTATCTTCAACAATCAAAATGGTATAAACACGATCTTTATGTTCCAGATCATCTGGTGATTGAACAGTTTTTTTTTCAATAGTTGGTGTAAAACTTAGTTTTTTCTCCTTTTTAAATTCTCCCTGCAGTATTTCATTTTCATTGAAGAAATCTTTCCCAATCGGGAATATCAATTTAAAAGTGGTTCCGGCTCCTAATGCACTTTTTACTTCAATAACCCCTTTGTGCAGTTCTACAAATCCGCGAACTACTTCTAAGCCTATCCCTGTGCTTCCGTAATACGCTTTATTTAAATTGTTTACCTGATAAAAACGGTCAAAGATTCGCTTAATGTCTTTTTTATCTAATCCCGCACCGGTGTCTTCAACAATAACCGAAAAAGAAGGATTACTATAGGCAGGTTTTAGTAATGGAAAATAAATTAATTCCTCATTGATTACTACTCTTATTGTTATTTTCCCATTATCCGGAGTAACCTTAAAAGCGTTTGAAATCACATTAAAAATAATTTTCTCAAACATTTTGGGATCTACCCAATCGTTTAATGTTTTTTTATCTGATTGAAATTGCAGCTCAATTCCGCGGCTTTGCGCTTCTTCATCAAAATAGCTTACAATTTCTTTTGTAAAACCAACTACCTCTAATTGCTGTACATTCAATGGCATTTTATTAAACTGAAGCTGATTAAAATCCATCAGCTCGTTGATTAATCTTGAAAGTCTGTCAGAACTTTTTTGAATTGTCTGCAGTTTATTCAAAACACCGCCTGAAAGTTCCTGTGTATTGTTCTTGAGTATATCTGCTAAAGGATTTAAAATTAAGGTAAGCGGTGTTCTAAACTCATGCGAAATATTGGTAAAGAATTGTAATTTTTTATCATTTAATTTTTCAATCTGAGCCGCTTTTTTCTGTTCAAATTGTATTAATTGTTTCTGTTTGAACCTATTTTGATAATATTGATTTCCAAAATAAATTGCCGCCAGCACTAACAGCGAATAAAAGAGATAAGCAAATGATGTTTTCCACCAGGGCGGCAAAATTTCAATTTTTAATTCTAATGGCTTCTGGCTCCATGCTCCGTTTTTTTCAGATGCCTTAACCTTAAAAATGTACTTTCCCGGAGCTAAGTTGGTATAAGCTGCAGAGCTTTTACTGCCCACATAATTCCACGAATCTTCAAAACCTTCTAAGTAATAAGCAAATTCATTTCTGGCGGGAAAAGAATAATTTATACCAATAAAATCAATTGTAAATACAGACTGATCATGTTTAAGTATTATTTTTTTTGTTTCTGATATTACTTTTATTAACGGCGAATTTTTTTCAAGCGGCTTTACTGATTTATTGAAAAGTTTCAGATCTGTAAAATAAATGGGAAGCTGTTTTTTGCTTTTTACCAAATTTTGAGGATTAAAACAATTTAAACCTTCGTAACCTCCAAAATACAGTATTCCGTTTTCATCTTTTAGAACCGAATTGTTATTAAAATCATTTCCAAGCAAACCGTCGTAAGTAGAGTAATTGACTGTTGTTTTGTTTTTTAAATCCAGTCTGCTGATTCCCTTTTTTCCGCTTAACCAAATTCGTCCGTCATTAGATTCTATAATTGAGGCTATTGATTTTTCATGAAGCCCATTAAAATTTATATACCATTTTAGAGCATCTGTTTTTTTATTGTAGCTGAACAATCCCGCCCCGTCTGTACCAATCCAGATTTCTTTGTTTTTGGCCTGATATAAAGTATTAATAGTGTGTATGCTTTTATGATTTTTGAGCTTTTCTGACATTTTATCGCGTAAAGAAGTCACAGAGAAAGTAACAAAATCCTTTGTACTGACTTTGTATAAACCCGTTGTTGAACCAACCCAAACAGCATCATCTGAATCTACCATTACTTTTCTAATGTCTAAATTCACCATTCCATTGGCATAAAATGGTTTCTGATTGCAATGATGAAAACGACCATCTGACGGAGTATAATAGTGTAGTCCTTTTGCAAAAGTTCCAATCCATATTACACCTCTTGAATCCTCGGCAATACTCATAATATTGTCTGAGGCTAAATCAGGAGTATTTTTTGTGTTGTAATTAATAAAGTTCCGGCTTCCTTTTTTCAAAAAAAAGATTCCCTCATTCCAGCTCGCCAGCCAGACATTTTGCTTTTTATCTATAAAAACTTTAGTAATGTTATTATTCGTTAATCCCGAATAAAATTGACTGTCAGACTTGGCAATATGTTTAAAGTTTTTGGTTTCCGGATTGTAAACATCTACGCCTCCGCCTTCCATAGAAATCCACAACTGACCTTCATGATCTTTGGCAATCCCGGTAACACAATTGGTTTGCAGTGACTGCGGATTTCCGGCTAAACTCTCAATTCCTATAATCTTATTGTTTATCCTGTCAAAAACACCTAAACCCTTATTATAATATCCCAGCCATATTCTTTTTTCTTTGTCTGCATATAACGACCAGACAGAATTAGAACCTAAACTGCGATTATTGAATTTACTGTTTTCATATTTTTTTTGAACAACACCTTGTTCGTTTACAATGATTAATCCGTCATTTTCTGTTGCGCAAAGAATAGTTTCGGTATCTACTGCCAGAATTGACATAATTCTTTTTCTGGTAATAGGATAAGTAACAGCCTGTTTTTCTTTAGAATATAAATTGGCTTTAACCAGACCTTTGTATCCGTTACCAATCCATAAGTTTTGTTTACTGTCAAAAAACATAGATATAATGGTGCCTGACAGTAATTCATTGTTTTTGGCAATTTTTACCTTTTTTACCTCATTTTTTATAGGATCAACTACTTTTAAACCAGAATTAGTTCCTAAATAAATGGTTCCTTTTTTATCCTTTACTAAACAATGGATCAAATAATTTACTGCATTTGGGGTGTCTAATTTAAGGCTTGTAATTTTCCTTGACTTCACATTCAGTTTTAGCAGGCCGTTGTTAAACGTTCCTAAAAAGAGATTGCCTTTATTGTCTTCAATGATACTTCTTACAGAAATTACAGTTTCTTTTTGGCTTTGTTTTCGAAGGTCGATATTCTCAAAAGTATCCAAATTCCGATTATAAAGACATAACCCTTCATCAGTACCTGTCCACAAGCGGTTCTGCGTATCTACATAAACAGTATAAATTAAATTGCTGTTAATAGAATTACTGCGTTTTGAGTCTTGCTCGTAACCCACATAATTTATTCCATCATATTTATATAAACCTGCACCATTTGTTCCCATCCACATAACGCCAAATTGATCTTGTGTGATGGTATAAATACCGCTTTTTGAAGTCTCTTTATCTACCAGACGAAATTGATAGTTTTCAAATGTATTTTGAGAAAACAAGCTGTTGATTATAAAAAACAAAATAGCAATGGCTCTAAAACATTTTTTTGAAGACATTATAAAATGATTATTAAATTAAAATTCAATTTTATATTGTTTTATAAAACACAATATTGGGGCTGTTTTATTTTGATAAAGAAATTTAAAATGCAATATTTAGTTTATTGAATATCCATTTTAATCATTTTTAAATCTTTAGTATCAGAACTGCTGCCATAATACACCTCGTATTCTCCAGAAGTAATATTCATTGTTCTGTTTTTAGCATCATAAAACTCAAATGAAGAAGCCGGTAAATTGATTGTTACATTTTGTTTTTCGCCAGATTTTAACTCAATTCGTTTAAATGCTTTTAATGTTTTTAACGGCCCGTCTGTGTCATTTAATTTTCGAACATAAACCTGAACAATCTCTGTTCCGTCGCGTTTGCTGCTGTTTTTTATTGAAAATTTTAGCTGCGTATCTTCATTAGATTTTATCTTGCTCTTGCTTAAATTCCCTGCTCCAATATCGAATTTAGAGTAGCTTAAGCCAAAACCAAACGGAAACAAAACATCGGTTGTATAGCGGTAAGTTCTTCCTTTCAGCGAATAATCTTCGAAGTCGCCTAATTTATCTGAGTTTTTATAAAATGAAACGGGCAGTTTTCCCGCAGGGTTATAATCTCCAAAAAGAACATCGGCCACAGCCTGACCACCAGATTCTCCCGGATACCAAGCCTGCAAGATAGCGTCGCAGCTTTCTGTTTCAGGTGTTAAAGCAATGGCAGATCCTGAACAGTTTACAAAAATTACTTTTTTACCAGCTGCTTTAAGTTCTTTTAAACATTTTCTTTGTACGGCAGGAAGTTCAATATTAGTTCGGTCGCCGCCTTTAAAACCTGGAAAGGAAACCGGCATTTCTTCTCCTTCCAGTAAAGTCGAAAGTCCGCCTGCAAAAATTACGGTATCTATGCCTTTTAATTTTTGAATCAGGGTTTTGAAATCAATATCAAACTCTTTTCCAAAATCAAATTCTAAATTAGCCTGCCAATTGTTGGATTGAGCAAAAAGAATTTCGATTTTATATTTTCTGCCTGCTTCAACTGCAAACGGAATTTTGCCGGGAACAATGCGCCAGTTGGTATATTTTGCTATAGATTTACCATCAACAAATAATTCAAAAGCTCCGGCAGCTCCGGTTTTAAAAACAAGAGTATCGGTTTCTTTCGCTGTAAATTCGGTTTCGTATTTTGCCGAAAATCCTTCTAGTTTAACTCCCGAAGCAAATTCATGCTGACCTGCAGTGGTCATTTTTATAGGATTTAAAATTTGCTGCGAAACAACACTATTCCCTTCTCTATTAGGATTGTTCCAATAGGTGGCTTTCATTCCTTTTTTCCCATCAAAGGAGAATTGATCAAAATAAGTATCCGTTACTTTATCCTCGACTAAATCGCAGGATTTATCGTATAGGACTTTATTTTCAGTAAGTTTTCCTTCAATTCCTTTTTTAATGGTAATGGTTTTATTGGGTGTTCCGTTATAATTTCCCCATAACATAGGTTCATTATCTGCATTTGGACCTATAACGGCCACTTTATTTATGCTTTTGTTTAATGGAAGTATATTGTTTTTATTTTGTAAAAGCGTCATTGACTTTTGTGCCATTTCCAGTGCTAACTGCTGATGTTCTTTACTGTTAAGCACCGTTGCCGGAATCTGAGTCCAGGGCACAATCGAGTCATCATCCATTTCGCCCAAATCAAAACGGCCAATTAAAACACGAAGCAGACTTTTATTGATTTCTTCTTCTTTAATTAAATCTTTCTCAACGGCTTCGGGCAATTTTTTAAAGGGGTATTTATCCCAGACACATTCTACATCAGTTCCTGCCAGTACGGCTTTTGATGCGGCATGTACATCATCTGATGAAACTTTATGGGTGGTATAAAAATCAGTAACTGCACCGCAATCTGAAACTACCAGATATTGAAATCCCCAATCATCTCGAAGAATACGCTGTAAAAGTCTTGTATTGCTGCAGCAAGGTTCGTCGTCTAAACGCTGGTATGCACACATTACCTGACGAACATCGGCTTCCTGAACCAATGCTTTAAATGCCGGAAGATAGGTTTCGTATAATTCACGCGGATTTACATTATTCAAATTCAATTCATGTCTGCTCCATTCAGGGCCGGAATGAACGGCAAAATGTTTCGCACAGGCCAAAAGCTTACGATATTTTGCATCAGCTGGTCCCTGAAGTCCTTTTACAACCGAAATTCCCATTCGTGAAGTAAGATAAGGATCTTCTCCATACGTTTCTTGTCCGCGCCCCCAGCGCGGGTCCCTAAAAATATTGACATTTGGCGTCCAGACTGAAAGGCTTAAAAAACGTTTATTTTCATTTCCGTTTTGAATCCATTGGTTGTATTTTGCACGGCCTTCATCAGAAACTGCATCAAATACACGAAAAACCAATTGATCGTCAAACGAAGCTGCCATCCCTATGGGTTCAGGAAAAACAGTAACATTATCATTATTAGCATAACCGTGCAATGCTTCACTCCACCAGTTAAACTTTTTGATTCCCAATCTTGGTACAGCGTCACTCTGATCGCACATTAATGCTGCTTTTTCTTCGAGCGTTAATCGGGAAATTAAATCTTCTGCACGCTTTTTAGAACTTAGCGACGGATCTTTATAAGGATATTGCTGTGCGTTTAAATTGAAAAAGCATACTAAACTTAAAAGATATAGATAATTATTTTTCATGTTTTTTCTTTTGATTAAAGATTTTACTGTTTGTTTATCATTTAATTTTTATTGTCAAGATGGAAATAATCAAAATCAATATAACCTCCTAAATCTTTCTCTGCATAATTAAAAAGGCCAAATCTATAGCCCATAAAATGAGGAAGTGTGTAGGGCATTTTTATTATGTTTCCTATAGCAATCCATTCTTTTCCATCCAGACTATAGTAAAACCTGCCCAAATCTGCTTTGTCTTTAAAATTGCATGCAGCTTTAAAATAGATTTTAGTTCCGGTGAAGGAAACGCTTTGAATTTCTTTTGAAATGCCATCTATGGTTTCAACCATGACAATTCTTTTTGATCCGTTTTCGGCTTTTATGCCTACCAGACCAAAATCTTTTTGAAGTAAAGAAAGCCCTGCAAAATCGCCTTCTTTCATTTTAGAAACTTCCAACAGAGTTATTCCTGAACATTCTGGCCCAAACGTTCTTTGTGTGAGCGTATTTTTAGCCTGTGTAAAAGTGTTTGTTTTTGAAGCTGTCTTTAATCTTAAATAGCCTTTTCTTTCTTTTACTGACCAAAATGAATTATCAGGATTGTGGTTCCACTGCCAGACTAGGGGTAAATCTTTGTCTCCTTTCTTTCTGTCAAAATCATCAGAGTTCACAATCCCCGGAATTAACCCTTTACTTTCAGGTAAATCTAAGTATTGAGATACTTTATTATTTTCGCCCAAAATTGGCCAGCCGTCTTCCCATTTAACCGGAACAAAATAGGGAATTCGCCCTACGCCTCCGTAGTCTCTAAATAAGTACGAAAACCATTTTCCGTCAGGAGTATCGATTAACCCTCCTTGTGCGACTCCTAAATCCTGCAAGCCAATTTTTCCTTCCCACGGCCCCGTAATTTTATCGGCTCTGTGAATAAGCACTGTACGCATTCCGTCTTTTGGCCAGACAATATTAAATAGATAATATTTACCTTTTATTTTATACAATTGAGAACCTTCTGCGCCAAGCATAATAGCATTTCCTGCCGGACTGCTGGCATTTTCTATTAAAACCTGATCTAATCCGTTTTCTTTTATTCCTGATAAATCAGATTTTAATTCTTTGATAAAAAGTCTGCCATTTCCGTACACCATATAAACTCTGCCATCATCATCAAACAAGATACTGTGATCGTGATATGCCGGGCTAAAACTAATTTCTTTCCACGGTCCTTTTTCGATATCTTTTGTCGTGTATACATAAGTCTTTCCGGTAGTCTGGGCAAAAGTGGTTACATAAAATGTATTGTTGTGAAATCTAATATTACTTGCCCAAGAACCCCGCCCATAGTTGTTTTTATCATTATCCAGATTTAGTTCGTCTGTATTTCCTAAAGTATTAGAGGCATAATTTATTATTTTCCAATTAATTAAATCTTTTGATTTCATGATTGGAACGCCCGGGCTCATGTGCATCGTCGTACTGCTCATATAATAATCACTGCCAACTCTGATGATGGACAAATCAGGAACATCTGCAAAAATTACAGGGTTCTGTGCTTTTTGTGCAGCTAATGAAATCCCAAAAAACAGTAATATGCCACTTAAATATTTTTTCATATTCTTTCTAATTGAATTAAAAACGTTTACACTTTTATATTACTTTCGGAGACTTGTAATCTTCTAAAAAGATTTCAATTGAATAACAATGGGGCAAACTTAAATAAATCGTGTCTCCATACCGGCCAGGTGTGTCCGCCCGGATATTCACTATATTTGTATTTAATTCCCATCTCGTCGAATTTCTTCATCATTATTTTACAATTTTCATAAGCGATATCTTCTTTACCGCCCATTGAAATCCATAATTCTTTAATATTTGAATTAATTGTTGCTGCATTGTTTTTCATAAATTCATACTGAGGTTCTGATAAAGCCGAATTATTGGCCCACCATCCTGAACTAAATACACCAATGCTGGAAAACATATCTGAATTTTTAATCCCTGCATAAAGTGTCTGCAGTCCTCCCATCGACAAACCGGCCAATGCTCTGTTTTTAGGATCTTTTGCTGCTTTAAAATTAATTTCTACAAAAGGTACTGCCTCTGTTTTTAATTCATTTTCAAAGGTTTTAAGTGCATTTTCATTGAAGCCTGCACTTCCTGCTACATTTCCGTCAAGCATTACGATCAGCATTGGTTTTGCTTTATTTTCGGCTATTAAATTGTCTAAGATTAAATTTGCTTTACCCTGAGAAGACCATCCTGTCTGATCTTCGCCTCCTCCATGCAATAAATATAAAACCGGATATTTTTCGCTGGCATTTTCATAACCTGGCGGCGTGTAAACATACATTTCACGCCACGAATTGGTTACTTTTGAAAAGTATTGTTTGATTCTTACCTCTCCATGCGGAACGTTTTTTAAGGTATAAAAATCTCCTTCTTTATTGGGAATTTCAATGCCGCTGGCCATACGTCCCATGCCATAAAATGATTTACTTGCCGGATCAGCTACAGCGACACCATCAATAAGTAAAGAATAGTAATTAAACCCTGGATTTATGACATTAGTTGTTACAGTCCATAATCCTTCAGAATCTCTTACCATATCATATTTCTTACCTAAATCAATTTGCAATCTTGAGGCCTCCGGAGCTTTCATTTTAAAAATAACCCTGTTATCCGGTAATATTTGAGGATACTCAGCATTACGAATATTGGTCTGTGCCAGACTGCCTAAAATAGTATAGTCCGCAAATTTTGACTGATCGACAGGCTTAAATAAAAACTGCGAAAACATATATAATCCATTTTTCCAGACTTTAAAATCATGTACTCCCGGTTCGATGTAATAAATATGCGGTACATTATTTTTTGATAAATAATCGTGTGTACGGGTACTGTTTTCTATAAGCCAGTCTTTATCGCCGCATGAAATCCAAAGCAGTTTGAGTTTCTTTTTTGCTTCTTCGGGGTTAGGCAGTAAATCTTGCGGCATCTTAGTATTTGGCGCTGCCGAAAATGCCCCTACCCAGGCAAACTTATCTAAATTCCCTAATCCGAAATTCAAAGACTGTCCGCCTCCCATAGATAAACCGGCAATTGCACGGTGTTCCCTGTCTTTTAAAACCGGATATTTTTTTTCAATAAATGGAATTAAATCATTTAAAAGATCCTGTTCAAAAACACTGAAAGCTTTTACCTTTTCAGGGTCCATTATATTTCCTGTAGCACTGTCATCTTTCATTGCCCTTCCATTTGGCATAACTACAATCATGGGTTCAATTTTTCCTTCGGCGTAAAGATTATCTAATATAACCTGCGGATTTCCTCCGTTCAGCCATTCTTTTTCATCGCCTCCTATTCCATGTAAAAGGTACAGAACCGGATATTTTTTCTTTTTGTTGAATCCCGGCGGCGTATAAATCGTTGCTTTTCTAACAGAACCTACCGTCTTAGATTCGTAAGTTATGGTCTCGATTTTTCCTTCTTTTACATTTGGGTCAGCCACATCAAATCCAAGCGGTGCCTGAACTATAAAAGGTTCTTTGCCATTAGATAATGCATAACCGGATAACGATAACATTTTTTCGGCGTAACGTCGGCCTAATTCTCTGTAACCATCAGCATTAAAGTGCAGAAAATCAGGTTCAGCCTTACATCCTTTTGAAGAAATAACATAGGCGTTTGGTATAACCTGAGGCAGTTTTGCAATAATCTTGTTCATACTGCTGCATTTACCGTTCTGATCTTCATTTACGGTTTCTCCAGAAAGTAACGGTACTTTTTTAGGATCAAGATTTAAGTCTTTTATTAAATTATCATATACAATTTTCACTTTTTGAGGCCAAAGCGTATCGCCTGTATTCGATTCTCCCTGATGCAATAAAATGCCTTTTATGACGCCTTTTTGCTGCGCAATTTTTGCCATTGCTACTAATCTTGCATATGGATTTCCATCATATTCTTTTACAATGTTTTTTAGCCAGTCTGGAGAACCTGCAACATAAGTTTCGAAATTATTTTTATCAAAAAGTTCAATTTTACAGCCTCCAACAGCAACATTTATAACGCCTACTTTTATTTTATCGGGAAGATTAGAAATCATTGTTCTTCCAAAATAATCTATTGGAGTAAGTCCTGTTGTACATCTGCACAAAGGCGGGACTGCTGTGTACCATTTTCCCATTTCACGTCCCATTTCAGGACAGTTAACTGTGGCTAAAACCTGAAAACGCGGATTTACATTTAGCTTATCCTGTGGTTCAATTTTAGCATAACCTTCCATATTGGATTGTCCTAAACTCAAATAAACATGAAAATCTGAGTCTTGTGAATACCCTTTCTGTACTATTAAAAAAAGAATTACGAATTTTAAAAACCTAATTATTGATTTCATTTGTTTTTGGTTTGAAGATTTAAAAAATGAACAACTATTGTGGATGAGCATCATTGGCAGCGGTAGCATATAAACCTATCAACGCTCCGGTAAAACCTCCGGCGATATTGGTTGAAAGAATATCTCCGGAAACTGGTCCGCCTAAGTTTTCAAAATCAACGCCATTGACAGCATAACTAAATTCATAATTGTCTCCTTTGGCTTTTACCCGCAATCGTAATGAATTTGTTATTTTGATTTTAGAACTTGCTATAATTTTTGACTGTCCTTTTTCTGTTCTTTCTAATAAAATAAAAGTATCATTTCCTTTTTTTGTGATTCCAAATACATAATTAGAGCGCTCATTCTGAAGACAGGCAATACCTGCCAAATCTTTATCTGACTGCGGTTTGTAATCAACGGTGGCAGTAAATGAAAATGTGTTGTGCTGCTGTCTGTAAAAAAGTGTAGAAGTGGGTTTAACTTCTTTAATATTTACTTCAAATGGTGTTATTTCTAAGCCTTTTTTACTTAATGAAATAAAATTTTCCCGAGGCCCCCGCAATCCTATCCATCTGTAATCTAATTTTTTAGAGGTAAAATTTTCGGTAAAAGTGAAATTTCCGTTCGGAAAAAAACCGTCTTTTCCTGTTTTATTTGTAACTCCTGCAGGCATTTTTAATTTGGGCTGCAGGGGAATTAATCCGTTTTCAAAAACAGGAAAATCACCAGACCAGTCAACAGGCAGTATAAAAGTTTCTCTCCCTGTATTTACCCTGTTTTGATTATTAGGACGAATCCCTAAAAAAACGCCATAGTATTTATTTTCCGGCCCCTGAATTAAATCAGCATGACCTGCCCAATCTACTTTGCTGCCTCTGTCTTTTGGAAAATAACGCTGTGTGAGTATTGGATTATTTGATGCCGGTTTGAAAGGTCCTTTAGGATTATCACTTACAAAAATAACTTCACTGTGATTGTCTCCTGTTCCGCCTTCGGCACACATCAAATAATATTTTCCGTTTTTTTTATACAAATGCGGGGCTTCAATCCAGATCGGTTTTTTAGAAAGATCAACGCCTCCGTCTACAATAATTTTATCGGTGCCGGGAATTACTTTATCTGTATTGAGATCATACTCCCAAATTTTTATTACACGATGTCCTTCATACAATTGTTTTCCTTTATCAGGCGCATCATTATGAACAATATAACCTTTGCCGTTGTCATCAAAAAATATAGAAGGATCAATGCCCCCAAAATCTAATTTTATAGGACTTCCCCAGCCTTTCACAGGATCTTTAGTCTTCACAATAATATTTCCCAGCCCGCCAGAAAATGCTGTTACAATCATATAAAAGGTATCATTATGGGAATTATAAGTAATCCCGGGAGCATAAACGCCTTCACTAATTCCTGTATCATGCGGATTAAACTCTGCAGCATTATTTAAAACGCCTCCCAAATCTGTCCAGTTGACTAAATCTTTAGAATGGAAAATGGGTACACCGGGAAACATAGCAAATGAAGAACAGACCATGTAGTAATCATCGCCTTTTTTTGTAATGGCAGGATCAGGATAACAGCCTTGTAAAATTGGCGTATAAAATTCATCCGGTTTTAATGGGTTGTCGTAATAAACCTGATCGTCGCCAATATAACTGACATTAGAAAAAACAGCAGTTTTTTTAGCTTGCATTTTTTTCTGGATCGCGCTTTGAGCTGTCCCTTTAAAAAAACACAAAAACAGTGCAGCTGTTAAAAAAAAGATATTTCTTTTAATCATTTTGTATACTCTTTATTTATTAGAAAATATTAAAAGCCGGGAGAATGCCTCCCGGCTTTAACTAACAAACCCAAAACCAGTATAAGGTAACTGTAATATCAACACTCATTACTATAATTAAATTTG
This sequence comes from Flavobacterium soyae, assembly GCF_021245985.1. Taxonomy (GTDB): domain Bacteria; phylum Bacteroidota; class Bacteroidia; order Flavobacteriales; family Flavobacteriaceae; genus Flavobacterium; species Flavobacterium soyae. The sequence goes on along the minus strand of NZ_JAJQXA010000005.1, from coordinate 87,737 downwards.
TTATATAAGTTAAATAATGCCCGAATTTTAATAACCGCTTTTCGGCAGCTTACGATAAAAATGTTAGTCCTAAAATTGATTTAAATTAAGTCAGAAATCGACTTATTCAATAAGTGTATTTAAAACAAATATAATAAAAAACAAAACATACACAATCGGTTGTGTATTAATTTTATTAATGATATTTAAAAAAATAAAGCGTAAATAATAATTAATTAAATTTTATAGCTAAAATTGTAAATTATATTAAAAAAAATATTTCCCAAAGGATGCTTCATTATCAAATATAAAATGATCCTTTAAAAATTTTAGTAAAAAAACAAAATGTACTAAAAAACATAAAAATTGAGAAAAAATAAATAAAAAAATATTTTTAAATAAGTTATTTCGTATAATTTATTTAAAATTCGTGCATTTTAAAAATAGAAAGCAATATCAGCCAAAACAACAAATTCAATAAAAAATCAATTAAACAATCGGTTGTTATAAAATACTCCGGAAATTAAAATATCAAAATGCATTCTACTTATTACTGCTCTATTTTTTATTTAAAGTAAGTGAAAACATTAAATACAAAATCAGTCTCGATTTTGCTATTTTTTGTTTTTATCTCTTGTAAAGATTACAAATACATCATTTCTATCATATAATGCTTCAAATCTACTATTCTAATTATTACTCCAAAACTACTTTTACAAGCTTGTATTGAAAAACTATCTAGTATAAAACCAAAAACACAATGATGAAAAAACAAATTAAAAGATATGCATTTTTACTGCTGATCGTTTATGGAAGCGGTTACGCCCAAACAAAAAAACATCTTGATACCAGTAAACCAATAGAAGACCGCATTTCACTTTTGATGAAAGAAATGACATTAGAAGAAAAGGTTGGACAAATGAATCAATATAACGGTTCATGGGATGTTACCGGGCCAAAACCGGAATCTGGTACTAACGAAGAAAAATACAATAATATAAAAAAAGGATGGGTAGGTTCTATGCTGACCGTAAGAGGTGTTAAGGAAGTTAAAGCAGTACAAAAAATAGCAGTTGAGGAAACCCGCCTTGGAATTCCGCTAATTTTTGGTTTTGATGTAATACACGGTTACAAAACCCTCAGCCCTATTCCATTGGCAGAAGCCGCAAGCTGGGATTTAGAAGCCATTAAAAATTCGGCACGAGTGGCTGCTCTTGAAGCCTCTGCTTCTGGATTGAACTGGACTTTTGCACCAAATGTTGATATAGTCAATGATGCACGATGGGGAAGAGTTATGGAAGGCGCTGGCGAAGATCCTTATTTGGGAAGTAAAATTGCTGCGGCAAGAGTTAAAGGTTTTCAGGGTGATAATTTCGGCAATACCTCAGTTATAGCTTGCGCGAAGCATTTTGCTGCTTATGGCTTTGTAGAAGCTGGCCGAGAATACAACAGCGTTGATATGAGTAATTCAAAGCTATACAATACGGTATTACCGCCTTTTAAAGCAGCTGTCGATGCAGGGATTCGTACTTTTATGAATTCGTTTAATACTCTAAATGGAGTTCCTGCAACCGGAAACAGTTTTTTGCAGAGAGATATTTTAAAAGGAGCCTGGGGATTTAAAGGCTTTGTTGTTTCAGACTGGGCTTCTATAGGCGAAATGATTACACATGGTTACGCGGCTAATGCAGCCGATGCAGCTAAAAAAGCAGCCATAGCAGGTTCTGACATGGATATGGAATCAAATGTATATGTGACTGAATTAGTTCAATTAGTAAAAAAAGGGTTGCTCAAAGAAAGTGTGATTGATGATGCTGTACGCAGAATTCTTCGCGTAAAATTTGAATTAGGTTTGTTTGACAACCCTTATAAATATTGTGATGAAGCTCGTGAAAAAGCAAACGTTGGCAGTAAAGCAAATAATGATGACGTTCTGGACATGGCCAAAAAATCTATTGTTTTGCTGAAGAATGATAAAAATCTTCTGCCTTTGAAAAAAACAGGTACTAAAATCGCTTTAATTGGTGCTTTGGCAAATGATAAAAACAGTCCGCTGGGAAGCTGGAGAATTGCTGCCGAAGACAATACCGCAGTATCAGTTTTGGAAGGAATGCAGCAATATAAAGACAACTCATTAGTTTATGAAAAAGGAACGGATGTCGCTGTAAACAAACAATCATTTTTAGACGAAGTAAAAGTTAATACAACTGATTTTTCTGGATTTGAAGCTGCAAAAACAGCTGCAAAAAATGCCGAAGTTGTCGTTATAGTTTTGGGTGAAATTGGTTTTCAAAGCGGTGAAGCCCGCAGCAGAACTGAATTAAGCTTACCGGGAAATCAACAGCAATTGTTAGAGGAAGTTTATAAAGTAAATCCTAATATTGTCTTGGTTTTAAATAATGGGCGTCCGTTAACGTTCCCTTGGGCAGCAGAGCATATTCCTGCTATTGTCGAAGCGTGGCAGTTAGGAACCCAAACCGGAAATGCAGTTGCACAGGTTTTATACGGAGATTATAACCCAAGTGGTAAACTGCCAATGTCTTTTCCAAGAAATGTAGGCCAATGTCCTATTTATTACAATTTGTATAATACCGGAAGGCCGACTGATAAAGACCAAAATGTTTTTTGGTCACATTATTCAGATGTAGAAAAAACACCTTTATATCCTTTTGGCTACGGATTAAGCTATACTTCTTTTGCCTATAAAAATTTAAAAATAGCAAAATCTTCTTTTCAAAAAGGAGAAAAAATTGAAATTTCTGTTGACGTTACCAACACAGGAAACTTTGACGGAAAAGAAATCGTTCAATTGTATATAAATGATCCCGCTGCAAGTATTGTAAGGCCTGTTAAAGAATTAAAAGGTTTTGAGCTTATCGAATTAAAAAAAGGAGAAACAAAAACAGTACATTTTACCTTAACAGATAAGGAAATAGGTTTTTATGACAACGATGGCAAATTTTTAGTAGAACCGGGCATATTCAATGTTATGGTGGGCTGGAATTCAAATGAAGGACTTACGACTAAGTTTGAGCTAAAATAAAGTATTTCAAGAAAAAAAATTAAACACATAGAAACATAGGTTTATTATTTATGAGGAAAGAAGTTAAAAAGAAACTCGTTTCTCACACATAGCTATGTGTATTAAAACTAAGTGAAACGCCTTTTTTTAAGTAAACAAAAGCTATGTTTCTATGTGTTAAAAAAACTACTCCAGCAGGTTAGTATATTTTTTTTTACAATTTTATATCCTGAGTACGATAATTCCTTATAAGGTTATTAATTGTACTCAGGATTTTGGCAATATGCCAAATTTGGACAAAAAAAATTAAGTGTTTTATTTACTTTTATTAATATTGCTTCAAATATTCTCAAAAAGAATCAATTACCCATTTTATTTTCAATGAAAATTGATAATAATAACATTAAAATGTAAATGAAAAATATCAAATATATTCTTTTATGCTTCTTTTCACTTATCAACTGCCTGTTTTCTCAAGGAAAATTTGACAGTTACCAATTTAGAAGCATACAGGAAACTACCACAAAAAGAGCTGTTTCTTCTATTATTCAGGATAACAATGGTTTTATCTGGATAGGCACAAACGGTGCTGGTTTGTATCGATATGACGGGGTAAATTATTTTGGATATAAATACGATAAAAAACCCGGATCTGTAAACAGCAACTTTATTTACACCACTTTTATTGATTCTAATAATAATTTATGGGTGGGTACAGATGAAGGATTGTGTTTGTACAACAGAGATTTAGATAATTTTACAAAAATCAATATTGAGGATGTAATTACAAAAGGATATAGTGAACCCATTACCGTAAAAACAATTATTGAAGACAATAACGGCAATTTATTCTTAGGGGCTTATGGTTTTGGATTATTCAAACTTAATATAAAGACTTTAAAAGCTTCGCTGGTTCACTCAAAGGTGTTGGACAAACCTAATTTTCTAATAAAATCTTCGGTAAAAAATAAGCAGGGAATTATTTATTTAGGAACCAGTTATGGTCTTTTAGAGATCGATTTAAACGGAAAAGTTAAACAGGTTTACAAAGACAAATTTAAAAGAGAACCTTTGCTGGACGATATAGAAAGCCTTGTTATTGATAAATTTGGATATCTGTGGATGGGAACGACTGAAAACGGTCTGATAAAAATTAAACCCGAAACTGATAATTATCAATTTGAAAAATACACTATTACCAAAAACAAAATCTTATCGATCGTACAAAGCAATCTGGATTACATTGTATGCGGTACAGAAAATGACGGATTACTGGTTGTAAATTATAAAGGACAAGTCCTTCGAAAATACCTGCACAGTAAATACGATAATTTTAGTTTAAAATCTAATTCCGTTTGGTCGTTATACGAAGACAAAGAAAAACGGCTCTGGTTAGGATATTTTAATAAAGGACTTGGTGTTTTTGATAAACCTAATAACAAATTCAATTCTCTTGAATCACTTGTAAATAATGATAATTCTTTGCAGACTAGTCATGTAACTTCAGTTATAAAAGATAAAAAGGGAAATTTATTAATAAGTAATGAAGGCGGCGGACTCGACATTTATAATCTTACGAATAAAAGTTACATTCACATTAATCAAAATAATCAAAACTATTACTCTGGTTTAGATGCTTTTGATATTCAGACCATATTTGTAGACAGTAAACAAAATATCTGGATAGGAAGCTGGGATCGAGGAATCTATTTTTTAAAAAATGGCACTACCCGATTCATAAACTACAATACTACAAATACTACAGGATTAAAATCGAATCGAATTTTTAGTTTTTCGGAAGATTCAAAAGGCCGAATCTGGATTGGAACTTTTATAAAAGGGCTGCATTATTTTGATAATAAAAGCAGCACATTTGTGCATTGTGACTCTAAACCTTTTTCAGATAATGCTTTAGACAATGCTTTTATCCGTAAAGTCTTTGTAGACTCAGATAATGTGTTGTGGGTAGGAACAATCTTAGGATTATATCAGGTAAGTTTAAAAGACGAATCCGGCTTTAAAGTGGCAAAAATGCGCGATGCAATGTTTAGCGGCATAAATAAGCACAACAGTATTCAAACTATTTTATCCATTTATGAATCTAATGATAAAACGATATGGATAGGAACTGACGGGCAGGGATTATTTAGTTATAATAAAAAAAATAAGGTATTTTCTAATTATGATGATTTTCCGGGTTTTAAAGAAAAATCTGTTCGTGCCATAATTTCAGACAATAACGGTTCATTATGGGTAAGCGGCGGATCTGGTTTAACAAAACTGGATTTTAAAAATAAGAAAAGTACCAATTTCAATAAAGATGATGGTCTTATTGATAACGATTTTAATAATAATGCCGTCTTTAAAGATGGAAACGGAGAGTTGTATTTTGGCGGTTATGAAGGCGTAAATTATTTTAATCCAAACGAAATTAAAAAAACAGAAAAAGCGCCAAGATTGTATTTTAGTGATTTTAAATTATTCAATCGATCCGTAAAACCAAATGAAGAAGCTTCGCCTTTAACCAAAGTAATTTCGCAGACTAAAGAAATTACGCTTAACTACACACAATCTGTTTTTACGATTGAATATGTGGGAATTAACTACAATTATTCTAAAAAAAATCAATACGCCTATTACCTCGAAGGTTTTGAAAAAGACTGGAATTATGCCGGAAATAACAGAACAGCAACCTATACAAATCTTGCGCCGGGCAATTATACTTTTAAAGTAAAATCAGCCAATGCAGATGGTTCCTGGAGCAATAACCAATTAGAACTAAAAATAAAAATTCTTCCCCCGTGGTGGAAAACCTTTTGGGCTTATTTAATCTACGTCACTATTTTAATTTTTCTAATTAGATATATTAATAAGATTTATCAAAATCGTTTTAAAGCGAAGCAGGCCATTATTTTAGAAAAAGAAAAAACCATTCAGTTAGAGAAATTAAACAATAAAAAATTACAGTTTTTTACCAATATCTCGCATGAATTCAGGACACCATTAACGCTGATTATTAATCCGCTGGAAGATATTTTAAGAAGCAAAAAATTGTCTCCAGAAATACATAATAAATTAAAAATTGTACACAAAAGCTCTGACAGGCTTTCCAGGCTTATTAATGAGCTTATGGATTTTAATAAATTAGAGTTTAATAAAATTTCGCTTCAGGCGAAGAACATTGAAGTCGTAGCCTTTACAGAAGGAATTATTGGCTATTTTGATGAAGAAGCCGCTGCCCGAAACATTAAAGTTAATTTTGAGTCATCACAAGATGAACTCGAAGACTGGCTCGATCCTAAGATGCTGGAAAAAATACTTTTTAATATTATTTCAAACGCATTCAAATTTACTCCGGATAATGGTTCTATAACTATTTCTATAGACACATCAGATACAGATAATGCATTGATAATTAATGGAGAAAAAGTTCCTTCGTTTTCAATAACAATTACAGATACAGGTTCAGGAATTCGTAAAAAAGATTTAAACAGAATTTTTGACCGGTTCTACCAGGTCAATAATGTAAATAAAGATTATTACGGCAGCACCGGAATTGGTTTAGAGGTTGTCAAAGAATTTATTGAGCTGCATAAAGGAAAAATTGAAGTGGAAAGTGAAGTTGGAGAAGGCACAAAATTTAAGGTAACATTTCCTTTAGGCAGGTCTTTTTATAAAAAAAGTGAAATAATAGATGAGATTTTTAAAACAGAAAAAAACAAAAATCAATTTTTATTTGACACTGCTGATAATCAAACCAATGAAGATGATTTTACGGATGAAGCCATCGACAACCCTGCAGAAAAAACTGCAAAACCTTATACAGTTTTGATTGTCGAAGACAATCCTGAATTAAGAGGTTATTTAAAAGAGGAACTGAGTAAAACCTACAAAGTTATTACAGCCGAAAATGGTAAAAAGGGCTACGAACTTGCGGTGCAAAAATTACCGGATTTAATAATTACAGATGTTATTATGCCGGTTATGGATGGACTGCAGTTGTGTAAAAACATAAAAGGAGATTTAAAAACAAGTCACATTCCTTTATTAATGCTGTCGGCAAAAGCAATGGTAAAAGACAGATTAGAAGGGATCGATTCTGGTGCAGATATGTATTTAAGCAAACCATTTGAACTGGATATTTTAAAATCAAGCCTGGCACAGCTTATTACAAGCAGACAGATCATGTTTAAGAAATTTTACAGCGGCATTACAAAACAAGGCAAAGAAAAAACAACATCGCTGGATAATGATTTCATTCAAAAAATCCTGCATTTTATTAATGAAAATATCAGCGAACCAGAATTGACTGTAGAACTTTTGTCTTCTAAAATCTTCCTGAGCAGAAGTCAGCTGTATCGAAAAATAAAAACATTAACAGGCATTTCTGTTAACGAGTTTATTAGAAATGTACGATTAGAGAAAGCAAAACAGCTTATTGAACAAGGCAACAATAATATTAACGAAATAAGCTATAAAGTTGGGTTTACTTCTCCCTCCTATTTTGCCAAATGTTATAAAGTTAAATACGGCCATTTACCTAATCAGGAAAAAAAGACAAAAGAATAAACTATACAAAAACAATTTAAAAAAGACAATAATTAACCCGTTGGGTGAAATTAATTTAACACATAGAAACATAGATTTAGAATGCTTAAAAAAGGCGTTTCACTTGTTTAACATAGTTGGCTATGTGTTAGAAACGAGTTTCTTTTTAAGCTCTTTCTTAGTAGAAAAATCTATGTCTCTATGTGTTGAATAAAAAATATATGAATTACACCCAACGGGTAATCATTAATTAGTAAAGAGCTTCGGTTTAAAACTGAAGCTCTTTTTTTGTCAGTCAATTTTTTCAAAAATCGCAGCTTTAAACTTCAAATAAAAATCAACATATAAAAAATATTGCTGCTGTTTTTTAAATAAACAATATTTTTTAAGCAAAAATTTTAGCAATAGCTCAGTACCTGTTTTTAATGCATTAGAAGCTTATTTTACTGATAACAGGGGTTCAGAAGTTTTTTTTGCATCATCTGTTGCACAATATGCATCATCTGTTCTATAATACAACATCTCTACAATTTACTTTCGTTAAGAAAAATTTAAGAAAAAAGTTCTCTTGTCAAAACTCAAAATAATCAACCGGCAAAAGATCAAAATTTTAAATGTTTTTCTAAAACTTAACGATTAACTAATTATTTCAAGTAAACTAACAACCAAATTTTATGCAGAAAAGAACATTAAAAAAACTATTGTGTTTAATAGTATGTATGTGGGGGAATTTTTTCTTCGCTCAAACTGTTAAAGGTAAAGTAACATCAGGCGGAGCCAACCTGCCGGGTGTTAGTGTAATAGTACAAGGAACAAAAAACGGAACAGTTACCGATTTTGACGGCAGCTTCGTTTTAAACAATGTAGAATCAAAAGCTATCCTGCTTTTTAGTTATGTAGGATATAGAAATTTATCACTGCCGGCAGATACAAAATCTGTTATGCAGGTTACTATGGTAAATGACCTGGAGAAATTAAATGAAGTAGTGGTTATAGGATACGGAACTTCCAAAAGAAAAGATATCAATGGAGCGGTTTCTTCTATTAAAGCCTCTGAAATTCAGGACAAGCCCTTTGTCTCTATCGATCAGGCTCTTGTAGGTAAAGCCGCAGGGGTAAACGTTACCCAAAATTCAGGTACGCCCGGAGGTGGAATCTCGGTACAGATTAGAGGAATTACTTCTATTAACGGAAATGAACCTTTGTATGTTATTGACGGAACACCGGTTTTTGCAGATAAAAACAACGATTCTTTTTCATTCAGCGCATTAGGCGGAGGAAGCGGACAAACTAAAAACTCGGCTTTGTCTGGTTTGAATATCTCAGACATCGAAAGTATTGATATTCTAAAAGATGCATCGGCAACAGCAATTTATGGTTCAAATGGAGCAAATGGTGTTGTTTTAATTACAACCAAAAAAGGAAAAAAAGGAAAATCAAAATTTGCATACGAAACGTATTTAGGTACACAACAAGTAACCAATACAGTTGATGTTTTAAACTTACCTCAGTATGCAGCTTATCAGGCAAAAATTTTCAAATTAAATGGTGAACCTGTTCCTTATCAATATCAAAAACCTAATTTATTAGGAAATGGAACAAACTGGCAGGATGAACTTTTTAGAACAGCTACAATGTACAATCATCAGCTTTCATTCTCTGGTGAAAAAGAAGGAACACGTTTTTACACCTCTTTAAATTATTTTGATCAGGAAGGAATTGTTTTAAATTCAGATTTCAACAGATTATCGATGCGATTAAATGTTGATTCTAATGTAAAATCATGGCTGAAAATTGGTAACAGCTTATCAGTAAGTAAGACATCTCAGCAAGTAGTAAGAAACGATGACAGAGGTGGTTTAGTTATGAACGCATTAAGACAATCTCCCGAATTACCTGTAAGGTTTCCTGATGGTTCTTATGCAGGGCCGACTAGTGGTTTAGGATCTTCGGCAAATGAAGCAACTAATCCAATTGCTTTGGCAGAATACAACAATTCTACTACTGAAAGATTTAAAATTAATGGTAATTTATTTGCTGATTTTACCCTTATCAAAGGATTGGTTTTTAGAACAGAATTAGGGTATGATTTGAATTTTTCAAAAAGTGCCACTTTTGTACCTAAATACACTTTAGGAAGTGTAACTGAAACTTTAAACAAATCATTCAAACAGCAGGATCAAAGCTATTATTGGAATATTAAAAATTATTTGACTTATAATAAAACAATAAACGATAATCACAATTTTACTTTCTTATTAGGTCAGGAAGCGCAGGAAAGCCGTTATGAATATTTAAGCGGTTACAGAACAGGTACCTTTTTAAATAAAGATTTTACAAACTTAAACATAGGAGATATTGATACTGCACTGAACGGAAATGGTTCTGGAAGATGGTCAATGTCATCTTATATTACGAGGTTAAATTACAGTTTTTCTGACAGATATTCTTTCTCTGCTTCTTTAAGAGCCGATGCTTCATCAAACTTTGGGCCTAACAACAAATGGGGATATTTCCCTTCATTCTCCGGAGGATGGACAGTTAGTAATGAAGAGTTCTTTCAGCCTTTATCAAACAGCATAAATTACTTAAAATTTAGAGCAGGTTACGGTTTGGTAGGAAATCAAAATATTCCGGCAAACAGATATCAGACTATTTTATCATTGCTTGCATCTCCTTTTGGAGGCGTTTCTCCAACAATTGACAATTTAGGAAACCCTGATATTAAATGGGAATCTCTTAAATCTTTCAATGCTGGTTTTGAATTGGCAACACTTAACAACAGAGTAAAATTAGATTTTGATTATTATATTAAAAATTCATCAGATTTCCTTACTAAACAAATCAATGATGAATCGAATCAAAGTGCCCTTAATTATTACCTGAATACGGGTGAAATTGTAACAAAAGGAATCGAGCTTACATTAAATACAAGAAATATCGTTACTGATAATTTTACATGGGACAGCACGATTATTTTTTCAAAATACAATAATGAGCTGACTAGTTTTCAAGGTCAGGGCAAATCTTTATTAGGAAAAGTACAATTCGATTTATATAACGTTACCAAAACTACAGAAGGACAGCCGGTAGGGCAATTTTATGGATATGTAACAGATGGTTTATTCAAAAATGCTGCTGAATTAGCTGCAGGGCCAGTTCAGGAAACTGGAACAGGAATTGGGGATATTCGTTTTAAAGACCTTAACAACGATGGAAAAATTGATAGTAAAGACCAAACTGCCATAGGAAGTGCAATTCCTGATTTTACTTATTCATTCACCAATAACTTTAAATACAAAAACTTTAATTTATCAGTTGTTTTGACAGGTAGTCAAGGTAATCAGATTTACAACTTTACACGCCATTATACTGATGGGATTTACCCGGGATTTGGCGATAGATTTGGAAATGTCAGCACTCAGGCACTGCAGGCTTTTGAACCTGGAGTAAACGAAAATACTGATGTACCGAGAATTACACTTAATGACCCAAATGGTAACGGTAGAATTTCGAATAGATTCGTTGAAGATGGTTCTTATTTAAGAATTCAAAACGTCTCTTTGAGCTATGATTTACCAAATAAGATATTTGATAACTCTTTTATATCTAAAGTAAGATTGTATGTAAACGTTCAAAATTTATACACGTTTACAAAATATAACGGTTTTGACCCTGCCCTTGGAAATTTAGATCAAAATATAACACTGAGCGGAATTGATTTAGGACGTTATCCTGTGCCAAGAACAACTTCAGTAGGAGTAAATTTAGAATTCTAAGATTGATAAAAAACATATTTAACTTAATGATTCATACTCATTAACATAAAAAAATAGTTATGAAAAAACTTTTTAAACTTTTTATGATGGGAATGCTGATACCATTGCTGTCTTTATTTTCTTGTTCAGATGATTTTTTGGATGCACCATCTGAAAATCAATTAACACCAGCTGATTTACCTGAAGGGGTTACAGCTTTTGACGGAATTGCTGAGAGTTTGTACTTTAAACCGTGGTTTACTTTTAACGATAAATTCCTGATTGCTGTAGGCGATATGTATGCCGGCAACGCTTTTACATTTGACGGTGCTTATGCGCAGTTTAAAGATGCTCAGGTAACCTCACAAAACCCAATCCTTACAGAAGGATACGTTTCGTTATTTTCGGTTGTCGATCAATCTAATAATTTAATGAGTTTAGTAGAAGCCCGAAAAAGCGAACTGCCTGAAGCATCCTATAAAAATGCTATTGCAATATCAAGATTCATGAGAGCAAATGCTTATTTCTATCTGGTAAGAACTTTTGGAGCTGTGCCTATTATTAATAAAGCAGGTTCTGCAGCACAGCCAAAAAGAAATCTTGTTTCAGATGTTTATAAATTCATCAAACAAGATTTAGAATATGCTGTCGCAAATTTACCTGAAAAAGCAGCAAAGAAAGGGTACGTTACTAAATATGCTGCTATGGGGATTCTTGCAAAAGTGCATTTGACTCTAAATGAATATGGAGAATGTGCCGCTTTAACCCAGAAAATTATTGGAAACCAATATACTTTAATTAAGGATTATGGAAACTTGTTCAGCAGTCCGGAAAATAACAACAGTGCAGAGAGTATGTTTGCTTTGCAATGGAAAGCTATTGCAACAGAATGGGGAACACAAAATACAAATCAGGCTTATATAGTTCCCGCAGGTACAGGAATTACAGGCGGTGGTGACGGATGGGGAGTTTACCTTCCTTCTATTTCATTACAAAATGTTTTTGAACCAAACGATACCAGAAAAAAGAGTACTATTATGACCGATGGTGACTTTTACCCTGAATTGTTAAAAGATAATGGTGGTTTTCTTTATAAAAAAATATACTCTTCTACAGCGGCTAATTTTAGAAAATACATTGTAGGTTCTGCTGCTGAAAGAAACGATGTATTTTTTATGAAAACTTCACAAAACACCATCATATTAAGATATTCTGATATTTTATTAATGAATTCTGAGGCGATTTTGGCCGGAGCCGGTTCAACTACTTCCCCAGCTGCTTTAAGTACTTTCAATCAAGTAAGATCAAGAGCAGGATTACCTACTAAAACTGTATTAACAAGAGACGACCTTTTTAATGAAAGAAGAGTTGAGTTTGCTCTTGAAGGACAATATTTCTTTGATTTAAAACGCCGAGGTCTGGCCGAAGCAACAGCAATTATTTCACAGCAGGAAGTTGGTTTTTATTCTGATGATGCCAGAACAGATCTGGTTTCCAGAAAAATAACTCCGGGAAGTAATTATTTTGAACTGCCATTACCGCAGTCTGCTATTGATACTAATCCATCATTATTAGAACCTCCGGTTCCTTTTAACTTTAACTAACTTATATTATGATCAATAAAATAAAATATAGAATTCTAATTCTTTTCGCATTGGCTTCATTTACAGCTTGCCAAAATGACGATGCGGTTACTGCAAACGTAGATGCTATGGTTGCTGAACCCGGAGATTTACTTAATCAGGCCTTTCCATTAAATAAAGTCAGAGTTGAAGGCAAAGGTTTAGAGGGATTAAAAAAGATTACACTGGATAATAAAATTAACATCAGTTTCAATCCAAACTATAACTCAGATAAATCTTTTATTTTCACGATTCCTTTTGATGAAAAACTAGGAAGCAGATTTGGGGTACAGCCTATTACATTTGTAACCGCATCTGGTACGCTGACTAAAAATATTGAAATTTTACAGCCTGTTCCAACGATTACAAAAACAATTCCGGCTGTAGCAACTCCGGGATTTCCTCTGGAAATTGAGGGTACTTGGTTTTATAATATTTCATCGGTAACTTTAGGAGGAAAAGCGTTAAGTTATACTGTAAAATCGTCTTCTTCGATTATTATCGGTTTACCTTCAGATGCAGTTTCAGGATCAGAACTTGTGATTACTACACCCGGAGGTGACGCAAAAAAAACAATAAATTTTGCTACGATCGTTCTTGTATCTGATTTTGACGGAAATGGCGTAAGAAAAGATTGGTTTTCTTATGGTGATGTCGCTTCTTTTGATGCAAATACTGCTGGCGGGCCAACAGGCAATTATGCAACATTTACCTGGTCTGGTGCTACCGCAAATGGCTACAACGGAAGCAGCGCCGGAGGAGGAAGCAGTTTCTTAAGCGCAGGTAATACAGATGCTAAAAAAACTTATATAGATATTGATATAAGTGCGAATGTTGCAGGGGCACAATTTGCCATTCAATTAAATACTATTGATGGTAAAGACTATGCCTATAATTTTAAAATCACCGATGTAAACTGGGCGACCAAAACAATTTCAATAGCCGATTTTAAAGATAATTATGGTTATGGGTCAAATTCAGCAGTTACATTAGATGTTTCTAAAATAAATGAAATCAAAATTGGCGTTATTCAAAATGATACTCCTAATCCAAGTGTAATAAAATACGATAATATTAAAATTCGTTACCAATAATTGATTGGCTTTGTATTCAAACTTAAAAAAAGAGGTTGTAATCAAAAACAGCCTCTTTTATAAAAAGTAAACCAAATAAATAACTATAAATAAGGATATTCTCTCTAAAAAGAATATTCTATAATAAAAAACAGTATGAAAATTAAATTTTTACTAATGCTGACCTGCTTCGTCTTCCTTTTAAATGCCTGCTCAAAAGACGATAACGAAGCTGCTGATACTTTAGAAACCCCAATTGCAAACGCTCCAAAAGATGTAAATGATAATGGTTTTAAAGCAAAATGGAATTATGTTTCCAATTCAAAAAGCTATCTTTTGGATGTTTCATCCAGCGCAGATTTCACCACTTTTATCTCAAATTACAATGCAAAAGAAGTTACTGATTTAAATGAAGTCGTAGCAGGTTTAACCGGAGGAACACAATATTATTACCGAGTAAGAGCCAAAAATGAAACAGAAATTTCAGGTTATTCAAATGTAATTAGTGTTGTTACTACAGGTTCAAGCGGTATTCCTGAAGACCCTGCTTTTTTAAAGGTAAAAGTAAATAAACTAGCCAGCCCATTTTTTGTAGGTATGTCTATAAAAGCTTCGCAATTAACGAATGGAAGTCCTTATGATGTCATTTTAAAAAATGAATTCAGCAGTATTTCTGCCGAATACGAAATGAAAATGGATAAAATTTCTACAGCAAGCGGTGTTTACGACTGGACTGTAGCTGATAAAATTGTGGCGTACGGAAATGATAATGGTATTAATGTTCACGGTCATGCTTTAGTATGGCATAATGCAGTGCCACAGTGGTTAAAAGATTTTTCTGGTACTGATGCCGAATTTGCTGCAGAAGTAAAAAAATACATCACGGCTGTTGTTACCCATTATGCAGGAAAAGTAAAATCCTGGGATGTGGTTAATGAAGCTGTAGATGACAATGGCGGTACTATGAGAAATACTATTTTTCTTAAAAGAATGGGACCTAATTATGTAAAAGACTGTTTTCAATGGGCAAGAGACGCTGCAAATGCAGCTGGCGACACATCATTATTATTATTCTACAATGATTATGCGACTTCAGCTAATACCGCAAAACAAAATAAAGTTTTTAGCCTTGTCGATGATTTAAAAGCAGGCAATGTGATTGATGGTATTGGTTTTCAAATGCACAACACTTATTTAAGCCCAACCAAAGCTCAAATAGAAGCAGATCTTAACAAAGCTGTGTCAAGAGGTTTAAAAATTCACGTTTCAGAATTAGATATACAAGTAAATCAATTTAATGATATTTCTAGTTTTACAAACGAAAGAAGATTAGCCCAAAAAGAAAAATACAAAGAAATGGTGAAAATTTATAATGCGCTTCCGACAGCAAATAAATATGCCTTAACAATTTGGGGAATGAAGGATAATGAATCATGGATTCCATTTAACGCTGAACTGGGCCACCCAGGAAATGACTGGCCATTACTGTATGATTCAAATTTTGCAATCAAAAGTTCGCATACCGGATTCCTTGAAGGTTTAGATTAAATTTTAAAAAGAGGCTGTCTCAAAAGTCAGAGCAGCCCCTATTTATTTTACACGTTTCTTTGTTCCGTAGGAACATTTCATAGGTAGAAATTATATTATTATCATCGTTTACGTTCCGTAGGAACGTTTGATATACCAGATTATTAAAAAACGATGTCAAAATCAAACGTTCCTACGGAACGTAAATGTGGATGACCTCTATTTTTTCTACCTATGAAACATTCCTAATGGAATGAAACCCGAAATCAAAAAATAACAAGTTATATTCTTTGTTCCGTAGGAACATTTCATTTGTAGAAACAAGTTAAGTTTGCTTTAAAACAAACAAATAATTATAGTAAAAGAGCTGTCTTGACCCTTGAGACAGTCTCTTTTTTTTTACTAAGAATCTGCTAGAAACAAAAAACACCACTTGAAAAAGCGGTGTTTTTTTATGCCTATTTTACTTTCTTATTATATCGGCTTCTTATATACCGTAACATCATCTACCCACATCATAACAGTTGTAAACAAATTAATTTTATTAGGGTTTATAAAATTTGAATCATTTGAACCTACATTCAAGTTGAAAATTATATTATGATTCTCAAATTTATTTAAATTAAGATTAGATACGCTGCTGTTAGTATATGTAGAAACTGTTGTATTATCGACCTTTATAGTTACCGTCACCACATTATCTTTCATTCTCCAGAAACATTCATATAAGTGCCATCCATTGTTTCCGTTTATATTAAATCCACCGGGATATTGTCGCTCTGCTGCGTTTCCTAATTGGTTCGCACCCACAGCAGTACCATAAAAAAGATTCGATGTAAAACGAGATGCATTTGGCGCAAAAGAATATCCTTCCATAATATCAATTTCTCCATGTGTAGGCCATCCATTTTCCTGAACAGTCCAGAAAGCGGGCCAAGCTCCATAAGTATCTGTAAATGATCTGTAATTAGCTCCATCCATTGCTAATAATTTAATATTGGCAGACAGCATATATTCGGTGTTATTTTCAGGTTTATATTGATAAACAGACTTAATAAATCCCGATTGGTATTTAGTGGCACTCAGCTTTGTAGTTTTAATTTCCAGACAGTCTCTTCCATCTCTTGATTGTATTGAAGGCACAGAACTATTGTAGTCACAATATCTGGAGTTGTAATCCGTACGCTGTACCTTTGTCCATTTTGAAAGTGAGGAGCCTACATTAAATGTATCTTCGAATTGTTTTATCCAGGGAGCTCCCGCTACTTTACTAGTACTTCTATTAGTACTTATATTATCCGTCATTTTTTCTGTTTCAGAATTTTCAACGCACGAAGAAAACCCTAAAACACATGTTAGCATTAATGTAATCATGTTTAATTTTTTCATAATTTTTTGGTTTAGATGTTAGTATTTAATTGTAATAATTGTTGGCTTTTAATTTCTTTTATATAATCCAGATTGTTTATAAACTGAAGAGCAGCCCCTCTATACAGTAATTTTTACAATACACATTTGGAGGATATTAGTTCGAAATCAACAGCAAAATTATTACTGATAAAAGTAAGTTTATATGAAAAAACTGAATAGTACATTTGACGCAGTTAATAGCATAGATGTTGTATTTTAATGTTATTTCAATAAAATATAACAGCAATTCCAAGTTCTGGACAATTGTATGAACTATGCGTAAATAAAAATGTTTTTTTACGTGTTCTTTGATAACGATTTCGAGAATTGTAAAAAGTCTTCTAAATAATTATCGCTATCTATTATTTACTAACTATTAAATTATTTATTAACCTTTAATTATTAAAAATGAAAATATAACTGTCAAATATCAGTTAAGTTAAATACTAGGTCAAATACGAACAGATATATAGGCGGCAGTCAAGAAATCTTATTAATTAAAAAATAATACGCTATTTAGGGCGAAATACCCAATAAAATAGAGGCTGCTTCACAAATTGTGAAACAGCCTCTTATATTTTGTAAAGAGAACTCTAATTCAACTTCTAATTTCTAATATAAATAATTCAGAGCTGTAACATCATTAGTATTGAAAGCTCCAGTCTCACTTGAAGTGAAACATGCTCTCATATAAGAAGTTGAATCATACCCTGTAGGTGTACCCGGGATATGAATTGCTCCAACACCGGCTGCTCCTTCATTTGAGTTCTGACCACAGCTCTGACGGCTGAAATAGTCTGTATGGCGTAAACCAATACAGTGTCCAATTTCGTGTGCGGCTACGTGTGCATTTACGTTTGTTGAGTAAGAATCTAACCCGGAATATAATGTAACTGAATTATAAGGTGCCCCTCCTGAAGGGAAACCTGCTACCCCGCCGGCAGATCCGGTTTGTCTCCGGACAACAATGTTTGCACCTGAAGTACTTGAACTAAAAGTAAGTGTAAAGTTAATAGACAATCCTAAATTATTATATCTGTTTATTGCAGCTGTCAATCCATTACGCATAACTGTACTAAGAGCTGTTGTACCAGTGCCTGTTAATCCAACAACTTTAATAGTTCTTGGGGCAGATACTAAATTAGTAGTGCGATATTGTTCTGTAGTAATACCTCCGTGAAGATCCATTTTATTTAATTGTTCTTCTGTCACTATAATGTCACCTTCTACCAGGAACGCATCCTCAGTGGTGCCATCTAACTTAGTGTTTTTAATCACTTGAACATCTTTGTTATTTAGTGCAAGTGCATCTATTTTATTTAACACATCTTGTGTTACTTTAAGAGATTCTTGATTTGATTGACCTGCTTCTTCTTCTTTATTACAGGACAATACGACTAGCGCTATAAATGACAACGCTAAAATTGATTTAATTTTCTTCATAATAATAGTTCTTTTTGGTTGTTTAAACAAGTTGATAAATCAGGGGTCTTTACAAAATATTAACAATATTTATATTCAAATTTATATAAATTTTAATCTTAAAATACTTATAAATAAATTATTTAACAAATTTAACATATTTTGTTATATTATTTTTATTAGATTTTTAATAATAATTATCTGATTATTATGGCAAGCCCAATAAAATCGATATTTAAATATAAATCAGCTTGTTAGACAGAATAATCCTGTTTCTAAATTTTATTTTGTTTAGCAGGTATTAAAAAATGATTTTACACTTTTGCATACCGTTTAAAATAAAAAAAGGGCTGCAAAAAGAGAATTACTCTTACAGATTTTGAAGATTTTGAATGAAATAAAAACTAATAAAATTTTTACAAATATTTTAATAACTTTGAATTATCTGCACAGATAAATATTTCAAATAGAAATCATTAAACATTAATTTCATCTTTGCTTTATCTCAATTAAGAAGTAAAAAGATCTGAAACAGTCAATTTTTGAGCGATTGATAACAATGTTACGATTGCCCTAACATTTACAATAAATGAAGAAACCAATTACTTTTCTCCTTTTTATGATAACGACAATCTGTCTCTCGCAAAATGCTGAAAGATGGAAGCAATACATAAAAAAAGAAAACGAAAGAAAATTTGAGAAATACTATTTTACATCTTTAAAAAATGCACATCACAACAAATACAAGGTTGTAAAAAAATTGGACAGTACTTTTTGTATTGTCGAAAATGAAAGTTTAAAATCTAATCGGCCTTTAAAAAAAATTCTACCGGTTAACAATTTATGGAAATTACCCTCAAATTTTTCAAATCATAAGGAAGACAAGCAGTATATAATAGCAGCTGATTCTATCAAAGGGTTAATTATTGACTTGAAATCAATGAACATTTCTGATATCAAAATACTTAATAACCATCTTGTAATCATAAAAAGTGATTCCCAAAAAATTATTGATGAAGTTATAGCTTTGAATAGCGCATCTTCTGTTTCACAGGAATCATTATTGCCAAAAGGTGAATCTAAAATAATAGATCAAAATTTCAGCATCAATTATATAAATAAAGCCATTGTTAATTTCCCTCTTTTAACAGGCGAAAATCAAATTGCATCTGTCAAAGATGATTTTTTTGATTTAAATGATATTGATCTATTAAATAAGCACATTCCTTCTTCAACACAATCTGCTGTTGTATCGAGCCATGCAACGGCTATGGCAACTATAATTTCCGGATTAGGAAACAGTTCTGCATTAGGAAAAGGAGTCGCTCAAAAGGCTAAGATACAATCGTCTGACTTTTTGAATATCTATCCTGATGAAGTAACAACTTTACAAGGTGCTGCCACTCAAAATCATTCCTATGGTACAGAGATTGAGAATTTTTATGGTTCACTCGCTAATGCTTATGATTCTCAGTTATCCTTAAATACTGTTTTAACACATTGTTTTTCCTCCGGTAATAGCGGACTTCAAGGTTATAAATCTATTACCGGTAATTTCAAGCAGTCCAAAAATAGTATCGTATTCGGCTGTGTTGACCAAAACGAAGTAATTATGCCGTTTTCTTCAAAAGGCCCAGCCTATGACGGTCGGATAAAACCAGAGTTAACGGCCTTTAGCACACAAGGAACTTCAAATGCTGCAGCATTAGCTGCAGGCATTATTACGCTTATGAAACAACATTATAAAACTATAAACAATGTTTCTTTGACGAACGCCCAAACAAAAGCAATTTTAATTAATAGTGCAAAAGATTTAGGCAGTAAAGGTCCAGATTTTACCTATGGTTATGGTAATATCAATGCTGATAAAAGTTTAAAAACGATCAGCGAAAACAGAATTATATCTGGCAATTTAATATCTGGAAAGACAAATTCACATATCATAACGCTTCCGGTAAATGCAAAAAACTTAAAAATTACATTAGTGTGGAACGATTTACCCGCTGCAATCAATAGTAATATAAGTTTGGTAAACGATTTAGACATAGAAGTTATTTCGCCAGACAACACTACTTTTTTGCCCTGGATTCTTAATCCTGATGTTCCTGATCAGCCAGCGGTAAGAGGAAAAGATAAAATTAATAATATTGAGCAAGTCACTGTTGAAAACCCTGTATCAGGAATTTATACTATTAATGCTATTGGTTCATATGTCTCGAATACGTCTCAAGAATACAGCATCGCTTATCAATATGAATTGGAAAATCAATTTGAATGGAATTACCCCGTTAAGAATGATAATTTCCCTTATGATGGCAAGACTATTTCCCCTTTCAAATGGAATTCATCTTTTTCCGGTACCTCCGGACAATTGTCTATTAGCTACAATAATGGACAGACTTGGGAAATTATCGCAAATGGCATAAATCTGGATAGTGAACAATTTACTTATACCCCTGCAGGGCAAAAATTTTCAAAGGCAAAATTAAAAATGACCATTGATAATACCGATTATATCTCTGACAGCTTTACGATTTCTTATGATTTAAATATCAGAACCAGCTTAGTTTGTGATGGCACAACAGAAATTAATTGGGACAAACCTGCCGATGTTGCTTCATTTAATATTTATCAGCTGACAGGAGATCATTTAGAATTTAAAGAGCAGACAACAAACACCAATTATATCTATACTGATGGAAAAATTTACACCGTAATTCCTGTATTTGACAATAGCGAAGGAATAAAAAGTGAGTCAACATTACAGTATGCACAAAACTCAAATTGCTATTTCGAGCTGGCTTTTGCGGAAGTTTATGAGGAGAACAAAGTAAAGATTAATGCCAGTCTTTTTAGCTTATTTAATATAAAAAGAATTGACTTAGTAAAAATAATTAATAATGACGAAAATGTTATTAGCGCAATAAATGATATCAATTCAAAAACATTTTCTTTTTTAGATACTGCCCCCATAAAAGGCAGTAATAAATATAAAATAAATATAATTTTAGAAAACAATAATGTAGTAAGTTCTCTAATTCTTGATACTAATTATTTGGGTGATGAGTTGTTTTTTGTCTACCCCACCCTTTTAGGCAGAAATGCAGCATTAAATATTGAAACCCAAAAAGAGGAAAACGCTATTTTCTATTTATACAATATCAGCGGGCAAAATATTATCACTTCCCCATTACTTTCTAAAAACAATAACATCAATCTAAAAAATCCTTCCTCTGGAATTTATCTCTATAAAATAATTACAAGCTTAGGCGAAATTCAAACAGGAAAAATTGAAGTTTTTTAAGCTATCGTTAGATGTTTATTTTTTAGGGCAAGGCAAAGAGCCGTGAAATAGATTTATAAAATAACAGATCTTACAAAATTCAGGTACTTTTGTTCTTCCCTATTTCTACTCAAAAAAATAAATTTTAATTATTGTAAAAGAATAAAAATGGATCAACGGCATATAAGAAATAGGCTTTATATTACTCCTGAAGAACAGGAAACCATAAAAAATACCCCAATATTACTAGGCGGTGCAGGTATTGGAAGTGTTATTGCAGAATGTTTATTAAGATTAGGTTTCGAAACCCTGACCATAATCGATGGAGATATTGTCGAATTATCAAATTTAAACAGGCAGAATTATACTGAAAAAAACATCTCACAACCAAAAGTAGAAGCCCTTAAGGAAAGATTACTTGCTATTAACAGCAACGCAAAAATTACGGTTCATAATTGTTTTTTAACGCCTGAGAATGTTGAAGAGCATATAACAGATTATAAAATTGCAATTAATGCTCTGGATTTTACTTCAGATGTTCCGCTTATGTTTGATTCCATCTGTCAGAAGAAAAAAATACCCGTTTTGCATCCGTATAATTTGGGATGGGGCGCATTGGTATTAGTTATTTCAGATGAAGAAGGACTGGAATCTTTAAGAAAACCAAATGAAAAATTTACCGAAATTAATGTAGTCGATTATGTTTTAGATTATATGAGATTTTGGGAAAAGCCTCAGCGATGGCTTGAAGAGATCCTGGAGCAATACAAAAATGAAGGTAAAAATCTTTCTCCTCCCCAACTCTCCATTGCATCCTGGATAGTCGCCGGAATTTGTACTAATATTGCGTTTGATATCGCTGCTAATAACCCCGTAAAAGTATTTCCTGAGTTTTATTTGACCACTATTAAATAAAAAATTTACAAAATCTGTTTTCATAGTTTATTTTCTCCAATATAAAAGATTTTTCTTAAAAGCTGCTTTCAAAACTCAATTTTGAAGCAGCTTTTTTATTAGTATTTTGAGTTCTATTTTCGATTTTCTTTCCACTTTTTAAATAACTATTGCAAAAAGAAAAGATAAAAACTGCAGCCTTTTTGTCAGTCTATTTGGCAATTCTATATCACATAATGCAAATAATTTTACAATAGCAGAATAATTAGGTCTAATCATAAATTATAAAAAAATGGAATTAACTAACGAACAAAAGGTTTTAGAATCTATTGTAAAAAAAGCATGGAAAGATCCGGTATTTAAGGACAATTTAATAAAGAGTCCTGTTGAGACAATAGAAAATTTCTTAGAACATCCAATCCATTTACCAGAAGGAAAAACATTAGCCTTTGTAGATCAGTCCAATTCTTCTACAATCTTTATTAATATTCCTGCTGAACCAGACTTTGAGGATATGGAATTGAATGAAGAACAACTGGATATAATTTCAGGAGGAGCAGAAGCAGATCATACACCGCCTATTATTGTGAGTGCTAGTAATTATTCCACAGGTATTTTTGGATAAAACCAAATACCGCAGGATAATTAACGTGGAATAAAACGTATGTGCTCGCTATGAACATATGCGTTTTTTTAATTTAAAACTACTATTGTGAAAATCTTGTTTACATATTTATTGTTTTTTTTATTTCTGGTAAACGGAACAGGTCTGGATGCACAATCAAAAATGTCATCTAAACATGCCCTGGAAAATATTCCTGAAAATAAGCAAACTGCTGATAGTTTATTAAACGCTGGAGAAAAACACCAAAATGCCGGGAAATTTTTAGAAGCAATGACTTTGTTCGAAAAAAGTTTGAAAATCTATCAAAAATCAAACAATCAAAAAGGTATTGGAGACAGCTACAATAAAATAGCAACAAACTATTATTATCAGGGAGATTATTTAAAAGCCCTTTCATACTTTACAAAGTGCAAGAAAACGTATGAAAAAGCCAATTTTCATAAAGGAGTTGCCGCAGCATTAAATAACATGGGCGCTGTTTATTATTACTTAGGCAACTATCCAAAGGCATTGGACTTTTACAGCCAGGTAATCAAAATTCAGAAAAAAATAGGCGACAAAAAAGTCATTGCCGCCGCCACACAAAACATTGGAGGAATATACGTTGATATTAGAGATTATACTAATGCGATGGTTTATTCTCAAAAAGCCAATGCCATTTACAGAGAATTAAAAGATTCCATAGGAATTTCTCATAACCTAAATGGGGCAGGTAAAATTTATATGATGCAGAAAGAATATGCAAAAGCCTATGATTATTTCAATCAGGCTTTGGCTATTGCAAATAAAATAGACGATAAACAAAAAACAATAGAAGTACTTTATAATTTGGGAGAACTTTTTAATACTCAGGGCGATCTTACCAAATCCTTGTCGTATTATAATCTTTGTTTGGCCTCTTCTCAAAAAATAAACAGTTTACAATATATAGGCATTACACAAGTTGCTATTGGCAATATATTAAACAAATTGGGAAATACCGACAAAGCGCTCAAAAAATGCAAAACAGGGCTCGATATTGCCGAAAGTCTTGGAGCGTTATCCGTTAAAAAAGATGCCTGCAAATGTCTTTACGAAACTTATAAATCGAGAGGCAACAATAATCTGGCGCTTAATTACTACGAAAAATCAAATGATTATAAAGACAGTTTACAATCTGAAGAAACATCTAACAAGATATTGAATATGGAGTTTCAAAAAGCAATGCTTATTGACAGTATAGCCTATGTTACAAAAGTGCATAAAATTGATCTTAAACATAAAGAAGAAGTTCAGAAGAAAGAAAAACAACGAAACTTAATCATTATCTCTCTTGGCTTTATCATACTGATTACTATCGCTTTATGGAATAGATTAAACTATGTTCGAAGATCCAGAAAAGCATTAACGATAGAAAAAGACCGTTCAGAAAAATTACTGCTAAACATTCTTCCGGAAGAAATAGCCGAAGAACTAAAAGAAAAAGGCTTTGTAAATGCCCGCGATTTTAATCTGGTTTCTATTCTTTTTACTGATTTTAAATCTTTTACACAGACTGCAGAAAAAATGACGCCGCAAAATCTTGTTGAAGAAATAAATGTCTGCTTCAAAGCTTTTGATTTTATCTCTGATAAGTACAACATCGAAAAAATTAAAACCATTGGAGATTCTTACATGGCTGCAGGCGGCATCCCTAATCCAGATAAAAATTCATTAAAAAACATTGTTTCGGCCGCATTAGAAATGCAGGAATTTATGATTCAGAGAAAAATAATCAATATAGCGGCAGATGTTCCGGCTTTTGAGATGCGTTTGGGCATTCACGCCGGACCTATTGTAGCAGGAATCGTGGGAGTAAAAAAGTTTCAATACGATGTTTGGGGAGATACTGTGAATACAGCAAGCCGAATTGAAAGCAACGGAATGGTTGAAAAAGTTAACATAAGCGAATCGCTGTATAATTTAATCAAGGATGAAAAATGTTTTGTATTTGAATACCGCGGTAAAATTTATGCAAAAGGCAAAGGAGAGATCAAAATGTATTTTGTCGAGAAAAGCGCAGTTTCACTGGTAAATACTCCTATAGTATTAGATCACAGCTATATATAAATAATATTTTGTCGGTTTTTTTGGCATTTTTATAATATTTTGAAGGACTAATTTTACATTATACAAAAGGAAATAAATCATGGAACAGAACAAAGAAGAAGAGGTTTTACGATTGGTAATTTCTAAAGCCTGGGAAGATGTTAATTTTAGAAAAAGCTTAATTGCAGATCCTATAAAAGCAATCGAAAATTTAACCGGAGCTAAAATTGTATTACCCGAAGGAAAAACACTTGTTGTAAACGATCAGACAGATAAGTCTAAAGTTTACATGAATATTCCAAGTGAACCCAATATAGAGGATATTGAACTAACAGAAGATCAATTAGAGATTATTGCCGGAGGCGGACAAACAGTTTGGATTGATTTAGTTAATAATTTATTTCCTGCTTTAAAAGATTACATCATAGTTTAAAAATAAAAGGGCAAATTAAATAGTAACCATTTAATTTCTGAACCAGCCCTCTTAAATACTTTAAATCAACGATTACTATTAATCAACTTTAAAAATTTATTATCATGGAATTTACACAAGAACAAAAAATGTACGCACAGATCGTACAAAGAGCATGGGAAGATGCAGATTTTAAAAAAGAATTAGTAGCAAACCCATTAGCTGCAATTGAAAAAGTAATTGGTAAAAAATTGAATTTACCAGAAGGAAAAACATTAGTAGTAAGAGATCAAACTGACGATTCTACAATTTACATCAATCTGCCTGCAAAAGCAAATTTAGATGATGTAGAATTAACAGAGAAAGAATTAGAAGTTGTTGCCGGAGGTTATACAACTCCTGCCGACTTAGCTCTAGAATATATAGCTGTTCCACTTGCTAAATGGCTGTTAAGCTAAAAAACTAACCAATATAAATTTAAGTATCATGGAATTAACTCAAGAACAAAAGATTTACGCAGAAATTGTGCAAAAAGCATGGGAAGACGCTGCATTTAAAAATGAATTAGTATCAAACCCAATAGCTGCAATTGAAAAATTTACTGGTAAAAAATTGAATCTGCCTGCAGGTAAAACATTAGTAGTAAAAGATCAAACCAACGATTCTACTATTTATATCAACATTCCAGTTTCTACAAAATATGCAGATACGGAATTAACTGATGATCAACTAGAAGCTGCTGCCGGCGGTGTAATTGAGGGAGGATGTTTCCCGCCAGATTTTCCAGGCGGAATATGGCACCCAACTCCAACATTCCCAAAAGACATTATTCTTTTCTAAATAAATTAACCAATCTAAAATATTATATCATGGAATTTACACAAGAACAAAAGCTTTATGCAGAGCTGGTACAAAAAGCATGGGAAAATGCCGAATTTAAAAAAGAGTTAATTGCAAATCCTGTTGCTGCAATTGAAAAATTTACAGGAAAAAAATTGAATCTGCCTGCAGGTAAAACAATCGTAGTAAGAGATCAAACTGATGATTCTGTTGTTTACATCAACATTCCTGCTGCGACAAAACAACCAGCAGACGCACAATTAAGCGAAGAACAGTTAGAGTCTGTTGCCGGAGGTGTTTCTATATGGCCTCCAATTGGAACATTCCCTTGGGACCCTACACCAACTTTTCCAACTATTCCAATTGAAACAATCTAATCAACCACTATTCTATTAACAATATAAAAAAATATAAAGATGAAATATACTAAAGAACATCAGGAAAAAGGAGCAGAATTAATGAAAAGTCTTATAGAAAAAGCATGGGAAAGTGCTTCTTTCAAAGATCAATTAATAAAAAATCCTCTGGCAACAATTCAGGAATTTACTAACAAAAGCTTTGTATTGCCAGAAAACCAAAGCATTGTAGTAGAAGACCAAACCAACGAATCAGTAATTTATTTTAATATTCCTGCAGAGCCAAACTTGGACGGTTTAGAATTAACTGAAGAGCAGTTAGAATTAGTTGCAGGCGGACTTACACCAGCAGTTGTTATAGGACTTTATGCATTAGGTGTAGCAGCATTTGCAGCAGGAGTACAACTTTATAATCAATAATTTAAATCTTACAGACATGAAAATTTCACAAGACGCTCAAATACAAGGACAAGAATTATTAAAAACTCTAGTCGAAAAAGCATGGCAAAGCCCTGACTTTAAAAATCAATTATTAACAAACCCTCAAGCAGCTATTGAAGCGGTTACTGGTAAAAAATCATCAAGCAATAAAAAAATTGTAGTTGAAGATCAAAGCAGTGATTCTATCATTTACTTCAATATTCCGGCTGAACCAAAATTAGACGAGTTAGAATTATCTGCTGAGCAATTAGAAATCGTTGCCGGTGGTCTTACTCCTTTAACTTTAGTTGTTGTTGTTGGTACTGTAGCCGGCGGCTTTGGAGCTGCAGCTTTATGGGACTACATTAATTAAGAAATAAAAATATAATGTTAAAATAAAAACCCTTGAACGATTTCAGGTTTATTAAATTTTGAAATTAAAGTTCAAGGGTTTTCTCTAAAATTAAAAAAGATGGAAAAGCAAGGGCAAATATCATTATTCGCAGGGATTTTTTTAGTAATTTCCGGATCAATATTAGTGAGCTTTAAATATAATTTCCTTGGCACAGCCAGTTTTATTTTGGCAATTATAGTACTATTTTACAGCGTTGTTCAGCTAAACAAGAATAAGAAATCGTAAACTTATTCGATTAAAAAATATAATACACCCTGTGTGCAAGCGAAGGGTGTTTTTAATTTTTAAACATTCCTACAGCTTTTTTTTTAGCAAATAAAAAAAAAGCATTACTTCCCTTATCACTCAGCATTCTTTTCACACTAAAGCCCTAGAAAATGAATAATCAATCTACCTGTTTTATCAGCAAAAATTTTGAAACGATTCCTTTCGTGGAAATCATTCTTCCTTATGCAGAATGTTTTCTGGAAAGTCTAAAATCAAAATTACCGGATAATGCCAAAGAAAAACTGCATTTGGAACTGGTAAAAGAGCTGAGCACTTTTTCAGAAATTATTTTACAGCATTCATTAGATTCATTCGTTCTCGAAGGCAATACGGAGATAGAAATTTTTACAGCAAAAATGAATCAATCGTTAGCTGTAGATTTTCCCGTTTTAGATTATATGATGAAACAAAAAACAGCCAATTTTTCTCGTCATATTTCCAAAATCATTGATCGCTTTTATAACGATTATGAAAAGATAAAAGCTGTATTTAAGCTGAGTGAAGTACAAATTACAGATATTGACGCAAGTCTTGGTGACGGTCATAACGGCGAAGGAACTGCTTTGATTCATTTATCAAATAAAACCAAACTGATCTACAAACCCAGAAATGTCAATTTGACCAATTCTTATAATGTACTAATCAATTGGATCAATCAAAAATTAAAATTAGATTTAAAAACATTTCAGGCACTTGATTGCGGCGAATATGGATGGCTGGAATTTGTAAATAACGAAGAAATAACTTCTGAAAATGATTTAGAAGAATATTATCATAAAGCAGGGGCTTTGCTTGCTACGGCCTATCTTTTGGGAAGTAAAGACTGCCATCGCGAAAATGTTATTGCATCTGGAAAAAACCCTGTTATTATAGATCACGAAACCATTATTCAGCCTTTTTTATCAAATGGTCTAATTAATAATTCCTGGGATGACCAATGTAAAATACCTAATTTATCGGTTCTGGAAAACGCTTTGATAGTTAATGACGATACCGGAGTTCCAATACATTTTGCAGGTTACGGTGTTCACAATAACTTACAGGCAACAGAATTGGAAAAAAGAATTATCAACCCAAATACTATAAACTCTAAAAGGGTAACGCGTTTTTTATTCACAAAAATTGCAGAAAACAATATTCCGAAATTTAAAGACAATTACGTATTTCCAACCAATTACAGTAGTAGTTTTCTCGAAGGGTTTTCTATAGTGTATGACCTGTTTTCGAATAATAAAGAAGAATTAAAATCTCTTAATTCACCAATTGAGGTGTTTAAAAATCAAGAAGTAAGGTATGTTTGGAGACCTACTTTTATATATTTTAAGATATTAAAATTTATGCGTACTGCGGCTCTCATGACGAGTTTTGAAGTTTATAATGCCAAACTGGAAGAGTTACTGTCTAAGGCTTACATTGGACAAAATATGGAAAGGTACAAATTTATATTTGATTTCGAATTACAGCAGATGCTTAACGGAGACATTCCTATTTTTAGCCTAAATAGTCTGGATAATGCTCTTAATTGTAATGAATCTTTCAAAATATTCGAATTCAATTGTATTGAAAATATAAAAAGAAGAATTGATGCAATTTCTCCTGAACATAAAAAGGAACAATTAAAATTTATTAATCGCTGGATTAATATTAAAGGAAATTAAAGAGACAATATAGCCCTAAAACGTACTTATTATATCAGCTTATTATTTGTAGCATACGCAATCGCTTCTGTGATACTGGTTACCTCCAGTCTTTCAAATAATTTTCTGCGGTGAAATTTTACAGTATCGGGAGAAACAAATATTTCATCGGCAATTTCGTTTATCGTAAAACCTCTTGTAGAAAGCTGCAAAATTTCTTTTTCCCTTTTTGATAAAGAAACTTTTTTAGATTCTTCCCAATGGTCTTTATCCAGATTATAGTTGTACACTTTATTCTCGCCGTTTTTATGAATTTTAATGTTTCCCGCCTTACGTTCAGATGATAACGAAATAATACAGATCGCTTTCCATATTTTTCCAGTATTGGTTAAAAAAACCGGAGTAAGTTTCTGGTTGATTAAGATTAATTTTCCTTCCTGGTTTTTTAAATGAAAATCATAAGAGATCGTATAGAGAATTCTCTCATTCAGTGGTATTTTTTCATAAAAATCAAATCCAACAGAATTGATCTTCAATAATAACTCCAAATCTATTGAGGGAACGTGTTTAAAATAAAAAGCATATCCCATTTCCAGAACTTCCTCTGCCGTATTTCCGCATAAAAATAACGGATTATCTGAAACAAATTCAAAACCTTGTTCCAAATAATCTATAACATAAATGCTCGTATATGTTGCCCTTGCAAATGCCTTTATAGGTTCTAAATAATTATTTTTTTGTACTCTCTCTTCATCTGTCAAGCCATCAATTGTATTTCTGGAATCAAAAAATGAATTTAAATCTGGTTCTTTCATCATACCTAATTTTAATTCAAATTTAACTTTTTTTTATTATGTCTGAAAAAAATTACAAGGCTATTAGGTAATAACAACATTAAAACTTACTGACTTTCAATTTGTTACTATGCCTTTTCTAAAATGACTGCAGATTTTCTATAAAAGTCATATAAAATCAGGGGTTATCCAAAAATTGACTCATTTACCTTCATTAAATATTCTTTTCTTCTTTGCATTACAATTTAAAACTGCCGCTACACAAAAGTGTAGTTTATTGATTTTCAAATAAATACTATTATTTAGTGTAGTAAAATAATGACATATGAAAATTAGCTTTGTTAGGAACCAACGAACCAAAGAACTCATGATTATAACTCAAAATTACCTAGAAAGACTAGAACTAGACCAGCTGAGTGAATTAGCCAAGTTTGTAGTCGAAGAGAACTTCAGTCATCATTGTGAAGATGTAAATAGTAATGAACTTGTAACAGACACTCAGGAAGTGTATGATGAAGAATTAAATTATTTTAAAGATTCTGAAATTTTCGTTGCAAAAGATTTTTCAGGAAATATTCAGGGATCGATTAGAGTAATTAAATGGGATTATAAAACAAAACTCCCCCTTCAGAAAATTTTTAATATCGATCCATTAAGCGTCTTCGGCTATTCTGACCAGTTCTCATCCGTTTGGCACATTGGCCGATTTGCAACTAAAAAAAATCTCAAGGATAAAACTCTTTTTAAAAAATTAATGGTTTGTGCCATTGCTCCCATTTGTGAACAAAAAAATGGTGTTGCCTTTGCCGAGTGCGACAGCAAATTATTAAGAATTATGAACCTGCTGGGAATAAAAGCTCAGGTTATAGGAGCCTCTGCTCACTATCTGGGTTCTGAAACTATACCAATAGCATTGAATTACGATGGCTTAAAGGAGTTTTATAATAACAATAAAAATTTTGTAACCTCCTTCTCTATCGATAAAATATCCCCTAAATCCTTTAAAAAGAGAAAGTATCACTCCCAAGCATGTTAATTCTTCCTCCTAAATAAATTAAGATATAAGCCAAAACCACTATACCCCAAATACTGCACAGTAAAAGACCCAATTAAAATTTTTCAAATTATTGATTAACAGTTAATTCTATTACAATCATGAATGAAATGATAAAAAATACCACAATAGATTGGTCTTCTCCAGATATTTTGAACCAGATAGTTCAGAATATTAAAAACCCGTTAGAAAACATTATTGAGGCCAGCAAGCCCAGTATAACAGATACTAAAACACAAAGTGAAATTATTTTTTCGAGCAGCAAACAAATTAATGACCTGATTGATGAAATTTTAGATGGAATCAAATCTAAATCGGTAAGCCTGACAGTTCAGGGACGTCCGGAAATTTTTGACATTTATGAATCTAATAAAAATGTTCAGGAATTGTGTGTAAATAAAATTAATCCACAAAAAGTGACAAAATTAGATCAGGACTGGTTACTGAATTTAGAAAAAGAAATTTACAATTCTATCAGCCAAAATGATATGAACCTTTATGAACTGTCTTATAAAATGGCAGTAAGCGAAAGACAGCTGCATAGAAAAATTGCAAATTTAGTTTACCTCACACCCAATAAGTACATCCGAATATTGAAACTTCATAGAGCTAAATACATGATTGATAATTATATACAAAACTCAATTTCACAAATAGCCTATTCTGTTGGGTACAACGATGTACATTATTTCTCAAAATTGTTTTCGTATCAATATGACATTTCACCTAAAGAACTAATAAATTCTTTACGGTAAAACACTGTTAATCAAAACCATAAAAAATTAAACAAAATATAAATTTAAGACTAAATAAAATGATTTTAACAGAAGAACAAAAAAAGGGTCAGGATGTTTTTTTTAGGATAATTACAGAAGCCTGGGTAAACGATGATTTTAAAAAATCATTAATTACAAACCCCGAAGAAACATTAGAAAAGTTTTTTGGCAGAAAATTACCCATCGGAAAAAAGATCAAAGTGACAGACCAGTCTGATCCCGAATATCTGTACATCAATATTCCTATAAAGATGCAGCAAAAGGATCAGGAATTAGATGAAAAAAAGCTGGACAAATTAAGCGGAGGAACTTCTAATCGCACTAGTAGTACTATTGACTATGAAGGTTTATACGATTCTTTGGGGAATATGTATAAATAGAAAATTTCAGGTGTCAGAAATCACAGATTCTTTGTCTTAATCAACAAACGAATTACAAATAAATTAGTATAACCTTAAAAAAAATAAAATTATGAAAAGAGCACTTTTTTTCTTAGGTCAGTTTAATAACAGAGATGTAGAATGGTTCATTAACAATGGCCAGAAAATAGAATTAGGAAACGGTGAAAGACTTATCCAAAAAGGCAATTTTATTGATAGTCTATACATCGTGTTATCAGGTCAATTATCTGTATGTGCAGAGAATGGTGATAAGCAAGACATTGCAACATTAGGATCTGGAGAGGTTGTTGGCGAAATGTCTTTTTTAGAAACAAGACCGCCGTCAGTTTCTGTAATTGCTAAAAAAACATCCGTAGTTTATAAAATATCCCGCGAGGTGATCGAAATGCGGCTTACAACAAACCCAGATTTCAAAGCCAATTTTTATTATGGTTTAGCCTTGTTTCTGTCTAACAGATTAAGAAAAACAACAGATCAATTAGGTTACGGAACACCGGAAGAAGAAGATTTAATCGATACAAAAATTTTAGATGGTGTTGCACAGGCCGGCTCACGTTTTGGGCAGATTCTGCATCGATTTTCGGAGGCATAATAAAATATAAATTTTAAGACCAAAATTTAAATGAGATTATACTATTCCTTTTTTGCGATATGGATTGCAGCTGTTAATAACTTACAAAGCCAGTCTAAAATTAAATGTGATTTAACTGAAATTTCCAGCATAGCTTTTGACAAAAGCCCAAATATTAAAAGGACTTACTATGCGATACAAAATGCCGAAGGAGAACTTCAGGTACAATGGAGCACATTTGATTTTAATTTAAACTCGGCACTTTCTTATCAAAACAGCAGGCTGAATCTCTATGATGCTGATCCTAGAAATCAGTATATAGACAGATCGCTGAAGTCAAATTCAGTAGATTTTTCAGCTGGTTTGCAAAAAAGATTTAGGACTTCGCAAATTGCCGAAGTAAGTTTAAGATATCTCTATAATGACAGTAATTTTCCGCTTAATACATTCAATCAGTTTGTAGGGCCGTTTTATGGAAATCATACCGGGGTACTTAATTTTTCATTAACACAGCCTCTTTTAAGAGGAAGAGGAAAAAAAACAGCAACAACAGGAGAGAAAACAGCAAGCCTTTATATTGATAAAAACAAATTTGATTACGAGTTTACAAATTCATATGAAATCCTGCAAATTGGTATTGCTTATTGGACTTATTATACCGCATTTAAAAGTCTGGATGTTTACAAACAAAACGAAAGCCGGGTAAGGAACGTATTAGAAATAACAAAAGAATTAATAAAAGCAGACAAAAAACCTGAGAGCGATATGGCTCAGGTAAATGCCGATTTAACCAATCAGGAAAGGTTAACCTTTACTGCACAGCAAAATTTATATAACGCAAGATTAAATTTAGGAAGAGCAATAGGTTTATCTGACGAAGAAAGCCAGCAGCTGGGTGATCCTGCAAGCAATTTTCCGGTGGTTACAGAAAGTGGATACAAGGAAAATATCGATAAAAAAGCACTCATTAAAAGAGCCAAAGACAATCGAGGCGATTTAAAAGCCATTCAAAAAGTTACAGAAGCGGTAGAACTCCAATATCAATTGGCCGAAAATAATTTGAAACCTCAGCTGGATTTAACCGGTTTTGCCTATTACGGCAGCACAAGTGTGGGAAACGGAGTCGATAAAACATTCTCTTCATTTGTAAACAACCAGGGTCAGGATCTTGGCGTGGGAGCAAAATTGACCTTCACATTTGCTTTAAATAATAATCTGGCAAAAGGAAATTATTCGATTAATAAAATTGCTGTACAAGATCAGGCTATAATAAGCGATAATACCAATCGAAATGTCGATTTAAATATAAATGCGGCACTTAATAACTTAAACAATAGTGTCTTAATTCTTGAAAAAGCAAAAGAATCTATGGGATTTCACAAAGAAGCTTTTGACAACGAACAAATAAAATTTCAAATGGGCCTAACCACTCTTTTAAATTTAATGTTGTTTCAGGAAAGATTCACCTATTCAGAATTAGAATATCTAAATGCAGAACAGCAGTTTTCAAATGCAATTATAAGCCTCAGACACGAAACAGGTACACTTGTCTCTAAAGAAAACCTTGATTTTAAAGTTATTCCAAATGCATTTTACACTGTTCCAAATACAGAAAATTAATAAAAAACCCAGAAACTATGTCAGCAAGTTTTTTCAGAAAATCAGCATTAGAAAAGCTTTCTACTCCAGAAAAATTAGATCAGTTAATTAAAGTTACAGGCCCCAAAGCCTGGATCGCGCTTGTTACCGTTGCAGCAGCACTATTTACAGGTGTATTATGGGCATTTATGGGCACAGTAAAAACAAAACTAGATGTAATTGGGGTTGTTCAGGGAGGCGAAGTTCACGAAGTTGTAGCTACATCGCAGGGGCAGCTGGTAGAATTAAAAGTGGCAATTGGAGATCATGTAAAAAAAGGTGATGTCATTGCCACGATACAGCAGCCGGAACTACACCAGCAAATAGAAGATGCAAAGGCAGTAGTATCAGATCGAAAATTTGAAATGGGAAAACTGGCTTCTTATGGAAGCCAGGGAACACAACTGCAAAGTGAATTGATTAAACAAACACGCGTAAGTATTCAGGGCGAAATTGAAGCAGAAAAAAAGAAATTAATTTTCCTGAACAATCAGCTGGAATCAGAGAATGGTCTTCTTAGCAAAGGTTTAATAACCAAATCTGAAGTGGCAGTTACGAGACAGCAAATTGAAGCTTCAAAAAATACTATTGAACGTTTAAAAGGACAAACTGTAGAAACCTCGACACAGCAGCACAATTTAGGTTATGATCTGCAGCAAAAAGTAACATTGCAAAGCCAGAGAATTGCTGAAGCCGAACGAAATCTCCAATTTTTAACCGAAAGATACGATCAGCAGAAAAACATAAAAAGCCCGTATGACGGAGAAGTTATAGAGGTTTTAACAGATGCGGGAATTGTTGTCGCTGCTGGAACTCCCCTATTTAAACTCAAAAACCTCAGCGAAGCAAAACTAGCTGTGTTAAAAGGAGTTTTATACATTCCGTCACAAGATGGAAAAAAAATACGAAAAGGCATGGAAGCTTTAGTAGTTCCGTCGACCGTTCAGCCGCAGGAATATGGATTTATAAAAGGCAAAGTAACTTATGTTTCTGATTTTCCTGTTACACAGCAAGGTATGCTGACTTCTGTTAAAAATGATCAGCTTGCAAAAGGACTTTTGGCACAAGGCCCATTATTTGAAGTTCATGTTGATTTTGAAAAAGACCCAAAATCATACAGCGGATTTAAATGGACATCGGCAAAAGGACCGGATATTTTTATAAAAGAAGGTACTTCATGCATGGGAAAAGTAACCATAAAACAAGAACCTCCTGTAACGATAGTAGTTCCCGCATTCAAGAAATTTTTTGATTTATATTAATAAATACAAATGGGAGATATTGCAAATTTTGTTATTGAAAAACAAGCCCGGCCAGTTAAGGTTCCAACTGTATTACAGATGGAAAGCGTGGAATGCGGCGCGGCAGCTTTAAGTATTATTTTAGGACATTTTGGTAAATTCGTTCCTTTAGAAAAATTAAGAATAGCCTGTGGTGTTTCCAGAGATGGGCTTAAAGCAACTAACATCATTAAGGCCGCTAAAGAATTTGGGTTAGACGCAAAAGGATATGCCAAATCTATTGAAAAGCTAATGCAGATTAAAACGCCTGCCATCATTTTTTGGAATTTTAATCACTTCTTAGTACTCGAAGGTTTTACCAAAAAAAAGGTATACTTAAGCGATCCTGCCCAAGGAAGATACTCCGTAAGCCATCAGGAATTTGATGATGCTTATACCGGAGTGGTTTTGACTTTTGATCCTAACGAAAGTTTTGAAAAAGGAAATGAGAAAAAAGGACTTATGGGTTCTTTACTTTCAAGAGTAGCCAGTTCTAAATTAAGCATAACTTACATCATTATTGCCAGTTTATTTTTAGTAATTCCGGGTTTAATAATTCCTTCGTTTCTTACCGTTTTTATAGATAAATATCTGGTCAACAATTTTTCTGGTTTTGTAATGCCGTTATTGTTGATAATGGGCGGAATCTTAATTATTAATTCGGTTTTAGTATATCTTCAGCAATACTTTTTACTCAAGCTGGAAACAAAATTAGCCTTAGTTACTTCCAGTAAGTTTTTGTGGCATGTTTTTCATTTACCAATTGCTTTTTTTACACAGCGTTACAGCGGAGAAGTTGGCAACAGGGTTTCTTTAAATGATAAAGTTGCCAAATTATTAAGCGGTGATTTAGCTAATGCAGCCTTAAATGTTATAGTGGTCATTTTTTATGCGATACTAATGTTTTCTTATGATGTTACGCTGACCTTAATCGGGATTTTTATGGCGGCATTAAATATCATCATCTTAAAATGTGTGGCCACAGCCAGAAAAGACGGAAGCCGCCGATTAAGTAACGAAACCGGAAAATTGTTAGGTACAACTACTTCTGGAATCAGCATGATTGAAACCTTAAAAGCATCCGGAAGAGAAAATGATTTTTTTACCAACTGGATTGGATATTTGGCCAAAGTAATGAACGCACAGCAAGAACTGGGCTGGTTAACTATTCGATTAAATGTTCTTCCTAATTTGATCACATCATTAACAAATTTCTTAATTCTGGGAATTGGAGCTTTACGAATTATGGACGGCGAAATGACCCTTGGAGCATTAGTAGCCTTTACTTATTTGATGAACAATTTTATTACACCCGTTAACCAATTGGTAACCGTAGGTAATACACTGCATGAAACAGAAAGTGACATGGGCCGAATAGATGATGTATTGAATTATGAAATTGATAATCAGTTTAGAGAAAAAGAATCCAATCAAAACTCACAGTCCGATCATAACGAAATTCCTAAAAACAAACTGATTGGGTATTTTGAAATGAAAGATGTCACATTTGGGTATAATACAACAATGCCGGCATTAATAGAAAATTTCAATTTAAAATTAAAACCCGGAAGCAGAGTTGCCTTAGTAGGAGGTTCCGGAAGTGGAAAATCAACAGTAGCCAAAATAGCTTCAGGACTTTATGATCCGTGGAAAGGTGAAGTTTTATTAGATGGAAAAAACAGAGAAACCATTGCAAGAAACATCATTACAAGTTCATTAGCCGTAGTAGATCAGGATGTTATTGTATTTAATGGCACAATTAAAGAAAACATCTCTTTTTGGGATTCTATGATTTCAGAAAAACACATTATAAATTCTGCACGCGATGCTGCAATTCACGATGTTATTTCTGCCAGAAGTGATGGTTATGACAGCGCTGTAATGGAAGGCGGAACCAATTTTAGCGGCGGACAGCGTCAGCGTATCGAAATTGCCAGAGCCTTATCCGGTAACCCGACTATCTTAGTTATGGATGAAGCCACCAGCGCCCTTGATCCAACTACTGAAAAAACGGTAATGGATAATATCAAGAAAAGAGGCTGTACCTGCCTGATTGTAGCGCACAGACTAAGCACTATTATTGATTGTGACGAAATAATAGTAATGGAGCTGGGAAAAATAGTAGAACGTGGTTCTCATCAGGAATTGCTAAAACAAAATGGAGTTTATGCACATTTGATCGAATCAAAATAAATTTAATACCATGTCAGTGAAAGAGAAAATACATATAGGCGTTGAAAATCCATTGATTCTTAATAGTACAGACAGTTTCTGGATGGTTATTTCGGGTGAAGTAAATGTGTTTCATACTAAAATTGATGAAGACGGAGAGTATTTATGCCCTTTAAAATTTCTGTATGCTGCAAAACAAGGCGAATTACTATTTAGCTTATTACCTCGGGATTGTACCCTAAATATTAGATTAATCGTTTATTCGAATGAAGCTAAATTACTGGCAATTCAAAAAAGTGATCTTTTGAATATTGATCCTTTCTTTTTGAAAAATCTGATCAATAAATGGATATCAAAAACATCCTCCGAATTAAATTTTCAAAACACACCAAGAGTTTATACCGCCCTTGATGACTTTAACACAATAAATTTAAAAGAAAATACGGTTGCATATCCTTCACACGGCATAAACTGGGTAAGCTTAAACTGCGGAAGTCTTTCTGCCTTTTCATCTGATATTGTTGTAAATTTTGATGATACTTCTAATTTTCCAATTCCTGTATCGAATAAATTATGGATAAAATCCTTATCAGATCAAACAGAAATTAAAATACTAAGTACCAGAGAAGTTATAGAGGAAGAAGTGAATCTTTTGATTTCTTTAGAAAAAATACAATCTTATTTTTATGCACAGCTTTGTAAAACAATAGAAAACAATAGTGTTTTTGAAAATGAGCATTTTAATGCTAAACTGGTCAGTGAAGAAGATGAGTTAAAAAACACGCTCGAAAAAATAAAATCTATAGTAACAGGCAATAAAAAAAGTGTACCGCATGTAGCCCCTTCAAAGCTAAATAAACAAAACATACTCTATTCTACATGTCAGGTTATAGCAGATCACAGCCAATTTAAATTTGAAGAACCCAAACATATTGATGCAAACGAAACCAGCGCAAAAAACCTGCTGTATGCCATTGCAAAAAGTTCTAAAATAAGAGTCCGCAAAATCATTTTAAGAGA
Source organism: Flavobacterium soyae (assembly GCF_021245985.1). GTDB lineage: Bacteria > Bacteroidota > Bacteroidia > Flavobacteriales > Flavobacteriaceae > Flavobacterium > Flavobacterium soyae. The sequence continues at coordinate 48,454 of NZ_JAJQXA010000005.1, read as the reverse complement.
TGCCTGGTGGAAAGAAGAAAACGGACATTTGCTGGCCTTTACCAAACAAAAAAACGAACCCGTTGCGCTTATACAAAAAACGTCCAGTTCTTATCTAATAAAAAATTTATCCGATGGCTCTGAGTCAATTGTCAACAACGAAATAGCTGACTCTTTAGAACCAATTGGTTATATGTTTTTTTCTGGGTTCGATGTCAAAATGGATTCCATGAAAAAGGTATTAAATTTTGCTATGAATGGCGTTAAAAAAGATGCCAAATTATTAATTCTGGCTTCATTTGCAGGAAGCCTGATTGGGCTGTTAGTCCCTGTTTTATCAGGAGTTATTTTTGATGATGTTATTCCGGCGGCAGACAGATCCATACATTTAGAAATATTTAGTATCATGATTGTGATCGCTTTTGTAACTGCAGGACTTCAGCTTGTACAGGGCGTATTGCAAATGAGAGTAGAATCAAAATCCAGTATTAATCTCCAGGCAGGTGTAATGGATTATATATTGCGACTACCGGTAACTTTTTATAAAAAATATACCGCAGGAGATCTTACTAACAGGGTTTTGAGTATCAATTCGATCCGGCAAATACTTTCAAGTACCTTAATGACGGCAGTATTAAGCGGAGCATTCTCTTTTGTAAATCTGATACTTCTTTTTTATTATGACTCCAGTTTAGCCTGGATTGGTGTAGGTTTAGCTGTAATTGCTATTGTTTTTATGATAACTATTGGCTGTTTAAAATTAAAATACGATCGGGAAGTTTCGAAATATCAGGGAGAAATTCAGGGTTTTCTTTTTGAATTTTTATCCGGTATCAGCAAAATAAGAATAACAGGCGGAGAACGAAGAGTTTTTACCCTGTGGGCAGAAAAATTTTCAAAACTAAAACAATTAGGATTCAGTTCTGGCAGTTATCAGAATTTTGTTGAAATTTTCAATAGCTCCTATCCCCTTTTTACCAGTATTTTCTTTTTCTCTTTCATCTACTACAGTGTAGTCAACCCAGGTGCTGCAGGAGCAAACATAATTTCTGTAGGTTCATTTATGGCATTTATTACAGCTTTTAATAAATTTTTAGGTGATAGTTTAAGGTTAAGTATGGCATTTATAACTTCCTTAAATGTTATTCCGCTGTACGAAAGGGTAAAACCAATTTTAGAAGAAGAAGCAGAATCTATGGATCAGAGTATTGATCCGGGCGAATTGGCCGGAGATATCGAAATGAATTCCGTTTCGTTTAGATACAACGAAAATCAGCCTCTGATTTTAAAAAATATTACCTTCAAGATTAAGCCGGGCGAAATGGTTGCTTTTGTTGGTCCTTCAGGTTCCGGAAAATCAACTATTATGAGACTGCTTTTAGGATTCGAACATGCTGAAATGGGTTCTATTTTTTATGATGGAAATACTTTTGACACCATGAACAAAGAGCTTGTAAGAAGACAAATAGGCGTTGTACTGCAAAATGGAGCATTGATGGCCGGCAGCATTTACCAGAATATTGTCGGGAATTCTGAATTGACCTTAGATGATGCATGGGATGCGGCGCGTATGGCAGGAATGGAAGAAGATATCAAGAATATGCCAATGGAAATGCACACCCTTGTCAGCGAAGGTGCAGGAACATTTTCTGGCGGACAAAGACAACGACTTATGATTGCAAGGGCCATTGTACATAAACCAAGATTACTGTTTATGGATGAAGCCACAAGTGCGCTCGATAACAGAACCCAAAATATTGTAGCCGAAAGTTTAGACAAACTTCAGGCTACACGTATTGTGATCGCACATAGATTAAGCACCATAAAAAACGCAGATCGTATTTATGTTCTGGATCAAGGAGAAATCAAAGAATGTGGCACTTATGAAGAGTTAATGCAGCAAGATGGCATATTTACACAACTGGCTAAACGCCAAATTTCGTAATGATCATGAATAATTCATTTCTCCCCGAACCAATTGATCAAGCTGCATCAATTGATTTATCAGACAAACTTAAAGCTTATCTTTTTAATAAGTTTCCTTTAAATGATGACTGCACAGCTTCTAGTTTTACCGAAGGCACAGAAATTCAATTCTGGGAAGATTTTTTAATGAATTTTTCAAATGGAAAAGACATTTTTAATGCGCTAAAAGAATGTTATCCGTCATTAAATTTTCTAATTGATAAAGAAATTGATAAAGCCGAATTGTATAACAACATGCTTTTAAAAGGAACAACAAACGATATAAAATTAACTTCTTACATAAAATTAGAAGACACAAAAAATATCAGTTTAGAACTTCATGAAAGTATTGCAGGCAAAATCCCGGTTTTAACCATTCCTAATAATGAAGATTTTGTAAAAATACTACAGTCCATAATACATAAAAACAATCCCTTGCCTATTCCTGCATCAATGGGAGCTGTGTTATTAAATGGTCTTAATAACTCGAAACGGTTTAATATCATTAAAAAAAACTGGCTGCAGAACAATCCTTTTGGAGACTGGAATACCGAGTTTTCAAACAATATTATGCTTAAAAAATCTTTGTATAAAGATAAATTGATCATTTTAAGTACAAAACCTTACAGCAATGTAACTGCAAGTCAATTGGGACTGGAAGAAGATTTATGGATTTCATACTCCATTTCTATTCGAAAAGAACATGAATTTACGCATTTATATACGCTCAAAAAATACGGACAGGCAACTAATAACCTGCATGATGAGCTGATAGCAGACTATATTGGAATTGTTAAAACAATATGGAATTATAATAAAGTCTGGATGCTGACCTTTATGGGATTAGAAAATTATCCTCATTACAGAGAAGGTGCCCGACTAGAAAATTATGTAAAAGAAAATAAATTATCACCGGATGATTTTAAACAATTGATTACCATAATAAAAAATGCTATTGAAAACATTGCCGTTTTTGATAAAAGTGCAGGCAAAGTAAAATCGATTAAAGATCAAACATGCAGAATAGATGCACTTTGTGAAATAAGTCTGATCGATTTAGCGTCTGCAAATGGTGCCACATTATTGATTAATATTTATTATGAAAATTTTCATCGGACATTATTTTAATCTTTGTAAAATTATTAAAAAATTGAAGTAAAAAAAGCCCATTTTATTGATATTAAGTTTTAAAAAAATACGGTTCATCATATTTTTTGTAGCTAAATATAAAATTATCTATTCTTATTAAACTCAAGTAATCAAGTACTTGTCATTTTAAATCTATAGCAACTTTTTCAATTGTTCCATTAAATTTAAAAGGCGGCTTATAATCAAAAGTTACTGGCTGACCGCTGTCTTCGCCAATACCAAAAGTATCTGCACCAAAACGCGCAAAAACTGTTGCGTCCATTTTTGCTTTTCCAGCCTCCTGCCCATTAACCTTCAAGATCAGCTCTGCTCCTTTACCCATACCACCCCCTGCATAATTAAAATCTAATACTATGGTTTCTGGTTCTTTACCCAATACTTTTTGAGATTTTATAATAGTATGTTTCCCATAATAGTTGTAATCAAAAACTGGAATTCCATCTTTTACATACAGCGTAATTCCTGCAGAAACTCCGCCAGCCGCTATAATAACCCCATTTGTTTTCTGAACATTTCCTGTTATAGCTGCGGTAATTGTCCAACTGCGGTTTTTAATAGCCGGCGAGGCTGTCTCCGGTAAACGGACAGCGCCAGGATAGTATACAAAATGTGTAGTTTTAGGATCAAGTCCAGGAGGTGATGGCTTAGGAATTAAAGCTCGGGCTACACCACGATCATCAAGTGGATAAATATGATATTTAACTGCTGCCTGATCAAATTTTTTCTTCATTTCAGTAAGTTTGTCCGGCATTTTAGCAGCAAGGTCATTTGCCTCAGAAAAGTCAGTATTCAAATTATAAAGTTCCCATTTATCATTATCCCAATTTCCAGGTGCAACATCCTGTCTCCACGGTAAAGTATGTTGTGCATTGGCTTTCCACCCATCTTCATAAATCGAGCGGTTGCTTAGAATTTCAAAATATTGTTCGGTTCTTCCTTTGTATGCGTTATCTGTAAAAGTTGGTAAAAATGATTTTCCTTCCAGCGGAATTTGTTTTATTCCGTTTACATATTCAGGCATAGTAACATGAGCTGCTTCATAAACTGTTGGGGCAACATCTATTAAATGCAAAAAGGTATCTCTTGGTTTATCATCGTGTTTGATACGTGCTGGCCAGCTTATCACCATCGGGTTTCTGGAACCACCTAAATGAGACGCAACCTGTTTAACCCATTGAAAAGGTGTATTTCCTGCCCATGCCCATCCTACTGGATAGTGAGGTTCCGTTTCCGGGCCGCCAAGTTTATCAAGATCTTTAATTATATCATCTAAACTGGCATTCATACCAGATAAACTTTTTATTTCGTCAAGAGTTCCGTCCGGACCGCCTTCAGAAGAAGCACCATTATCTCCCACTATATAAATCACTAAAGTATTCTCTGCATCAGGAAGCTCTTTTATTGCCTCCAAAAGTCGGCCAACCTCATGATCTGTAAAAGCAAAGTAGCCAGCGTAATTTTCAAAAAGTGCATTATAAACTTTTTTCTGCTTATCATTTAAAGTTTCCCATGCCGGTACCCAATCAGGTTTTGGTGTCAGCTTTGTATCTGGTGGAATAATCCCCATTCTTTTTTGATTCTCAAAAACCTCTTCTCTATATTTTTCCCATCCCATATCAAATTTACCTTTAAACTGATCACGCCATTCTTTGGTAACATGATGCGGTGCGTGCATCCCACCAGGCGCGAAATACATAAAAAAAGGTTTGTTTGGAGATACCGATTTAGAATATTTCATTTTAGAAATTGCGCGATCTGTCATATCCGTTAGCAGATGATATCCTTCTTCCGGTGATTTAGCAGGTTCTATAGGCAATGTATTTTCAAAAATTACGGGATAATATTGATGTGCTTCACCAGCATTAAAGCCATAGAAATAGTCAAATCCTAAACCTGTTGGCCAGCGGTCAAAAGGTCCGGCCACGCTGGTTTCCCAATCTGGAGTATTGTGATTTTTTCCATACCACCAAGTCGAATAACCATTATCTTTTAAAACTTCTCCCATCGTTGCTGCGGCCTTTGGAATCATGGTAGAATAATTAGGAAATCCTGTAGCCCATTCCATCAAAAATCCATTTCCGGCATCGTGATGATTTCTTCCTGTAAGAAGTGCAGCTCTGGATGGACCGCATATTGCAGTAGTATGAAACCTATTGTATTTTAAACCTTCTGATGCTAGTTTATCCAAGTTGGGGGTTGGTATTAATCCTCCAAAAGTAGAAGTTTGTCCAAATCCGACATCATCAAGTAAAACGATAACTACATTTGGTGCTCCGGTAGCTGCTTTTGGGATTTCAGGCCAGACAGCAGTAGATTCTTTATATGTTTTTCCAATTTTTCCTTTAAATACCGGATCAGAATAAGGTAATTTATTCTGGGCCTCTTTTGTATCTTTTTCTTGTGCAGAGATAGGACTTAAACTAACAGTCATTAAAATAATAACTGAAAAAAATATGGGCGCTTTGAGAACTATTGTCTCTAAAAAATTCATTTTCATAAATTGTTTTTTTGAGTTTTTTATTCACACAAATTACAATTATTGCAAAGACAATTCTTTTAAACTATGTTTCAAATTATAAAATGCAACCAAATTTTATCAAATATTACCATTTTCAGGAGTATTTCATTATCTATAGTTGTTAACGGGAACTGCACTTTTTTACCACAAAAGTTAATATTCCTTGTCTGAACATTTTTTTACAACAAATGTTTTGGCAATATCTTCCTCTTCACTAGCTCTTTTTATAGGTTATGCACTTCCAATATATTTTTACTTTATTAAAGTTCGAAAGATTTATTAATCTTCATTAATAAAAAAAATCCAAACCCCAATCTAAAAATTGGAATTTGGAATTTAATATTATTTGGAATTTAAATTATTTAGTCAAGAATAAAACTTACACTAACATTTGCAGTAATTTCGATTTCTCCAATTGCTAATGTTTCGTTTGAAGCTCCTGCACTATCAGCTTCCATTGATTTCATAGCTGCATACATTGGCTGTGGATGATAAATTTGTGAATTATCTGAAATAACATAAGCTTTCCCTACTTTTTGACCTAAAACTGAAACGTAATCTTCTGCCTTTGCCTTAGCATCTTTCATCGCTAATTTTCTGGCTTCTGACTGTAATGATGTTAATTTAGAAGATTCAAAAGAAACTCTGTCTATACGATTAATTCCCTGCTGTACCAAACCTTCCATCAATTCATCATATTTAGATAAATCTTTTAAAACGATCTCTACAGTTTGTCTCGCATTGTAGCTTGTTTTCTTTTTCTCGTAATCGTATTGCGGATTAAGTGCAACTTGTTTTGTTTTGAAATCTGCTGCAGGAAGATTCATTTTTTTTATGAATTTTAAAACAGCATCCATTTTTTCGTCATTTTGCTTTTTGACATCTTTAGCATTATTCCCTTTTGTTTCAACCGTAGCTGAAATACAAACCTGATCAGGTGCTACTTTTACTTTTCCTTCTCCATTTACATTAATTTGAGGAATTTGTTTGGTTTCTTGGCTGTAAGACATAGTCATAAACATGATTGTTAAAAATAATACTAATTTTCTCATTTCTGTTATATTTTAAGTTATTGATAAAGGCCTGTCAAAAGTTATGCCAGCATTACAATTTCCCCAATTTAGCCATTCCAAAAAGAATCAAAATTGGAATTAATAATAAAACAACCATGAAAGTTTCATTATAGATTAATGAAGGCTCTTTTATCAAAGTAATTAAGTATCCGCCAATTGCACCTCCAAAATGCGCTGTGTGGCCAATATTGTCATTTTTAGCTTTCATTCCATAAATAGAATACAATAAATATAAAATTCCGAAAAGGTAAGCAGGAATCGGAATTATACCAAAAATTCCAAGCATCATATCAGGGTGAAGCAAAATCGCAGAATACAAAACCCCGGTTACAGCTCCAGATGCTCCAACAGCACGATAACTGTAATCGTTTTTATGAAACAGCATTGTCAATAAACTTCCAAAGATCAAACTTCCAAAATATACTAAAGCAAAGGAAACTTTTCCAAGCCCGTTAGTAACAACCGGAGCAAAAAACCAAAGTGTCAGCATATTAAACGCCAAGTGCATAAAATCGGCGTGTAAAAAACCAGACGAAAGCATTCTGATTTGTTCTCCCGCTCGAATGCTTCCTACATGAAATTCGTATTTTCTAAAAAAATAAAGATCGTTAAAACCTTTATAGCTAATCAGTACATTGGCCGCTATAATCCCAATTAAAATGATATTCATAAATAATATTTAATGTGAATGGTAAAGATAATCAATATCAAACATAAGTTGATGAGAATCCAAAATATCGAGCTTATTCATTTTTACATTATATTTGCAGAAAAATTTTTAGATGCAATTTATTGTTTATATAATAGCCTTCCCTTTACTTTGGCTTATCTCTATACTCCCATTTCGTTTATTTTATTTGTTTTCAGATCTTGTCTGCTTTCTTGTTTATAGAATTATTGGATATCGTAAAAAAATAGTACGCGAAAATCTGGCACTTACTTTTCCTCATTTAAGTAATGCTGAAAGAAAAAAAATTGAGAAAAAATTCTACCACCATATGTGTGATATGTTTTTAGAGATGATAAAAACAATGAGTATTACACCTGAAGAAATGGAAAAAAGATTTCATGTAACTAATATTGAATTAGTACATGAATATGCAAAACAAGGTAAAAGTGTAATTCTTGTCGCTTCACATTATGCAAGTTATGAATGGCTTTTAACAATAAACCCTAAAATTGGTTTTCAGGGAATTGCAGTTTATAAAAAAATTGCCAATCCTTATTTTGACAAATTGATTCGAAAAATTCGTTCAAAATACAATACCGAATTAGTCGAAACAAGAAAAGCAATCCCAACAATGGCCCAAAATCAGCGTGATGGAAAACTAAGCATGTATGGACTTGCCAGTGATCAATCGCCTAAATTGGACAGGATTTTTCATTCGATGAAATTTATGGGCATAGAAGTTCCCGTGCATACAGGAGCCGAAATGCTTGCAAAAAAATATGATTTAAGCGTAATCATGGTAAAAGTAAAAAAAGTTTCAAGAGGTTATTATGAAGCTGCTTTTTTATCTATTGCTGATAATCCTAATGATTATAAAAATTTTGACATTACAGAAAAATACCTGAAAGAGGTAGAAAAACAAATTCTTGAAGCTCCAGAATTTTATCTATGGACACACAAAAGGTGGAAACACCGCGTGAATAAATAATTTACAAAAGAAAATCCAAAAAGTAATTACTGCTTTTTGGATTTTCTTTTTTACTGAAATCTACAGTTTTCATCATAAGGTTTTTAAAGGCTTTAAAATACATTTTGATGGGTTTTTGTAATATTTTTTTTTGACTTAAAAACTACCCAAACCATATAAATTTGGAGTTAACTAAATCTAATAAAAAAACCTCATCAAAATTTTAACCATGATTAAAAAGTTACTTTTTATATTTTCGTTAATAACAATTACAACATTTGCACAAAGTCCAAAACGCGGAATTGCTTATGGAAATAATTCAACAGCCGATTTATTAGCGCTTAAACCCGGGATTTCCTGGTGGTACAATTGGGGATCACTTCCTGAAAATGACATTAATGCTAATTATCAAACTCTTGGTGTAGAATATGTTCCAATGGTATGGGGCAAAATAAGTGATGCCGAAGTACAAGCATTTATAGATCGTATTAAACCTGGAGCAAAATATCTTTTAGCTTTTAATGAACCAAATTTTAATGACGGTGCACGTTTAACTCCGCAGGAAGCTGTAAATGCATGGGTAAATGTAGAGAAAATCGCCGCTGCAAAAAATCTCGAAATTGTCAGCGCCTCTCCCGCTTATAACGGCCCTGATAATTATGGCGGATACAGTGATCCCGTAGCCTGGCACAATCAGTTTTTTCTTTTATGCCCAAATTGTAAAGTCGATTATATTGCTTTTCATACTTATGATAATTCTGCAGGTTCAGTTATTGGTGTTACCGGAAACCTTAAAAATTTCAATCGTCCGGTTTGGGTAACAGAATTTGCAAACCGGGTTATTCAGTCTGAAACAGATAAAATTTCGTTTATGAAACAAATCGTAAACAGCTTTGAAAATGATCCGGATATTTACAGATATTCATGGTTTACCGGCCGTGTTCCTTCAAATTGGACAGATATGCTCGAAGGACAATTACTAAGCCTCACAAGCGGCATTTTAAAACCAATTGGAACTACTTACATAAATGAGAGTTTCACAGCAAAAAAAATGAATGTTCCAGGTAGAATAACTGCCAACAAACATTATAGAAGAAAAGGAACCGGATTACAAAATACTACAGATTCTGGAACCGGACAAAATGTATGTTTTATAGACAGCGGCGACTGGAACGAATTTATGCTAAATGTCGCCAATGCCGGAAGTTATAATCTAACTTTTAGAGTTGCTTCGCCAGCTATTCCCGGAAAATTTGACATTCTGGTAAATGATATTGTAGTAAAAACAGATGAAACGTTTCCTGTAACTGGCGGATATCAAACTTATGCAGACAAAGTTGTAAACGGAGTTACATTACCAAAAGGTGAAGTTTATTTGAAAATTAAATTCAAATCAAACGATATGAATTTTAATTATATTGATGCAGCCTCAGGAAATTTGGGTGTAAATGATCCGAAAACTGATAGTGATTCTTTTACCGTTTATCCAAATCCAATTAAAGTTGAGTCTACACTTCATATAAAATCATTTACAACAGAACCTATATCTCTAAAAATAGTGGATATGAAAGGAAGTGTGTGTTTCTCTTCTAATGATTACTCTACAAATGAAGATATTAAGATTGGTGATAAATTAGCCGCTGGGGTTTATATTGTAAATATTTCGTATGGTTCGGTTACCAAATCAATGAAAATTATAAAGAACTAATTTTTAACTATACAAAAAACGCCTTCCATAAATTTGAAAGGCGCTTTTTTTATTTGTCATTGCAAAAGTTATATTCCTGCAATTACTTTTATTTCATCAATAATTCGAAGTGCTAAAGTATCAGCTTCTTTTTGAGAAGGTGCTTCAGTATAAATTCGAATAATTGGTTCTGTATTAGATTTTCTTAAATGAACCCATTCATTAGCAAAATCAATTTTAACGCCGTCAATTGTCGAAATATCTTCGTTTTTGTATTTCTCTGTCATAGTAGTTAAAATCGCATCAACATCAATTTGAGGTGTTAATTCAATTTTATTTTTGCTCATATAATATTCCGGATAAGAAGCTCTCAATGCCGAAACTGCTATTTTTTTATTCGCTAAATGCGTTAAAAACAAAGCAACTCCCACCAAACTGTCACGTCCGTAATGCAATTCAGGATAAATAATTCCACCGTTACCTTCGCCGCCAATAACTGCATTGTTCTTTTTCATTAATTCCACAACATTTACCTCTCCTACTGCACTTGCTTCGTATTTTCCGTTATGTCCGTTTGTTACGTCACGCAATGCACGGGACGAAGACATATTCGAAACCGTATTTCCCGGAGTTTTACTTAAAACATAATCTGCACAGGCAACTAATGTATATTCTTCACCAAACATTTCGCCGTCTTCACTAATAAAAGCCAAACGATCAACATCCGGATCAACAACAATTCCTAAATGCGCTTTTTCTTTTACAACTAATTCAGAAATATCCGTCAAATGCTCTTTTAAAGGTTCTGGATTATGCGGAAAATGTCCGTTTGGTTCACAGTATAATTTTACCACTTCAACGCCCATTTGTTCTAACAAGTTCGGAATTATAATTCCTCCCGAAGAATTCACACCGTCAACAACAACTTTAAACTTTGCGTCCTTTACAGCCTGAACATCAACTAAAGGTAAATTCAATACTTCATCAATATGAATATCCATATAAGCATCATTAAGCGTAATTTCTCCAAGATTATCAACATCAGAGAAATCAAAAGCTTCAGCTTCGGCAATTTCAAGAATTTTAGCGCCGTCATCACCACTTAAAAATTCTCCTTTTTCATTTAATAATTTTAAAGCATTCCATTGTTTTGGATTATGAGATGCCGTTAAAATAATTCCTCCATCTGCTTTTTCAAGAGGAACCGCAACTTCAACCGTAGGCGTTGTCGAAAGCCCAAGATCTATTACATTAATTCCTAAACCTATTAAAGTATTTACAACAAGATTATGAATCATTGGCCCTGAAATTCTCGCATCTCGGCCTATTACAACTGTTAGTTTTTCTTTTGAAGTATTGTTTTTTAGAAAAGTTCCGTATGCCGATGCAAATTTTACAGCGTCAACAGGAGTCAGGTTATCTCCCACTTTTCCACCGATTGTTCCTCGTATTCCTGAAATCGATTTTATTAAAGTCATCTTTGTGAGTTCTGTTATTTTATTACAAATATAAAAAAGTTGCTAAGGTTCTGAGGTGCTAAGAGGCTAAGATTTTAAAAAAAGTTACTATGGCTCGAAGTTGCTAAGATTCTAAGATTATTAAAAAATAATTAATAACGAAAGTCTAAAGCAGAATAATATAACAAAACGATCTGAAAAAGTTTTCATACTTTTACTAAAACAACTTAGTTTCTTAGCAACTTAGAACCTTAGTAACCTAGATAAAAAAAAATGAATTTCTTAGCCCATATATATCTTTCCGGTGATAATGACTTAATTAAAATTGGCAATTTTATGGCTGACGGCATTCGCGGAAAACAGTTTGAACATTTTCCGCAAGATGTTCAAAAAGGAATTCTTTTGCACCGATTTATTGACACTTATACTGACTCTCATGATGTTTTTAGACAAAGTACAAGGCGTCTACATGATAAATACCACCATTATTCGGGAGTAATTATAGATATAGTTTACGATCATTTTTTAGCCAAAAACTGGGCAAATTATTCCGATGAAAAATTAGAAGATTTCATTAATCGTTTTTACAATTCACTGCATGAAAATTATGCTGTTTTAACCGAAAAAACTCAAGGCTTAATGCCTTACATGATTGAAAGAAACTGGCTTTTAAGTTACAGAACTGTCGAAGGAATCCATCAAATTTTAACTCAGATGGACAGAAGGTCGAGAAATGTTTCAAAAATGCAGTTTGCCAGTGAAGAATTAAAAGAATTTTATACAGAATTTGAACAGGAATTTACTCTCTTTTTTGAGGATGTTCAACAACAAGCCAAACAAAAGTTACTTTCCTTATAAATCTAACCATTTTATAAAATATGTTCTTGTTATGAAAAAAATTTCACTTCTTATTTATTTTATATCTTTTTATAGTTTTGCACAGCATGCTGCAGCACCAACTGGTTTAACAGCTTCAAAAGCAATGGTCGTTTCGGCTCGCATAGAAGCATCAAAAATTGGTGTAGAAATAATGAAAAAAGGCGGTAATGCATTTGATGCCATGGCCGCAACCGAACTGGCTCTGGCAGTAGCCTATCCGTATGCGGGAAATCTTGGCGGCGGCGGATTTATGGTTTACCGAAAAGCAAATGGCGAAGTTGGAAGTTTAGATTACCGTGAAAAAGCGCCGCTTGCTGCAACAAAAAATATGTTTCTGGACAAAGACGGAAATGTAATTCCCGGAAAAAGCACCGAAACTCCTTTTGCAATAGGCGTTCCCGGAACCATAGCCGGAGTTTTTGCCGTTCATAAAAAATTTGGTTCTCTGCCCATGTCAGAAATCTTAAAACCTGTTATTGCACTTGCAGAAAAAGGTGTCGTTGTAACACTAAAACAGCAAAAACAGCTTGAGAATTATCATGATGCCATTGTAAAAGCAAATGGACCAAATACACTAATGGCCGGAAAGTTTAAGGAAGGCGATACAATCAAATATCCTGCGCTTGCCAGTACGCTTAAACGAATTTTAAAAGGCGGAAAAGATGAATTTTACAAAGGCAAAACTGCTCAGGTTTTAGTTGATTATCTTAAGAAAAAAGGCGGTATTATTACGTTGAAAGATTTAGCATCTTACGAAGCAAAATGGAGGAATCCGCTGCAGTTTGATTACAAAGATTTAAAGATTACTTCGATGGGTCCGCCAAGCAGCGGCGGTATTTGTCTGGCACAGATTCTGAAAATGATTTCTCCATTTTATTTATCAAAAATGAAGCATAATTCAGAACAGTCGATTCAGGTAATTGTTGAAGCAGAAAGAAGAGCTTATGCCGATAGAAGTCAGTTTTTAGGAGATCCCGATTTTGTAAAAATTCCAATTAATGGCCTTTTATCAGATTCTTACTTAAAAGAAAGAATGTCGAATTTTGACTCAGAGAAAGCTTCATTATCATCAGAAATAAAAGAAGGAAAAATTACGTATAACGAAAGTACCGAAACAACGCATTATTCAATTGTAGATCAATTTGGAAATGCTGTTTCTGCAACCACAACAATAAATGACGGTTTTGGGTCTAAATATTATTGTGATGAATTAGGCTTTTTCTTAAACAACGAAATGGATGATTTTAGTGCAAAACCGGGATCACCAAATATGTTTGGATTAGTTGGAAACGAAGCCAACAGTATTGCCCCTCAAAAAAGAATGCTAAGTTCTATGACACCGACAATTGTAGAAAAAAACGGAAAATTATTTATGGTTGTAGGTTCTCCGGGCGGGTCTACCATTATAACATCTGTATTGCAGACTATCCTAAATGTATACGAGTATAATTTAAGTATGCAGGCAGCTGTAAATGCACCTCGTTTTCATCATCAATGGCTTCCGGATCTTATTACATTTGAGCCAAATACGTTCAATTATAATACTATCGAAAGTTTAAAAGCTAAAGGATATTTAATCAACGAAAAAACTACACCTGTAATTGGTAAAGTAGATGCCATTTTGGTTCTGCCAGACAATACTCTTGAGGGAGGTGCCGATTTTCGTGGTGATGACAAAGCTGCGGGATTTTAAAGTAAAAAGATTTTAGTAGAAAAATTTGACAAAATCGAATGTTTAAAGCTAAATTTGCATTCTCCCGTAACTTTTTAAAAATACAATGATAAAAAAACTTTTTCGAAGATTAGAAAGTATTATTGCTTTAGCTCAATCTATTTTGACACCAAAGCAATTCATTTTTTTATCCAGTGTTTTGGTCGGAATTTCCTGTGCGTTTGCGGTAATTGTTTTAAAAACATTTGCCCATAGCGTTTTTTCATTTGCAACTTACATCAGCGGAATTTTAAAATTAGGTTTTATTAATAGTATCCTGCCCATTATTGGTATTTTACTAACTGTTTTGGTCGTGAAAAAAGTTTTAAACGGAACCATTCAAAAAGGAACTTCGCAAATTTTATACGCTGTTGCTAAAAAAGCGAGTATAATTCCGAAAAAACAAATGTACGCACAGATTGTTACAAGCTCTTTGACTGTGGGTTTAGGGGGATCTGCAGGTTTAGAAAGCCCAATTGTGATTACAGGAGCTGCTTTTGGTTCAAACTATGCGCAGAATTATAAATTAGCTTATAAAGACAGAACTTTACTGATTGGCTGTGGTGTTGCGGCAGGAATTGCGGCTGCTTTTAATGCACCTATTGCCGGAGTTCTTTTTGCTATAGAAGTTCTCTTGGTCGATGTTAGTATTTCTGCCTTTACGCCAATTATGATTTCGGCAGCAACCGGAGCTTTGGTTTCGGCAATTGTGTTAGATGAAAGCATTCTTTTATCTTTCAAAAAACAAGAAACTTTTGATTATCACAATATTCCTTTTTATGTAGTTTTAGGTGTTTTAACGGGCGCAATTGCTGTGTATTACTCTAGAAATTTTCAAAAAGTAGAGCATTATTTTTCAGAACTAAAAATGGGACCTTATAAAAAAGCCCTGATTGGTTCTTCACTTCTCGCGCTTCTTATTTTTATATTTCCAACACTGTTTGGTGAAGGTTACGAAAGTATCAAAATCTTATCAGAAAGTGATCCCGGGCAATTATTAGATAATACCTTATTTGCCAGCTGGAGAAACAACCAATGGGTTTTATTGCTTTTTGTGGGTTGTACCATGATGATAAAAGTATTTGCTTCGGGACTTACAATTGGAAGTGGTGGAAACGGAGGAAACTTTGCTCCTTCCCTATTTTTAGGATCATATTTAGGTTATTTCTTTTCTAAATTTATCATTCTTACCGGTTTAGCAAAATTACCTATCAGTAATTTTACAATGGTTGGAATGGCCGGAATTTTGAGCGGATTATTTCATGCACCGCTTACTGCAATTTTCCTTATTGCAGAAATCACCGGAGGTTATGGTTTAATGATTCCGCTTATGATTGTTTCGTCAATCAGTTTTGCTATTTCAAAACGTTTTGAAAAATATTCGCTTGACGTAAAAAATCTGGCTAAAAAAGGGCATGCTTTTACCAGCAACAAAGACTCTAACATTTTATCGACTTTAGATATTGACACCATCATTCAAACTGATTATTTAACGGTTTCCCCAGAAGAACATTTAAGCAAATTAGTTGATCTTATTTCACACTCCAATCAGGTAATTTTTGCCGTTGTAAATAATGAAAGAGAACTTGTTGGTGTAGTACATTTTAATGATATTCGAGAAATTATCTTTAATGCTTACCGTGTAAAATATACTTTGATCAAAGACGTAATGAAAACTCCGGCTGCGACGATTTCTTCAAATGACAGCATGGAGGTCGTAATGACTAAATTCGAAAGATCAAAAACCGCTTTTCTTCCCGTTTTACGAAATGAAAAATATTTTGGTATGATCTCAAAATCTATTGCACTTGAAGCCTACAGAATGAAACTTCGTTCCATGACAATAGAATAAGCTTAATACCGGATAAGTTAAAAATTTGGAATATCCGATATTAAGAAGTAATTTTGTAGGATTATGTGGAACATAGACTTAACATACAGAGAAGAATTTCAATCAACATTTGATCGATTATACCAAAAAAGGCTCGATCTGCAAAACAGCAGACCACTGCCTAATATCGCTTTACACAAAATCCGCGAAAGTTTATCGCTAGAATGGACCTACAATTCAAACAGCATTGAAGGAAACACAATGAGTTTACGCGAAACCCAAATGGTAATTCAGGAAGGAATGACTATAAAAGGGAAATCGCTTCGGGAACACTTTGAAACACACAATCACGACAAAGCAATTGATTATTTATATTCAATTGTTGATGATACTTACAAACTTCGAAGCATTGATATTCTTTCCATCCACGGTTTAGTTTTACGTTCTATCGAAGATGATTTTGCAGGTCGTATCCGCAATGGCGGCGTTCGAATTTCGGGAGCTAATTTTATGCCTCCAAACGCCAATAAAGTTTCAGATCTTTTAGATGAATTAATCGATTTTATCAATACAAATCCTTTAGGATTAAACGATATAGAGCTGGCAACAATTTATCATCATAAATTAGTCTGGATACATCCATTTTTTGATGGAAACGGCCGCACCGTTCGTTTAAGCATGAACCTGTTATTAATGCGTTGCGGTTTTCCGCCGGCAATTGTCCTTAAAAACGATAGAAAAAAATATTACGAAGCACTTAATCAGGCAAACAATGGCAATTATCAAAAGTTAACCCTTTTGATGTGCCAGGCACTGGAGCGAACTTTAAATATATATTTAACCGCGATGCCGGACAGCAGTTATGATTATCAGCCTATCATAAATATTGTAAGCGAACCAGAAGCCGCTTACGGTCAGGAATATGTAAGTTTACTGGCCAGAACAGGAAAAATCGACGCCTACAAAGAAGGCCGAAACTGGTACACGACCAAAGAAGCCATCGAGGAATATATGGCAACAAGAAAGAGAAAACGCTAGTTTAGGCTAGCGTTATTTTGTTACAATTTTTAACATAAACTTCTATACTCTAGTACTAAAAGAACAAATCAAAGTGGTAACTTTGCGTTTTGCTCAAATTTATGCTAGATAAAGACAATACTATTGAAGTTCTTGGCGCAAGAGTTCATAATCTAAAAAATATCGATATTTCTATTCCGCGTGAAAAACTGGTTGTAATAACAGGTCTTTCGGGTTCGGGAAAATCATCATTAGCGTTTGATACCATTTATGCTGAAGGTCAGCGCCGTTATGTAGAAACTTTTTCTGCATATGCGAGGCAGTTCCTTGGCGGATTAGAACGTCCGGATGTAGATAAAATCGACGGACTTTCGCCGGTTATTGCAATTGAACAAAAAACAACCAGTAAAAGTCCGCGTTCAACCGTAGGAACTATTACTGAAATATACGATTTCCTTCGACTTTTATATGCTCGTGGTGCTGACGCTTACAGTTACAACACCGGCGAAAAAATGGTTTCCTATTCTGATGAACAAATTAAGGATTTGATTATTCAGGATTACAATGGCAAGCGCATTAATATTCTTGCCCCGGTAATTAAAGCCAGAAAAGGACATTATGCTGAGTTATTTCAACAAATTACCAAACAAGGATTTTTAAAAGTCCGTGTAAATGGTGAAGTTCAGGATTTGGTTACAGGAATGAAACTGGATCGTTACAAAACGCACGATATTGAAATTGTAGTTGACAGAATGTTGATTGAAAATACCGAAGACAATCAAAAACGATTGGCGGAAAGTATTAATACAGCGATGCATCATGGCGAAAATGTATTAATGATTTTAGATCAGGATACAAATGAAGTTCGTTATTTCAGCCGAAATTTGATGTGTCCAACAACCGGAATTTCGTATCAAAATCCAGAACCAAATTTATTTTCTTTTAATTCACCAAAAGGTGCTTGTCCGCATTGTAACGGATTAGGAACGGTTCACGAAATCAACGTTAAAAAGATCATACCAAATCCGAAATTATCGATTAAAAGCGGTGGATTTGCTCCGCTTGGCGAATATAAATCTTCATGGATTTTTAAGCAGTTAGAAACTATTGGGGAAAAATTTGGGTTTAAAATTACAGATCCAATTGAAAAAATTCCTGAAGAAGCCATGCAGATGATTTTATATGGAGGAAAAGATAAATTTGCCATCAATTCAAAAGATCTTGGCGTAACAAGAGAATACAAAATTGATTTTGAAGGAATTTCAAATTTCATCAAAAATCAATATGACGAAAGCGCAACTACAAGCATAAAACGCTGGGCAAAAGATTTCATGGATGAAATTAACTGTCCGGTTTGCGAAGGTTCTCGTCTTAAAAAAGAAGCGTTGTTTTTTAGGGTTAATGAAAAAAATATCACTGAATTGTGTGATATGGATATTTCAGATTTAACAGCTTGGTTTCAGGATTTAAATAGTCATTTAACTGATAAACAGCTTTTAATTGCTTCTGAAGTTGTAAAAGAAATCAAAGATCGTTTGAACTTTTTAATGAATGTTGGTTTGAATTATCTGGCTTTAAGCCGAAGTTCAAAATCACTTTCGGGAGGTGAAGCACAGCGCATTCGATTAGCAACACAAATTGGCTCACAGTTGGTTGGTGTTTTATATATTTTGGATGAACCAAGTATTGGTTTACACCAAAGAGACAATGAAAAACTGATTAAATCTCTGGAGCAATTACGTGATATTGGAAACTCGGTTATTGTTGTTGAACATGATAAAGACATGATCGAAACCGCAGATTATGTAATTGATATTGGCCCAAAAGCCGGAAAATACGGCGGAGAAATTATCAGCATAGGAACTCCGGCAGAAACTTTAAAATCGAATACCATTACCGCTCAATATTTGAATGGTAAAATGAAATTAGAGATTCCAAAAAAGCGAAGAAAAGGAAACGAAAAATTTTTAAAACTAACCGGAGCAACGGGAAATAACCTGAAAAATGTTTCGATAGAATTACCTTTAGGACAATTAATCTGCGTTACTGGAGTTTCAGGAAGTGGAAAATCGACCTTGATTAACGAGACGCTCTATCCTATTCTGAACGCTTATTATTTTAACGGAGTAAAAAAACCACAGCCTTATAAAAAGATTGAAGGTTTAGAACATATTGATAAAGTAATTGATATTGACCAAAGCCCAATTGGAAGAACACCGCGTTCAAATCCAGCTACTTATACCGAAGTTTTTACAGAAATCAGAAACCTGTTTACCATGACTTCTGAAAGTATGATTCGTGGTTATAAAGCCGGACGTTTCAGCTTTAATGTAAAAGGCGGACGCTGCGAAACCTGCGAAGGTTCTGGGGTAAGAACTATCGAAATGAACTTTTTACCAGATGTTTACGTGGGATGCGAAACGTGTCAGGGAAAACGTTTTAACAGAGAAACACTAGAAATTCGATACAAAGGAAAATCAATTTCGGATGTTTTGGATATGACAGTTGATGAAGCTGTTCCGTTTTTTGAAAATATTCCGAAAATTTACAGAAAAGTAAAAACAATCCAGGATGTTGGTTTAGGATATATTACACTTGGACAACAAAGCACAACGCTTTCTGGAGGTGAAGCTCAGCGTATAAAACTGGCTGGAGAGTTGTCTAAAAAAGATACAGGAAATACGTTTTATATTCTGGATGAACCTACAACTGGATTACACTTTGAAGATATCCGCGTTTTAATGGATGTTATCAATAAATTGGTTGATAAAGGGAATACAATCTTGGTTATCGAACATAATATGGACGTTATAAAACTTGCAGATTATATTATTGATATTGGCCCTGAAGGCGGAAAAGGCGGCGGACAATTAATTGCCAAAGGTACTCCGGAAGAAGTGGCAAAAAATAAAAAAAGTTATACGGCTAAGTTTTTGAAAAAAGAATTGGAATAAAATATCGTCATTAATGAGATGGATTAAAATTTATTAAAATCCGTTGTGTCAAAATCACTAACGGATTGAAATCCGTTTCTACAATATGTACCGTTCCTACGGAACTCTATTCTTGGGGCGTATTTATATTTTCAACGGATTAAAATCCGTTGCTACCGACATGTCGTTCCTACGGAACTTTATTGTTGGGGCGAATGAAATATTTTGCTGCAACATGTATTGTTTCTACGGAACTCTATTATTAGGATATAGATATTTTCAACGAATTAAAACCTTTCTTTACAATATAAAATGATTGAATGGTTTTTTAAAATTGATTGTTTTACAAAAGTTCCGTAGGAACGACATGTCGGTAGCGACGGATTTTAATCCGTCGTTGAATAGCCCCAGCGCAAATAAGTTCCGTAGGAACGAAATATCGGTAGCAACGGATTTCAATCCGTTGAAAATATCAATGTGCCAAGCAGTAGAGTTCCGTAGGAACGGCACATATTAAGCACAATTATAATGTGCTATTAAAATTTCATTTATCGCAATTATTTGATAATGAATTAAAAAACTGAATTTCTCTTTTTCTAAACGTTGCTTTTAGATTATAAATTTCCTTTTTTGTAACAATTCTCAAAAAAAGAGTTAATTTAGTATCCCTTTTTTGTCAAAATTTTAAACTTTGAAAGAAAGATGTATTTAGTTAAACTAATGTTTAATTGAAAACTAATGCCTAGCCCTGATGGGAACGGCATCTCCCGATTTAGAAAAACAAGGCTTTTTAGCCATAATTTTTGTTTATCGGGAATATAGTGGACAGCAGGAATCAGCTCCTTCCTTCGACTATAATTAAAATGACAGCTTAATAAAATATAAATAATTAAAATACCTAAAATGAGATTAGAAGATTTTGATAATGATGAGGATAAAGTAATCCAGGACAGTTTAAAACAAAAAACCTGGAATGAAATTAGAACAAATGACAGCTGGGCGATTTTTAAAATCATGTCCGAATTTGTAAACGGTTACGAAAGCATGGGACGTATTGGTCCGTGTGTATCTATTTTTGGTTCGGCGAGAACAAAACCAGATGATAAATATTATTTACTGGCAGAAAAAATTGCTTTTAAAATTAGTAAAGCCGGTTATGGTGTAATTACGGGAGGAGGCCCGGGAATTATGGAAGCCGGAAATAAAGGTGCGCATTTAGGCGGCGGAACTTCGGTTGGTTTAAACATCGAACTGCCTTTTGAACAGCATTTTAATCCTTATATCGATCACGATAAAAACCTGAATTTTGATTATTTCTTTGTGAGAAAAGTTATGTTCGTAAAATATTCGCAAGGCTTTGTGGTTATGCCGGGAGGTTTTGGAACGCTGGATGAAATGTTTGAAGCGATCACTTTGATTCAGACTAAGAAAATTGGAAAATTCCCGATTATTTTGGTTGGAGTTGAATTTTGGTCAGGTTTACTGGATTGGGTAAAAACGGTTTTGGTAGAAAAAATGCATACTGTAAGCCCAGAAGATTTGAACTTATTCAAGATCGTAGATACTGAAGATGAAGTTGTTGACGTTTTGGATAAATTCTACAAGAAATACGATTTGAGTCCGAATTTCTAAAAATATTTACAGGGTAAATAAATATTATAAGATTAAGTATTCTTAAAAAAATCTGCATTTATTTTACTTATAAGGTTAAATTTATACCCTTTGCGATATAAAAATTGAAAGCTGTTTTTTAAAACAGCTTTTTTTATGCTATTTTTACATAAAGCCATGAATAAATTTATGCATATAATTTTAGGTATATTTATAATTTTTACGCCAATTCTTGAAATCAATATATAAAATTATAATTCTCATTTTTGTTTTATTTAGTTCAATAAAACAGTACGCACAACATCAGTCTAAGATGGAAGTGGCAGTTAATCTTGAACTAAAGACGCTGAATGTAAAACAGGATATTACGTATTACAATACTTCAAACGATACATTGATTTCTATTGTTTTGAATGATTGGAACAATGCATTTGCGGATAAAAACACGCCTTTGGCCAGACGTTTTTCTGATGAATTTTATCGCGGTTTTCATTTAGCAAAAGCTATTGAAAGAGGAAATACAACAATTTTAAATCTAACCGATTCTAACTTTACTGCACTTGAATGGGAGAGAACTGATAAAAACCCGGATTTTATTGTTGTCAGGCTAAACCAAAAATTACATCCGGGAGAACAAATCACTCTGCATGTCAATTATATTTCAAAAATTCCGAGTGATAAATTCACGCATTATGGATTTAACCAAAACGGAATGAATTTAAAAAACTGGTTTTTAAATCCTGCACGTTTTGAAAATCACCGTTTTATAAGACACAATAACTTTAATCTTGACGACATTGCAAATGCGGTTGTCGATTATGAAGTTGAAATAAAAATCCCGAATGATTATTCGATTACAACGGATTTAAATTCGGTTTCAAAAGACGTTTCGAATTCGGCATTTACTAATTATTCTTTTTCGGGAAAAAACAGATCAGACTTTAATTTAATTATCGAAAAACAAAATAATTTTAAGAGTTATGATAATGGGACAATAGAAGTTCTTTCGGATTTGAAAAACAAGAAAATCAGCGAAATTCAAAAAGCGATTATAATTGACCGGGTTGCTGCTTTTGCAAATGAATTTCTTGGTAAATATCCGCATGAAAAAATTACGGTTTCGCAGGCAGATTATGAAAGAAATCCTTTTTATGGATTGAATCAGCTGCCTTCGTTTCTAAGTCCGTTTTCGGATGAGTTTATGTTTGAAGTAACTTTCTTTAAAACTTATTTGAACAATTATTTAAAAAACTCACTTCGTCTTGATCCTCGTAAAGACAATTGGGTTTATGACGGAATCCAGATTTATGCCATGATGAAATACATGGAAGAAAATCATCTGGATGAAAAAATGCTGGGAAAACTTTCAAAAATGAAACTTTTTAAAAGTTACAATATTACCAACCTGACTTTTAATGAGCAGTACAGTTATTATTATATGCTGATGGCCCGTAAAAACCTGGATCAGCCGCTTGGAGATCCAAAAAATACGCTGATAAAATTTAACGAACAAATTGCAAGTAAATACCGCGCAGGTTTAAGTTTAAGTTATCTTGATGATTATTTGAATCATAATATTGTTCCCGAAAGTATTCAGGAATTTTATAATTTAAATAAAACACAGCAGACAAATCGTTATGATTTTGAAAAAATCCTGACTGAAAAAAGTCCGAAAAATATCGACTGGTTTTTTAGAACGATAATCGATTCACGTGAAATTATTGACTATAAATTTACGCATGTTTCCAAAACTGCAGATAGTGTACAATTCTCAATAAAAAACAAAACCGATATTTATGCTCCAATTCCTATTTATGGTTTAAAGAAAAATGAAGTTGTTTTCAAGGAATGGATTGAGCCTAAAAAAACAGATTCTGTTTATCAGTTTGACCGAAAAAATGCGGACAAATTAGTTATTAATTATGATAACGAGGTTCCTGAATTCAATCAAAGAAACAACTGGAAATCGCTAAAAAGTCTGGTTATTACCAATCGTCCTATAAAATTTAATTTTGCCAAAGATCTTGAAGACCCTTATTACAACCAGATTTTATATATTCCAACATTAACGTATAATTATTATGACGGATTAACACCGGGAATTCGTTTTCATAATAAAACGATATTAGATAAACCTTTTACTTTTGATATTAATCCGGCCTATTCCATAAAAGCGGGGACAATTTCGGGTTCATCTGCTTTTTCTTTGAATCAGTTTTATCGAAACAGTACTTTATATAATGTGCGATATTCTATAAGCCAGAACTATTTTCATTATGCGCCAGATGCTACTTATCTGCGATTAAATCCTATGGTGCAGCTGCGAATTCGTGAAGAGAATTTTAGAGATAATAGAAAACAGCTTATTTTATTTCGTCAGGTAATTGTAAACAGGGAAGCAAGCGAATTTATTACAGATAATTCCAGACCTAATTATTCTGTTTTTGATGCACGTTACGTAAACACAAAAACAGAATTGGTTAATCATTTTAATTTCATGACTGATGTTCAGTTTGGCGGAGGCTTTGGAAAAGTTTCCGGAGAAGTTGAATACAGAAGGTTATTTGAAAATAACCGCAAACTAAACTTAAGATTGTTTGCCGGAAGTTTCCTGTATAATAAAACCAATTCTGATTATTTTAGTTTTGGTTTAGATAAACCTACAGATTATTTGTTTGATTATAATATCTTGGGAAGATCTGAAACTAGTGGGATTTTCAGCCAGCAATATGTAATTTCCGAAGGTGGTTTTAAATCAAAATTAAATCCTTCATTTGGTAATCAGTGGATGACAACTTTAAACGCCAGCTATGCATTGTGGGACTGGGTTGAAGTTTATGGCGATGTTGGGCTTTTGAAAAATAAACATGAAAATGTATTTTTTGCTTATGATAGCGGAGTGCGGTTAAACCTTGTTCCAGACTACTTTGAACTTTATTTTCCGGTCTATTCAAATAACGGATGGGAAATTTCTCAAAAGAATTACGATGAAAAAATCAGATTTGTTATCACTTTGGCTCCAAAAGCATTAGTTACTCTTTTTACCCGAAAATGGTTTTAATTAAATAAATTTTAATCAAAAACGTAAGTTATTATCACAAAAAAGATAAAAATCATAAAAATAACATAATTAAAGTACGTAGTTTTCTGTTTTTAAATACAAATAATTAAATTATATTTATTTTAAAGAATTATGATTATTGATTGTTTTTAAGTAATTTCGCAGTCATAACATGACCCCTACAAGATTATGATAACAGAAAAAAGCAATACTACTTTAACTTTTGAAGATTTCAAAACTGAGGTATTAAACGACTATAGAATTGCTGTAACAAGCAGAGAATGTAGTCTTTTAGGTCGTAAAGAAGTATTGACAGGAAAGGCCAAATTTGGAATCTTTGGTGATGGAAAAGAAGTTCCGCAGCTTGCAATGGCAAAAGCCTTTAAAAATGGGGATTTCCGCTCTGGTTATTATCGCGATCAGACTTTTATGATGGCAATTGGCGAATTAACTTCTAAACAATTTTTCGCAGGTTTATACGGTCATACTGATTTAGAACATGATCCGATGTCTGCAGGAAGACAAATGGGCGGACACTTTGTAACGCACAGTTTAAACGAAGACGGATCCTGGAAAGACTTAACAAAACAAAAAAATTCAAGCTCAGATATATCGCCTACCGCAGGACAAATGCCAAGATTATTGGGATTAGCCCAAGCTTCAAAAATTTACAGAAATGTTAATGGAATTACCATTAAAGATAAATTTTCTGTAGATGGAAATGAAGTTGCGTGGGGAACAATAGGAAACGCAAGTACTTCTGAAGGTTTGTTTTTTGAAACTATAAATGCTGCCGGAGTTTTACAAGTTCCGATGGTAATGAGTGTTTGGGACGATGAATACGGAATTTCGGTTCACGCCAAACATCAAACTACAAAAGAGAACATTTCTGAAATCTTAAAAGGATATCAGCGTGATGAAGATTCTAAAGGTTATGAAATTTTTAGAGTAAAAGGCTGGGATTATGCTGAGTTGGTTTCGACTTACGAAAGAGCGGGCGCAATTGCACGTGAAGAACATATTCCGGTTTTAATTCACGTAAACGAATTAACGCAGCCGCAAGGCCACTCTACATCTGGTTCTCATGAACGTTATAAAAATGCAGAAAGATTAGCTTGGGAAAAAGATTTTGACTGTATTCGTCAAATGCGTTTATGGATGATTGCTATTAATATTGCATCACCGGAAGAATTAGCAGAACTTGATTTTGAATTAAAGAAGGAAGTTCTTGAAGCTAAAAAAGATGCGTGGAACGATTTCATCAATCCGATAATTGAAGATCAAAAAAATCTTTTGGATTTATTGGAACAAATTGCAGAAGCAAGCATCAATCATAAAGATAGAATCAGAAAATATATTTCAGAATTAAGTGCGATAAAAGCGCCTTTAAAGAAAGAAATTCTGGTTTACGCAAGAAAGATTCTTCGTTTTATAGAAGTTCCAAACAGTAAAGTTCTTTTATCAAACTGGATTACAAATTTTATTGGAGCTACTCAGGGAAAATTCAGCAGTAACCTGCATTCAGAATCTGCACAAAATGTGTTTTCTGTAGAAAAAGTACTTCCTGAATATGCCGAAAATGCAAAACCGGATTTAGACGGAAGAATGATTCTTCGTGATAACTTCGACGTTTTATTCAGTAAATATCCTGAAACATTGATTTTTGGAGAAGATGTTGGCAACATTGGCGACGTAAATCAAGGTCTTGAAGGCATGCAGGAAAAATACGGTGAACTTCGTGTTGCCGATGTCGGAATTCGTGAAGCCACTATTATTGGTCAGGGAATTGGAATGGCTCTGAGAGGTTTACGCCCAATTGCTGAAATTCAATATCTTGATTATTTATTGTATGCTATTCAAATCATGAGCGATGATTTAGCTACTTTACAATACAGAACTGTTGGAAAACAAAAAGCTCCATTAATTATCAGAACCCGCGGACACCGTTTAGAAGGTATCTGGCATTCTGGTTCTCCTATGGGAATGATTATAAACGCTATTCGCGGAATCCATGTTTTGGTTCCGAGAGATATGACTCAGGCTGCAGGATTTTATAATACGCTTTTAGAGTGCGACGAACCGGCTTTAGTTATTGAATGTTTGAACGGTTACCGTTTAAAAGAAAAAACACCTTTGAACTTTGGTGAATTCAAAACTCCGATAGGTGTTGTTGAAACATTAAAAGAAGGTGCAGATATTACTTTGGTTTCTTACGGATCGACTTTAAGATTGGTTCAACAAGCTGCTGAGGAATTACTAGTTTTAGGAATTGATTGTGAGGTTATTGATATTCAGTCTTTACTTCCGTTTGATGTTAATAAAGATATTGTAAAAAGTGTCGCTAAAACAAACCGTCTTTTAGTAATTGATGAAGATGTTCCGGGTGGAGCTTCGGCTTACATTTTACAGCAGATTCTGGAAGAACAAGATGCTTATAAATATCTTGACAGTAAACCGCAGACTCTTGCTGCAAAAGCACACAGACCAGCTTACGGAACTGACGGCGATTATTTCTCTAAACCTTCTGCCGAAGATATTTTTGAGAAAATTTACAGCATGATGAATGAAGTTAATCCTTCTAAATTTCCTAGTTTGTACTAAGGATTTAGAATGTTTTAGATAATAAAAAAAGCTCCAAATTGGGGCTTTTTGCTTTTATTTTGTCATCCTGAGGAACGAAGGATCACACTCGTAACTCGACAAAGATTGGCGACTTTCTACCCCGAATTTCTGGTGTGATCCTTCGTTCCTCAGGATGACAAGATTGCGTAAAAACCCGTATTAATCCGCTTTTTCGCGAAAGCGAATCCGTAAAACCCGTGTTCCAATAGAATTGATTAAATATCTCTCAACATTGCTCTCGCTCTTTCTAAATCCTCAACCGTATCAATCCCAATTCCAACATGAGTCGTTTCGACCATTTTTATGCGTTTTCCAAACTCTAAATATCTCAACTGCTCCAATTTCTCAGAAGCTTCTAAAGATTTCATAGGAAGGCTGTAAAAATCTAATAAAGCCTGTTTTCTAAAAGCATAAATTCCGATGTGCTGAAAATAACGAACTCCAGTAGCTGCATCTCTCGGATACGGAATTACCGATCTTGAAAAGTACAAGGCAAACTGCGATTGATCTACAACCACTTTCACATTATTTGGATTATTGATTTCGTCTTCGTTGGTAATTTCACGCATTAACGAAGCTAAATCAATCTTTTTCTCTTCATCATTTTTAAAAACAGATAAAACCTGTTCTAAAGGTCCGGCTTCTGTAAAAGGTTCATCGCCTTGTACATTTACTACAATATCAACATCAAGATTAGCAATAGCTTCGGCAATTCTATCGCTTCCAGATTCGTGTTCTTTGATGCTCATTATGGCTTTTCCTCCGTTAGAAACAATTTCGCCAAAAATTAAATCAGAATCGGTTACAACAAAAACATCGTCGAATAAATTTGTAGAAACCGCAGCTTCGTATGTTCTTAAAATTACTGTTTTACCTCCCAAATCCTGCATTAGTTTTGCAGGAAAACGTGTTGATGCGTATCGCGCCGGAATTACCGCTATTATTTTCATTTTTTATGTCATTGCGAGGAACGAAGCAATCTCGCTCCCATAGTTAATTTATATTTTTTATTCTTTGTGAATCTCTGTGTAAATCTTTGTGCAACTTTGTGTAATAACTTTCACAGAGATTCACAAAGATTCACACAAAGGTTCACAGAGTTGTATGTATTACATTATTTTTACCGAAGTCATACTCAATGAACCTGCCAAAAGTTTATCATTAAACAAGTCCAATTCTTCTGACTTTTCTTTTAAACCTAAAGTATACAATAAAGGCAGATAATGATCTGGAGTTGGAATTGCAATTTGAACCGCTTTACTCATTTTTTCGTACTCAATTAAAGGCTGAAAATTTCCATCTAATAAATAATTATTTACGGTTTCTCTTGCTTCAATTGCCCAATCATAACCGTAATTATCTTTATCGAAATTTCTGAAATCGACTAAACGAAGATTGTGAACAATATTCCCGCTGCCAATAATCAAAACGCCTTTATGGCGAAGCGATTGTAATTTCTGCGCCAGTTCAAAATGGTATTGCCCGGATTTAGTATAATCAATACTTAACTGAATTACGGGAACATCTGCATTAGGATATAAATGTTTAATTACACTCCACGCGCCGTGATCTAAACCCCAATGTTCATCTAATTCTACCTGAACAGGGTCTAATATTTTCTTGGTTTCTAATGCCAGTTCGGGGCTTCCTTTTGCTAGATACTGCACATCAAAAAGTGCCTGCGGGAAACCTCCAAAATCGTGAATGGTTCTGGGCATTTCCATTGAAGTTACTTTTGTGCCTTTTGTAAACCAATGCGCCGAAATACATAAAATCGCATTAGGCTGCGGTAATGTCTTAGCCAGATTACGAAAACCAGCCACAAACTGATTTTCTTCAATAGCATTCATCGGACTGCCGTGTCCTAAAAACAAAACCGGCATTTTATCTGTATTCGAAAACGTAGACGAAATCGAATGTAAATCGTTTAGTGTTGTCATTGCAAAAATATTTTTTTTTCTTGCCACAGATTAAAAGGATTAAAAAGATTAATAAAAAATCAGTGAGAATCTTTTTAATCTGTGGCAAAAAACTATTCTTCAAAACTCTCGTCTTTAAATCCTATCAAATATAATTTATTTTTAGCACGTGTCATTGCCGTGTAAAGCCATCTTATATAATCATGATCGATTCCGTTTGGTAAATACGGCTGTTCTACAAAAACCGTATTCCACTGCCCTCCCTGCGATTTATGGCATGTTATGGCGTACGAGAATTTCACCTGTAAACCATTAAAATATTCGTTTTCTTTTACCTTTTGAAATTTCTTATATTTTGTCGATTCATCTTCATAATCCTTCATTACTTCTTCATACAAACGATTTGATTCTTCGTATGTTAACGATGGAGATTCACTTTTTATAGTATCTAAAATCAATACCGTTTCAAAAGGTTTTTGATCCGGATAATCGACCATTCTTATTTTTACTCTTGCAAAAGTAAATCCGTATAATTCTTTGATACCGAACATTTCCAGAACCTCAATAATATCTCCATTGGCAATAAATCCGGCTTCATCGGTTTCTTTCAGCCAAAAATAATTGTTCTTTACCACCATTAAAAAATCGCCTACAGAAAGTTCGCTTTCTTTAAACAAAATTCGGGTTCTGATTTGTTCGTTGTATTGATTTGCCCTTTTATTGGAGCGGACAATAAAAGCCGTATCTTCAATACTATAATTACTGTATGCCGTATTTATGGCATCCTGAATATCATATCCATCCGTTAAACGAACAATATCTTTAAACTTTTTTACATTGAATTTAAACTCCGTAATAAAGCTTTCTTTCAAAAGTTCGCGTAATTCGGTTGCATTGAACAAAATCCCCGAACTTTCTTCCTGACGCATTACTTCATCAAGTTCAATATGTTCGATTTCTTTATCGTAATGCACGCCCAAAGTATGTGTATCTAAAGCCGGGCTAATATCTAAATTTACCGGAGGAAGCTGCGCTGTATCTCCTAAAAGAATCATTTTGCAATTGGTTCCTGAATACACATAATTAATCAAATCATCCAGAAGCGAACCGCTGTCTAAAGTGCTGTCTGAAATCATCGAAGCTTCATCGACTATAAAAATGGTATTTTTATGTTTGTTGACTTGTCTTGTAAAAGCCACTCCTCCACCCGATGATTTTTTTGGGAAATAGATCTTTTTGTGAATTGTAAAAGCCGCTGTATTTGAATAATTTGCAATTACTTTTGCCGCACGTCCGGTTGGTGCAAGCAGAACAAACTTTTTATTAATATCGCCAAGATTATTTACGATTGTAGAAATCACCGTTGTTTTTCCAGTTCCGGCATATCCTTTTAATACAAAAATGGTGTTGTTTGCTGGTTCGGTCAAAAAAATGGCGATTTTTTGAAAAAAAATATCCTGTTTATAAGTAGGTGCAAAAGGAAATCTTTTTTGCAAAACGCCGTAAAACGATGCTGAATTCATAAGGTAAATTTGAAACACAAAGTTCGTCTTTTTAAATGGCAAAGTCAATAATTTAAAACCATATAAGTGATATAAGTAAATTTAAGTTTTACACTAAGCGTTCTAACTTTTTGAATTCACATAACTTATATGGCCTAAAAAAATCAAAACAAACATCCAGTAAGCTTAAATTACTTATATAACTTATATGGTTTAGAAAAAGAAAAAAATAACGAAACGATAATCCTGCGCTAACGTTCTTGTAATATTGTTTTTTAAAATTGCAATTATATTAGTTGCTTTTAAATTTGTAAGTTTGTGGTCACCTAAATTCTTTATTGAAACAAAACAGGTAACGAATTGTAAATCAATTATGTCAATACACAATACTAATATTACATCAAAAAATTACAAAAAGCTTTCGATTCAGGTTTCGCTGAACGGATTTTCTTTTTGTTGTTTTGATACCTTAAATAATACCATTACTGCGTTTAATGAAGTTCAGTTTGATACTCCTCAAAAACAAAATAAAATTGAAGATTTATATGCATCAGCATTTAAAAACTATCCTGAATTAAAAGAAACTTACGACGACATTTTAGTCATTCATAATAACAATCTTTCGACTTTTGTGCCAACGCCATTATTTGATGAAGATTATTTAGGAAGTTATCTGCAGTATACCACAAAAGTGTTTGAGACAGATTTTTTTACTTTCGATCAAATCACAAATTACGATATGCATTCGGTTTACATTCCGTATATCAATATCAATAATTTTTTAATTGATACCGTTGGTTCTTTCGATTACAAACACGTAAACAGTATTTTAGTCGAGAAAATTTTGGAAGGATCAAAAAACAACGACGAGAAAAAAATGGTGGTTAATTTTAACCCTGAGCATTTTGAAATTATCGTCGTACAAAATCAAAAGTTATTGTTATTCAACTCTTTTGAATATCAAACTCCTGAGGATTTTATTTATTACATTCTTTTTACAGCCGAGCAATTAAATCTAAATCCAGAGATTTTTCAATTGGAACTACTTGGAACAATTCACCAAAACGATCCGTTTTACGACATTGCTTACAAATACATTCGTAATATTTCTTTTCTTGACGTTAGCACCTTAAAAGAAAAGAACAACTATACAACAGCTCAGAATCAAAAACATTATATCTTATTTCAATCATGAGAATCATTTCAGGGAAATACAAAGGGCGTAGGATATTCCCACCAAAAAACCTTCCTGTAAGACCTACGACTGATATGAGTAAAGAAGCATTGTTTAATGTTTTGAATAATCATTTTAGTTTTGACGGCTTAAAGGTTTTAGATTTATTTTCGGGAACCGGCAATATCAGTTATGAATTCGCTTCACGCGGAAGCGCACCAATTACCTCAATCGACGGTGATTTTGGATGCGTTAAATTCATCAAACAAGTTTCATCAGAATACGATTTTGACATTGCAGCCACTAAAAGTGACGTTTATAAGTTTCTGGAAAACTGCAAAACTTCGTATGATATTATTTTTGCCGATCCACCTTACGGATTAGATCAAACCGCTTTTGAGAAAATTGTTCTTACTGTTTTTGAAAAAGAATTACTTTCAGAAGATGGAATGATGATTATTGAACATTCAAAATATACTAAAATGGATCATTTAAGTAATTTTTCATTTCAGAAAAGTTACGGCGGTTCGTTTTTCAGTTTCTTCGAATTGAATTCTACAGATGATGATGAAGAACTTCCGGGTGAATCTCCTTTAAAAATTGTTGAAGAAGACGAAGGATAATTTATATCAATTTTCAAATTTTTAAAATCCCAAATTCCAAACTTCAATTGGAATTTGGGATTTTAAATTTTGGAATTTTTCATTTTATCGAATTCTACTTTCGTTTTCATTCACATTCGTTTCCTTGAATTCAGTTTCTTTTACTTTCCCAAAAGAATATTTAACCGAGATTGAAATTTCATGAGCATCAACTACATATCTTGCTTTTGAACTGGTATCATTAATGGTGAATTCTTCTGTTTCAATTACATTTTTAAAAACATTATTACAGATCAAAGTACAGTTCCATTTTTTTAAGAATGTTTTAGAAAGCGCCATATCTACAACAAATCTGGGATTTCTTTCAAAAACACCTTTCTTTTGTTCTGTTAATCCCCAAAAACTTAAAACGAAAGTATATTCCTTTGGAAGCTTAAATTCGTTGTTGGAATAATAATATAAATACGGTTTTGAATCTAAAAATTCAGCCGAAGGATCTTCTGTTTTTTCGAGAATAAAAACCAGCGAATTGGTTGTTGTCCAAATTTTATAGGTAAAAGGCAGTTCAAAATCAAGACTTAAACCCGCTTCTTTATCAAAATTTATATCTTTAAAAGTCATTATATTTTTTTCTTTATCATAAAGAAAACTATTATAAACCGGATTTTTATTTTGCCAATAACTCACTTTTACTGATTTATCATTGTATTGAAAAGTCGACGAAATTTCATTATTAAATGTTGGTCCCAAATTGATATTACTGGCGTATATAAAATACGGATTTATATAAGTCGCAATATTACTTAACGATGAATAATTGGGACGCGAAATGCTTTTGGCATAATTTAAACTAATGTTTTTTGTGCTGTCTATTGCCATAGAAAGCTGCACTTTCGGGAAAAGATTCGTGTAATTTTTATCGATCAAAGCCGAAGCATCTGTTCTATATTTTCCGCTTACATTGGTATTTTCAACTCTAAGTCCGGCAGAAAAACTGATCTTTTTAATTTTTCCCGAAAGCTGTGTATAAGCCGCTGAATTCTCTTCTTTAAAATCATAATCTAAAGCCGTATTTTCATTTTCTTCGAAATCAAAAATATTAGTATTTGATTTGGATTTTGCTGCAGAATAAAGTCCGCCGTATTCCAGATTCATTTCGTTTTTAAACTTTTTTTCTAAATCAATTCTTCCCGAAAAAACATCAACATTAAATTTTTGGTTTCGGTTTTGAGACAAAGCAAATTCAGTATCATTATAATTATTTTCGACCATCGTTACTAAATTCTGTTGAAAATTCGAATATTGAAAACCTGCAAAAAGCTGCGTATTAATTGCTTTTATCTTTTTTGAATAATTCAGAAATGAGTTTACAAAATTCTTTTTACTCGAATTATCGCTCCAGGTTAGAACGTTGTTTTCAATGTTTTGATTTTTATTATACGTAAAAGTATTTATAGGAAAAGTGTCTGATCGAAGTCTGGAACTAACATTAAACGAAAAATAATCGTCGTCATTTATTTTGTAAAATAAACCGCCTCCAAAAACATATTGTTTACGTTTTGTTTCGGCCATAACATCATACTTAGATGCAATGCCTGCATTTTGAATTTGATAATCAATGCTATGACTTTCCCACGGATTGAGTCTATTATAATTGAAATTAGCTTTCCATTCGAATTTGTTTTTCTTGAAACTCGTATTCAATCCCAGATAATTATTATAGTTTTTCTTGAAGGAAGCCACTTCAGAAATCTCAGTTCTAAAACTATCTTTTTTACTGAATTTTCGAGTAATCAAAATTACCGAACGACCTTCGGCTTCATATTTTGCAGACGGATTCTGAATGATTTCTATCGTTTTAATATCGGCGGGAGCCAAAGCATTTAAATCGTTTATTCCCACTTTTTGATTGTCAATATAAATCAACGGATTTCCTTTGCCAACAACAGTAATATTTTCTTTATCTGAACTTACCTGAACGGTTGGCAGTTTTGCCAGTAAATCAACTGTATTTGGAATTGAATTGTAAACAGAACTTGTAACATCAACTTTAATGTTTCCGTTTGTATTGGTAAACGTTTTTTTGTTTTGAGTGATAACAACTTCTTTTAATTGTCCATTTGAAATGGAATCTTTTGGCGTTTCATTTTGTGCCTTTGCGGCAAATGAAAGACAAAAAAGTAAAAACGCAAGAAGAAGTTTTAAGGACAGATAACGATTCATTTTTAAAAGTTTTTTTTTTGTAATGATGCAAAAATGCTTCTAAAAAAGGGCTGCGTAGGTTAATTGAAGGTTAATGCGGAGTTAACGTCATTTTTGTTCCATAAAAGCATTATTTTTGGGTGGAGAAAATGGGCCGCAGATTTTACGAATTAAACGGGTTTACGCTGGTTTATTTTTTAAGATTTAGTTTAAATATAATCTGTGTAAACCCGTTTAATCCGTGTCATCCGCGAGCAAAAAAACAAAATGAAACAAAGAATCAATTTATTAATAGCATTTTCGGTTGTCGCGCTGATCGTTTTATCGACTGTGCAATGCTATTTGGTAAAAACCACTTACGATTATAAAGTGGCGCAGTTTCATACGCAGATTAAAAATGAAATTGCTCAGATTTCTAATAATTACAGTGACATTGATTCGGTTTTAGTTTCCAGAAAAGAAGCACTTTATACTAATTTATCCGAGAAATACATTCAGGGAAAAAATTCTAAAACTGACATTAAAAAAGGGATTTTAGAAAATGAATACCGAAGCGCATTGACAGCACAAATTCAGCGAAAATTCGAAAGAGATTTACCTAATTTTAAAATCGATTTTGCAATTGTTCTCAACAAATTTATTTTATACAAAAACACCAAAAAAGCCGATACTATTTTTTCTGAAAAGCCTTTTATTCGAAACAAATTATACGGAAATCTGGCTTCTCTAAATCATGCTTTTTTAGTCCGAAATTATGTTGGAACTACAAACGGAACTTTTGAAAATCAGGAATACCAATTATTGACGGAAGATTCGATGTACGTTTCGGTTATCGACTGGGAAATGATTATTTTAAGGCGAATGGCTTTTATTCTGGTTTTGTCTTTATTCTCGATTCTCACGCTTATAACGCTTTTTGTAATTGCACTTAAAGCTTTAATAAAACAGAAAAAAGTAAGCGATGTAAAAACCGATTTTATCAATAATATTACACACGAGCTTAAAACGCCTTTGGCAACTTTAGGGATTTCGACCAAAATTCTGGAGCAGAAAAACATTCGTGAAAACGATGAAAATTTCAATGCTATTATCAATACAATTTCTCGTCAAAACAATCGTCTTCAAAGTTTAATCGATCAGGTTATGGCAAATTCATTGGCAGAAAATGAAATCGAACTGCAAAAAGAAAAAATTGAAACAGAAGATTTCCTGCTTTCTATTGTAAATGATTTTAAAATCACGTATCCTAAAATTGATATTAAAACTGATTTTCAGACTCAAAAAACGAATTTGATTCTGGATAAATTTCATTTAACAACGGCTCTTTTAAATGTTTTGGAAAATGCTGTAAAATACGGTTCGAACACGATTATTGTAAAAACGAAACAAGTTGAAAATCAATTTTCGATTAGTATTGAAGATAACGGGATTGGAATTTCTAAAAATAATCAATCGCTGCTTTTTGAGAAATTTTATCGTGTTGAACAAGGAAATCTGCACAACACAAAAGGTTTAGGTTTAGGATTGTATTATGTGGATCAAATCGTAAAAGCACATCAGGGTTCTGTTAATGTGATTAGTGATTTAGGAAAAGGAACTCAGTTTACTATTTTATTAAAAGTTTAATTACCATATTTTGAAAAAATTACTTTTAGCTGAAGACGATCATGATTTTGCAGCAATTTTAAAACAATATTTAGAACTTCATCAATTTGAAGTAATCTGGGCAGAAAACGGCGAAATAGCTTTAGACTATTTTAAAAACCAGACTTTTGATATTTGTGTTTTTGATGTAATGATGCCCAAATTAGACGGGTTTTCACTGGCCGAAAAAATAATTACAATCAATCCCGAAACTCCCTTTATTTTTTTAACGGCAAAAAAGTTAAAAGAAGACAAAATTATTGGATTAAAACTAGGTGCAGACGATTATATCGTGAAACCTTTTGAGGTCGATGAACTGGTGCTGCGCCTGCAGAATATATTGAAAAGAATCGAGCAAAAGAGAAGTCTGGACGGAAATAATATAATTGAAATTGGTTCGTATATTTTTGATAACGAACGTTTAACGCTCAATAATAAAAATCATGTGCAGCAGCTTACAGAGAAAGAAGCGGCTCTTATTGAATATTTATATCTCAATCATAATCAGTTATTAAAGAGAGATGAAATTTTAATGTCTGTCTGGAAAAAAGACGATTATTTTTCAGGAAGAAGCATGGATGTTTTTATCAGCAGGCTAAGGAAATATTTTAATTCAGATCCAAACATAAGTATTGAAAGTGTTCGAAATATTGGTTTGGAATTTAAAATTCAAAAGTAATCCTGCAAATCATATAAAATTAGCTAAACAATTGTGTAACAACATATAACGATTAAAATCCTATATTTGTTAATAACTTAAAAATCTAAAAATCATGAACCTAAAAAGATTTTTCGGAGGGTTATTGACGATCCTCGGGATTGTAGGACTTATATATACAGCTGTCATTTTTGCCGGCGCATCAGCAGAAACCAGAGATATCAAATCGGTAATTATTTACGGCATTTTAGGAATTGTTTTCTTTACGTCAGGAATCAGTCTGGTTCGTACAACAAAGGACGAATCCTAATTTTTTTTAACACATAGAAACATAGTTTAATAAAACTAAAAAAACTATGCTTCTATGTGTTTAAAAGAAAATCATTTAACCAAAACGGCGGCAATCTTTTCGTAAAGAGGAGTTTTTACGCCGTATTTTTTTCCTTCGCTCACAACGTATTGTGTAAGCGAAATGGCTTCGGTATTTTTTCCTGCCAGTAAATCTCTGTGCATAGATGAAGTAGCTTCTTTTGGCGATTTTTCTAATTTTTGAATAGTCTGCGCTACAATATCATGCGGTAATTTTAGGCCTTTTGCCTGCGCCACATCTTCAATTTCATGAAGTAATTCGATATAGGTTACTTTCGATTCTGAATTGCTTAAAATTTCACCAATATTTTGGTTTAAATACGAAGTTGCTGATGCTAAAGCTGAAATAAAAATGAATTTTTCCCAAACGGTTTCTTCAATATTTTCAACTAAATAGCTTTCTATTTTTGCTTTTTGCAGAATATGAAGTAATTCTTCTAATTTTGAAAATGGAGTTGTTTTAGATCCAAAAAACATTTTTTCATAAAACCCGATCCTACGAATGGTTCCAGGCGAAAAAATCATCGAAACAATATAAACACAGCCTAGTAAAACTTCATTATCGGGCACTATTTTTTTAATTCTTTCCTGCGCATCAACTCCATTGTATAACGGAAGAACTATGGTTTCTTTTTTAATGCAGTTTTTTAAAGAAGTAAAACTTTCTTCAATATCATATGTTTTTGTTGCGCATATTAAATAATCCAATACACCAATTTCTGACGGATTATTCGAAACTAAATTCGGACGAACAATCGTTTCAGAATCATCGGTTACAATCTTTAATCCGTTTTCGGCAATCGCTTTTTGAGTTTCGCCGCGTGCGATAAAAATGATTTCAACATCATCAGATTTTTGATAGGCTTTCGCCAAAAGTCCGCCGAAATAACCTCCAACGCCTCCAAGTCCTAAAATTCCAATTCTTTTCATAAAATTTCAATTTAATGCCATGAATTAATGCCGCAAAGGCGCTAAGTCACAAAGTATTTTTTAATCTCGCGAAGCTCAAAAAGAAAAACAAAAACTTAGTGTCTTTGTGTCTTAGTGGCTAAACAAATTATTCCTCCAAAACAGGATTCAAATCAAGCTCTGTAAAATCGTGTTCTGTTTTCGAAATTATAATCGTTGCGACAGTATTTCCAATTAAGTTTGTAATGGCTCTCGCTTCGCTCATAAATTTATCAACTCCTAATAAAAAAGCCAAACCTTCTACAGGAATTTTATGCAGCGCTGTTAAAGTTGATGCTAAAACAATAAATCCGCTTCCGGTTACGCCTGCCGCGCCTTTTGACGTAATCATCAAAATACCAATAACGGTCAGGATTTCGAAGAAACTCAAATGCACATCATACAACTGCGCCAAAAATATTACCGACATCGACAAGTAAATCGAAGTTCCGTCGAGATTAAAGGAATATCCTGTTGGAATTACCAATCCCACAACCGATTTACTGCAGCCCATTCTTTCGAGTTTAATCATAATACTTGGCAGAGCGGCTTCTGAAGATGAAGTTCCTAAAACCAGTAAAAGTTCTTCTTTTATATATTTTAAAATCGAAAGTATACTTATTTTATAATAGCGTAGAATTGTTCCTAAAATTAGGAAAACAAACAATGCCATGGTGAGATAAACACAAAGCATTAATTTTCCAAGCGGAATCAAAGTTGCTAATCCGAATTTTCCAATCGTATAAGCCATTCCGCCAAAAGCACCAATTGGAGCGAGGTACATGACATATTTTAAACCGAGGAAAACCACGTTTGAAATTCGTTCTAAAATTAAAATGGTCTGTTCTCTTTTTTGATAAAAATTCAAGGCAATTCCGCAGACAATTGCCGCCAGTAAAACCTGCAGCGTAAAATTGGAAAAGAAAAACTGAATCCATGAAAAATCCTTTGCGCTTCCATTTGTATATTGGCTTGCGTCGCCAAGAGCCAGTCCCGACTTATCAATTTTTCCGGGCTGAAATAAATAAGCAACTGCAACACCAATTGCTAATGCAACGGTTGAAACTACTTCAAAATATCCTAAAGCTTTAACGCCAATTCGTCCGACTTTTTTTAGATTTCCCATTCCGGAAATGCCTAAAACAATGGTCAAAAATATAATCGGGCCAATAAATAGTTTGATAATATCGACAAACCTTTCGCCTACAATTTTCATTTTCACACCATTATCCGGCGAAAAATGTCCGAGTAAAACACCGGCAATAATGGCTATTAAAACCCAAAATGTCAGGTTGGTAGTTATAGTTTGAAAAAGGCCTTTGTTAGCTTTTGAAACAGGATTTGGAGTAGTTATATTCATCAAGATAGATTAGAGTCTTTCACAAATATATAAAAAAAGCAGACCTATAAGCCGGATTCTGTCCCTGATAAATCAAGGCCTTATCATTTATCTAGATTCCGCATTACTGCGAAACTCAAGCTACCTACCCTTCAACAACGGACGAGAAGCCCTTAAATGCTGATATACTTGGTATTTCACCGCATAGAGTTTACCTGGTTTCACTACAGCATTACCTGTACATACTTTCTGCTGCACTTGTCCTAATCCCGATCGAGATCGGGACCGACGGGCGTTACCCGCTATGCTTCTCTGTGGTGTCCGGACTTTCCTCTCTTCCGATGAATCGGAACAGCGATAAGGCGGTCTGCGCTGCAAAAGTAACACTTTATAGACTAAGAATAATGATTTTAAATTTCTGAATTTCATTTAATTTTCGTAACATTTTAATTTTAAAATAGTTATCTTTAAAATTCCGTAATTTTTAAATTTAGTTTATTATGAAAAGAATGTATCATTACGCAACTGTTTCAAAGGCTTTAGATCAATTGAATGAGAAAGGATTTACTTGTGATTTTAATCGAAATGCAGACATGATTAAAAAGAATCCTGAGAAATTTGAAATTGTTCATGTGTATCGATACGAAGGGGAATCTGACCCCGGCGATGAGGCAGTTGTATACGGAATTAAGTCCGTAAACGGTAAAAAG
Source organism: Flavobacterium soyae (assembly GCF_021245985.1). Taxonomy (GTDB): domain Bacteria; phylum Bacteroidota; class Bacteroidia; order Flavobacteriales; family Flavobacteriaceae; genus Flavobacterium; species Flavobacterium soyae. The sequence goes on along the minus strand of NZ_JAJQXA010000005.1, from coordinate 8,257 downwards.
GGCGTTTATGTAGCAGGTTTTTCCGCCGATTCAGATCAGGAAACTGCCAAATTTTTATTTGATTTAAGTATTAGGGGAAGGTAATTTTTAATGATTACATCCAGTTTTGTCATTTCGACGAAAGGAGAAATCACACTCGTAATTCGACAAAGATTGAAGACAAACTATGCGGAGTTTCTGGTGCGATTTCTCTTTTCGTCGAAATGACATAAACGTTGAAATTTCTACAATTAATCTACTAATCATTGACTGCTTTATTGGTCAAATATATTTAGTCCTTTTTCTTTTTGATTTTAAACTTTCGAGATGATTTTTAGGTGCTTATTAAGGTTAAACTTTCTAGTAAAAGTATAAAAATCATGTTTATAAAATGAAATTAAAAAACCTTACTTTCACAAACTCAAAGCACTCAAAATCTTCTCTAATATTTATGATTTTCATATTTGTGATTTGGTAATTTTCAGACTATATTTGCTATCGAATAAAAAAGAATATGGAACAATTTGTAGTATCGGCTCGTAAATACCGCCCGCAGACCTTTAAGGATGTTGTGGGGCAGAAAGCCATTACCAACACGTTGTTGAATGCTATTGACAGCAATCACCTTGCTTCTGCTCTTTTATTCACCGGACCGCGTGGAGTTGGAAAAACTACCTGCGCCCGTATTCTGGCCCGTAAAATAAACCAGCCCGGGTATGATGATCCAACTGAGGATTTTGCTTTTAACGTTTTTGAGTTAGATGCTGCTTCAAACAACTCGGTTGATGATATTCGTAACCTTATTGATCAGGTTCGAATCCCGCCTCAAACCGGACAATATAAAGTATATATTATTGACGAGGTTCATATGTTGTCTTCGGCTGCTTTTAATGCTTTTCTTAAAACATTAGAAGAACCGCCAAAACATGCTATTTTTATTTTAGCTACAACAGAAAAACACAAAATCATTCCAACGATTTTATCTCGTTGTCAGATATTTGATTTCAAAAGAATTACCGTAAAAGATGCTAAAGAACATTTAGCTGATGTTGCTCAAAGTCAAGGAATCAATTTTGAAGATGATGCTTTGCACATTATTGCTCAAAAAGCAGATGGTGCCATGCGTGATGCTTTATCTATTTTTGACCGTGTGGTTTCGTATTGCGGAACTAACTTAACACGTCAGGCTGTAACAGAAAATCTAAATGTTTTAGATTACGAAACTTATATCACTGTTACAGATTTGATCCTGGAAAATAAAATTCCGGATCTTTTAATTGCCTACAACGATATCCTTTCTAAAGGTTTTGACGGACATCATTTTATTGCCGGATTAGCGTCTCATTTTAGAGATTTGTTAGTGAGCAAAACTCCTGCAACTATTGCTTTATTAGAAGTTGGTGAACAGGCACAGCAAATGTATGGCGTTCAGTCTCAAAAATGTTCTCAGGAATTTTTATTGAAAGGGATTGACATTGCAAACGACTGCGATTTAAAATATAAACTGAGTCAGAATCAGCGTCTTTTAGTCGAATTATGTTTGATGCAATTAGCCTCTATCAACTTTGATGGAGAAAAAAAAAAGCTGAGCAATTCATAATTCCGCCTGCTTATTTTAAAAACGGAAGTTTTTCTATTGTTGAAGTCCAAAGTCCAAAGTCGAAAGTCGAAAATCAAACAGAAGAAAAAATCAATGGCAATCAAAATGACAATGGCAATTCTGATGTAAATACTACAACGCAAACTCCTGTTACAGAAACTCCAAAAGTTGAAATTCCTGAAATTCCAAGGGCTGAAATTGGCGGTGAACCTAAAGTTTCTGCATTTTCTTTGGCGAGTATCCGCAAGAAAAAAGAATTAGAACAAAGCAGTAAATCTTACGTTAAACCTACATCTGTTTTGCCTACCGAAGAATTTACAGAAACTGAAATGCTTGTGCAGTGGAATAAATATGCAGAACGTTTAGGTCAAAAAGGTTTAAAGATCATGGAATCGATCTTATTAATCAACGATCCTGTTTTAAATGGAACCAACATCACTTACGAACTTCCAAACGAAGGTTCTAAGCTAGAATTCGAAAGTCAGATGAATGCGCTTTTAGGGCATTTAAGAGGTCACCTGCACAATCATGATATTACAATTGAAGTAATTGTAAATGAAAAAGTTGAAGCTAAAAGAAGTTTCAACGATCAGGACAGGTACAATCGTCTGCATGAAATCAATCCAAACATTGAACTTTTGCGTTCTACATTTGGGTTGGATTTACCTAGTTAATATGTTTTTTTTGCCGCGAATTACACGAATTTCCATGAATTAATTTCAACTCTTTTGCGGAAAAATTCGTAGAAATTCGTGTAATTTGCGGCTCAAAAAATCTTAAATTTTACCGTAATACATCGCTTTTACGATTCCGTCAGAAAGTCCAATTTTAGGAACATAAATCTGGCGCGCCCCACTCCATTTCATTGCATTAAGATAAATGCGTGTTGCGTGAATAATTACGTCGGCACGATCAGAGTTTAAACCTAATTCAGCAATTCTTTGTTCGTAAGTCAATGAATTTAAAAAGGCATATTGAGAATTGATGTAAATGTATGAAAGTGGTTTTTCCTGCTGTTTTCCAGACATTTTAAACAGTTTATTGATATTTCCTCCAGAACCAATTAAGGTAACTTCGTCATAATCTGCTGTATTGGTTTTAATCCATTTTTCGATTTCATCCCAAACTACATCGTGAACCATATTATTAAGTAAACGAACGGTTCCGGCCTTAAATGATCTTGAACTGATCATTTTTCCGTCAGAGAACAAAGTAAATTCAGTACTTCCACCACCAACATCTACAAAAAGATACGTCTCGTCTGTTTTTAATAAATGATGTAAATCAGTAGAAGCAATAATTGCGGCTTCTTTTTTACCATCAATAATTTCAATTTTAATGTCGGCTTTTTTCTTGATTAAAGCTACAACTTCTTTTGCATTATAAGCTTCCCGCATTGCCGAAGTTGCAAATGCCATATAACGTTCTACTTTATGTACTTTCATCAAAAGGTTAAATGCTTTCATGGCATCAACCATTCGATCTATATTTTCTGGCGAAATTTCACCTACTGTAAAGGCGTCTTGTCCCAAACGTATTGGAACACGAACAAGTGAACTTTTATTAAACTGAGGTTCTTTTCCTTCTTGTTCTACAACATTCGATATCAGAAGCCTCATGGCGTTTGACCCAATATCTATTGCAGCAAATTTCCTTATATTAATCATGCTCACTTTATGATTTGTAATTGAATTTTAATTATTTAGTTTACTTTTTCAGGAGCCTCTTCTTGTACCGCAATTTTATCTTGATAATACTTATAGGTTTCAAATTGTGCTCTAAATGGGGCATGATGATTTCGAGGTTTATATTTATTATCTAATTTGTATGAATGATATCTTACTTTTACATTTCCTTTCCATGCAATATTGAAATTGTCTATTAATTCTTTTTTGATTTCATGATCGTAAACCGGACATGTTACTTCTACTCTTCCGTCAAGGTTTCTTGTCATGAAATCAGCTGAGGAAATATAAACCTCGTTTAGACCTGCATTTCCAAAAATGTATATTCTTGAATGTTCCAGGTAATTATCGACAATACTTATGGCTTCAATATTTTCGCTCATTCCCGGAATTCCCGGAATCAGTGAACAAATCCCTCTTACCTGAAGCTGAATTTTTACTCCTGCATTACTAGCTTCATATAGTTTATCGATCATTTTAAAATCTGATAAGCTATTCATTTTTAATTTGATAAATGTTTTTCTTCCGGCTAATGCATGAAGAATTTCACGATCTATCAGTTTTACAAATTTTGTTCTTGTGTAATGCGGCGAAATGATTAAATGTTTATATCTGTGAATTCTGTAATTGATATCAAAGAATTCGAATATTTTTGAAATATCTTTTAAAATTCCCTGATGACATGTAAAAAGTGTTACATCAGTATAAATTTTAGCCGTTGCCTCGTTAAAGTTTCCTGTCGAAATAAAACCGTAACGACGATTTTTTCCATCCTCAGTTCTTTCGATTACACATATTTTACTGTGCACTTTAAGGCCTTTTATTCCAAAAATAAGTTCTATACCTTCAGTCTGCATCTGTTCTGCATACGAAATATTCGAAGCTTCGTCAAAACGTGCCTGAAGCTCAATTTGAACGACTACTTTTTTACCATTTTTAGCTGCATTAATTAATGAACTAATAATTTGTGAGTTCTTTGCCAAACGATATAACGTAATTTTGATACTGGTAACTTTTGGGTCTAAAGCAGCTTCACGTAAAAATTTCGTCAAGTACGAAAATGATTGATAAGGAGCGTGCAGCAAATAGTCTTTTTTGTTGATTTTTTCCAAAATACTTCCGTCAAGGCTCAAGCCCGGAACCGGCAGAGGTTCATTAGGCTTATAAAGTAAATCGTAACGTCCTAAATTTGGAAAACTCATATAATCGCGGCGATTGTGATACCTTCCTCCGGGGATTATACTGTCTGTTTCAACAATTTTCATTTTATCTAAAAAGAAACGCAAAGTATCTTCTTCGATTAAACTGTCATAAATAAAACGAACCGGCTCCCCAATTCGGCGGTCTTTTACTGATGAAGCGATTTTTTCCAGCATACTTTTGCTCAAATCACTATCTATATCTAACTGTGCATCGCGCGTAATTTTGATCATGTGTGCCGAAACACTTTTATAATCGAATATATTAAAGATGTTTTTTAGTTTATAACGAATAACATCATCAATTAAAATTACGTACTGTTTATCATCTTCAGAAGGAAGCACGACAAATCTGTTTATGGTTTTAGGAATTTCAATTAAAGCGTAACGAACCTCGTCATTTTTTAATTCCAGACGCACGGCTAAATATCCTAAAGTATCCTTTAAAACCGGAAAAACAGCTAGGTCATTCAAAATAATGGTAACTAATTCGGGACTTAATTTTTGCATAAAAAAGTCCTTTAGAAAACATTCCTGTTTTGCTGTGATTTGATCTTCGTTTATAATAAATATATTTTCTGCTTCGAGCTCAGCTTCGATATTTCCCAGAATACGTAAGCTTTCCGATTGCTGCTGAATTACAATTTCTGTAATATCCTTAATTAATTGATGAGCAGAGACTCCGCCTAAATATTTTTCGCCGGAAATTCCGGAAAGGCTCAATCTTCGAATTGCGGCATATCGAACTCTAAAAAATTCATCTAAATTGTTTGAAAAAATTCCAACAAAACGAAGTCTGTCTAAAAGCGGAACCGTATTATCTGCGGCTTCCTGAAGTACTCTTGCATTAAACGCTAACCAGCTTTTTTCTCTATCGATATATTTCTGTTCGTACACTTGATTTATTTTAGGTCTTTGGGGAATAATGTTTTATTGGTTTTGCCTTTATTAATTGAGTCCCAGCTTTCTGAATCAAATTGCAATGAAACAAAGCCAGAGGTCGGGACATTATCAATAAAAACATCCCCAAATTTATTAACAAAATTTGTAATAGCCTCGTTATGTCCAAAAAGAATAACGCTTTCTAAACTATTATCACATGATTTGATAACTTTTTCCAGTTGTCTTTCATCAAAAGTATAAAGATCATCTTTATAAACGATACTTTCTATAGGGTATGAAATGTTTTGTGCAAAAATTACAGCTGTTTCTGAGGCACGTGCAGCTGTACTGCTCCATATAATGTAAGTCTTAGGAAGATATTTTGAAATATGTGTCGAAACTTCGTGGGCATCCAAAATCCCTTTCTTCATTAAAGGCCTGTCGAAATCTTTTAAAGGAGCTTCCCAACTTGATTTTGCATGACGTATTAAAATTAAATTTTTCATAAACAGAAGGTTTAAAAACCGCAAAAAATGGCTGCGATTTTATTTAAGTTCTAATTTACAAAAGATATTTTAATACTTCTCTTTTTTTTATTTCTGTTAACATTAAATGAAAATTTTAACAAGAATAAATTATTCTCAAAATTTTAACAATACAAAAAAATTGATTTTTCCATTTATAAAAAAAATGTACTTCGTCTATTAAAAATGCATTTTGTCGACATTTTGAATTTGGCAATAAATTAACCAAATAATTAATCATTAACCATTTAATACCGATTAAGTAACATTGTTTTTATCAAAAAGCAGGGAAAAATCAGTATTAATTTTTCGTCAAACCTGTCAAAAAAATGTTTTTTTGAGCCAATTTTTAATAAAAAAAGAGCAGTTAAACGAGTTTTTAGGTTAGTTACAGATAAAAAAAATCAAATAGAAAAACTCTAATATAACTTTGATTCTGTTAAAATGTCAAAAATATAACAAACAACAAAACAACTTATAATAATCAAAAACCTACTTTCTGTGAAGTGGTAAAATTATCAAAATTGTAAGTTATTTTTTTATCAGGGCGCAAGATGTGATTTAATGTACTATTTGTCCGTTAAAACAATAAAATAGGACTTATTCTCCATCTCTTAAAAGATCTATTAACCGTTAAGTTAAACATTTCGGAAACAAAAGAATCAAATTAAGTTTTTTACATCACCATTATTTCTAAATCAATTCTATAGTCGATTTACCTAATTACCATTAAACAATCATAGTCCGTTAAAAGTGACTATACCCTCTAAGAATCTTAAAGTAAAAGTATTAAAGTTTAAAAATTAGAGATTATGAAAAACATTACTTCTTTTAAAAATATTAATATTAAGAACGTTCTCATAACGTTAATTCTAATATTTAATATCCATTTATCGTTTTCACAAGTAGATTTAAGAACCTGCGGTTATAGCTGTACATCAAACAATTACACATTGACGGATGTATTTCTTAGTCTGTCTAATGTAAATGGAACGCCTATAACTAATACCACTTGTACAATTGGACAGGTACAGCAGGTATATATCTATCTTAATTATTCTTCAAATTCGAGTTCCAGTATTCATTATGCAAGGTTAAACTCAGATTTACAGATAAATGGTGTTACTACTTTTTTGAATGTTTTATTAGGTGACATAGTTCCCGGAAGCAATAAAAAGTTAATATACGGTCCGTTCAATTGGACTTGTGGTGATGAATTAAGCCTGGAAAATACTATTATTGCCTGGAAAACAAATAAAAATAATGATCCTGGTCCAAATTATACCTGCAGTTCTTACACCAATTCTCAATGTGACTATACAAACACTTTTACCATTTCTAAGCCTTTAGCCGTTCAGTTTACTTATAAAGCGTGTACCGTTGGAACAAACATAACTGTTAGTTTTACATCAACTACAAACGGAGGTAAAACCCCATACACTTATGCCTGGGATTTTAAAAATGACGGAGGTGCGCCAGATTCAACCTTACCAAACCCAACTTATACTTATACAACTTCTAACAACACAGCCAAACTAACTGTCACTGATTCTCAGAACTTATCAAATTCATACATTCTTCCTATAATCGCGCCTACGGAACTGATATTAAGCGAAACCCATACAACAGTAAGCTGCGGCGGAGGTACGTCTAATATTACCTTAGGGGTTACAGGCGGAACTCCCGGCTATAGTTACTTATGGAGTAATGGTGCAGTCACTAAAGATTTAAATAATGTTGCTGCCGGAACATATACAGTAACTGTAACTGACAGTAACAATTGTTCTAAACAGCTGACTGTAACTATACCTAGTGGAGATTCTATTAAACCAGTAATTGATCCGCTGCCAGATCCTACTACAATTAATTGTCCGGAAATTCCAGTATTTGCTCAAGCTACAGCAACTGACAATAGCGGTACAGTAACATCATTAACTTATACAGATCAGAGTAATCCTGGTTCTTGTACCGGTACATATTCAATAACCAGAACATGGACTGCAAAAGATGCCTGCGACAACACATCACTTCCTGTAAGTCAAACCATAAATGTAGTAGACGTTACAGCTCCAGCTTGGACAACACAAAGCGGATCTCTAAACCAGACTGTTGAATGCAGCAATGCCGAAGCTCTGGCTGCTGCACAGGCTTTATTCCCTGCTGCTGCTGATTTATGTGATGCTGATGTTTCTAATATTGAAAAAGTAAGCGGACAGTTCACAGCCTCTGAGGGATGCTCAAATGCCGGAACCTATACCAACACCTGGACCGTAAAAGACGACTGCGGCAATACTTCTGATACTTTTACTCAGGTTATTACCATTGAAGATACAGCGGCTCCTGTATGGTCTACTCAGGCAGGGGCTCTAAACCAGACTGTTGAATGCA